>NZ_JBIRYJ010000019.1:0-111920 GCF_044389785.1 Streptomyces sp. NPDC019443
TGCGGTGGCTGGCCGAGGGTCGCCTGGAGTTCCTGGGCCGGGCGGACGACCAGCTCAAGGTCCGCGGCTTCCGTATCGAGCCGGGCGAGATCGAGACCGCGCTGAGCGGCCACCCGCAGATCAGCGCGGCTGTGGTCACCGCACACGGTGAGGGGGCCGATCGACGATTGGTGTCCTACCTGATCCCCACCGACCACACCCACGGCATACCCGCCCCGGAGGTACTGCGCGAGCATCTCCACCGGACCCTGCCCGACTACATGATCCCGTCCCTCTTCATCGAGCTGGCCGCGCTGCCCCTGACCCCGAACGGAAAGATCAACCGGTCCGCGCTGCCCGAGCCGGACGTCTCCCGCGCGAACCTCAAGGGGTTCTCGGAGCCGTCCGGGGCCACTGAAGAGCTCCTTGCCGGTATCTGGGCGCAGGTCCTGGGAGTGGACCGGGTCGGTGCCACGGACGGCTTCTTCGACCTCGGCGGCCACTCTCTCCTGGCCACGCTGGTGGTCTCCCGCATCCGGGAGGCGTTCGGCGTCGAGGTTTCCCTCGCTTCCCTTTTCGACGCCCCCACCGTCCGCGGCCTGGCTTCGGTGATCGACAGCTCCGCCCGGCACGCCGCACCCCCGGTGGCGGCCGTCGCCCGGGACGAGGTACTGCCGCTGTCGTTCGCGCAGCAGCGGCTGTGGTTCCTGGACCAGCTGGAGCCGGGTTCGCCGGAGTACAACATGTCGACCCGGCTGCGTCTGACCGGCGATGTCGACCTGCCGGCGCTCGGCGCGGCCTTGGACGCGATCGTGGCCCGCCACGAGGTGCTGCGCACCCGTCTGGTGGCCGATGCCGAGGGCGTACCGCACCAGCTCATCGACCCGCCGGCGAGCCTTCCTCTGCCGGTCGTGGACGTCAGCGGATGCGTCCGGCCCCACGAGGAGGCCGACCGCCTGGTCGGCCAGGACGGGCTCACCCCGTTCGACCTGGCGCGCGGCCCCCTCGTCCGCGCCACCCTGGTCCGACTCGCCCCGGACGAGTACGTACTCGCCCTGACGATGCACCACGTCGTCTTCGACGAGTGGTCGGACCGTGTCCTTCAGCGCGAGATGCTGGCGCTGTACGAGGCGTTCAGGTCGGGGGCTCCGGACCCGCTGCCGCCGCTCGGGCTCCAG
This sequence comes from Streptomyces sp. NPDC019443, assembly GCF_044389785.1. Taxonomy (NCBI): domain Bacteria; kingdom Bacillati; phylum Actinomycetota; class Actinomycetes; order Kitasatosporales; family Streptomycetaceae; genus Streptomyces; species Streptomyces sp. NPDC019443. The sequence continues at coordinate 1,158 of NZ_JBIRYJ010000019.1, forward strand.
TACGCCGACTTTGCCGCGTGGCAGCGGAACTGGCTCTCCGGGGAAGTCCTCGACAGCCAAGTGAGCTACTGGCAGGCCAAGTTGGCGGATGTACCGGTTCTGAACCTGCCGGCCGACCGGCCCCGCCCGCCAGTGCGCTCCACCGAGGGCGCGGCGGCGAGGTTCAGCGTTCCGGCGGAGACCGCGGACGCGCTGCGGGCGCTGTCGCGCGAGCACGGCACGACGATGTTCATGACCCTGCTCGCCGCCTTCGACGTCCTCATGGGTCGTTATGGCGCTACGGAGGACGTCGCGGTCGGCACACCGGTGGCGAACCGGAACCGGGCCGAGACCGAGGACCTCATCGGGTTCTTCGTCAACACCCTGGTCATGCGGACGGACCTGTCCGGCGACCCGTCCTTCACCGAGGTGCTGCGCCGGGTGCGCGAGACCGCGCTGGGGGCGTACGCGCACCAGGACCTGCCGTTCGAGCAGCTGGTGGACGATCTGGTCGTGGAGCGCGACCGGTCCCGTACGCCGCTCTTCCAGGCCCTCTTCAGCTATAGCGCCGAAGAGAGGGGTGGATCGCGCGCAACCACCGGCGCGGACACCGATACGGCGTTCATCCCCGAATCCCTGCCGGTGAAGTTCGACCTGATGATGAGCCTGGGTGAGGACGGCGGTGCCCTGGCCGGTGAGATTCGGTACAGCACCGCCCTGTTCGACGCCGACACGATCGAGCGGATGGCGGGGCACCTGGTGACGCTGCTCCAGGCCGTCGCCGCCGACGCGGACCGGAGCGTGGGCGAGCTGCCGCTGCTGACGGCGGCCGAGCAGGATCAGCTGCTGCACGAGTGGACGGACACTGTCGCGGAGCTGCCCGCGGTGGCCGGTATGCACGAGTTGATCGCCGGGCGGGCGGCCGCGACCCCGGACGCGGTGGCCGTCGTATCAGGTGAACTGACCGTCACGTATGGCGAGTTGATGTCCAGGGCGAATCAGCTCACGCACTACCTGCGCGGCGCGGGTGTGGGGACCGAGTCGGTGGTGGCGCTGTGCCTGGAGCGTGGCCCGGACATGGTGGCAGCGGTGTTGGCCGTGTGGCAGGCGGGCGGCGCGTACCTCCCGCTGGATCCCGCATACCCGCAGGACCGGCTGGAGTTCATGCTCGCCGACAGTGGCGCGTCGACATTGGTCGGTCACCGGGCGGTGGCCGCCGATCTGGCCGCGGGCGGTGCGCTGGACACCGTCGTATGGCTGGACGACCCGAAGACGCGGACGGACCTCGCGGCGCTGCCGTCGACGTCACCGCGGGTGTCGGTGCACCCGCAGCAACTCGCGTACGTCATCTACACCTCGGGCTCGACCGGACGTCCGAAGGGCGTCCAGATCACCCACCGGGGTGTCCTCAACCGTGTGTCGTGGATGCAGGACCGCCACGAGCTGGACGCGTCCGAGCGAGTGCTGCACAAGACGCCGCTGACGTTCGACGCGTCGGTGTGGGAGCTGTTCTGGCCGCTGTCCAACGGCGCCGAGCTGGTCCTCGCCGAACCGGGACGGCACGGGGACCTGGACTATCTGGTGGGCCTGCTGGAGTCCCGGCAGATCTCGGTGGTGCAGTTCGTGCCCTCGCTGTTCAAGCTGTTCGTGTCCCATGCGTGGCCGTCGTCGCTGCCCTCGCTGCGTGCCGTGTTCTGCGGTGGCGAGGCGCTGGCCGCAGCCGATGTGGCCGGCTTCTATGCGAGGAACGACACGGCCGTCGTGGCGAACCTGTACGGCCCGACGGAGAACACCATCGACGCGGCCAGCACGGTGTGCCCGCGCCCGGGCGGTACGGCGGACTGGTCGCCGGGCGGCCTGGTCCCCATCGGCCGGCCCCTCACCAACGTACGGCTGCTGGTGCTGGACGACCGGCTGAACCCGGTACCGGTCGGCGTCGCGGGCGAGCTGTTCATCGCCGGGGCCAGCCTGGCCCGGGCGTACGGGGACCGACCCGCGCTGACGGCGGAGCGGTTCGTGGCGGATCCGTTCGCCGGTGACGGGTCCCGGGCGTACCGTTCCGGTGACCAGGTGCGCTGGCGGGCCGACGGACGCCTGGAATTCCTCAGCCGCGTCGACCACCAGGTGAAGGTGCGCGGGTTCCGCATCGAACCCGGCGAGATCGAAGCGGTCCTCGCCGACCACCCCGCCGTGCGGTCGGCGGTCGTGACGACGTGGGGCGAGGCGGCGGACCGGGCGCTGGTGGCCTATCTGGTCCCGGACGACCCGGCCGAGGGCATCCCGGCGACGGCCGAACTGCGCGAGCATGTCCGGCGCAGCGTCCCCGAGTTCATGGTCCCGTCGGTCTTCGTCGAAGTGGCGGCCCTGCCGCTGACCCCCAACGGGAAACTGGACCGGGCAGCCCTGCCGGCGCCGGAGACCGGCCGCACCGACGTGACCGGGTTCGTCGCTCCCTCGGGCGCGGTGGAGGAGCTGCTCGCGGGGATCTGGGGCCGTCTGCTGCCCGTGGACCGGGTCGGCGCCGAGGACAACTTCTTCGAACTGGGCGGGCACTCACTGCTGGCCACCCAGATCGTCTCCCGCATCCGGGACGTCCTGGAAGCGGAGATCCCGCTCTCCACGCTGTTCGACCACCCGACGGTACGCGGACTCGCGTCGGTGATCGCGGAGTCGTCGGAGCGGGTCGGCGTGCGGCCGGTGACGCCGGTCGGCCGGGACCGCGAACTGCCGCTGTCCTTCGCCCAGCAGCGACTGTGGTTCCTCGACCAACTGGAGCCCGGATCACTGGAGTACAGCCTCCCGATGCGGGTCCGGATGGGCCCGGACCTGGACGTCCCCGCCCTCCAGGACGCGTTGAGCGCGATCGTCGCCCGGCACGAGGTGCTGCGGACCCGGCTCGTGGCCGGCCCGGACGGCGTCGCGTACCAGCTGATCGATGCGCCGTCGGCCTTCCCGCTCCCGCTGATCGATGTCTCGACCGAGGGCGACCCCTTGCACGCGGCCGGGAAGCTGGTCGCGGCCGACGAGGCGACACCCTTCGATCTGGCGGGCGGTCCGCTGATCCGCGCCATGCTCATCCGCGTGGCGCCCGACGAGCACGTACTGGCGCTGTCGATGCACCATGTCGTGTCCGACGAATGGTCCACGCGGATCTTCCAGCGGGAACTGACGTACCTCTACGGCGAGTTGCGCGCGGGCCGGAGGCCGTCGCTGCCCCCGCTGGTCGTGCAGTACGCGGACTTCTCCCTCTGGCAGCGGCAGTGGCTGACCGGTGAGGTCCTGGACGGTCAACTGTCTTACTGGCGTGACCAGTTGTCGGACGCCCCGGTCCTGGAACTGCCCACGGACCGCCCGCGTCCGGCGGTCTGGTCGCCGGCCGGCGCGTACACCCGGTTCACCGTTCCGGCGGAGACCATGGAGTCGCTGCGGGCGTTGTCCCAGCGCAGCGGCACGACGATGTTCATGACGCTGCTGGCCGCCTTCGACGTCCTGTTGAGCCGGTATGCCGGCACGGACGACGTCGTCGTGGGCACACCGGTGGCGAACCGGAACCGCGCCGAGACCGAGGACCTGATCGGGTTCTTCGTCAACACCTTGGTGATGCGGGCCGACCTGTCGGGGGACCCGACGTTCACGACGCTGCTCGGTCGCGTCCGCTCCATGGCGCTGGACGCCTACGCGCACCAGGATCTCCCGTTCGAGCAGCTGGTCGACGACCTGGTCGTCGAGCGGGACCGGTCCCGCAGCCCGCTGTTCCAGGTGCTGTTCAACTACTTCACCGAGGACGGGCAGGAGCCTGCCGAGAACGACCCGGACGACGGGCCGGACACCGACTCGTTCCTCGGTGACACCGGCAGCGGCATGACCACCCGCTTCGATCTGCGGCTGGTGCTGACGGATACGGGTGGCGCCCTGAACGGACAGATCGAGTACAGCACCGCGCTGTTCGACCCCGGCACGGCGGAGCGGATGGCGGAACACCTCAGTACGTTGCTGAACGGCGTGGCCAGGGACGCCGAACAGCGGCTGGGCGAACTCCCGTTGCTGGACGACGACGCGCACGACGTACTGGTCCGCGGCTGGAACGACACGGCCGAAGCCCTGCCCGCGATCGGTGGCGTGCACGAGCTGATCGCGGCCGCCGCGGCGGCGGAGCCGGGCGCGACCGCCGTGGTGTTCGACGAGACGTCGGTCGCCTACGGCGAGTTGCTGGAACGCTCGGGGCGGCTGGCGCACTATCTGCGCGGCGCGGGCGTCGGCAGCGAGACCGTGGTCGCGGTGTGCCTGCCGCGCGGCATTGACATGATCGTGGGCATCCTCGCGGTCTGGCAGGCCGGCGGCGCTTATCTGCCGCTGGACCCCGAATACCCGGTGGACCGACTGGAGTTCATGCTCGCCGACAGCGGCGCGGGTGTGCTGCTGGGCACCGACGAGGTGGTCGACGACCTGCCCGTGGGCAGGCTGCGGACGGTCGTCATGGACGATCCGGCGTTGCGGAGCTCCCTGCGGGTGCTGCCCTCGACGCCGCCAGAAGTGCCCGTACACGCAGATCAGTTGGCGTATGTGATCTATACGTCCGGATCCACCGGGCGGCCGAAGGGTGTGCAGGTCACCCATGCGGGAGCGGTCAGTCTGGTGACGGCCCAACGGGAGGCGCTCGGCACGGACCGGGGCGATGTGGTCCTGCAGTTCGCGCCGTTCGGGTTCGACGCGTCGGTGTGGGAACTGCTGATGGCGCTCGCGGCCGGGGGCACCCTGGTCGTCGCTGAGGCGGAGGACCGCGCCGACCCCGGCCGCCTGGCAGCGCTCGCCGCCCGTACCGGAGTGAGCGTGGCCACCGTACCCCCGTCCCTGCTGGACACCCTGAGCCCGGCCGACTTCGGCGGTGTGTCCACCCTGATCACGGCGGGCGAGCGGCTCGACGGGCAGGTGGCCGCCCAGTGGTCCGACGGCCGTCGGCTGCTCAATGCGTACGGTCCGACCGAGACGACGGTGTGCGCGACGGTCGCCGTCTGCGAGGGGGACCGCGGGCAGGCGCCGCCGATCGGCGGTCCGGTCGCGAACACCCGGGTGTACGTGCTGGATTCGCGGCTGCGTCCGTTGCCCGTCGGCGTCGCGGGGGAGTTGTTCATCGCGGGTGCGCAGCTGGCGCGCGGCTACCTCGGCCGTGCGGCGCTGACAGCGGAACGCTTCCTGCCCGACCCCTTCACGGGCGACGGCACGCGGATGTACCGCTCCGGCGACCGGGTGCGGTGGCTGCCGGACGGCCGGCTGGAGTTCCTCGGCCGCGCCGACGACCAGGTCAAGGTCCGCGGCTTCCGGATCGAACCGGGGGAGATCGAGGCGCTGCTCGCCGCCCATCCGATGGTGCGGACGGCCGTCGTCACCGCGAGCGGCCAGGACACCGACCGGCGGCTGCTCGCCTATCTGGTGCCGGCCGAGCAGGCCGACGGCATCCCCTCCGCCGGGGAGCTGAGGGCCTATGCGGGCAACCGGCTGCCGTCGTTCATGGTCCCGTCGGTGTTCATCGAGCTGGCCGAGCTGCCCCTCACCACGAACGGCAAGGTGGACCGGGCGGCGCTCCCGGAGCCGGAGGGCGGGGCAAGGGCGGTGACGGCACAGGTGTACGTCGCCCCCCGCACCGAGACCGAGCGGATCCTCGCCGAGACGTGGACCGAACTCCTGGGTGTGGAACGCGTCGGCGTCGAGGACAACTTCTTCGACCTCGGTGGGCATTCGCTGCTGGCCACCCAGCTGGTCTCCCGCATCCGTGACGTCTTCGGCGTGGACCTGACGCTCGCCGCCGTCTTCGAGGAGCCCACCGTCGCGGCGATCGCGGCGGTCGTCGGAGCCGACGGCGGCGGAGAGTACGAGGCGTTCGAACTCTAGGCGTCATCCTCAGGTATGACTCCGCCCGTCCCTCCTGTGGGGGACGGGCGGAGTGGTGTCTGGCTCCTGTGAGTGGCGTAGAACATGGCTCTTCGCCGTGACGACCGGGACACTCCTTCTCCCTAGTCTGCGGGTATGGAGAAAACGATCGATGGGTCGGACGCGACGATCGAGGTCACGGACGTGCGCAAGCGCTTCGGAAGCACCCAGGCGCTGGACGGGATGACGTTCAACGTCAGGCCGGGGCAGGTCACCGGCTTCGTCGGTCCGAACGGCGCCGGCAAGTCCACGACCATGCGCGTGATCCTCGGCCTGGACAGGCCCGACAAAGGAACCGCGCTGGTCGGCGGGCGCCGCTACCAGGATCTGCGCACCCCGCTCACGCACATCGGGGCGCTGCTGGACGCCGCCGCCGTGCAGCCGAGCCGTACCGCCCGGCATCATCTGCTGTGGCTGGCCCACTCCCAGGGCCTCGGCGCCGGGCGGGTCGACGACGTGATCCGGCAGGTCGGCCTCCAGGACGTGGCCCAGCGCAAGGCGGGCGGCTTCTCCCTGGGAATGAGGCAGCGCCTCGGCATCGCGGCCGCCCTGCTCGGCAACCCCCCGGTGATCATGCTCGACGAGCCCTTCAACGGCCTGGACCCCGAAGGGTTCATGTGGATGCGCGGCTTCCTCGCCTCGCTGGCCGAACAGGGGCGGGCCGTGCTGGTCTCCAGCCACCTGATGAGCGAACTGCAGGACAGCGCGGACCACGTGGTGGTCGTCGGACGCGGCAAGGTCGTCGCCGACATGAGTGTGCGGGACCTGCTGGCGTCGATGTCCCAGGGAAGGGTGACCCTGCGGACGTCCGCCCTCACCCAGGCCATGACCGTCCTGGCCCGCTCGGGCGCCACCGTGAGCTCCACCGGAGCCGACACGGTCAGCGTGACCGGGCTGCCCGCGGAGCACGTCGTGTCGCTGCTCAGCCAGAACTCGGTGCCGTTCTCGGAGATCTCCGAGCACCGCGCGTCGCTGGAAGAGGCGTACATGGAGCTCACCCGGGACGCCGTGCAGTACCGCGGCGTCGTTCCCGAGGAGGCCGGCCGATGACCTCCACGATGACGCCGCCCCGCACGACCGCGCGGCCGGGGCGGGGCGGCTTCGGACAGCTGCTGCACGCGGAGTGGACCAAGTTCCGTACGGTGCGGGGCTGGGTGCAGAGCACGGTCGGCGCGGTGCTGATCATCTGCCTGGTGGGCCTGCTCGCCACGGCGGCGGGCAACAAGTCCGACCCGGACGGCAGTTCCGCGCTGCCCGTGGGCCCCGGCGGTGAAGCGGTCAACGACAGCTTCTACTTCGTACACCAGAAGCTCCAGGGCGACGGCACCATCACCGTCTCGGTGTCCTCGCTGGCCGGTGTCGTCTCGACGAACCCGAACGACAGCAGGAGCGGCCTCGCCCCGTGGGCGAAGGCCGGCATCATCGTGAAGGACAGCCTCGACCAAGGGTCGTCGTACGCGGCGATGATGGTCACCGGCAGCCACGGCGTGCGCATGCAGCACGATTACACGCACGACACCGCCGGGATGACCGGCGCCGCCTCCCAGGAGTCACCGCGCTGGCTGCGGCTCCAGCGCACCGGCGACACGCTCACCGGCTATCAGTCGACCGACGGGTCCAAGTGGACCGAGGTGGGCCATGCGGATCTCTCCGGGTTGTCGGCGACACCGCAGGTCGGGCTGTTCGTGACCTCCCCGTCCAGTAAGGACGAGACCGGAACCGGAACGGGCTTCGCCCCGGCCGTCGCCACCGGCACCTTCGACCAGGTCACCCTGGGCGGCCAGTGGACCGGCGGCTCCTGGGAGAGCGATCAGGTCGGCAAGGACGCCGGCACCTCCGCCAGCTACAGCCAGGACACCAAGGGTGGGGCCGCCCCCTCCGGCAGCGGCTTCAAGGTGACCGGCGCGGGCGACATCGCGCCCGTCGTCGGCGGCCCCGCCACGAGCGGCGTACGGACCATCGAGAACTTCCTCGTCGGCGCGTTCGCCGGACTGATCATCATGGTCGTCGTGGGCGCGGGCTACATCACCGTCGAGTACCGGCGGGGCATGATCGGCCTGACCCTGGCGGCCAGCCCGCGCCGGGGCCGCGTCCTGGTGGCGAAGGGCCTCGTGGTGGGCTCCGTCGCCTTCGTCGTCGGCCTGGTCTCCGCCGCGGTCATGGTCCCCTTCGGGGGACAGCGGTCGGAGTCCAACGGCTTCCCCGTGCTGACGGTACCGACGGCGACCGAACTGCGCGTCATCGTCGGCACGGGCCTGCTGCTCGCCGCCGCGAGCGTCTTCGCCCTCGCTGTCGGCGCCATCCTGCGGCGCAGCGCCGTCGCCATCACCGTGGTCGTCGTCGGCATGGTGCTGCCCTACCTCCTCGCGACCGCGTCCGTACTGCCCGACGGGGCCTCGCAGTGGCTGCTGAGGGTCACCCCCGCCGCCGGATTCGCCATCCAGCAGAGCATCGAGCGCTACGACCAGGTCGTCACCGTCTACTCACCGTCGTCCGGCTACTTCCCGCTGGCACCCTGGGCCGGCCTCGGCGTCCTGTGCGCCTATGCCGCGGCCGCGTTTGCCGCCGCCGTGATCCTGCTCCGTCGGAGGGACGTATGAAATTCGCCGGACGTGCCGAATGGACGAAGCTGCGGACCGACGCGAGCAACAGCTGGCTGACGCTCGGCGTGGTCGCGCTGACCATCGCGGTCAGTGCCGCGGTGGCCATGACATCCAGGTGTGACGCCAGCGGCTGCGGCGGGGACCCGGCGCGGCTCAGCCTCACCGGCGTGCTGGTCGGCCAGGTCGTCGTCGCGATCGTGGCGGTGCTGATGGTCGGCAACGAGTACAGCACCGGCATGATGCACACCACGCTTACCGCGATGCCGCGCCGGCTGACGGTCCTCTTCTCGAAGTCCGCCGTGCTCACCGCGGTGATGCTGGTGGCGGGAATCGTCTCCGTACTGGGGTCCCTGCTGATCGGGCGCCTCGTGCAGCCTGGGCGCGGCTTCACGAAGGAACACGGCTTCTCGGCCCTGTCGCTGGCCGACGAGGCGACGCTGCGGGCCGCCGTGGGCTCCGTCCTCTACCTCGTGCTGATCGGCCTGCTCAGCCTCGGTATCGCACTGGTCGTACGGAACTCCGCGACCGCCATCGGGATCGTTCTCGCCCTGCTGTTCGTCTTCCCGATCCTCGCCCAGGTGATCGCCGACCCCGACTGGCAGCGCCACCTCCAGCAGATCTCCCCGATGACGGCGGGCCTCGCCGTCCAGACGACCGTCAATGTCGACGACCTGCCCATCGGCCCCTGGCAGGGCCTCGGCGTCCTGGCCCTGTGGGCGCTGGGCGCGATGGCCGCCGGCGGCTGGCTGCTCCGCGCACGGGACGCGTAAGCGACGACGAGCGAAGACCGTCGTCCACAAACCTCCCCCCGGGGCAGGATTCGGCGGTCTGCGCGTTCAACCGGCGCACAGGCGCAGTTGAACGCGCAGACCGTCGTTCCTGTCACCCTGCACTTATAGATCAGCAGGCACGCTTGTCGTACTCTGAGAGCGCCTAATAACGCGACACCACGTTTCGCGGCATTCCGATGGACCGTCTCTGTTCGGTTCATCCGACGCTGTACGTGGTCGATTTCGCCGTCGGCCCGCTTTCGGAGGTTCCGGTGAGGAAGTACTGCAAGTCCTACCTGCTGGGTGAATTGCGTCGCTTTCCGGGCTGGTTGGCCGGCGCGCGACCGGAAGAGCGTGAACTGACCAATGACACGACGGTGTTCCTCTGTGACGAATTCACCGTCATGGTCAGTCCTGTCGGAGTCGACAAGGACAAGAGGCTGTTCACGGAGGACACTCCGGAGTGGCGGGAATTCTGCGAGACCACGCTGAAGTTCCGAATACCGGAAGACCTGGCTTTCGCGTATGCCGAGTCCGAGCAGAACTGAGCCCCCGAGAGGTGACCCATGGATGAACTGACTCAGCGGCTGAGCGCCGAACAGCCGGTGGCGGTCGGCGGCCCCAAGCCCACGCTGGAGGAACTGCGCGTCCGCCTGGAGGACATCGGGACGGTATTCGTCAAGTTCACCGGTACCCGCGGCGGCACCGACCTGGGCATACGCCTGGACCGCGAGGCATCCGACCTCGCCGGGGCCGACTTCGACAAGGGCAGCGGCACCGTCCACATCGAGGGAACGCTGATCCTCAACGACGACCCCGTTCGCTGCGTCGCCGACATCGATCTGGCGACGCTCGAGGGAACGGGCCGCCTGGTGGTCGTGGAACGGTCCGAGGTTGCTGGCTGACCGTTTTCCATCCGGCGCTTCGGGGGCCGTGAGGGGATCCGTCACGAGCACTCAAGAAGATCGGATGTGACTGGCACATGGGAGCTGCAGGCTCTCCCGGACCGATACGAAAACCGCTCGTCGGGGAAACCCGGATCTTCGACACCACCCCGATCGTCGACCTGTACGTCAAGGTCGACGGAATCGACCGGCGACTGCGGCTCAAACTCGAATCGGCCAATCCCTTCGGCTCGTTGAAGGATCGAATCGCCGCCTCCCTCATCGATCACGTGGCTGACAGGATCGACAAGGAAATCGGCATCATCGAATCGACATCCGGAAATCTCGGTGTCGCGATGTCGGCCGAGTGCGGTGCTCGCGGAATTCCCTTGAACGCTGTCGTCGACCCCCGGACGAGCTCGTTCTTCGTCGACCGTATGCGCGGGCTCGGCGCCCGGGTGACGGTCGTCGACGAACCGGATTTCTCCGGGGGCTTTCTACTGAACCGCATTCGGTACGTGCGGGAGCAGCTGAGCGCCCGCCCCGGTCTGGTCTGGACGAACCAGTACCGGAGCGAGGCGAACCCCAACGCCCACTTCAACACCACGGCGCCCGAACTGCGTGCGCAGGTGCCCGGCCCCGCGACGATCCTGGTGCCGGTCTCCACCGGCGGCACCCTCGCCGGCCTGTCGAGATTCGTCGGGTCGACGGGTGCGGCCTGGCGGCTCGTCGGGGTCGACGTGCACGGCTCCGCGGCACTCGGCGGGGACCCCAGCCGACGGCTCCTGTCCGGGATCGGGGCCAGCTGCTCGTCCAACTTCCTCGATCCCGCCACGACCGAGGCTCTGCACGTCGACGTCACCGAGGCCATTTCTACCTGCCTGTGGCTGTCCGAGCAGGCCGGGATCGGTGTCGGCGGCAGTTCCGGCGCGACCGTCGCCGCCGCTCTGCGCATGTTCCGGCAGAACCCGCGGACGGATGAACTGATCTGCCTGTGCCCCGACGGTGCGGACCGCTACCGGAGCACGATCTACCGGGCCGACTGGCGGGCGGCCCACGGCATCACGGGCGTCGGGATCGGCGCGGGCGTCGAGCTGACCCGCGGCCGGTATCCCGATCCCGCCGAACAGCATGGGAAGCGCCCTCTCCGAACAAGAACGGGGGATCATGTTCGCACCGCAGCACGGGCTGTTGACGCTGTCCGACTTGACCAGGGAGGACCTGGAACGCCTGGCGGCCCGGTCCCGTGACCTGTACCACGACCTGAGCGCGCACGACCGGCCCCTGCGGGACAAGGTCGTCGGGGTCCTCTTCACCAAGACCTCGACCCGGACCAGAACCGCCTTCAGCGTCGGCACCGTAAGACTGGGCGGATTCCCCCTGATGTACGGGCCGGGCGATCTGCAGACGGCCACGGGGGAGTCCCTCCAGGACACCGGGCGCGTATTCGGCTCCATGCTGGACGCGCTCGTCGTCCGCACCGCCGGCCCCCTCGACGAATTGCGGGAGATATCCCGGGCCGGTGATCTGCCCGTCATCAACGCGATGGCCGCGGAAGAACACCCGACCCAGGGGATCTGCGACCTGGCGACGATGCTCATGGAATTCGGCTCGCTCGACGGACTGTCGCTGCTCTATCTCGGCGAGGGAAACAACACGGCGTCGGCACTGGCGTACGGGCTCTCCCGTATGCCGAATTGCCGCCTCACCTTTGCCACCCCACCCGGATACGGGCTGGATTCCCAGGTGCTGGACGACACCGCGAAACGGGCGGCATCGGTGGGCGGGACGGTCACCCAGATCCACCACCTCGACGACCTGCCGGCCCAGGCGCACGTCGTCTACACGACCCGCTGGCAGACGACGGGCACCGTCAAGGCGGACCCGAACTGGCGGGAGAAGTTCCGGCCGTTCCACATCGACGAGCGCCTGATGAGGCGATGGCCCGACGCGAAGTTCATGCACGACCTGCCCGCACACCGCGGCGAGGAGGTCTCGGGCGCCGTACTCGAAGGGCCGCGCTCGATCGCCTGGGCGCAGGCCAAGATGAAACTCACCAGCGCCATGGCAGTCCTGGAGCGGAGCGTTGCCGGCGACCCCGGCCGCAGCCGCGACTGACGCATTGCCGCAGTTGAACACAGCCGCCCACGGTTGTCCTTTCACCGCGACTGTTGATTCCCTGCGGTGGTAGCACTCATATCCGCACTTCTTCTCGGCAGATCCGGTCGTGGATCTTCCCAGCATGTCCAAGAAACCAGCACGCACAAGAAACTCCTTTTCGTTCGGAATGCCTGGAGGGGCGGAAGTCTGATGGCTGATGAGCAGTTGTTTCTGCGGCCGAAGGTCATAATCGAGCCACTTGTGGACAGGTTCTACGTCTGGCCGCACACGCTGGCTCCGATTCAGGCGGCGATGAACCTGGCATTCCTGCAGGTTCCGCTGCTGGAGTCGTATCTCCAGTCCCCGAAGGTGCATGTCGCGGCCAGCCACAACCCCGAACTGCGCGGCGGCTATTTCATCAACATCCCGGAGGAGCGCGCCGACGAGGTGCGCGACCTGCTCGCCACGATCAAGCGTGAGCGTGCCGAGATGCTGCGGTTCGCCGAAGCCGTCGCCGAGGGACAGGAACTGCTGAGGTCCAACGCGACCGGCTTCGACCTGACCCCGCTGTACCCGAAGCTGCCGCAGGAACTCGGCGGCCTGGTGGAGCTGGCGTACGACACCGACAACCAGGCGCAGATGCGCTTCATGGAACCGCTCGCGTACCACAGCGGCATCTACCAGGAAGAGCGGCAGTCGGTGCAGCTGTCCTTCGAGACCGGCATCGAGCGCCCCTTCATCCTCAGCACCCCGCGCCTGCCCTCCCCGGACGTGCTGGAGCTGGCGATCCCCTTCCGTCACGCGGGCCTGGAAGAGCTGTTCAAGTCCCGGGTACGGCCCACCACGCTGTCCCACCTGCGCGAGTCCCTGGAACTCGACGACGCCCAGGCCGCACGGCTGTCCGGGATGCTGAGCGAGCAGCCGAGCCTGGCCGAGGACCGGCACATCGACGCCGGCGGCCGGATCCGCTACTTCGGACACGCCTGCCTGGTGCTGCAGACCTCCGAAGCCGCCATCGTGACCGACCCGTTCATCAGCGCGGACAACACCGCGGGCGACCGGTACACCCTGGACGACCTGCCCGACTTCATCGACCTCGTGGTGATCACACACGGCCACCAGGACCACATCGTTCTGGAGACGCTGCTCCAGCTGCGCGGCCGCGTCGGATCGGTCGTCGTGCCGCGCGCCTCGCGCGGCAACCTGGCCGACCCGTCGATGGCGCTGATGCTCAAGCACCAGGGCTTCCCGGTCATCGAGGTCGACGATTTCGACGAGGTGGAGTTCCCCGGCGGCAAGGTCACCGCTACCCCGTTCCTCGGCGAGCACTGCGACCTCGACATCCGCGGCAAGTCCACGTACTGGGCGGAGCTCGCGGGCAAGAAGGTCTTCATCGGAGCGGACTCCTCGGGCATCGACCCGCTGCTCTACCGCTACGTCAAGCGACACCTGGGCACCGCCGACATCGCCTTCCTGGGCATGGAGTGCGACGGCGCCCCGCTCACCTGGCTCTACCAGGCGCTGCTCACCAAGCCGGTGACGAAGAAGATGAGCAACTCCCGCAAGCTGTCCGGTTCCAACGCCGCGCAGGCCGCCGACATCATGGTCGAACTCGGTGCCAAGGAGGCGTACGTGTACGCCATGGGCGAGGAGCCCTGGCTGGGCCACGTCATGGCGACGACGTACACCGAGGACACGTACCAGATCAAGCAGATCGACGAGTTCATGACCTGGTGCAAGGACCGCGGTATCAAGGCCGGACACCTCTACGGCCAGCAGGAATGGCGCTGGTAGCCCAACGACAGCCGGGCCGTCGGTCCTTGAGGAGGTACCTCCATGCCAGTGCACGACATGGCGCACACCGAGCTGTACACCAGTCATGCGCCGCCCACCATCGACTACTTCGTCTCGGGAATGGGCTTCACTCGGGTCGCGGACCGCGTGGAGGCCGACCGGAGCTCCATCCTGCTGCGGCAGGGCGAGACCCGGCTGATCGTCACCTCGGGCCGGGGGATCTGGAAGTTTCTCGACCAGCACGGGGACGGCATCGCCGACATCGCGCTGACCTGTGACGACGTGACAGAGACCCGGGACGCGGCCGTCGCGGCGGGCGCCGAATCGTTCGCTCCCGTCTACGGCAACCCGGTCGTGTCCGGTTTCGGCAGCGTCACCCACACACTGGTGCCGCGCCCCTCCGATCCCGACGCGTGGCCCGCCGGGCGCGCCTGGGAGCCCGCACCACAGGCGCAGAACGTCGATACCGGCCGCATCCGGCTGCTCGACCACGTCGCGGTCTGCGTCGAGGGAAGCGCGCTGAAGGACTACGCCGACTACTACGGGGCCGCCTTCGGGATGTCCCCCTACTCCTCCGAGTACGTCGCTGTCGGCGATCAGGCGATGGACTCGATCGTCGTGCGCAGCGCGTCCGGCCGGGTCACCTTCACCCTGGTCGCACCGGACCCGACGAAGAGCCCCGGACAGCTGGACGCGTTCCTCGACCGCAACGGCGGTCCCGGTGTCCAGCACCTGGCCTTCCTGGTCGACGAGATCATCCCGGCGGTACGCGAACTCCGCGACCAGGGTGTGGAGTTCCTCAGCACACCGGACACGTACTACGACATGCTCGCCGACCGGTTCACCGGAATGCGCGAGAGGATCGCGGAGCTGCGGGCCACCCAGATACTCGCCGACCGCGACGAATGGGGTTATCTGCTCCAGCTGTTCAGCCGATCGCCCTACGAGCGCAACACCCTCTTCTTCGAGCTCATCCAGCGTCAGGGCTCCCGAGGCTTCGGCAGCGCCAACATCCGGGCCCTGTACGAGGCCGTCGAACGCGACAGGCTGGCCGCCGGGTGAGCGAGCGGCCGGGCGGCGGCGCCGCGCGGGGACCGCACACCCTGGGCGACTACGCCGCCCTGGCCCGTGCGGAACTGGCCCCCGACGTCTGGGACTTCATCGAGGGCGGCGCCGGCCGGGAGCGGACCCTCGCCGCTAACGCGGAGGCCTTCGACCGCGTACGGCTGCGGCCGCGAGTACTCACCGGTGTGCACCGGCCCGAGACCGGCACCCGGATCCTGGGGCGCGACTGGGCGGCACCGATCGGCATCGCGCCCCTCGCCTACCACACGCTCGCCGACCCGGCGGGGGAGGTCGCCACCGCCCGGGCCGCGGGTACGGCCGGGCTGCCCCTGGTCGTCAGTACCTTCGCCGGGCGGACCATCGAGGACATCGCCCGGGTCGGCTCCGCCCCGCTCTGGCTCCAGGTGTACTGCTTCCGCGACCGCGATGTGACACGAGGCCTCGTCGAGCGTGCCGAGCGGGCCGGCTTCGAGGCACTGGTCCTCACGGCCGACGCGCCCCGCCTCGGCCGCCGGCTGCGTGACATCCGCAACAACTTCCGGCTGCCGGAGGGCATCACGCCGACCAACCTGGCCGGCGACGGCTTCGCCTCGCCCGGCGGCCATGCGCTGGCCGAGTTCGATCCGGCCCTCGACTGGTCGGTGATCGAGTGGCTGCACTCCATCAGCTCGCTCCCGGTACTGGTCAAGGGCGTGCTCACGGCGTCCGACGCGCGGCGCGCCCTGGCAGCCGGGGCCGACGGCATCGTCGTGTCGAACCATGGCGGCCGACAGCTGGACGGCGCCCCGGCCACGCTGGACGTGCTGCCCGAGATCGCGGCGGCGGTGGCCGGCGCCTGCCCGCTCCTGATGGACGGCGGGATCCGCCGCGGTGGTGACGTGCTGGCGGCCCTGGCCCTGGGCGCCGACGCGGTACTCCTGGGCCGACCGGTGCTGCACGGCCTGGCCGTGGGACGGGCCGAGGGCGTGCAGCGGGTGCTGGGCATCGTCGTCGACGAGCTCAAGGAGGCGATGCTGCTCACCGGCACGGCGACGGTCGCGGAAGCGGCACCCCAACGGGTGGGCAGGCCTCCGGGCGGCGAGCTGCTGGTGGGCGAGTCCCCGGTGGGTGAGCTTCTGGTGAGTCAGTCGCCGGTGGGTGAATCTCCGGTGAGCGGGTCGGTGAGCGGCCATTCGGCGAGCGGATCCGGGCCGACCGGGGCACCGGTCATGACACCGTCGCATACGCGGGAGACACCCGGCCGGGCGACGGCAGGGGTCTACGGACCGTCGGACCCCGTCCCGGCCACGGCATGGGACACCCGCCCCGCCTCCGCACTGCGCAAGCAGGACCTGCACGGCAGCGTGTCCGACCCTGTGCTGGACACGATGAACTTCCTCAACGAGATCACGCACCGCTACCCCGACGCGATCTCGTTCGCGCCCGGCCGCCCCTATGACGGCTTCTTCGAGACCGAGCAGATCTTCACCTACCTCCGCCGCTACCTGGACCACCTGGAGGAGGGCGGCGCGTCCCCCGCCGAGATCCGCTCCGCCCTCTTCCAGTACGGCCCCACCAGCGGCCAGATCCGGGAACTGATCGCCGACTCGCTGCGCAAGGACGAGAACATCGACGTGCCGGCCGAGTCCGTCGTGGTCACGGTCGGCTGCCAGGAGGCGATGTTCCTCGCGGTACGGGCGCTCATCTCGGGACCCGACGACGTCCTGCTGGTCTCCAGCCCCTGCTACGTCGGCATCACCGGCGCGGCCCGGCTGCTGGACATCGAGGTACGCGCGGTCGAGGAGAGCGAGAAGGGATTCCGGTGCGCCGATCTGGAGGCGGCGCTCCTCGCCGAGCGGGCGCGCGGCAGACGCCCTCGCGCCTTCTACGTCATCCCCGACCACTCGAACCCGTCCGGCACCACCATGCCCCTGAGTACGCGGCAGGAGCTTCTCGACCTGGCGGAGCGGCACGACATCCTGATCCTGGAGGACAGCCCCTACCGGATGGTCAGCCCCGGAGGCCAGCTGCCGACCCTCAAGTCCCTGGACCATGGACGCAGGGTCGTCCACCTGGGCTCGTACTCCAAGACTCTCTTCCCCGGTGCCCGCGTGGGCTTCGTCGTGGCCGACCAGCCCGTCGTCGACGGTGCGGAGGACAGCGGGCTGCTGGCGGACGAACTCACCAAGATCAAGAGCATGGTGACCGTCAACACCTCCCCGGTCAGCCAGGCCGTCACGGCAGGCATGCTCCTGTCCGCGGACGGGCGGACCTCGGAGCTCAACACCCGTACCGCCGCGTACTACGGGGACGCGATGCGTGTCACCCTCCGTGAGCTCGAACGGAACTTCCCCGAGGACGAGCGGACCGCGCTCGGTATTCGGTGGAACGAGCCCAGCGGAGGATTCTTCCTGGCGGTCGACATGCCGTTCAGCGCCGACAATGCGGCACTAATTCGCTCTGCAGAGGAATTCGGGGTCATCTGGACGCCCATGTCGTACTTCTATCCCGGGGGCGGCGGCGACAACAGCCTTCGCCTGTCCGTCAGTTATCTTTCGCACCAGGAGATCGAAGAGGGGGTAGAGCGGCTGGCCCGCTTTGTGAAAGCACAGAAGGGCCGGCCGTGATCACTGATGTCCGAATACTCCGACCGTAATCACCGATCCCCAGATGTTCAGCCTTTGTCGAGGTCTTCCCATTTCTCGGCGGGCAGGCTGAACATCTGGAGATCGGTCCATTCCCGTTTCCCCCGTACGAAGACGGTCCGCTGCGACCTGAACTCGAATCCGATCCGCTCCAGAAGCCGTGCGGACCGCTGATTCCGTACGTCGCACTCCGCCGAAACCGTCCGCAGGCCGGTGCCGAACAGTTCGTGCAGCACGGCACGTACGGCCTCGGTCGCGTACCCGTGCCCCTGCCGGTCACGGGCGAGACTGAATCCGACCTCGGCCTCACCGCCGCCGGGCTGCCCGTTCACCGCGACATCCCCCAGCAGGCATCCGTCGGCCTTCAGCTCGACCGCGTACTGAAACCATCCGGGCCCGGCGGGATCGTTCCGGGCGTATCTGCGCACGAGTAGTCCTGCCGATTCGAGGGACAACGGAAAGTCCCATTCCTGATAACGGGCGACCTCGGGGTCCGAGCGATAGGCGGCGAACGCCGGTATGTCGGCAGACTGGAAACGTCGAAGTCGAAGACGCGCAGTGTCAATCAGCACAGGTGGAGGGTCCCACGATTCCAGCGTGCGCGTTCAGTCCGGGGATTGCCGCAGTTGAACACTCTCCCATTTCCGTGCCGCCGGGTCATAGTTGCTAGTTGCCAGTGGTGGCTCTTCAACACGCCAGAAGGAGTAGCGGTGTTCACAGCGAAATATCTCATCCGCAGCAAAACCCGTATGTGGGGGTGGACTTTCCGATGACCTTCACAACGAGCCTTCCGGGCACCGCCGTTCTGGACCTTCCGGATCCCGCGGCGAAGCTCACGACGGGCTCCGCCCGGATCGCGGGCGTCGGCACCGCGACCACGGAGCGTTCGTACAGCCAGCTGGAACTGCTCGACCTCTTCCACATCACGGACCCCAAGGTCCGCTCCGTCTTCCTCAACAGCGCCATCGAGCGGCGCCACCTCACCATCCCGCCCGAGGCCGCCGACGGCACACGTGTTCCGGAGGCCCAGGGCGCGCTCCTCACCAAGCACAAGAGAGTCGCCCTCGACATGGGGGCCAGGGCCGTGAAGGCCTGTCTCGAGAACTCCGGCATCGAGCGGTCGGACATCGACTACCTGTGCTGCGTGACCACCACGGGCTTCCTCACCCCCGGCATCAGCGCCCTGCTCATCCGGGAGATGGGAATCAGCGCCGCGACCAGCCGTGTGGACGTCGTGGGCATGGGCTGCAACGCCGGACTCAACGCGCTCAACGCCACCGCCGGCTGGGCCGTCGCCAACCCCGGCAAGGTCGCCGTCATGCTCTGCACCGAGGCCTGCTCGGCGGCGTACGTCATGGACTCGACGCTGCGCACCGCCGTCGTGAACAGCCTGTTCGGCGACGGCGCGGCCGCCATCGCCCTGATCGCCGACACCCCGGACACCGCGTACGTCACCTCCGGGGCGCCGGGCGGCCCGCCGTCCGCAGCGGGCAGTCCCCGCATCCTCGGCTTCGCCAGCCACCTCATCACCGAGGCGATTGACGCGATGCGCTACGACTGGGACGACGACCAGGGGAAGTTCAGCTTCTACCTGGACCCCCAGGTCCCGTACGTCGTCGGCGCCAACGCGGAGCAGGTGGTCGACCGGTTGCTGGACGGTGCGGGACTGCGCCGCAGCGACATCGCGCACTGGCTGGTGCACTCGGGCGGCAAGAAGGTCATCGACGCCGTACGAATCAACCTCGGCCTGACCCGCCACGACGTACGGCACACCACCGGCGTCCTGCGCGACTACGGCAACCTGTCGAGTTCCTCCTTCCTGTTCTCCTACGAACGGCTCCTCAAAGAACAGGAGACCCGGGCGGGGGACTACGGCGTACTGATGACCATGGGCCCTGGCTCGACCATCGAGACTGCCCTGGTGCAGTGGTGACGGAGAATCGGATGAGCAGCACCACAGGTACGGCAGACACCTCGGGGCACGTCCTGCGCATCGACGGACGGCGCCCCCTGTCCACCGAGACAATCGCGGCCGTCGGCGCCTTCTGCGACCGAGTCGAGGACCTCGCCGGGCACGGCAACGCGACCATCCACGTCTCCGGCGTACCCGAGGGGTCCTGGGCGCGCGAGTTGACGGTGCCGCTGGTGAACAAGTGGGAGCGGGCGCTGCGCCGCCTGGAGCGGCTGCCCGCGACCACCATCGCGGTCGCCGACGGCAACTGCGGCGGAGCGGCTCTGGACGCGCTGCTGACCACCGACTACCGCATCGCGACGCGCTCGGCGCGCCTGGTGGTGTCCGTGGAAGACGGCGCGACCTGGCCCGGCATGGCCCTCTACCGGCTCGCCCGGTACGGGGCGAGCGCGGCCGCCATCCGCCGGGCGGTGCTCTTCGGCACTCCCGTCGAGGCGGCCGACGCGCTGGCACTGCAACTCGTCGACGAACTGGCGGACGACCCGGTGACTGCGGCGACCACCGCGGAGGAACGCGCCGGTGCCGTCTCCGGCACCGAACTCGCCATCCGCCGACAGCTGTTGCTCGACGCGCCCACGACCACCTTCGAGGAGGCGCTGGGCGTGCACCTCGCCGCCTGTGACCGAGCGCTGCGCCGTGCCGCCACTGTCGGAGCACGCTCGTGAGCGCGGACCACGGTGACATGGAGGCCGGGAACGACCTCCGGGACGTACGGGCCGAGCCGGCGCAGGCCCGCGAAGCGCTCGCCAAGGCTGCCGCGCGGACCGACGACCTGCTCGCCGCCCTGCCCGAGCCGGCCCTCAGGACACCCGGACAGCGCGCTGCCGCCGTGTCGGCGACGGACACCGCCCGGACCCTGCGCGCCGCGTTCATGGACGCGCACGCCGACGCCGTTTACGACGAACTCACCGACGGCCGGACCCGGTACGTGCGGCTGGACCAGCTCGCGTCGAGTGCCGCGACCGCCTTTCCCGGCCTGGTGCCCACCGCCGAGCGGCTCGCGACCGAGCGGGGCCGGCCGCAGGCGGAAAAAGAAGGGGACGAGATCGACCAGGGAATCTTCTTCCGGGCGATCCTGAACTCTCCGTCGGCAGGCCGGCACCTGCTCGACGCCATGCTGCGCCCTACCCCGCGCGCCCTCGGGCTGCTGCCCGACTTCCTCCGCACCGGCACGGCCGACCTGGGCTCCGTGCGGCTGGAGCGGACCGATGGTGCGGCGCGTCTGACCATGTGCCGCACCGACTGTCTGAACGCGGAGGACGACCGGCAGATCGACGACATGGAGGCCGCCGTCGACCTCGCGCTGCTGGACCCCTCGGTCGAGGTCTGTCTGCTGCGTGGCGGCGAGATGACCCACCCCCGCTACCGGGGCCGACGGGTGTTCAGCGCGGGAGTGAACCTCAAGTCCCTGCACGGCGGCGGCATCTCACTGGTCGACTTCCTGCTGCGGCGTGAACTGGGCTACATCCACAAGATCCTTCGGGGGGTACTCGTCGAGGACGGCGCGACCCGGTGGTCCCGCACGGTCGAGAAGCCCTGGATCGCCGCGGTGGACACCTTCGCCATCGGTGGCGGTGCGCAGATCCTCCTTGTGTTCGACCAGGTGCTGGCGGCGTCGGATGCCTTCTTCAGTCTCCCGGCGGCGAAGGAGGGGATCATTCCCGGCGCCTGCGACTTCCGGCTGATCAGGGCCGTCGGCCCGCGCCTCGCCCGGCAGTTGATCCTGGGCGGACGACGCCTGCGGGCGACCGAACCGGAGGCGCGGCTGGTGTTCGACGAGGTCCACGAGGGCGAGGAACTCGACATCGCGATCGAGCGGAGCCTCGATCGACTGCGAAGTCCCGCCGTCCTCGCCAATCGGCACATGCTGAACCTCGCCGAGGAGTCCGTCGACGACTTCCGGTGCTACATGGCAGAGTTCGCCCTCCAACAGGCGCTCCGCCTCTACAGCCCCGACGTCATCGACAAGGTCGGCGGCTTCACCGCTGCGAAGAGGACCGCGGTGTTCAACTGAGGCAGTGCTGCGGTTGAACACCTGCACATTCCGATCAGTGCTTCAACGGCCCGGCGCGGAGCCACAGTTCACGCTTCAACGGCCCCGCGCGGGGCTTCGGCTTGCGCTCCGACGCGTTAGCCCCGGCTGACGACTGGGCGTACTCTCAACGGCCCACGCGGCTCAGGAATTGAGGGAAGCGGAACGCGCGGCATGCTCCGGCGAGGAAGCCGTGGCGGGCGCGAGGGTGACGGCCCAGCCGTCCGCGGTCAGCAGCCGGGACAGCTCGGAGGCGGATGTCCGCCGTACGAACAGGGAGACCTTTCCGTACGGCGGCTCCTGGGCCTGCTCCAGCCGTATGTCCTCGATGCGGCCCCCGAGCTCGTCGACGGCGGTGAACAGCCTTGTCAGCGTGCCGGGTTGCTCCGACACGGTCACGGAGAGCCGGGCGACCTCCGCCGACGGCGCACCCGACCTGCCCGCCACCCGGGCGCGCCCGCGACTGCCGTGTTCAAGGAGCGCGTCGAGGCCTGCCTCGGCCCGCTTCCGCAGCACCGGGTCCGAACCGCCCAGTGCGCGCAGCGCATCGACGGCCAGGCCCAGATCGGTGGCGAAGGCGTCCAGCACGTCCGCCAGCGCGTCTGCGTTCGCCTCGTGGATGTCCCGCCACAGCACGGGATCGCCGCCCGCGATGCTGGTGACGTTCCGCAGCCCCTGACCCGACACCCGGATGTCGGCCTCCGTCGCCTGCGCCAGCTGGGCCGCCATGAGCGTGGAAATCAGATGGGGGGCGTGCGAGGTGAGGGCGATCGTGCGGTCGTGGACGGCGGCGTCCATGATGACGGGCACACCCGAGCACAGGAAGACGAGCTCCAGGGCGCGGTTCAGCACCGACTGGTCGGTGCGCGCGGACGGCGTGAGGATCCATGGCCGCGCCGCGAAGAGGCCGGCGCGCCCGGCGAGCGGTCCGGAGCGTTCGGTGGCCGCGAGGGGGTGGCCGCCGATGAAGGTCGACGGATCGGCACCGGCCGAGTCGATCTCGGCGTACGGCCGCGCCTTCACGCTGGCGACATCGGTGTAGGCGCGGGCGAGGCCACGGCGTTGGGCGTCCGCGAGCACCGCGCCGGTGTGCGCCGGAGGCACGGCGATCAAGGCAAGATCCACGCGCCCGTCCGGAGCGCGTACCGAACCCGCCCCCATGGCTTCGGCGGTCCTGGCGGCGGTCGCGCTCACGTCTTCCAGGTGCACCGTGATGCCCCGACGGGTCAGGGTCAGTGCGACGGAGGTGCCGATGGCACCCGTTCCGATGACGCTGACAGCCTTCATCGGGTCGCGTCAGCCCTCGGTCCAGCCGTGGTTCTTGGCGAACTGCGCCAGCCCGCCACGGATCTGCAGGATCTGCTCACCGGTGAGCGACGGCGCCTCCGCCAGCAGGATCTCGGTGACCTCTCGGGCGAACTCCTCGGTGCCGAGCACATCGCACAGGGAGTCGTCCTCGTCCGCTGCCCGGGGGGCCGGCGGACCCTCGCCCGGGTCCTGGACGAGCCGTACGCCGGTCGCCTTGAGGCCGCGTTCGCCGTTTTCGATTTCGAATTCAACCATCGTGCCGGAACGCAGATAGGGCTCGGAAAACAGCAAGTCGTTCACGTGCAGAAAGACGTCCTCCCCGCCGTGAGCCGGTGCAATGAATCCATAACCTCGCGAGCTGTCGAAGCGCACCACGCGACCAGCAACCATGCCAACCCCCTGCGGACTCGGGCCCCTTGCCCAAGAACCTGGAGCGAATCGTAGTCAGAGCCACGCCGATCGAGCGACCGCGCAGCTCAGCCGATACCGGAGAGTCCACCGCACCGGTTCCGGAGGGTCATCACGGGAGTGAAGGGCCGGGGAAGTGGAGCGCATGGGAAGCGGAGAGGAATATTAGATTCCGCTGAAATGTCTCATACGCTCCGGCCGATTGAATCGGGAGCGCCGTTACTGCCTGTGTTCCCTGCCTGTGCCGGTCCGGCTTCCATGCTCGGGTGATGGGTGGCCAAAGGGTTCAGGTCGCTTAAGTCAAGGCCTGGTCAATGCTGTTTTTCTTCGTTCATGCGGTCGACAACGCGCAGCGGAAACCGGACGATGGCTGAGGACCGGTGCAGCGATGGCTGAGGACCGGTGCAGCGATGGCTGAGGACCGGTGCAGCGTGACCGTGGGGATGCGGCGGGCTGCGCGGGGTGCGTGTCGTTCGGCCGCACCCGTGATCCGGGCGGGCCGGTTCTGTGTGGGAGTGAGCGGAACGGACGTTTGGGGGGAGTGGTAGGCCGAAGGTGGTGAACGCGCCCGTATAGGGCAGGCATACGGCAAGCCGAAATGCAACGGGGTGAATGCATTGATTCAGTCAGTCCGCACACTGGAGTCAGATTCCGGAAGACCTGTCGTAGAAAGCGGCTCGACATGGGATCCAATTGCGCGAAAGGGGAATTCGTTCCCCGTTGCGATCGCATCACTCAGGCCCGCAGATTCTCCTCGTTCTCAGGGGCAGGACGAAGAACACGTAGCGCGACTCGCAGAGCTCGACTCGCCCATTCCCGCAATTCTTGTCGACCGGCACACCATGAGGGTCGTCGATGGAATGCACCGACTGCTGGCTGCCCGGTTACGCGGTCAGCAGACCATAGAAGTCGAGTTCTTCGACGGATCTCCCGAGGACGCGTTCCTGCGTGCGGTCGCATCGAATGTCTCGCACGGCCTTCCCCTGTCGCTGGCCGATCGCCGCGCCGCCGCCGCTCGGATCATCGCCTCGCATCCGCAGATGTCGGACCGTGCGATCGCACGCGCGGCCGGCCTCGGAGCCAAGGCTGTCGCGGCGATCCGGCGCCGTTCGAGCGGCATCGTCCCCCAACTCAGCGCGCGCGTCGGCAGGGACGGGAAGGTGCGCCCTCTGAGCAGCGTGGAAGGCAGGCGACGGGCCGCCGAACTGATAGCGGAGCGCCCGCAGGCCTCTCTGCGCGAGGTGGCACGGTACGCGGGTATCTCGCCCGCGACGGTCAGCGATGTCCGTAAACGGCTCGAGTCCGGTCAGGCTCCGGTCGCCGAGCGCCACGAGTCCACCGACGGACAGGCGCGATCCGAGGTGATGGCGCGAATCACCAAGCCCCGGGCCGACCGCGTCCCGCGCCAGGCCCTGGCGGACACCGCCTCTGTAGTGGAAAAGCTGTTGAGAGATCCTTCCTTACGGCACAAGGAAGAGGGGCGGCATCTACTGCGCCTGCTGCAGCAGAACGAGATCGCGACGAGGGAGTGGGCGGACCTGACGGCCGCCGTACCGAGCCATTGCGGAGCTCTGGTCGTGGATCTCGCCCTGCACTACGCCGAGATCTGGGCGAATTTCGCCAAGTTGTTGGATGAGCGCGTACGCATCGAAGGTCGTCGTACGGACGATGTGACCCCGCGTGATGTGTGACCCCGCGTGACGGGTGATCTCGCGCGGGGGAGTGCCTTCGTGTAGGAGCGTCGGTGCCAGGCGCGCAATGACAAAGTTTGCGCGCCTGGCTTCGGTTCCAGTCGAAAGGCACTGGCTGCGATCATGACCACCAGGACCACCGAATCCGGTACGTCCACCGTCACCGAATCCGACGACCGATTATCGCGCCCCGTCGGCACGTCTGGCGGTCACCCGCCGACCAGCCGGGATGGGCCCGGCCCGCATTGCTGGGCATCGCCGCTC
The DNA here is from genome assembly GCF_044389785.1 of Streptomyces sp. NPDC019443. NCBI lineage: Bacteria > Bacillati > Actinomycetota > Actinomycetes > Kitasatosporales > Streptomycetaceae > Streptomyces > Streptomyces sp. NPDC019443. Next base: position 26,580 of record NZ_JBIRYJ010000019.1, read on the forward strand.
TCGCCGCGTTCCTGTACGCCTGGAACATCGCTGGCAGCGGCTATGCGAGCTACTACTCGGTCGCCGCTCGCCGTATGTCGGTGAGCTGGAAGGCCTTCCTGTTCACCGCGCTGGACCCGTCGGCCACGATCACGCTGGACAAGATCGGTGGATTCCTGTGGCCGCAGGCTCTCTCCGCCCGCGTCTTCGGCTTCCACGCCTGGGCGTTGACTCTGCCGCAGTGTGTCGAGGGCGTCGTCTCGGTGCTGGTGATGTACCGGATGGTTCGTCGCTGGCAGGGGCCCGCGGCCGGACTGCTGGCCGCCGGTTCGCTCGCACTGACGCCGGTGGCTGTCTCGATGTTCGGACACGCGATGCTCGACGGCGTTGTTGTCATGTGCCTGACGCTTGCGGCAGACCAGTACCAGAAAGCGGCGCCGCAGCACGGCTTCCACGTGCTGCGGCAGACCTACGCCTCGATCATGCTGGAGGCGGGAGAGTCCGTGGTGACTTTGGCGCGCCGGCTCGGGCACTCCTCGCCAGCCGTCACGCTCGGTTACTATGCTCACTTCATGCCGGAGGCCGGGAGCAAGGGGCGCACCGCCATTGACGGACTGCTCGGGAGGCAGGGGGATCAGCATGCCAGTCGAAACTCCCCAGATTCTCCCCAGGGCTGATCGTGGCCGGTTCCCTGGGCTGTACGTGTCTGGGGCGGTCGTGGATTGTAAGGCTAAGGAGTCGGATGGCCTGGGAAAATGCTGACTGAGGTCACCGCAACCCGCTACATCACGCCCCTGCGTGAGGGCGGCTCGCTGCCGGGGCTCGTCGAGGCCGACGATCTCGGTACGTACGTCATGAAGTTCACCGGCGCAGGACAGGGCCGCAAGACCCTGGTCGCCGAGGTCATCTGCGGGCAGCTCGGGCGGCGGCTCGGCCTGCGTGTGCCGGACCTGGTCAGCATCCAGCTCGACCCGGTGATCGGTCTCGGCGAGCCCGACCAGGAGGTGCAGGAGCTGCTGAAGGCGAGCGGCGGGCTGAACCTCGGGATGGACTTCCTGCCCGGTTCGCTCGGCTTCGACCCGCTTGCCTACGAGGTGGACGCGGCCGAGGCCGGCCGGGTCGTCTGGTTCGACGCGCTGATCAACAACGTCGACCGCTCCTGGCGCAACCCCAACATGCTGGTGTGGCACGGCGACCTGTGGCTGATCGACCACGGCGCGACCATGATCTGGCACCACAACTGGCCGGGTGCCGCCGCCTCCGCCGCCAAGCCGTATGACGCCTCCGACCATGCCCTCGCCCCCTTCAAGCCGGACATCGAGGCGGCCGCCGCCGAGCTCGCGCCGCTGGTCACCGAGGAACTGCTGACCGAGGTGGCCGCCGACGTCCCCGACGAGTGGCTGGTCGACGAGCCGGGCTTCGAGACCACCGACGCGCTGCGACGGGCCTATGTCGAGGCGCTGCTGCCGCGCGCGGCGACGATCGACACCCGCATCACCCTGGGCGAGCCGACCAAGCACCGGCCGTCGCAGGCCCCCGGCTGGCTGGCCGGGAAGGGCGGCGCGAAGTGAGCGGGCGCGATGTCTTCGAGTACGCGCTGCTGCGCGTGGTGCCGCGGGTCGAGCGCGGCGAGTGCTTCAACGCCGGTGTGGTGGTCTACTGCCGGGCCAAGTCCTTCGTCGCCGCCAGTACGCATCTGGACGAGGTGAAACTCCGAGCGCTGGACCCGGGCGCCGATGTGACGGGTGTACGCGCCGCGCTGCACGCCGTCGAGGGCGTCTGCCGCGGCGGCGAGGACGCGGGCCAGGCGGCACGCGACGACCCGGGCCGCCGCTTCCGATGGCTGGTCGCGCCGCGCTCGACCGTCGTACAACCTGGCCCGGTGCACACCGGGCTGACCGCCGATCCGGAGGCAGAGGTGGAGCGGCTGCTGACGCTGCTGGTCCGCTAGGCACCCCTTCAGTGACCCGGGGCACGCGGTGGACCGTTGACACCGGGTGCCAGGGCTTCTAGCGTCACGTCTGCTGAAGGTACTAAGCGGTCGCTCATCCGGGGGAACGTGGGACGTTACCGGGTGAGCCGCATCCAAGGGCGAGGAGAACCAGCATGTCCACCACCGAGCAGCGCGTTGCGGTTGTGACCGGGGCGGCGCGCGGCATTGGCGCCGCCACCGCGGTACGGCTGGCGGCCGAGGGCCGCGCCGTAGCCGTACTCGATCTCGACGAGGCGGCCTGCAAGGACACAGTCGAGAAGATCACCGCGGCCGGCGGCAAGGCCCTCGCCGTCGGCTGCGACGTGTCCGACAGCGCCCAGGTGGAGGCAGCCGTCGCGCGCGTCGCCGCCGAACTCGGCGCGCCGACCATCCTCGTCAACAACGCGGGCGTGCTCCGCGACAACCTGCTCTTCAAGATGACCGAGTCCGACTGGGACACCGTGGTGAACGTGCACCTCAAGGGCGCGTTCCTGATGGCCAAGGCCTGCCAGAAGCACATGGTGGACGCCGGATTCGGACGTATCGTCTCGCTCTCCTCCAGCTCCGCGCTGGGCAACCGTGGCCAGGCCAACTACTCCGCCGTCAAGGCCGGTCTGCAGGGCTTCACCAAGACCCTCGCCAAGGAGCTCGGCAAGTTCGGCATCACGGCCAACGCCGTCGCCCCCGGCTTCATCGTCACCGAGATGACGGCCCAGACGGCCGCCCGCGTCGGCATGGGCTTCGAGGAGTTCCAGGCCGCTGCCGCCACCCAGATCCCGGTCGCGCGCGTCGGGTACCCCGAGGACATCGCCAACGCCATCGCCTTCTTCACGGGCGACGAGGCCGGCTTCGTCTCCGGCCAGGTCATGTACGTGGCCGGCGGACCGCTCAACTGAATCGGGAGACGACGGACATGACCGCAGAGGTACAGGACAGCGGAAAGGTCGCGCTGATCACGGGCGCGAGCCGCGGCATCGGCTACGGCATCGCCGAGGCGCTTGTCGCCCGCGGCGACCGGGTGTGCATCACCGGCCGTGGTGAGGACGCGCTCAAGGAGGCCGTGGAGAAGCTCGGCGCCGACCGGGCGGTCGGCATCGCGGGCAAGGCCCACGACGAGGCCCACCAGGCGGCAGCGGTGGAGCGCGCCATGGAGGCGTTCGGCCGCGTCGACTTCCTGATCAACAACGCCGGCACGAACCCGGTCTACTCGCCGATGGCCGAGCTCGACCTGAATGTCGCGCGCAAGGTGTACGAGACCAACGTGATCTCGGCGCTCGGTTTCGCCCAGCAGACCTGGAAGGCCTGGCAGAAGGAGAACGGCGGAGCGATCGTGAACATCGCCTCCGTCGCCGGTCTCGCCCCGTCGCCCTTCATCGGCGCGTACGGTATGAGCAAGGCGGCCATGGTCAATCTGACCCTGCAGTTGGCGCACGAGTTCGCGCCGGGCGTCCGGGTCAACGCGATCGCCCCCGCGGTGATCAAGACGAAGTTCGCCGAAGCGTTGTACGAAGGCAGGGAGGCCGAAGCGGCCGCGGCCTACCCGCTGGCACGGCTCGGAGTTCCGGAGGACATCGGGGGCGCAGCAGCGTTCCTCACGTCCGACCAGTCGGACTGGATCACCGGCCAGACGCTGGTGGTGGACGGCGGTATCTTCCTCAATGCCGGAGTTCACTGAGCAGCCTGAACCGTTTTGTTACTGAATGTGCTAAGTGCCCTGCCGGGCCAAAAGGTTGACCCGGCAGGGCGCTGCGGTATGGTCGGCCGACCCATGGCTGAACGAGGAGCGTGCACGTGTTCTACCGGACCTGTCTGCAGGCCGCTGCAGCCCTAGCGTCCATATCTCTGCTGGCCGGATGCAGCCTGTTCTCGAATGAGGACGCCGAGCGTGAGCAGAAGATTTCGGTCGGTACGACGAGTCAGCCCAGTACCCTCGACCCGGCCGCCGCCTGGGACGGTTCATGGGAGCTGTACCGGAACGTCTTCCAGTCGCTGCTGAGCTTCCCCACTGGGAGCACCGTGCCGCAGCCCGACGCGGCCAAGAGCTGCGGGTTCGTAGACGCCAACAGCAAGATCTTCCAGTGCGAACTGCGTGAGGGGCTGCAGTTCTCCAACGGCGACAAGCTCGACGCCGCGGCCGTCAAGCACTCCATCGACCGGGTCCGGAAGATAGACGTGGAGGGTGGCCCGAACGGTCTGCTCGGCTCCCTCGACAAGATCGAGACGGTCGGCGACCGCATCGTGAAGTTCAGCCTCAAGACGCCGGACGCCACGTTCCCGTTCATCCTCGGCACACCCGCGATGGCCATGGTTCCGCCCAAGGAGTACCCCGCGGACAAGCTCCGCGAGGACGGCAAACTGACCGGCTCGGGGCCGTACACCCTGGATGCGTTCAAGAAGGGTGACCGGGCCGAGCTGGGCAAGAACTCCAAGTACCAGGGGAACGCGGAGGTCAAGAACGCCGGCGTCACCATCCGTTACTTCAGTGACTCGGATGTGATGCTGGGAGCGCTCAAGAAGAAGGACATCGACGTCGTCGACCGCGTGCTGACCGCGCCGGCCGTCGTCGAACTGCAGCAGCGGAAGCCGGAGAACGCTCACCTCCAGCTGGTGGAGACCTTCGGTGCGGAAATCCGCTACCTCGTCTTCAACCCCAAAGACCCCATGGCGGGCAAGCTCGCCGTACGGCGTGCGATCGCCCAGATCGTCGACCGCGGTGCCCTGGTCTCCGAGGTGTACAAGAGCACGGCGGAGCCGCTGTACTCGATGATCCCCAAGGGCATCTTCGGGCACACCACTGAGTTCTTCGACCGCTACGGTGAGCCGAATGTGGACAAGGCGAGGAAGATCCTCCAGGAGGCGGGCATCACCCGGCCGGTGCCGCTGACGTTCTGGCACACCACCGACCGCTACGGCTCCGCAACCGCGCGGGAGTTCGCCGAGCTCAAGCGGCAGCTTGACGCAACGGGACTCTTCAAGATCACGATTCACGGCAAGCCGTGGGCGGAATTCCAGCAGGGCTACCGGCAGGGCGACTACCCCGTATTCGGCCGCGGCTGGTTTCCCGACTTCCCGGACCCGGACAACTTCATCGCGCCGTTTGTCGGCTCGAACAACGTGCTCAACACTCCGTACGAGAACAGCGAGATCACCGAACAGCTGCTGCCCGCGTCCCGGCGTGAGAGCGACCGCGCCGCGGTCGGCACGCAGTTCGAGCGGGCGCAGGAGATCTTCGTCGACGACGTGCGTCTGCTGCCTCTGTGGCAGGGGAAGTTGTTCATTGCCACCAGCGAGGAGGTCGGTGGCTGCGAGCGCGCGTCGGACCCGAATTCGATCATGCAACTGTGGGAGCTGTACCGGAAGGCCAGCTGGTAGCCGCGATTGTCAGTGGCCGCAGGTAGGTTCTGTGGTCTAACTGATCGCATACCGGAGGTTGTTGACGTGACCGACACCGACATGCTGCCCGAGTCCTGGCGCGGCGTCCTCGGCGAAGAGCTCCACAAGCCATACTTCAAGGAACTCACCGAATTCGTCGAGGAGGAGCGGGCGCGTGGGCCGGTCTACCCGCCGCGCGAAGAGGTCTTCGCCGCGCTCGACGCCACCCCGTACGACCGCGTCAAGGTCTTGGTCCTCGGCCAGGACCCGTACCACGGAGAGGGGCAGGGGCACGGCCTCTGCTTCTCCGTGCGGCCCGGCGTCAAGACCCCGCCCTCCCTGCGGAACATCTACAAGGAGATGGAGGCGGAGCTCGGTCACCCCGTCCCGGACAACGGCTATCTGATGCCGTGGGCCGAGCAGGGCGTGCTGCTGCTCAACGCCGTGCTGACGGTGCGGGCCGGCGAGGCCAACTCCCACAAGGGCAAGGGGTGGGAGAAGGTGACGGACGCGGTGATCCGCGCCGTGGCCTCGCGGCCCGACCCCGCGGTGTTCGTCCTGTGGGGCAATTACGCGCAGAAGAAGCTGCCCTTGATCGACGAGACGCGTCATGCGGTGGTCAAGGGCGCGCATCCCTCGCCGCTCTCGGCCAAGAGGTTCTTCGGCTCCCATCCGTTCACACAGATCAACGAAGCGGTGGCGGCCCAGGGGCACGAGCCCATCGACTGGCGGATTCCGAACCTCGGCTGAGCACCGCGGCCGAGCGTTCGCGCACCCGGCTGACAGGCTCGGGCCCGCGCCCGAGCCTGTGCGGCATTGTCCGTGGCGACGGCTAGCGTCGTGATCCGTGGATGGTCGCGATTCGCCGCACGGACGTGGGAGGCCGCAGTGATGGAGCAGCAGGAGGCGTCGGAGGACGCCGTCATGACCCGCATCGGACAAGCGATCATGTTGCTGCACGGCGGTGACCGCGAGGAGGCGCGCAATCGCTTCGGCGCGCTCTGGTCGGAGATCGGCGAGGCCGGTGATCCGCTCCACCGCTGCACTCTGGCTCACTACATGGCCGACGCCCAGGACGACGCCGGCGACGAGCTCGCCTGGGATCTGCGGGCCCTGGCTGCGGCGGAAGGGCTGAGTGAGGAGCGGCTGGCCCGGCACGAGGCGACGCTCGCCGTGCGGGCCTTCTATCCCTCTCTCCATCTCAACCTCGCCGCCGACTATGTGAAGCTCGAGCGCCCGGAGCCCGCGCGCGTCCACCTCGACCGGGCGCGCGCGGCGACGGACGCCTTGGGGGACGACGGATACGGCAACGGCGTCCGGGCCGCGATCGACCGGCTGGAGCGCCGGCTGAGCGGCGAGTGAGGCTGGACCGGCGAGCGAGGGTCAACTCCCGTAGGCCTCCTGGCAGATCCGGGACTCGGGGCTGCCCGGCCGCCAGCGGCCATAGCTCTCGCCCAGGGCGCAGACGTCCGGCCCGACGGCCGGCAACGGCCTCAGGGACGGCAGGGTAGGCGGCTCGGCGGTCCCGGGCTTGGCCGGCAGGGACTTGGGTGGCGGGGACTCTGGCCGCTCGTCCGGCACGTGACGGGCGGCGGGAGGCGGCACCGACGGGAGAGCGGCGGTTTCGGCCCACGTCAGGGGCGGGGGCGCCAGGACTTCGCGGGCCGGTCTCTGCACGATCTGCGGCTCCACAGCCTGTGCCGGGCGGCCGCTGTGGGACGGGGGTGCGGGCACGGGCTGCGGCTGCACGGCCACACAGCCGGACACGGCCCAGACGGCTACCCCTGCCAGGACCTTCGCGGTGGTTTTTGGTCGGTGCACCCGCGCAACTCTGCTGTGCGCGGGGCACGTTCACAGTCTTTCGGGCACACAATGGCCCGCACGGGTGACGCCGGTCAGCCCCCGTCAACCCCCGGTCAGCCCCCTCGCCAACCCCCGGTCAGTCGCCCGTCGCGCCGTCGATCCGCTCACGGATCAGATCCGCGTGGCCGTTGTGGCGCGCGTACTCCTCGATCATGTGCGTCATGATCCACCGCAGGTTGTAGCTCTCCCCGGTGCGGCGGGACTTCGTCTTGCCCAGGTCGTCGAGCCCATGGGCGGCCGCCAGCTCACGCGCCCGTACGACCTCGGCCTGCCAGGCGGCGTACGCCTCGGCATAGGTGTCCTGCTCGGTGAAGTGGAAGTCGCCGTCATGGTCGCCTTCGCTGTAATAGAGCGGATCGAGGCCCTCCCCGGCGAGTGCGTTGCGGAACCATCCCCGCTCGACCTCCGCCATGTGCCGTACGAGTCCGAGCAGCGAGAGCTCGGAGGGCGGCGCGGACAGCTCCCTCAGCTGGCTGTCGTCCAGGCCCGCACACTTCATTGCCAGCGTCTCACGGTGGTATTCCAGCCAGCCGTCGAGCATCTCGCGCTCGCCCGCGGTGGTGGAGGGTTCGGTCCGTTCGGGTGTCGTCATGGCGATCATCCTGAGGCACGCGCCCTCCGTGCCGCCAGGGCTTATTCGCCGAGCATTCCGCGCAACAGCTCGGCGAATCCGGTACGCAGTTCCGCGAGGTCGGGGACGGCGGAGTGGTACGACCCCACGGCGCAGGAGAACATCAGCCCCTCGCACCAGGCCACCAACGACAGGGCGTGGCGCTCCGGTTCGGGCGAACCTGCCGCCGCCATGAGGGCGATGAGCGGGGCGCGGAACTGGCTGCCCGTCGCGTCGTAGAACTCCCGCAGCTCGGGCCTTCGCGTCGCCTCCAGCGCCAGTTCGTAGCGGGAGACGAGCAGTTCGCGGTGGCGGGTCAGATAGCGGTGCAGGGCCGGCGCGAGCGCGTCGACAAGGCCCCTGGTGCCCACCTCGGGCACGGGCATCCCGTCGGGGGTCAGGACAGCCGCCTCGCGCTCCGCCAGCCGCCGTACGGCCGCCTCCAGCAGCGCCTGCCGGGTGCGCGCGTAATTCGACGTCGAGCCCTGGGGAAGTCCCGCCGCCTCGTCCACGGCGCGGTGGGTGAGCCCGCGCATCCCGCGCTCGGCGAGCAGCCTCAGCGCGGCGTCGGCGATCAGTTCGGCTCGGGCAGTGCTCGTGGTGGTGCGTGCGGCCATGCGAACAACCTACCGCCGGAACTACAGTTGTAGTACGGTAATTGTCACTACAGGTGTAGTGAGCGCCGACGAACCGGCACCAAGGAACCGAACGAGGAGGAGTCATGCCCAGGCCCCGAGCCGTCGTCATCGGCAGCGGAATCGGCGGACTGACCGCCGCCGTGGCCCTGCACCAGAGCGGCTGGCAGGTCACCGTCCTGGAGCGCGCCGAATCCCTGGAGCCGGTCGGTGCCGGGATCGCCCTCGCCCCCAACGCCCAGCGCGCACTCGACGTCATCGGCCTGGGCGACGACATTCGCGAGCTGGCCGCCTGGCAGGGTGACGGCGGCATGCGCAATCCCGGCGGCCGCTGGCTCTCCCGTACGAACAGCTCCGCCGCGGCCGAACGATTCGGCGGACCCCTCGTGCTGGTCCACCGCGCGACCCTGATCGACCGCATCGCGTCCCGGCTGCCCGCTCACGCAGTGCGTACCGGCAGCCCCGCGCAGCTCGCCGACCCCGGTGTCACGGGCGGCCGCCCGGCCCGCGTGACCACCCCCGACGGGGAGATCGAGGCCGACCTCGTCATCGGTGCGGACGGCATCAGCTCGGGTGTGCGCCGCGCCCTCTTCCCGGACCACCCCGGGCCCGCCTACTCCGGATTCACCACCTGGCGCGTCGTCGTCCCCGCGCCCGACCGTCCCTTCGAGCCGCACGAGACCTGGGGCGCCGGCACGCTGTGGGGCACCCAGCCGCTCAAGGACGGCCGGATCTACGCGTACGCAGCCGCCGTCGCCCCCGCCGGGGCCCGCGCCGCCGACGACGAGAAGTCCGAACTGCTGCGCCGCTTCGGCGGCTGGCACGATCCCGTCCCCGGGATCATCGCCGCCGCCGAACCCGGACAGGTGCTGCGCAACGACGTCCATCACCTCATCGACCCGCTGCCGTCCTTCCACCGCGGGCGGACCGCGCTCATCGGCGACGCCGCCCATGCCATGGCGCCCACCCTCGGCCAGGGTGGCAACCAGGCCATCGAGGACGGCATCGTGCTCGCCCACCACGCGGCCCCCGGCGGGGACCTGGGCGCGGGCCTCGCCGCGTACACCGCGCAGCGCCTGCCGCGCACCATGGGCATCGTCCGCAAGGCCGCGAAAATCGCCCGGCTGATGTCCCTGACCAGCACTCCGGCCGTCGTGGTGCGCGACTCCCTGATCTCCGCCGTCTCCAGGCTCGGACCCGGCCTCGTTCTGCGGACCTTCGACGGCATCGCCGACTGGCGGCCGCCGCAGCGCACGTATGCTGCCGGAGCACAGGACATACGCGACGTACACGACGGACAACCGGCACAGCGCCAAGGGAGGCCCCTGTGAAGGTCGGCTGCATCGGGCTCGGCGACATCGCGCAGAAGGCCTATCTGCCCGTGCTCACCACCCTGCCCGCGGTCGAACTGCATCTGCAGACCCGCACCCCCGCCACCCTGGCGCGAATCGCCGAGACCCATCACATCCCCGCAGAACGACGCCACACCGGCCTCGACTCACTGCTCGCCCAGGACCTGGACGCCGCCTTTGTGCACGCCCCGACGTCCGTGCACGCCGAGATCGTCACCCGGCTGCTCGAAGCGGGTGTCGCGACGTACGTCGACAAGCCGCTCGCGTACGAACTGGCCGACTCGGAGCGGCTGGTGAGCCTCGCCGAGGAGCGCGGCACCAGCCTCGCCGTCGGCTTCAACCGCCGCCTCGCGCCCGGCTACGCCCAGTGCATCGAGCACCCGCGCGAGCTGATCCTGATGCAGAAGAACCGCGTGGGCCTCGCCGAGGACCCGCGCACCCTCGTCCTCGACGACTTCATCCACGTCGTCGACACCCTGCGCTTCCTCGTTCCTGGACCGGTCCACCACACCGACGTGCGGGCCCGGATCGTCGACGGCCTGATGCACCACGTCGTGCTGCAGTTGTCCGGCGACGGCTTCACCGCGATCGGCACGATGAACCGGATGAGCGGCTCCACCGAGGAGATCCTCGAAGTGTCGGGCCAGGACACCAAGCGCGAGGTCCGCAATCTCGCGGAGATCGTGGACCACAAGGGACAGCCGAGCGTGCGGCGGCGCGGCGACTGGGTGCCGGTCGCCCGCCAGCGCGGCATCGAGCAGTCGGTGCTGTCCTTCCTCGACGCCGTACGCGCCGGAAAGTTCCTCAGCGCGCAGGACGCCCTGCGGACTCATGAGTTGTGTGAACGGGTGGTGCGCCAAGCCCTGGAGCAGGCCGCCTGAGGGACCGGGCACCCTCGGTCGCGCAGAGCGCGGCGAGGACGGCGAGCGCGCCGTAGACCGGCCAGTCGCCGAACCTGACGTACGGGGTCGTGCCGCGGGCGAGCGGGATGTCGTAGACCGCCGCGGTGCTGCTGTCCGTGCCCAGCAGGCGGCCGACCCGCTCGCCGTCCGGCCCGTACACCGCGCTGACGCCGGTGAGCGTGGCATGCACCATCGGCCGCCCGCTCTCGGCCGCCCGCAGCGCCGCCAGCGAGGCGTGCTGTTCCGGCGCCCAGCTCCCCTGGAACGACGAGGTCGCCGACTGGGCGATCAGCAGCTGCGCACCGTCCCGGGTAAGCCGCCGGCTCATGTCGGGGAACGCCGACTCGAAGCAGACCAGCGGCCCCAGCCGCAGCCCGCCGTCGCCGGGCAGCACCATCACCACCGGGCGGCTGCCGCGCAGCCGGTCCTCGCCCGCGGCCTTGCCCACCGAGGTCGCCCAGCCGAGCACCGCGCGGGCGGGGACATACTCACCGAAGGGGACCAGCCGCATCTTGTCGTAGCGGTCCCCGGTCGGGCCCTGCGGGCCCACCAGGACCGAGCTCTTGAAGATCCCGGCCGGGCCCGTGCCGCCCGCGCGCCGGGCGTCCACATTGACCAGCACCTCGGCCCCGACCGCCCGCGAGAGCACCGCGATTCGAGCGGCCAGATCGGGGCGCTCGCGCAGATCCTCGCCGACACTGCTCTCGCCCCAGACCACCAGATCGAGGTCCTGCCCGGCCAGTTCGCGGGTCAGCTCCTCGCTGCGGGCGAAGCGGCGGTCGACGCTCTCCATGCCGTTGACGACTCCCGGCTGGACGACCGCAATGCGCGCCCGCCCCGACTGCACCGGCTGCGGAACCCACATCCAGACCGCTGTGGTGGTGAGCGCACATATGAGGCCGCCGCCCACCGCGGCCGTACGGGCGTGCGGCACCGCTATCAGCACGGTGATCGCTGTGTTCACGGCCAGCACCAGCAGACTCACCAGCCACACACCACCCACCGAGGTGAGCCGCAGGGCGGGGGAGACCTCCCACTGGCTCGCCCCGAGCAGACCCCAAGGTCCGCCGAGGCCCTCCCAGGACCGGGCCAGTTCGATCATCAGCCAGCCGGAAGGGACGACCGCGAGGGCCGCTGCGGCGCGCGCCGGCGACGGGGTCCCGCCGAGGAGCGACCACACGAGCCACCCCCAGGGCCCCCACATCAGCCCGAGGATCGCGGCAACCACGACGATGAACACATGCAGGCTCGGTATCAGCCAGTGGTGCACGGCGATCACGAAGCCGATGCCGCCCAGCCAGCCCTCGACCGCCGCCCGTCGGCCCGTCGGCGCGGACCGCACAAGCAGCATCCACGGCACCAGCGCGGCATACGCGAACCACCACAGCGACGGCTCGGGAAAAGCGAGCGCGGGCAGCGCACCGGCAGCCACCGCGGCCGCGCCGCGCCACCGCGGGGACGACAGCGCCCGGCGCGCGAGCGGCTCCCTCTCGCGCCGCTCCCCACGCTCGTGCTGCTCGTGCCCCTCCAGCCCCTCCAGCCGCTTCGGCCGGCCGACCGGAATCCGCATGCCGCGCCTCCTCGTGCTGCCTCGAAGGGCCCGCGAGCACTGTTCCCCTCCAGTGTGCGCGAGCGGGACCTGCACCGACAGGGCACCTTGGGCGTCAGCCTCCGTCCGGCGCCCCCGCGGCTCGCCGCCACTTCTCGTGGATCACCACGGTCCGCAGCCGCCAGCCCGCGTCCGTACGCAGCAGGCTGAACGCGTACCGGCCGCCGGAGAAGAAGTCGTCCCCCGACTCGAGACGCATTGGGTTCACATAGTCGGCCTGCACCTCCGCACGGTCGCCCGGATAGCCGCCCAGGTCCTGAATGTGCAGCCGCCGGTTGACGATGAGGTGCTGTCGTACCGGAAAGAGCCGCAGCGTCTGAGCCAGCCAGTCGGCGACTTCGGCGGCCGGGCCCTCGATCCCGCCCGAGCTGCGGTAGTCGGCGCGCCCCTCCCGCGCGAACAGCGCCCGGTAGGCGCTCCAGTCGGCATCGTCCACGGCCACCGCGTAACTGGTGACCAATTCGTCGATGGACAGCCGGTCCATCACGGTCGCGAGATCTACGCGCTGCGTCATCGGGTCAGTTTCGGGCAGTGAGCGCCCGACGCCAAGGGCTGTGCACGCCAGTCACCCGCTCTTCACCCGCTCTTGGTCAGCAAACGGTCGATCTCCGTCAGTTCGGCGTCAGAGAACCCGGGCGCGTCGAGCGCCCCCAGGTTCTGTTCAAGCTGACGGACGCTGCTCGCGCCGACGAGTACGGAGGTGACGCGGCTGTCCCGCAGCAGCCACGCAAGCGCCATCTGGGCGAGCGTCTGGCCGCGCTCCCGGGCCAGCGCGTCCAGGGTCCGCAGGAGTTCTTGCCGCTCGTCGGTCAGGACGTCGCGCGTCAGATAGCGTCCGGCCGCCATCCGCGAGTCCGCAGGGACCCCCTTGAGGTAGCGGTCCGTCAACTGCCCCTGCGCGAGCGGCGAGAAGGCGACGAGACCCGCTCCGGCGGCCTCGGAGGCCGCCAGCAGCCCGTCCTCGATCCCGCGATCCAGCAGCGAGTACGGATGCTGATTGACCAGCAGGGGAGTGCCGAGCTCCGTCAGGATCGCGGCGGCCTGCCCGGTCCGGGCCGGGCTGTAGTTCGAGAGACCGGCGTACAGCGCCTTTCCCTGGCGTACGGCGGTCGCGAGCGCGCCCATCGTCTCTTCGAGTGGAGTGTCCGGGTCCGGCCGGTGCGAGTAGAAGACATCGACGTACTCCACGCCGAGCCGGCGCAGCGACTGGTCGAGGCTCGCCAGCAGATGCTTGCGCGAACCCCACTCGCCGTACGGACCCGGCCACATCTCATTGCCGGCCTTCGTGGCGATGACCAGCTCGTCGCGGTACTTGCGGAAGTCGGCCCGGAAGTGCGCGCCGAAGTTCGCCTCGGCCGAGCCGAAGGGCGTGCCGTAGTTGTTCGCCAGGTCGAAGTGCGTCACACCGAGGTCGAACGCCCGGCGCAGCACGGCCCGTTGGGTCTCCAGCGGACTGGTGCCGCCGAAGTTGTGCCACAGCCCCAGGGAGATCTCCGGCAGCCGGACCCCGCTGTTGCCGCAGCGGCGGTACCGCATGCCGGCGTACCGGCCCTCGTCGGCGACGTACGTCATCTGCCCAGCTCTCCTCCGCCGTGGACGGGCCAGCCGGAGCGCGGACCCGCTGACCTTGCGTGTCACCCGCCATACTGCCCCCATGCGCAACGACTACGACCCCGCCCAGTGCGACCGCGACACCTTCTACCGGCTGCTGACCGCCACCGTCGTCCCGAGGCCCATCGCCTGGGTCTCCACCACATCGGCCGACGGCACCGACAATCTCGCTCCGCACTCCTTCTTCACGGTCTCGTGCGTGTCGCCGCCGGTCGTGCAGTTCACCTCCGTCGGCCGCAAGGACTCGCTGCGCAACATCGAGGACACCGGCGCCTTCGTGGTCAACTTTGCGCCTGAGCCGCTCTTCGAGCAGATCAACGCGACCGCCACCGATTTCCCGCGCGGCATCAGCGAGTTCGACGCGGTCGGCGTGGAGCGCGAGGCGAGCCTGCGCGTGAAGCCGCCTCGCGTCGCGGCATCGCCGGTGGCGCTGGAGTGCGAACTGCACAGCACCGTACGGCTGGGCGACTCGACCGTCGTCTTCGGCCGGGTGGTGCATGCGGCGATCAGTCCGGAGGTGATGGCGGACGGGCACCCCGAGGTGACGAAGCTGGCTCCGCTGACCCGGCTGGGCAAGGACGAATGGGGCACGCTCGGCGATGTACGCGAGATTTCCCGTGTTCCGTACGCGCAGTGGCAGGGCGGCGGCACGCCCCGCTGACCGCTACTTCTTGACGGCCCGCAGGACAACGAACTTCGGGTCGGAGGCCACGACTTCGCAGTTGCCGAAGAGGCGGCGCAGCTTCACGTGATACCCGAGGTGCCGGTTGCCGATCACCCACAGTTCGCCTCCGGACCGCAGTGCGCGGCGCGCACCGCCGAACATCCGGCGGGCTGTCGACTCCGTCGTCGCCTGGTGCGAGTGGAACGGAGGATTGTTCAGAACCAGGTCGACCGATTCGGCCGGCACCGCGGACAGTCCGTCGCCCACCAGGAATTCGGCCTTCGCGTCCGAGTCGACGTTGTCGCGGTACGTGGCCTCGGCCGATGCCACCGCGGAGAACGACTCGTCGATGAAGGTCACCGAGGCCTCCGGATTGGCCAGCGCGGCTGCCGTCCCGATCACGCCGTTGCCGCAGCCCAGATCCACGACCCGCTCCGCGCCGCGGCGCTTGGGCAGATTGCGCAGGAAGAACCTGGTGCCGATGTCGAGCCGCTCGGCGCAGAAGATGCCCGCGTGATTGGTCACGGTCCGGCCGGCGAGCGCCCCGGCATCGGCGGGCAGCGCGTACCGCAGCGGCCAGGGCCCGGCGGTGCGGGCCAGCCCCTGGTCGGGCGTACAGAAGATCAGCCGCGCCTTCTTCACTGCCAGCGAGGTCCTGGTCGGACCGATGATCCGCTCGAACAGCTTCAGCGTGGAGGTGTGGATCTCGGTGACCATGCCGGTGCCGACGACGACGGTGTCCGCGTGCACGGCGGGCGCGAGACGGTGCAGCTGGTCCTCGAGCAGCGCGAGGCTCTTGGGCACCCGCACCAGCAGTACGTCGACGCGCTCCGGCGGGATGTCCCTGACCGACAGCAGCCTCACCGCGTCCGCGTCGATGCCGTTGCGCGCCAGATTCGCGCGGGTTGCCTGCTGGCCGAGGAAGGAGTCGGTGATCTGTACGGGGCTGTGCTCGGCGAGCGAGGTGGCAAGGGCGCCCCACCGGTCGCCGACGACGACCACGGTGCCGGAGAGATTCGTGGGTCCGGCGTCCTCGATCCCCTTGAGCGGCTCGTCCCCCTTGAGCTGCCTGAGGAGGTACTCATCGGCGGCGTCCCAGGCGCGGAGCGGGTCGCGGGGGTCCTCGGGGAAGCGGGCGAGGTCGAACCCGCCCCATGACGTCGTCAAACGGTTCATTGTGCACTCAGGCTAGCCGAGCGCTCCGCCACGTCCGACGGTCAGGCTGGGCGGTCGGGCGGGCCAGTCCGGCGGGGTACGGCGGGCCGGTCGGCCCGGGGGCGGGCAGGGGCAGGTCCGGCAGGGAGCTGTCAGCCCGCGCTCACGCCGCGCGCTCGACGGCCTCGAGCGTCGCCGCGGCCCACTCCAACACGAGCGCCTCGTATTCCGGCCGCCGGTCGTCGGGCAGCTCGCCGTCCGCCCACAGCTCACGGATCCGGAGATTCAGCTCGGCGGCGGACAGTGCAGTTTCTGACTCGCGGGGAAACGGCGACATGGCGACAGGCTAAGGCCTCGGTACGACAGCCGTCTCCACCGCGACAGCGGGGTCAGCCGGCCGACTCACCCGCGTGCGGGCTCAGCGCATCCGTTCCGACCAGGATGAACAGCACGATTCCGAGCAGAATGCGGTAGATCACGAACGGCATGAAGCTCTTCGTAGTGATGAACTTCATGAACCAGGCGATCACCGCGTAGCCCACCGCGAAGGCAATGATCGTTGCGAATATCGTCTGCGGCCAGGCCACATGCCCGCCCGCGCTCGCGTCCTTCAGCTCGAAGACGCCGGATGCGAGCACGGCCGGGATCGCCAGCAGGAACGAGTAGCGGGCCGCCGCCTCACGGGTGTAGCCCATCAGCAGACCGCCGCTGATGGTGGCGCCCGAGCGGGAGACGCCGGGGATCAGGGCCATCGCCTGGCAGACGCCGTAGATCAGACCGTCCCGGACGCCCAGCTCCTGGAGGGTCTTGCGCTGCTTGACCACGCGGTGCTTGCCGCCGGCCTCGTCGCGGGCGGCAAGCCGGTCGGCGATGCCGAGCACGATGCCCATCACGATCAGGGTTGTGGCGATCAGCCGCAGATCGCGGAACGGGCCCTCGATCTGGTCCTTGAACGTGACGCCGAGCACACCGATCGGGATCGAGCCGACGATCACGAGCCAGCCCATCTGCGCGTCGTGGTCGCTGCGCAGCGCCTTGTTGGTGAGGGAACGGAACCAGGCGGAGACGATCCGGACGATGTCCTTGCGGAAGTAGATCAGGACAGCCGTCTCCGTGCCGATCTGCGTGATCGCCGTGAACGCCGCACCCGGGTCCGGCCAGCCGGCGAAGGCGGCGGTGAGCCGCAGATGCGCGCTGGAGGAGATGGGCAGGAATTCGGTCAGCCCCTGGACGAGCCCGAGGATGAATGATTCGAACCAAGACATGGAAAACTACGCCACCCAAGAAATGATCACGGTCTGACGGCGCGTAGCGTTCCCGATCATGCGCCAGTTGTGAGGAAGCGTAGCGTCCCCGGATTCCAGGGCCGCGTCAGCCCCCGTGGGATCTGCCTTGCGGGGCATCGCCAGTTGGGGCCGACGCCGTGCTCTGGTCCACGGGGCGCCGCCTCTTCTGGGTGGGCAGCGCGGGACTTTCCACCGCGTACTGCGCCGCCTGGATCCCGTACAGATCGCGGAACACCTTCGGTCCTTCGACCTCGTCCGAGAGCAACTCGGCGAAGGTGCCGCTCTCCACGACCCGGCCGCGGTCCAGCACATGGATCAGGTCCGCGGCCCGGACCGAGCCGAGCCGGTGTGTGATGAGGATGACTGTCTGGCCCGCGTCGGCGAGCCGGCGGATCTGCTCGAACAGCTGCTGCTCCGCCTTCGCGTCGAGCGCGGAGGTCGGCTCGTCGACGATGAGGATCTCCCCCGCCCGATAGTGCGCGCGGCCCAGGCCCAGGCGCTGCCACTCGCCGCCGGAGAGCTGATGGCCGCCCTTGTAGCCGCGGGCGAGGAGCGTCTGCCAGCCGCGCGGCAGCTCCTCGATGAGCTCGTCCGCACCCGCGTACTGAACGGCGTTCTCCAGCCGCTCCTGGCTGAACGGTGCTTCGGGGCGTCCGATGCCGATGTTGACGGCGGCGGTGAAGGGCCAGCGGTAGAAATCCTGCCCGACGACGGCCACGCGGGAGACGAGCTGCTGCCGGTCGGCGTCGGCGGCGTCCACGTCGTCCCACAGAATGCGGCCCGAGTCGGGGCGGTAGAGCCCGCACAACAGCTTGACCAGGGTGGTCTTGCCGCTGCCGTTCTCCCCGACGAGCGCGATGATCTTGCCGGTGGGGAAGGTCAGGCTCGCGCCGTCCAGGGCCCGTTTGTTGTCCTTGCCCTGATAGGTGAAGACGACGTCCTCGAAGGTGATCCGGGCCGGGGCCGCGGGCAGCGGCAGCCCGCCCACCGGGATCGCGCGGTCGGCGGCCTCCGCGCACAGCCGGTGCAGGTCGCCGACGAACAGGCTCTCCTCGTGCATGAAGTTCACCTGCATCACCAGGTTCTGCAGGCTGGAGGATCCACTGCGGATGGCGAGCACTGCCGTGCCGCCGACGGACAGGGCCATCGCCCCGGTCCACAGCAGTCCGCCGAGCGTGGCGTACGCGGCGGCCGTCGCGAGCCCGGTCCAGCCCGCGGCGATCAGTCCCGTACGGGCGGCGAGCCGGGCCAGCCTGCGCTGCTCCGCCTCCTGCGACTGGGACATGGTCCGGAAGTGGTGGAGCAGAAAGGGGCCGACGTTGTGGACACGGATCTCGGGAGCGGCCTCCGTGGTGATGAGCAGCTGGCTGATCAGCTGCCCGGCCCGCGAATGCTGCACCCAGGCGTGGAAGGAGACATAGCGGCGCCGCGCCACGGAGAGCGCGGCCCAGGCGCTGGGCAGCGTCATCGACACGAGCAGCGGCAGCAGCACGGGATGGAGTACGGCGAGAACGCCGGCC
Source organism: Streptomyces sp. NPDC019443 (assembly GCF_044389785.1). NCBI lineage: Bacteria > Bacillati > Actinomycetota > Actinomycetes > Kitasatosporales > Streptomycetaceae > Streptomyces > Streptomyces sp. NPDC019443. The sequence continues at coordinate 45,110 of NZ_JBIRYJ010000019.1, forward strand.
GCGGCCACCAGCGACAGCAGGGCGTTGATGACGTTGGTGCAGTACTTCACCATGCGGCGGGCCGAACCCGCGCCGTACGAGGCGCTGTCGAGAAGTTTGTGGAACTCCTCGTCCTCGACGGCCTCGAGCTCGACATTCGCGGTGTGCTTCAGATACCGCTCGGTGGCCACCCGCTCCACCTTCGGCTCCAACTGTCCGGTGCCGGCGGTGGACTGGGCTCGCAGCACCGCGCCGACCAGTGCCGCCGCGCCGGCGACGGCGAGCGCCGGAGCGGCTTCGGTCAGCCGCTCGGCGGTGCTGCCGGTGCCCAATAGATGGGCGAGGACGCGGTTCACGGCGATGAGCCCGACCGCCTGGCTGACGCCGCGGCCGATCTCGGCGAACGCCACCAGACGCAGCGCCCCCTTGTCCGCTTCCCACGCCAACTGGGCGGTGGTGCCCACCAGATGGGGCAGCCGGGTCACCATGGACCGTAGGTTCAGCTGGAGGAAGGCCTCTTCGTGCTTGTTCCAGCCCATGTCGTAGCGCAGTGGTCCGCCGAAGAGTAACTGCTCGGACTCGGAGGGCTGTTCGCTCGGTGTTTCAGCGGCATGGGTACTGCGCTCGGCCATGGGCGCTCCTGTCGGGTGGGTGCGGGACCAACGGTCGGAGAACGCACCTGATCACCGCCTCGTCACGGGGAACAAGGGGCGATTTCCCGTACGACAGTTCGACCTGGGAGGGGAGGCGCAATGGCCGTAGGCGCAAGGCGCAGGGGAGTCAGTGACCCCGCAGGCGGTGCCGCTTGCGCCAGGCGATCACGCCCGCGGCAAGGCCGGTCACCACGATGAAACCCATCGCGATCAGAAACGCCGGAGAGGTCGGGGAGCCGGCCCGGCTGCCCGCGACCACATACGCCGCCGTGTTGGGGATCGAGCCGAGTCCCGTCGCCAGCAGGAAGGGCACATACCCCATACGGGAAACGGCGGCGCAGTAGTTGGCCGCGGCGAACGGCACCCCCGGAAAGAGCCGCAGCGCGAGCATCGAGCGGAAGCCGTGCCTGCTCAGCTGGGTGTCGGCCGCTTTCAGCCAGCGGCCCCGCAGCAGCGGCCGCAGCGCGTCCTGCCCCAGCAGCCGGCCGAGCGTGAAGGAGATGCCCGCGCCCAGCACCGTGCCTGCGAGCGCCGAGACCAGGCCGGCCTGCGAGCCGAAGAGCGCGCCCGCCGCCAGATTGAGCAGCGGTCGCGGCACGAAGGCCGCCGTGCACGCCCCGTACGCGACGCCGAACATGACCACCGCCGCGGCGCCGCTCAGCTGCGGCGGCCAGCCGGCCGACAGCAACCGCTGCGGCTCGTACAACACCACCGTCACGGCCGCCGCGGCCAGCACGGCCACGAGCAGCGACAGCCGCGACCACGGCGAGAACAGCGCGCGGGTGCAGCGGACGGCGAGGCCTGATGCGGGCCTGGGGACGGGGTCGAGCATCCGGGGAGACTAACCGACAAAGCGATGTGATCGCCGTAATGTGAGCGCCATGACCCGCGCTGTCCCGCAGAGCGATCTCGCCGACACCGTCATGGCGAGGCTCACCGCCGTGTACCCGACCGGCGCGGACGCGACCCGGGCCGCGGGGGCCGCCGCGTACATGAAGGGCATCGCGCCCTTCCTCGGTCTCTGCACACCCGATCGCCGCGCCCTGTCCCGCACCGTCGTCGAAGGAACCCCGCGGCCCGACGAAGCCGACTGCACGGCGATCGCGCTGCGCTGCTGGGAGCTGCCCGAGCGGGAGTACCACTACTTCGCCGTCGACTATCTGCGCCGCCATGTGGGGCGCTGCTCCTCCGGCTTTCTGCCGACAGTTCGCCGGCTCGTCGTCACCGTCCCCTGGTGGGACACCGTCGACGCGCTCGCCTCGCACGTAGTCGGCCCGCTGGTGAGTGCCGATCCCAGGCTGAAGTCCGCCATGGACGCCTGGATCGACGACGACAATCTGTGGGTCGCGCGCACCGCGCTGCTCCACCAGCTGCGCTACAAGGACGCGACCGACGCCGACCGGCTCTTCTCCTACTGCCTGCGCCGTGCCGACCACCCCGACTTCTTCATCCGCAAGGCGATCGGCTGGTGTCTGCGCGAGTACGCCAAGACGGATCCGGAGGCGGTGCGCGACTTCGTCGACGGCTCTCGCGACCGGCTCGCGCCGCTGTCCGTACGAGAAGCCACCAAACATCTGTGACCTGCTGAACTCCCGTACACGGAAAACCGTTCGACGCGGCCGGGCCCGTGAGCGAATATCGACGACATGTTCCGGTACGCCTTCCTCGCAGCGCCGTCCGCAGTCGCGGACGCGCCGAAGGCTGCCGCATTCCCCGCAGCGGCCGCAGCCGCTGCCGCAGCGCCCTTCGGCGGCGCCCGAAGCTGACCCTTCCCGGATCGTCCGGCGGACCCCACAGGGGGAGGGTCGGCAAGGCCCAGGGGTCCCCATCACGCTTCGAGTTCCGAGGAAATCCGAGGGATACAGCCATGCCCAAGACGGCATACGTGCGCACCAAGCCGCACCTCAACATCGGCACCATGGGCCACGTCGACCACGGCAAGACCACTCTCACCGCCGCCATCACCAAGGTCCTCAGCGAGCGCGGGACCGGCACGTTCGTGCCGTTCGACCGGATCGACCGGGCGCCCGAGGAGGCGCAGCGGGGCATCACCATCAACATCGCGCACGTCGAGTACGAGACCGACACCCGGCACTACGCCCATGTGGACATGCCCGGCCACGCCGACTACATCAAGAACATGGTCACCGGAGCCGCCCAGCTCGACGGGGCGATCCTCGTCGTCTCCGCGCTCGACGGGGTCATGCAGCAGACCGCCGAGCACGTCCTGCTCGCCCGTCAGGTGGGCGTCGACCACATCGTCGTCGCGCTCAACAAGGCGGACGCGGGTGACGACGAGCTCACCGACCTGGTGGAGCTGGAGGTCCGCGAGCTGCTGACGGCCCATGGGTACGGCGGCGACGCCGCGCCGGTCGTCCGGGTGTCGGGACTCAAAGCGCTGGAGGGCGACCCACGCTGGACCGGGGCCGTCGAGGCGCTGCTCGACGCGGTCGACACGTACGTGCCGATGCCCGTCAGGTACACGGACGCGCCGTTCCTGCTCCCGGTGGAGAACGTCCTCACCATCACCGGGCGCGGCACGGTCGTCACCGGCGCCGTCGAGCGCGGCACCGTCCGCGTGGGCGACCGCGTGCAGGTTCTCGGGGCCGACACCGAAACGGTGGTCACGGGACTGGAGACCTTCGGCAAGCCGATGGAGTCCGCGGAGGCCGGGGACAACGTGGCCCTGCTGCTGCGTGGCATGGCGCGCGACGCGGTCCGCCGCGGGCATGTGGTGGCGGCGCCGGGCAGCGTCGTACCGAGCCGGCGCTTCACCGCGCAGGTGTACGTCCTCTCGGGCCGCGAGGGCGGCCGTACCACCCCGGTGTCCACCGGCTACCGGCCGCAGTTCTACATCCGCACCGCGGACGTCGTCGGGGACATCGACCTCGGTGAGTCGGCGGTCGCGCGGCCCGGCGACACGGTCACCATGACCGTCGAACTGGGACGTGACATCCCGCTCGAGCCCGGCCTCGGCTTCGCGATCCGCGAGGGCGGCCGCACGGTCGGCGCCGGTACGGTCACCGCACTGGTCTGATCCGGCCCCGGCCGGCCTCCCGCACCTCACGGGAGGCCGGCCGGGGCACATGTCCGGGCACAATGAGACGGTGAATGAGCAGATCCCGGTCCTTCGCGACGTCGACGGTGGCACCGCCAAGCTGATGCCCGACGTCGACCGGGAGCGGGCCTGGCTGCTGACGGTGAACGGCGCACCCCAGTCCTACGTCGACCTGGACGCGCCCACCCATCTGGAGTTCGAGTACGCCCAGCGCCTCGCCCATGTCGTCGACTGCGCCGCGGACGAGGGCGTACCGCTCGATCTGCTCCACCTCGGCGGCGGCGCGCTGACCCTGCCCCGCTATGTGGCCGCGACCCGGCCCGGCTCGCGCCAGGACGTGGTGGAGGCGGACCGAGGACTGATGGAGCTCGTCGCCGAGCATCTGCCGCTGCCCGCGGGATCGGGCATCGAGGTGCACGGCGCGGATGCCCGCGCCTGGGTCGAAGCGGCCCCCGCGGACTCGGCGGACGTACTGATCGCGGACGTCTTCGGCGGCTCGCGGGTACCGGCCCATCTCACCTCTCTCGAGTACGCACGGGCGGCGGAGCGCGTCCTGCGCCCCGGCGGGATCTACGCCGCCAACCTCGCCGACGGCGCGCCCTTCGCCTTCCTCCGTACCCAACTGGCCACGTACGCCGCGGTGTTCGGCGAGCTTGCGCTGATCGCCGAACCTGCCGTGCTGCGCGGCCGGCGCTTCGGCAACGCCCTGCTGCTCGCCTCGCACATCCCCATCGACACGGCCGCCCTGGCCCGCCGCACCGCCGCCGACGCCTTCCCTGCACGGGTCGAACACGGCCCCTCGCTGACCCGGCTCATCGGCGACGCGAAGGCGGTACGGGACGCGGACGCGGTGGCGTCACCCGAGCCGCCCGACGGCGCTTTCAGCGTCGGCTGAGGGCGTCACGGCAGTGCCCACCGCGACCTCCGTGGTACGGCGGGTCAGATTCCGTACGTCCGGCACGAACAGCACCGCGGCGGTGACCAGCACCACCAGCGCCGCGCACCCCCACAGCGACTCGCGCCGCCCGAACAGGCTTTCCGCGGGACCGGCGAGCGCGGTGGCCAGCGGCAGCATGGCCACGGAGCCGAACCAGTCGTACGCGGAGACCCGGGAGAGCATGTCCTCCGGGATCTCCTGGTGCAGTGCGCAGCGCCCCTCCAAATGTAGCCTTCCTGTATGGCCGACGACCTGGTACGACAAGCCCACTGGGGCAACTTAGAGGGGCAGAACTGGGCCGGACTGGCCCGGCTGTCCACGGAAGAGACCGAAGGCGAGATCACCTCTGGCGACGCGTCAGAAATGACCTCACGGTTCGTGACCGGTAGGGACATCAAGAGCACGGAGGAGCAGGAGAAGGACGGCTGTCGATTCGTCGAGGACCGAGGCGGTCAGTACGTGCACACGTACATGGAGCCCGACACCTCTGCATGGAAGCGCAGGCGGGTACTGCTGCCCGATGGCAGCGTCGGTTACCGCGTCGTGCGGCCTGTGTTTGAAGGAGCGTTGGAAGACCTCAAGCGCGGCAAGGCACCGAATGGCGAGCGCATCGACGGATTGATCGTCTACGACATCGACCGTCTCACCCGAGACCCCCGCCACCTCGAAGACGCGATCGAGACGGTCGAGCACTACCACCGGCCGATCATCGACATCACGGGCACCCTGGATCTGCTGACCGACAACGGGCGTGCCATGGCCCGTGTTGTCGTCGCTATGGCCAACAAGCAATCCGCCGACACCGCCCGCAGGGTGCGCCGTAATCACAAGGCGCGACGGGACAGGGGCATACCCGTGGGCGGAACTCGCCCGTTCGGATGGCAGGAGGACAAGCGCACCCTGCACCCGACCGAGTCCAAACACCTCCGTGCCGCAGCCGAGCGCCTGATCATGGGAGCCAGCTGGCACACGATCGTTGCCGAGTGGAACCGCATGGAGATCACCACGTCTCGGGGCAACCCTTGGACTTGGATTGCCCTCAGGGACGTGATGCGTAATCCGCGCCTGTGCGGCTATCGATCACATAGCGTCGTGGAGTTCGACCAGGAGTCGGGCCGCGAAATCAGGCACATGGTGATCGCTCGCAACGATGAAGGCGAGCCCATCAAGGGCCAATGGGAAGCGATCTTGCAAGTGGCCGAGTGGGAGACCATAGACGAGATCATCGGTGAGGGGCCCATGCGCGGCGGCGGAAGCAACGCCCGCGTCTATCTGTCCACTGGCACTCTCCGCTGTGGCAAAGAGGACTGCGCAGCGCCATTGCGCGCGATGAAGGCCGCACCAAGCCGGAAGAAGCCGGAAGGATACTTCTACTACTGCTGCCCGGCGAAGACCACGGGGAGAGGATGTGGCGGGGTCAAGATCCCAGGACCGGAGACGGACGAGCTGATCAGGAAACTTGTGATTGCCAAGTACGAGGAGGAGGCCGCCGAACGGGAGGCGGTCACGGCCCCGCAGGGGTGGCCGAAGGAAGCCGAACTGGCGAATGCCCGGGAGGACCTTGACGACCTCAAGCAGGCGCGGCGTGCGCGGCAGATCAGTGCTGAGCGGTACTACGCCGACCTTGCCGAGTACGAGGCCGACGAGCGGCGGTTGCTGAAGGAACGCAACGCGTGGCAGCGTCGGGCACTCACAGGCCAGGGCAAGCCTGTCGACATCGTCAAGGAGTGGTATAGGGACGGGATCACTCTGGCGGAGCGTCGCGCCTACGTTGAGCAGACACTGACGGCTGTTGTCGTCCTACCCGTGGGCAGCGGGCACAGGGTGCCCCTGCGGGATCGGTTGGTTCCGCTGTACGCCGAGAGGTAGCCCAGGGAGCGGCCGGGCCGTCACGCCGCACGACGATGGTGGCCGGCCCCACCGCGTGTCGTCACCTCTAGCCCGAGAACAGCGTTCATCCGCCGCCACTTCGCCTCAGACCAGCGAGGCGCTTTACGAGCATGGGCACGCGCCCAGGCCATATCTGCATCATCAACCTGAGAATCATTGGCCGGAGCGGTCGTCAGCGGTCGAACGGCCATCACCACGCTCCGTCTTGGCCAACCGCTTCCATGGCTTCGCGGGCGGTTTCTCGGTTGATGCGGATGTCTTCGGCGATAGAGGCGGCGAGGGCGGATTCTCCGGGTGTGTGGCCGTGCCCGGCGTAGCGCCAGTCGGCGAGGACGAGGGTGGTGTCGGGCTCGGGCAGGCCGAGGGTTCGGCGTTGCTCGGCTGCGCGGTAGTCGGCACGGACCTGGCGTCGTTCGGTGAAGGTGGAGGAGTAGCGGCGACTCTTGGTGAGGAAGTGGGCGCGGAAGCCGAGCATGTGCGCCCAGGCCCACAGCTTGCGGTCCGGGTAGAGGGGATCGAGGTCCCAGCAGGCGCGGATGAGACGGCGTGCGTGGTCGGGTACGCGGTGTTGGTCGAGTTCGGCGAGTTCGCCGACGCGGCGGTCGAGGGTGCCGGTGGTCTCGGCTGCTTTGGTGGCGTATTTGGCGACGTACGCGGCGACCTTCTGTTCGGTGATGTCGTCGCTGTCGAAGGCCGTGATGGGCCGGACGTCGAGCTTCTCGCCCCAGCACAGGGTGCGTGCGGGATGCCCGTCGACGGCGGGCACGGTCACCGTGGTGTACGGATGCTTCCGCGCCTCGCGGATCGCGTCGGTGAGCAGGTCGAGGGTGGCCCACGCCGGGGGCGTGCTGTCGGGCCCGGTCGGTCCGTCGATGCGGATGACGGCGTGGAAGTGGATCGCGCCGCGCTTTTGGAATTCGGCGACCTTGTTGAACGACAGCCGGGCCGATTCCTTGAAGGCCTTCTGTGTGAGTCCGGCTGCGGCGGCGAGTTCGCGGCGGAGCCGGTTGACGAACCGGTGCCACAACTCGCCTGCGTGGTTGTTGAACAGGACCGCGCCCGCGTAGTCGTACGTCGCGGGATCGAGGGCCGTGCCGAGGGCGGGATCGTCCTCGGTGTGGCGGGTGCCGCAGCGGCAGCGGCCGGTGTCGGGGATGTTGTGCACGCGGCCGAATGAGGGCGCGGTCAGGGTGGTGAAGACGCGGGGGCGTTCGCGTACCGCAGCTGGGATGTTCATGGCGTCGTCGCCGGACAGGCCCGCGCGCACCAGGCGGTAGGCGTCTCCGGCGTAGAGGTAGGCGCAGGGTTGGCAGCGGGAGGCGCGGCGGTTGCCGCAGGCGATCCGCAGCCGGCCGCCGGGCTCGTCCTGGGTGGAGTAGGTGTGCAGGACCTGCCCGGTGGTTTTGTCGCGGGTCAGGGACCAGCCGGTGAGGTGGATGGGCTGTGCGCACCCACCGGTCTTGCGGATCTGGTCTTGCCAGCGGTCGAAGTCGGGGGCCGAGGCCACCCTGAGCAGGTCGCCCAGGGTGGTCGGATCGAGCGTGTCAGTCACGGGCAGCCTCCAGCGCGTCGGCGAGGAGCGGGGAGGCGAGCAGGCCGGGCGGCGGGGTCCACAGACCGCGGGCGCCGGGCCAGGACAGCGGCCGGGCGAGCGGGGTCACGTCGGTGAGTCGCCAGTGGTAGCGGCTGCGGGCGGACCAGAGCGTGCACCATCCGTCATCGGTGTGGCAGTCCTCCAGACGGGCCACGGCGACGATCGCGCCCCGCGGGAAGGGACGGCGCAGGAAGGGGCGGGCCATCGGCGCGTCATGGGCGTTGGGGTCGGTGGTGCGTCCGGCGTGGATGAGGACCAGGCCCCGGTGCTCGGTGGGCCAAGTGCGGTTCTCGATCCGCTTGGTTCCGTAGGCGATCGCGCTCGCCCAGGGCTGCCACAGCGTCAGCGCCAGGACCTCGGGCGCGGGGGCCAGTTCGGGGGTGTGGGGCATCAGAGCACCTCCAGCAGGGCGGAGGCGATCCACTGGGCGACGTTGGCGGGCACGGCGTTCCCCGCCTGCTTGGTCTGCTCTCCCCCGTGACCCAGCACCGTGTAGTCGTCGGTGAAGCGCTGGGCGCGCAGGTGCTCGCGGGCGGACAGCATCCGGAAGTAGCAGTCCTCCGGATCGATCTGCTCCGGGGCGCTGTCTGCACCAAGGACTAAGCCAGCCGACTCACGGGTGGCGATGGTGTGCAACGGCGCGGCGGTCGTGGTCGGCCCGCCCCTGCGATACGGAATGACCAAGCCGTGGTGATTACCCCCGGCGGTGATCGCGGCCAGCGGGTCGCCGACACCGCGGGTGGTGGAGCCGCCGCCGCGGTGCTCGGTGATGAACGGCGCGGGCAGCAGCAGGGCTTCACTTTCGCGGGTGGTGCGGGTCCGCATGGGCACGGTGACAGCGGCTGCGTCCGTGTTCCAGCTGCCGCCGACCGGGACCAGCATCGGCGGGATGGCGATGCCGTCGCCGATCCGGACCGTGCGGGTGGGCAGCGGCGCGGCCAGAGCGGGGAACGCGCGGCCGTCGCCCTGGTCGGCGTGGTTGACGGTGACCACGGACGGCACGCGGTGCTTCTCCAGCCCGAGCCGGATCTTGCGCAGGGTGGAGGCTGCCAGCGGCTTCATGCCCTTGGTGGGCCGGTCGCCGATCCGGATCCCGGGGTCGGCCCAGTTGATCGCGCTGGCGGCGGGCCGCACGTACGGCTCCACGATCCGGTAGCGGCAGGCCGTGTTGGGGCAGCGGAAGTCGTACTGCTGCCGGTACTTGCCGATCTTCCGGCCATTGCGCCACGACTGAACCGCTAATACGTCCTGCTCGCAGACCGCGCACCACGCGGGCGGGCGGACATCAAGGTTCGGCGCCCGCAGCTCCCGACGGGTGAAGACGATGAAGATGCGGTCCCGCCACTGCGGGGCGTGCGGGTTGTCCTCCTGGCCGATGTGGGCGGCGGTGACCGAGACGATCTGGTGGCGGAAGCCGAGGATCTCCCAGGCGTGCAGCCACCAGGAGAACAGCGGCCAGGCGATCGCGAAGCGGGGGACGTTCTCACACACCACAGCGTCGAAGTTGTGGACCTCGGCAGCCCGCAGAATGTCGTAGGCGGTGGCCCTGGTCCGCTCCCACGCCGCATCCTGCATCGGCCCTTCCTCCAGCAGATCCAGCTGGCCGGGGGTGGGCGGAGGCTTGGGACGGCTGATGCCGTCGGCAGGGCTGCCCTCGGTGCAGATCGGGGAACCGACAAGGACGCGGGCCTTGGGCAGACGCCGCATGTCGTAGTGGTCCAGATCCACACAGAGGTGCTCGGCCTCGGGAAAGTTGGCCGCATGCGTCTCGATCGCACGTGCCCAGTGATTGGCACCCAGCACCACATCGAACCCGGCACGGCGGAACCCGTCCGAGTCCCCACCGGCACCGCAGAACAGATGGATGGACGTGGGCCGGGAAGTAGCGGATCGGCGCATCATCGGCCTGCCTCCCGCCCGGACGAGGCCACAGCCACGCGGAGGTTCGCGGTCGGGCGGCGGGTGGTGACGAGCCAGTGGGGGGCGGTGCCGGTGCCGTGGCACGCCGGGCAGAGGACGGGCAGGGTGGTGCGGGTGCCGTCCTGGTTGCGGGTGCCGGTGGTGACGGCGACGACGGGGAAGCCGTCGCAGTCGGGGCAGATCCGGGCAGCGCGAACCGTGCGGTCGGGCATCATGGAGATTCCTTCCGGTTGATGAAGTCGGGTAGGGGCTGGGCTGTCCGGGCGGCGGATACTTGGCGGTAGAGGCCGCCCGGAGGGCCGGTCATTTGCGCGGGGCTTTGGGCACCTTCAGGGCGAGGGTGACCAGTCCGCCACCGCCGATCAGGGTGGGAATCGCGGTCTTGACCGCTGCGGCAGTGGCGGCGGCAACCTGCACGAGCGAGAGCACGGCCACCGTGGTGACGTAGACCAGGCCGCAGATGCCGACGGCGGCCACGAGGATCAAGACCACCGGGCCGGTCCATGAGCGGGGCGTGGTGTGGACGATGACGACCGATCGCGGGTCGGCGCCCGGCGGGATCAGGTCGGCCGGGACATGGCCGCTTCGGAGTTGGTCCTCGGGGCGGATCACGGTGGTTCTCCCTTCCGGGTCAGGTCACTTGGTGGTGCCGTTGACGACGTCGACACCGGTCCTGGTGCCGGATTCGATCGCCGGGGCAAGGAAGGTGTCGGCGAGGAGGAAGCCGCCGAGGAGCAGCACGACGATCAGCCAGGTCGGCGGGCGCATGAGCTTGATCCCGAAGTAGCCGACAAGGGCGACCACGAGGACCAGGGGCAGTTCGACGTTCACGCCGGCTCCCCGGATGTGGCCGATGCGGCCTCGGTGGTGGAGTGGCCAGCGGCGTAGGTCTCCACCGCCGCTGCGTAGGTGGTGGCGGCGGCCACCAGTTCCCGGGCGAAGCGCAGTTGAGCAGCGATGGACGTGCTGCTGTTGGCGCTGACCGTGAGCGAGGCGTGCTCGTCCTGCATGGCGAGGATCGGAGTGCGCTCGGTGCCATAGGCGTGGCACATGGCGAACGGCTTGGTGTGCAGGTGCAGGCTCATGGATGCGGCGATGCGGTTCGGCACGACTGGTCTCCTTTCGGATCAGGTGAGGTGAGTGGTGAGCTGGTCGGCCATCGGGCCGGGCACGCCGAGGCGGGCGCGCAGGGTGTCGGCATCAATCGCCGTGCCGGTCGTGGCACGGTGTGCGTCGGCGATCTTGCGGGCGTGCGCCAGCAGCGCAGCGGGCACCGGGACGGCGGGCGGCAGGGCCGGAACCGGATCGGGCTCGGGAGCCATGGCCGTGGCCGGTTCGTCGCGTGTCACGGAGACGACGTCAGAAGCCGGGTCCTGTACCTCAGCAGGAGCGTCGAGCCGGTCTGCCGGGCGTTCGGGGGTGTGGACGAGGAGGGTGCCGCCGAGGAACGCGAGGGCGGGCCAGCCGGCCACCAGGATGCGCAGCCAGTCGGGAACGTCGTTCAGGTCGAGCAGTCCCGCGGTCGCGACGTTCGCCCCGAGGGATGCGGCCAGGGCGACGGTGAACCAGGTCCACGCGGCGCGGGTCGGGCCGCCGTCGGTGCGCAGGATGCGCAGTCGTCGCCAGGCGGCGACCAGGAGCAGGTCGACGCTGATGGGGTAGGCCCAGGCTTTCCAGCCGTCCTGTCCGGCGGCGGCGGCGATGTCGTGCAGGTGGGCGAAGGACAGGGCCCCTGCGATCACGGCTTGGATGAGTACGGCGTCGGGGCGGATCGAGCGGGTCACGGGTCTTCACCTCCTTCACAAGGTGGTTGGGGCCGGGGCCAGGCGGGGCTCACAGGTCCTGCCGCCCGGTCCCGGCGGGGATCTAGTCGGTGGCGGCGTGGCCGGTGCCGAAGCAGGTCAGGCAGAGGGCTTCCTGCCGGTCGGTGCTCTCGCGCTTGCCACGGGTGCCGACCTTGAAGGCTTCGGAGACCTGACCGGTCGTGCAGTCGGGACACGGCTTGGGCTTGGCCGTTCGGCGGGCGGTGCGCTTGGGTGCCGTCACAGGGGTTCTCCTTTCGGACATGGCAGGGGTAGGGACCTGGCGCGAAGCGGTCACGCCGACCGTGTGGAGCGAGGAACTACGGGCCGCTGGGAGCCGCCGCCGGAACGGCCGCCGGTGCAGGGATCGCAGCCTGCGGACGGAACGGGTCCAGGGCCGGGATCTGCGGGGTCAGGTGCGCGAACTCACGGCACACCGCAGCCACTTCACCCAGCGACGTCTTCGGCGTGCGGATGCGGGACCAGCCGCCCGAGGAGTCACCCGCAATCGCGGTACCGGCCCGTTCGGGGGCGATACTGGTCGCGGCGAAGACGGCGAGTTCGTTGATGTCGCCCAGGCCCATCTCTGCGGTCTGCTTGTCGTTGCAGCGATGCACCACGCGGCCGGTGAGCTGAGCACGCAAGGCCGTTGCGCCCTTGCCGAGTTCCGCACCGAAGCGCTGCCCGCACACCTCGAGGTAGATGCCGACCGCGCGGGCCAGCTGCGCGAGACGGACCAGCTGGGTGACCATGCGGTCCCGGCGGGCCGTGTCTGCCCTGGAGGTGATCAGGAACAGTTCGGCAATCTCATCGATCAACACCACGATCGGCACCGGGCGCAGCTTCCTGGGCAGGCCCCAGATGTCGGAGGTGATGTCCTCCAGCGGGGTGCCCGGGGCGATGCCCTGGTGCAGGCACAGCAGGTCGAAGCGCTCTTCCATCTCATCCACGAGGGCGTCCAGCAGTCCGTCTGCCTGATCCGGCGTGATGGCCAACGCGGAGAGCCGCGGGGCGAAGGGACTCTGTTCGACTCCGCGCTTGCAGTCGATGCCGACCAGGGCGACTTCCAGGGGCGCGAGACCTTTGATCAGGCAGCGTTGGTACATCGACTTGCCCGACTTGTTCGCACCGAGCGTGAGGGCGTGCGGGATGTCCTGGTAGTTGCGGACGTAGGGCAGGCCGTCTTCCCGCAGGGCGACCGTCGCGGAGAGCGGTCCGGTGGGCAGTCGGCGCGGCATCCGCACGCGGTCGAGCACGTCGAAGCCGGTCAGGCGCAGATCCACCACACCGGGTTTGATCTCAGTGACGTGGACCGAGTAGATGGCCCAGGCGTGCCGCAGCCGCTCGGCCGATTTGACCACGTCGTCCGGAGCCAGGCCCGCAGCCAGCCGCAGGCGAAGGCGCAGACCGGTGCTGGTAGGGCGGATCCCGCGAATCCTCGGGATTCCGGGGCGGGCGACCTGCTCGCCGGCCGACAGCTTCTTGGCGAAGACCTTCCACCAGTGCGGGGTAACCGTGAGTTCGCAGGCTTCCATCGTGGGGCGGTAGGAGGACAGGACCCGGTACAGAGCGGCCGGAAGACCGACCAACGTCCAGTACACGGCAGGGGCCTTGACGCGGGCCACCAGGAGCAGAGCGGTAGCTATCACCACCAGGACTAAGAGCGTCCCACCGGACATGACGGTCAGCCCTGGCCGTTGGCGGCAGCCGGGACCTGCGCGGCCATCACCGCGGTCGCGCGGTAGCTGATGCCGTGCCCGAAGTCGTTCTCCCACGGGCGGGCCACCAGACCCGGCAGAGCCACCGGCACTCCAGGGAACAGGTCCGGCTGAATGCCATCCTCGGCAACCACGACCGTCACCGCGTCCGGCCGACCGTCCACGATCACGGCCACATTCACGTTGTAAAGAACCTTGCCCGACTGCTTGTCCTTCGCGACCTCACCGGTCTCCCGGTTCTTGACCTTCGGCTCGGGGGCCTGGATGAGCATCACCGTCATCACGGCGGTGTCCACGGGGATCTGACGCATGGCTTGCCTCCTGAGGGGATCGAGGGATGTTGACTACGTACATAGTCGGCTTGGCGTACCTAGTTGTCAAGGCGTTCTTGGCTTGCCTAGTTGAGCGAGTTGCCGCGAAACTGGATTCCGTGACGACCGCGAAGAGAGTGGACATGATCGAGAAGTCCGGCGTACCCGCTTATCTCCAGATCGCCGGGAACCTGCGCGAGCAGATTCAGCAGGGCCTGTTGACGCCCGAGGAGCCGCTTCCGTCGACTGCGGAACTCGGTCGGCAGTACGAAGTGTCAGCGAGCGTCGTCAAGGCCGCGATCAGCGTTCTTCGCACCGAGGGTCTCGTCGTTGGGCAACAAGGGAAGGGGGTGTTCGTCCGCCCCGCCGGCCAGGATCAGCGGCCGGAAGGCGTCGACGACGATGCGCTTGCCGCTCAACTCGGGGAGATCCAGAGCGCGATCCAGGATCTTTCAGGTCGAATGGCTGCGATCGAGGCCGCAGTGTTCCCAAAGAGTTCTCGAACTGGCCGATCCGACAAGTAAGTTCATCCAATTCTGCTCGGATGACACTCATCCGGCGCAGCAGGGCCTTTCTCTGATCTTGGGTCCGTGTCATTGCTAACCACTCCGTCTCTGGAGGCTCCGCCCCTGGCTAGCGGGCTTGCATCCATTGACGCTCAGTAGCCGCAACATCGCTATGGACCGGATGTGGACACGAGATCGGCCGGGTAACTGTCCACACGGGAGGGATGAATCTTGGCCCAGGAGCCCCGAAAGCTCACTCCTACCAGATCCGCTCAGGATCTTCTCGGCGCGGAACTCCGGCACTGGCGCAAGGTTCGAGGCCTCTCGCAGGACGAGGTTGGCGCGCGAGTCTTCACCAGCGGCGACACGTTAAGCAAGGTAGAGGGCGCAAAGCGCTTTCCATCACGGGAAGTGGTTGAGGGCTGCGACGTAGTCCTTGGCACTGGCGGGATCTTGACTCGGCTATGGGATCTTGCAGACGCCCAGCGTCTTGACGGGCGCACACGGTCAGCCAAGCAGTCAAACCATGTGGACACTTCCTCTCTCGATCTCCAGGGCGCCCTCTCCGCAGGCACGATGAAGCTGCGGATAGATGAGGAGGGCAACGTGTGGGCCGAGGTCAATCGACGATCGTTTCTCGTGGGCAGTGCTGCCGCATTACTCAGCCAAGGAGCTGCTAGCGGGGCCGCCGGTCTCAACAGCCTCTCTCACGGAGTGAGCACAGCGGATGATCCCTTTGGGTTCGCCAGAATGGCGACGTCGAACTGGCCCGACCTACGACTCTCCCGCCCAGTGCCCGACTTCGGAGTTGACTGGACTGCCCTCATGCCGGGGGGACGCTCGATGCTCGGTGCCAACATCCCGCTGCAACTGCACCCCGCCCGGATCGATGGCGGCCGGGCACTCGTCTCCATCCCCGACCAACGCCGCGCCAGCAGCTTCTTGGACCGCCCCGGACGCGGCTTGCTCGTTGGAGCTGCGGGCAACGACGATTCGCCCCAGTTCTATCTGCTCGACGGCCGGAACGCCCGAGGGCGCCTGAGCCGCACCGCAGGCATTCAAGAGATCACTGCCCCCCTTGCTTACGAGCTGGACGATCTGACCTACGGCATCCTCTGGGCTGTCTCCAACTACGACGATGCATTGCAGGCAGACGATCAGGACTTGGCCGAGACCCGGACCGATCTCGAACGGTACGACCGTCTGTCCTCGTCAGCCGTAAGCCGGGAAGCCGCGCCGGGACTCAACTCCGTTGCCCACATGTGGCTCGGATCGGACTTCTGCGCGCGCCACATCCTCAAAGCGCTGCCCGACCTGCCGGATCTACCAGCGTTCTGGACCCGAGAGCAGCGTGGCGAAGAAGCCAGTGCGTGGCTGATCTTCGATCACAAGTACCCGTACCTTCAAGCGACGACCCAGGCACTTGGAGGGCCGAGCACACGAGCGTTCTGCGTGCCCGAGGCCATCGTTCAAGCTTCACCCCGACATGAGCGGATCTTGCTCTTCCTGGCTGTGGCGCTCATGGAGTCTCTCGGCATCCATGCTCAGTTCACCACGGACGCGTCATACGAAGCCGTCGAAGGGTTCGTTGTCTCGCCCAACAAGGAGGCGATCATCGCCAACTGGGTCCGAGGCGACGGCATGTGGCATGTCGACGTGACTGGACGGACATCGATCGTCCGTGCATTCACCAACGCCGCAGGCGATGTCGCAGCAGATTCGATCACCGAGGCCCCAACGGCCGAGGAACGTCTGCGCGCCCTGGCGCACTACCTCGATCTTCCTTGGACCTGGTTGATCCATAGATGCGCCCAGCTCGGTAAGTACGGGACATCGGGCCTGATCCAGTCCCGAAGCCGACTCGTATCAGCAGTCGGCCTCGATGCGGCCTGTTCGTACGTCGGTGCACTGCCGATCGACAGCTAGCCTGCAAGCCGGAAACACAAAGGGGAAGGCTCAGATGACGGACACGCGTCGACGCGTTGCAGTGTTCTCACTCGGTGGCACCATCGCAATGACCTCGCAGGATGCGGGCGGTGCGACCCCGACGCTCTCAGCCGGTGATCTCGTGGCAGCCGTACCAGGTCTCGCCGAGACCGGTGTCGCGATCGAGGTCCACGACTTCCGACGACTGCCCGGTGCATCACTGGCCTTCCGGGACCTACTCGATCTCGTCGGGGAAATCGAAGCGCTCGATGTGGACGGCGTGGTGATCACGCAGGGCACGGACACCATCGAAGAGACCTCGTACCTGATCGACCTCGTGTACTCAGCCGAGATGCCGATCGTTGTCACAGGGGCGATGCGCAACGCGAGCATGGCGGGCGCCGACGGGCCGGCCAATGTGCTTGCTGCCGTCCGTGTCGCCGCCAGCATCGAGGCCCGGGGGACCGGGGCCGTGGTCGTGTTCGGCGAGGAGATCCACGCTGCCCGTTGGGTACGCAAGGCGCACGCCACCAGCCCTACGGCGTTCACGTCCTACCCAGGACCGATTGGCTACGTTGCCGAGGACCGAGTACGGATCTGGAGTCAGCCGAGCGAAGAGCCGAAGATCCCGCGCGAGCGACTCAGCAACGATGCCCGGACCGCGGTGGCGCTGATCGGACTCGGAGATGACGGGGTCGTACTGCGTGCCATCGGAGCGCAGGTCGATGGCTTGGTTGTTGCCGCGTTCGGCGCCGGGCACGTTCCTATGGGGTGCGTCGATGCGCTGGCAGACCTTGCCAAGGAGATGCCGGTGATCCTGGCGACGCGCACCGGAGCCGGACCTGTCCTGACCGATACGTACGGATTCCCCGGATCGGAAGCCGATCTGCTGGCCCGTGGGCTCCTCGCGGCCAACACTCTCGGGCCGATCAAGGCGCGGATTCTTCTCCAGCTCCTATTGATGCACGGTGCCGATCACAGCGAGATCGCAGAGCATCTCAGCCGCATCCACTGACCGAGGCCTACATCCCGAGAGGACTGTCTTGCGCAGCTACGAGTTGACCACCGGCCGAACCTTCGGGGTGGCCTTCGACCACGGCGACGACTTCTTTCCCACGCTCGCCGAGTTCTGCCGCAGCAACGGCGTTCGGCACGGATACATCCCCATGTTCATCGCGGGCTTCGCCGAGGCCGAGATCGTCGGCGCGTGCGAGAAGTTGGAAGACCCAGAGGCCCCAGTGTGGAGCAAGGTCCACTTGGCCGGGGTCGAGGCGATGGGATGCGGAACTCTCGCGTACGACGCCGAGACGGACACCGTGCTGCCGCACATCCATACGTCACTCGGAGAGAAGGCGCGCTCAGCCAACGGGCACACGAGTCATCTACTCAGCGCCCAGGTGCAATTCCTTGTCGAGATGCTCGTGGTCGAGGTGATCTCGCCGGTCATGACCCGTCCGCAGAATCCGGACCTTTACAACGTCCCGCTGCTGACCTTCGGTGCATGAGCTGCACACGCTGCCGCAACAGAGCGCGGACAGAGTTTCCCTACGTCTATCAAGGCTCGCTGCGCTCGCTGCCCGGGCGGTGTTCGGTCTGCGAGCGAGGCCTACCAGTCCAGCCGCCCCCCAGTCCAGCCACACGCGCACTGCCCTGTCCCATGCCCCCCATGCACCCGAGTGGCCCCCAGAAAGCAGCCGCAACGCCAGGCCACCAGCACCGGGATACCGCGGGGAAGCTCGGGAGAACACCACAGTTGACGCATCGAGCGTCTGCATTCCCGGCCTCCTGAACTGCGGTAGCAGTCTGACGCGAGGTCAGAGGGTGCCGCGCACAGCGCGGCGGCGCCGGCCGGACGCCGCCGCGCTTGCCCCTCCATGTCTACGCCACCGGGGCCGCACGTCGTCGCCCGCCCGCGCCCACAAGGGGGGCGAAAATACCAGGCCGGGGGTGGGGTCGGTCGGCTCCACGGCTTTACCCACACTCCCCGGTTCGGGTCCCGCGTCGAGCAAGACCAGGGGGCCACTCGGACACATTGCGGGCAGGGGTGAAGCCTGCCCGAGCAGCTGGCAAGCGTACGGCCCCCTGATCATGCTCGACCCCAAACCGGGCAGGACACCGGCCAAAGCCGTGGAGCCGACCTCACCAGGGGTTGCGACTTCCACCCGAATGGGCCCATGTCCAGTACACTCGGCGTTACGGCAAGTCGTGTACGCCGATCCGCAGCAGCCTGCGCCCACGTCGCATGCAGCACAGACGGTCAAGGCCCTCGGGGCCCACGCTGATCCTCTCACCCTGGCAACAGCCATGATCTGGTGGGGACGTGGGGCTCACCGAGATGTGGAGAAGGCTGTGACCAAGAAAGGCACCAACTCTCTCAAGCAGAAGGCCCGCAGGCTCGCCAGCTACGAGAACATCCCGTACAGCGCGGCCCTTGCCCGGCTTTCTTCTTTGGAAGCCCACGAGTGCGAGCTGGCGGCAACGACCGATGCGCCCACTCACTACGGCAATCAGGATGTCGGGCTCGTCGCGCGGCTGATGGCACCCGTCATCGCGTCGCAGCGGCAGTCGATCGCTCGGACCATGGCACCCGTCATCGAGATGCAGCGACAGTCGGCAGCCAGGATGCTGGCACCGGTCATCGAAGCGCAGCGGCAGTCGATCGCTCGGACCATGGCACCCGTCATCGAGGCGCAGCGGGCTCGTCAGGAAGTGACACGGCGGCTGATGGCACCCGTCATCGCGTCGCAGCGGCAGTCGATCGCTCGGACCATGGCACCCGTCATCGAGATGCAGCGACAGTCGGCAGCCAGGATGCTGGCACCGGTCATCGAAGCGCAGCGGCAGTCGATCGCTCGGACCATGGCAGCGCCGCCGGCCATCAAGGTGTTCCGGACGCCCATGGCGCGACTGCCGAAATCGGTGACGACCACGATCGCCCAGTCGATGTTCCGCGCATAGAGCTGCGGAAGCGGCCCCGAGGGAACCTCACCGTCGGGGCCGTCAAGCCCCGTTATTCTGCCGACATCAGCGGCTGACACCAACAGCAGCAAACCAGGGCGGTCCACGGCGAACCCGAGCGGAGCGCTGACCGGGCAAATCTCGCCAGCGAGTAGGGTGGGAGTTGGCTCCCGATCGACCTGATTAAGGATGCGGCCAGACCTCAAAGCCTGTGTACCGCGCGGGGCGCCGTTTTCAATCGACGGCGCCCCCGTCAGCTTGACTTGGCCATTGAGGCTCCGCCGACCTCAGGGACGCAGCCGCCGCTCGATCATGTCCAAACGGTCGACGGCTCGGCGGATAGCCTCCAATGACGCCTGCGCAGCTTCGTTCTGTTGATCGATCATGGCTTGGTCACGTTCGCCGGGTGGCTGGTTGAGGTTGGTGCCGAGAGCGAAGGCAAGGTGGTACTTCAGCCCCGCCTCACGTACGGCCGAAGCCAGAACCGGATCTTTCAATCGACCGGCATACCGAGACATGTCAATTACACCTGTGACTGCCTCATCGTCCTCCACCAGGTCTAGTGAAGGACTGCCGTGGACGGGTCGAGAAGCAATCGGCAGTACGTGGCTATATGCGGTATCCAGCAGCTGTCGCAGACCGTCAACGTCACGCGGCGCATGTCGGCGACGCCACGCTGTCACGGCCTGGGTGGTCAACGCCACCATTCCGGCCCCTGCACCAATGCCTTGGAGGACCGCCCATGCGTCTGCCACGGCCAGTCACCTTACGCAGCACGAAAGCAGCCTGCCGCAATTTTCCAAAGGATCCTGTGAGACAAGGGCTCGCGTGCCCCCTCTGTGCCTGATCGGCCGGGAAACCACGGAGAACAGCGGTCAATCACGGGGACCGGAAACGGAGAGAGCCCCCGACCAATGTCGCTGGTCAGAGGCTCTCACCCACTGCGGTGGGTGGGACTTGAACCCACGATGACTCGCGCCACGACGGTTTTCAAGATCGCTGGTGGACTTGGCTGGGCGCTTAGCACTCAGCGGACCGCGCTGTCTGCCAGAACAGAGGTACGGGTCCTCCAGGAAGCCTCGGCGGGCAGCTAAGGTAGCCATCCTTTACTCATGTCCAGACGCAAGGGCTGCGGCGTGGCGTACAACAGTCGGAGTGTTGGGCGCGGTCGTGATGCGCAGGATTGTCGATCCCTTGCGAACGTACGCTGCATACACGTGCCCGCTAGGCGGAGTTTCCACGTACGCGATCCTGCGTGGACCAAGCTGATAAATAGGTTGATACTGCATTCTTGCCAGCCACGTCCGTGAGGCCATGAGCCGCTTAGCCATGCTCTCTGTTGGGGCTGTCCACTCTACCGAAACACGTATTGTAGGCGCCCCGCCTCTATCTGGGACGAACGTACAGGCGGCAGGTTGCGGCAGCTTTACCCCAAAGACGCTGCGACGGCGCGGCACTGGAGTGTAGCGATGCGCTACTGAAAGCTTGCTGTGAGGTAACGTCGCACACGCATTGGGCCATGCGGAAGGAAACGCTCCACCGAGGGCCATAAAGCGGGTTGCCTCGCGCGAGCCCTGGGCATAGACGGTTAGGCGCCCAACCGTGATGTTAAGACCATCAGCGCTGGACTTCTGCCCAGTCTCTTCCCATGTGGCCAGGTGACCGTCCCCCACTCCCGCCATTGCGATGTGGAATTCGACTGCACCCAAAGGGATCTCATGAGGTCTCCCTCTTTTAATATCAACCTGCTCCAGGAAAGCCGGAAGAGGCCATTCCTCCTTACTTACCATTCCAATAAGTCGCCCACTCCAGAGTTCAAAGCCCCTCGCATATGTCGCAGTCTTCCACGCCACTCTTTCCGTGTTTACGTCGATCGCTTCAAGCAAGGTGGGACGAGAAGCAACCGTGTCGGCCGGAGCAAGGGATCGCGTAACATACAGCATGGACTCGATCCGAATCGGTTTGGAGACTGCCCCCTTCCCGGCACGCAGCAGACGTCCGCTACGGCTGTAAACGAAAAATTCATCTTGCCCATTGTTGAACGCGACATCCCCAGCCTCCGAAATCAACAATTCCTGTCGGTTGAGATAGCCAAGGTCGTCATAGAAGTATGGCGGTATTTCCGTCGGTAGCGATACAGGGCGCTCCCAGTACAGACGGCCTGAGAATAGGTCTCTATATCTGAGCAAGCCGAAGCCGTACATATTGGGGCACCACGACAGATCGACGAAAGCGTTTCCCGCCGACTGGAAGGCCACCTTACATTTAGGGTTAGAGTGTAAGGAAAATGCCGATTCTCCCCCTCGGAACTCCCAAAGCGGATCTCCTGTATGCAAGCTGTAGACCACAGCAGTCCCAGGTTCTGTTCCTGACGCAGCCACAACCGTTTGGTCGTTGAAGTAAATTCGTGGTTCCAGTACGTCAGCGTCCAATATGAAGAAACTGTTGCGCCACGTCGATCTCCCAGTTGCAGGATCAAAAATTCCGAACGCAACCTTGTAGGGCTCGTTAATCGGAGACGAGGCTACACCTAATTGACTCGTTCCTGCGATTTGAACTGTGTGCAGCTTTATCCTTCGTCCGCCCTCCGGGCGCATTTCTCTGATCTTCTCGCCGGTGGCGGCGTGCCTGACCTCTAAACCGGACTCATCCTTGGTGCGGTTGACGACGTACTGATCCACGAGCTCGGGCAGCGGTTGCTGCTGCATGTCGTCATGGACAGTAAGGTCCACGTGCCACACTTCTCGCAGACCTGGAAGCGTCGGATCACTACCGGATTTCCATCCGGAATTTCCGGTTAGCGGGCATAAGGCCAACGCAAGCATCGTCACTGCCACAAGAGCGTAAAGTCGTGCAGTGGGCCAGGAACGCTGGCTAACACTTCTCGTCACCGACAACTTTGCACCAGACCCTTCCGGCAGCCGGCGCCTGCACCCAAGCTTCACCTTGCTCCTTGAATACTTGGCTGTAACCGCTGGGCTTTGCTTGACGCGCCGTGATCAGGAATGGCTTTTTGCCCGGAAGCCTGATAGGCACATCGTGGATTTTGCCATCGGCGATTACGGTAGCAACAAAATCAAACTCGTACGCGGCGGCTTTAGCCGTCACGGAAATCGTTAACGTCACCTGCTCCCCGCGTGCCAACTCGAGTTGTTTTTCATGGAAATAATTCCTGCTCCCCTTTTTGCCTTGCGTGAAATGCGGATCGGGGTGATCTAGATCGGCAGATACTGAAATAGCTTCTACTTCACCCGCCGTTGCAGGTATGAAGTACGCTCCGCCCCAGCGAGTACTCTTGTGTAGAATGCGTGGCCGAAGATCTACTATCCGTATCTTACTTCGCCCGCCCTCCAGAACAATCTGCATATCCGCTCGATCCACCGGCGCTGCATTCTTTTCGCGAATGAAATTCTGCCACTCCCTGCTAGATGTAGGCTCTACCAGCATTGCCCTATCCTGTGGAGTCGTCACGGGCTTCTGCAGAGCAAAAGGAGCGGTTTGATCAGAGATATCGGCCGCGAAGCGCACTTCCAAAGCGGGAGAACCCAGAGCTCGACGAGATAGGTCTGGGGCGGCCTCCTGAAACCAACCCGTGAGAATTGCACTAACGACTGTGCCGACCACTGCTGCGGCCACTCCGGCAGTCCAGACCCATTTACCTCTGAAGGAAGAAAGGGCACTAACTGGTTCGCTAGCTGTAACCGTTGACGAGTCTATATCTGACGGTCGAGGCGGTATTGACCTGCCAGCGTCGCTCTCCGGTTCAATATCTCGCTGAAGACTGACCCTGAATCTTCTCCTTAAGGAGCTTATTGCGGCCTCAGTGAGTCGCCTCAACTTCAATCCTTAGAATTAGAGTCGGGAGTGGTCTTACGCACTTCCCATGATGGCACGCGGGTGACTGTCTGTAAACGGGCGGTGCAGATTGAGGGCCTCGGGAAAATACTCCGGTGTTCACTGTGGCCCGGGCAATTTATGATCGATTCTGCTCACCCTTGCCCACCCCTTACGAACTTGCTTACTGAGATCGAACTCATGGTGTCGTAGCGGCTGACAGAAGTTGATCCTCGCAGTACGCGTAGGACGGTGGATTGAGCGAAGATCGGCGGGAGTTACGCGAGAGCGTCCGGGCTGATGACCAAGGGACGATGTGCTCACATAGCACATCTCACATCAACGAGGGCGGACGCCAGCGAACGACGATGCTCGCGCAGGGAGTGGGCCCAACGCTGGACCGGCGAGCCTCAAAGGGTGAGGTGCTTACGGATCGAGAGTCCCCTGTGCCACAACCGCGCCAGATGGGGCGGGGACTCACGGGGAACTGCGGCTGCCGACGGGGCACAGCCAGCAGACGCCTTAGTCGGCGTCCCGCAGGTCAGGCCCCACCTCGCTCCTAACGCGGTGGTCAGAACACTCGGACACATGCCGAGCAGGGGGCAGTCGACCTCAGCGGCCGCCCCGCCGGTAGTTCGCATCGAGAGAGCCGGCCCGTGCCACAAGGTGTCAGAAGGAGCGGGGAGTCGTGGAGCTTCCCAGGGCCTGACGGCTCCTCAGACCGACACGTGCAGCCCGGCCGACCGTCGCATCCGGACCTGTCAGCGCGTCAATCGAGAGGCTACATCTGTCGAGGTGCTGTGCCGTCATCCACGCGACCCCGAACACCTCGATCGCCACACCGCTGAGAAGCATCACCCCCGCGAGTCCCGCGACAGGCAGCGGTACGGCGAGCGCGGCCGATGGCGCGGACAGCGGGAACACGCACAGCGTCCCGGCGAGCAGCATCCGGCGGGGCTTCCAGCGCATCATCAGCAGTGCCCCGCCGAGGGTGCCCACGCCGAACGCGGCGAGCGCAATGCCCCAGGGGCCCGCGCCGCCGAGCTCGTCCCGGGCGACCAGCGGCCCGTACACCGACTCGGCAGCCCCGACCACGGCGACGACCACCGAGAACTGGGCGACGATGCCCCACAGCCACGGCCGGCTGCTGAACTCCTTCCAGCCGTCGCGCAGATCGGCCAGCAGCCCGCCGCCGGGCCGGCGCGGGCGGATATGACTGACGTCGAGGAAAGCACGCAGCGCGCCCGCGACCGCGAATGCCGCTGCGTCCACGGCCAGGACCCACCCCGGACCGACCGCCGCGATCAGCGCGCCGCCGAGCGCGGCTCCGCCGATCGCCGCGCCGTGCATGGCCATGCGGAACAACGCGAAGGCCCGGCCGGCCTGTTCGCCGCTGACGCTGGACATCAGCATGCCCTCTGCGGCCGGGTTGAAGAACGCCTGGCCGGTGCCGCAGAGCGCGGTCAGCAGCATCATCTGCCACAGCTGCGGATCGCCGGCCAGGACGAGCACGGCGAAGACCGCCTGCGAGACGCAGTTGAGCGCGTTGGCGGCGACCATCACGCGGTGCCGCGGCACCCGGTCGGCGATCGCGCCGCCGATCAGCAGAAAGAGCACGAGGGGGAGGGTGCGGGCCGCCGCGACCAGGCCCACGTCGCCGCCGTCCCCGCCGGACTGCAGAACCGCGAACGCCGCCGCGATCAGCGCACCATGGGTGCCCAGGCTGGTGACGATCGCGGCGGCGGTCAGCAGGGTGTAGTTGCGTCCGGCCCACTCGGGGACGCGCGCACGGCGGCGGAGTTCGGCGGCGGGAGTGGTCACCTCGGGACTATCCCCGCTGCCGGACCGCCATGCCAAACGGATTAGCCGGTGGGCGTGCCCGCCAGCCGGACCGTGCTCAGGATCTGTGCGATGGTGGCGTCCGGGACCTCGTCCTTGACGCCGGTGTTGGCGTACAGGACCCAGCTCTTGAAGTCACCCTTGCTGTCCTTGAAGGTGAAGGCGATCGACTTGCCGTCGGTCTCGCACTTGTTCTCCTTCTTGACACCGAGCGCGGTGGCCGTCGCGACACTTCCACTGAGGCCGGACTTGGTGGTGTACGGCTTGGCCTTGGTGATCTTGACCGTGCCCTTGGGCTCGGTCTGCGCGTAGCCCGCCCACACCCAGTTGCCGGCCTCGTTGTAGGCAGCCGTGGCACTGTCGGTGGCGCCCTTGCCACCCTTGGTGCCGACCGAGCTCTGCCCCCACGTCTCGAGCTTGCCGTCCTTGTCGGTGTCGAACGTGCACCACTTGGACTTGTAGTGGGCCGGAGCCGACATGACGACGACCGGCGAGCCGTCGCCCTTCTTCTCGTCCTCGAAGAAGGTGCTGATGCTCGAACCGGCCACCTCCCAGGAGGGCGGGACGTCGAACTGCGTTCCGTGCTTCGGGTTGCTGACGACCTTCCAGCCCGCGATGGTCGGCTTGCCCTCATCGCCGCCGCGGGGGTTCTCGGTCGGCGACGCGGGAGCCTGGCTGGGCTTGTCCGCCGCGGGCGTCTTCGAGGAGCTGACCTTGCTGCCCTCGTCCTCGGTGCCCTTGTTGTCGTCCTTCAGCACGATGACGCCCGTGACCACCGCAGCCGCTACGACTGCCGTGGCCGCGACGATCGCGACGATGGTCGTCTTCTTCTTGTTGTCCTGCGGCGGCTGGGGCCCACCGGGCGGCTGCCCGGGCACGCCGTACTGCGGCACAGTCGGCTGCTGGTACGGGTTGGGCTGCTGCTGGTAGCCCGGCTGCTGGTGCCCAGGCTGCTGGTAGCCGGGCTGCTGGTACGGATTCGGCTGCTGGTACCCCGGCTGCTGGTACGGGTTCTGGTCCTGCGGGTTCTGCTCGCCCCCGGGCGGCTGCTGTCCTGGCCACATGGCGAGTAACGATAGAGGTGCCGTGTCACGGGGGCTACGGCCGCCCCCGACCAGGGATGGCCACTAGCGCTACTCGCGGGTAACATCCCGTCCATGAGCGCTGATCAGATGTCCGTCGGCGAGATGCTCGCCGCCACCGTCCCCATGGCCCGGACCCTCAACCTGGAGTTCGTTGAGACCACCGCCGAGCGTGCTGTCGTCCGCCTGCCGGACCAGCCCGATTTCCACAACCACGTCGGCGGACCGCACGCCGGGGCGATGTTCACGCTCGCCGAGTCCGCGAGCGGCGCGATCGTCATCGCCGCCTTCGGCGACCAGATGACGCGGGCCGTGCCGCTCGCCGTCAAGGCGGAAATCGGCTACAAGAAGCTGGCGATGGGAGTCGTCACGGCGACCGCCACCCTGGGCCGTCCCATCGCGGACGTCGTCGCGGAGCTGGACGCGGGCGAGCGCCCGGAGTTCCCGGTGGAGATCGCCATTCAGCGCGCGGACGGCGCGGTGACCGGCGAGATGACGATCGTGTGGACGCTGCGCCCGGGCGCCTGAGGCCCTTGGGGCTGGCGCATCGCTGACCAGGTAGGCTGCCCGGCGTACGCCGACGGGGGCGTACACCGGGCAGCACAGGCCCAAAAACTCGGGAGGAACCGGCGTTGCACGTCCAGGAGTGGCTCGAGACCGTCCCTGCGGTCAGCATCTACCTCCTGGTGGGGGTGGTCATCGGGCTCGAGAGCCTCGGCATCCCGCTGCCGGGCGAGATCGTCCTTGTCAGCTCGGCGCTGCTGGCCTCACAGCACGGGGACATCAATCCGTACATCCTCGGCGCCTGCGCGACCGCCGGCGCGATCATCGGCGACTCGATCGGGTACGCCATCGGCCGCAAGGGCGGGCGCCCACTGCTGACCTGGCTCGGTGGGAAGTTCCCCAAGCACTTCGGCGACGCGCAGATCGCCATGGCGGAGCGGTCGTTCGAGAAGTGGGGCATGTGGGCCGTTTTCTTCGGCCGTTTCGTCGCCCTGCTGCGTATCTTCGCCGGGCCGCTCGCGGGCGTGCTGCGGATGCCGTACTGGAAGTTCCTCATCGCCAATGTCTTCGGCGGGATCCTCTGGGCCGGCGGCACGACTGCCGTCATCTACTCCGTCGGTGTGGTCGCCGAGGCCTGGCTCAAGCGGTTCTCCTGGCTCGGCCTGGTCCTCGCCGTGCTGATCGGACTCACCTCGATGCTGGTGCTCAAGAGCCGCGCCAAGAAGGCGGCCGCACAGGCGCAGACCCGTCCGGCGGTGGCCGAACCGGAGCCCGTGCCCGCCGGTGACTGAGCGGCCCGAGATGAACCGGCCCCTGAACGAGTCCATGAACGAGGAGAAGGCGATGGCAGGACAGGCGCTGATCGCGGGGGTGGGCGGCAAGAAGCCGAGCATCGCGCCGGACGCCTTCACCGCTCCCACGTCCGTCGTGATCGGTGAGGTCACCATGGCCGCGGGCTCCAGCGTCTGGTATCACACCGTGCTGCGCGCGGACTGCGGTCCTATCGTCCTCGGCGCCGAGACCAACATCCAGGACAACTGCACGGTGCATGTCGACCCGGGCTTCCCGGTCACTGTGGGCGAGCGTGTATCGGTCGGCCACAACGCCGTGCTGCACGGCTGCACCGTCGAGGACGACGTACTTGTCGGCATGGGGGCGACCGTCCTCAACGGCGCGCACATCGGTACCGGGTCGCTGATCGCGGCGCAGGCGCTCGTACCCGAGGGGATGCGCGTCCCGCCCGGCTCCCTGGTCGCGGGCGTGCCCGCCAAGGTCAAGCGCGAGCTGACCGAGGAGGAGCGCGAGGGGATCAAGCTCAACGCCGCGATGTACCTGGTGCTGGCCGAGGGCCACCGCGAGGCGTCCGAGACGGACTGAGCGCCGGGGGCCTGCCCCCGGCCCCGTCGCGACTAGACGGACGGCCCGCCGTACCGGGCGGGCATGACGATCTCCGCCACCACTACGCTGCCGGCGTCCAGGCTGCGTGTGGTGATCCGTGTCGCGAAGGACTCCACCAGCCCCAGCCCATGACCGCAGTCGGCATGCGCGTCCAGCGGCTCCTGACGCCGCACCGGGCGGTGCTTCCACCGCCCGCCGTCCCTGACCTGGGTCGTCAGGGTGTTGCCGCGCACCTTGATGGCCACCGCGACCCACGGGCTGCCGCTGTGCAGCACCACATTGCTGACCAGCTCGGTGACGATCACCGACAGCGCCTCGTGGAAGTCGTCGGCCAGCCGCCAGCGGTGCGCCGCGGCGCGGGCGAAATGTCTCAGCATGCGCACCGCTTCTGGTGTCGCCGACATCGCACACTGGGCCAGACCCGAGATTCCGCTATGCGGCACAAGGCCGGAAGACGGAGGGTGGGAGGACTCCTCTGATGCGATCACGTCGGCTCCTTTTTTGCCCAGGGGATGCCCGGGCGGCAGCTCTAGGCTCATGGTCGCCGCGTACTCGCGCAATTGGGGAGACTGAAGTACGGATACGTAAAGAAATGAAATGACCGGAAATGTCGAGGAGAGTGAGCCGGTGAGCACGCTCAGTGACGAGGCCTGGGAACGGTGGCTGAAACAGACGCTCGCCCATCCCACCCGGCAACCGGCATTGCTCCTGATCGAGGGGTCGGCCGGAGTCGGCAAGAGCCGACTGGTCGACCGGCTGCTCGAGGCCGCGGAGACCGGCCCGCGACCAGGCGTGGTCCTGACCTTCACCGCGTCCGGCGTCGCATTCGCCCACCACGCTGTCCGCTCGGCGCGCTCGGATGCGGGCAGCGGCCGGGCCGCCGGGCGGGCGCGCCACGAGCCGCTTCCCCTGCCGCCGCGCCTGTACCCGGACGCAACCGCGCTCGCCGACGACCTGGTGCCGCTGCTGGAATCCGACGGTCCGGTCCTGCTGATCGCCGAAGACGTGCACCGCGCCGACCGGGGCGGCCAGGAACTGCTGCGACGAGTGCTGGAGCGGCCGCCCGCCGGGCTCGCTGCCGTACTGGCCTACCGGCCCGAGGAACTGGCCGAGCCCGGACTGGTCCTCGGCCGGGCCGTGACCTATCCCGCCCGGCTGTCGCTGCTGCGGATACGCCTCATGCCACTCGACGCCGAACAGGTGCGCCTGATGGTCGAGGAGCGGCTCGGCGCCGAGAGCTGTCCGCCGGAACTGGTCGCCCGCATCCATGAGCGCTCGGCCGGCGTGCCCCAGGTAGTCGTCGACCTGGTGCGCCAGCTCGAGGACGTGTGCGGGCCGAAGGAGCGGTACACCGCCAAGGACGTGGACGCCACGGGGACGCCCGTACGGCTGGCCGAGCTGGTCCTCGGCCGACTCGCCGCGCTGCGGGAGGAGCACCGGGCCGTCGTCCGGGCCGCGGCGGTGCTGGATGAGCCCAGCAGCGCCGAGGATCTGTACGCGGTGGGCGCGCTGCCCGCCGAAACCGGCCGGCAGGCGCTCGTCGCGGCCCTGCGCAGAGCCGTACTCCAGGAGGCCGGCCGGGACGTGTACGGCTTCCCCTCGCCGCTGGCGGGCGCGGCCGTCTACGAGGAAATGCCCGGGCCGCTGCGGCAGGAGATGCACCGCCGGGCGGCCGACGTGCTGGCGCAGCGGCAACCGGTGCCGTGGACCCGGCTCGCGGAACACCGGCACCGCGGCGGGCGGCTGCGCGGCTGGCTGAGGGCGGTCGAGCGGGCCGCGCGGCAGTGCGCCGAGGCCGGTGAGCACCAGACGGCGATCGACCTGCTGGAGCACGCGCTCTCCCACCACGCGGTCCCCCGGGAGATGCGGGCCCGGCTCGCGCCGCTGCTGGCCCACAGCGCGGTGCTGGGGCTGCACACCGACCAGACGGTGCAGGTGCTGCGGCAGATCCTCGACGATCAGTCCCTGCCTCCTGCCGTACGCGGCCAGATCCGGCTCGACCTGGGGCTGGTCCTTTACAACCAGGCGGGAATGGGCCTGCAGGGCTGGGTGGAACTCGAGCAGGCGGCCGGCGAGCTGGCGGAACGGCCGGCGCTCGCCGCACGTGCGATGTCGGCGCTCGCCATGCCCGTCATGTCCGCGGTCCCGCTGGAACGCAACCTGCACTGGCTCGAGAAGGTCCAGAAGCTGGCTGCCCACAGCGACGACGCCGAAGTGCGAACGGCGGTCGCGGCCAACACCATCGCCGTGCTGCTGGAGACCGGGGACCCCACGGCATGGGACGTGCTGGAACGGCTGCGCACCGATACGGACACCGATACCGATCACACCGAGCGGCTGCCGCATGTGGCCCGGGGTCTGGTGAACGGCGCGGACGCCGCCCTGTGGCTGGGGCATCCGCAGCGCGTCGGGGATCTCCTGGAGGAAGGGCTGGATCTGGCGGCCCGCAGCGGAGCCTCCTACGTCGAGCAGGACGGGCGTGGCAGCGGCCTGCTGCTGGACTGGTTCACCGGCCGGTGGACGGGACTGTCCGGGCGGGCCCGGGCCTTCGTCGCCGAGACCGGAGTCATGCCGGGACCCGCCGCCGACGCCCGGTTCGTCCTCGGCATGCTCGCCCTGGCCCAGGGCGAATGGCAGCAGATGGCGGCCTGGCTGTCGGGCGACGGGCATCCGCTGCCCGTCGGCTCGCCGCTGCCGCATGTGGCGGCGGCCGCCGGTGCCTTGATCCGGACCGCCCTGGCCCGCGGCGACGTCGACACGGCGGCGTCC
The DNA here is from genome assembly GCF_044389785.1 of Streptomyces sp. NPDC019443. Taxonomy (NCBI): domain Bacteria; kingdom Bacillati; phylum Actinomycetota; class Actinomycetes; order Kitasatosporales; family Streptomycetaceae; genus Streptomyces; species Streptomyces sp. NPDC019443. Next base: position 75,788 of record NZ_JBIRYJ010000019.1, read on the forward strand.
GAGGCGGCCGCGGCCTGGGACAGGGTGCGCGACAAAGGCGTCTGGGTGTGGGCGGCGGAGCTCGCGCCCTGGGCAGTCGAGGCGACAGCCCGGGCAGGCCGCCAGGAAGCAGCCGAGGACATGGTCGCCGAGTTCGAGGCCGGGCTGAAGGGAAACGTCGTCCCGTCGACCGCGGCCGCACTCCACTGGTGCCGCGGTGTCCTGGCGCAGACGGCCGGCGAACAGGCCCTGGCGATAACCTACTTCCGCCAGGCGGCGGCCGTGTACGCCGAGATGCCCCGGCCGTACGCCGTGATCCTCACCACCGAGGCGGCCGCCCAGTGCACGCTGGAGTCGGGTGCGGACGCCGAGGCCGCGGCCGGCGCCGTGGAAGACCTTGCCTCCTGTGTGCAGCAACTGACGGAGGTGGGCGCGGGTTGGGACGCCGCGCGGGTGCGGGCCACACTCCGTGCCCACCAGCCTGCGGCCGAACAGCGCCGTCGCGGCCGCCCGAGCTACGGGGACCAGCTCTCCCCTCGCGAACAAGAGGTCATCGACCTGGCCAACGCGGGGCTCACAAACAGGGAGATCGCCGCTACCCTGCACCTGTCGCCGCGTACGGTTGAACAGCACGTGTCCCGGGCCAGGCGGAAGCTCGAATCGCAGTCCCGGCAACAGCTGAGCCGGACCTGGAACACCCGCCCCGGCTGATTTATTTACGTATCCGTAGATCGCCTGCACGGATAGGCGCGTGTCTGCGCCCGGGCTTAGCTTCCAGGCACCGAAAAGCGGAATGCACCGTTGCCGTGTCTGATCACGGCAGCCGGAGTGCCCGCGTTCGGTGCTGTGCCCGGGTTGCCGGAATGCCGGGCGAGTGTGCGCCACGACCCCACCTAGGTGGCTGCCCTCGTTGCGGCAAGGGGAGGCCCGGCCCCGGGCACGGTCCCCCGTCGGTCAATACCCTTGCGGGCTTTGCCCGTTACTGCTTGAGGGGGCCGGGGCCTCGACCTGGGACGGCAGCCGAGGCTCGGCGCGCAGATGTTCGCCCATCTGCTCGACCAATTCGGTCATCCGGTGGCCGACCACGCCCGGATCGGCGCCGTCCTCGGCCACGACGGCCAGATGCGCGCCGTCTCCCGCCTCCACGACGAACAGCAGTCCGCCGTAGAACTCGGTCATGGAATGCCGTACGCCGCCGTTGCCGTTGCCGAACTCGACCGAGGCGCCCTGGGCGAGCGCCTGGATGCCCGAGCAGATCGCGGCGAGCTGATCGGCCTGGTCGAGCGTCAGATGCCGGCTCCAGCAGAGCTTCAGCCCGTCGCGCGAGACCACCAGGGCGTGTTGGGTCCCCGGGGTGCGTTCCAACAGGCTTTCCAGGAGCCAGGTGAGGCTGTTGTCAGTGGTCTGCATCGTGTGCGTGGGGCGGGTGCTGCCAGGCAATCCGGTCACCGGCCCGTGCCTCCTTTCCTACCTTCTCGTACGGGGAGATGGGCGCCAGTGCCCCCGGGCGCCGGACGGGGTGGGTCGCGTTACTGCTCCGCGGGCGTCCCGGACGGATCCGCCGGGGCCTTGAGCGAGCGGTGGAAGGCGCCGAACTGCGCACCGGCGTCGCGTCCGGGCGAGTCGTGGCCCTCGTCCGGCGCGGCGGCCCCGGTGCGGCCGCGGTCGGCGGCGGCCATGGTGCGCCCCGGCGGCCGGACCGGCAGCCCGCCCGGCGCGGCCACCTGGGGGCCGCCCTGCGACGGGATCGCAGTGGCGGATCCGGAGGGGATCGTCGCCTGTCGGCCCAGATCGTCGGCCGACTGCGCCAACTGGTTCTGCAGCGAACGCAGTTCACCGTGCACCACGGCCAATGCGCCACGCAGCCGCCGGGCGGACAGTGCGGTGGCCCCGACAGCGACGGCCAGACAGAGCCAGGCGGCCGTGCGTATCCGGTGCGGTTTCGGGGCGACTGGCACTGACATTCCGCGATCCCTCGCTTCTCGAGTGCGGGAAACAGACGGGCCGGCGGGCGCGCGTCGGCCGCACATACTGCCGTAGGGCACCAAGTTGACGGTGATCTTCCGCATGTATGTGGCGCATATGTTAGCCACGCGGTGATGCTGGTGAGACCGGAGTGGTTCGACTGCCCACAGAACGGAGGACTTGGGTTCGAACGCGCAGTCCCCGGCGGCACGACGTGGTAAGCGGCGTCGGCTTGGTGGGGTGAACATCACAGCGCACCGCTGTGATCGGGCCAGGTCCGGCGACTACCGTGTGCGGGTGCCGAAGAACAGAAACACGTTCTCATCACTCGCCGCCTGGCGGCGCCGCGTCCTCGCACGGGCCGTCCACCGCGGCTGGCGCTGGGTGCAGGAGACGGGTGCTGTCACCGCCGAGCACCCGGGACGGCTGGGTTTCCGCCGGCTCGGCGCCGGCACCCGGCTGGCCTTCCCCCAGGGCACCGTCTTCGGCGAGGCGTGGATCGAGCTCGGAGACCACTGCATCATCGGCGAGCAGGTCACGCTCACCGCGGGAATGATGCCGGGACTGGACCTGGGACCCGACCCGATCCTGACGCTGGGCGACGGCGTGGTCCTCGGCCGCGGCAGCCATGTCATCGCCGACACCAGGGTGACCATCGGCTCGGACACGTACTGCGGTCCGTACGTCTACATCACCTCGACCAACCACAGCTACGACGACCCCCGTCAGCCGGTAGGCAAGCAGTGGCCGCGCACCGAAGCGGTGGAGATCGGCCCCGGATGCTGGCTGGGCACCGGCGCGGTGGTCCTGCCCGGCGCGCGGCTCGGCCGCAATGTGGTGGTCGCTGCGGGCGCGGTCGTGCGGGGAGAGGTCCCCGACCACTCGGTGGTGGCCGGGGCCCCGGCCCGGGTCGTACGGAGCTGGGATCCGGTCCGCGGCTGGCAGCCCCCGCTGCGTACGCCCGCTCCCGTGCCGATTCCGGACGGCATCACGCCCGAACAGCTGCTGGCGCTCGCGGAGTTGGAGGAGAGCTGAACCGGGCGCTCAGCCGCCCGCCAGCAGTACGGTGCCCACCAGCGCGAGCCCCGCGCCGGTCGCCTGGACCACGCGCAGCCGCTCCTTGAGGAGCACCAGCGCCGCGAGCACTGTCATCACCGGGTAGAGGTTCGCGAGTACGGCGGCGACGGTGACGGGCCCGTTCTGCGCGGCGATGGAGTAGGTGCCGTTGGCCGCGACATCGGCGAGGCCGACAAAGGCGAGGGCCGGGAGCGAGGACCAGATGACCCGCATTCCGCCGTCCTGCGGCAGCGCCCGCGCCCCGCGCTTCACCGACGCGTACAGCGCCGCGCCGCCGACCGCGACATTGGTGACGCGCTGTACGAAGAGTGCGAGGAAAAGCCCGGTGATGGTGGTCGAGGCCTCGGCGATCAGGGTCATCACCGCGCCGAAGCCGAAGGCGGCGACGAGGGTCAGCCCGATCGCCTGCCGCTGCACCGGCGCGCCGCGCAGCTCGGGCCCGCCCGCCAGGACGATGCCGGTCACGGCCACCGCGATACCGGCGAACTGGAGCAGCCCGGGCCGCTCGCCGATCACCAGGCCGACGCCGACGGGCACGGCGACACCCAGCGATCCGAGCGGAGAGACCACGCCCATCGGTCCGAGGGCGAGCGCCTTGTAGAAGGAGAGCATGGCCACCGGGCCGACGGCGCCCGCCGCGACGGCGTACCAGAGCTGCGGTCCCGCTTCGTGCCAGCCGCCGGTGGCCACGACGATCGCGCCGAGGACGACCACCGCGATCGACTGCGAGGCGACGACCACCGTGAGGGCCGGTGCACGCCGTGTGAGCAGCCCGCCGCCGAAGTCGGCCAGGCCCCACAGGAAGCTCGTGGCCAGGGCGAACAGTGCGGTCATGGCAGGCCTCGCAGTACAGTGCAGTGAACGTTTGGGTGCACCACACCGTAGTGCAGTTTATTGGACCCTGTCATTCAGAATATTGGACGGAATGTGTCGGACCTCGACCAGCTCACGCAGTCGCTCGCCCGCAATCTCAAGCGCTGGCGCGGCGAGCGGGGGTTCACGCTCGACGCCCTCGCAGCCCGCGCGGGGGTCAGCCGCGGCATGATCATCCAGATCGAGCAGGCGCGTACGAATCCGAGTGTGGGAACCACGGTGAAGCTCGCCGACGCACTTGGCGTCAGCATCACCACGCTCCTCGACTACGAGCAGGGCTCACAGGTCCGCCTCGTACCCCCGGAGCAGGCCGTACGCATGTGGTCCACCTCGACGGGCAGTTTCACCACCCTGCTCGTCGGCACCGAGCGCCGCGGGCCACTCGAACTGTGGGCCTGGCGGCTGATGCCCGGCGACCGCAGCGAGTCCGACCCACACCCCGACGGCACGATCGAGCTGCTCCATGTCACCGCGGGCGAACTCACCCTCGTCGTCGACGGCGAACCGCACGCCGTACCGGCCGGGACCTCCGCCACCTTCGAGGCGAATGTCCCGCACGCCTACCGCAACGACGGCGCCGAGACGGTCGAGATGACGATGGCCGTCTCCATCCCGCCCGTGCGCTGAGACGGCCGATCGCGCACGGGACAGCCGCTGTTAGCGTGATGCGTATGCGCGCTCCCATCGGAAACTTCGACGACGCCAGACCCGCCCCCGACTGCCTCGACCTGTTCACCCCGCCGGTCGCCGACGCCGTGCGCGCCTGGCACGGCGACGTACCCGCCGAGCAGCTGATCTACGTCGACACCGACCCGGACATCGCCGACACCGCCGTCTTCGTGGAGCACTACGGGCAGGAACTGCTCGACGAGTCGGCGAACTGCGTGGTCGTGGCGGGCAAGCGTGGCGGCGAGACTTCGCTCGCTGCCTGCGTCGTCCTGTCCAGTACGCGCGTCGACGTCAACGGCGTCGTCCGCAAGCAACTGGGCGCCCGCAAGGCGTCGTTCGCGTCCATGGACACCGCGACCGGCGAAACCGGCATGGAGTACGGCGGCATCACGCCGATCGGACTGCCTGCCGACTGGCCGCTGCTGGTGGACTCCGCGGTCGTGGACACGGAGTGGGTACTCATCGGCAGCGGCCGTCGGCGCGGAAAGCTGATCGTGCCCGGGAAGGCCTTCGCCGGGCTGCCGGGCGCGATGGTCATCGACGGCCTCGGGATCTGAGGCCCGGCGCCGTGGGCCTGCCGAGCCGCGCTGCTCGGTTCAGCCGAGGCGCGGGATCTCGATCGCCGGGCAGCGGTCCATCACCATGTCGAGCCCGGCCGCGCGAGTGCGCTCGTACGCCTCCTCGTCGACCACCCCCAGCTGGAACCAGACCGCCTTCGCTCCGATCGCGGCGGCCTCGTCCGCGACCGGTCCGGCCAGCGAGGAGTTCACGAACACATCGACCACGTCGACCTCGAAGGGGATGTCCGCGAGCGTCGCGTAGCCCTGCTCGCCGTGGACCGTCTCGGCCTTGGGATGCACCGGGACGATGCGCTTGCCGAAGCGCTGGAGGACGCCGGCGACGCCGTGCGCCGCCCGCGCCTCGTTGTTGGACAGGCCGACCACCGCCCAGGTCTCGCCCGTCGAGGTCAGAATCCTGCGGATCGTCTCTGCGTCTGCGTACATGCTCCGGACAACCGGGGGCCCGCGCGGAGCATTCCCGTCCGGGCGGCACATAGGGTGGCCGGATGCAGGAGCAGTACCGGACGGTCGCCCGCGAGGGCGTGCACGAGACCGAGATCAACAGATCGCGCTTCATCTGCGCGCTCGCGCCCGCCGCGACCGAGGAGGAGGCGCAGGCCTTCGTCGCACGCATCCGCAAGGAGCACCCGACCGCCACGCACAACTGCTTCGCGTACGTCATCGGAGCCGACGCCGCCGTACAGAAGGCGAGCGACGACGGCGAACCGGGCGGCACGGCGGGCTTGCCCATGCTGCAGATGCTGATGCGGCGCGAAGTCCGTTATGCCGTAGCCGTCGTCACCCGGTACTACGGCGGTGTGAAACTCGGCGCGGGCGGCCTGATCAGGGCATACGGCGGAGTCGTCGGCGAAGCCCTGGACGCGCTCGGCACCCTCACCCGGCAGCGCTTCCGGCTCGCCACCGTCACCGTCGACCACCAGCGGGCGGGAAAGCTGGAGAACGATCTGCGGGCGACCGGACGGGATGTGCGCGAAGTGCGGTACGCGGAGGCGGTCACCATCGAGATCGGGCTGCCGGACGCCGACGTCGAGGCCTTCCGTGGCTGGCTCGCCGATGCCACAGCGGGGACCGCGGTACTCGAACTCGGCGGTGAGGCTTATGGAGACGCCTGAAGCCGCCCGTGATGTCCGACCCCACCGATACTCTCGGGGATCATGAGATTCCTGCATACGTCGGACTGGCACCTGGGGCGGTCGTTCCACCGGGTGAGCATGCTCGACGCCCAGGCGGCGTTCCTCGACCACCTGGTGGCGACGGTGCGCGAGCGCGACGTGGACGCGGTGCTGGTCGCAGGGGATGTGTACGACAGGGCAGTGCCGCCGCTCGCGGCCGTGCAGCTGTTCGACGAGGCGCTGCACCGGCTCGCCGCCGCCGGCGTGCCGACCGTGATGATCTCCGGGAACCACGACTCGGCGCGTCGGCTCGGCGTCGGGGCCGGGCTGATCGAGCGCGCCGGGATACATCTGCGCACCGATCCGGCCGGGTGCGACACACCCGTGCTGCTGAGCGACGCACACGGCGATGTGGCTTGCTACGGACTGCCGTATCTCGAACCCGCCCTGGTGAAGGACGAGTTCAAGACGGACAAGGCACGGCACGAGGCCGTCATCGGCGCCGCTATGGAGCGCGTACGAGCCGACCTGGCGACGCGTGCGGCCGGCACCCGGTCCGTCGTCCTGGCCCATGCCTTCGTCGCGGGCGGCGAGGAGAGCGACAGCGAACGGGACATCACCGTCGGAGGCGTGTCCGCGGTGCCCGCCGGGGTCTTCCGCGGCGTGGACTATGTCGCGCTCGGACATCTGCACGGCTGCCAGACCATCGCCGACCGCGTGCGCTACTCCGGATCGCCGCTCGCCTACTCCTTCTCCGAGGCGCGGCACCGCAAGACCATGTGGCTCATCGACCTCGGCGGGCGGGGCGAGATCGAGGCCGAGCGCATCGAATGTCCCGTGACGCGGCCGCTCGCCCGGCTGCGCGGCGCGCTGGAGGAACTGCTCGACGACCCGGCGCTGGCCCCGCACGAGCAGTCGTTCGTCGAGGCGACCCTCACCGACCCGGTGCGCCCGGCCGAGCCGATGGCGCGGCTCACCGAGCGGTTCCCGCACACCCTCAGCCTCGTCTTCGAGCCCGAGCGCACCGGCGACGACGCTGTCGCCTCGTACGCGCAGCGACTGAAGGGGCGCGACGACCACCAGATCGCGGAGGACTTCGTGGCCCATGTGCGCGGCGGCAGCGGTCCCGACGATCTGGAGCGCACCGTGCTGCGCGGTGCTTTCGACGACGTACGAGTTGACGAGGGCGTGCGCGAGGTGGCCGGGTGAGGCTGCACAGACTGAGCGTCACCGCCTTCGGCCCGTTCGGAGCCGGCCAGGACGTCGACTTCGACGCGTTGTCCGCCGCCGGGATCTTTCTGCTCCACGGCCCGACCGGCGCGGGCAAGACGTCCGTCCTAGACGCGGTCTGCTTCGCGCTGTACGGAGCGGTGCCGGGCGCGCGTCAGAGCGCCGGGGGGTCCCTGCGCAGCGACCATGCCCCAGTCGGCACCTCCACCGAGGTCTGCCTCGAACTGACCGTGGGAGGGCGGCGGTTGGAGATCCGGCGACGGCCCGCCCAGCCGCGCCCCAAGAAGAACGGCAAGGGCTTCACCACCGAGCGGGCCCAGAGCTGGCTGCGCGAGTACGACTTCGAGGCCGGCCAGTGGCAGGCGTTGAGCCGCTCCCACCAGGAGATCGGCGAGGAGATCAGCCAGCTCGTCGGGATGAGCCGCGACCAGTTCTGCCAGGTGGTGCTGTTGCCGCAGGGCGACTTCGCACGCTTCCTGCGCGCCGACGCGGAAGCGCGCGGCAAACTGCTCGGGCGGCTCTTCGACACCCGCCGCTTCGCCGCCGTCGAGGAGCGCCTCGCCGAACAACGCCGCGCCGCCGAACAGCAGGTGCGTGCCGGTGACGAGCGGCTGCTCGCGGCCGCCCACCGGATGGAACAGGCCGCGGGCCCAGCGGCGGGGGACTGGCCGCTGCCGCCGCAGCAGCCGGGCGATCCGGGACTCGCCGCGGCCGTACTGCAGTGGGCGGCCGTCGCCCGCGCGGGCGCCCGGGAGAGGCTGGACATCGCCGAATGCGCGCTGGCCGCGGCGGAAAGCCGGCAGGCCGCCGCACGGCGTGAGCTGGAAGCCGAGCGTGAACTCGCCCGGCTCCAGGAGAGATACGCGGACGCCCGGCGGCGCAGCGAGGCGCTTCAGGCGCGGCGGCCCGAGTGGGAGGAGCTGCAGGCCAGGCTGGAACGGGCCCGCAAGGCTGAGCTCGTCGAGCCCGCGCTGCGGCTGCGCGACGACGCCGAGCGCGAGCACCGGCGCGCGAGCGCGGACCGGGAGCGGGCGCGGGCCGGACTCCCGCCGGAGCTCGCGGAGGCCGGTGCGGAACAACTGGCTGCGCTCGAACGCAAGCTGAGTCAGGACCTGGGCGGACTCGAAGCCGCCCGGCGGGCGGAGCGACGCAGCGCGGAGATCACCCGCGAGCGCGCGGACCTCGACCGCCAGGCCAGGGCCGACGACGACATCCTCGCCGACGCGGCGGGCTGGCTGGCCGGCTGGGAGACGGTCCGGCGCACCCACCAGGACCGCATCGCGGCCGCCCAGGACGCCGCAACCCGCGCCGAACACCTCGCTGGCCGCCTCGACCCGGCCCGCCGCCGACTCCGCGCGGCCCGCGAACGCGACCGGCTCACGGCCCGCACCGAGCAGCTGGAGGACCAGCTGCACACGGCCCGCGAACGCGCCAACACGGCCCGCGAGAGCTGGCTCGACCTCAAGGAACGCCGCCTGCGCGGCATCGCGGCGGAACTGGCGACGGTCCTGGTCCGGGGCGAACCCTGCGCGGTCTGCGGCTCGGCGGACCACCCCGCGCCCGCCCGCGCGGGGGACGGCCATGTGGACCGCAGGGCGGAGGAGTCAGCGTACGAGAGTTACACGCGGGAGGACGCGACCAGGGCAGAGGCGGAGCGTGAACTGGCGGTGGTGCGGGAGTCGTTGACCACGGCGAGGGACCAGGCGCGGGCGGCGGAGCGGGGCGGTGATGCCCCGGTGGTGGGTGGCGTGCCGGGCACCGCCGATGCCCACGGGCGGCCGCAGGCCGCGGATTGCGGGATCGGGGACGAGCCCGAGGTGTCCGAACTGCTCTGTCGCGTCGAGCAGTTGGAGCGCGACCACCTGCACGCGCACAGCCTCGCCTCCGGCATGCACGCCGCTCGCGAGGCGCTCGATCAGGCCGAGCGTGAGCACGAGGAGCGGCTTGCCGCGCAGCAGCAGGCCGAGCGGCGGGTCGCCGCGCGGACCTCGCGGCGGGAAGGCCTCGATCGGGAACAGACCGCGCTGGAAAGCGACTTGGCCCAGGCCCGGGGCGGCGCGGGCAGCGTCGCCGAGCATGCCGCGCTGCTCGAGCGCCGGGTGCGGCTGCTGACCGATGCCGCTGAGGCCGTACGAGCCGTCGACCTCACCGCGCAGCGCCTGAAGGAGGCCGACGACCGGCTGTCCGACGCCGCGTTCCGGGCGGGGTTCGACTCGCCCCGTGCTGCTGCCGCCGTGCTGCTCGGCGAGGCGGAGCAGCGGGATCTGCAGCACCGTATCGACGCCTGGCAGACCGAGGCCGCGGCCGTCGCCGACCGGCTTGCGGAGGCGGACGCCGACAGCGCCGCCGAGCATCCGCCCGCCGACCCCGATGCGGCGCGGGCCGCGCATGACGAGGCCGATTCTGCCCTGCGCGCCGCCGTGTCCGTGCTTGCCGCCGCCCGCGACCGGTGCGCCGAACTCGCGCGGCTGTCGCGGCAGGCCGTCGCGGAAGTGCTCCGCCTCGGCCCGCTGCGCGATGAGTACGACCGGGTCGCTCGCCTCGCCTCGCTCACCGCCGGCACCTCCGCCGACAACGAACGCAAGATGCGCCTGGAGTCGTACGTCCTGGCCGCCCGCCTCGAACAGGTCGCGGCCGCAGCCACCCTACGACTGCAGCGCATGTCGTCCGGCCGCTACACCCTCGTTCACTCCGACGCCCGCACCGGCGGTAAGCGCTCCGGACTCGGCCTGCATGTCGTGGACGCCTGGACCGGAAGCGAACGCGACACCGCGACCCTCTCCGGCGGCGAGACCTTCTTCGCCTCGCTCGCCCTCGCGCTCGGCCTCGCCGACGTCGTCACCGACGAGGCCGGCGGTGTACAGCTCGAGACCCTCTTCATCGACGAGGGCTTCGGCAGCCTCGACGACCAGACCCTGGACGAGGTGCTGGACGTGCTGGACTCGCTGCGCGAACGGGACCGCAGCGTCGGCATCGTCAGCCATGTCGCAGATCTGCGCCGCCGCATCCCGGCCCAGCTGGAGGTCGTCAAGGGCCGCCACGGCTCCACGGTGCGGCTGGGCGGGGTGCCGCTCAGCGGCTGATCGCGCGGCGCGGCAGCGGGGAGGAGTAGACGACGCTCGTGGTGACCGAGCCGAGCGCGCCGATCTTGCCCGAGATCTCCTCGAGATGGCTCATGGACCGGGTGGCGACCTTCAGTACGAAGCAGTCGTCGCCCGTGACATGGTGCGCCTCGAGGATCTCGGGCGTCGTCTCCAGCAGATCGTGGAACGGCTTGTAGTTGCCGTTCGGATACCGCAGCCGTACGAACGCGAGGATCGGCAGCCCGAGCCGGTCCTGGTCGACCACCGCGGTGTAGCCGGCGATCACCCCGGCCTCCTCCAGCCGCCGCACCCGCTCGGTCACGGCGCTCGGGGACATCGAGACGGCCCTGGCCAGTTCGGCGAAACTGGCCCTGCCCCGACTCTGCAGGGCTGCGAGGATGCGCCAATCCGTGGCGTCCGGCGAATATCCGGTCATCCCCGAGAGATAGCAGGGGAATCCCCGGCCGATCAAGACCAGTGCCGGGGATTGTCACTTCATGGAGCCGATCACCGACCGTAGATTCTGAGTCATGACCACGACGCAGCTCGTCTCGAACCCTGTCCTCCGTGTCCCGCCGGCCTCGCCCGTCGCGGCCGCCGCGTACTTCGGCGCCGCCCTGGCCTTTCACGCCGACGTCTCCGATGTCGCCGCGGCCCTGGCGGCCGACGGCGACCCCGGAATCGTCGTTCTCGACTCCCGTTCCACCGAGTCCTGGGACCAGGGGCACATTCCCGGCGCCGTCCACCTGCCGACCGCGATGATCGCCGAGCAGGCCGAGCAACTGCTGGACAAGTCCGTGCCGGTGGTCACGTACTGCTGGGGCCCCGGCTGCAACGGCGCGACGCGCGCCGCCCTCGCTCTGGCCGAACTCGGCTACCAGGTCAAGGAGATGCTCGGCGGTTTCGAGTACTGGGCCCGTGAGGGCTTCGAGTTCGAGACCTGGGAGGGCGGGCGGCGGCGCGCCGCCGACCCCCTGACCGCGCCCGCCGACGCGGACGACTGCGGCTGCTGAACCGGCGGGCGCGACGGCGGGGGAGGGGTGCCGGGAACGGCGCGCCCGAGTGGCCGGTTTCGCCCAACGAACGCGCCGGCCGCAGGTCGCCCCCGGGTCGCCGCCTGCGGCGCGCCCCCCGCAAGTCGCCGCCCGCAGGTCGCCGCCCGCAGCGCGCCGGCCGCAGGTCGCCCCCCAGGGCGCCGCATTCGGCGCGTCACCCGCAGACCGTCACCCGCAGACCGTCACCCGCAGCGCGCCGGCCGCAGGTCGCCGCCCGCAGCGCGCCGGCCGCCGCCTGCAGACCGTCACCCGCAGCGCGCCGCCTGCAGCGCGCCCCCCAGGGCGCCGGCCCGGGCCCGCTCCGGCCGCCGTCCCGTGCGTCGGAGCGGGTCCGTCGTCAGAGCTTCGACAGCTCGTCGACCAGGTCGTCCAGCCCCAGCGAGCCCTGCGACAGCGCCGCCATGTGCCACGCCTTCGCGTCGAAGGCGTCGCCGTGCGCCTTGCGGGCGTTCTCCCGCCCGAGCAGCCAGGCCCGCTCACCGAGCTTGTAGCCGATTGCCTGCGCCGGCATCGACAGATACCTGGTCAGCTCGCTCTCCACGAAGTCCGCGGGCCGCCCGCTGTGGCTGCCGAAGAACTCCTGCGCCAGCTCCGGAGTCCACCGCTCGCCCGGGTGGAACTCCGAGTCCGCCGGAATCTCCAGCTCCAGATGCATTCCGATGTCCACGATCACCCGACACGCCCGCATCATCTGCGCGTCCAGATAGCCGAGCCTGCGCTCCGGGTCGGGCAGAAAGCCCAGTTCGTCCATCAGCCGCTCCGCGTACAGCGCCCAGCCCTCCGCGTTGGCGCTGACGCCGCCGATCGTCGCCTGATAGCGGGAGAGCTGGTCCGCGACATGCACCCACTGCGCGATCTGAAGGTGGTGGCCGGGCACACCTTCGTGATACCAGGTCGACACCAGGTCGTACACGGGAAAGCGGTTGGCGCCCATGGTCGGCAGCCAGGTGCGGCCCGGCCGGGTGAAGTCCTCCGACGGAGCGGTGTAGTACGGCGCGGCCGCGCCGCCCGGCGGGGCGATCCGGGACTCCACCTTCCTTACCCGCTCCGCGAGTTCGAAGTGCGTGCCGTCCAGCGCCTCGATCGCCTCGTCCATCAGCTTCTGCAGCCAGACCCGCACCTCCTCGACACCCTCGATGTGCTCGCCGTGCACATCGAGATGCGCGAGCGCCTCCCACGGCCCGGCGCCCGGAAGGATCTTGTCGGCCTCGGTCTTCATCTCGGCCAGCAGTCGGTGGTACTCGGACCAGCCGTACGCGTACGCCTCGTCGAGGTCCAGATCGGTGCCGTTGAAAAAGCGCGACCAGCGGGCGTAGCGCTCCCGGCCGACCGTGTCGGGGGCGTCCACGACGGCCGGCGCGTACACATCGCGCATCCAGTCGCGCAGCTCGCCCAGCGCAGTCGTCGCCGTGCGGGCCGCGGCGTCGAGCTCGCTGCGGAGCGTGCTGGGGCCGTCCGCCACAAGGTCCTCGAACCAGCTGCGGTCCGTGCCGAGCCACTCCGTCATCTGGCCGATATTGGTCTGAGTGGCACGGGGGCCGCCCAGGAGCTTGCGCTCGAGCCCCAGCTCCAGCGAGGCCCGGTAACCCTCCAGCGCGTGCGGCACGGCACGGAGCCGCTGCGCGATGGCCGCCCAGTCCTGGTCGGTCTCCATCGGCGTCACGGTGAACACCTCGCGCACCGTATGCACCGGCGAGCGCATATTGCTCACCGTACGCAGCCCCTCATCGGCCTCGTGCACGGCGAGTTCGGCCGTCAGACGCTCTCGCAACAGCCGGCCGCAGCGCCGCTCCGCATCGCTCTCGGCGCCCGGCAGCTTCTCGGCATCGTCGAGCCGGGCGAGCGTCTCGCGGGCGAGTTCGGCGATGCCCTCCTGGCCAGCGGGTGAGTAGTCGGGAAGGAAACCCGAACTCTCCTTGATTCCGAGATATGTGCCGATGGTCGGGTCGAGTTCGATGAGTGCGTCGACGTAGGCGTCGGCGACCTGGCGGGGCAGCACGCTGCTGAGGGTGACTGGCATGCGCATATCCTCATACGAGTGGGGGCTCCGCGTCACCATCATCGATGCCCAGTGGCCTGTCAGGTATGCGTCAGATCTGTCGACGGCGGGAGCAGCGGGCCACAGTCCCACTGCTGGAATATCAACCGCGTCTCGACGCGGGCGACTTCGGGCCGCGAGGTGAATTCGTCCACCACCAGACGCTGCAGATCCGCCGTGTCCGCCACGGCCACATGCACCAGGTAGTCGTCGGGGCCCGTCAGATGGAACAGCGCCCGGGACTCGGGCAGCGCGCGGATCCGCTCCACGAACGGGCCGATCAGTTCGCGCCGGTGCGGACGCACCTGGACCGAGAGCAGCGCCTGCAGTCCCCGCCCCAGCCGGGCAGGGTCCAGGGCGAGGCGGTGCCCGAGAATCACACCCGAGCGACGCAGCCTCGCCACCCGGTCGAGACAGGTGGAGGGAGCCACTCCGACCTCCGCCGCCAGCTCGCGATAGGTGGTCCGGGCGTCGTTCTGCAGCAGGCGGAGTATGTGGAGATCCACCGGGTCGAGAGCGACAGTTTCAGCCATTCGTCGAACGTAACACGGGCCATGGTCCGTACCCTCCGGTAGGTGTTCAGGGTGCGGGCATGGAGAACGAAGCCTTCCCCGCACCCGCACCCCGGGCGCTGGCCACCGAAGCAGTCCACGCCGGACGCGAGGACCTCGCGCAGCTCGGTCTGCACGCCCCGCCGCTGGACATGTCCACCACCTACCCGTCGCACGACGCCGCCGGGGAGGCCAAGCGGATCGACGAGTTCGCCCGCACCGGCGCGCGCCTGGAAGGGCCGCCCGTCTACGCGCGGCTGGACAACCCGACGACGGCCCGCTTCGAGGCGGCGCTGGCCAGGCTCGAGGGGACGGAGAGCGCGGTGGCCTTCGCCAGCGGGATGGCGGCGCTCACCGCCGTACTGCTGGCACGGGCGAGCCTGGGCCTGCGCCATGTGGTCGCCGTGCGGCCGCTGTACGGATGCAGCGACCATCTCCTCAGCGCCGGGCTGCTGGGGACCGAGGTGACCTGGACGGACCCGGCCGGCATCGCGGCGGCGATCCGTCCCGACACCGGTCTGGTGATGGTGGAGACGCCCGCCAATCCGACGCTCGCGGAGGTTGATCTGCGTGCGGTGCGGCACGCCTGCGGCTCCGTGCCGCTGCTCGTGGACAACACCTTCGCCACCCCGGTGCTTCAGCGGCCGGTGGAGCACGGTGCGCGGATCGTGCTGCACAGCGCCACCAAGTATCTGGGCGGGCACGGCGATGTGATGGGCGGCGTGGTGGCCTGCGACGAGGAGTTCGCGCGCGTGCTGCGCCAGGTGCGCTTCGCCACCGGCGGCATTTTGCACCCGATGGCCGGATATCTGCTGCTGCGCGGGCTGTCCACGCTGCCGGTGCGGGTCCGGGCCGCGTCCACCACTGCCGCCGACCTGGCCCGCCGGCTGTCCGCCGACCCGCGCGTCGCCCGCGTCCACTATCCGCAGGTGGGTGGGGCGATGGTCTCTTTCGAGGTGTACGGCGACCCGCACCAAGTGATCGCGGGCGTACGGCTGATCACGCCGGCGGTCAGCCTCGGCAGCGTCGACACACTGATCCAGCACCCGGCCTCCATCAGCCACCGCATCGTGGCTGAGGGAGACCGGCGCTCGGCGGGCGTCAGCGACCGGCTGCTGCGGCTGTCGGTCGGGCTCGAGGACGTCGAGGATCTTTGGCGCGATCTCGCCGAGGCGCTCAGCGCTCAGCCTGCTCGAACCAGGAACGGGGGCGCACGGCGGTCGAGTCCAGTCGGGCGGTGATCACCAGCGTGCCCTCCTCGATCTGGTAGTCGAGCGGCAGGCCGAGGCCGCGCATGGCAGCGACCATGGCGGTGTTCGAGGACTGGGTCACCGCGTACACGCTCTCGCAGCCCGCCTCGACGGCGAGCGCGACCAGTCGGCCGAGCAGCTCCGAGCCGATGCCGCGGCGCTGCCAGGCGTCCTCGACGAGCAGGGCGACCTCGGTCTCGTCGCCGTCCCAGAGGAGATGACCCAGGGCGACGATGCGGCCGGAGGCCGTCTGCACGGTGAGGGTGCGGCCGAAGCGCGGGCTGAGCAGGTGGTTGAGGTAGCGGCCGGCGTCGCCGACCGGGCCGTGGTACCGCATGCTCAGGGTGCGGTCGGAGCAGCGCTCGTGCATGGCCGTGGCCGCCTCGACGTCGCTCTGGTCGGCACGTCGCACGGTGATCTCGTTGCCCTCGGGGAGGGTGAGGACGTCCTCGCTGCGCGGGATGCGCGGGCCGAGGCGGGCATCCAGCTCGACCAGGGCGCGGGCCCGGGCGAACTCCGTGGGTGTGAAGGGGAGATAGGGCCGCTCGATGGTGATCGCGCCGCCGTTCGGGTCGCGCAGCCGCATCACCGTGTCCTCCAGTACGCCCTCCACCGGTGGGGTGTCGCCCAAGGGGCGGCCGGTGAGCGTGACGGCGGGCAGCGAGTGGATGGTGCAGCGGCCGAGCAACTGCCGTAGTGCGAGTGGCAGTTCGGCCGCGTCGAGCGCCGTACGGGTGGCGAGGCCGAGCACCCGGGTCGGGGTGTCGACGAGATCGTGGGCGTCGGCGCGCTCGATCCAGGTGCTGCTGCCGCCCGCCGTCGAGATCTCCCGGGTGAGGTGCTGGGCCTGGAGGGACGCGGGGGCGCGCAGCAGGAACTCGTCCACGGTGCCGTCGGCGAGCGGGTGCGTCTGGAGGGTGAGGATGTCGACGCCGTACCGGGCGAGGGCGATGCACAGCGCGGCCAGGCTCCCGGGCGTGTCCTTCACGGTGGTCCGCATCCGCCACAGCACGGTCTCGTGCACGTCGTCCTGTCCGGCGGGCCCGGTCGCGGCCTGCGTGTACGCCGCGGCGGCCGGTTCCGCGCCGCGGGCGGTGTGGGTGATGACGGCCGGAGGCGCATGGCTGTGGTGTCGTGCCCACCATGTGTGGAAGGTGGCTGTGGCAACGAGGATCACGGCCGAGGTGATGAGCAGGAACGGCCCGTCCGGCCCGTGCCCGATCATGTTCGCCACGGCGTCGGCGACCGCCACCGCCGTGAACAAGGCCGCCAGCTCGATGAGATCCCGCCGCCAGTGGTGCGGGCGGCGGGCTGTCTTCGCAGAAGTCACATCAGTCATGACCCCACTGTGACCGAACGGTGTTGCGTGATCACGAACGCTTTGTGACTGATGGGTTAAGCATGGATCTAGACCACTATCGGCTGTTTTTCGCCGTTCCTGGCGCGGAGTGTTCGGTTCCACGATTCAAGGCGGTCACCAGCCGGGACGCCTTGCCGAACGGCTGGGAAGAGCCCCGCCGTCTGGCGACCTCCGTCAGTCCGGCTGTCCCTTCCGCACCCATGATCCCGCAGCGGCCGGCCCACAGCGCTCGACGCAGTCGGCGGCCACGGCCAGTATCTCCCCGAGTCCGCGGACGGGAGCCTGAGAGGCCGGCAGTCCGGGCAGCGCCCCCGCGAGCACGGACCACGTTGTCTCATACGCACCGGCCGAGGCGGCCGTACGGGCAGACTCGGCCAGCCGGTTGGGGCGGGCGGGATCCGGCGGCGGATCAGCTACTGGCCCACTCGCCCGGGCTGAAGCACCTTGCTGAACAGGACAGTTCCGCCCTCCGCCCGCAGCCGCACCGTCAACTCACCGCTTCCGCCGTCGATGTCGACTTCCCCGAAATACTGCGGGGACTCCATCGGCGAGACATTCGCCCGCTGCGGCGCCCGGACGAAGACGCGGTCCGGACCGAAGGTGGCGTCCAGCGCGTTGGCCGGGAAGCCGCCGGCGGCCAGCGGGCCCGAGACGAACTCCCAGAACGGCGCGAAGTCCTTGAAGGCCGCACGCTCCGGTGCGTAGTGCTGCGCCGAGGTGTAGTGCACATCCGCGGTGAGCCAGAGCGTTCCCGTGATCCGCCGGTGCTTGATGAACCGCAGTAGCTCGGCGATCTGCAGTTCACGACCCAGCGGCGCACCCGGATCGCCCTGCGCCACGGCCTCGAAGTTCGCCGCGCCGTCCGGCACGACAAGGCCGAGCGGCATGTCGGAGGCGATCACCTTCCACACCGCGCGCGAGCGCGACAGCTCACGCTTCAGCCAGGCGAGCTGCTCCGCGCCGAGGATGCCCTGCGTGTCGTCGGCCTGCCGGCCGGGGGAGTTGGCGTTGCGGTACGAGCGCATGTCGAGGACGAAGACGTCGAGCAGCGGACCGTAGCGCACCACCCGGTGGACGCGGCCCTCGCGCCCGCCCGCGGGGAGCGTCGAGATCGGGAAGTACTCACTGAAGGCGCGCATCGAGCGCTCCGCCAGCAGATCCACGTTCTTCTCGGTGTAGCGCGGGTCGTCCAGGATCTGGCCGGGATACCAGTTGTTGCGCACCTCGTGGTCGTCCCACTGCACGACCGTCGGTACCTGGGCGTTGAAGCGCCTGACGTTCTCGTCGAGCAGGTTGTAGCGGAAGTTCCCGCGGAAGTCGGCCAGCGTCTGCGCCACCCTGGACTTCTCCTCGGTGGTGATGTTGCGCCAGATACGGCCGTCCGGCAGCGTCACGGTCGGCTGGATCACACCGTCCGCGTAGACCGTGTCGCCGCTGCACAGGAAGAAGTCCGGGTCGAGACGGCGCATTTCCTCGTACGCCCGGTAGCCGCCGATGTCCGGGTTGATCCCCCACCCCTGGCCCGCGATATCGCCCGACCACAGGAAACGCACGCCCTCGCGGCGCTTCGCGGGAGCCGTGCGGAACGTCCCGTACACCGGCTCACCGGTGCGCCGCGGGTCGTAGGGGTCCGCCAGCGTGACCCGGTAGTGCACCTGCTCGCCCGCGGGCAGACCGCGCAGGGACGTCGTCCCGGTGAAGTCCGTGCCGGACCCTATGAGCGGGCCGTGGTGGCGGTGCGCGCGCCGGAAGGAGTCCGTCGCGGACGTCTCCACGATCATCCGGGCGGGCCGGTCCGAGCGTACCCACACCAAGCCGGACGAGGCCGTTACATCGCCGGTCTGCACACCCCACGCGGCGCGCGGGCGGCCGGACAGCGCAAGCGCGGGCGCCGCGCCGAGTGCGGGCAGTGCCAGCGCCGCCGATGCGGCGACTGTGCCGCGCAGCAGGGAACGGCGGTCGGGGGACGAAATCCGCGGGTTGTGCGACATCGCTGCGCCTCCAGGGCAGGTCGGGCGGGTGTGCCGTGCCATGCCTAGCGCCCGGCCGCGGCCGTCACACGAACCCCAAGTGAATAACTTCTCCCGTGGCGTTCGACCGACGACCGGCGCCCGTCGACCCCGTCAGCGTGCCGTTCCGGCCGCCTGCGCCATCAGCCGTACCCCGCGCGCGATCTCGGACGGCGTCAGATGCGCGTATCCGAGGACCAGCCGCACCCCGGCGTCCTGGATGAGCGCCGCCGCGTAGTGGGCCAGCGGGTGTACAGCCACAGCGGCGCCGGCCGCGCTCTGAAGGAACCGCGGCTCTGGACCGTACCGCTCGGGCAGCCGGGCGATGATGTGCAGACCGGCCGCGATGCCGCTGACCTCGGCGCCCGGGAAGTGCTCCGTCAACGCGCCGACGAGGGCGTCGCGCCGTTCCCGGTAGGCGCGCTGGCAGCGGCGCAGCTGCCGGTCGTAACCGCCGCGGTCGATGAAGTCGGCAAGGAGCGCCTGGTCGAGGGTGGGATTGTCGAGATCGAGGGTGCGTTTGCGCTCCACGACCTCGTCCATGAGGTGTGCCGGTACGAGCAGCCAGCCGAGCCGCAGCCCTGGTGCGAGGGACTTGCTGACCGAGCCGGTGTACGCGACGCGCTCGGGGTCGAGTCCCTGGAGAGCGCCGACGGGCGCCCGGTCGTAGCGGAAGTCGCCGTCGTAGTCGTCCTCGAGGATCAGGCCGTCCACGGCCCGCGCCCAGTCGAGGAGTTCGACGCGCCGCCGCGCCGAGTAGGCGATTCCGGTCGGGAACTGGTGGGCCGGGGTGGTCACCACGGCACGTACGCCGGACCGTTCCAGCGGCCCGGTCGCGAGCCCTTCGTCGTCCAGCGGCAGCTGCGTCATTTCCAGCCCGGCCGCCGCGAACAGCGGCCCGTGCCCGGGGCTCCCCGGGTCCTCGACGCCCAAGGTCCGCAGGCCGTGTTCGTGCAGTACGAACCCGAGCACCGTCATCGCCTGGGCGACGCCCGAACACACCACGACGCATTCCGGATCGGCCACCACACCCCGCCGCCGGGTCAGCAGCGAGGCCACCGCTGTGCGCAGCTCCGGGAGACCGCGCGGATCGGGATAGCCGAGCGCCCGGTGCGGCAGCCGCGCGAGGACGGACTTCTGCGCCGCTGCCCAGGCGGTGCGCGGGAAGAGCGAGAGATCGGGCGTCCCTGGGCGGAAGTCCACCAGCGCGCCGGGAGCGCGCGGCGCGAGGTCGCGCGCCCCGGGCACGGCCGCGCGCGCCGCGTCCCCGACCCAGGTGCCCGCGCCCCTGTCGCTGCGCAGATAGCCCTCCGCCGTCAACTGCTCGTAGGCCTCAGTGACGAGTCCGCGTGAAACGCGCAGGTCGGCGGCGAGTTCGCGGCTCGAAGGCAGCCGCGTTCCCGCAGCCAGCCGTCCCGATCTGACCGCCTCGCGCAGCGCCGACTGCAACGCATGCCCGCGCTGCCGGGCGGGAGCGGTCGCCGCGGGCAGCAGCAGTTCCCAGGCGGCGTTCCAGGAGTCACCCCGGGAAGGCCCGCCGGGCGGCCCGGGCTCGCTGGGCTCGCCGGTCGCGGAAGTGGTCCCCGATGACGTCATGGAAGTGGACCTTAAACCGGACCGCCCCGATCCATAGCGTCGGCATCATGCCGCATTCCGGGGGACAGCCCTCGGACCCCCGGCCGGCAAAAGGGCCGATGGGCTCATGGCCGCACAAGCGTGAGACGGAAGCAGATGCACCTGAACTCCCTGCGTGGCGCGCTCCTCGTCACCTTCGCCTACACCCTCGTCGGCGCCTCCTTCACCGCCAACAGTGTCCTGGGCGACTATCCGTACGCGGGTGGCCAGGCGCTGCGTTACGCCTTCGCCTGTCTGCTCCTCCTGCCCCTGCTCGGCGGCCGGGCGGCGCTGGCTCCGCTGCGTGCCCTCAGCCGGCGGCAGTGGGGGCGCCTCGCCCTGCTCGCCGCCGTCGGCATGGTCGGCTTCAATCTGGCGATCCTGGCCGCTGAACGTACCTCGGAGCCCGCCGTTCCGGGCGTGTTC
Organism: Streptomyces sp. NPDC019443; assembly: GCF_044389785.1. NCBI lineage: Bacteria > Bacillati > Actinomycetota > Actinomycetes > Kitasatosporales > Streptomycetaceae > Streptomyces > Streptomyces sp. NPDC019443. The sequence goes on from NZ_JBIRYJ010000019.1 coordinate 96,660, forward strand.
GTCGGCTGCGCGCCCGTCATCGTCGCCGTGCTCGTACCGCTCCTGGACGGCCGTCGGCCCGCCCGGCCCGTACTGTACGGGGCCCTGCTCGTCGCCGCCGGAGCCTTCACCGTGCAGGGCTGGGGCCGTACCGACCCGGCGGGCATCCTCTGGTCGGTGGGCGCACTGGTCGGCGAGGTGGGCTTCGCCGTACTGGCCACCCCGGTGCTGCGACCGCTCGGACCCAAGCTGCTGACCGCCACCGTCTGCGGCATCGCGGCCGTCGAGTCCACCGCCGCCGGCCTGGTCCTCGACGGCGCGGGCTTCGTGCGGACGCCCGACCAGGGCGAGACCCTGGCGCTGCTGTGGCAGGCGGCTGTCGTCACCGTCGTCGGCTTCGTCACCTGGTACATGGGCGTGCAGCGCATCGGGGCCGAGCGCGCAACGCTCTTCACCGGGCTTATCCCCGTCGCCGCCGCCCTCACCGCGCCCCTGGTTGGCACAGGGACGTTCGGTCCGGCCCAGGCGGCGGGCGGTGTGCTGGTCGGAGCGGGCGCGGTCCTCGGCTCGGGGGTGTTCGAAAGGCGGTCAGCGGCTGCCGTCCAGGATGACGCGAGAGACAAGCGCGGGGTCGTCGTTCATGGGCACATGACCGCAGCCGGGCAGCCGCACCAGCCGGGCCCCGGGGATGACGTGCTTGGCCCTGATGCCCTGGCGGCGCAGCAGCAGCCGGTCCCGCGTCCCCCAGCCGATGGTGACCGGCACATCGGGGACGTCGTTGCGGAACAGGACGGATCGCCCGGCGGCAAGGGTCTCGTGGAAACCGGTGGCCCGGCGCAGCGCGAGGGTCTCGGCGACAGCCGCCTCGGGTGAACGTCGTCCGGGCCGGGCGTAGATACTGCTGGTCAGCGCCGCCCGGCCGGCCGCCGTGCGGGACAGGCTCTCGATCAGTGGCAGCGGCATCGACTGCGCCCCGAACCGCATCGCGCGCAGTGTCCCGAAGGCGTAGAGCCGCTCGCGCTCCGTCCAGAAACCGGCGGGCGAGAGCGCCGTCACCGACCGTACGAGCTTCTCCCGGCCCAGCTCCAGGGCGAGCAGCCCGCCGAGGGAGTTCCCCGCCACATGGGGGCGCTCGATCTCCAGCGCCTCGCAGAGCGAGCCGAGGAGTGAACCCACGGTGGTGAGGTCGTACGACACGCCGTCGGGCAGCGCCGGAGAGGTGCCGAAGCCGGGCAGGTCGACGGCGATGACATCACGCTCGGCGGCCAGGATCCCCAGGACCGGCTCCCAGGCCTGCCAGTGGTGCCCGATGCCGTGGAGCAGCAGCAGCGGCTCACCCTCGCCGGCGCGCTCGTAGGTGACGGACAGCGTGTGGCTGCCCATGGGGGACTCGACGGAGAACGAGATCTTCGCGGCCATGCTTGCTGCTCCCTGGTGTCGCCCACGGTGGTGCGCGCATCGGCGCCCACGTGAAGGCGTTTTAGACGGCTCGTCAGTAACAATTACCGCTCAGTAGCTTCCAGTTCAAGGGGGCATGCGGGTTGAGGCTGCCTGGACATACGGTGCGCGGTCGGTTGGGATGAATGCGTGGCAACAGACACCGTGACTGACGTCTTCGAAGAGCACCGGCCCGTGCTGACCGGGGTGGCCTACCGCATGCTCGGCCGGGTGGCCGACGCCGAGGACGTGGTGCAGGACGCCTGGCTGCGCTGGTCGGCCGACGACCGCAGCGACGTCCGGGAACCACGCGGCTTTCTCGTGCGGATCACCACCCGCCTCGCCATCGACCGGCTGCGGCACGTCCAGTCGCGGCGCGAAGCGTACGTCGGCCCCTGGCTGCCCGAGCCGATCGCCACGGACTTCGGGCCCACCCTCCCCGACACGGCCGAGCGCGCCGTCCTCGCCGAATCCGTCTCTCTCGCGGTCCTCGTGGTACTGGAGTCGCTGTCGCCCCTGGAGCGTGCCGTGTTCGTGCTGCGCGAGGCCTTCGGATTCCCCTACGGAGAAATCGCCACCACGCTCGACCGGTCCGAGGCGGCCGTGCGCCAGCTCGCGGGCCGGGCGCGCCGTCATGTGGAGGAGCGCAAGCCCCGCTACGACGTCGACCCGGGCGAATGCCGCGACCTCACCGAGCGCTTCCTGGCCGCCGCGTCGGGCGGCGACCTGGATGCGCTGCTGACCCTGCTGGCGCCCGATGTGCGCCTGGTCGGCGACAGCGGCGGCAAGGCCAAGGCTCCGCTGCGGGTCATCGAGAGCGCGGACAAGGTCGGCCGCTTCCTGTTCGCCGTGGCCAAGGAGCCGGTCCAGGAGCTGGACGTCCGCTTCGTGGAGCTCAATGGCGCGCCCGCGCTTCTCGTGCTCTCCGCCGGAAAGCCGGACAGCGTCATGCAGTTGGAGGTTCTGGACGGACGCATCCAATGCGTCTACATCATTCGCAACCCCGACAAGCTCGCCTCCCTGGCTGCTGCCTAGCCACTCCCGTCGCCGCACGTCGGACCCCGTGTCCCAAAGAGGCGCGGGGTCTTGTGCCGGCTGCGTTTCACGGGGGCACGAACGTCCTGTGAACGCTCTGCGAAGCCGGTTGGTTTCAAGGCGTAACCGGCGGAGGATTGGTCTTGACCAAGGGGGAGTGCCGTCCTATGGTCGGCAGAGTTAGTGCAGGAACCTTTAATAAACAAGGGCGCGGAATAGCCGCCGCTGACACGGCGATTGCGGAGGATCAGGGTGGGGACCACGCAGCTGGAATCGGTGCCGGAACCTAAGTACTGGCACCTCAAGACCGTGCTCGGCGAAGCGCTCGACTCGGATTTCGCGGTGGGGGAGATCCTGCCCAACGAGCGAGATCTCGCCGCTCGCTTCGGAGTCGCCCGCGCCACGCTCCGACAGGCGCTCGAACAGCTTGAGCTGGAAGGCCGGTTGCAGCGGCGTCGCGGCGTCGGCACGACCGTCGCCCCGCCGCGTATGGGCGTGGACGTCTCCACCACCGAGCACACCTGGCCGGGCGCCGGAGAGGAAGCCTGGCAGTCCGTCGACTGCACAACGGTGGTGCCGCCACTGGCGGTGGCCCGGCTGCTCGACACCGACACGGGCGAAGAGACCCACACCGTACGAAGGCTACGCGTGACGCACGGCCAGTCGGTCGCCGCCGAGCTGCTGTACGTCCCGGCCTCGTCCGTGCCCGAGCTCTCCGCCATCGACGCGCCGTCCGGGCCCGCCCGCGCCCGCGCCGTACTGCGTGAGCTCCAGCGCCTCGACCTCGAGGGCCAGGACCGGGCGGTGGAGCTGGGCTCTGCCCGTGTGGACGACGCCAAGGAGCTCGACCGGCTGCCGGGCGCGCCCGTGCTGGTCGTCACCACTCGGTACTTCTCCAAGGGCGGGACCGCGGCCGTGTCGGTGGCCACCTACCGGGCCGACACCTGCAGGCTCACCTTCGGTGACTCGGGTGACCTGGAGATCAGCCACCCCGACGAGGAGCGCCGCGCTTCCTGAATCCGGCTCTGTCCAGTACGGCCCGTCGCACCGAGCTCGCGCTCAGCGGCGGGCCGTCACCGTTGTCTCGACGGCGAAGAGCTGTTCATCGACATGGTCGAGCGCGAGGCGCAGCGCACCGGTCGCCACGGCTGCCTCGCCGAGCAGCGACAGGGTCACCCGCGGCGGCCGCAGACAGTACCGCGACAGCTCGTCGCGCAGCGGATCGAGTACGCCGTCGAGCCCCGCGGCCCAGCCGCCGACCACCACCAGCTCGGGGTCGAGCGCCAGCACCAGTGCCGCCACATCGTGCACCAGGCGCTGGATGAACCGCTCGACCGCCTCCTGCGCCCGGGGATCGCCCTGCCTGGCGAGGGCGAAGACATTGGCCACCGCCTGCTCGTCCAGCGGGTGCAGCGGCTCGTCCGTCGTCGACAGCAGCTTCTCCGGGGTCACCTCGCGGCCCAGCAGATGCAGCGCTCCGATCTCGCCCGCCGCTCCGCCGTAGCCGCGGTGCAGCCGCCCACCGATCAGTGAGCCCGCACCCGGGCTGAGCCCGGCCAGTACGAACACGATGTCGTCGGACTCGGTCGCGGCGCCCTTCCAGTGCTCGGCGACCGCGGCCGCATTCGCGTCGTTCTCCACCAGCACCGGGCAGCGAAACGACCTGCGCAGCCTCTCGCCCAGCGCGAGCCCGGTCCAGCCGGGCAGCGCGGTCCCGAGCCGTACGGTTCCGTCGGCCTCCACGATCCCCGGGGAACCGACCCCGACGGCGCGCAGACTGCTGCGCGCGACCCCGGCCCGCCGAAGCACATCGGCGACGAGCACGCGCACCCGCTCCAGCCGTTCGTCCGCACAGGCCGTCTCCGACACATCCCGGGACCCCGCGCCGATGATGCGCCCGTCCAGGCCCGACAGCAGCGCCGCGATACGGTGCGCGCCGATCTCGACACCCAGCAGATGACCGGCCTCGGCCCGGAACCTGAACCGCCGGGCCGGGCGTCCCTGACGGCGCGTACCGCCCTCCTCGGGCACGGTCTCGACGACCAGGCCGGCCTCGATGAGCCCCTCGGTCACGCCCTCGACGGTCGGCCGGGAGAGTCCGGTGATCCGGGTCAGGTCTGTGAGCGTGGGGGAGTCAGCGCCCCGCAGTGCATGGAGTACCACCGCGGAGTTGATCCGCCGCAGCAGCGACGGGTCTCCGCCGGTCAGCCGCCCCACCGTGTGTCCTCCCAGCTCGAGCGCGTGTTTGCCGGATCGTACTCGCTGGCCGCGACGGCGGCGAGCGTCTGCGGGACGGAGCCGGAGTCAGGCAGGGGCCACGAATCCGGACTCGTACGCGGCGATGACGGCCTGGGTGCGGTCGCGGGCGCCCAACTTGGCCAGAACCGCGCTGACATGGGACTTCACCGTCTCCGCGCCGACGATCAGCTCGGCGGCGATCTCCGCGTTGGACAACCCCCGGGCCATCAGCCGCAGCACCGCCGCCTCGCGTTCGGTGAGCGCGGCCCGCTCCATCGCAGCGCGGGCGGTGCGATTCCCGTACTCGGCGGCCAGGGAGCGGACCGCCGCCGGGAACAGCAGCGACTCACCCTCGGCGACCAGCCGCACCGCGTGGACGATCTCGGCCGGCCGGGCGCGCTTGAGCAGAAAGCCGTCCGCCCCTGCGCGCAGCGCCTCGTACACGTACTCATCGTTCTCGAAGGTCGTCACGACCAGGATCTTCGGCGGCTCAGGGATCGTGCGGAGCACGATCCGGGTGGCTTCGATGCCGTCGAGCAGCGGCATCCGCACGTCCATCGCGACCACGTCGGGCCGCAGTTGCCGGACGAGGGGGACCACGGCCGCGCCGTCGGCCGCCTCGCCCACCACCTGGATGTCGGGCTGCGCCTCCAGCACGGCGCGCAGACCCGCACGGACCAGGGGTTCGTCGTCAACGAGCAGAACGGTAACCGGCATCCGGTCAGCGTAGGCCGTCCAGCGGCAGTCTCACGCGCACCCTCCATTCTCCCTCGTACGGCCCGGTCCGGGTCTCTCCCCCGAGCAGCGCCGCCCGCTCCCGTATGCCGCGCAGGCCGCTGCCGCCCTGACCCCTCGGTGCCGTGCCGCCGGTGAGCGGATTGGTCACGTCCATCTCCAGGCGCTGCCCGATGACGGCGATCCGCACGTGCACCGGGACGGGACCGGAGTGGCGCAGCACATTGGTGAGTGCTTCCTGGAGGATGCGGTACCCCTCCCGGGAGACGGGCCCGGGCACCAGCTCCAGCGGGCCCGTCATCTCGGCATCGACCTTCGCCCCTGAGGCCCGTGCCGACTCCAGCAGCCGGTCCGACTCTTCGAGAGACGGCCGCTGGCTCACCGGCTGTCCGGTCTCGCGGAGGACGAGCAGAACGCGCTCCAGAGACCGCGACCTTCGCCGACCACCTCGTCGTCCTCGGCCGGGGCCGACTGCTGGCCGACACCCCGATGCAGGACTTCATCGACTTACGCATCCAGCCGAGCGTCCGGCTGCGGACCACGGCAGGGAGCCGGTTGCGCACTGTCCTGCTCGGCAAGGGCTTCGCACCCGTCCACAGCGAGGACGGGCTCTGGACGGTCGAAGGCGCGCGGGTGGAGGAGATCGGGCGGATCGCCGCCCACGAGGGCATTCCGATCCTCGAACTGACCAATGAGGCAGCCACGCTGGAGCAGGCCTATCTCAACCTGACCGCAGACCAGGCGGAGTACACGTCCGTATCTACGACCGTGACCCAGGAGGCATGAACCGTGTCGTTCCCCGCAGTTGTCCACGCCGAGTGGATCAAGATTCGCTCGCTGCGCTCCCTTGCCGGTTCGCTGATGTCCGTCTTCCTGGCGACTGCCGGCTTCTCCATCCTCGTCTGCGCCGCGCTCGGCCGTCCGGAGCCTGGCGTTACCGACTTCGATCCGGTGCTGTTCTCCTACTACGGCCTGAACTTCGGCCAGATGGCGGCCCTCACCTTCGGTGCCATAGCCATGGCGGCCGAGTACAAGAACGCCGGGATCCGGGTCTCCCTTTCGGCCGTTCCGAACAGGGGACTGTTCTACGCGGCCAAGCTGGCAGTAGTGGGCGGGCTGGCTTTCGTCGTCGGCCTGGTCACGAGTCTGACCTGCTTCCTGTCCGGGCAGGCACTCATCGACAAGGGATTCGGCATAGGCATCGGCGACCCGGGAGCGCTGCGCGCGGTCGTCGGGTGCGCCCTCTACTTCGCGCTGATCAGCCTGCTGTCGGCCGGGCTCGCAGCCCTGCTGCGAAGTGTGACCGGTGCGCTGAGCCTGCTCGTTCCGCTGTTCCTGATACTGCCTTTCGTGATCGGGGACGTATCGCGCGACAGCAGCGCCGCCGAGTTCCTCCCGGACCGGGCGGGGCAGCAGATCCTGCTGCAGGATCCGGCTGGGACGCTGGGACCCTGGAGCGGCATGGCGGTCCTTGCGGTCTGGAGCGCACTTGCGACGGGCTGGTGGGCCCTGCGGCAGCGGGACGCCTGACAGGCAGCCAAATGTCAGTGCCGGCAGGTTTACTGAGTGCAAGACCACCGCACGGCATCTCGAAATCATCGACCTGCTGAGCACCCGTGCCTTCCCCGCGGAGCGCGGCCCGTCGGACGTCGGCTCGCAAGGCCCGGGATTTCACATTTCGGAGCTGAACGGGCACTTCGGCGACGGCGCGGATCCGGGCGCGGACGGAGAGGCGGAGGCGGAACAGCGTCTGGCCGAGCAGGAGGGCCTGTTGCGGGGGCTCACACAACGCTGGGGCGAGCCGGACCTGGTTCAGCCGGCCAGTACGCGGCTGCGCGTAGAGAGGGACGAAGAAGTGCCGGACCCGTGGCGGCGGCTCAGCGAGCAGAGAGCGACCGCCCCTCTCCCCGCCTCCGCACCTGCGCCTGTCTGGGCTCGCCGCGCCGCCCACGCCATCGCTCTGTGCGCCGTCCCGTCCGGCCTGTGGCGCATCGCCATGGCATCCGGTGTCTATGTGGGCTACAGCGACCAGGTGCTGCGCGACGTCTTCGACATCCCAGGCTGGGGGATCGCATACGTCGTCGGCCTCTCCGTCCGCGCCGAGCTGGCCGCTCTGTTTCCGCTGCTGCTCGTCAGCGACCGGTGGCAGCCGCTGCACCCCAGGGTCCTCGCCCCGCTGGCCTGGACCGCCTCGGGCGTCCTGGTCCTGGTGGCACTGTGGCAACTCGTGGTCGCTTTCACCGTCGAGAGCCAGACGTACATGTCGAGCGGTACGGCACAGACCCTCTGGGGCTTCGCTTTCGCCCCGCTGTTCGCCATCCCGGCCCTGATGACCGCGGTGACCTGGTCGTACGCAACGCGGCACCGGGCACGGGGACAGGCATAACCCATACCACGTCCTTGACATCGGCTACCCCTGTCCCACCGCTTCCCGGCCCGACAAGCGTGGCCGATGGCTGAGCTGCCCAGTGATCGTTTCCGGTCACCGGGTTGAGCGGTCAGGCTGCTGTGGTGAGGGGGCGTCCGCCGCAGCGGATGCCCTTCTCGCTGGATGCGGGCGCGTTCCTTGCGCTGGGCGGCGAGCACGTCAGGATGGCGGGCGTTGGCGTTGCGCCAGCGCAGGTAGCGGTGCAGGGCCTGGGTCTGCGCGGGATGGCTGCGATGGTGGGAGTTCGCCAGGGTCAATTGCCGCCGCGGGCCGAAGTGCGCCTCGCTGTTCGGCCCAGCAGGAGCCTGCGGTGGGCCGGATCCCGAGGGGCCCGAATTCGTCGAAGGCGAAGTCCCGGTCCGGGAATCGTTCCTGTACCTGCTCGATGCGGTCGAGCTTGGCGTCGCCCGCGCGGGCAGGGCGCCGCGGCCTGCGGGTCAGCGGCGAGGCGTGAGGAACCCGTCGACCACGCGGCGGACCTTGTTGACGGCGTCATGGTCGCCGAGGCGCACTGCGGTGTTCGCGGCGGCGAGCACCGCGTCGATCTGGAAGGCCACGAGGTCGACATCCAGGTCGGCGATCTCCCCGGTTTCGACGGCGTGCCGCAGCTCGCCGGCGATGAGGGCGAGCCAGTTCTGATGGTGGTGGAAGAGCGCGTCACGGACCTTGCCTGGTCGGCTGTCGAAGTCGGGCAGGTTCGCCGCCCAGAAGCAGCCGCCGGCGAACAGCGGTGTCTCGACATACGAGATCCAGCGTTCTGTCAGCGCGCGCAGTCGGGCAGCACCCTCAGGCACGGTCTGCACGGGATGGATGACCGCGTCGGTGAACTGCTGACGCGCCGACTCGACGGCGGCGAGCTGCAAGTTCTCTTTCGTCCGGAAGAGAGTCTGGATGCCGCTTTTACTCAGCCCGAGGTCGGTGGCCAGCCGACCGATGCTGAGCCCGTTGAGCCCCTCCAGCGACGCGACGTCGACGGCATGGCGGGCGATGGTCCGCCTGGTCCGTGCACCGCGCACGAGGCGCTGGTCGGATACCGCCGCATCAGCTCGTGCGGGCGAGGGGACACCCGCATCCGAACCCGATTGCTCCGCATGCTCGCTCATTTGGTTCCATCCTGCCACACCCTTGCATTCAACGTACGACCGGTCGTATGTTGAGTTTGCGCGGACGCTCGGGGATTTCCCCACCGGGGAGCTCGGGTCTCCAGGGCGTGAGGAATGCTCGATTGGAGGGGACGTGCATGAAGGGCCATCGCATGTTCGAGCTGGCGCAAGCGCTGGCTGTTGCCAAGAGCCGGCAGGACGTGCCTGCGGCCATGAGGCTTTTCCACCACGACATGGTCCTTGAGACCCCGGCCTTCGGGACGACGGCTCGAGGCCTGGCCGAGAACGAGAAGGCGCTGAGGCGGTTCTTCACGTCGTTTCCGGACTACAACGTCGTCCTGCAAGGTCACGCCAGCAACGGCGACCATTTGATCTGCTGGGGGACGGTGCAGATGACCATGACCGGCGATCGGTTCGGCGTGGTCCCGAACGGCGTGCGCGCCGAGCTCCCGGTGTTCATCCAATTCGCCTTCAGGGGCGACCTGATCGCCGACGAGCGGTTCTTCTTCGACCTGTCGGCGCTCTGCGCTCAATCGGGCGTCTCGACGGACGCGGTCCGGCGGAAGTTGTTCGGAGGCGCCGCGGGTCTGCGAAACCAGTAGGCAGGCGTGCAGGGAATGCGGCGCCCTGCCGACGTCCCTCCCCCCTGCAGTCAAACGTCCCTCCCCCCAACAGTCAAAGGTGATGACATATGGCTTCAGACTCACGGGTGAAGGTCGTAGGCGAGATCAAGACGGCGCATCTCTTCGACATGATCGTTGATTTGAATCCGCGGCTGAGCTTCGGCAGTGGCCCGTTCGGTCGGCGGACTCTTTTCGGCGCTGCCGGCGGATCGTTCGAAGGCCCGAAGCTGCGCGGCGAAGTGCTGCCGGGCGGTGGCGACTGGGCGCTGTTTCGTCCCGACGGAGCGATGGCACTGGATGTCCGACTGACACTGCGCACGCACGACGCGGCCCTGGTGCACATGACCTATGGCGGTCGCTGGATCACCCCACCCGACGTGCGATCCGATATGGCCGATCCGGTCAAGAGATATCAGGTCGACCCTGCTCACTACTACTTTCGGACGACCCCGCTCTTCGAAACAGGGGCGGAGCAATACGCGTGGCTGAACGACATCGTCTGCGTAGGGTCGGGGTACCTGGTCGAAGACGGGATCGCCTACAAAATCTCTCAGGTTGTTTGAGGGAACGTCGGAACGTCGCTGCTGTGGATGACGGTGCGTCGCGGTCTGGCTCTCGGCTCCCTGGGACTGATCAGCATCGGTGCTCGGCTGGTGTTTCCCGGCACGACGAAGGACACATCGGGTCGTCTTCCAGATAGGTCGGTGGACCGGCTGCCGGTACTACTGCCGCCCAGCTGTCCCCTTCAGCGCCCGGCTACCGGGCCAGGGTGAGCAGGACCCTCTCCAGCATCTGTCGCAGGGCCGCCCGGTCCGTGGTGTCCGGTCCGGGTCGCGTCACCCCGTCGTACGTGAGTCCCTCGGCGAAGGCGACCACGATCCGCCCGCCCTCTTTCGGATCCGGGCTGCCGAGCGCCGTTGCCAGCAGCTGCGCCTGGCCGACGAAGCTCTCCCGGGCGCGGAGCAGTTCGGTGCCCAACTCCCCTTCTGGGTGGCGCGCCGTCAGGAGGATGATCTCCAGGCGGGCGCGGGTGCGGTCGCGTTGGGGGCCGAGCCAGTGGGCCAGTACGCCCGCGAAGCGGTCGGCCACCTGGCGTACCGGCGGCGCCTCGGCCAGCTCTTCGGAGACGGTCGCCGCTTCGATGTCCGCCACTTCCTGTTCGGCGATGAACGCGACCACGCCGGCGAGTAGTGCCTGCCGGGTACGGAGGTAATAGCTGGTCGATCCGGCCGGAACCTTCGCCTGCCCGTCGACCGCCCGGTGGGTGAGCCCTCGCAGGCCCTCATCGGCGATGACCGCCACTGCCGCGGTGAGCAGCGCCTGTACGCGGGGGCTTCTGGCACTGCTCATGCGACGGCCCGCTTCCTGAGCCTGCTGAGCATCGTCCGGCGGACGAGGCCGCTGAACGGCTCGATGAGCCGCCAGTACCGCCCCATGGCACGACGAGCCGCCTCGTCCAGGCACAGGACCCGGGTCTCGGTGACGACCCGCGTACCGCCGGTGGCGGCGTCCGCGGTGAATCTCATGCTGAAGGTCGCCTTCGCGTAGCCCGGTTCGTCGAATGCCAGGAACTCACGCGGGCCTGTGACGTCCGGCCGTCCGTCGGCTGCTCCCATGGTCCACCACTGCCCCACGATCCCCCGGACCATCTCTCGCGGTGGGTCTTCGGCCAGCAGCAGAAAGCTGTTCCTCAGTTCCTTCTCCGGTACCTCGCCGCCCCCGCTCTTCAGCCGGCCGAGCTGCCGCCGCACGGTGAACAGCGTCCGGACAATCGGCCCCCACCCCTCGCCGCCGGCCTGCTCCATCTCCTGCCACGCTGCCCACACCGCCTCCACCGGAGCCGGGATGACCGTCTGGTGCCGGGAGCCGAAGTCCGGGCGGGGAACGAAGGTGCCTGCAAGCCCACTCATACCCGGGACTCTACATTTGTAGAGTGCATGGGGTCAGGCGTTCGGCATGATCAGCGCGGATCCGCCTGGATCGGGGAATGACGAAATGGGCCGTCCAGCGTGACGAAAGTGACTCCCGGTTCGTCTCCCCGGCCTGGAACTGAGCCCGGCGTCCAGCCGCACCCGCTCCCGGGCTGCCCTCTCGGCGCCGGTCAACCCACCGCCCTGCGCGTACCTCACGCTGACAGCAGTACAGCGCACACGGCTTCCGGCTCAGCCCAACTCCCCGACATTACCCATTCAAGTTCAGTACTTGGAAGAAAGGCGTGCGCTCATGAGAGCGAGTAGGCTCATACATGAGGCCAGAGGACTGAGCAACCTGGAGTTTGCATGGCAGCGATTAACGGCATCTACCTCCCCGGCTGGGAATACAATCGCATGCTTGCGAATGATCCGTTTGAGCCTCGAAACAGTGCTCTGCCTGGTGCCATTTTCTGGAACGGCGCCGCTCCGTTGTGGATGTTTGAGATGGTTTACTGCACCAAAGAATCTCTCGAGAACGAAAGATTTGCCGCACAGGAGCTCGGTTGGGCAACGAGTAGAATTTTTGGGCAACTTGCAGCAGGCATTAGCGGCGGCGGGCCGATCCTGGAGCCCGTGGACTGGAAGACCGTTGGCAACGGTCCTCGCGATCTCCTCAATCAAATCCATGGAGACTTTCGCAGGGACAACCCGGACCGTCAGATACGGCATTGGATTGACGAGGCAAATGACCCCGAGCTTGAGCGAATTAACTGTGCCATCTTGCAGCCGATAGCAACCTCGAAGCAGAGCATTGTTGCTGGATCCATGAGCGGATTGCGCCACTGGCTGTCACCAGCAACGACCAGCCCTGACCCAGATGTTGCAGGGCGCCAGGAGCAAGTGCGGAAACTTCTCTCATTGATCAGCAATCCAATCTCCAGTGCACAGTCTCGCAATGGGATTCAACTCGTGAGACATCCGCGAGAGTGGGACCCGGCGGCTCTCCTCAGGCAGGATGAGGTCAAGGGGAGAGTTGAAACACCATTCATTCGCGACTTGCAGGCGGGAGAAGGGGCCTTCGCTGGAGAAAGAGGATACGAGCCATATATCCTCAACGTTGCGACGGAGCGAGCTGCTTACCGAAATATCGATGCCCCGCTTCTCGCGGATTGGGAACAGAACCTTCCTAGCCTTCTGCGGCTCCGAGACGTGGCAAGCAGGCACCTCTGGCCGAAACTTCACGGTGACTGGCTGCCAGCGCTTCTCAGAGAGGACCCCGAGGCCGTCAAGGATTTTCCACGATATATCAAGAGCGCTCTAGTCTCGCGTCATTTCGCAAGTCTGCTAAACCTCAACACTAAGCAAGTGTTCGGAGTGATTGCCGCCGCACTGGCGGCAGCGGCAATCAGTGAGCCTTCGGTTCGAGACGTTGCCGCTTATTTCAGTACTGGATCAGGAGCTGTCGCGCTTTTCAGTGAACGAGGAATCGCTCCTAATGTCGGACCCCTTGCAGTATTTTACCAAGAGGCGTTTCGCACTCTTCGGGGGTAAGCCCGCGGGGATCAGGAGAGAGGGACGGGTACCGAGCAGCCGGGGGCAATGTCCACGCGGGCGCCCTCCAGACGTTCGATGACGAGATGGCTGTCGAAGTGGCCAGGTCCAGGCCGCCCAGATGTGTGGTCTCCATCACGTCGGCGCTTCCGCAATGCAACACGGTCCACTGCCGTGGTTGCGAACGCAGTTACGGACTTTTGCCCTGCTCAATGTCCACACCAGTCCACCGGCACACGGCCTCTGCGGGGACAAGGCACATTTGCGAATCCGAGCTCTACCTCGGCGGTCTTGATCTGCTCTCGATGCAGGAGGTCCTCGGACACTCCTGGATCCGCCACGACGATGCGGTACATCAACCCTCGGGAATTGCATCAGGCAGGCGAGAAGCCGCAGGTCGCGGCTCGCCGCAGCCATGCCGTCCTCGCCCGCACAGCCTCTCCCTGGCTCTTCCCTGGCGGCCAGTCAGGCCGCCCAATCAGCGCCTGGGCCATGGAAGAACGTCTCCGCAAAAGTCTCGGCATCCGCCTCGCAGGAAACTCGGTCAACAGCCCTGTTTCAACTGGCCACCGAGCTGCCCGCCGCGATCCTCGCCCGCACCCTCGGCATCCACATCACCGTCGCCGTCAAATGGCAGCGGGCCGCTGCCGGAGACTGGGGCGCCTACGCGGCCGAGATCAGCCGCCGAAACTCGAAAGCCTGACCCATGCACCGATGTCAGACCTCGCGGACATGATCCTTCTCATGCCGCACGGAAGCACGCTTGACCTCGCCCAGATAGCCGATCCGCTCCGGGCCACCCCGGAACTCCGACGACAGCTGATCGACTGCTGGATCGCGGTCACCAACTCAGGCGGTGCCGCCGGGTTCCCGTTCCCGCCGGTCCGGGACGACGAGGTCGCGCCCGTCGCTGACCAGCTCGTCGGCCGTCTCCACCCGCAACAGAGCCGTCTCATCACCGCCAGGTTCGACGGTGTTCTCGCCGGATGGGTCATCCTCAGCCGCGATCCCTACCGGCTCGTGGGGCACTGGGGAACGGTCAACCACCTGCAGACCCACCCCGCCTTCCGCGGCCGCGGCGTCGGCTCCGCACTCGTCCGCGATCTGCAGAGGATCGCCCGCGATGAACTGGAGCTCGAACAGCTGCATCTCGCGGCCCGGGGAGGCGAGGGACTGGAGGACTTCTACGGGCGGCTCGGATGACGTGAGATCGGTCGCTGGCCCGGAGCCCTCCGCCTCGCGCCAGACGACACCCGCGACGAGGTCCTGATGATCCTCGCCCCGCTCTGATCACAGAGGCATTCGGAGAGTTCCAATACCCGACTCCACCATTAGCGGTCTTCGACGAGGACGTCGTCCGCCACTACCAGGAGCATCTGCACCGACGGCGTCAGGTTCGGCCCGAGGGCGACTACCGCGGCACGACGGACCAGGAATGGGAAGGGTTCGAGGAGCACTTCGACCGCCGAAAGGTCGAACTCGGCTCCTGCGGACGCGCCTACGGCACCCCCTGCCAGCACGAACATGCCCCGTTGACTGAACGAAGCACGGAGATTCTGCACTTCAGGGGGTGGATGGGGTCTTCGGTCGCTACGGTCTCCGGTCGTGATGAACAACGTTCCCGGACGGGACCTGGCGGCGCTGGTGGTGCTTCTGTGGGGCCGGCTGGTGGAGACCGACGATCGGTACGAGCCCAGAGTGCGCCGCCCAGCACGCCGTCAGCGATGTTCAACGCGGCCATCGAGCCCACGTCGAACCGCAGGCCCGGATAGGCGTGTCGGGCCAACTTGATCACCGCAGGGGAGACATCAACACCAAACGCCGCCAGCCCCAGCTCGTCCAGATAAGCGGTGATATGGCCAGGCCCACACCCCAGGTCCGCGACCTGACCGTCCCCACTCGCACTTACGACCTCGGCGAAGGCACCCAAGATCGCGCGGTCCAGGGGACGGTCACGCAGCGTGTCGCGGAACAGCTGCGCATAGGTGGGGGCAGCAGCGTCGTAAGCCTCGCGGGTCGCAGTGAGGGCATCGTGTTCGACCATGCTCGCGACAGTAGTTCTTGGCCCCGAGGCGAGCCGAGAGAATCACGATCTTCCCTCCCGCCCGTTCGCCCGGGCTATCGCTAGTGTCCTGCGTCAGTAGTTGATCGTTAGTTGTTGTGTGACTTCTGCTGCTGGTGCGTCAGTTCCTCGTCGGGGCCCGAAGTTGGAGCCGCTG
>NZ_JBIRYJ010000020.1:0-108183 GCF_044389785.1 Streptomyces sp. NPDC019443
AGTTGTGGTTGAGCATCCGGGCTTCTTCCTGAGCCAGGACGACAACCCGCCGCGCGCGGTCGGTGAACCTCTCGAACATCGTTAATCGCTCCTCATACGGGTGCGGTGGTCTTGGGCTCGAAGGAGGCCCAGGGTGCTGTTGATGGCTTTATCTCCGGTGCCCTCGTCACTGCGGTACTGGCAGGAGAGTGCGGAGAGGCGGGTCGGCTGAGCCGGCGACGGCAGCTCGGCGTGGCTGGGACAGGAGCGACGAGGTGAGGGGTAGAGATCTGCCTAGTGTGGGTACCTGACGCAGGAAGGAGACGGGACCGGCGCGGACTTCGTGGCGCATGACCCCTTCAGTCGTCGGGCTCACCCGCGAGCGTGCGGGCAGTGTCGATGGCGTTGTCGTCCAAGCCCCAGTGCCCTGCGTCCTGTTGCTGTTTGGCCTGTTCGTCGATCCAGCGGTTGTGAGCCTCCCAAGCCGCCTGCTTACTGGTACCGAGTGCCGCGCCGATCTGTGACCAGGAAGCACCGGCCCGCCGAGCTGACCGTACGGAGAGCTGACGTCCGTAGGCGGCCTTCCGGGCGATCACCTCTCCCAGTGCGAGCAGCTCCAAAGCCTCCTCGCGTGTCAGCGACGCCGTGTCAGCGGCGAAGTCGTCCGCCTCGTCCTCATCATCCGGAGGTGATGCCAGAGCATCGCGTGTGCGCAGGGAATCGAAACGCGCCGCAGCGGACAGCAGTGTGTACTGACGCTCAACCTCATCAGGAGTTGCCACATATCCACCGTGCCATCAAGCTGCCTTGACGTCAACCTATCCTGACGTCAAGGTGCCCTTACGTCGATGGAGGGTCGACGTAAGGGCACCTGGAGCGCTGGCTTCACCGGGTCAGGCCGGGTGGGGGCGCAGCCGCCGCTTGCTGTAGCGGATCAGTGAGATCCTGACCTGATCGACAAATTCAATCGAAGATCACAACCTGGCGGACAGCCTCCCCCTTTGCCAGTGCAGCCACAGCATCATTGAGATCTTGGAAGGGCACGCGAGCGCTGATCAGGCTTCCGATGTCCAGGTGACCCGACTGGGTCAGATCGATGAGCTTTGGCAGATCGCGCCGTAGGTCAGATTCGCCGTAGACGGAAGGCTTGATGCTGCGGCTGGCGAACAGCAGCTCATAGGTGCTGATGTCCAGTGGGTCGTTCGGTGCTCCGGCTCCGATCACCACGACCTCGCCGCCGCGCCGCGTCAGCTGCCAGGCGTGCCTGACAGTGGTGGACCGCCCCACCGCTTCGAAGACGTGGTCAAACCCCCTCCCACCGGTCAGGCGGTCTTTGGTGTCCTCGGCCTCGTCGGGTGTGACCGTGTGCGTCGCGCCCAACCGGGCGGCGAGCGGGTGCTTGTGTTGAGCCGGATCGATCGCGACGATGCTGGTGGCTCCGGCGAGCCGCGCACCCTGGACGGCCGACAGGCCTACCCCGCCGAGTCCGACCACCGCGACCCGGTCGCCCGGTTGCACCGATCCGGTGTTCAGGACCGCCCCGACGCCGGTGGGAACGCAGCAACCGAGCAGGGCGGCCTGATCGAGGGGGAAGTCGGGGTCGATCTTGATAGCCGCCTGCCAGGGGACGACCATTTCCTCGGCCCAGGTGCCGGTGCCGGCCATCCCGAATGCCGGTGTGCCGCCGACCTCGAAGCGATGCTTGGAGAACAGGTTCTCCATGAATCCCATGCACAGATGGACCTGACGGTTGCGGCAGTCTTCGCATCGCCCGCAGGCCGGGATCCAGTTCACCACTACGTGGTCGCCGGGAGAAACGGCGGTGACCTGGTCCCCGACCTCGACCACCTCGCCCGCACCCTCGTGGCCGACGATCATCGCGCCGCCACCACCGGGCAGTTCGCCAGAGATGAGGGACAGGTCGGAATGGCACACTCCGGTCGCCCGAATACGAATCCTGACTTCATCATGGTCAGGGCCGAGTGCCACGACGTCGTCGCGCAGCTCGAGCTCACCTCGTCCTGACTCGCGCAGTACTGCCGCACGCATGTGGCTCACCTCCGGATGTAAGGGACCGTTGGGTCTCGGGTACGCGGCTCATCGCGGGACGAACCGACATCTGATCGGCCCCTCGGATCGGAGGGCCATTTTTTGGGTGAGCTGGATCTCGGTGTCCACCGCCTCCACTTCGAAGGCCTGAAGGATCACAGCGATGGCGAGTACGGCTTCCAGCATCGAGAAGTACTGACCGATGCAGGCCCGCGGCCCGCCGCCGAAGGGGAACCAGGCGTAACGCGGCCGCTCGGCCTCCACCTCGGGCAAGAACCGCTCGGGCGCGAAGACCTCGGGGTCCTCCCAGTAGGACGGGTGTCGGTGGGTGACCCAGGGGCTCAGGAAGACGATCTTTCCCGCGGGAATGCGATAGCCGTCGATCTCGGTCTCGGCCGTGGCTCGCCTGCTGATGCCGGGGGACGGGGGATACAACCGCATGGCCTCCTTGAGCGCCATGTGGACGTACTCGAGCCGGTCGAAGTCGTCGGCCGTAGGTGTGCGGGTTCCCAGGACTCGGTCGACTTCCTCCCGTGCCCGCTCCTGTGCCTCAGGGTTACGGGCGAGCAGGTGAAGGGCGAAAGTCATCGACGTGGCGGTGGTCTCGTGTCCGGCCAGGAAAAAGATCAGCACCTGATCCCGGATCTCCTCCGGCGTGAGCCGGTCGCCGGTTCCGTCACCGGCGTTTAGCAGGAGTTCCAGCAGGTCGTTACCGCTCTCCCGTGAGTCGCGCTCCCCGATGATCCGGTCGCACACCTCGTACAGGTCCCGCCGTGCGGCAGCCGCCCGCCGGTTGGCCGGAGTCGGCCAGGTCCGTGGAAACGGCAGCGGAGCGAACCCGCGTTTGAGCATGTAAGCGCCCAGCAGCGGAAAACAGCGGTCGACGACGTCGCCAGCCTCCTCGCTCGCAGCGCCGAACAGGACGCGCGACACGACACGCTGTGTCAGGCGGGTCACCTCGGGGATGACGTCGAGCGTACGGTCGTCCAGGGCCCTCCACTCGGCGACCGTCCGCAGCGTCTCCTCGCACATCGCGTCGGCGTACCGATCCACCTTCTTGCGGGTGAAAAGCGGCTGGATGAGCCGGCGCTGCCGCACATAGTCGTGGTCCTGGCTGGTCAGAAGGCCGTTACCGAAGATGCTGCGGATCTCGTCGTAGAAGGTGTCGTCCTTCCGGAAGCCGACGGACCGGGCCAGCACCTGCTGGGCTCCCTCGGCGGAGAAGACCGCGTATAGGTCCTGGCGCAGGCCCGGCGGGCCGACGGTGAACCGGACCACGTCGCCGTGGTCACGCCGGGCGCGCAGATACGTCGCGAGCGGATCGCGTCGAAGAGCCGTCATGACGCCAGTCAGCGCGGAGCCTGCAACGGACGGAATTTCCCGAACGGTTGTCATCGACACCTCTCCCGTTGCAATAGATTGATATCCCGTACCGTTTACTGTCCTCCTTTCATTGAGGCGTGACAACGCCTCTTGTGCTGACATTCATGCAGCGAATGTTGATGTCGTGTACACACTGGAAGCGGTTTGTTCACGCATTTGTCAATCCTCCCGTCGGCCTGTGCTATGTGGCTACTGACCTGCACAGATACTGGAAAAGCCTGACCAATTCGTCTTGCTTGCATGCCGTGGTGTTGTCTTTTTGGGGGCAAGGTGGTTTGGTGTTTCTCTGTTGCTGGAGATGTAATAATGCTGACTGGATGGTGACTCGTGGGCGACAGTAGGGCGCTGCGTGATCGATTTCAGAACGCGCTTATGGGGAATTATGGAGTTCCACCTGTGGCGGTGGTCGAAGGCAAAGGCTGCGTGGTCACGGACGCGGACGGCAGAACGTATCTCGACCTGATCGGCGGCCTGGCCGTCTCCACGCTCGGGCATGCGCATCCTGCGTTGGTGCGGGCCGTGTCCGAGCAGGTGGCACGGCTCGCGCACATCTCCAACCTCAGCCTGCACGAGCCGGAGGTACGGCTGGCCGAGCGGCTGCTCACGCTCGTCGGCGCCGAAGGGCGAGTCTTCTTCGCCAATTCCGGCGCAGAGGCCAACGAAGCCGCGTTCAAGCTGGTGCGCAAGCACGCCGGTGCCGACCGTACCTACGTCGTGGCGGCGCAGGGCAGCTTCCACGGGCGCACGATGGGAGCGCTGACCCTCACCGGGGCGCCGCGTGCACGGAAGTCCTTCGAGCCCTTCTGCGCCGCGGTCCGGCATGTCGCCTATGGCTCGGTCGAGGAGCTGCGCAGCGCGGTGACGGCCCGGTGCGCGGCGGTCTTCCTCGAACCGGTCCAGGGCGAGGCGGGCGTCATACCGCCGCCGGCCGGTTACCTGCGGGCCGTTCGCGAGATATGCGACTCGACAGGGGCGGTCCTCGTCTTCGACGAGGTACAGAGCGGGATCGGCCGCACTGGTCTGTGGTTTGCCCATCAGCACGAGGATGTGCTGCCCGATGTCCTGACTCTGGCCAAGGGGCTGGGCGGGGGGCTGCCGATCAGCGCGTGCATAGGCTTGGGCCGATACGGCACGGTGTTCGAACAGGGCGACCACGGGTCCACGTTCGGAGGCAATCCGGTCAGCTGTGCCGCTGCCCATGCCGTGCTGGACACCATCGACGGCGACGACCTGCTGGGGAACGCCACCAAGATCGGCGCGCTCCTGGCAACCGGTCTGGCAGCGATCTCCCATGAGCTGCTCGCAGGCGTCCGAGGGATCGGCCTGTGGCAGGCGTTCCGGCTTACCGAGCCGCGAGCTCGGTCGGTCGAAGCACACGCCAGGGAGGCGGGCTTCCTGGTCAACGCCGTGCAGCCTGATGTCGTCCGGGTCTCGCCGCCGCTGATCCTCAGCAGTGACGAAGCGCAGTCCTTCGTCGAGTCACTGCCTGCGCTGCTGACGGCTGCTCAGACGGAGCTCGCCGACGAGGTCACGCCATGAAGGCGGCGGTCATCCAGGGGCCCGGCAACATCAAGGTGGAAGACGTACCCGACCCGCAGATCCACGAACCGTCCGACGCCATTGTCGCTGTCACACACGCCGCCATCTGCGGCAGTGACCTGTGGGCCTATCAAGGCACGGCACCCCGCAAGCCTGGTCAGCGGATGGGGCACGAATTCATCGGAGTCGTGGAGGAAGTCGGGCGCGAGGTGGCGGCCGTACGTCCCGGTGACCGCGTGATCGCCCCATTCGTGTGGTCGGACGGATCCTGCGAGTTCTGCGCCGTGGGACTGCACACGTCCTGCGAGCAGGGAGGCTTCTGGGGCGTGCCGGGTGCGGACGGCGGTCAGGGCGAAGCGGTCCGGGTGCCATTTGCGGACGGCACTCTGGTACGAATTCCGGCCGGCGCGCACGAGCCACTCGACCGGGCCCTCCTGACCCTGTGCGACGTGATGGGAACGGGCCATCACGCCGCCGTCGCGGCGGGTGTGCGTCCCGGTGACACCGTAGCTGTCGTCGGGGACGGCGCGGTGGGCCTGTGCGGCGTGCTGGCGGCGCGTCGCCTGGGCGCCGAACGTGTCGTTCTGATGGGTCGGCATCCGCAACGCACTGCCCTCGGTCTGAGGTTCGGCGCCACGGACATCGTGCCGGAGCGCGGAGAGGAGGCGATCGCCCGGTTGCGTGAACTGCTCTCCGGAAAGGGTGCGTCCGCGGTGATCGAGGCGGTCGGCACCTGGGAATCCCTGCATACGGCGATCTCCGTGGCCCGGCCCGGGGCCGCGGTGGGGTTCGTCGGCGCCCCGCACGGAGTGGGCGGCAAGGTCGACATCCGGCAGCTCTTCGACAAGAACGTCAGCCTGCGGGGCGGTATCGCCCCGGTCCGCGCCTACATCCCCCAACTACTTCCCGACGTCCTTGACGGCAAGCTCGACCCGAGCCCCGTCTTCGACCTGCCCATTCGCCTCGCCGACACACCGATCGGCTATGCGGCGATGCAGGAACGCCACGCCCTCAAGGCTCTCATCCGCGTCTAGGCGTGGTCCGCACGCCTTACCCACGAAGGAGCGATCGTATGACCGTGGACAGTGTGTCCCTTCAGAGCGCAGTGATCCGTAACTCCTACGAGCAGGACCTGAACAAGCATTGGGAGGACAAGCAGTCCGACGACATCAACCTCCTCCTGGGGCAGATGGATGGTCTCTACCACCACCACTATGCCGTCGGCGACTTCAACCGGAGCATCCTGCTGGCGCCCGAACAGGAGCGCCAGAAGCTCATCCTGAAGGAGATGCACCGCCTGGAGACGGAGCAGGTCGGGCTTATCACCGACGCGCTTGGTGACATCCCGCCGACCGCCCGGGTCATGGATGGCGGATCGGGGCGCGGCGGCACCAGCTTCATGGTCCACGATCGGTTCGGCTGCCAGGTGGACGGGGTGAACTTCTGCCAGCATCACATCGAATTCGCCCAGAAACTGGCTCAGCAGCGCGGCTGCGCCGACAAGGTCGACTTCCACTACGCGAACATGGTGGAGACGCCCTTCGAGGACGGCACGTTCGATGCGATCTACACGAACGAGACCACGATGTACGTGGATCTCCACGAGGCCTTCCGGGAGTTCGCCCGGGTGCTGCGTCCGGGCGGGCGCTACGTCCTGGTCACCTGGTGCCGCAACGACGCAGAGGTGGCCGCGTCACCGGATGTCTCGGCCATCGACGAGCACTATGTCTGCCACATCCACGGGCGAGGCACGTATCTCAAGGCGTTGGCGGACAACGGGCTGGTGCCGTCCCGGGTGTTGGACCTGACGGAGAGCGCCGTCCCCTACTGGGAACTGCGCTCGCACTCCCGGCTGAAGACCGGAGTCGAGCAGCCCTTCCTCGACGGGTACCGCAAGAATCACCTGAACTATCTCGTCATAGCGGCGGAAAAGGCCGTCGATGCCTGAGCGGGCAGCCATCCGTCCCGTGCTTGAGGCGACAGGTCCGCCCCCCGCCGAGACCGTCCGGGACGCCGCTTCGGTCACGAGGAGCCTCGTCCTTCCGCCCCTGCGGTCGGCAGTGGAGGAACTCCATCCTGATCTCGCCCGGCTGTGCGGCCACCATTTCGGCTGGTGCGACCCGCAGGGGCGGCCGACCGGGACGGAGGACGCGGGCAAGCTCCTGCGTGCCCGCGTCGCCTTCCTTGCCGCGGCGGCGACCGGGACGGAGCCCGCCACCGTGGTCCCCGGCGCGGTGGCGGTGGAGCTGCTGCACAACTTCTCGTTGCTGCACGACGACATCATGGACGCAGACGAACGCCGCCGGGGACGTGCCACCGCTTGGGCAGCCTTCGGTATTCCCCAGGCCGTACTGGGCGGGGATGCCCTGACAGCCCTGGCGCTGCGCCAGTTGACGCCGGTCGCCGGTGAGGCCGGCCGGGCAGCCGTCACCATGATGGTGGACACCCTTCACGAGATGATCCGTGGTCAGGCAGCGGACTTGGCGCTGGACAAGATTCCGGTGGATGAGGTGACGTACCGTCACTACTTCGACGCGACCTACAAGACCACCGCGCTGCTGGGCGCCGCCGCCGCGATCGGGGCCCTCCTCGGTGGCGCGTCCGGCGCGCTGGCCGGCTTGCTTCACCGGGCGGCCGGTGGCGTTGGCCTGGCCTGGCAGATCGCCAACGACGTGGAGGACATCTGGGGTGACCCGGCAGCCACTGGCAAGCAGGCCTTCAGTGACCTGCGGCTGGGCAAGAAGACGCTGCCGGTCATCGCCGCACTGCGCAGCGGGACCGACGCGGGAGAACGGCTGGCGGTCCTGATGAGGCAGACCGGGGCGTCGGCGTCGGAGGAGGAGCTGCGGATGCAGGCCGATCTCATCGAGGCCGCGGGTGGCCGACGGCATGCCGAGGAGCTGTCGGCCCGGCACCTTCGGGGCTCTCTGGACGGTCTCGCCGGTTCCCTGCCCCCGACGACCGCGCGGGACGAGCTCACGGCGCTGTTCAGGCTCATCGTCACGCGAGGCAGCTAGGAGGTCGGCCTGACTGTCGTACGGCGGAGGAACCTTAAGGCTTCCTTCTCCGTACCTCAGTCTGCGAGCACCTCCTGGAAGGCCGCCGAGTCCGCGAGGCCGAAGAACTCCTCGATGCGGCGGATCCCGCGTCCGTCGGAGGTAAGGAACAGGCGGGCGGTTACGGGAAAGGCGAACTGGCGTCCGCGCACAGTTGTGCCGCGGGCCACGTATTCGACGGTGACCTCGTGGTCCGTAGCCATGTATTTTCTTTCCGTGTAACGGAACTCGGCGAGAGCGGACCACAGTGGGTGGGAGCCATTGAACACGGGTCGCGCCGGATGGTCGGACCGCTCGTGTTCGTTCCACACCGTTGATTCGGAGTGAAGGATTTCCGACGCAGTATCGAAATTCCGCTGCTCGACGGCATCGTAGAAGGATTTCGCGACTCGGATGGCATTTTCCTGAGTCATGTCTGTGACTCCTGTGGAGAGTTGAGTAATAGAATCGGCCGAAGGAATGACATGCCCCCCGCACTCGAGGTACGCCTGCATACAGCCACCTTTGCGCAACTCGACACGAGGACACTGTACGAATTGCTACGTCTCCGTGTGGACGTATTCGTCGTGGAGCAGGAATGTGCCTACGATGAATTAGACGGCCGCGACCTGGAGCCGGACACCATGCACATGTGGCTCGCGGATCCGGCCGACGGGCGGCCCGTGGCGTACCTGAGGATCCTTGCGGAGGCAGAGGGGCCGCGGATCGGGAGGGTTGTCACGGTGCGGCACCTGAGGCGCACCGGCCTCGCGGGGCTGCTGCTGGACGCTGCGCTGCACTCGATGGCAGCCGATCGCGCCGTCCGGCTGCATGCTCAGTTGTCAGCCGTCTCGCTCTATGCGAAACGCGGCTTCGTCGCGGAGGGTGAGGTCTTCCTGGAGGACGGCATCCGGCACATCGCGATGCGACGTCCTGCCTGGACGGCGGCGGGACATCAGGAACGCCGCAATGCCAGCACACGGTAGCGCGACGACCGCATAGGTGATGGCCGGCACGGCAAACGTGGAGTCGCGCGCCATCGCGGGGCTCAGTGCGATCGCCAGGGCCAGCCCGCTGTTGTGGACACCGATGTCCAGGCTGATGGCCGCGGACTGCGGACCCGTAACGCCCAGCAGCCGAGGTACCACATAGCCCACGGCCAGGCTGATGACGCAGAACGTCGCGGTTGCGGGTCCCGCCTGTCGCAGATACCCGAGCAGCTCGGCTCGTTCCGTGAGCACGGCGAGGACGGCCATGACGGCCAAGAACACTCCGGACAGCGTCTTCACCTTCCCTGTCAGTCGATCCGCCAGCGCGGGACGCCGGCCTCGGACGACCATGCCCGCCGCCACCGGGAGCAGGATCAGCCCCCACAGCGATACCAGCTCCCCGAGCCCCAACTCGACGTCACCGAGGCCGCCGCGCAGGAAGTGCGCGGCCGCCAGACCGACCAGGGCCGGCAGTGTGAGTACCGCCAGCACCGAATTGACCGCGGTGAGGGTGATGTTGAGGGCGACGTCACCGCCTGCCATGTGGCTGAAGAGGCCGGCGGTGGTTCCCCCCGGCGCGGCTGCCACGAGCACCATGCCGACTGCCGACGGACCGCTGAGGCCGAAGGCGTGCGCCAGCGCGAAGCACACGCCCGGCAGCAGGACCAACTGGCATATGAGACAAACGGCGACCGCGCGCGGCGAGCGCAAGGCGCGCCGGAAATCCTCCCGGGTGAGGGCGAGACCGAGGCCAAGCATCAACACCACGATGGCGATTGGTAACAGACTTGAAAGCAAAGAATTAGTGCCCACGACAGCTGTCCCTTCGGTCAGTGAGCGCCTCATGTGCCAGGGGTAATAGTCGCATTCGCATGGCCTGTCGGCCAAGGCTCGGACCGTTGACGTTCATGCCGTCGAATGTCCAATAGGGATCCACATCTGTTACATCGCTGTCAACGTCCGTGGCGTTGCTCTGCCGAGAGCTCTTGCGTAGTTTTGCGGTGCCGGAAAGCGGTGGCCGGTGGTCCGCGGAACGAGAGCGATGGATTCGAATCGTCGACTCTTTATTGATTGACCTGAACAGGCGGGAGAGAGTCTATGGCGGAACACTTACTGACCTCTGATGCGCGGACTATGCCTCTGGAAAAGGTTGATCTTTCCGGAATTCGCGCAGCGGTCGATGCTGAACTCTACTGGTTTCTGGACCGGAAGCGTCGCTCCCTCTCGGATCCGATCGATGCCCAGCTGGGGACGGCGATTCGGCTCTTGGAGGAGCTGGCCGGCTCCGGGGGGAAGCGACTTCGCCCCCTGCTCTGCTACTGCGGGTGGCTGGCCGCAGGAGGTACCGGTGACGACGCGCCCGTCCTCAAGGTCGCCGCGAGCCTGGAACTCTTCCACATGTTCGCCCTCATCCACGACGACGTCATGGACGCCTCGGAGTCCCGCCGCGGTCGGCCAACCCTGCACCGGCGCATGGCGGACGACACCGACACGCGCACGACGGGCGAGGGTCGGCGACCGCTCCGTGGCGACGACGCGGACCGCCTCGCCAACAACTGCGCCATCCTCGTGGGCGACCTGGCGCTCGTCTGGTCGGACGAGCTGATCCACGCCAGCGGCCTCGCCCCCGTCCAGCTTCGCGCTCTCCGGCCGGTCCTCGATGCCATGCGCACGGAACTCATGCTGGGCCAGTACCTCGATGTGCGTGCCGCCTGCGACCTCGAGGTCGATGTGGACATGGCGCTCGCCATCGCCCGGCACAAGAGCGGTCGGTACACCATCGAGCGCCCTCTGCAGATAGGGGTGGCCCTGGCCGGCGGGGATGAGGAGGTGCTGCGGTCCTGCTCCGATTTCGCTCTCCCGGTCGGCGAGGCGTTCCAGCTGCGTGACGACCTCCTGGGTGTGTTCGGGAATCCGGCGGTTACCGGCAAGTCAAGCCTCGAGGACCTTCGCGACGGGAAGGCCACCACCCTCATCGCCCTCGCACTGAGGCAGGCGGACGCGCTCCAGCACAAGACCCTCACCCGACTGTTCGGCGACCCTGAACTGGACGACTCGGGTGCAGCACAGGTACGTGAACTCCTGATCGCCACCCAGGCGGTGGAAACCGTCGAGCAGATGATCCGGGAACGCTGGCGGCAGGGCATGGAGGCGCTGGAGGACATTCCTTTCCGCGACCCAGGACGCAGCGCGCTCCGTTCGCTCGCCCTCGAGGCAACCGAGCGTCAGGCCTGAGAGCCGAACTTGCTCTTCCCCTCCTAAACATGTGGCCGACGAGCCCGAGGAGTTTCTTCATGAGCCGTACCCCGACCACCGAGCAACGGCCGGCATCGCACACCGCAGAGTCCGTGGAACTCGACGAGGCGCAGGTCCTACTCGAGGAGTCGGAGGCTGACCCCTGGGCGCAGATCAGTCCTTCGGTGTACGAGAACGCTCGGGTCGTCACCGTGGCTCCGTGGCTCGGCGGAGCCGGTCGGCGGCTGCGCTATCTCTGTGAGGAGCAGGCGGCCGACGGCGGCTGGGGGGTGGCGGGCTTCCGCCTCGTGCCGACGCTCAGCGCTGTGGAGGCCCTGCTCACGGCGTGGCGGCGTGGAGAGGTCGCCGACGGTGCCGGAGCGGACCGTATACGGCGCGCGGCCGTGCGCGGAATCGAGACCCTCCACACCTGGCTCACCGGCGGGCAGGGTTCCGAAGAGGCCAAGCAGCTGCCTGACACGGTGGCCATCGAGGTGGTCATACCCGGCCTGATCGCACAGATCAACGATCACTTGATCCGGCACCGTACGACGTGCCTGCCCGGGTTGCCGGAGCGCCTGGTCTCGCTCACCCTGCCGCTTCCTCGCGGCACGGACGACTCCATCCTGGTGGCCCTGCGGACCGCTACGGCCGCCGGACGGACCCTGCCGCCCAAACTCTGGCATGCCTGGGAAATCCTCGCCCCGGGCCGGCCGTTCGCACAGGAGGTCCAGCCGGTGAACGGCTCGGTGAGTTGCTCACCGGCCGCGACGGCGGCCTGGTTGGCGGGCAGTCCCACGGGCCCCGACCCCACCGGTGACAGTCTGACGGCACCGCCCGCCGCCGCGACTCAGGAGGCCCGGGCCGCCCTGCGCTTCCTGGACGACCTGCAGCGGCACCGCGGCGGGCTGTTGCCGCTCGGCGCGCCGATGCCCAACTTCGAACGTGCCTGGGTCCTCGCGAGCCTGGCCACGCACGACGTCCCGCATCAGGCATCAGAGTCCCTCCTCGACCAATTGGAGGCCGTATGCCTGGAGGAAGGCATGACAGCCGGGTTCGGACTGCCGCCGGATGCCGACGACACCGCCGTGGGCTTGTATGCGCTGGCCCGGCACGGGCGTCGGCATCGGCCGGACAGCCTGCTGCACTACTACAATGAGGGGCACTTCTGTACCTACCCGGACGAACGGACGGCTTCACCGAGCGCGAACGCCCACGCGCTGGAGGCGCTGGGCTTCTGGACTCAGCGTTACCCCGACGACCTGCCGCGTTTCGGCGCGCCGGTGGTGGGATCCGCAGACTGGCTGCTGTCCGTGCAGAACGCGGATGGCAGCTGGACCGACAAGTGGAACGGCTCGCCGTACTACGCGACGGCGAGCTGTGCGCAGGCACTGGCCGCCTACGCGGGGGAGACTGCCCGCCCCGCTGTGGAACGTGCTGTCTCCTGGGTGCTGAACACCCGTCGCCCCGCAGATCGTTGGGGGCACGGCACTGGCACGATCGAGGAGACGGCGTACGCGGTCTGGATACTGCGGCTGTCCCGGAACGCCCATCGTGGGCAGCAGGTCGATGAGGCGCTGGAGGCTGCTCGGCGGACCCTGGCGCGGGGCGAGATCACCGAGGACAGCACTCCGTTGTGGATCGGCAAGGACGTCTATACACCCGTGCGCATCGCCCGCGCCGCCTGCCTGTCCGCCACGCACGACCTGAAGACCCGGTGAGGCGAAGCCATGACGTCCGCGCAGACCCATGAGACCTCGGCGGAAGCCCTGGTGGTCGACTGCCCGTTTCCCGACCGTTCCAGCCCGTACGGCGACGCCGCCGCCACATACGTCCGCCAAGTCGCCGCGGAGGCGGGTGTAAGGGGCAGGGCCGGCGCCGTCGTACTGCATGGCATCGCGCTGGGCGAGGCGGCCGCGCTGACCTATCCGGACGCGGATGCGGAGCGGCTCGAGGTCGCGGCTCTGTGGATCGCCTTCCTGGTTCTCTTCGACGACACATGGAGCGATCTGCTGAGCCTGGAGGAGGGCTGGCTGGAGCCGGTGCTGGAACAGCATGCGGTCATCCACGCGGTCCTGGACGGGCATGGCGCCGACGAGCCGCTCGCCCGATTGCTGGACCGCGTCTTGAAGGACATCCATCGCATCGACCCGCGGTGGGACGACACCCGGCTGCGGCAGGAAATCAGACGTTACCTGTCCGCCACCCTGTGGGAACTAGACCTGCGCGACAGGGGAGTGGTCCCCGACCTGACGTCGTATCTGCGGATGCGCCGTGTCTTCAGCACCATGACCGTTCAGCTGGAACTCGACCACTTCGTCTGTCGCCTGAGACTGCCTGAGCAGGTGCGCACCCACCCGTGCGTGCAGCTGGTCGACATGGCGGTTGCCGATTACGGATGCATCGCCAACGACCTGTATTCCTTCGAGGAGGAACGGGCGCACGGCCTGAGCGCCAACATCGTCCCGGTGCTTCAGCACGAGTACGGATGGGACATCCCCACCGCCCGGGCGCATGCACGGAAACTGTGCGCCAGGGCTGTCGAGACCTACGAGGACATCCGCACCCGACCCGCTCGGTATGGGTTGACCGAGGACGACGACCTGCGGCGCTACTTCGCCCACTATAAGGCGTTTATGTCGGCCGCCGCCCGCTGGCCGGCGCGTTCGGACCGCTACCGCGAGGGAGCGGTCGGGTTCGTGACGCCGTGACCTGCTAGCTACAGGGAAGGGAAGAATCGTATGTCCACCACTTTGCGTCCGCCCGGGGCGGCGGCACCTCCGACCGTTCCCGGCGCCCTGCCGCTGATCGGGCACGGCATTCCGCTGGTGCGACGCCGTCTGCAGTTCCTCCAGGAGGCCCGCGCGTACGGCCCCCTGGTCCGTGTGCGGGTCGGTCCCACCGTCGCCTACTTGGTCAACGACCCCTCACTGCTGCACCGGGTCCTGGTCACGGATGCCGCGTGCTTCCCGCGAGGCATCCACTTCCGCAAGGCGCGGGCCGTCGCCGGCAACGGCATCATCACGGCCTACGGAGCCCCCCACCGCCGCCAGCGCAAGCTGGTACTGCCCGCGTTCAACCGCAAGCGGGTGCAAGTGTACGGCGACGTCATGCACGACATCGCCTCCCAGCGCATCGCGTCGTGGCCGGAGGACCGCCCCATAGAGCTGAAGCCGGAGTTCGTTCGGCTGGCCACGACCGTTGGCACCAAATGCCTGTTCTCCTCGGAATTGGGAGGACCGGCGGTACAGGTGGTGGAGCGTGCGCTGCCCATCCTGACCCGACAGGTCAGTCTGCGTGCCATGGACCCCACCGGTTTGCTGGAGAAGCTGCCCACCCCCGGCCGGCGCAGGTTCGACGAGACGATGGTCGAACTGAACACGATGATCCAGCAGATCGTCACCGCCTACCGGCGCAGCGACCGGGAGGAGGTGGACCTGCTGTCCATGCTCATGGCCGCAACGGACGAGGAGACCGGCCAGGGCATGGACGACCAGCAGCTGCGTGACGAGATCATCAGCATCCTGCTCTCCTCCGCCGAGACCACTGCCCTGACGCTGAGCTGGTCCTGCTACGAGCTGGGGCGCGCTCCCGAGATCCAGCGGCGCCTCCAAGAGGAGGTGGACGCGGTACTCGGCGGCCGTGCGCCGACCCATGAAGATCTCGGACGGTTGGACCTGAACCGACGCATCATCAAGGAGACCCTGCGCCTCTATCCCCCCACGTACTTCCTGTCCCGTGCCGCGGCGCAGGACACGGAGCTCGGGGGTTATCACCTTCCCGAGGGCAGCGTCATCCTCTACTCGTTCTTCTCCCAGCACCGCGACCCGTTGCTCTTCCGGCACCCGGCACGGTTCGACCCCGACCGCTGGCTGCCGGGCCGAGAGGACGACGTCACGCCGGAGGCATACATGCCGTTCGGCGAGGGCGCGCACCGCTGTGTCGGCGAGGGCTTCGCCTATGCCGAGGCCATGACCACCCTGGCGCTCATCGCGGGACTGTGGCACCTGCGGCCGGTCTCCGACCGACCCGTCCGGCCCGTCGGCACCGTCACGCTCGTCCCCGACGGACTGCGGATGACGGTACGCAGGAGGGAGCGGTG
Source organism: Streptomyces sp. NPDC019443 (assembly GCF_044389785.1). NCBI lineage: Bacteria > Bacillati > Actinomycetota > Actinomycetes > Kitasatosporales > Streptomycetaceae > Streptomyces > Streptomyces sp. NPDC019443. The sequence goes on from NZ_JBIRYJ010000020.1 coordinate 15,312, forward strand.
ACGGAGGAACGTGACGGCCTGCACGTCACGGTGAAGCCAGATGTCTGCATCGGCGCCGGACAGTGCGTGCTTGCCGCTCCCGAAGTGTTCGACCAGGACGACGACGGGGTTGTGCAACTGGTCGACGAGGCACCGGAACACGAACTGCACCGGGATGTTCGGCTGGCCGCCGCTCGGTGCCCGGTCGAAGCCATCGGAGTGGTCGAGCCCTGACCCGACCTCCATCCCCTGCCCACTCTCATCCAGCGGAGACAGGAGTGCATCATGAGGCTGGCGGACATCACGTCCCCCCGAGACCTCCGCAGTCTGACACCGCCCGAACTGGTGCGCCTCTCCGAAGAGATACGGGTCTTTCTCATCGACTCCGTATCGCGGACGGGCGGCCACCTGGGGCCCAACCTCGGCGTTGTCGAACTGACGCTGGCCCTCCACCGAGTCTTCGACTCGCCTTCCGACCGCGTCTTGTGGGACACGGGCCACCAGTCTTACGTCCACAAGATGTTGACGGGTCGCCAGGATTTCAGTGGGCTGCGTAAGGAGGGCGGTCTCTCGGGTTACCCGAGCCGAGCCGAGTCGGTGCATGACCTCATCGAGAACTCCCACGCCTCCACCGCGCTCTCCTACGCCGACGGTCTCGCCAAGGCCCACCGGCTGCGTGGCGAGAGCGAGCGATGCGTCATCGCCGTGATCGGGGACGGCGCACTGACCGGGGGGATGGCGTGGGAGGCCCTCAACAACATTGCGGCGTCCACCAACCCCGTCGTCATCGTGCTCAACGACAACGGGCACTCCTACGCCCCGACCGTCGGTGGCATAGCCGATCACATGGCGGAACTGGCCGCGACGGGGACGGACGATCGCCCGACGGGCAACCTCTTCGAGAACCTCGGCCTGAGCTACCTGGGACCCGTCGACGGCCACGACATCGCCGCTCTGGAGGCCGCGTTCAGTGCTGCGCGCGAGGCGAACCGGCCCGTTGTCGTGCACTGCCGCACCCGCAAGGGGAACGGGTACCCCCTCGCAGAACAGGACACCCGCGACCATCTGCACGCCGTCGGCAGCTTCGATCCGGTCACCGGGCAGAGCGCCGCACAGCCGGCCGCCACGTGGACGCAGGTTTTCGGTGACGAACTGGTCCGGCTGGGTACAGAGCGCCCCGATGTGGTGGCGCTGACCGCGGCCATGCTGCACCCGGTAGGGCTGGTGCCGTTCGCCAAGGCCTTTCCCGACCGGGTGTTCGACGTAGGCATCGCCGAACAGCACGCGGTAGCCTCGGCGGCGGGTCTGGCGGCGGGTGACCTGCATCCGGTCGTCGCCGTCTACGCCACGTTCCTCAACCGGGCCATGGACCAGGTACTGATGGACGTGGCCCTGCACGGGGCCGGGGTCACGTTCGTCCTCGATCGCGCCGGGATCACCGGAGACGACGGGCCGAGCCACAACGGGATGTGGGACCTCTCGCTGCTCCAGGCCGTGCCGGGGCTGCGGCTGGCCGCGCCACGCGATGCGGCGCAGGTGCGCGTGCAGTTACGGGAGGCGCTCGACGTTCGCGACGCGCCGACCGCCCTCCGCTTTCCCAAGGGGGCGGTGGGCCCGGACGTCCCGGCTCTGGCCCGCTTCCACACGTTGGACGTCCTCGCCCGCACGATGCCCCATCGCGAGCGCTGTGATCTGCTGCTGGTCTCGGTGGGCGCCATGGCACGGGTTTGCACGACGGTGGCAGAACGGCTCGCGGCACTCGGCTTCGCCGTCACCGTGGTCGACCCGCGCTGGGTGAAACCCGTTGACGAAGCCCTCTGCATGCTGGCGGCGGACCATGAGGTCGTCGCCGTGGTGGAGGACAACCTGCGCGTGGGCGGGGTGGGCTCCGCACTGTCCCAGGCACTGCGTGAGGCCGGACTCACGAACCCCTGCCTGGCCTACGGTCTGCCCCTGGTCTTCCCCCGGCACTGCGCCAGGGACCGGCTGCTGGAGGAGATGGGGCTCGGCGTCACGGCCCTTGAGCAACAGCTGCGGGACGTCCTGACCAGCTATGTCCCTCTGAGCAGAAGGATGACGATGACATGACGCAGGTTCCGCTCGGCATTCCGACGGTGCGGAGTGCGGGCGACGGCGGGCAGCGCCACGCACGCCGCCGATCTCGGCAGATCACCGTGGGATCCGTGGCCGTCGGCGCGGGAGCGCCGGTTTCCGTACAGTCCATGACCACCACCCAGACTGCGGATGTCGACGCGACGTTGCAGCAGATCGCCGAGCTGAACGCCGCGGGCTGTCAGATCGTGCGAGTGGCGGTGCCCACCCAGGACGATGCCGAAGCACTGCCCCGGATCGCGGCCAAATCCCCGCTCCCCGTCATCGCCGACATCCACTTCCAGCCCAAGTACGTCTTCGCGGCCATCGAGGCGGGCTGCGCAGCAGTCCGCGTCAATCCGGGCAACATCAAGCGTTTCGACGACCGGGTCGGCGAGATCGCTCGAGAGGCGGCGGACGCAGGCGTGCCGATCCGTATCGGTGTGAACGCAGGATCTCTGGACCGTCGGCTGCTGGCCAAGTACGGCCGACCGACGCCCGAGGCACTGGTGGAGTCCGCGCTGTGGGAGTGCTCGCTGTTCGAGGAACACGGCTTCCGCGATCTCAAGATCTCGGTGAAGCACCACGACCCGGTGGTGATGATCGAGGCCTACCGGCAGCTGGCCGAGCGGTGCGACTACCCCCTCCACCTGGGCGTGACGGAGGCGGGGCCCGCCTTCCAGGGCACAGTCAAGTCATCCGTCGCCTTCGGTGTCCTGCTGGCGGAGGGAATCGGTGACACGGTCCGGGTCTCTCTGTCCGCTCCTCCAGTGGAAGAGGTCAAAGTCGGTATCGCGATCCTGGAGTCGCTCGGGCTGCGCGAGCGGGGCCTTGAGATCGTGTCGTGCCCCTCGTGCGGCAGAGCCCAGGTCGACGTCTACACCCTCGCCGAGCAGGCTACCGCGGCCCTTGAAGGATTCCCGGTGCCGTTGCGCGTGGCCGTCATGGGATGTGTGGTCAACGGGCCCGGCGAGGCGCGTGAGGCCGATCTCGGAGTCGCGTCGGGCAACGGCAAGGGGCAGATCTTCGTGAAGGGAGAGGTGGTCCGGACGGTCCCGGAGGCCCAGATCGTCACAGCGCTGGTCGAAGAAGCAGTGCGGATCGCCGAGGCACAGGGTGTGGACATCCCCGGGCCCTGACCCTCGCCGAAACCGATCCGCCCGATCCGAGAAGGCCGGAGAGCCCAGTGGACGAAGAAGCGGACGACCTGCTGAGTTATCCGTTCACCACGGAAGCCGAACCAGGGGTCCACCCCCGTTATGCCGCACTGCGCCAGAGCGATTCCCTGACCAGAGTGCGGATGCCTTATGGAGAACCCGCGTGGCTGGCGATCCGCTACGAGGACGTCCGATGTGTCCACGCCGACGCTCGGTTCAGCCGCGCCCTCGCCGCGCACCGCGACCAGCCTCGCGCCTTCCCGGTGATGCCGGAGGACAGCCTGCAGGGTATGGACCCGCCTGACCACGGCCGGTTACGCAGGCTGGCCTCCCGGGTCTTCAGCGCCCGTCGTGTGGAGCGGATGCGCCCGCTCATCCAGCAGCTCGCGAACGATCTCCTGGACCGGATGGAAGCACACGGCCCGTCGGCGGACGTGATACGGGACTACGGCACACAGCTCACCGGCGCCGTCATCACGGAGCTCTTCGGCGTCCCGCGCGAGGACCGACCGCGATTCGCAGAGTGGGCCAGGTCGGTGACATCCACGACGCTGCCGAGAGAACAGGTCGAGGACCACGTAGGCAGGTTGCAGGACTACGTCGACGCCATGGTGGATCGGTGTCTGCGCGAGCCTTCCGACGACCTGATCGGAGTGCTGGTGGACGGCTTCGGCGAAGGTCGGGTCAGCAGGCACGAGTTGGTGACGCTGGCCCGGCTGATGCTGGCCGCCGGGCATGACAGCGTGAACTACCAGATCGGCCACTGCGCCTACCTCCTGCTGACACATCCCGCGGAACTCGAGCGGTTGGTCGCGGACCCGCAATTGATCAACTCGGCGGTGGAGGAACTCCTGCGCTTCGAGAAGACCGACGAGCTGGCCGTCTTCCCGCGGTACGCCGTCGAGGACATGCGACTCGGCGCCGGGTACGTGCGAGCCGGCGAACCGGTCCTGCCGTCGAGGATCTCCGCCAACCACGATGAGCGCGTCTTCGACGAGCCCGACCGGCTCGACCTGGGCAGGGAGGACAACCCGCACCTGGCCTTCGGACACGGGCCGCACCACTGCCCGGGCGCGCCCCTGGCCCGGGCGGAACTGCAGATCGCGCTCGGCTCGCTCGTCGCCCGCTTTCCCGGGATGCGGCTAGCGGTGCCCGAGACGGGACTGGAGTGGGAGAGCGCGGGACTCGCCCGTGAACTGCGATCTCTGCCAATCACATGGTGACCCGGGGGGCCGGCCCGCAGGATCTGGGCCGTACGCGTGCATCCATGCCCCCGCAACCCTCTCGCCTGCCGTCGTTGACAGGGCTGCGGTTCGTCGCCGCTCTGATGGTCTTCGCCACGCACGTCCTGTGGAACACCCAGCTCATATCGGGCGAAGCCGGGACGGCGCTCAGAAAGGCGTTCTCCCTCTCGGGCGCCTACGGCGTCGGCTTCTTCTTCATCCTGAGCGGGTTCGTCCTGACGTGGACTGCGCGACCGTACGACACCGCACGCTCGTTCTGGCGCCGCCGCCTGGTGAAGATCGGCCCCACCCATCTCGTCACATTCGGTCTGGCCGCCGTACTCGTGATCAGCACAGCCCGGCCCACCACCGGGGTCGACTGGGTGGCAGCCCTGACTCTGCAGCAGGCTTGGTCCCCCAGCATGCAGACCAGCACGGCCGTCAACGGGGTGAGCTGGTCGCTCTCCTGCGAGTTCTTCTTCTACCTGGTCTTTCCGGCCCTGCTCCCGGTCCTGCGCCGCATACGTGAGGAGTGGCTGTGGCCGGCGGTCGTGGCAGTGGTCGTGCTGATCGCGGGTGCGTTCCTCACGGCGACGTTCCTGGTGGCCGATCAACCCCGGCTCACGGTCTTCTTCCTGTCCGGCTCGGTGTCGTTCACCCAGGTGTGGTTCGTGTACTTCCTTCCGCCGGTCCGCGCACTGGAATTCGCCCTGGGCATTCTCCTGGCCAGGATCGTCGCCTCGGGCCGGTGGCCGGGGATCGGGCTGCTGCCCGCCTTCGCGGTGGCCGTCGCCGGATACGTGATCGCCCTGTACGAGCCGTATCTGGCGGGCACCGCAGGGCTGGCGTCCGTGTGGACCGCACCCCTCATCGCCGCCGCTGCGGTCGCGGACCGGCGGAGCAGGCCCTCGGTGTTCCGCAGACCGACGATGGTGTTCCTGGGCGAACTTTCCTTCGCGTTCTACATGATCCACTGGCTCGTCGTCATGACGACCGCCCAGGTAATGGGGCCCACGCGTACGTTTCCTCCGGTGACCGGCGCGCTCCTGGTCCTTGTCCTGCTCGTGGTTGCGCTGGCGTGCTCTCTGTTCCTGTACCGGTGGGTGGAGACACCGCTGGTGCGGCGTTTCGGACGGCACCGGCCGGCTGCGGGTACCGAACGGCCCCCGGGCCCCGCACCGTGCTCGCAGACGGGCGCCCACCGCGTGCCGGAGTGAAAGACAGCCGGCCCCTACAACCGCTGATCCAACTTCGAGGAGACACCCATGTCCGAGACCCCCGCCCCCCGGGCCGCCACCAGCCGCCCCGAACAGAGTGACCCTGTGTCCGTCATCTTCCGTCTGGTCTGGGGATACACCACGTCCGCGATCACCCACACAGCCTTCGAGCTGGGCCTGCCCGACCTGCTGGAGAACGGCCCCAGGTCCGCGGACGAGGTGGCGGAGGAGACCCGAGCGCACCGGCCCTCCCTGCACCGGTTACTGCGCGCCATGTCCGCCCTGGGCATCACCCGCGAGACCGAGAACGGCGACTTCGCTCTGACGGAGGCCGGAACGCTCCTGCAGACCAAGGCGACCGGGTCGATGGATGCCATGGCCCGGCTGCTGGTGCACGAGTCGATGTGGCGTCCCTGGCAAGGGCTGACCGAGAGCGTCCGGACGGGCGAGCCGGTGTTCGAGAGCCAGTTCGGCATGGACTACTGGGCCTACATGAAACAGCACCCCGACGTGTCCAGCCTGTTCAACGCGGCGATGGGGAACGCCTCACAGGCCGTCGGCACCGCTGTCTCGGCCGCCTACGACTTCACTCGCTTCCGGACCGTCGTCGACGTCGGCGGAGGCAACGGGACGCTCCTCACCACTCTGCTCCAGGCGACCCCGGAGCTGCGCGGGATCGTGTTCGACAGTCCGTCAGGAGTGGCGCAGGCCGAGGACCAACTGGTGGCCGCAGGGGTGGGCGACCGCTGTGAGGCGAAGGCCGGCAACTTCCTCGAAGCTCTCCCCGAGGGCGGCGACCTGTACGTCTTCAAGAGCGTCATCCACGACTGGGATGACGAACGCGCCACGACGATCCTGCGGAACTGTCACCGGGTGCTGCCCGCTGAAGGGCGGCTGCTCATCATGGAACCCGTGATCCCTGAAGCGGTGACGGTGTTTCCGGCGGATCCGTTCCCGTATCTCAATGACCTCAACATGATGGTCAGCCTGCGTGGCAAGGAGCGCACGCAGTCCGAGTACGAGGCACTCCTGGCCGCGGCCGGTTTCCGCCTGCACGGCATCCGGCCGGTGTCCGGCCCGGAGCGGGTGTTCCTGATCGAAGCGATCCCGGTCTCCTAGACGGGGCGGTGAAGCTGCTCGTCTCGCGCGGGTGCCGCGGCGTCGAGGAGCTTCACCGCATCCCTCTGCTCAGCTACGCGTCACGGTCGGATCCGCTGAGTATGGGCACTGGCGTCAGGGCCAGGTCCGCGTACGTCGTCGGCGTCCCGCTTCGGGGCGAGCCGGGCGGAACGTGCCGACCGGACATCGCCTGCCCTGGGGCGCAGATCCCCGAGCGGTAGGCGAGCGCTATGGCTTCTCCGCGACTGCGTAACCCGAACTTCCGCAGGACACGTGAGACGTAGGCGCGCACGGTGGCGGTAGCCACGGACATGCTCTCCGCGATCTCGTCGGTGGACTGCCCCGCGGCCAGCCGGCACAGGGTCTCGTACTCCCGTGGCAGGAGCCGCTCGCCGATCTCGTCGGTGGTGAACCCCTCCTGGTAGCTGCTGAACCGTTCGTTGAGGAATTGCACGAGCTTGTGGACGAGCGGGGGCGAGACGTACGTACCGCCGGCCTGTGCGGAGTCCATCGCTGTGCGCAGCTCGCCGTGCATCCGGTCCTTCAACAGGTACCCACGGGCGCCGGCCGAGATTCCGAGCCACACAGTCTGGCCCGCGCTCGCGACCGCGATGAGGATCACTGTGGCTTCCAAGACGCTTGCCAGCTCCGAGACGAGCGAGGGTGCGTCGGAGGCGACCTCGTCGGCCAGGAGGACGAAGTCCGGGGAAAGGCGGCGGGAGATCTCCAGTGCTTCAGCGGGGTCGCCGGTCTCTCCCGCGAGTTCGTAGGACAGGGATTCCTCCAGGATGCGGCGCATCCAGCGGCGACTGGCCGCGTCTGTATCGACTAACAGGACTTTCACGGCGCCAGGTTCCTACTCTCTTCACGATGACGGTCACTGATCGGTGAGGGGACTGGGTGGCGGTACCGCGGAAATGCCGCAGATATGGAACGGAGAAGCGCCCGGCGCGAGTAGAAGGCGCCGGGCGCTCGATCAGCGTGCGGCTGTGGCGGCCGAGTCCGTCACTCGGAGGAGGTCGAACACCGGTAGACGCTGCCTGGTTCGATCCGTCCGAGTGCCGGCCGCACCGAGTTCAGCACGAAGAGACGCTGCAGCCAACGGTCTCGTCCGTCGTAGCGGGGGGTGAAGGCGCTTCGTCCGTGCACAGCGGTCGCATTGTCGACGATGGCGAGGTCGCCGGGCCGCAGCACGAACTCCCGCCGTACCTTCTGCAGGGCTTCATGCAGGGCGTTGAACGCTGTTTCGGCGGCCTCGTCGCACGGAGCCGTGTCATCGAAATCCACGCACAGGGTGGGAGACCGCTCCGGTCCGGCGAGTACGGGTGCGGGTGGAAGATAGACCTGTTCGCGCCCGTCGCGGCAGAAGGAGGGAGCGATCCTGGTGCGGAAGCGGGGTTCCCGCAGCATGGCGACTTGCTCATCCGTCAACAGCGGGAGTGCCTGCCGGATGGATGACGTGATGGAGGCGGCCGAGCGGTCGTGATCCTCGCGGAGACATAGAAGACCGATGAAGTCCGGGCGGTGCTCCAGGAAGGCGTTCTCGGTGTGCAGCTTGAAGTAGACGGACCCCGTGTTCTGTTGTTGGTCCTCCTCGCCAGGCACCGGGCAGACGTCCTGGACCAGCGCTCCGCGCTTCTCCTCCGCGTACGCGATGGGGTCTCCCAGCCGTGACATGACAAGGAGCAGCGCCGCCACGGAGGGCGTGCAGGTGTCGGCCACCGACTCGGGGGTGGCGGGGGTGGCGGGAAGCCGGGTCGTTACAGGGAGGTTGCGTAGCGTCAGGACGCCGTCCGGGTTACCGAACCTGCGGAAGTCCGACAGGGTGGCGAGGAGGCCCTCCGGCAGCAGACCGCTGCGTACATGGGCCGATTGGACGAGGACGTTGTCCCCGTGCGTATCGGCGGTTCGGCGCAGCTCGACGAAGAGGGGCTCGATGCGCTCGATTTCGGATGGATCCAGCTCGTAGATGTCGGGAGCTGCCGGCAGCATCGTTTCTGCGTTTCGCGTTTCTTGCCGTGCCGTCATGTGTGGTTCGCCGCCGGTGTGCCGTCGAAGGGGATGATCAGCCGGTACTTCCCGCCGGCGGACTGCTCAGGCGGATCGGTGGCCCGTGCGACAGCGACGTGCTCGAGGTCGTACGAGCGCATGAACCGGTGGATCTCCTCGCGAATGGCCTGCCACACCTTCTCGGGATCCGCCTGCTGGGCGGCCCGGACCCGCACGCTGAGCGCTGCGGGACCGGTCTGCACCACCTGGGCGAGTTCCAGACCTGGCGCGCGATCCACAACACCGGCCAGGGCGATGGGCGCGACCTCGACGGCCTCACCGTTGCCACCTTGGAAGGTGAGCGCCTCGCTCGCTCGGCCCTGGGCGCGGATGGCGGGAAAAGGGTTGCCGCACGGGCATGGGTCCGGCCGGGTGACGACCGAGTCTCCCAGGTCGTAGCGCAGCACGGGCTGGACGCGGTTGGCGAGATTGGTGACCAGGACCGTGTGTGAGCGCTCGCCGGGCGGCACGGGGCGGTAGTCGGTGTCGACGGGTTCCAGGAACCCCCAGTCGGAATTGACGTGTAGCCAGTCCTCAGGGCAGCCGATGGCGGTGGACATGAATTCGCAGGCGCCGTAGCCGTTGCCGATGCGGGCTCGGAAGACCTGTCGGATTCGCTGGTAGCCGCTGTCCGTCAGCCCCTCGGCGGCCAGGACGACAAGACGCGGCCGGATCCGCAGACGTCCGGCTTCCTGCTCCCGGGCCAGGAGCGCGAGCTGGCCGGCGTAACCGATCAGCACATTGGGACGGAACCGGTTGAGCTGCTCCACGAGTTCCGGCATCGGTGTGAAGACCGAAAACACGCGCAGCAGGCCACCCTCGCCCACGCTGCGGGCTGCAGAACGGGGAAGCACAGTCGACGAGCCGAAGTGCCCGCCGGTGGCCAGGACCCAGGCGACGCGGCCTCCTCGCAGGGCGACCGCGGCGGCCTCGGCGGGAGGGAGCCAGGCGCCGAACGCGCGGAGGGCAAGGGCCCGGGTGACCGCGGAGGCGGCTTTGTCGTACACGAAGATGCCGCGCACGCCGGTGCTGCCTGAGGTGGTTCCCACGCGGTACTTGCCCAGGAAGTCCGTACCCACGAGGAAAGGGTCGTCGATGAACGCGCGCACTCGATCGTGGGTTACCTCGGGGTCGGTGACCCAGTCGTCGAACCGAGCCATGAGCCGTTTCTTGTCAGTGACCGGCAGCATCGTGATGTCGTCGACGTGCCAGGGCAGACCGCGATAGAGCTCGCGATAGTACGGCGAATGCGCTCGGGCATGGGCTACCGCGGCGGCCAGTCTGCGGGACCGCCGGCGCTCCAGCGCCGACGATCCCTCCTTCTTCGCTGCCCGCAAGTCACGGAGCAGACGAATGGTCTGACGCATGATCCGTCCTCCGTTGTGCTGGTGAGAGGGGTCAGTAGACGCCTTCGATGACAGGCTTGCCCGAGAACTCCTCGACAGGGTGGACGTCCGCGATGGCGTCGCTCACCTCGCTGGTGCGGTGCGGGACCCGAACGGCCGTGTCGCGTTCCAGATTGTTCGGCAGGAACATGCCCCTGCTGATGTGGTGTTGGAGCACCTGGCCACGCTCTCCGTAGGGAACGGCTTTCCCGGTCTCCGAGTCGACGACGGAGAAGATGGTGAAGGGGGCAGGCGGATCGAAGACGGCGGGTGCGTCGGCTGCTGCATCCGCGCGTTCGACCATGCCACCGATGATCATCGTGCTGGCGTAGCCGCCTACCAACTTGGCGCCCGGGAAGATCTCGTTCTGGAAGCGATTGCGGGTGGCGGTATCCATCTTCGTACCGCCCCACCCGATGATCTGGGTCCGCTCATTGATCAGGTTGACCAGACCGTCGCGGCGACACAGTGCCTCCAACAATGGCGGGGTGCTGTACAGGACCGCGATCTCCTGGCTGCGCAGGATCCATTCCGCCTGATCCACGACGTGCTCCACGTAAAGGTTGACCTCTTCCAAGGCGCCGCGAGCGATGCAACGTTTCACCCAGCGGGGATCGAGGTCGAGCAGGAAGCAGACCGTGCCGAAACGGGATGCGGTGTCCCTGATCAGCGTGCCTGCCATGTGTGGATCGGTGGGTCCCATACAGAGCCAACCGCCCGCGCGGATCGGCCCGTGTTCTGCCAGGCCGGCGGCGTGCCAGTCGGTGGCCCGTTCCTGCGTCTCCGGCATCCAGATCACACGCTTGGGAGGCCCGGTCGTGCCCCCGCTCTCGCCGATGACGGGTTGCCCAGCCTCCGGGGGGTAACCACGGGGGATAAGATCGGTGACTTGCACGTCGCGCAGCTCGTCCACGATGTTCGGGAAAAGTCGCAGGTCATCGACGGTCGAGACGTCTTTGCGGGGATCGAAGTCGAAGGTCCTGGCTCGTGAGAGCCAGAACGGACTCCCTGTGTCTGGGCCGAAGTGCCACTCCATCGCTTCCCGTATGAGTTCAGAAGCGTTTGGAGGATCGTTCCAAGCTACGTCCAGAGGGCTGTCGGAAGTGTTCCCGCTGCGCTTGGCCGGAAGGGGTAAGGCCACCTGCTCTGCTCCTCTCGCGTCTTGCGTTTCCGCCGACGCTTCGGCCTGGGGCGCAGCAAACGGCACGTGGTGGGGGGACCAGAGCGTCGTGGGTTGGTTGCACCCGGGACAGGCCGAAGCTGCGTGACTGTGACGGAGGTTCACGATGCACATCGTGTGTCGAACAACCAGAAGAGCGGATGATGATGTGCTGTGGCAACCGCTGTAGCGAAGGTTGGCCGGATTGGTCTTCATCGCCCCTGGGGGCTCTTGCCAACCAGTGGGGACGTTCTGTACGCATGTGTCGTCGGGATCCGATCGTGTGGGTGTGGCGCGAGATACCTCTTGCGAGCGGAGACGCCAGGCCACAAGTTGGTTGAGGGGTTATGGGAGACGGCGAACAGGGTCAGCAGGACGGTCGCCCCATCCTGAAGAAGTTCGATCAGCGTCTCAACAGGCTGATCCAAGCTCTATATCCGGACGAACGGACGCGTCCGGGCTTCGCCCGTCTTGCGGCGGAAATCAGGGAGGCGACAGGAGGGAGTATCTCGGCGACCTACCTGTGGGAACTTTCGACCGGCAAGAAGCGCAATGTGACGTTGGAACAGTTGGACGTCCTAGCCGATTTTTTCGGGGTCCCGCCGGGGTATTTCCTGGACGACGAAGTAGCTGAACGAGTGAGTGAGCAGCTCTCCATGGCGGCCGCATTGAGCGACGTCAAGGTACGTGACTTGGCGCTCCGATCGGCAGGACTGTCCTCGGTTAATCTCGATGCGATCCTGGCCATAGTTGACGAGGTGCGAAAGGTGCAGAACCTGCCGGAAGTCCAACGGCCGGATTCAGTCGATAGCACAGGTTGAGGAAGGGAAGATGCTTCAGCCTCCAGGGCGGGTGCTGCTTGGTGTGCACCTTACCTCTCGACCGCGAGACGAAGAAGGAAACATGGAGCAGGAGGACGCTTCGCTGCGGGAAGACTGCATGAAAGCGCTACGCGGAATTGATTTGCCGCGTCCGTTCACTGTGGAAGCCTTCTGTAGTCAACTGGCACAACAGCGGAACAGGCCACTCCATCTACGTCCCGGACCGACCAGGTCGGCGTTTGCCGGAATTTGTGGCGTTTGGATCGCCGCCGCAGGCGAGGACTACATCTTCTACGAGGCGCAGACTTCCCGCCTGCATCAAGAACACATCATCCTGCATGAGATCGGGCATATGCTTCTTGAGCATCGCATGCGCGATGAAGATGCTCATCATGAGGGTATGGGGAGCGTGGAGGCTCTGCTGCCGGACTTGCGTCCGCGGAGCATCCGTCGGTTCTTCGGGCGGACCGATTACACGACGTGGCAGGAGCGGGAAGCCGAGATGTTGGCCAGCCTCATAGGCGTCCAGGCGCGCCGACTGCGTACCCGACAGTCATCGGAAGCCCTGGTAAAGCTTGGAACGGCTTTCGGCTTAGGGCTCCCGGATGTCGAGTGAGCTGGCACGTTACGGAAGTGCACTGGCGATACCTGCCGTGACAGGTCTTTGGTTAGCCGCATTGATCCGCAGCCCGTCGGTGGTCAACTCCAGGCAACAGCGCGGACTCTGGCTGGCCGTTGTGTCGGCGGCTGCGGCGATGACACTCGACTTACCTGCTGTGGTGAACTTCGTGGTCCGAGATGGTGCGTCCGGGCACGCGGTGTCCCTGACGAGGAACTGCATTGGCGTGGTGTCGGCCGGTGCAGTTCTTTATTTTGTGGCTTCCACTACCGGGCGACATCGGTTACGGATCATGGCGGTGATGGCGGCCGTCGTTTACCCGGGTCTGCTCGTAGCACTCGACGGGATGACCCCACCCCATGGGAAGCACATCTTCCTGGCACACGGACAATCGAGCCCCAGCATCCCCTACTGGTTGGCTCTCATCACTGCTCACTTGCTCGCGGATTCCGTGTGCACCTTTGTGTGCTGGCGCTACGCCAGACAGGCCGGGAGAACCCTCTCTGTCAGCCTCCTGGTCTTCGGAGCCGGAACAGCTTTTGCCGGCCTGTACTGGCTTGTGCTCCTGACCGAGGTCGTGCTCGACAACCGTTGGGGGTTGGCGTTTTCCCCGCTCCTGATGAGTCTTCACGGATTGCTAAGGGCTGCCGCCCTTCTCGTACCTTCATTCGCGTCGCTCCTCAGGACGGGGCAGGACTGCGTCGTCGCCTGGCGGCTTTGGCCGCTGTGGCACGAACTGGTGAAAGCGGTCCCCAACGTGGCTCTGTCCACGCCTCAAGGGAGACTGGAGGAACTGATCCGGCCTGCCGCCCCGCGAAGTCTGCTCGTCTACCGCAGGGTGATCGAAATTCGTGACGCGATGCTCGTCCTTGGAGACTATGCCGATCACTGCGACCCATCTGAACTCCAGACCGGCTCCTCGGTGGATCGTGACTCGCCCACGGTCGAACAGCAGGCATCGGCCCTAGCGAACCTCATCAAAGACGCATGTCAGGCCAAAGTGAACAGGAAGCCATTACTGCGTAACTCCTTCCGCCTCGGAACATTGGGCAGCCGTGATCTCGACGAAGAGAAGCGGTTCCTTCTCGAAGTCGCGCATGCGTATGCAAAAATCCCTGCTCATGCAAACCCGGGGGTCTGGATTCGGACATCCGGTGCTGGGCGCCCACACGACTGACGGGGCTCTGTCCCGAAGGTTGCTTTCTAACTGACATCCTCATCTGGAGGCACGATGAAAGCAGAAGGGAAGAAGGTGCTGCTCGCAGCACCGCGAGGCTTTTGTGCAGGAGTGGTTCGCGCCATTCATGCCGTCGAGAAGGCCCTGAAGAAGTACGGCGCTCCGGTGTATGTCCGGCACGAGATCGTGCACAACAAGTACGTCGTGCAGACCCTGGAGAAGAAGGGTGCTGTGTTCGTCGAACGGACGGAGGAGGTCCCGCCGGGCAACATCGTCATGTTCTCCGCGCACGGCGTCGCCCCGGTCGTCCACGAGGAGGCCGCGCGCGGCGGGCTCACGGCCATTGACGCTACCTGCCCGCTCGTCACCAAGGTCCACAAGGAAGCCGTCCGCTTCGCCAAGGAGGACTACGACATTCTTCTGATCGGGCACGAGGGCCACGAGGAGGTCATCGGCACCTCCGGCGAGGCCCCCGACCACATCACGCTCGTCGACGGGCCGGGCGCCGTGGCCAAGGTGGAGGTCCGCGACGAGTCCAAGGTCGTCTGGCTGTCGCAGACCACCCTCTCCGTCGACGAGACCATGGAGACTGTTGACGCCCTCAAGGAGAAGTTCCCGCAGCTCATCTCCCCGCCCAGCGACGACATCTGCTACGCCACACAGAACCGCCAACTCGCGGTGAAGCAGATGGGTGCCGAGGCCGAGCTGGTGATCGTGGTCGGCTCACGCAACTCCTCCAACTCCGTGCGTCTCGTAGAGGTCGCTAAGCTCGCCGGCTCCCGTGCCGCGTACCTCGTGGACTACGCGAGCGAGATCGACGAGGCCTGGCTGGAGGGCGTGACGACGGTGGGCGTCACCTCCGGCGCTTCCGTCCCCGAGGCCCTGGTCGACCAGGTCCTGGAGTGGCTCTCGCAGCGCGGCTACGAGGACGTCGAGACAATCACCGCTGCCGTTGAACAGCAGAAGTTTGCCCTACCTAGGGAACTTTCCTGAGTGCTGGCTTTTAGGGGGACCTGCCGTGCCGTCACGCAGTTCTGCGGTGTCAAGACAGTGCGGGCCTGCCAGGCCGGACACCGTGTCGCCACCGCCGCAGAGTGGGTCGACAAGCTCGCCGCCGCCCACGAGTCTGGCCGCCTGTCGGCCGAGCTCACCAAGTTCGGCCGCTATCCGCTGATCGTGGTGGACGAGGTCGGCTACATCCCCTTCGAAGCGGAGGCCGCGAACCTGTTCTTCCAGCTCATCTCGAACAGATACGAGCGCGCGTCTGTCATCGTCACCAGCAACAAGCCCTTCGGACGCTGGAAGTCGCCTTGCTCCGGGCTGCTGTTGTTGCTGTGTGTGCCACTGCGCTCATCAGGTGATGGGGTGTATGCGAGGCGCTGGCGAGGGTTGAGCGTGTAGTTAGTCTGTGCGATCTCGATAAGCTGTGCCAGCACGGCGTCGTCAGGAGACTGACGATGCAGGTTCATCGCTTCACCAAGGGGCGGGGAGCGCAAGGGGAGCGCGGACGCCTTTGGACGGTAACCTTCAAGTCGACTCGAAGGTCAAGCCCGCAGCAGCCCCGCGATTTCGCGCGCTGCCTCGCGAGCGGGTCGGCCCACCCCGATCAGGGTGGCGGAGGCCGGGCCGGTCCAGTCGCCGTAGCCGAGCAGGTGCGGGCGCGGCTCCTCCACAGCTCGTGTGCCCGCGGTAGCGAGGTGTCCACGCCTGCCTCGCAGGCCAAGTGGCGCGAGGTGGGACAGGGCGGGACGGAAGCCGGTGCACCAGATGACCGCGTCGGCATTGGCGTGTGAGCCGTCGGCCCACTCGGCGCCGTCTGCGTCATACGGCAGGCTGCTCGGCAACCGGACGGCCGCGCAGGAAGATGACCGCCACCAGCGCCAGACCCACGACGGCTCCGGCGAGCTGGGCGCCGATGAAGCCGGGGACCGATGCGGGGGCGATGCCCGCGAAGGTGTCGGTGAACGCGCGGCCGATCGTCACCGCCGGGTTGGCGAACGACGTGGACGAGGTGAACCAGTAGGCCGCGCCGATGTACGAGGCGACCGCGACCGGAGCGAAGCGGAGTCGGTCGGTGCGGGCCAGTCCGAAGATCAGCAGGATCAGACCGGCGGTGGCGACGACCTCACCGAGCAGGAGGTTGCCTGCCGAGCGGTCGTGTGTGGACCACTTCACCAGCGGCTCACCGAACATCGCGTCGGCCAGCACCGCACCCAAGATCGCACCGATTACCTGAGCCGGGAGGTACACAGCCGTCTCACGGGCCGTGACTCCCGGACCGCCGCGGCGGGCGGTGAACCACTCGGCCAACGTGACGGCCGGGTTGAAGTGCGCACCGGAAACCGGGCCGAGCAGCGCGATCAGAACACCGAGCCCGAAGACCGTGGCGATCGAGTTGGCCAGCAGTTGCAGGCCGACGTCCTGGGTCAGTTCGGTGGCCTGGATGCCGGATCCGACCACGACGGCGACCAGGGCGGCCGTGCCGACCAGTTCGGCCGCGGCACGGGCGACCAGGGGTATACGAGGCGGGATGGCGCCCGGCGCGGGCTGGGGCGCATTGGACGGTTCGGCGGGCGCGGACTCCGCGGCGCTCTCGTGGGTGGCGGTCAACAGGACTCCTCGGTGCAGTCGCGCGGGCGACAGGGGGTTCAGGGGCAGGACCGCTTGACGTTCGCCTCGGCCGAGGCGCGCGCCGTCTCCGCAAGGTCGGCGAACTGGCCGGCCAGCTGCTCAATGACGTCCGGGCGGAGCCGGTAGTACGTGTACCGGCCGCATGGCTCGGTCTCCACGACCCCGGCCTCGCGCAGCACCCTCAGGTGGTTGGAAAGGTTCGTCTGCTTGGCGCCTGTCTCCTCGACGAGGTGCGTGGTGCAGAGCGTCTCCTTGGCGAGCAGGGTCACGATCTGGAGCCGGAGCGGGTCGGCCAGCACCCGGATGAGTTCAGTGTCGACTGACGTCAGCATGGGCTGATACTCTCACATCACCCGGCGCTGATACCAGCCTGGGTCGACCTTCGGAGCCCGTGGAGGGTTCTCATGTCCTCGCCCACGACCCCCGCTCTGCCCGACCAGCGGCTGGCCGCAGGTGCCGCCCGCCTCGCGAACCGTCACGAAGGCACGTTCTCCCCGGAGACCGTGATGCGGCTGCTGGCCGACTCCTACACACAGCTGGCGGCCGCCGCCCACGTCCGCACGCACCTGATCGTGCTCGCAGAACGCCTGGCAGGCGAGCGTCTCGACGCTCTCGCGCAGTCCGAAGGCGTGCCCGGCGCCGGCCTGCCGCGCGTGCTGTTCGTGTGCAGCCACAACGCGGGACGCTCGCAGATCGCAGCCGCTCTGCTCACGCGCCGGGCGGCCGGACGGGTCGAGGTGTCCTCGGCCGGAACCGCTCCGGC
The DNA here is from genome assembly GCF_044389785.1 of Streptomyces sp. NPDC019443. Taxonomy (NCBI): domain Bacteria; kingdom Bacillati; phylum Actinomycetota; class Actinomycetes; order Kitasatosporales; family Streptomycetaceae; genus Streptomyces; species Streptomyces sp. NPDC019443. The sequence continues at coordinate 32,702 of NZ_JBIRYJ010000020.1, forward strand.
AGCCGAGGTCGAACCCCTCGTGGTCCAGGTCCTCGTCGAAGCCGGGGCTGACATCGGCCACGCCTACCCCAAACCGCTGACAGACGAGGTGGTCCAGGCCGCCGACATCGTCGTGACCATGGGCTGCGGCGACGCCTGCCCGGTCGTACCCGGTCACCGCTACCTGGACTGGCCCGTCGCCGACCCCGAGGGTGGCCCGATCGCCGTCGTCCGGCAGATCCGCGACGAGATCGACGCCCACATCACCAAGCTGCTGGCCCTCCTGCCGCCCGCCTGAACATCCCGTTCCACCCGCTGATCACCTGAAGGAAGAACCCATGTCCTCCACCCCCGCCGCGTCCGTGCTGTTCGTCTGCGTCCACAACGCCGGGCGCTCGCAGATGGCCGCCGGATTCCTCTCCCACCTCGCGGGCGACCGCGTCGAGGTCCGCTCCGCCGGCTCGCTGCCCGCCGACCAGGTCAACCCGGCCGCGGTCGAGGCGATGAAGGAAGTCGGCGTCGACATCTCCGCGCAGCAGCCGAAGGTGCTCACCACCGAGGCCGTCCAGGCGTCCGACTACGTCGTCACCATGGGCTGCGGCGACGTCTGCCCGGTCTTTCCCGGCAAGAAGTACCTGGACTGGACCCTGGAGGACCCGGCCGGCAAGGGCGTCGAGTCCGTACGCCCCATCCGCGACGAGATCAAGAACCGCATCGAAGCCCTGATCGCCGAGATCGACGCCAAGCAGGAGGCGTGACCTCCGTGACGGACACCGCCCCTCCGGCCTCTGATGTGCGCGAGGTCATCGTCATAGGCTCCGGCCCCGCCGGATACACCGCCGCCCTCTACACCGCCCGCGCCTCCGTCAAGCAGCTCAGCCCTTGGCGGCCTCGTCGATGCGTCGGCGGAGGCGCCGCATCCCGCGGAGCCACCGTTCGGTGTCGGTCGCCCGGAAGCCGTAGTGGTCCCGTACTTCCGGGTGGGGAAGGATGAGGAACCGCCCGTCCGCGAGCCCCTCCATGACCTCGTCGGCCACTTGCTCGGGTTCGAGGACCGCTCCGGCGAGCACTGCCTTGGCGGCCGCGTCGGTTCTCTCGTACATCTCGGTGCGAACGCCCAGCGGGCACAGGACCTGGACCGTCAGCCCCTTGTCGCCGTGGGTGGCCGAGAGCCACTCGGCGAAGGCCAGCGCGCCGTGCTTGGACACCGAGTACGACGCCGATTCGAGGTGGGTGAGCAGGCCTGCTGCTGAGACCGTGGCCAGGAAGTGGCCGCGTCCCCGTTCCAGCCACGGCCCGATCAGGTGACGGGCCGCCCGTACATGACTCATGACGTTCACCTGCCAGACCTGGTCCCACACCTCCTCCGGGGTGTGCTCCCCGCCGCCGGGCTCGATGCCCGCATTGGCGCAGAACAGGTCGATCTCGCCGAGGTGGGCGCGCGCCGCCGCCACCAGGGCGGCCACGCTCTCCTCCGCGCCGGCGTCGCCCGGCACGGCGAGCCCGCCGACCTCGGCGGCGACCCGGGCGGCTGCCGCGCCGTCCAGATCGTTGACCACGAGCCGGGCACCCTCGGCGGCGAACCGGCGGGCGAGCGCCGCGCCGATTCCCGACCCGGCCCCCGTGACGACCACACCAGCGTCTTTGAGGTCCATGGCTGCCATCTGCGTCACTCGTCCGCGACCTTGAGCACGAGCTTGCCGAGGTTCTCGCCGCGGAACAGCCGCAGCAGGGTCTCGGGGAACGCCGCGACTCCGCCGGACACCACGTCCTCCACCGATCGCAGCCGCCCCGCCGCCTGCCACCCGGCCAGTTCGGTGACGGCCTCGGCATACCGGTCGGCGTAGTCGAAGACCACCATTCCCGTCATGGAGGCCCGATTGACCAGCAGCGACATGTAGTTGCTCGGTCCCTTGACCGGCTCGGTGTTGTTGTACTGGGAGATCGCGCCGCAGATGACGATCCGGGCGCCGCGCGCCAGCCTGGTCAGCACCGCGTCCAGGATGTCGCCGCCGACGTTGTCGAAGTAGACGTCCACGCCATCGGGGGCGTGCTCGCGCAGCGCCTTCCGTACGTCCTCGGTCTGATAGTCGATCGCGGCGTCGAACCCGAACTCCTCGACCACCGAACGGCACTTGCGCTCTCCGCCGGCGATGCCGATGACGCGGCAGCCCAGGATCTTGGCGACCTGGCCGACCACGTTGCCGACCGCTCCGGCCGCTCCGGAGACCACGACGGTCTGCCCCGGCTCCGGGCGTCCGATGTCGAGCAGACCGAAGTAGGCCGTCATGCCGGACATGCCGAGAGTGCCGAGATACACGGGCAGCGGCGCCAGCGCCGGGTCGACCTTGGTGACACCGCGCCCGTCGGACACGCAGTACTCCTGGACACCGAACGAGCCCGACACGTGGTCCCCCACCGCGAAGTCGGGGTGCCGGGAGGCGATGACCCGGCCTACCGCTCCGGCGCGCATGACCTCGCCGATTTCGACGGGCCGGATGTACGACTTGCCCGCGTTCATCCAGCCACGCATCGCCGGGTCGATCGACAGGTAGAGCACCTGCACCAGCAGCTCGCCGTCTCCCGGCTCGGCGACCGGCTCCTCGACGTACTCCCAGTCGGTGGACCGGGGCTGCCCCACGGGGCGTGCGGCCAGGCGCAATTGATGGTTGGTGCGGCTCATCTCTGCAGCTCCTCGACTTGCATACCGACTGGTAGGTACGGGCCTCGTGAGGCTAGGTCCTGCCGAACCAGGACGCAAGTGGTCCCACCAGTGGCCACGAGTGGTGAGCATCACATCGCGGCCGCGGTGGGGCACCTCAGTGATCTTGCGAGTGCCCGTGGTCGCTAGCGGCGGGCCGCCGGGGTGTGCCGGGTGCGGCCGAAGAGCGCTGCGCGCAGTGGCGGGCCGAAGACGCGGTGGACATCGGCGGCGGTCAGCCCCGCGGCTGGGGGCAGTGGGTTCAGGTATCTGGTGAAGATCAGACCGGCGATCACACCGACGGCGGCGGTGGCGCGCTCGGTCGCGTCCGGGCCGCCCAGAAATTCAGCAATCCCGCCGAGCAGCTCGCGTTCGAGGTACTCGCGGAACACGTCCATCACGTTCTCGTCCTGCAGCGCCATCCGGTGGGGTATCTGCAGCGGTTCGCTGTGGTCCCACGCGTCGGTGACCGCGACCAGCAGCCGCTCGGGCAGGCCGGCCCGTTCGCCGGCCAAGGCTGTGGACAGGGCGAGTGATTCGCCGCACGGCAGCGTCACCGACTCGCCGAACAGGCCCTGCTTGTTCCCGAAGTGGTAGCTGATCAGGGCCGAGTCGACCCCGGCCGCGGCCGCGACCGCGCGCACGGTCGTGCCCCGGTAGCCACGTTCCAGGAACAGGCCGCGGGCGGCCTCGACGATGTGGGCTTTGGTGGCGGGATTGCCGCGGGGCCGACCGCGAGTTTTATTCATCAAGGTTGAAATCTTGCGGCGCCGATCGTCAGTGTCAAGGCACCCCCAAGCCCGGACCTCCCGGGGCGGGGTGAAGGAGAACGCAATGCGTATCGTCGTCTTCGGCGCGGGTGGCCCGACCGGCCGCCAGGTGATCGAGCAGGCCCTGGCCGCGGGACACGAGGTCTCTGCGGTGACCCGCCGCCCGGAACTGCTCCCGCCGCAAGAGGGGTTGACCGTAGTCAGCGCCGACGTCACCGATGCCGAAGCGGTCCACAAAGTGGTCGCCGGCAGCGAGGCGGTCCTGTCCGCCCTCGGGGTTCCGTTCAGCCGCAAGCCGATCACCACGTACTCGCAAGGGGCGACCAACATCGTCGCCGCCATGCAGCACAACGCCGTGCGGCGGCTGGTGGTGGTCAGCTCCAGCGTCGCCGATCCCGCGTGGCGCCCCACTGGGGAGTTCTTCTTCAACCGGGTGATGGACCCGTACTTCAACAGGGTCGCGGGCCGGACCCTGCACGAGGACATGCGCCGGATGGAATCGGTGGTCAGGGCAAGCGATCTCGACTGGACGATCGCCCGGCCGTGCGGGCTGTTCGACAACCCCACGGTGACGGACTACGAACTCGCCGAGAACAGCGCCGACGGTTTGTTCACGGCCCGCGCCGATCTCGCCGCGAGCATGCTGCGGCAGCTTGAGGACAACCGCTTCGTCCGGAAGGCGATGGGAGTGATCACGACGGAGGTCAGGCCCAGCATCGTCAAGCTGATGTGGAACGAGGGCGTCAAGAAGAAGTAGCCGCCTCGGTTGGCGCAGACCGGCAACCTCGTTCGCACACAGGGAAGTTCACGATGCCACTCGCACTTCCGTACTGGGGCGCGGCCTTCCTGGCCGATTCCCTTCCCGGCACGCTCGCCACCCTCCGTCCCGATGGCACACCTCATGTGGTCGCGGTTCGCTTCACCTGGGACCCCGAGGCAGGGCAGGCCCGCGTCATGACGCGCGGATCCACCCGCAAGGTCCACAACCTGCTCAACAATCCGCGCGCCGCCCTGTTCCAGATGACAGGCCCGCGCTGGATCACCCTCGAAGGATCCGCGACGGTGTCCGACGACCCCCGGCGCGTGGCCCGGGGCGTACGGGACTACGCCAGGCGGTACGGGGTGCTGCCGCCCAGTCCGCCGGGGCGCGTGGTGATCGAGATCGAGGTGGACCGGGTGATGGCCTGTCCGGCGTCTGACCGTTCCGGCACGGTCACAGGACGAAGCCGGTGTTCTTCGTCTCTGGAATCCCCTGGCGCCCAAGCCAAGTGAGCGGGCAGCATCCCCTCAGCGGAAGGAGGCGGGTGAGATGCTCACGAATGAACAGCTCGACCGGTTTGTCGCGGACGGCTTCGTTCATCTCCCCGGTGCGTTTCCCCGCGAGATCGCTGCCGAATGCCGGGCGCTGCTGTGGGAGCGCACCGGCTTGGACCCCGCTGACCCGGCGACGTGGGCCAGGCCAGTGGTGAGGATCCGGACCTGTACGGACGAGCTGTTCCGTCGGGCGGCCAACACCCTGGTGCTGCATGCGGCGTTCGACCAGTTGGTGGGTGCCGGCCGCTGGGTGCCCCGCCCCAGTCTCGGTACGTTTCCGATTCGCTTCCCCCACCCAGACGATCCCGGCGACACGGGTTGGCACATCGAGGGCTCCTGGTGCTGCTCGTCGGCCGACGCGACGGCGGTCAGTCGAGGTACGTACTGGTCAGCCCGAGGACCTTCGAGCCGTCGAGATCGGCGAGCTTGGTGCCGGTGAAGGTGCGGGCCCAGTCGGAGGTCTGGATGCGGAAGGCAGGCTGTTCGGCGGTGAGGGCTTCGAGGACGGATTCAGCCGCCTGTGCCGGGGTCTGCGCGGAGTCGGCGAACATGGCCTGGGTTCGGGTGGCGTACGCCTGGAGGGGCGCCGCGTAAGGGCCGGCGGCGGCGATCAGGGCTGCCGGGTCGATCCCGAGGTTGCTGACGAACTCGGTCGCCACGGCGCCGGGTTCGACGACGGAGACGGTCATTCCGGCCTTGGCGGCCACCGGTGCGAGGCTCTCCATGAAGCCCTCGACGGCGAACTTGGCCGCGCAGTAGGCCTCGTTGAAGGGCTGGCCGACGACTCCGCCGACGGATGTGACGGTGATCAGGCGCCCGCCGGCCGCGCGCAGGTGGGGCAGGGCGGCCTTGGTGACCTGGACGACGCCGAAGAAGTTGACCTCCATGACGCGCCGTACATCCTCGACGGTCTCGTTCTCGATCGTGCCGACGTGGCCGGCGCCCGCGTTGTTCACGACTGCGTCGAGGTGGCCGTAGTCGGCGAGGACACCCTCGATGGCGGCGGTGACGGAGGACGGGTCGGTGACGTCGAGCTGCCGGATGTCCAACGCGACTCCGGCGGTCTCGGCGGCCTTGCGTAGGGCATCGGCGCGGGCGGGGTCGCGCAGCGTGGCGACCGTGCGCCAGCCCGCCTCGGCCGCGGCGACGGCGGCGGCGAGGCCGATGCCGGAGGAGGTGCCGGTGATCAGGACGACCTTGGGGGACATGGTGGACCTCTCGTTGAAAGGGATTTGCCCTTTGACACGGCGGCGGGTTGTTGGGACGGACGGCAGCCGCCGTCCAGTGCGTGTGCACACACATTATCTTTGTGTGTGCACACACGCAACCTCTATGCTCGTTCCATGGCGACTCGCAAGCTCAATCAGGGGGAGATGCCCCTGCCCGACCATGCCTTTTACGGTCTCGTGTGGGCCGGAACCGTGCTCACCGAGCGTGTGGGCCGTGCCCTGACCAAGGCCCACGACCTGCCGCTGTCCTGGTTCGAGGTGATGCTGTGGCTGGCCTCCCAGGACGAGCCGGTCTCCGCCTCGTCCCTCGGCAACAGCACCATGCTCAGCCGTAGCCAGGTCTCGCGCGTGCTTGATGCGCTCCAGGAGCGCGGACTGGTCTCACGCACGCCCTCCACGCGCGACGCGCGCGCTGTCGAGGTCGCGCTCACCGCTGAGGGCCGGCACCGCTTCGAGGAGGCCGACGCCACGCGACGTGCGTGCCTGGCGCCGGTCTTCACCGACGTCCTCGACGAGGCGGACCTCAGGGCTCTGGACGCGGTCTGGCGCAAGCTCAAGCAGCACAAGGACGCATGAGGCCGACGCGGTCCTGGCAGGTGTGGGGATCTGGACCACCACGCCCCCGGCCCGCGGTCACACTCCTCCGTCGCGGCGTGTCATACCTCTGACGGACCGAACACCGTCCACGTGACGCGCAGCATGACCACCACCTGAGGAGTGCGCCATGACCGAAGGCATCAAGACGATCATCTACCCCGTGAAGGACCTTGCGAGCGCGAAAGCCCTGTTCACCAAGCTGCTGGGCGTCGAGCCCAGCATGGACGAGCCGTACTACGTCGGCTTCCGGGTCGCGGGCCAGGACGTCGGTCTCGATCCCCACGGCCACGGCAGGGGCATGACCGGACCCGTCGCCTACTGGAACGTGGCCGACATCAAGGGCAGCGTGAAGGCACTTCTCGACGCCGGGGCGGATGAGGTGGAAGGCATCAAGGACGTCGGCGGCGGCAAGCTGACCGCCATGGTGAAGGACGCGGACGGCAACGTCATCGGCCTCATTCAGCCTGCTTGAGGGTACGAGTCACCTCAGCGGCGCGGGCGGCGCGGTCACCGGGGCAGCATACGGTGACCGCGCCGCCCGTCCGCGACGACGTCGACGCCAAGGAGGCCGCTTCGGATGACCCCGCCCGCCCGGACCCCGGAACAACGCAAGCAGGACGCACTGATTCGGCTCGAGCAGGACGTCGACGCCTGGGTGGCGACGGCCGACCCGGAGAGCGGGACGCCTTACCTGGTGCCGTTGTCCTTCCTGTGGGACGGTGTCACGCTGCTGGTGGCCACGCTGTCCGCCAGCCCTACCAGCCGCAATCTGCAGGCCACCGGAAAGGTCCGCCTCGGCATTGGCCCGACTCGCGATCTCGTACTCGTCGAGGGAACCGTGCTCGCACTGGAAGCCGCCGAGCTGAAGGGCGAGGTCGGCGACGCATTTGCGGCCAAGACAGGGTTCGATCCGCGTGAACTGACCAGCCCCTACCTCTACTTCCGGATTCATCCGCAGCGGATCCAGGCCTGGCGCGAGGCCAACGAGATCGAGGGCCGCGAGCTGATGAGCGGTGGGCACTGGATCGTCGCCTGACACACGGATCACGCCAACGGCCGTCCGCCCGGACGGGGTTCGACCGCGTCGTCCGGGCGGAGACACCTCTGCTGCGTCCCCGGGAGCACCGGGACAGGCCCGGTGGAGGGAACTGCGGATCCGGCCGCGCGGCGACACTCCCCCGAGTGTGGCTTCCACGCCGAGCACCGGCCGGCCGGATCCGATGCATCGATCCAAACAGTCGTCGCCAACAGATCGCTAACATATGGCCAACGCTCATGGCGCGGGATTGGCTGAGACTGGTCGGGAGGATGCGGATGCGGTTCGGGCTGCTTGGCCCTCCTGCCGTGCACGACGCCTCTGGCGAGCCGCGCCCCCTGAACAGCGCCAAAGCCCGCGCCCTGCTTGCCGCGCTGCTGCTGCGGCCGAATCGCGTCGTCCCCGTGGACGAACTCAAGGCCGCCCTCTGGGGCGACGAGCCGCCCGCATCCGCCCATGCATCCCTGCACAATCACGTGACCCGGCTGCGCCGGCTTCTCGCCGAGGACGACCGGCTCCGGGCCGCCCCGCCCGGGTATCTGCTGCGGGTCGAGCCGGGCGAGCTGGACACCGAGGTGTTCGAGGAGCAGGTGCGCACCGCCCGTGCCGCGCAGGCGCGGGGCGACTGGGCCGCCGTCGCCGACGCCGCCCGACTCGGGCTCGCGATGTGGCGCGGCAGTCCGCTGGCCGGGCTGTACGACCCCGACGAGGGCGCGCCCGCGCTCGTACAACGGCTGCGGGAATCGCGGCTGCTGATGCTGGAGTTGCGGTACGACGCCGAGCTGCAGCTGGGCCGTCATGACGGGGTCGGGCCCGAACTCGCGGCGCTCGTCGCGGAGTTCCCGCTGCGGGAGGCATTCCACCGGCAGCTGATGCTGGTCCTGCACCGTACGGGCAGGCAGGCGGAGGCACTCGCCGCCTACCAGTCGCTGCGCCGCACGCTCGTCGAGGAGCTGGGCGTCGATCCGGGGCCGGCGGTGCAGGAGGCCTACCAGGAGGTGCTCCGTGCGCCGACCGCCGTAGCCCCACGGCCGGCCGGAGCATCAGCCTCAGGGCCGGTCGCGGCCTCAGCCGAGTCGCGGCCGCCCCCGCCCGCCCAACTGCCGCCCGCACCCGCCCACTTCATCGGCCGCGAGGACCTGGTCGCCGAGCTGCGCGCCGCCCTCGCCCTCGACGGCGGCGACGGTGTCAGCCGCCCCGTCGTCGTCTCCGGGATGGCCGGAGTCGGCAAGTCCGCCCTCGCCGTGCGAGTCGCCCACGCGCTGCGGGACGACTTCCCCGACGGGCAGCTGTACGTCAATCTGCGCGGCGCCACCCCCGGCGTGACCCCGCTCGACCCCGGCCACGCCCTCTGCGCCCTGCTGCGCGATCTCGGGGTCGACCCGCGGCAGGTGCCCGGTGAGGTTGACGCGGCCGCGGCCCTGCTGCGGTCCACCCTCGCGCCGACCCGGACCCTCCTCGTACTCGACGACGCCGCGTCCGCCGCGCAGGTGCGGCCGTTACTGCCCGCCGGGCCCGGATGCGCGGTCGTCGTCACCAGCCGCTCCCCGCTGACCGCGCTCGACGGCGCGGCCCGTTTCCCGCTCGCGCCGCTGTCCGCCGCGGACAGCGGGCTGCTGCTGCGGGCCGTCTCGGGGCGCGGCTTCGAAGAGGGCCTGGAGCGGCTCGTCGAACGGTGCGGCCGACTGCCCCTCGCACTGCGCGTCGTCGCCGCCCGCCTCGCCGCCCGCCGCGCGCTCACCGCCGACGTACTCGCCGGGCTGCTCGACGCTCAGGCCGGCCGGCTCGACCAACTCGACTACGACGACCTGAGCGTGCGCGGCTCGCTCGCTGTCGCGCACGACGGCCTCGACCCGGACGCCGCTCTCGCGCTGCGCCGGCTCGGCGCGGTCGACCTGCCCGAGTACGGAGCGCCCGCCGTCGCCCGGCTGATGGACACCGACGAGCGGCGCGCCGCGGCCGCCCTCGACCGGCTCGTCGATGTGGCGCTGCTGGAGGAGGTCTCGTACGGACGGTTCGTGCCGCATGACCTCGTACGGGACTTCGCCCGGGAACTCGCCGAGCGGGACGACGGCCGGCAGCAGGCCGCCGAGCGCGTCCTCGTCTGGTACGCCGAGGCCACCCGCCAGATCGGCATCACGCTGCTCCCGCCCGGTCAGGAGGCGGGACTGCGGCTGCCCGGTCCGATCGGCGAGGGCGTGCCTTTCGAATCCGCCGAACAGGCCCTGGCCTGGGGCGATCTGGAACTGCCCAATCTTCTCGCGCTGATCGAGCGGTACGCGTCGGAGTCGGCGACGGCACTGCTGCTCGTACGGGCGGGCTTCACATATCTCCAGCGGCGCGGAAGGCTCCAGGAGCTGGCCGTGATGGGCGAGTTGGCACTGGACGCAGCACGCAAGCTGGGCGACACCGCGGCCGAGGCACACGCCCTCACCGACCTCGCGGGCATGAACTTCCTCAGCGGCAGGGCCGAACGAGCCCTCACCCTGAACGAGTCGGCCGTCACGATCTGGCGCACCCTCGGCGACGATCGCCGCATCCAGCGCGGCCTCGGCAACCGCGGGATGCTGCTGGAGGGACTCGGCCGGTACGAGGAGGCGGCCGAGGCGCTGGAGTCCGCCCTCGCGTGCGCCCGTCGGCTCGGCGACGCGCACGGCGAGGCCATCATCCTCAGCCACCTGGGCAATCTCCTCGAGCACACCGACGCCCGCGCCGCGATCGCGTGCCACGAACGCAGCCTGGCCGCGGGTGTACGGCTGAACAGCGAGATCCTGCGGCTCACCGCCCACTGCAACATCGGCTACGCCCATCTCACCCTCGGCGAACCGGCCGAAGCAGCCCGGCACTTCGACGAAAGCCTCGCCCTGATCGGCGACGACGGCGACTGGCACACCCAGTCCCAGGCCCGCATCGGCCGGGTCCGCGCCCTGCGCGAACTGGGCCGGGCCGAGGAAGCCCACCGCGAATGCGCGCTGCTGCTGGAGCGCGCGGGGTCCCGCGCCGACACCCAGATGCAGGCTCTCGCCCGCCACCAGCGCGGACTGCTCGTGCACGCCGAGGGCGACGAGGACGAGGCGCGCGAGCTGTGGGAGTCGGCGTTGAGCGCGCTGGAGGCACTCGACGGCAAGCATGCGGCGCTCATGGGGGAGCTGCGGGAGCTGCTGGGCCGGCCCGTGCCCGGGTGAGAAATTCCCTGTGAAACATTCCTTCCGTCCCACCGCGTCAATGAGGTGAAGGGGCAAGCAGCCCCGCTGAGCCAGCTGACCAACCGGGATGAACGGGGAGGGCATGAAACAGTCCAGCGCGGATGAGTTCATGGAATTCGCAGCCGGCCGCACGGGCCATCTCTTCCGCTCCGCATGCCTGCTCACGAGCGGCGACACCCATCTCGCCGAGGATCTCGTACAGGAGACGCTGAGTCGTATGTACGTCCGGTGGGGGCGGATCGAGAAGATCGGCAACCCGGCCGGCTATGCCCAGACCGTCCTCGTACGCACCTTCCTCACCCATCGGAGGCGGCGCTCCGCCACTGAGCGCCCCACCGGCGAACTCCCCGACACAGTCGCGGCGGCGCAGGACCTCGACCCGGCGCTGCGGCTCGCACTGCTCCAGGCGCTGGGGCAACTGGCTGCCAGGGACCGGGCGGTGGTGGTGCTGCGGTACTGGGAAGACCGCAGCATCGAGGAGACCGCCGAGGTGATGCGCTCCAGCTCGGCTTCCGTACGCACCAGGTCATCGCGCGCTCTGGCCAAACTCCGCGAACAGCTCGGCGGCAGCATCGCCGAGCTCATCGCCCGCTGACCTCACCTTCACTGCTCACTCACCTTTCGGGAACTGGTGGTTCTCCATGCCTTTCGAAGACGAACTCGGCGAAGTCCTTCGCCGTACCGGCGACACGTTCGACACAAACCTCCAAGGGCTGGCGGAAGCCGGACTGACCCGTGGCCGACGCACCCTGTGGCGCAGGCGTGCGGCCACCGTCACCGCGAGCGTGGCGCTGCTCGGCGTCATGAGCGCGGGCGTGGTCTACGGAGGCATGTTCGACGACGGCCGGGACGGTGCGAACGTCGCCGCGCGCAAGTCCGATGCCGGGCAGACGGTCTCCATCCTCAAGAGGCTTCTCCCCGAAGGGAAGGTCAGCCAGGAACGCGTGGACAAGCCGGGCAGGAACTTCGGGTTCTACTCGGGTGCGTCTCTCGTCTTCGACGACGGCAAGGGCGCGGCCGCTATCTCGATCACGTTGGGCAGGGACGACTCGCCTCGGGCTTCCATGGCCAGCCTGGCCGGCTGCACGATCGGTGCCGACGGCGTCGGCCGCATCGGCCCCAACGGGACTTGCACGACAAAGAAGTTCAATGACGGATCCGACCTTCTGCTCACTCAATCGCATGAGCCTCCGTACCGTGACAAGGACACCAAACGCTGGTCGGCCCGCCTCATCAAGCCGGACGGTTCGATGCTCACCGTCACGGAATGGAACGCACCCGCCCAGAAGGGGGCCAAGCCCACGCGCCCCAACCCGCCGCTGACGCAGAAGCAGCTGACCGATCTTGTGACGGCGAAGGAGTGGAGCACCACACTGGACTCCTTCCCCCGGCGTGGGGGCGGCGTCCATGACGAGGGCCCGACCGGCTACGAGCTCGTGGACACCCTCAAGCCGCTGCTCCCGTCGAGTCTGAAGCCGTTCGGCCTCGCGGGCGGCACCAGCCGCACAGACTTCGTCAGCCTCGGCGTCAGGGACGGCAAGGGCGAGACGCACGTCGAAGTCAATGTCGACCATCGCGGAACCAACGACGGCGATCAGGTACGGATCGACGAGCGGCAGGGCCCGACCGCGTGGACCGGCAAGGGCGCGGTGCTCCGGTCCGTCACCGCCGTTCGGCCCGGCGGTTTCCGGGTTGTCGTCACGACGTACAACGCGGACAACGCGTTCGGCGATGCGACCCGTGCCACCCCGCCGCTCACCATGGAGCAGCTGAGGACCATCGCAACCAGTCCGGAGTGGGACAAGCTCAAGTAAGCATCGGCGTACATGCCGGTGTACGTCACTTCGCGTCGGCGTAGCACTCCACCACCGCCGTCGTGAACGGAAACCGCACCGGCGTCTCACCGAAAGCGATCCGCCCGGCCAGCTCCCCGGCCGCGCGGATCGCCTTCGCCACGTCCTGCGCCTCCTCGGCCGGGCAGTGCACAATCACCTCGTCGTGCTGGAAGAAGACCAGCTCCGCGCGCATCCCCGCGGTGGCCTGCCGCAGCGCCGCCAGCATCAGCAGCGCCCAGTCCGCCGCGCTGCCCTGGACCACGAAGTTACGGGTGAAGCGGCCCCGCGCCCGCGCGTTCGTCGATGCGTAGCCGGGGGTGAATTCGGTGTCCTGGGGCGGGAGTTCCTCGCTCTCCTGGGGGATCCCCGCCTCCTCGTCGTCGCCCGACCCGACCGCCCTCGGGCTGGTGCGGCCCAGCCAGGTGCGTACGAGCCGGCCTTCCTCGCCCGCGCGGGCCGCGTCGTCCACGTACGCCACGGCCAGCGGGAATCTGCGTCTCAGCATGGCCAGGTTCTTCAGGCCGTCCCCCGACGTCTGGCCGTAGACCGCGCCCAGCAGCGCGATTTTCGCGTGGTCGCGGTCGCCGGAGAAGGCCCGGTCGGACAGCGCGGAGTACAGGTCGCCGTCGTGGCCCGCGACCTCCATCAGGCCGCGGTCGCGGGAGATCGCGGCGAGCACCCGGGGCTCCATCTGGTCGGCGTCCGCAACCACGAGCCGCCAGCCCTCGTCCGCGACCACCGCGCGCCGGATCACCTTCGGGATCTGAAGTGCCCCGCCGCCATTGGTCGTCCAGCGGCCGGAGACCGTGCCGCCGGGCAGATACTCGGGGCGGAACCGCCCGTCCCGCACCCAGTCCTGGAGCCAGCTCCAGCCGTGCGCCGTCCAGATGCGGTACAGCTTCTTGTACTGGATCAGCGGCTTCACCGCCGGATGGTCGAGTTCCTCCAGCTCCCAGCGGCGCGTCGACCTCACCTTGATCCCGGCCTGCGTGAAGGCTTTCACCACGTCCGCGGGCAGATCGGGGCGCACGCGGCGCCCGAACGCCGCCGACACCTCGTCCGCCAGTTCCGCCAGACGGCGCGGCTCGCCTCCGCCCGCGTACCGCTCACCCAACAGCTCGTGCAGCACGTCCCGGTGGACGTCCGCCCGCCACGGCAGCCCCGCCCGGTTCATCTCCGCGGCCACCAGCATCCCCGCCGACTCGGCGGCCGTCAGCAGCCGCATCCGCCCGGGGTGTTCGGCCGCCTCGTGTCTTCGCTGCTGGTGGGCGTAGACCTCAAGCAGCGCCTCGAGCGGTACGGGCACGGGCTGCGGCTCGAACAGCGAGGACTGCGAGCCCGGTTCGGCCGCGCGCTGCGGCGGATCGGGTGGTACGGGACCGTTCCGCAGCCGGGCCAAGGCGGCCGCCGCCGACCGGGGCTCGCCGAGCCGGCCCTCGTGGCCGAGCAGCAGCAGCTCCGCGTCCTCGATGTCGTAACACCGCTCGACGCGCACCCCGGCCGCCAGCAGACGGGGATAGATCTCGGCGGTGGAGCGCCAGACCCACCGGCCGACCTCCGGCCGGGACCGGACGGCCTCGACCAGATCGGGCTCCAGCTGGACGGGCCCGGTGGGCAAACCGTCTGGGCCGAGGGGGACGAGCCGTGCCCCGTCGCCCTCCGCCGCTGCCAGAGCCCAACGATCGCTCATGGGTGCGAGTGTGGCAGCCGCCACTGACAACCGCCGGGTCCGGCGGGCACCCCCTACGCCACGGCGTGGAACAGAGCCGACGCCTCACCCCGCGACGCGACCCCCAGCTTGGTGAGGATGTTCGCGACATGGAACTTCACGGTCGACTCGCTGATGTGCAGCTCCTGCGCGATCACCCGGTTGCGGTGCCCGCGGGCCAGATGTGTCAGCACCTCCAGCTCCCGCGCCCCCAGCGAGCCGAGCGGATCGGTGGGCATGGGCTGGGGTGTCCCCAGCGGGAACGTCGCCGTGATCGTCGTGCCCCAGCCCGGCACCGCGTCCACGTCCAGCCGCCCGCCCAGCGCGTCGAGCCGCTCCCCGACCCGGTGCGCGCCGAGCGCGCAGGAGGTGAGCTCGCCGGGGCCGTCGTCCCGTACCGTCACGCGCAGCTCGGTCTCCGTCAGATGCCAGCCGACATGGATCCGGCCGAGCCGGTCCTGTTCGAGGACGGTCAGCAGCAGGGCCCGTGCCACCGCGCGCGCCGCGTGCGCCACATCGGCAGCCAGCGGCCGGGCGGTGTCCGGCGCACCCAGCTCAAGACGGACCGGGCTGTAGCGCAGCATCGGCCGCAGCGAGTCCGCGAGCCGGGCGAAGGCCTGCCCGGCGGGCTCCTCGGCGACCGCCTGGTCCCGTTCCCGTTCGGTCCGCAACTCCACCAGCGCGGTGACGGCGAGGTCGACGGCTGCGGCGCGGGCGGCGCTGTCGTCGAGACCCCGGCTGCGCAACACTCCGAGCAGCCCGGACAGCGCGGTCGCATGAGTCTCGGTCAGCTCGGCGATCACTCTGGCCCGTTCGCCGGCCGAGGCCCGCGACTGGGCCAGCGCGCCCGGCACCGCTTCGGTGGCGAGCCGGTCGAAGTGGCTGGTCACCAGGTCCCACATGGCCTGTACGACGGCGGTGTCGGGCGCGGCGAGGACGCTGTCCTCACTGCGTACGAGCACGAGCAGGGCCCCTCGCGCGGTCGCGTCGCTGGCCACCGCGAGCACCGGGTGCTCGGCCCCGCCGATGCTGGCCGTGCCCTGCCAGGGCTGCCCGGCGGGCACATGCGCGACCAGCGGATGCAGTTCGGCGGCGGTGATCCGTCCGGCCGGTGAACCGCTGTCGCCGTGCGTCTTGAACGGCGAGTGCGCGCAGTGCGTGGACAGCTCGGCCGCGGCCAGATGCGGGACAAGCCCGTGCAGGGTCGCGGACAGCCGCGGCAGGATTCCGCCCAGCGGCTGCCGGATCACCTCGTAGGCGGCGGCCAGGACGGGCCCGGCGGGCGTGGATCCGGTGAGTTCCATGACCGCCAGCGTACGACCCGGACCGGCGCGGGCGGCTAGTCCTTCGGCCAGGTCGAACCATCCGAAAGACGGGCCGGTCCTGGCCCGTCGGCGATCGAAGGTTGATCCCGGCGGAAGGAGCCAGACATGAAAGCGATCGTCTTCGAAGAGTTCGGCGGACCCGAGGTGCTGCGCCTCGCCGAGGCCGAGGAGCCGCACGCGGGACCCGGCCAGGTGCGGGTCAGGATCAAGGCGGCGGGCGTCAACCCGGTCGATTACAAGATCCGTTACGGCTGGATGCAAGAGGTCTTCCCGACCCCGCTGCCCGCGGTCCCGGGTCTGGAGTTCGCCGGGATCGTCGACGAGGTCGACGAGGGCGTGACGGCGGCCGCGGTCGGCGACGAGGTCCTGGGGTGGACCACCACAGGCGCGTACGCGCAGTACGCCCTGGCCGAGTCGTTCGTGCCCAAACCGGCCGGCCTGGACTGGGCCGAGGCAGCCGCGCTGCCGGTCGCGACCGAGACTGCCCAGCGGGTGCTCGACCTGCTCGGTGTGCGGGCCGGCGAGACACTGCTGCTGCACGGTGCGGCGGGCGCGGTCGGCGCGGCGGCCACGCAGCTCGCCGTGGCGGCCGGTGCCACGGTCATCGGCACGGCCTCCCCGGCCGGCCACGACTACCTGCGCGAGCTGGGGGCGACTCCGGTGGCGTACGGCGACGGGCTGGTCGCGCGGGTCCGCGCGGCCGCTCCCCAGGGTGTGGACGCCGTTTTCGACGCGGCGGGCAAGGGTGCGCTGCCGGACTCGATCGAGCTGCGCGGCGGAACGACCGATCGGATCATCACGATCGCGGATCCGGAGGCGGCCGCGCACGGAGTGACGTTCTCGGGGGCAGGCACCGAGGCGCCGGAGACCGCCCTCGCCGAGCACGCACGGCTGGCGGCGAACGGCAGGCTCCGGATCCCGGTCGTGGAGGTCTTCCCGCTGGAGGAGGCGGCGAAGGCACAGGCGCTGAGCGAGACGGGGCATGTGAGGGGGAAGCTGGTGGTCACTCCGTAGCGGGCGTTCTTCGTGACCACCGGTCCCACTCCGTGACCACCGGGTCCCACGTTCTTCCACGTCCGTCGGCCTCTCTAGGATCGAGCAAGTTTGTTCGAGCTGAACCTGGGGTGGGGAATCGTGGTACGAGGTCGAGGTCTGAGACGCGGCGTGGGCGCGGGGCTGGTCCCGGCGGTGCTCGTGATGGGGGTGCTGAGCGGCTGTTCGTCGGAGCCGAAGCCGGACCGGCCGACCGGCGCTGCGAAGAGCACGGCGAAAGACGGGGCGAAGGGTGCGGCGAAGACGGAGACGCCGGCCGCGGCCAGGGGCGGCACGGTCGGGGGCGCGGGTTCGCCGTGCGCCCTGCCCGTCTCGTTCGACCTCGCGTCGGGCTGGAAGCCGCAGGCCGTCAAGAACGACCCCGAGTTCGGGTCGGCCCGGCAGGGCCCCGTCACCCTCGTCTGCGAGATCGACGCCAAGCCCGCCGGGAACATCGGGTTCCTGCGTGTCTGGACCGGCGGCCGCAGCGGCGACGATCCGCGCCGGGCGCTCGAAGCGTTCGTCGCGGAGGAGGCGAAGAGCCGGGACAAGGTCGCGTACACGCAGACCAAGGCGGGGGAGTACGCCTCGGCCGAGGTGACCTACCTCAACACCGATGAGTTCCTGGACGAGCCCAAGAAGGAACGGGCGCTCGCCTTCACAACCCCGCGCGGCGTGGTCGTTCTTCATCTCGGGGGAATGGACTCCGAGGAGCACGAGGAGATGCTGCCGGCGTACGAGCTGGCCAAGAAGAGCATCCGCAGCGCCTGACGGCGGGGGCTCCCGTCCGGGCTGCGGCGGGTCGCCCTGGTCGCGCGGCTGCCGGTGGCAGCCGCGCTGATCAGATGCGGGTCACCCGCCGGGCGGGCGGCAGCGCGGCCACCACCGCGACGACCGCGCAGGCGCCCGCCGCTGACCCGACTGTCCCCCAGGGGACGGTCACCGTCACGGGCGCGGACAGGGCGGCCAGCGCGGTACCGAGTCCCATGAGATTGACGGCGGTTACGGCCAGCCCGAGCAGCGTGCCGATCGCGACCGCGAGCAGCGTCTCGCCCGCGACGACCCGCAGGATCTGGGCGCGGGTCGCGCCTGCCAGCCGTAGCGAGGTCAGCTCTCCCGCTCGTGCCGATGTGGCCATGAGCAGGGTCCCCGCCAGCGCGATCGCCGTGTAGACGAGGGCGATGCCGAGGACGACCAGCAGGCCCTGGCGGGTCTGCGGGCTGGTGCGGGGGTGGGTGGCCGCCGCCCACGCGTCCGTCGTCCTGACCGTGCCGCCGGTGGTGCGCCGTAGCGCGTCAGTGGCGGCATCCAGGTCCGCTCCTTCCGCGAGCTGTACGTCGATACGGTCGACCTTCGCCACGGGCGCGTTGGCTGTGGTGATGAACGCGCCGTTACTTCCGGTTCCGATGGCGAGTACGGCGGCGATACGCAGCGAGGCCGGGCGGCCGTCGCCGAGCCAGACGTCCACCGTCTCGCCCACCGTGTGCTTCTCCCACTCCTCGTTGACGACGATCGAACGGTCGTCGAGGTCGCGCAGATCACCCGCGACGACGGGCAGCCGGGCGAGGCTCGCGAAGGCGGCCGGGTCGGAGACGGCGCGGGCGTCGGACCGGATGAGGGCGGTGCCTTCCTCCCGTACGAAAACGCCGGTGGACGCGGAGGCGGAGAGCGTCGCCCCGGAGAGCTCGCCCGGCTCCACCGGCTTCAACTCATCGCCGGTGACCACGAATTGGGCGGCGGTCTGGGTACGCGCCTCGGCCGCCTTCGCCTCCGTCACCGTCGCGGCGGAGCCGAGCAGCGAACCGCCCAGCGCGACCGTGACCAGGACGGGCGCGGCAACGGCAGCGGTCCGGCGTACGGCTGCCGCCGTGTTCTCCCGTACGAGCATCCCGGTGACCCCCGGCAGGGGCAGCAGCCCGGCCGTACGGCGCAGAAGCAGCGGAGCGAGGAGGGCGGCAGCGGTGATCAGGACCATCGGCTGCGTCGTGTACGTCTTGCGTTTCAGCAGGCCGGAGGGGTCCGTGGCGAGCGTCCAGACCAGCAGCCCGGCACCGGCTGCGAACAGCGCGAGTCCGGCCAGCCGCCGCCCGGGCGGCATCGCGCCCGTGTCCACGTCCGCTTCGCGCAACGCCTCGACCGGGCGGATGCGGCCCGCCCGGCGCGATGCCGCCCACACTCCGGCGAGCGCGACCAACAGCCCGGTCCAGAAGGCGGCATGGAACGGCCAGGCGGCCTCGCGGATCGTGAACCACTCCGGCGCCACCTCCCCGTCGACCAGCAGCCGGGCGAGCCTCGGCGCACCCCACGCACCGAGCGCGCAGCCCGCCGCCGAGGCGAGCGTGCCGACGACGAGGGCCTCGGTCAGGAGCAGCCTGCGGATCTGGCCGGGGGTCGCGCCCGCCGTGCGCAGCAGCCCGAACTCCCTTCTGCGCAGCGCCACCGCGAAGGCGAACGTCGACGCGACGACGAAGACGGAGACGAAGGCGGACACGCCACCGGCCGTGCCGAGCAGGGAGTTCACGGCGACGAGGGCCTCGGCGTCGCGCTCGGAGTCCGGGTCGGCGCGGCGGCGGTCGTCCCCGGTGAGCACCTGGGCGCGGTCGCCGACGACCTTGCGTACGGCCGCGGCCGGGGCGTCGACGCCGACCGCGTCCCGACCGCCCCGTTGCACCACCGGGCCGAGGGCGCGAAGTCGGCGCACGAGTTCGATATCCACAGGGTGTGGATGGGGCAGGGGCAGATGGCGCCGGGACTCGACGGCGAGGGTGTCCGTCCCCATCACCACAACCGGCGAGGACGCGAACCGTTCGGGCGCGCGCTTCGGGGCGTCGAAAGTCGAGGCGAGGCCGAGCCCCATCGCGGCGATCAGCCCGACGCCGAGCGCGAGCGCGACGAAGCTCGCGACGAAGGTGGCCCAGCGGGCGCGCAGCGCGGCGAACGCGACGGTCAGCACGGCACGGCCTCCAGACCATCGAGTCCATCCAGTCCATCGAGACCATCCAGCCGAGCCAGCTGGGCCGCTACCCGCTCGGCACCCGGCGCGGCCAGCTCGCCGCCGACCCGCCCGTCGACCAGGAACACGACCCGGTCCGCGTACGCCGCCGCCACCGGATCATGGGTGACCATCACGATCGTCTGCCCCTCCCGGTCCACCAACTCCCGCAGCATGACCAGCACTTCACGGCTGGTCCCGGTGTCCAGCGCCCCGGTCGGCTCGTCGCCGAAGAGCACGGCGGGCCGCGTGATCAGCGCCCGCGCGATCGCCACCCGCTGTTGCTGCCCGCCGGACAGCTCCCCGGGCCGGTGCCGCGCCCGCCCTTCGAGCCCCACCCGGGCGAGCGCCTCCCGTATCTCCGTACGCGCCGGCCGCCGGCCCGCCAGCCGCAGTGGCAGGGCCACGTTCTGCGCGGCACTCAGCGAGGGGACCAGATTGAACGCCTGGAAGACGAATCCGATCCGCTCCCGCCGCAGCAGCGTGAGCCGCCGCTCGCTGAGCCCGCCCAGCGCGATCCCGTCGATCTCGACGCTCCCGGACGTGGGCCGGTCGAGGCCGGCGGCGCACTGGAGCAGCGTCGATTTACCGGACCCGGAGGGTCCCATGACCGCGGTGAAGGAGCCGGCGCGAAGGTCGAGGTCGACGCTGTCGAGGGCGGTGACGTCGCCGTAGGCCTTGCGGACGGCTCGGAGCCGTACGGGGTTGGTGTCCATGCCTCCAGGCTTCCGTTTCCCGGGGCGGTGATCACGACCACTGGGGGGCGTCCTGGCGGTAGGGCAGGCCATACCCCGTGGGATCATCTGGGCGTGAGCACGGTCGGTACGGTGGAGAAGGCCCTCGCCGTCGCGCTGTACGCCGACGGGGACGAAGGGCTGGATACCGGCGCGTCCCTGCTTGCCGCCGATCCGTCCGCCGACGCGGTACTGCGGCTGCGCGGCGAGGAGCTCGTACGCAGTGCCTGGGAGCGCGGCTGGCAGCCTGCCGACGTCGTACGCATAGTCCGGCGCGACCTGGACGAGACGCATGAACGGCTGGTCGCCGAGCTGATCGTGGGGGAGAGCGGGCGGTACGCACATCTCGCCCCACGCTGGCGGGCCCAGCTCGACGAGCTGAAGCAGGCCCCTTACGCAGCGGACCGCTTCTCGTACGCCACCGCCGTGCTGGAGCTGTACCGGCTGCTGGTCCGGCTCCCGGCGATCGAACCGGTCGGCCCGGCCCCCGGCGCACCCTTCTCCGCCGAGCCCGCACCGCACGAGCCGCGCATGCTGACCCGCATCCGCGCCCTGCTCGCCAAGGCCGAGGCGACCGGCTACCCCGAGGAGGCGGAGGCGCTCACCGCGAAGGCCCAGGAACTGATGGCCCGCCACAGCCTCGACGAGGCCCTGCTCGCCGCCCGGACCCACCGCCCCGACGCACCCGCGGCCTGCCGTATCGGCGTGGACGCCCCGTACGAAACGGCCAAGGCGATCCTCCTCGACGCGGTCGCCTCCGCGAACCGCTGCCGGGCGGTGTGGAACAGCGTCTTCGGCTTCTCGACGATCGTCGGCTTCGACGGCGACCTCGAGGCGGTAGAGCTGCTGTACACCTCGCTGCTGGTCCAGGGGACGACGGCGATGACCCGGGCGGAGGCCGGCCAGCGCGCGGGCGGCCGCAAGCGTACGAAGACCTTCCGCCAGTCGTTCCTGATGGCGTACGCCCACCGGCTGGGCGAGCGGCTCGCGACGGTGGCGGACGAAGTGGTGACCGCGGACCTGCTGCCGGTGCTGGCATCGCGGGACGTGGCCGTCACGGACCGCGCGGAGGAGATGTTCCCGCAGACGACGACCACGCGGGTCCGCGGCGTGACGGACGAAGCGGGCTGGACCCACGGCAGGGCGGCGGCGGACAGCGCGCAGGTGTCGAAGACGCACCCCCGCATCACTCCTTGACGAAGTCCGAGTATCGGCTGTGCTGAAGTGCGGTACTTCGTGAGGATGCTTGGCCTGAGTCGTGCTTGACCGGTTGGGGGGACAGCAAGACGGTGTGGTGCGAGCTGGAGGATGCGTAGTTCAGTGGCGCCCCTGCCCCAGGACGGAGCAGGGGGCCGTGCGTCAGCGCTCCTGGACGAACGCCCTGCCCTCGTGGGCGTCAGCGGCGCAGGACTTCTTCTCCGTAGCGGTCATCTTGCGGCTCTTGACGACCACCGCGTTGCTCTTGCCGTCCGTGCCGTTCGTGGCCGGTCCGGTGATGGTGTCCTGCCAGAACCAGTAGTAGTGGCCCCACTTGGGGCTGTCGTAGTGGGTCTGCCAGGTACCGGAGACCGTCTGCATCACCTGGGCGCGGGAGATCCAGCCCACTTCACCGGGCTTGACCGTCATGCCCAGGGAACTGCTCTCCGAGTGCGTGCTCGACCAGCTGTGGCTGTAGCTTGCCGTCACGCTCAGGTCCACAATGCCCGCGATCTTGCCGCCCGCGGTGACCGAGACGCCGACCGAGTCGGTGGAGCCCACGGTGTCGTTCCAGGTCATGGACTGAGTGGCGTCCGAGGTACTGCAGTTGAACAGCGAGTCGGATACCTGGCGGAACTGACCCAGGTACGCCTGGCCGAGCTGCGGCGAATTGAAGGTGCACTTGCCCTCGCCCGAGGCGCAGTCCGCCGTCAGCTGCCGCCGTGTCGGCTGCTCGTCGGCGACCGCGGACGGGGCGGCCGCCGCCGTTATCCCGCATGCGGCCACGGCTGTGACCAGTAAACGGCTGCCGAACCGCATGGCGCGGTTGTTCGTCATCCTGTTGCCTTTCGCATGTGCTGGGGGGGTCGGTGAAGCCGCCTGAGGGATACGGGACTTGAGGAACCCCCCGATGCCCGCGGGAGATCACCGCCTGGTGCGCAAGTGATTGTCCTGACAACGGGCCCGCCGCGCCAGGGTGGTCCCGGCCGCCTGTCCGGATCGCGATCGGCACAACGACGACGAGCCGCGAACCCCGTGCAGGGTCCGCGGCCCGTAACCGGCTCATACGTCAGAGACGTCAGGAGCGTCAGGGAGTCGGGATGCCGGTCGGCAGTCCCGTCGGCAGTTTGCCCGGGTCGGTCTTGGTGAGCGTGTCCTTCGCGCCGGCGTCCCACGAGACAACCAGCGTGGTGCCGTCGTTGGACTCGATCGAGCCCATCGTGCGGTCGGTGTTCCCGTCGGCGCACTTCAGGGACAGCATCGGCTTGCCATGGTCGGTCACCTGGCCCGTGCAGACGTGCCCGTCTGCAACGACCGCCGCGATCTTGCCCGAGACGGACAGCGCGACGGTCTTGCCGTCGGTGACACCGGCCCAGGCGCCCTCGATGCTCCCACTCGCAGCCCCGGCGTCGCCGTCGCCGCCGTCGCCCGTCTCCGTCGGCTTGGCAGACGTCTTGTCCTTGCCGGAGTCGTCGTTGCCGCCGCTGCTGCAGCCGGTCAGCGCCAGAGCGGCGACAAGACCCGCCGCGGCGACTGACATCCGTACGCGCTTGTGCACTTATCGGTCCCCCTTGTCGGTTTCAAGACCGCGCCAAGCTACCAGGAGGCCTTACGAACTCCCGGGAGGAATCCGGCGTGTGCCTGCTCACGCAGCCGCACCCGCGAAATGCCGAACTTCCGCAGATGTCCGCGCGGCCGGCCGTCCACGCTGTCCCGGTTCCGCACCCGCGTCGCGCTCGCGTCGCGCGGCTGACGCCGCAACTCGGCCTGCGCGGCGGCCCGTTCGTCCCGGCTCGTGCCCGGGCGGCGGATGATCTCCTTCAACTCCGCCCGCCGCTCGGCATATCGCTCGACGACTTCCTTGCGCCGCTCATTGCGGGCGATCTTGCTCTTCTTTGCCATCAGACCTTCACCCCGCGGGCACGGATGCGGGCCACGGCGGCCTCGATCCCGATCGTGTCGATGGCCTTGATCGCGCGGGCGCTCAGGGTGAGCCGGACATGGCGGCCCTCGCTCGGCAGCCAGTAGCGCTTGCGCTGGATGTTGGGGTCGAAGCGGCGCGACGTGCGCCGGTGCGAGTGGGAGATGTTGTTGCCGAAGCCCGGCTGGGCGCCGGTCAGCTGGCAGTGGGCGGACACAGGTGATTCACCTCTCGTTGACGGGGGCCATGACGGAGTCCATTTGGTAATGGAAACCATTTCCATATACTAGCCCCATGGCCCGCAACGAACTCCGCCCCATCATCAAGCTCCGCTCCACCGCAGGCACCGGCTACACCTACGTGACCCGCAAGAACCGCCGAAACAACCCCGACCGCATGACGCTGCGCAAGTACGACCCGATGGTCGGCAAGCACGTCGACTTCCGAGAGGAGCGCTGAGCAGCGCGATGAAGCCCGGTATCCACCCCCCGTACGGCCCCGTCGTCTTCCGCGACAAGGTGGCCGATTTCGCCATCCTCACCCGGTCCACCGCCACCAGCGAGAAGACGGTCGAGTGGGAGGACGGCAACACCTACCCCGTCATCGACGTCGAGATCTCCTCCGCGAGCCACCCCTTCTATACGGGGACCGCGCGGGTGCTCGACACGGCCGGGCGAGTGGAGCGCTTCGAGCGGCGGTACGGAGGACGAGCGTGAGGCTCCCCGTCGCGCTCGTCGCCGGGCTGCACTCCGAAGCCCGCAAGGCCGCCGTGGACCGGCTGCTGGCCACGGTGCCCGGCAGCGTCGCGCTCCACCACGACCTGTCGACCGCCGCGCAGGGGACGGTCGTGCGGAGCGTCCGCGACGCGCACGGCGTGCAGAACACCGGCGAGACGCCGCTGGTCAACGACTGCGCCTGCTGTGCGCTGCGCGAGGACCTGGTGCCCGAGCTGGAACGGCTCGCGGACGGCGGCACGACCCGGCTCGCGATCGTCGAGCTGTGGGACTCGGTCGAACCGAAGGCGATGGCCGAGGTCGTCGCGGCACACGGCGGCGAATGTCTCGCCGTCACCTCGGTGATGACCGCTGTCGACCCGGCCCTGCTGCTGCCCTACCTCGGCAACGGCGACGACCTGATCGACGTGGGGCTCGCGGCCGCCACCAGCGACCGGCGCACGGTCGCCGACACCTGGGCGCGCCAGTTGGAGTACGCGCCCGTGCTCGCCGTCGTCGACAGCGAGGAGGCCGACGACGAGGACCGCGCGCTGCTCGCCCAACTGCACCCGACCGCCCGCCAAGTCGAGGTCGGCGGAGCCGAATTGGCCGCCGCCGCGTTGGCCGGCTTCGACGTGGAGGCGGCCGCGGCCGCCCAGCACCCGGCCTGTGCGCTGCTGCCGCAGGAGGCCGACGACTGCGGGGTCGGTACGTACGTCTGGCACCGCCGCCGCCCCTTCCACCCGGAGCGGCTCTACCAGGCGTTGGAGGACCTGACCTGCGCGGCCGCTCGCAGTCGTGGCCGCTTCTGGCTCGCGGACCGCCCGGACACCCTGCTGGCCTGGGACGCGGCGGGCGGTGCGCTCTGCGTGGAGAACGCGGGCCCCTGGCTCGCCTCGTTGCCGGACGCCGCCTGGGACCTGGTCCCGCCGGTCCGCCGGGCCGCGGCCGCGCTGGACTGGCACCCGGAGCACGGGGACTGCTGCCAGCACCTGGTCTTCACCTCACCGGGACTGGACCGCCACGGCCTGGAACAGCTCCTCGAATCCTGCCTGTTGACCGATGCCGAGTACGCCGCGGGCCGCGAGGCCTGGAAGCGGCTGCCGCCCGCCTTCGACTCCCTCCTGGAGGTCTGATGTCCCCTCGCCGCACCGACCCGCGCAAGCCCGTCAAGTCCCGCCCCAACCCGCTGGACCAGGCGAAGATCACGTACATCGACTACAAGGACACGGACCTGCTGCGGAAGTTCATTTCCGACCGCGGCAAGATCCGCAGCCGCCGGGTGACCCGGGTGAGCGCCCAGCAGCAGCGTCTGCTGGCCCGTGCGATCAAGAACGCCCGTGAGATGGCGCTGCTGCCGTACTCCTCCGGAAAGTGATGTGCAGGAGACTTCGCCCGGGCCCCCCGGATCACCTCAGGGTGCTCCGGGGGGTCTGGACTTTTACCTGGGCCATGGAGCCAGAACGGCGTGGCACACGTCTATTCCTTGGGCGCGAGAGATTCGATCACACGCTTGAGAAGCTGTAACCGAGGGAACACCCCTCGTGCACGTGCATCTGCCCGTGCAGTCGTTCATGCATTGGCATATGAAACACAGCTATGATCCGGGACAGTTGACACCTGCACCTTGTACCCCGGGAGCGTTTCTCGTGCACCACGCGTACAACGGCATGGCGGCCACGGAGCTTCACGGGGTCGTCTGGCAGAAGAGCAGACACAGCAACTCCCAGGGATCCTGCGTGGAGTTCGCCAAACTGCCGGGCGGAGACGTGGCGATGCGCAATTCACGACACCCCGACGGCCCCGCCCTGGTCTATACGCCCGCCGAGATTGAAGCGTTGCTGCTGGGCGTGAAGGACGGGGAGTTCGACCACCTCGTCTAGGCGTCCGGGTTCGTGGATGCCCTGGGCAAGGGGGCGTTGGTGGTTGCTGTCCGGTGGGTGGCTTCGCGAGCAAGCCGCCGGGCTGCTCGACCCCAGGCTTAGCCCAGCCGGAACATTGCCCAGACGACTTTGCCGTGCAGCGACCCGGCCAGCGGGTGCCAGCCCCAGCTGTCGCTGAAGGAGTCCACCAGAAACAGACCGCGGCCCGACTCGGCACCCCCGCTCGGGTCCGGAAAAGGGGCGTCCTCACCGTCGCCGGACGCCCCTGGACTGTCGTGGCTGGGATCGCGGACCGCGCATACCAGCCGGCTCGTCCAGCGCATCAAATGCAGCCGTACGGGCGGATCCTGGGACTCCCGGATCTCCCGCGGGGTGTCGGCGGGCAGCGCGTGCCGCAGTGCGTTGGTGACAAGTTCGGAAACGACCAGCGAGACATCGTCGAAACGGTCGTTGAGCTCCCACTGCCCGAGCGTCGCCTTGGTGAACTGCCGTGCTCCGCGCACCGCTTCATAGCGGGCGGGCAGGGCGCACGAGGCTGAGCTGGAAACCGCTGCGGGATCGATTGGGGGCAGCCCCTGCCGTAACGGCTCGAGCATGGTCGATCCATTCGGTCCCATGCGAGGCACTCCCAGGAATCGCGGCTGTGACGCTACAACACGAACGAGCACGCAGGTGCGCGAGGACCATGGTTCCCAATGCGTAGAGCAGATGCAAGGGCAGATGCACGTGCACGTGCCCGACCTGTCCGCCCCGGTGCCGGTTCCTACTCATTTCTTCCGCAGATCTCTTTCACCCCCTTCCCAAGGCCGTCTCATTTCCGTAATCGAATGAGTACGGGCTGAAGCGTTTTGGTGGCAGAATCCCGGTCTTGGGGTTCGGAGGCACTCCGCGAGACAGGCATCGACACACATCGGCACACACATCGACGTAGCGAGACCTAGCGATGGGGAGGGTTGGAGTCGTGACCGCAGGCGAGTCTTCCGGTTCCGTGGTGCGGCGCATCCTGTTGGGCTCCCAACTGAGGCGGCTGCGCGAGTCGCGCGGCATCACCCGCGAGGCGGCTGGTTACTCCATCCGCGCATCCGAATCCAAGATCAGCCGCATGGAGTTGGGACGGGTGAGCTTCAAGGCGAGGGACGTCGAGGATCTGCTGACGCTCTATGGAGTCGCCGACGAATCCGAGCGCGGATCTCTCCTCGGCCTCGCCAAGGAGGCCAATGTCGCCGGGTGGTGGCACAGCTTCGGCGACGTGCTGCCCGGCTGGTTCCAGACATATGTCGGCCTGGAGGGTGCCGCCTCGCTCATCCGAATCTACGAAGTGCAGTTCGTGCACGGCCTGCTGCAGACCGAGTCGTACGCGCACGCGGTCGTCACCCGCGGCATCCCCGATGCCCCGCGCGCCGAGATCGACCGCCGGGTCGCGCTCCGCCTCGAGCGCCAGAAGGTCCTCGTCTCCGAGCGCGCGCCCCGCTTCCACGCCATCCTCGACGAGGCAGCCCTGCGCCGCCCGTACGGCGACCGGGCGGTGATGCAGGGCCAGTTGAGGCATCTGATCGAGATCTCCGAGCAGTCGAACATCACCCTGCAGGTGATGCCCTTCAGCTTCGGCGGGCACGCGGGCGAGAGCGGCTCCTTCACCATGCTGCGCTTTCCCGAGTCGGACCTCTCCGACATCGTCTATCTGGAGCAGCTCACCAGCGCCCTCTACCTGGACAAGCGCGAGGAGGTCGCTCAGTACGAACGAGTGATGGAGCGTCTTCGGCAGGACAGCCCGGATCCGGCCGAGAGCCGGGATCTTCTCCGTGGTCTACTCCAACTCATCTGAAACACAAGTACGATGACGTGAAGTCAGGCATCTGCTTCTGCAGTAAGGAATCGGATCACATGTCCTTCTTCACCGAGCTGGCCCACCAGTACATCGATGGCGAGTGGAGGCAGGGAAGCGGCTCCTGGGACATCATCGATTTCAACCCGTACGACGGGGAGAAGCTGGCCTCGATCCCGGTCGCCACCGCCGCGGAGGTGGACCAGGCCTACCGTGCCGCGGAGCGCGCGCAGGAAGCCTGGGCTGCGACCAATCCGTACGCCCGCAGGCTGGTCTTCGAGCGCGCCCTGCGGATCATCGAGGACCGCGAGCAGGAGATCACCGAGACGATCATCGCGGAGCTGGGCGGCACGCATCTCAAGGCGGCCTTCGAACTGCACCTCGCCAAGGAGTTCCTGCGCGAGGCGGTGCAGCTCTCCCTGCGGCCCGAGGGCCGGATCCTCCCCTCGCCGGTCGACGGCAAGGAGAACCGTGTCTATCGCCTGCCGGTCGGCGTCGTGGGCGTCATCAGCCCCTTCAACTTCCCCTTCCTGCTGTCGATCAAGTCGGTGGCCCCGGCGCTGGCGCTGGGCAACGCGGTGGTCCTCAAGCCGCACCAGAACACCCCGATCTGCGGCGGGTCCCTGGTGGCCAAGGTCTTCGAGGACGCCGGCCTGCCCGCCGGACTGCTGAACGTCGTCATCACCGACATAGCCGAGATAGGCGACGCGCTGCTGGAGCACCCGGTGCCGAAGGCCATCTCCTTCACCGGCTCCGACAAGGTGGGCAAGCATGTCGCCACCGTCTGCGCGGCCAACTTCAAGCGCGCCATTCTCGAACTGGGCGGCAACAGCGCGCTGATCGTGCTGGAGGACGCGGACATCGACTACGCGGTGGATGCGGCGGTCTTCAGCCGTTACGTGCACCAGGGCCAGGTCTGCATGGCCGCCAACCGCGTCCTGGTGGACCGGAGCGTGGAGAAGGAGTTCACCGAGAAGTTCGTCGCCAAGGTCAAGACCTTGAAGGTCGGCGACCCGGCGGACCCGCAGACCCACATCGGCCCGCTCATCAACTCCTCGCAGGCCGACGCGGTCACGACACTGGTCGACCAGACCGTCGAGGCCGGCGCGACCGCGCTGCTGCACGGGACGTCCGAGGGCAATCTCGTGGGCCCGTCGGTGCTGACCGGTCTCGAGGCCGACTCGCCGGTCCTGCAGCAGGAGATCTTCGGCCCGGTGGCGCTGATCGTGCCGTTCGACGGGGAGGACGAGGCGGTCAGGATCGCCAATGACACTCCGTACGGACTGAGCGGCGCGGTGCACACCGGTGACATCGAGCGGGGTGTACGGATCGCCCAGCGGATCAACACCGGAATGATCCACATCAACGACAGCACCGTCCACGACGAGCCGATCGTCCCCTTCGGAGGCGAGAAGCACTCCGGCAGCGGGCGGCTGAAC
Organism: Streptomyces sp. NPDC019443; assembly: GCF_044389785.1. Taxonomy (NCBI): domain Bacteria; kingdom Bacillati; phylum Actinomycetota; class Actinomycetes; order Kitasatosporales; family Streptomycetaceae; genus Streptomyces; species Streptomyces sp. NPDC019443. The sequence goes on from NZ_JBIRYJ010000020.1 coordinate 62,138, forward strand.
GGCGAGTCGATGATCGAGGCGTTCACCACGCAGAAGTGGATCTCGGTGCAGCACGGCCGCTCGCAGTTCCCCTTCTGAGATCTCCGCGGCCTGAGATCTCGGCGATCTGATATCTCCGCGACTCCGGACCCTTGCGGACAGAGGCTGACCGCAAGGGTCCGTAGCTTGGCTGTTGTCAGGACGGCACAGCCAAGCTCGGAAGGGCGGACATCATGGTCACTCACGTTCCCGCAGAAGCTCACGGCGACGAGCGTGGCGCGCTCCTCTCCTTCGTCGAGGCGCAGCGCGGCGCGATCCGCCGCTCGGTTCTCGGACTGACCGAGGAGCAGGCGGCGAGCCGCCCGAGCGCCAGCGAGCTCTCGCTGTCCGGACTGCTCAAGCATGTCGCGGAGACGGAGCTGAACTGGCTGCGGATGGCGCAGCAGAAGCCGAACGAGAAGGCGCGCAACGAGGAGACCTGGGGCGACAGCTTCCGGCTGGTCGGCGAGGAGACGATTCCCGGGATGCTGGCCTTCTGGGACTCGGTCGCCAAGGAGACCGACGAGTTCATCCACTCCGTGCCCAGCCTGGACGACACCTTCCCGCTGCCCGACGCGCCCTGGTTCCCCAAGGACGGCGCGGTGTCGATGCGTTGGCTGATGCTGCATCTGGTGGAGGAGATCGGCCGGCACGCGGGCCACGCGGACATCATCCGCGAGTCGCTGGACGGCAAGGGTTCGTTCGAGCTGGTGGCGCTGGAGAGCGGTCGGAGCTGGGGCGAGTAGCGGGCCGGGCAGACGCCCTCTCGCCGGGCCGGTCCGTGTACCTCCGTGCCTCTCCGCGTACCCTAGTCAAAGTTGAATAGGAAGGGTACGCGGATGTCAGCGATCCGGCTGCTGGTCCTTGGAGCCGTACGCCAGCACGGGCGGGCGCACGGCTACCAGGTCCGCAACGATCTGGAGTACTGGGGCGCTCACGAGTGGTCCAACGCCAAGCCCGGCTCGATCTACCACGCGCTGAAGCAGATGGCGAAGCAAGGTCTGCTGCACGCCCATGAGATCGCGCCGTCGACGGCCGGCGGTCCGCCGCGCACTGAGTACGAGATCACCGAGAAGGGCACCGAGGAGTTCTTCAGACTGCTCCGGGAGTCCCTGACGGTCTACGACCAGAAGCTGGACGTCCTCTCGGCCGCGATCGGCTTCATCGTCGAACTGAAGCGGGACGAGGCCGTGGCGCTGCTGAAGGAGCGGGTGCGCGGCCTGGAGGAGTGGCGCGCCGCGGTGACGGAGTACTACACCCCCGAGGAAGGTCCCCAGTCGCTCGGGCACATCGGCGAGATCATGAATCTGTGGGTCGGCTCCGCGGACTCCGGAGCCGAGTGGACGCGGGGCCTGATCCGGCGGATCGAGGAGGGGGCGTACACCTTCTCGGGGGAGGGCGATCCCTTTGTGGGGGTGCTCGCCGAGGGCGAGGAGAACCCGTATGCAACGGGCGTGCCGCATGAGGGAGATCAGGGCTAATCAAGTTTGACCAATCGCGGATTTGGGGATACCTTGCGGCGGTAGTCAAGTTTGATTACTGGCTTTGAGGGTGCTTGAGGTGCTGGAGGAGACGCATGACGGACGCGATCGTCGTCGAGGGCGCGCGAAAGCGGTACGGGGAGAAACGGGCTCTGGACGGACTGGATCTGGCGGTGGCCCGCGGCACGGTGCACGGGGTGCTCGGGCCCAACGGCGCGGGCAAGACCACCGCCGTACGCATCATGGCGACGCTGCTGCGGCACGAAGAGGGCGTGGTGCGGGTGGCAGGCCACGATGTGCGGACCGAGGCGGTCGAAGTGCGGCGACGGATCGGGCTGCTCGGGCAGCACGCGGCGGTCGACGAAAGGCTCGGCGGCCGGCAGAACCTGCAGATGTTCGGGCGGCTGTATCACCTGGGCGCTCGGCGGGCGGGCACACGGGCGGACGAGCTCCTGGAGCGGTTCGGGCTCGCGGACGTGGGCCGAAAGGCGGTCAAGCAGTACAGCGGCGGGATGCGCAGGCGGCTCGACCTGGCGGCGTCGCTGATCACCGAGCCGGAGGTGCTGTTCCTGGACGAGCCGACGACCGGGCTCGACCCGCGCGGGCGGGCCGAGGTGTGGAGCGCGGTGCGCTCACTGGTCGGCGGGGGCACAACCGTACTGCTGACCACGCAGTATCTGGAGGAGGCCGATCAGCTGGCCGACCGGATCTCGGTGATCGACGCCGGGCGGGTGATCGCGGACGGTACGGCCGACCAGCTGAAGGCCAAGCTCGGCGGCGACCGGATCGACATCGTCCTGCACGACGCGGGACAACTGGCGCGCGCTGCCTCGCTGTTGCCGGGCGAGGCAACCGTGGATGAGGACCGGAGACTGGTCAGCGCGCCGGTGAACGACCGGATGGCGGCCCTGACCGAGGCCGTGCGCGCCCTGGAGACGGCCGGCATCGAGGCGGAGGACATAGCCGTCCGACGCCCCACGCTCGACGAGGTGTTCCTGCACCTCACTCAGGAGGTGTCCGCATGACCGTATGGGCTCTCACCGACTCCTGGACCATGACCCGGCGCGAACTCGCCCACTGGGCGCGGCAGCCGGTGCAGGTCGTCGTCGGCCTGGTCTTCCCGGTGATGCTGCTGCTGATGTTCGGCTATCTGGTCGGCGGCGGACGGGGCGTCGAAGGGGCGTACGTCGGCTTCCTGGTCCCCGGCATGCTCGCGCTGACCATGGCGTTCGGCCTGGATTCGACGATGCTGGCCGTCACCCAGGACCTGGGCAAGGGGGTCATCGACCGGTTCCGCTCCATGCCGATGGCGAGCTCCGCGGTGCTGGTCGGGCGGAGCGTGGCGGACATGCTCCAGTCGGCGCTCAGCCTGCTCGTGATGATCGGCGTGGGGTACGCGATCGGCTGGCGCTGGCACGGCGGGTTCGGGTCGTTCCTGGGGGCGGTGGGGCTGCTGCTTCTGCTGCGGTTCGCGATGCTGTGGATCGGGATCCATCTGGCGATGGTCGCGGGCAAGCCGGAGATGGTGCAGGCCGTGCAGATCCTGGTGTGGCCGATCGGCTTCCTCTCCAACGCCTTCGCGACGCCGGAGTCGATGCCGGGCTGGCTGGGCGCGGCCGTCGAGTGGAACCCGATGTCGGCGACGGCCACGGCGGTACGGGACCTGTCCGGCATCCCGGGCGTGGCTGAAGGCTCCTGGGCGGCAGAGCATGCCCAGCTGATGGCGTCGGTGTGGCCGGTGGCGCTGGTGGCGGTGTTCTTCCCGCTGGCGGTGCGGCGGTTCCGGCGGCTCAGTCACTGAGTGCGGGGCGGGGCGGCCGTCAGTGGTGGAAGGCGGTCGCCGCCGCCGTGTCCTTGCTCAACGGGTAGGGCTGGCGGCGCAGTTCGGGCAGCAGCCGGTTCAGATCGTCCATCAGCAGCTCCGCGAGATCGGAGGAGAAGCCGTTGCGGCAGACCACGCGGAGTACGGAGAGATCCTCTCGGTTGGCCGGGAAGGTGTACGCGGGCACCAGCCAGCCGTGCTCGCGCAGCCGCCGCGAGACGTCGAAGACGTCGAAGTTCTGCACGCCTGGCGCGGTGGTGACGGCGAACACGGGCAACTCGTCGCCGCGGGTGAGGAGTTGGAAGTCGCCCAGGGCCTCGAACCGGTCGGCGAGCCCGCGGGCGACGTCCCGGGCGGTCTGCTGGACGGCCTGGTAGCCCTCCCGGCCCAGCCGCAGAAACGTGTAGTACTGCGCGACGACCTGGGCGCCCGGGCGCGAGAAGTTCAGGGCGAAGGTCGGCATGTCGCCGCCCAGATAGTTGACCCGGAAGACCAGTTCATCGGGCAGTTCGGCGTCCGAGCGCCACAGCGCCCAGCCGACGCCGGGATAGACCAGGCCGTATTTGTGCCCGGAGGTGTTGATCGAGGAGACCCGCGGCAGCCGGAAGTCCCAGACGAGGTCCTCGTCGATGAAGGGCGCGACCATCGCGCCGGACGCCCCGTCGACATGGACGGGGATGTCCAGGCCGGTGCGCTCCTGGAGGGCGTCCAGGGCTGCGCAGACCTCGGCGACCGGTTCGTAGGACCCGTCGAAGGTCGAGCCGAGCACGGCCACTACGCCGATGGTGTTCTCGTCGCAGAGCTCGGCCGCCGCCTGCGGATCGAGATGGAAGCGGTCGCCCTCCATGGGCACAAGCCGCGCCTCGACCTCCCAGAACGTACAGAACTTGTCCCAGCAGACCTGGACGTTGACGCCCATCACGATGTTCGGGCGGGCGGTCGCGGGATAGCGGTCGGCGTTGCGCTTCGCCCAGCGGCGCTTGAGCGCCAGGCCGGCGAGCATGCAGGCCTCGCTGGAGCCGGTGGTCGAGCAGCCGACCGCGTCGGCCGGGTCCGGGGCGTTCCAGAGGTCGGCGAGCATGGCCACGCAGCGCCGCTCCAGCTCGGCGGTGCGCGGGTACTCGTCCTTGTCGATCATGTTCTTGTCCTGGCACTCCGACATCAGCACCCCAGCCTGTGGCTCCATCCAGGTGGTGACGAAGGTGGCGAGGTTGAGCCGGGAGTTGCCGTCGAGCATCAGCTCGTCATGGACCAGGCGGTACGCCGTCGAGGGCGGCAGCGGGCCGTCGGGGAGTCGATGGGTGGGCGGGGCGGAGGTCATTCCGCTGACCGGGTCGGCCGCGCCGTAGAAAGGGTTGAGGGCGAGCATGCGCGCCTCCCGCTCCTCCTCGGCCGCACCGCTGCCCGCGCCCTGGTGGAGTGGCATCGTCCGCACCGCCTTCCTTGCTCCCGGCTGTAGGCGTTCGGGTCTCAGGCTCATACGGGCTTGCACCTCACGCAACGTGAGGCAGCAGTCTGAGACACGTAACGAGAAACGAAGGAGCGGAAAGCGATGAGCTACTTGGTGGGACAGGTCGCGTCATTTGCCGGAGTGACGGTGCGCACGCTGCACCACTACGACGAGATCGGACTGCTCTCGCCGAGCGGCCGCAGCCACGCGGGCCACCGGCGTTACGACGACGCCGACCTCGACCGGCTGCAGCAGATCCTGTTCTACCGGGAGCTCGGCTTTCCGCTCGACGAGGTCGCGGCACTTCTCGACGACCCGGACGCGGACCCGCAGGAGCACCTGCGCAGGCAGCACGAGCTGCTGACGGTCCGGATCGAGAACCTGCAGAAGATGGCCGAGGCCGTCGAACACGCCATGGAGGCACGGAAGATGGGCATCAAGCTCACGCCCGAGGAGAAGTTCGAGGTCTTCGGGGAGTACGACCCGGACCGGTTCGACGAGGAGTCGCGCCGGCGCTGGGGCGACACGGAGCCGTACCGGGAGTCACGGCGCCGGGTCGCCACCTACACCAAGGAGGACTGGCTGCGGATCAAGGCCGAGGGCGCCGGGAACACCAGCGCCTTCGTCGCCCTCATGGACGCCGGAGTGGCCCCGGACTCGGATTCGGCGATGGACCTGGCCGAGCAGCACCGGCAGCAGATCAGCCGGAACTTCTACGACTGCACGTACGAGATCCACACCGGGCTCGCCGAGATGTACGTCGCGGACGAGCGCTTCAGCTCCACGTTCGAGCAGATCAAGCCCGGTCTGGCGGGCTATCTGCGCGACGCGATCCTCGCGAACGCGGTGCGGGGCAGCTGATCACGTCCGGGCGCGGGCGCGTGACTGCGGCGGCGGCGGGTCCGGTCCGGGGTGAGGGCCTGCGGGCGGCGGGTCCGCTCCGGGCCGGACTTGCGCGGCCCCGGCGCGGACTCGCGTCCGGCTCAGCTCCGGGCCACGACCACCGCCGTGCCGTACGCGCAGACCTCCGTGCCCACGTCCGCCGCCTCCGACACGTCGAAGCGGAACATCAGTACGGCGTTGGCCCCACGCGAGCGCGCCTGCTCGACCAGGCGCTCCATCGCCTGGTTGCGGGTCTCGACCAGGGTCTTGGTCAGCCCCTTCAGCTCGCCGCCGATCATCGACTTGAGGCCCGCACCGATCTGGCTGCCCAGATGCCGTGAGCGCACGGTGAGTCCGAAGACCTCTCCGATGACCTCCTGCACCTGAAATCCGGCCACGTCGTTCGTGGTGACGACCAGTACGTCGGACTGCGGGCCCTGTCCGCCGCCGTAATCCTCGATGCCCATCTGCGTCCACCTTCCGTACGGCTCCCATAAAGCTCTCTGAGGCTTGTGACGCACAGCTTTGTCCCAGTCCGAGCACAGTGCATCCTGGGCGGGCCGATGGAACGTGGAACGGCTGCGATGCGTTGATAGCTTTGGTCTGCCGACCGCGCCGAATATCGACGGCCGAATCGACGATCGACCGACTATCGACTCAGGAGCCCGGACCTCGTGACTACCCTTGCGCTCGGACCGAGCTGGCTGGACCCGGACTATCTGATCTCGACCTTCGGTCTGATCGGGGTCCTGGTCATCGTCTTCGCCGAATCCGGCCTGCTCATCGGCTTCTTCCTGCCGGGTGACTCGCTGCTGTTCACCACCGGCCTGCTGGTGACCACCGGAGCGCTGGACGGAGTCCCGCTGTGGGCGGTGTGCGTCCTGATCGTCCTCGCCGCCGTCATCGGCGACCAGGTCGGCTATCTCTTCGGCCGCAAGGTCGGCCCGTCGCTCTTCAAGCGCCCCGACTCCAGGCTCTTCAAGCAGGAGAACGTCGAGAAGGCGCACGAGTTCTTCGAGAAGTACGGCCCCAAGTCGCTGGTGCTCGCCCGCTTTGTCCCCATCGTGCGTACGTTCACGCCGATCATCGCCGGTGTGAGCCGGATGAACTACCGCTCGTTCATCACCTTCAACATCATCGGCGGCACCCTGTGGGGTGCGGGCGTCACCCTGCTCGGCGCCGCGCTCGGCAAGGTCGAGTTCGTCCACAAGAACATCGAAGCGATCCTGATCCTCATCGTGCTGATCTCGGTGGTGCCGATCGCGATCGAGTTCCTGCGGGCCCGTTCCCGGGGCAAGAAGGAAGCCGCCGCGGCAGGACCGGCCGACGAGGTGCCGCCGTCCCAGCGCGGCCGCCACGCCAAGCGCTGAATCTGCCCGTCTGTACCTGCGAGAACTAGAAGCCGCGCGTCCGCTTGGCCGCGCGGCGTTCGGCCCGCCCCTCGGCCGGCACCTGCAGGAACAGCCGGGAGATTTCGCCTCCCAGGTTCACCCCGATCGCGATGGCCAGCGCCAGGGCGGCGGCCTTGGACAGTGAGGCGAGCCCCGCGTTCAGGTCGTTCCTGGCGATCTCCAGCAGTCCGAAGTACGTCGCGCTACCGGGCAGCAGTGGCCCGATGGCAGCGGTGACGTATGGCAGCGCGGAGGCGAACCGATAGCGCGAGAGCAGCTGCCCGAACAGGCCCACCAGACCGGCCGCCGCAGCCGTGGCCGCGACGGGCGGGATGCCGGCGGTGTCCGCGAGCGCGCCGTACACCACCCAGGCCACCCCGCCGTTGAGCGTCACCAGCAGCACGGTGTTGCGCTCCTGCTGCAGCAGTACGGCGAAGCACAGTGACAGCGCCATCGCCGCCAGCGTCTGGACGACCGGCCGCTCGACGCTGTGGATGGCCGTCTCCGGGTTGAGGCTCGCGCCCAGCGCGAGGCCCAGATAGAGCACGCTCAGTACGCCGATGACGATGCCGACGACGAGATAGCCGACTTCGAGCAGTCGGGCGGCAGCGGTGATGTAGAAGCCGGTCAGACCGTCCTGTACGCCGGCGACCAGGGCCCGCCCCGGGATCAGCGCGAACAGCCCACCGGTGATCACCGCGGAGGCGCGTACATCCAGCGGCGACAACGTCAGCGCGACGCCCATCGCCGCCGAAGGCATGGCCGCGGCGACGAACTGGTAGAACTCCGGCAGCCCGCGGCCCGCGCACAGCCAGGCCAGCCGGTCGCCGAGCATCGCGCTGATCGCCGCCGCCACGAACACCAGCACCCCGCCGCCGACCAGCACGGACGCCGCACCCGCAAGCAGGCCGCCCGCCGCGGTGAGCGCCCAGCCGGGGTAGGGGTGGCGGTTGCGGCGGATCTCGGCGAGACGCCGGTAGGCCTCCTCCAGCGAGACGTCGACGTCCTCGGAGCTGATGTCGTGGACGAGGCGGTAGACGGCGGCCAGCCGGGTGTAGTCGGTACCTCGGCGCCGTACGGTCCGGTTCGCCGTCACCGGGTCGTCGACCAGCGACGGCTGGTAGGTGATCGACAGCAGGGTGAACGTGACGGTCGGCTCGCAGCGGTCGAGGCCGTACGAAACCGTGATGGCGAACATGGCCGCCTCGACGTCCTCCGCGCCCTCGCCGCCCGCGAGCAGCAGCTCGCCGATACGCAACGTCAGGTCCAGCACACGCGGCACGGCGGGACCGGCCTCGTCCTGCCGCTGCGCGTGCTCCGGCACCGGCCGCTCGCCGACCGGCATGCGCAGCATCGCCCGCATCCGGTCCTGCCAGGGGGCGTGCTTGGTCAGCCGGATCACCGGCATGCCGTGCGCGGGGGTGAAGGCGGGCGGCGACTTCTTGGCGCTGTAGGTGCTGGGCGGTGCGAACGCGGAACCCTCCTGCTCGGGGGGTACTTCGGGGGCGAGCCCGGCCGGAACCGCGAACTCCGAGGACGGATGGTCCTCCTCGGGTGCCTCCGGTTGTCCCACCCCAGCCGGTGGGGTGAAGGCGCTGTGCGCCTCGTCGGACTGAGGCTTCCGGTCTTCCGGACCCTCCGGCTCCGCCACCACGTGCTGCCCTCGCTCCCGATCGTGTCGCCGTGTCAGCCCAGTATGGGCACGCCCACGCGATCACACGCACCCCGGCCGTCGGCCACCGGTCCAGGACGCACGACGGGCGGCGCACCCCGTGGGGTGCGCCGCCCGTACGAGAGGCTCAGCGCGAGGTCAGTGCGCGCCGCCCTGCGCCTCCAGGCGCTTGTAGGACGCCTCGATCTCCGCCTCCGCCTCGGTGCGGCCGACCCAGTTCGCGCCCTCGACCGACTTGCCGGGCTCCAGGTCCTTGTAGACCTCGAAGAAGTGCTGGATCTCCAGGCGGTCGAACTCCGACACATGGTGGATGTCCCGCAGGTGCTCCACACGCGGGTCGGAGGCAGGCACGCAGAGCAGCTTGTCGTCGCCGCCCGCCTCGTCCGTCATCCGGAACATGCCGATCGCGCGGCACTTGATGAGGCAGCCGGGGAAGGTCGGCTCGTCAAGGATGACCAGCGCGTCCAGCGGGTCGCCGTCCTCGCCGAGGGTGTTCTCGACGAAGCCGTAGTCGGCCGGGTAGCTGGTCGAGGTGAAGAGTCGACGGTCCAGGCGGATCCGACCGGTCTCGTGGTCCACCTCGTACTTGTTCCGCGAACCCTTCGGGATCTCGATGGTGACGTCGAACTCCACGGGTGGCTCCTCCATGATCAACACATACGTCTGGTGATTAAGTGTCCCCCACGCAGATGTGTGATCGCGAAAGGGGTTGGTGCGAGGTGCCAGAGGTCAGGACGTGGCAGCTCGCCGGGGGCGCCGCCGTGGTCGGCCTCGCCCTCGCCGCCGGGGCTGTGGCCGCGGCCGGTCCATGGGACTCCGGCCAGCGTAAGGCCGAGAGGGACTGGGCCGCTGCCCGGAGCGTCCCAGGTGGCACACATCACGAGACCCCCAGGCCGAAGCGCCCGGCGCCCGCGCCCAGTGCGCCCGGCGTGCTCGCTGCCCTGGGCGCCCCCACGACCAAGGCGCAGGCCTCGCGGACCACCCCCGCCGACCTCGCCGGGGTGCTCGCCCCGCTGCTCGGCGACCCCGGCCTCGGCACCGTCCGCACGGCCTCTGTGATCGATGTCGCGACGGGCAGGCAGCTGTACGGAAAGGGGGCCGCGGACCCCATGACCCCGGCCTCCACCATCAAGATCGCCACGTCGGCTGCGGCCCTGTCGGCGCTCGGTCCGGACCACCGCATCCCCACCACGGTCGTCGCGTCCGAGGACGCGAAGGAACTCACGCTGGTCGGCGGCGGCGACGCGACCCTCGACACCGCCGGCCTGCGCACCCTCGCCGACCGTACGGCGCGTGCCCTGCGCGAGCGCGGGGTGAGCACGGTCCGCCTGGCGTACGACACCTCGCTCTACAAGGGCCCCGGGCTGCACCCCATCGGCCCCAACATGAACATCGCCCCGGTCAGCGCGCTGATGGTCGGCGAAGGGCGGCTCGGGGACACCTCCCAGACCTCGGGCTCTGGGGGAGAGGGGCCCACCGGCGCCGCGCACCGCAGCGGCGACCCGGCGGGCGACGCCGCCCGCGCCTTCGGGCGGCTGCTGGCAGAGCGGGGCGTCGACATCTCGGCGACGCCCACCCCCGGCCGGCCCGCCGCCGGAGCCAAGCCCGTCGCCAAGGTGCTCTCCGCGCCCCTCTCGGCCCTGGTCGAGCGGACCCTGACGCACAGTGACAACGACATCGCCGAGGCCCTCGCCCGCCAGACCGCCCTGGCGACCGGCGAGGAGGCGAGCTTCGCGGGCGCGGAGCGCGCCGTCACCAAGCAACTGACCCGGCTGAAGCTCCCCTTGACCGGCGCCCGTTTCGCCGACGGCAGCGGACTCAGCCGCCAGGACAGACTCTCCGCCGGCCTGCTGACAGCGCTGCTGGCCCGCGCCGCCGACCCGGCCCACCCCGAGCTGCGCCCGGTCCTCACCGGCCTGCCGGTCGCGGGCTTCAGCGGGACCCTTCAGACCCGGTACGACGAGACCTCACCGGGCACCGGACTGGTGCGCGCCAAGACCGGCACGCTGACAGGTGTGAACACCCTGGCCGGCACGGTCGTAGCCCCGGACGGCCGTCTCCTCGCCTTCGCTTTCCTGGCCGGGAACACCCCGTCCAGAGACGACGCGCAGCCCGCCCTGGACCGGCTGGCCGCCGCGCTGGCATCGTGACGTTCCCGGCGAACCGGCCGGTTCCAACGACTCACCGACGGACGAGCCGACAACGTACGGTTGACGCATGACGAGCATCGGTGGTGCCGAGATGGTCGACTGGAACCTCGCTGTGGCGACCGCGACCCGCTTCGTGCGGCCCGGACCCGACGTGAGCAGGGACGAGGCGCGCGCCGTCGTCGCCGAGCTGCGACGGCATGCCAGGGCGTCCGAGGAACATGTGCGGGGCTTCACCCGGATGATCCCGGAAGGCCATGAACCACTGGACACCCCAGTCCTGGTAGTGGACCGGGCCGGGTGGGTCAGGGCGAACGTCGCGGGCTTTCGCGAGCTGCTCAAGCCGCTGCTGGACAAGATGCAGGAGCGCCGCCCGGGCGGCCCCGGCGGCGCGGTGCTCGGTGCGGTCGGCGGCAAGGTCACCGGCGTGGAGCTGGGGATGCTGCTGTCGTTCCTGGCTTCGCGGGTCCTCGGGCAGTACGAGACCTTCGCCCCGCCCACCCGCGAGCTGCCCGCCGGAGAGAAGGGCGGCGGACGGCTGCTGCTCGTCGCCCCGAACATCGTGCACGTGGAGCGCGAACTCGACGTCGACCCGCACGACTTCAGGCTCTGGGTCTGCCTCCACGAGGAGACACACCGCACCCAGTTCACCGGCGTGCCGTGGCTGCGCGACCACCTCGAGGGCGAGATCCAGTCCTTTCTCGGCGAAACCGACGTCGATCCGATGACAGTCCTGGAGCGCTTCAGGGAGGCCGCTCAGTCGCTGTCCGGCGCGCGCCCCGAGGGCGAGGAGGACGAGAGCGGCCGCTCCATCGTCGAATTGGTGCAGACGCCCGCCCAGCGCGAGATCCTCAGTCGGCTGACCGCCGTCATGTCGTTGCTCGAGGGCCACGCGGACTATGTGATGGACGGTGTCGGGCCCGATGTCGTGCCCTCCGTCGCCGAGATCCGGGAGAAGTTCCAGCAGCGCAGGGCGCGTGGCGCCAGCCGTCTCGACCAGGCGCTGCGCAAGCTGCTCGGGCTCGACGCCAAGCTGCGTCAGTACCGCGACGGCGAGCGTTTCGTGCGCTCCGTCGTGGAGGAGGTCGGTATGGATGGATTCAATCGGGTCTGGACGTCCCCGAACACCCTCCCCACCAAAGCGGAGATCGCCAAACCGGCGGACTGGGTCGCGAGGGTGCACCGTAAAGCAGAGTCGTGAGCGGGCGGCGGTCCACGGCAGAAGAACGCCCCCGTAATCACCCATCCGAGGGACCGTAGGCAATGGGTAGGCGTGCAATGCTCGGGTATCGGCTCGGTTCTGTCACCATCGACGCACTCTGAGTGACTGAGTTCCTGTCCCCACTCCGACCGAGGCACCCCCCAACTTTCACGAAGGGCACCGGACATGGGTCCCCATCCTGCGGTCGCGGCGATACGCCTGGCGGTCCGCCGCGTACTCCACGACGTACTCACCGAACACTCCCAACGCGTCGCGCGCTCCGTGAGCCACGCGACCTCTGCGTACCCCGCCTACTCCGCGTCCCCCTCGTCCTCCGCGTCCTCAGCGACGAAAACCGCGAGCCACACCGCCGCAGGCGAGCAGCCGCTCGTCCTTGTGGCGTGCTCCGGCGGCGCCGACTCCATGGCACTCGCCTCCGCCCTCGCCTTCGAAGCCCGCAAACTCTCCGTCCGGGCCGGCGGCATCACCGTCGACCACGGCCTCCAGGACGGCTCCGACCTCCGCGCCGCCGAGGTCGCCGCCCGGCTCACCGCGATGCAGCTCGACCCCGTCGAAGCCATCTCGGTACGGGTCGGCCGCGACGGCGGACCGGAGGCCGCGGCCCGTGATGCCCGCTACGCCGCCCTCGACGATGCCGCGGAGCGCTACGGCGCTGCCGCCGTGCTGCTCGGCCACACCCGCGACGACCAAGCTGAAACCGTCCTGCTGGGCCTCGCCCGCGGCTCCGGCATCCGCTCGCTGTCCGGAATGGCGGCCATCTCGGGGGCCGCCGGCCGTTACCGCCGCCCCTTCCTCCAGCTCGACCGGCAGACCGCCCGCAAGGCCTGCATGGTCCAGTCGCTGCCCGTCTGGGACGACCCGCACAACGCCGACCCGGCCTACACCCGCTCACGGTTGCGTCACGAAGGCCTGCCCGCCCTGGAGAAGGCGCTCGGCAAAGGCGTCGTCGAGGCCCTGGCCCGTACCGCGCAACTCTCCCGCGACGATGCCGACGCCCTGGACACCTGGGCCGCCGACGCGGACGCCGCCGTACGGGACGACGCAGGTCAGCTCCAGTGCGCGAAGCTGTACGCGCTGCCGCCCGCCGTGCGCCGCCGGGTGCTGCGCCGGGCCGTCATCGAGGCCGGTGCGCCCGCCGGTTCACTCTTCGCCCGGCACGTCGAGGAAGTCGACCGCCTGATCACGAGCTGGCGCGGCCAGGGAGCCATCAATCTGCCCGGCCGCGTCGAGGCGCGACGGCAGGGTGGCAGACTGGTCATTCGGCAAGGCTGACGCAGCACGACGAAAGTGGCCCGGGTGAACGAGAAGGACATGGGCACCGACCTCCAGTCGGTGCTCATCACCAAGGAAGAGATCGACGCGAAGCTGGGCGAGCTGGCCGCGAAGATCGACGCAGAGTACGCGGGCAAGGACCTGCTCATCGTCGGTGTCCTCAAGGGCGCCGTGATGGTGATGGCGGATCTGGCGCGTGCGCTGTCCACTCCCGTCACCATGGACTGGATGGCGGTGTCGTCCTACGGCGCGGGCACCCAGTCGTCGGGCGTGGTCCGGATCCTCAAGGACCTGGACACCGACATCAAGGGCAAGCACGTCCTGATCGTCGAGGACATCATCGACTCCGGCCTCACGCTCTCGTGGCTGCTGTCGAACCTCGGCTCGCGCGAGCCGGCCTCTCTCGAGGTCTGCACCCTGCTGCGTAAGCCGGATGCCGCGAAGGTCGCGATCGATGTGAAGTGGATCGGCTTCGACATTCCCAATGAGTTCGTCATCGGGTATGGCCTGGATTACGCCGAGAAGTACCGCAATCTGCCGTTCGTCGGCACGCTCGCACCGCACGTATACGGCGGCTGAAGCCCCCGCAGAGGCACGGGAACCCTGGCCTCCTTCCCGCCGTTGGAGCAAGGGAAGGCGGTCGCGGGTGACAATGCTGGGGTACCGTCCGAAGAACAGTCTTTTCTCACAGCAGCATTTACCTACGGGCAGGAGGGACGGGGCGAATTCGCTCCGTATGGATGGACGTGAAGCGATACTTCCGTGGGCCGGTCATGTGGATCGTGCTGGCCGTCCTCGCCGTGGTCGTGTTGATGCAGGTCGTCGGCTCGTCCGGCGGCTACAAGACGGTGGACACCGGCGAGGTCGTCCAGGCGATCGACAAGAACCAGGTCGATCAGGTCAAGCTGACCACAGGCGACGAACAGATCATCAAGGTTGATCTGAAGGGCGACCAGAAGGTCAAGGGCAGCGACAAGATCCAGGCGAGCTACATCGGCACCCAGGGTGCCGATCTGGCCGAGAAGCTGCAGACGAAGTTCGAGGCCGGCGACATCGAGAAGGGTTACACCGTCTCGCCGTCGAAGCAGAGCCCGTTCGTTTCGGTGCTGCTCTCGCTGCTGCCCTTCGTTCTGATCGTCGTGGTCTTCCTCTTCCTCATGAATCAGATGCAGGGCGGCGGCTCCCGAGTCATGAACTTCGGGAAGTCCAAGGCCAAGCTGATCACCAAAGACACCCCGAAGACGACCTTCTCCGATGTGGCGGGGGCCGACGAGGCGGTCGAGGAGCTCCACGAGATCAAGGAGTTCCTGCAGGAGCCGGCCAAGTTCCAGGCGGTCGGCGCCAAGATCCCGAAGGGTGTGCTGCTGTACGGCCCGCCCGGCACGGGCAAGACGCTGCTCGCTCGCGCTGTCGCGGGCGAGGCGGGCGTCCCGTTCTACTCGATCTCCGGTTCCGACTTCGTCGAGATGTTCGTCGGCGTCGGCGCCTCCCGAGTGCGCGACCTCTTCGAGCAGGCCAAGGCGAACGCCCCGGCGATCGTCTTCGTCGACGAGATCGACGCCGTCGGCCGGCACCGCGGTGCGGGTCTCGGCGGCGGCCACGACGAGCGTGAGCAGACGCTGAACCAGCTGCTCGTCGAGATGGACGGCTTCGACGTGAAGGGCGGCGTCATCCTGATCGCCGCCACCAACCGGCCGGACATCCTGGACCCGGCGCTGCTGCGCCCGGGCCGGTTCGACCGGCAGATCGCCGTCGATCGCCCGGACATGATGGGCCGTCTCGAGATCCTCAAGGTCCACCAGAAGGGCAAGCCGGTCGCCCCGGACGTCGACCTGGGCGCCGTCGCCCGGCGTACGCCCGGCTTCACCGGCGCGGACCTGTCGAACGTGCTGAACGAAGCGGCGCTCCTGACGGCGCGCAGCGACAAGAAGCTGATCGACAACCACTCCCTGGACGAGGCGATCGACCGCGTCGTGGCGGGCCCGCAGAAGCGGACCCGGATCATGTCGGACAAGGAAAAGAAGATCACCGCGTACCACGAGGGCGGTCACGCCCTGGTCGCGGCGGCCTCGCCGAACTCCGACCCGGTCCACAAGATCACGATTCTGTCCCGTGGGCGGGCGCTCGGTTACACCATGGTCCTGCCGGACGAGGACAGGTACTCCACCACGCGCAATGAGATGCTCGACCAGCTGGCATACATGCTGGGCGGCCGCGCGGCGGAGGAGCTCGTCTTCCACGACCCGACCACCGGTGCGGCCAACGACATCGAGAAGGCCACGGCCACGGCCCGCTCGATGGTCACGCAGTACGGCATGACCGAGCGACTCGGCGCGATCAAGTTCGGTGGCGACAACTCGGAGCCGTTCCTGGGCCGTGAGATGGCTCACCAGCGGGACTACTCCGAAGAGGTCGCGGCGCTGGTCGACGAAGAGGTCAAGAAGCTCATCGAGACCGCGCACAACGAGGCCTGGGAGATCCTCGTCGAGAACCGCGACGTTCTCGACAACCTGGTCCTCCAGCTGCTGGAGAAGGAGACCCTCGGCAAGGAGCAGATCGCCGAGATCTTCGCGCCCATCGTGAAGCGCCCGGCTCGCCCGGCGTGGACCGGCTCCTCGCGGCGTACGCCGTCGACGCGGCCGCCGGTGCTCTCGCCGAAGGAGCTGGCGCTGACCAACGGCGCCGTCGGGTCCAACGGCGCGTTGCCTACGGAGGCCGCCCCGGCGATCGAGGCGGTCCCGGAGGAGCGCCCGGAGAGCTGACCCGTCCGGCGCTGTGGCCGCACAGGGCCCGGAATGGATGCCGCGTCCCCCAGGTGTTTTAGCCTGGGGGACGCGGCATTCCCGTATGCCCGCACGTTAGAGGTAACAGGAACGAGGCACAGATGACCGACCCGGTGACGCTGGACGGCGAGGGCACGATCGGCGAGTTCGACGAGAAGCGGGCCGAGAACGCTGTACGCGAGCTCCTCATCGCGGTCGGGGAGGACCCGGACCGCGAGGGCCTGCGGGAGACGCCGACGCGCGTGGCGCGCGCGTACAGGGAGATATTCGCGGGGTTGTGGCAGCAGCCGAAGGACGTCCTGACGACGACGTTCGACCTCGGTCACGACGAGATGGTCCTGGTGAAGGACATCGAGGTCATGAGCTCCTGTGAGCATCATCTCGTGCCGTTCCACGGGGTCGCGCATGTCGGGTACATCCCGTCGTTGGACGGGAAGATCACGGGGTTGTCGAAGCTGGCCCGCCTCGTGGACGTCTTCGCGCGGCGGCCGCAGGTGCAGGAGCGGCTGACCACGCAGATAGCGGACTCGCTGATGGAGATCCTGGAGCCGCGCGGCGTGATTGTGGTCGTCGAGTGCGAGCACATGTGCATGACGATGCGGGGGGTGCGGAAGCCGGGGGCGAAGACGATTACTTCGGCGGTGCGGGGGCAGTTGCGGGATTCGGCGACGCGCAACGAGGCGATGAGCCTGATCATGGCGCGCTGAGCCCTCGCCTCTTCGGGGCCGCCTCTATGGGCGGCTCGGTGTGGGGGCGGTGCCACGGCCCCCTGGCGGAGGGGCACGCGGAGCGCGGGCGCGGACTTCCTCTCCGCCCCGCCCCTTCCCGGTGTGTCAATGTGCGGCTTCGCCGCGTGGGGGGCGTGCCGCGGCCCTTGGCGGAGGGGTACGCGGGGTGCGGGCGGTCGTCCCCCACCCCGCCCCTTCCCGAGACTGGGGGAAGACCCCCAGACGCCCTGCGGGGGGGAGGGAAGAGGTACGTGGGGGATGACGCCCCCACACCCCCGGCCACTCCGGCGGCTTCGCCGCGGAGCCCAGGAAGGCGGGGTTAGTCCCGGGCCGCTCGGGGCGGCTTCGCCGCGGAGCCCGCGAAGGCGGGTCTGACGGCCCGTATCCCCGGCGGCTTCGCCGCGGTGCACAGGAAAGTGGGGCTGACGCCCCCCACACCGCCGGGCCGGTTCGGCGGCTTCGCCGCGGTGCCCGCGAAAGCGGGCTGACGGACCCACGTCCCCGGCCGCTCTGGCGGCTTCGCCGCGGAGCACGCGAAGGCGGGGGCCGGCGCCCCCGCGTTCCGCCGGGCGGCGGCTTCGCGCCCTCGGGCGCCGGGCCCGAACAGGGTGCCTGCTGGTGGGGAGGGGCCGTGCAGGGTCGTCCCCGCAGGGGATCGGCGGCCGGACCCAGTGATCAACACGAACCCCTTCACGCCGCCGACCCCGAGGAGTCGAGCCCGGAGGGGCACCGGAACCCGCGCCCCACGACACCGGACAACACCGCGACCCGCACCGCGGACCCCCGCACCCCGCGACACCGGGCACCCCCGCGACCCGCACCGCAGCCGCACCGGCAACCCCGCAACCCGCGCTATGCGCGGGCCGCGCTCTCGCCCTCGTCGTCGTCCTCCGGGAGTTTGCAGACCCGCTCGAGGAAGAACGCCGCCGCGATCACCCCGATCCCCGCCAGCACCGAGAGGCCCGCATAGATCGCCTGGTCCCGGCGGGCCGGGATGTCCAGGGAGCTCAGTAGGTACACGCCCGTGCCGCCGTACATGCCCGACACCAGCGCCGCCACCAGCGCGCTCGCCTGGCCGAAGACCACCGCGCGCGCCGCCATCAGCGGCTCAACGCCCTTCGCGCCCGGGCGTCGTTCGCGCTGGGCCCGCAGGCGGGCGCGGAGCGACAGCGCGGTCGCGGTGAGGATGACGGCGATCACCGCCAGCACGATCGGCGCGGCCAGCGGCACGCTCGGCAGGGTGCCGAACGCCTCCCACAGGCGGGCGCCGCCCCAGGACAGCACCCCGGCCGCGGCGAAGAGACCGGCCAGTACACCGAGCCGTAGTTGCTTCACCGAGAGTGCCGCCCTTCACCTGTCCGCCGTACGCAAGAGCCTAACGACTAGTCGGGCAGACGGAGTTCCAGGTCGGCGCGGGGAACCACGGCCGCCCGCCCGACGCCGGCCAGCAGCTGCGCCACCGGACCGTAACCCGGAATCTGCGCGTCCGGCTCGATGTCGTGCCACGGGGCGAGCACGAACGCGCGCTGGTGCGCCCGCGGGTGGGGCAGCGTGAGCGACGGGTCGTCGGAGACCACTTCGGCGTACGCCACGATGTCGACGTCGATGGTGCGCGGACCCCAGCGCTCCTCGCGGACCCGGTCGAAGGCCTCTTCGATGGCCTGGCCGCGCTCCAGCAGGGAGGACGGCGGAAGAGTGGTCTTGATCACAACGACCGCGTTGAAGTACGAGGGCTGGCTGCCGGGCTCGACGCCCCACGGCTCCGTCTCGTACACCGGAGACACGGCCTTGACCCGCAGCCCGGGCGTGTCCTCGAGCGCGTCGATCGCGCCCTGGAGGGTCTCCAGGCGGTTGCCGAGGTTGGAGCCGAGGGCGATCACAGCCTGTTTCGGATTGGACAGGGTGACGTCCGCCGCGTCGACCTGCTCCACCACGGAGGCGGGCACCGGCTGCACGGTCGGGTCGCTCTGCGTCCCGTTGGAAAACACGGTCATACTCGGCTCCGGGTGATCGTGATGGTCACGTCGTCGAAAGGCACCGTGATCGGTGCGTCCGGCTTGTGCACGACCACCTCGACCTCTTCGACGCCGTCGTGCTTGAGGCACTGCTGGGCGATCCGCTCCGCCAGCGTCTCGATCAGGTCGACGGGCTCGCCCTCGACGACCGCGACGACCTCCTCCGCCACAATGCCGTAGTGCACGGTCTTCGCCAGGTCGTCGTCTGCCGCCGCGGGGCGGGTGTCGAGGCCGAGCACCAGGTCCACGATGAAGGTCTGGCCTTCCTCGCGCTCCCGGGGGAAAACGCCATGGTGCCCGCGGGCCTTGAGGCCGCGCAGCGCGACACGATCCACGCGAATCACTCCTGCTGTCGTTTGTCTTGCGGGCACGCAGCCACGTGCGGGCGGCCCGTGTCCACCATCGAATCTACCTGCGAGCACTGACAGCGCTCGCCCACGGGTGCTGTGGACGCGGGCCCCCGCGAGGCTGGTAGCCGCCCCTACCCGGAGGCCCGGAATTCCAACCTCCATAAGGCCGCTTACCCACTTACGAGGGGGTCTCGTCGTCCTCTTCCTCGTCGCTTTCCGCCAGTACGGGTGATCCGTGATGTGACCAGATCTTCCATCCGTCGGATGTGCGACGGAACACATTGGTGGCGACGACGAGCTGTCCGACGAGGGGGCCGAGTTCGCCGCTCTCCTCGGCGGGGCCGCCGCTGAGGATGTTCTCCGTACAGGTCACCAGGGCGGTGTCACCGGCGAGACTCACCTTGACGTCGGTGAGGAAGAACTGGATGTACTCGGTGTTCGCCATGATCAGGGCGTACGAGCGGAGCACTTCGCCGCGGCCGGTGAGCACGGGCCAGCCGGGGTGGATGCACGAGATGCCCTCGTCCAGCCAGAGGCCGGAGAGCTCTTCGAAGTCGCCGCGCTCCATCGTTTCGTAGAACGTGGTGTTGGCCGCTTCGACCAGCTCTACCTCGGTACGGCTCACCGGGCGGCCTCGACGGCCCGGGCGACGCGGACGGCGTCGGCCGTGGCGCGTACTTCGTGGACCCGGACGGCCCAAGCGCCCTCGTGCGCCGCGATGGCGGAGACCGCGGCGGTGGCGGCGTCCCGCTCCCTGGCGGGCGGCGGGGCGCCCTCCTTGGCAAGTACGTGGCCGAGGAACCGCTTGCGGGAGGCGGCGACGAGCACGGGGCGGCCTAGCGCCCGGAGCTCGGCGAGATGAGCGACGAGGGCGAGGTCGTGCTCGGCCTGCTTGGCGAAGCCAAGGCCGGGGTCGATGACGAGGCGCTCGGGGGCGATGCCGCCGGCGATGACGGCGTCCATGCGGTCGCGCAGCTCGGCGACTACTTCGGCGACGACGTCGGTGTAGACGGCGCGGCTGTTCATGTCGTGGCTGAAGCCCCGCCAGTGCATGACGACGAAGGGGACGCCGGTGGCGGCGACGGCGGGGACCATGCGGGGGTCGGCGAGGCCGCCGCTGACGTCGTTGACGAGGACGGCGCCGGCGGCGACGGCCTTTTCGGCGACGGAGGCGCGCATGGTGTCGACGGAGACGGTGACGCCCTCGGCGGCGAGGCCGCGTACGACGGGGATCACGCGCCGCAGCTCCTCGTCCTCGTCGACGCGGCTGGCGCCGGGCCTGGTGGACTCGCCGCCGACGTCGACGAGATCGGCGCCTTCGGTGACTAGGTCGAGGCCGCGCTTGACGGCGGCGGTGGTGTCGAACCAGCGGCCGCCGTCGGAGAAGGAATCGGGCGTCACATTGACGACCCCCATGACCGCACAGCGACCCCACTGCGGCAGCCCGCTGGCTGTGCCTCGTCCGCGCAACGTACTCATACGCCCAGCCTAGGCCCGCGAGCGGGGCCACCAGTCACGCCGGTGGGCTCGGGCGGGGTTTGCTCCCCACCCGCCCGCCCTTGAGATGTGGGGGGTACGGGCACCCCCCACGCCCCCGCCGGGCGCGGCAGCTTCGCGCCGCGGGGATGGGGACGGGCCCTACGGCGGCGGGATACCCCCGGCCCCGTGGGGCGCGGCGGCTTCGCGCCGCCCGGCCGGGCCGTCCCCGCCCCCGCGGCGGCGGCTTCGCGCCGCGGGGTTGAAGGCCTGCTCTCCGGCTGGCGGGGTACGCCCGGCCCCGGCCCCCGCCGACCGGGGCCGGCCCAGGCAGCCCTTCCCTATGCCGCGCGGATCTCGTGTTCCGGCTGCGGCGGCGTGATGTGGGCGCACGGGCGCGGTTGGCGCGTCGGGCGGCGGCGGGGGAAGAGGCGGGGGAGCGCGACGTTCACGAAGCCCTCTGCCTGCATCGCGGCGAAGCCGATGCGCGGGAGGTCGCGGGTGTTGCGGAAGACCACGAAGCGCGGCTCCCAGCGGGGCTGGAACTTCGCGTTGAACTTGTACAGCGACTCGATCTGGAACCACCGGGACAGGAACACCAGCAGGCCGCGCCACATCCGCAGGACGGGCCCAGCGCCGATCTTCTCGCCGCGGGCGAGTGCCGAGCGGAACATCGCGAAGTTGAGCGAGACCCGCTCGATCTTGAGCGCCGGCGACGCCTGCAGCGAGGCGACGATCAGCAGTTCGTTCATGCCAGGGTCGGCCGAGCGGTCGCGCCGCATCAGTTCCAGGGACATGCCGTCCGTACCCCACGGAACGAAGTGGATGATCGCCTTCAGGTCGCCGTAGGGGGACTCCGCGTCCTCCTTGTGGGCCGTGGCGATCACCGCGTCGCCGTCGGCCGGGTCGCCTATCCGGCCCAGCGCCATCGAGAAGCCCCGCTCCGTGTCGGTGCCGCGCCAGTCCGCCGCGGCCAGCCGGATCTGCTCCAGCTCCTCGTCGGAGATGTCACGAGCGCGCCGCACCCGGGTCTCGTAGCCATTGCGCTCGATGCGCTTCACCATCTGGCGTACGTTGCGCATCGCGCGCCCGGTGAGGGAGAAATCCGCGACATCCACCACCGCCTCGTCACCGAGTTCCAGCGCGTCCAGCCCCGTCTCCCGGGTCCAGACCTCGCCGCCGGTCTCCGAACAGCCCATCACCGCCGGGGTCCAGGAGTGCGCCTTCGCCTCGTCCATGAAGCGCTCGATCGCGCCCGGCCAGGCCTCGACGTCGCCTATCGGGTCACCGCTCGCGAGCATCACGCCGGAGACGACGCGGTAGCAGACCGCCGCCTTGCCGCTGGGCGAGAAGACGACGCCCTTGTCGCGGCGGAGCGCGAAGTGACCCAGCGAGTCGCGGCTGCCGTGCCTGGCCAGCAGGTCGCGCAGTCGGTGCTCGTCGTCCTCGGTGAGGCGCGCGGCCGGGTGCTCCGGCCGGAAGGCGAAGTAGATCGTGGTGACGGCGGTCAGCAGGCCGAGCGCGCCAAGCGAGTAGCCGACGGTCCAGGAGACCCTTCCGGCGTAGTCGACGGGGCCTTCGAAGCCGAAGAGCCCGTACAGGACGTGCTCCAGGCGGTCCGTCAGACTCGGGCTGCCGACCACCTTGCCCGGGTGGGCGCTGACGATGACCAGGCCCAGGCCCAGCGAACCGGCGCCCATGAGGACGAAGTTGGCGAGCGCCTTCCACCGGCTGCGTGGATCGGGCAGCGCCGCGAACTCACTCCTGTGGCGCACCAGCAGCGTCAGAAGCGCCAGCGAGAGCAGTACGCCGATGACCGAGTGCCGGTAGACGAACTGCCCCACGGCCCCGGCGGGCAGCAGAATCACCGCGGCCCGCCAGGCCCGGCGCTTGTGGCGCTTGAGCCCGTGGGCGAGCAGCAGCAGCAGTACGCCCGCGCTCAGCGAGAGCGCCGCGGCGAACGGCCCGGTCGCCCCCGGCAACACCTCGGCGAGGGAGTGCATGCGGCTGTGCCGGAAGCGGGGAAAGACCCCGGCGGCGATGTCGATCAGGCCGACGAGTGTGCAGGCCGTGCCGACCAGCGAAGGGACCACTTCCGGGCGGGGGCCGCGCAGCACGCGACGTACCCAACCCGGAACCAATCCTGATTTGTCCTCATCTACCGTTACAGACATCGCTTCCCGTGGCTCCGCGAGAGATCCTGTGTCCGTGAGCCGCAGAACAGTGAGCTCCGGACGATTTGCGCTCTCTAGGACGGGACATCCGGGGGGCGGGTTCACTCATTCACAGGAAATTCTCAAGGAAGAAAGCTCACGCGACTCATGGGTCTGACCAGTAACAAAGTTCTGGCCTTGGCCATCCTCGTGGCCGTGCTGCTGTTCGCAGCCACGATCTGGCTCTGGCCGCGGCTCGCCCGCCGCGGCTGGCGCGCCGTCTCCGGGAGGATCGGGTTGCTGCTGGTGACCCAGCTCGCGCTCTTCGCCGCGGTCGGCCTCGCGGCGAACAACTCCTTCCTCTTCTACGGCTCTTGGTCCGACCTCTTCGGTCAGAAGCAGGACCTCGGCGTGGTCGTGGACCACTCGGCCGGTGGAAAGCGGATCAAGGTCGTCGAGAAGCAGAAGCTGGATGTGCCGGGCGGCTCGCGGCCCGCGACGGGCGGTCAGATTCAGAAGGTCGTCATCGCGGGTGAGAAGTCGAAGATAGACAGCCCGGCGTATGTCTATCTGCCGCCGGAGTATTTCCAAGCGAAATACGCGAAGAGCACATTTCCGGCTGCTCTCGTGCTGACCGGATACCCGGGGACCGCGGAGAATCTGCTCAAGGGGCTGAAGTACCCCAGGACGGCGTATCAGCAGGTCAAGGCCGGCAAGATGCAGCCGATGATCCTGGTCATGCTGCGACCGACCGTCGCGCCGCCGCGGGACACAGAATGCGTGGACATACCGGGCGGGCCGAAGACCGAGACCTTCTTCGCCAAGGATCTGCCGAAGGCGGTCTCGGAGACCTACCGGGTCGGGACCAAGCCCCAGAACTGGGGCTTCATCGGGAATTCGACCGGCGGTTACTGCGCCCTGAAGATCGCGCTGCACCACCCGGAGCAGTTCGCGGCGAGCGCGGGCCTCTCCGCGTACTACAAGGCCGCCGACGACCCCACCACCGGTGATCTTTTCCATGGCAACAAGAAGGAGAAGAACCGGGCCAACCTGCTGTGGAGCCTTGACCACCTGCCGCAGGGGAAGTCGTCCTTCCTGGTGACCACTTCCAAGGAGGGCGAGGCAAACCTCAAGCCGACCCTGCAGTTCATCGACAAGGTGAAGCCGCCCGCGCGCGTCTCGTCGATCACGCTCGACAGCGGCGGGCACAACTTCAACACCTGGCGGCGCGAGATCCCACCGGCTCTGGAGTGGATCAGTGGCAGGCTCAGCGCTTCGTGAACTGTGCTTCGTGAACTGCGCTTCGTGAACTACGTAGCCGACTTGACCGTTTCGATCGTCTCCAGCGCGACCGCGGTACGGGGGATGTCCTGTGCGTCCGCGTCGATCGAGCGGCGCAGCGCCTCGTGCAGCCGGGCCGGTGTCAGGACCCCGAGGAAGCGCCCGGTCTCCTCCTTGTCGATCACCGCGATCCAGCCCGCGTCGTGCTGGAGCATGGTGGCGAAGGCCTGCTTGAGGGAGGCGCCGACGGGCAGCCAGGCCTCCATCCGGCGGGCGTGTTCGCGCACGGAGCCGGGCTGCCGCGCCTGCTCGGCGGAGATCCAGCCGTGCAGATTGTCCTCGTTGTCCAGCACGACGGCCCAGCGGGAGCCGAGCTCCCGGGGCAGCGGGTCGTCGAGATGGACGACGGGCGGCTGCTCCAGATCGCCCTCCTCGATGGGCGTGACGGACAGCCGCTTGAGGCCGCGGTCCGCGCCGACGAAGTCCGCGACGTACGGCGTCGCGGGGGTGCCGAGGACCGCGGCCGGGGCGTCGAACTGCTCGATCCGCCCTTGTCCGTAGACGGCGATACGGTCGCCGAGGCGGACGGCCTCCTCGATGTCATGGGTGACGAAGAGCACGGTCTTCTTGACCTGGGACTGGAGCCTGAGGAACTCGTTCTGCAGATGCTCGCGCACCACCGGGTCGACCGCGCCGAACGGTTCGTCCATCAGCAGCACGGGCGGGTCGGCCGCCAGTGCCCGGGCCACGCCGACGCGCTGGCGCTGGCCGCCGGAGAGCTGCTCGGGATAGCGGTCGCCGTACGTCTTGGGGTCCAGACCCACCAGGTCGAGGAGCTCGGCGGCGCGCTCACGGCCCTTGCTGCGCTGCCAGCCGAGGAGATGGGGGACGGTCGCGGTGTTCTCCAGGACCGTTTTGTGCGGGAAAAGGCCGACCTGTTGGATCACATAGCCGATACGGCGGCGCAGCTGGACGGGGTCGATGGCGGATATGTCGTCCCCGTCGAGGAATATCCGGCCGCTGCTCGGCTCGATCAGGCGGTTGACCATTTTCATCGTGGTGGTCTTGCCGCAGCCGGACGGTCCGACGAGCGTGACCAGTTCGCCCTCGGCGACCTCGAACGACAGGTCGTCGACCGCTGTCGTCCCGTCCGGGTACCGCTTGGTGACGTGCTCGAAACGGATCATGGTTCCCCATTGTGACGGGTGTTGTGTGAAAGCCATGTTGCTGCAATGTGGCGGCCCTCGGCGATTGTCAGTGCTCAGAGATATGGTCGCCAGGCATACATACGTTCGGCACTGCTGGGGAGGTGGGGATGGGTGAGTACGCAGTTTGTGGCGCAAAGCTGCCTGGCGGCCAATGACTGGATCTGCGGGGAGTACGTCCGCACCCGCAGCCAGGAGCTGACCGAAGCGACTGTCCAGCATGTCTGGATCACGGTGGTGTCCGTCCTGATCGGCCTTGCCGTGGCCTTTCCGCTGGCGCTGCTCGCCCGCGCCGAGCCGCGGTTCGCGGGCCCGGTGCTGGGGCTCACGACCCTGCTCTACACAATTCCGTCGCTGGCGATGTTCTCGCTGCTGCTGCCGGTCTTCGGCCTTTCGGCGGCGCTGGTGGTGACCGGCCTGGTGCTCTATTCGCTCACCATTCTCGTACGGAACATCATGGCGGGCCTCGACGCGGTCCCCGACGAGGCGCGGGAAGCCGCGCGAGGCATGGGGTACGGAGCGGGGCGGCTGCTCTGGGAGGTCGAACTGCCGCTCGCGCTGCCCGCGTTGATGGCGGGCCTGCGGATAGCGACCGTCTCGACGATCGCGCTGACGACCGTCGGCGCGCTGGTCGGCAAGGGCGGTCTTGGCAATCTCATCGACGACGGGGTGCAGACCACCTTCAAGGCGCAGGTGCTGACCGCGTCCGTGCTCTGTGTGCTGCTGGCGGCGGTGGCGGATGTGCTGCTGCTCGGACTCCAGCGGCTGCTGACGCCCTGGGCCCGAATACGCACGGTGAAGCCGTCCGTGAAGCCGTCCGTGGACCGCACGGCGAAGGTGAAGGTGACGGGCTGATGGGGGTAGTGGCCGACGCGTGGACGTGGCTGACCACCGGCTCCAACTGGTCGGGGGAGAGCGGCGCCTGGCACCGTCTTGGCGAGCATGTGTACGTCAGCGGGATCGCCCTCGCGCTGGCCTGCGCGATCGCCCTGCCGGTCGCGCTGTGGCTGGGGCATCTGGGCAGGGGCGGCGCGCTCGCGGTCAATATCTCCAACGCCGGACGGGCGATCCCCGTCTTCGCGGTCCTCGCCCTCTTCATGCTCACGCCGCTGCGCAGCGCCGGCTATGTGCCGACGATCATCGCCCTGGTGCTGTTCGCGGTCCCGCCGCTGCTGACCAACGCCTATGTCGGCATGCGCGAGGTGGACAGGGCGGTGGTGGAGGCCGCGCGGGGGATGGGGATGTCGGGCGGCCAGCTCTTCTTGCGGGTCGAACTGCCCCTCGCCTACCCGCTGCTCATGACCGGGCTGCGGTCGGCCGCCGTCCAGGTGGTGGCCACGGCCACGATCGCCTCGATGGTCGGCCAGGGCGGCCTGGGCCGGATCATCACCGCGGGATTCAACACGTACAACACCCCGCAGGTGGTGGCGGGCGCGCTGCTCGCGGCGCTGCTCGCACTGCTCGTGGAGGGGGCGCTGGTTGCGGCCGACCGGCTGCTGAGCCCCCTTCGTAAGACCGTGTGACAACACTTGGACGGAGAACCTGATGATCAAGACCTCGCGCATCGCGGGTGCGGTACTCGGTGTGGTGGCCCTGACGGGTTCTCTCGCCGCATGCGGCGGCGACAGCCTGGAGAAGGAGAAGGGCGGCTCGGCATCGGGCGGTGGGACGGGCAAGAAGGGCGCGCTCGTCGTCGGCGCCGCGTCCTTCACTGAGTCCAAGGTGCTCGCCGAGCTGTACGCGCAGATCCTGGCCGACGCCGGATACAGGACGTCGGTCACCACGGTGAAGAACCGCGAGCTGTACGAACCCTCCCTGGAGAAGGGCGAGATCGACGTCGTACCGGAATACGCCGCGACGATCGCCGAATTCCTCAACGCGAAGGTGAACGGGCCGAAGGCGCCCGACGAGAAGCCGGTGGCGTCCGGCGACGCCGACGCCACCGTCGCCGCTCTCACCAAGCTCGCCGAGCCGCGCGGACTGAAGGTGCTGCCGGCCGGCGCGGCCGTCGACCAGAACGCCTTCGCGGTGAGCAAGGAATTCGCCGAGAAGAACAACCTCAAGACCCTTTCCGATCTTGGCAAGTCGAAGCTCAAGGTGAAGATCGCGGCGGGCGACGAGTGCGAGGTGCGGCCGTTCTGCGCACCCGGTCTGAAGAAGACGTACGGCATTGACGTCACGGGCATCGACCCCAAGGGAGTCGGCACCCCGCAGTCCAAGCAGGCGGTCAAGGACGGCGCCGACCAACTGGTGCTGACCACGACCACCGACGCGGTGCTGGACGGCCTGGTCTTCCTGGAGGACGACAAGAAGCTTCAGAACGCCGACAACGTCCTGCCGGTGGTCAATGCGAAGGACGCGGGATCGAAGGAGATCGCCGACGTCCTCGACAAGCTCACCAAGGTGCTGACCACCGAGGATCTCGCGGAGTTGAACCGCAAGGTGGACGCCGAGCGCGCGAAGCCCGAGGACGCGGCGAAGGCATATCTCGAGTCGAAGGGCCTGCTCAAGAAGTAGTGGCGGTGCGGCCCGGCGTTCTTTCAATGAGAGATTTGCCGGGCCGAGACCCCATTCGGCGTCTACGCACGGTAAATTTCAGGCCATGCCACGTGGACGCCACCGCCATTCCCCGCCCCTTCACAGGCTGCTGCCGCCTTCGGCGGTCGCCGGAGCGTCGGTGCTGTGTGCCGCCGGCGCGTGGTTTCTGGCGGAGCCAGTCGTGCTCCGCTCGCTGGTCACTGCCGCGACGGCCGCTGCCTTGACCGGCGCGGTCCTGATGCGAAGTTGGGACCGGGCCGCCGGGCGCCGGGTCGCTGAGCTCACGCGCGCCCGCGCGAGCGACCAGTGGAAGACCGAGGAGCGCATAGCCGAACTCGAGACGGACGTGGAGGAGTCGCGCGAGCTGCGCGCCAAGCTCGACGCGAAACTGCGGGCAAAGCGGGTCGAACTGGCCGCGCTGCGCAGTGAGCACGCCGCGCTGCTGCGGCGGTACGCGACCGCCGAGACCGAGCGCGCCGGTGTGCTCGAGGACCGACGCCAGCTCGCGCTGGAAGCGGCATCCCCGGTCAAGGCGCTGCCCCCGGCGGGGACCACGCCCAGCCCGGCGACGTATCTGCGCGCCAACAAGGCACTGGACGACCTGTCGCGCAACGCCGCCGCGCAGGAGGCGAAACGTACCGCCGAGGAGGCCCGAGCCCGCGATCTGGCGGAGCGGGGCCGTGAGGCGGACGAGCCGCAGGGGAAGCACGCGGCGGTCGCCGGGGGAGAGCAGCACACCCGCCCGTCGTCCGCCGTCCCCGCTCGTCGTACCGTCCCGGCGGCGGCAGCGATCGTTCCGTACGGTCCGCAGCGCCGTCGGCCCAAGCGCCCCGAGGGCGGCTTCGACTTCTTCGGCACGGGTGGGGACGCCGCTCCCGGCCCCGGTGCGCAAAAGGCGATAGAGGCCGTGCAGAACGAGGACCTCGCGGACGTGGTGGGCGAGGAGCTGGCCGCGCAGCGTACGGCGGACTCGCGCGCGGTCGGCAAGGTCATCGACCTGACCGCGCACGACGAGACGGAGCAACTGGACGTGGCGGAGCTGCGCGACGCGGTGAGCTGACGACAGACCCTGCCGACGGACCCGGCTGACGGTCCGAGTGCCATTTGGTCCGAGTGCCACTCGGACGAGTGCTGCTTCGCCCGAGTGCTACTTGTCGATGTCGCCGACGACGAAGAACAGCGAGCCCAGGATCGCCACCATGTCCGCGACCAGCGTCCCCGGCAGCAGCACCGTCAGCGCCTGGATGTTGTTGTACGACGCCGAGCGGAGCTTCAGCCGGTAAGGGGTCTTCTCGCCCTTGGAGACCAGGTAGTAGCCGTTGATCCCGAGTGGGTTCTCCGTCCAGGCGTAGGTGTGGCCCTCGGGCGCCTTCAGTACCTTCGGCAGCCGCTGGTTGATCGGCCCCGGCGCGAGCTCCGCGATCCGGTCCAGGCACGCGTCCGCCAGTTCCAGCGCGTTGTGGGTCTGGCCGAGCAACACCTCGAAGCGGGCCAGGCAGTCGCCCTCCGCCCGCGTGACGACCTTGAGGGAGTCCTGCAGCTCCCCGTACGCCAGATACGGCTCGTCGCGCCGCAGATCGAAGTCGACGCCGGACGCGCGGGCGATGGGGCCGCTCACTCCGTACGCGTGCACCGCCTGCGCCGGAAGGACGCCCACGCCGCGCGTACGGCCGCGGAAGATCTCATTGCCGAGGACCAGCCGGTCGTACACGTCCATCCGCGAGCGGAGGGCGGCGACGGCTTCGCGGGCCCGGCCGAGCCAGCCCGCCGGGAGATCCTCCTTGAGGCCGCCGACACGGTTGAACATGTAGTGCATCCGGCCGCCGGAGACCTCCTCCATGACGTGCTGGAGGTCCTCTCGTTCACGGAAGGCGTGGAAGATCGGGGTGATTCCGCCCAGTTCAAGGGGGTACGACCCCAGGAACATCAGGTGGTTGAGGACGCGGTTGAGCTCGGCGAGGAGCGTACGGGTCCAGACCGCGCGTTCCGGGACCTCCATGCCGAGCATCCGCTCGACGGCCATCACGACGCCGAGCTCGTTGGAGAAGGCGGAGAGCCAGTCATGGCGGTTGGCCAGCATCACGATCTGGCGGTAGTCGCGCGCCTCGAAGAGCTTCTCGGCGCCGCGGTGCATATAGCCGATGACCGGCTCGGCGTGCTGGATGCGCTCTCCGTCGAGGACGAGGCGGAGGCGGAGGACGCCGTGGGTGGAGGGATGCTGGGGGCCGATGTTGAGCACCATGTCGGTGCTTTCCGCCGCGCCGCCGATGCCGACCGTGGTCTCCGTCATGGCGCCAGTATCCCCCGGCCGGGGCGCGGCCGGGGCTCCGCCCCAGACCTCGGTCCTCAAGCGCCGGACGGGCTTGAAGGTTGCGCGGGGCCGCCCACTCGCTGCACCAGCCAGCCGAAATCACCCAGGCCGCCCCGCGCCCTCAGTTCCGCCGCCTCGCCCGCCGAGGCCAGCGCGCGGACGTACGCCGCGGGGTCGGACGTCGCCAGCGACAGCGGGGGCCGCCTGCCCGTGATGCCCAGGCGGGCGAGCGCATCCCGCTGGGGCAGCAGCTCCGCGCCCGGCAGCGCACACGCGTCCAGCGCCACATGGGAGGTGATGTCGCAGCTGCCGTCCGGAACGGGAGGGACCTCGCGGCCCGCCCGGAAGCCGGTCAGTGTGCCGAAGAGCGGCCGGGCGTCCCGTACGTGCGCATAGTCGGCCGCGACCGCAAGACCGGCCTCCAGCGTCTCCACCGCCGCCGACCACGCCTCGTCGCGCGGGCGGCCGATCTCCGCCCGCGTGCCCGGCTCCGTCAGCGGCCACCAGCGGGCCAGCCAGTCCGCGTCCGCGCCGGTGACGGGGGCGCCGAGGCGTTCCGTGCCGTCCGGGCGTACGAGGACGTAGCGCGCCACCCCGTCCGGATCCACCTCGGCGACGTCAACCGGGACGTTGTCCAGCCACTCATTGGCGAAGAGGAGGCCGCTCACGCCCGCGGGGGGCTCGGCGGTCCACTCGATACGGGGGTCGAGGCCGGCGGGACGGGCGGCACGTTCGACGGCGTACGCCCGGACCGGGAAGCCGGACGGGAGCACCGCCAGCACGCCCGTGAGGAGCTCCCCGCGGCCCGCGCCGACGTCGACAAGCGCCACCTCGTCGAGATCGGCTCCTTCCGCCGCGGTGAGGAGGAGACGTGCGACCGCCGCGGCGAAGAGGGGCGAGGCGTGCACGGACGTACGGAAGTGCCCGGCCGGTCCCTCGGGCTTCAGATAGAAGCCGTCGGGCCCGTACAGCGCGGCCTGGGTCGCTTCCCGCCAGCCGCGCCACTTACACGTCTCACCCGTTGCGTCATCCATCACGCGACCAAGTCTCCACCTTGGGGAGTACGCTTCCGCCGTCCGGATCGCTCCTCCGGTTGACCCTTGCACCTATCTGCTTTCCCTACGCTGGGTTACGTGCAGCTCCTCTATGACTTCATCCGCAGACACCCGACGGGCGTCGACACCTTCTGGGCTGTCGTGCTCTTCGGGTTCTCAATGCTGTGGGTGATCACAGCTGCCCCCGTCGGGGTCGAGCCCCGGACAGCGGCTGCTGTGATCGTTCTCCTGCTGAGTCTGGTCGTGGCGCTGCGCCGCCGTATGCCGGAGAGGATGCTGGTCCTCGCCGCCGTACTGGGCGTCGCCCAGCTCACGCTGGACGTCGAGGTCAACCCGGCCGATTTCGCGATGCTGGTGATCATCTACACCGTCGCCGCGCACGACGGCTCGCGCTGGGCGTCCCGGCTGGCGCTCGTCGGCGGGCTGTCCGCGGCGCCGTTGGCGCAGGTGCGCTGGCCGATGCAGGACGCCGGGGCCGGCGGCAAGATCTTCTTCACGATCGTCATGAGCGCGACCTTCGCCCTCGCCTGGGTGCTCGGCGACTCGATACGGACCCGGCGCGCGTACTTCGCCCAGCTCGAGGAGCGCGCCACCCGGCTCGAGAAGGAGCGCGAGGCGCAGTCGAAGGTCGCGGTCGCGGCCGAGCGCGCCAGGATCGCCCGCGAGCTGCACGACGTCGTTGCGCACAACGTCTCGGTGATGGTGGTGCAGGCAGACGGCGCCGCGTACGTCATGGACGCCGCGCCCGACCAGGCCAAGCAGGCGCTGGAGACCATCTCGACCACCGGCCGCCAGGCGCTCGCGGAGATGCGCAGGCTGCTCGGCGTGCTGCGCACCGGCGACGCCAAGGAGAGCGGTGAATACGTCCCGCAGCCCGATGTGCGGCAGATCGAGGACCTGGTCGAGCAGGTGCGCTGCGCGGGTCTGACCGTGGACTTCAAGATCGAGGGCACACCGCGGCCGCTGCCGAGCGGCGTCGAGCTCACCGCGTACCGCATCGTCCAGGAGGCGCTGACCAACTCCCGTAAGCACGGCGGTCCGGAAGTCGGCGCCAGCGTACGGCTGGTCTACTTCGACGACGGGCTCGGCCTGCTGGTGGAGGACGACGGGCGCGGCGCGGCACACGAGATGTACGAGGACGGCGGCGCCGACGGCCGGGGCCACGGGCTCATCGGCATGCGCGAGCGCGTCGGTATGGTCGGCGGAACGCTGGACGCCGGGCCGCGGCCCGGCGGCGGCTTCCGGATCAGCGCACTGCTTCCCCTCAAGCCCGCCCACTAGAGACGCCGCCCACTAGAGCCCCGCCCACTGGAAGCCTGCCCACTAGAAGCTCGCCCACTAGAGACCGAGGACCCTGCTGACATGTCCATCCGTGTGATGCTCGTCGACGATCAGGTGCTGCTTCGCACCGGATTCCGCATGGTGCTCGCAGCCCAGCCGGACATGGAGGTCGTCGCCGAGGCGGGCGACGGCGCGGAGGCGATCGAGAACCTCCGCTCCACGGCCGTGGATGTGGTGCTGATGGACGTCCGTATGCCGAGGCTGGACGGCGTCGAGGCGACCCGCCGGATCTGCGCGGAGCCGGACGCGCCGAAGGTGCTGATACTGACCACCTTCGACCTGGACGAGTACGCCTTCTCCGGGCTGAAGGCGGGCGCCAGCGGCTTCATGCTCAAGGATGTGCCGCCCGGCGAACTGCTCGGCGCGATCCGCTCCGTACACAGCGGAGACGCGGTCGTCGCGCCGTCCACGACGCGGCGGCTGCTCGACCGGTTCGCACCGTTGCTGCCGAGCAGCGGCAAGGAGCCGCGGCACAAGGAGGTCGAGAAGCTCACCGAGCGGGAGCGCGAGGTGATGCTGCTGGTCGCGCAGGGCCTGTCGAACGGCGAGATCGCGGGCCGGCTGGTGCTCTCGGAAGCCACGGTCAAGACGCATGTGGGGCGCATCCTCACCAAGCTGGGGCTGCGGGACCGGGTGCAGGTGGTTGTGCTGGCGTACGAGACGGGACTGGTGCGGGCGGGCGGGGCCGGCTGATCAGTCTTCCCGTAGGACGAAGTCCAGTCGGTCTTCCCGGAGGACGAGGTCCGGCAGCCCGGGTTTCAGGCGACGAGGCGCCTTGGCAGTTCGGCGCGGCCGAACTCGGGCCCGGTGCACGGTCGGTGGCTTTCTTCTCGATCCTGACGCTGGCGGAGACGGCGCCGGACGCGCTGCGCGCGCTGTCGGAGCGAGCGTTCCGGCTGGTCGCCGACGGGGAGGTGGAGCTTCCCGTGACCGCCGAACTGCCGCTCGTCGAGGCGGCGGAGGCACACCGGCTGATCGAGAGCCGTATGACGACGGGCAAGCTGCTGCTCCGCGTCCAGGGTTAACGCAGCACGGTCTCCAGAAAATCACTCCCCAGCCGGGCGACGGCGGTGACGTCGAGTTGGTGCAGTACGTACCGGCCGCGCCGCCGTGTGGAGATCAGCCCGGCCTTCTTCAGCACGGCGAGATGGCGGGAGACCTCGGGTGCGGTGATCCCGTACGCGTCGGCCAGCTCGCTCGTCGTAAACGGGGCACGGGCGAGGTTGCGGCACAGGCGCATGCGCATGGGGTGGGCCAGCGCCTCCATCCGCAGCTTCAGCAGCTCGACGGGGGCGGGGCCCGGCAGTGCGGGCGAGCCGACCGGGTAGTGGATCACAGGCCGCCAGCCGGGCGCGTGCAGGACCATCAGGTGCGGCCAGCCGAAGCTGGACGGGACGAGGGAGAGCCCGGCGCCGACGGCGGGGTCGACGGCGGTCGTACGTCCGTCCGCGAGCTTGTCGGCGCTGATACGGGTGCGGTCCTCGTCGACCGCGAGCGCGGGCGAGACGGCGTGCAGCGCCTCGGCGAGGCCTTTGTGGCGCAGCAGCTCGCTCTTGTGCCGGGCGTCGGCGGCGAGTTGGGTGGAGACGCGGCGCCAGGTGTCGGCGAAGAAGGCATGGTCGCAGTCCTCGAACAGACGGCGTACCCAGGCGCGTACGGAAGCGGGGTCGTCCAGCAGCCGACGGGTGAAGTCGAGCTGCTTGGGGCCGCGGGTGGCGGCGAGTTCGAGGGCGCGCTCGCGGCGTACGGGTCCTCCCATGTCGTACGCACTGGAGCAGGTGAACTCCAGCGCGGCGGAGACGAACCGCTTCTCGTCCAGCCGGTCGAGCTGGTCCAGCTCTTCGGCGAGGGTGGCGCCGGTGCGTGCGCCGCCGCCGCCGAGCGGGAGGCCCGCGAACGGCATGAAGACGTCCGAGAACGTCGACCGCCACAGAAAGTCGGCCTCGTGCAGCCGGTCGGCGAGGTCGGGCTTGAGCCCGGCGGCGGTGGCGGTGGCCCAGCCGTGCAGCCCGGGATGGTGCCCGGGCTCGGCGAGCGCGTGCAGCGCAACGCCCAGTTCGGCGAGGGGGGATATCTCGAAGACGATGCGTTCAGGGGCCAGGCCCGCGATGTCGATGGTCACGCTCACGCCTCCATGGTGCGGGTAAGGGGGGGCGGGGCTCGCGCCATTTGACGGGGCTCGTCAATCGGCGGGACGGGGGGTGGGGGGCGGGCGCAACGTGAAGGCATGAACGCCATGCATCAGTACATGCTCGACAATTACCGCGCATCCCAGCACGGCGACCAGGCTCCGCCGCAGCCGGGTCTGCACGACTGGCAGGTGGTACGGGAGATCCGCGACTACCGCCGCTTCCGGGCGGTCGTGCCGGGCTGTGGCCCCCACGGCCGCGTCCGCGAAACGCTGACACGCTGGCTCCACCGCCGCCCGCGAAGGCGGGCCGCCTGCCGCTGAGGGGTCCCCGGGTCGCGTGCGGGGGTTGCCCACCCGCCCGCCCTGATTTGTGGGGCAGGGGGTGCCCCCGCCCCTGCGGAGCGGCGCGAGGCTTCGCCCGGGGGGGTTGCGAGGCGGCACGCTGCCGCTGAGAGCCGCGAGGCCGGGTCCCCCCAGGGGGATGGGGAGCATCCCCAGTTCCGGGAAGGGGCGGGGTGGGGGAAGCTACCCCACCCGCCGCACAAACTCCGCCACCGCCTTCCTCACGTCCTCCCGCGTCCACTCCAGCCCCTCTGCCCCCACCGTCACCTCCGTGACCGCGATCCCCGGCGGGCAGCCCTCCGTGAACCACCTGCGGAACAGCGTCACTCCCGTCTCCTCCGACTGGCCCAGCGCCGCCGCGTTCAGCGCATCCGCCTCCGACGCCAGCCAGACCTGGAACTGGTGAGTGTGCGGCTCTTCCGGGTGGATGCGGAACCACGGGACGCCCGCCTCCGCCAAGCCCTCCCGCAGCGCCGCCGCCACAACCTTCGCGTGGGCGACGTACGACGGGAGCCGTGGCAGCTCCCGTTCCAGGCCCAGCAGCGCCGACAGGGCCGCGGGGTACTGCTGGAAGATCTGGCCGCCGTAGCGGTGGCGCCAGGCAACGGCCTCGTCGACCAGCTCCGGCGGGCCCGCCAGCACCGCGCCCGAAATCGCGTCCAGGGACTTGTAGAAGGACACGTACACGCTGTCCGCCAGCGACGCGATCTCGTCCAGCGTGCGGCCGAAGTGCGGGGCGCACTCCCACAGGCGCGCGCCGTCGAAGTGCACCACTGCATCGCGTGAGCGCGCCGCCTCCACGACCGCCACCAGCTCGTCCCATGTCGGCAGGACGAAACCCGCGTCCCGCAGCGGCAGTTCCAGCATCAGCGCCCCGAAGGGCTCGTCGAAGTCGTGTACCTCGTCGGCCGTCGGCAGCCGCGGCGCGTTCGTCGGGTGGACCGTACGCAGCCCGCTCACCACCCCGAACGCACCCCGCTCGTGCAGCTCCGGATGCGCCATCGGATGCAGCGCGACCGTCGCGTTCCCGGTACGCCCCGCCCAGCACCGCAGCGCCACCTGCTGTGCCATCGTCCCAGTTGGGAAGAACGCCGCGGCCGGGAAGCCGAGCACCTGCGCCACCCGCCGCTCCAGCTCGGCGACGACCCCATTGCCGTACACGTCGGTCCACTCGTCGAGGCCGTAGACCGCCCCCGCGTCCGCGGCAAGCGCCGTCAGCCGCTCCCCGACGCGGCGGTCCGCTGAGGCCCGCCACAGCACCCGGTGCGAGGCCCGCCACGCGGCGAGCCTGCGCCGCCGCTCGTCCTGCTCGCCCACTTCAGCCTCTTCAGCTTCAGCCATGCCCCGATCATCGCCCACGCCGCTGCCCGCGTCCTCGCCCACAGCCTGTGGACAACCGCAAGGGTGCGAGTGGCGCTGGCGTAGCATGACGAGAAATCGTCCGGTACCCCCCGCGGACTGGAACGGAAGGCCCCCGCCGCGTGAATGCCACAGCACCACAGGAACCGCTCGACCCGCGGGACCGTCCAGCACGCCTGACCGTCGGCGTCGTCGGAGCCGGCCGCGTCGGCCCGGCCCTCGCGGCGTCGCTTCAGCTGGCGGGACACCGGCCGGTCGCCGTCTCCGGCGTCTCGGACGCGTCCGTACGACGGGCGGCCGTGCTGCTCCCCGACGTACCGCTGGTGACCCCCGCAGAGGTACTCGCCCGCGCCGAACTGGTGCTGCTGACCGTCCCGGACGACGCGCTGCCTGCGCTGGTCGACGGACTCGTGGAGACCGGTGCGGTACGCCCCGGTCAGCTGCTTGTGCACACCTCCGGGCGGTACGGCGCGAAGGTGCTGGATCCCGCCATGCGGGCCGGCGCGCTGCCGCTCGCGCTGCACCCGGTGATGACGTTCACGGGGACGAGCGTGGATGTCCAGCGGCTGGCGGGCTGCTCGTTCGGAGTGACGGCCCCCGAGGAACTGCGGCTGGCCGCCGAGGCGCTGGTCATCGAGATGGGCGGCGAGCCCGAGTGGATCGAGGAGGAGGCCCGCCCGCTCTACCACGCGGCTCTCGCCCTCGGCGCGAACTACCTGGTCACGCTGGTCGCGCAGGCGATGGAGCTGCTGCGTACGGCGGGGGTCGCCGCCCCTGACCGGATGCTCGGCCCGCTGCTCGGCGCGGCCCTCGACAACGCTCTGCGCTCCGGCGACACGGCCCTCACCGGACCCGTCGCCCGCGGCGATGCCGGCACCGTCGCCGCCCACGTCGCGGAGCTGCGCAAGCACGCGCCCGGCATGGTCGCCGGTTATCTGGCGATGGCGCGCACCACCGCCGACCGGGCTCTCGCGCACGGCATGCTCAAACCGGAGATGGCGGAGGATCTGCTGGGCGTCCTCGCGGACGGTGACCCCCGATGAGCCGCAGTTTCGAACTCGTACCGACGCGCGAGGCGCTTCAGTACGCACTCGACCACCCCGCCGCCCCCGGCCGCACCGCCGTCGTGATGACCATGGGCGCGCTCCACGAGGGTCATGCCTCCCTGATCCGCGCCGCCCGCGCGGAGGTCGGGCCCGAAGGCTTCGTGACGGTCACGGTCTTCGTCAACCCGCTTCAGTTCGGCGCGGGCGAGGACCTCGACCGTTATCCCCGTACCCTCGAAGCCGATCTCAAGACGGCCGAACAGGCGGGCGCGGACGTGGTGTTCGCACCGTCCGCCGACGAGGTCTACCCCGGCGGCGAGCCGCAGGTCAGGATCGCCGCGGGCCCGATGGCCGAGCGCCTTGAAGGGGCTTCGCGCCCCGGCCACTTCGACGGCATGCTCACCGTCGTCGCCAAGCTCCTCCACCTCACCCGCCCCGATGTCGCTCTCTTCGGCCAGAAGGACGCGCAGCAGCTCGCCCTGATCCGCCGTATGGTCCGCGATCTGAACTTCCCGGTCGAGATCGTCGGCGTGCCGACCGTCCGCGAGAGCGACGGCCTCGCGCTGTCCAGCCGCAACCGCTACCTGTCGGCGGCGGAGCGGCGCACCGCGCTCGCCCTGTCCAGCGCGCTGTTCGCGGCCCACGACCGGCTCGCCGCCCAGCAGGCGCTGCACGCCCGCGCCGAGGCCACCCCCGGTACGCACGCCCGCGCCGCCGCGCTCTCCGCGATCGGCGAGGCGCGGGCCGCGGCCGACGCGCACGCGGTGGCCCAGGCGGGACCGGGCGGCGCCGACGGCGTACGGGCCGCGGCCCGCGCCGTCCTCGACGAGGCGGCGCAGGCCGTGCCGCCCCTCGTCCTCGACTATCTGGCCCTGGTCGACCCGGCCACCTTCGCCGAGGTCCCCGACGACCACACCGGCGAGGCGATCCTCGCAGTGGCCGCGAAGGTCGGCGCGACGCGCCTGATCGACAACATCCCCCTGACCTTCGGGCCCCCGGTCTTCGAACCGCCGCCCCTCGAATCTCAGCCCGTCGAATCTCCGCCCGCCGAGTCGCCGACGCCCGACTCCCCGACGCCCGGCCATCCCCCGACCCTCGACCCCCCGACCTTCGGAGCCGCCAAGTGACCGGAATACGGCTGACCGCCCCCGCTCCCGGCTGGGCCATCGACGCCGACGTCGTAGTGGTCGGCTCCGGCGTCGCAGGCCTCACCGCCGCGCTGCGCTGCGCGGCCACCGGGCTGAGCACGGTCGTGGTCACCAAAGCCCGTCTGGACGACGGCTCCACACGCTGGGCCCAGGGCGGCATCGCCGCGGCGCTCGGCGACGGCGACACCCCCGAGCAGCACCTGGACGACACCCTCGTCGCGGGCGCGGGCCTGTGCGACGAGGAGGCGGTACGCACCCTGGTCACCGAGGGCCCCGACGCCGTACGCCGGCTGATCGCCACCGGCGCGCACTTCGACACCTCCGAGGCCGGGGAGATCGAGCTCACCCGCGAGGGCGGCCACCACCGCCGCCGTATCGCGCACGCAGGCGGCGACGCGACGGGCGCCGAGATCTCCCGCGCCCTGGTCGAGGCGGTCCGCGAGGCCGGTCTGCGCACCATTGAGAACGCCCTGGTCCTGGACCTGCTGACGGACGCCGAAGGCCGTACGGCAGGCATCACCCTCCATGTCATGGGCGAGGGCCAGCACGACGGCGTCGGCGCCGTCCACGCCCCCACAGTGGTGCTCGCCACCGGCGGCATGGGCCAGGTCTTCTCCGCCACCACCAACCCCGCCGTCTCCACCGGCGACGGCGTCGCGCTCGCGCTGCGCGCCGGAGCGGAGGTCTCCGACCTCGAATTCGTGCAGTTCCACCCGACGGTGCTTTTCCTCGGCGCGGACTCGGAGGGCCAGCAGCCGCTGGTCTCCGAGGCGGTACGGGGAGAGGGCGCTCATCTCGTGGACGCATCCGGCACCCGCTTCATGCTCGGACAGCACGAGCTGGCAGAGCTCGCCCCCCGCGACATCGTCGCCAAGGGCATCATGCGCCGCATGCAGGAACAGGGCGCGGCGCACATGTACCTCGACGCCCGCCACTTCGGCGCCGAGATGTGGGAGCAGCGCTTCCCCACAATCCTGGCGGCCTGCCGCGCCCACGGCATCGACCCGGTCACCGAGCCCGTCCCGGTCGCCCCGGCCGCCCACTACGCCTCAGGCGGTGTCCGCACGGACCTGCACGGCCGCACGACCGTGCCCGGGCTCTACGCCTGTGGCGAGGTGGCCTGCACGGGCGTCCACGGCGCGAACCGGCTGGCCTCCAACTCCCTTCTGGAGGGCCTGGTCTTCGCGGAGCGCATAGCCGCGGACATCGCCTCCCGCGCCCCGCTACGGGCCGGTGCGGCCGCCGAGCCCGCCACCCCGTCCGTACTGCCGCTCATCGCCCTCGAGGCACGCGCCGACATCCAGCGGATCATGTCGCAGGGCGCCGGTGTGCTCCGCTCGGCCAGTAGCCTGGCCGACGCGGCGGCCGCGCTGGACGCGGTCCACCGCAACGCCGTGAATGACCAGGAGGGTTCGGGCAAGACGGCCGAGCCCGGCGTCGAGTCGTGGGAGACGTCGAACCTCCTGTGTGTGGCCCGCGTGCTGACCACCGCGGCCCTTCAGCGCGAGGAGACCCGCGGCTGCCACTGGCGCGAGGACCGCCCCGAGCGCGACGACGCCGACTGGCGCCGCCATCTCGTCGTACGTCTCGCTCCCGACCGGAGCCTCGTCGTCCGCCGCACCGAGAACACCGCTTTCGCCCCGACCGTCCTCGACGCCCCCAGGGAGCCGTAACCGTGAGCACGCCCGAAGAACGTCCGCGTCCCGTGGACGTACCGCTGATCCAGATCGGCGCCCCCGCGAGCGAGGCGGGCGGCTGCGGAGACGCCTGCGGCTGCGGAGACGACGAAGCGTACGAGTGCGGTCTCGACCCCGCCCTGGCCCGGCTGCTCGCCGACGCGGGCCTCGACCCGGTCCAGGTCGAGGACATCGCGCACCTCGCGCTCGGGGAGGACCTCGACGGCAGCGTGGATGTGACGACGGTGGCGACCGTCCCCGAGGACGCCGTCGCCACCGGCGACTTCACCGCCCGCGAGGCGGGCACGGTCGCGGGCCTGAGGGTCGCCGAGGCCGTCCTGTCGATCGTCTGCACCGAGTCGTTCGAGGTGGAGCGGCACGTCGAGGACGGCGACCGCGTCGAGGCGGGACAGAAGCTGCTGTCCGTCACCACCAACACCCGCGATCTGCTCACCGGCGAGCGCAGCGCGCTGAACCTCCTGTGCCGCCTGTCCGGCATCGCGACCGCGACCCGCGCCTGGGCCGACGTGCTCGAAGGCACCAAGGCCAGGGTCCGCGACACCCGTAAGACGACGCCCGGCCTGCGCGCCCTGGAGAAGTACGCGGTGCGCTGCGGCGGCGGCGTCAACCACCGTATGTCGCTGTCCGACGCCGCCCTGGTCAAGGACAACCACGTGGTGGCGGCGGGCGGCGTCGCCGAGGCGTTCAAGGCCGTACGGGAAGCCTTCCCCGACCTCGCCATAGAGGTCGAGGTGGACACCCTCCACCAGGTACGCGAAGTCCTCGACGCGGGCGCCGACCTGATCCTGCTGGACAACTTCACCCCGGCCGAGACCGAGGAGGCCGTCGCGATCGTCGCGAGCCGCGCCGCCCTGGAATCCTCCGGCCGCCTCACTCTCGAGAACGCCCGCGCCTACGCCGAGACGGGCGTCGACTACCTCGCGGTGGGCGCGCTCACGCACTCCTCGCCGATCCTCGACATCGGCCTCGACCTGCGCGAGGCAGGCGTCTGATGCTGCTCACGATCGACGTCGGCAACACCCACACCGTCCTCGGCCTGTTCGACGGTGAGGAGATCGTCGAGCACTGGCGCATCTCCACCGATGCCCGCCGCACCGCCGACGAACTGGCCGTCCTGCTCCAGGGTTTGATGGGCATGCACCCGCTGCTCGGCGACGAGCTGGGCGACGGCATCGAAGGCATCGCCATCTGCTCCACCGTCCCCTCCGTCCTGCACGAGCTGCGCGAGGTGACCCGCCGCTACTACGGCGACGTGCCGGCGGTCCTCGTCGAGCCCGGCATCAAGACCGGTGTACCGATCCTGATGGACAACCCCAAGGAGGTCGGCGCGGACCGCATCATCAACGCGGTCGCCGCCGTCGACCTGTACGGCGGCCCGGCGATCGTCGTCGACTTCGGCACGGCGACGACCTTCGACGCGGTCAGCGCGCGCGGCGAGTACGCGGGCGGTGTGATCGCCCCGGGTATCGAGATCTCCGTCGAGGCGCTCGGGGTGAAGGGCGCCCAGCTCCGCAAGATCGAGCTGGCCCGCCCGCGCAGCGTGATCGGGAAGAACACCGTCGAGGCGATGCAGTCCGGCATTGTGTACGGCTTCGCGGGCCAGGTCGACGGCGTTGTACGGCGCATGAAGGTCGAGCTCGCGGACGACCCGGACGAGGTCACCGTGATCGCGACCGGCGGTCTGGCCCCGATGGTGCTGGGTGAGGCGTCGGCGATAGACGAGCACGAGCCGTGGCTGACCCTGATCGGCCTGCGCCTGGTCTACGAGCGGAACGTCTCCCGGATGTGACGTTTCCAGGCGCGTGGTCCCCGTGGCCGGGGGCGTTGCTGGTTGCTGCCCGGTGGGTGGTCTCGCGGGCGATCCCCGATGTTTCCGGGTTTCCAGGGGGCGAGGTGCCCGGGCGCCGGGCCCGTACCGGGGTGCCTGCTGGTGGGGAGGGGCCGTGCAGGGTCGTCCCCGCAGGGGATCGGCGGCCGGACGCGGTGATCAACACGGACCCCTTGCTGCCGCCGACCCCGAGGAGTCGAGCCCGGAGGGGCACCGGAACCCGCGGCACCGGACAACATCGCGACCCGCACCGCGGACCCCGCGCCCCGCGGCACCGGGCAACCCCGCAGCCCGCACCGCGGACCCCGCGCCCCGCGGCACCGGGCAACCCCGCAGCCCGCACCGCAGCCGCAACCCGCGGCCCGGCCGCGCATCCGCCGCGCCCGGGCTTGCTCAATTAACCCGATTTTGTCCAAGTCGCACGTATCGTCGGCCCATGCCCACGCCATACGGATCCCGCGGCGGCATGGCCTTCAG
Organism: Streptomyces sp. NPDC019443; assembly: GCF_044389785.1. Taxonomy (NCBI): domain Bacteria; kingdom Bacillati; phylum Actinomycetota; class Actinomycetes; order Kitasatosporales; family Streptomycetaceae; genus Streptomyces; species Streptomyces sp. NPDC019443. The sequence goes on from NZ_JBIRYJ010000020.1 coordinate 104,759, forward strand.
CGCAGACGAGCTGCGTGTGCTCCGACGCGCCCTCGCCATCGCCCTCCATCCCGTCCCTCTCGCCGACGACGACGTCCAGGACGCTCTGCGTCTGGCCGATTCCGTGGACGAGGCGGTACGCGAGGCCGGCCGACTGCGTACGTTCCTCCTCGCCGACCTTGTCCGCTACCGCGAAGCGCTCCCCGGCTCCGCCACGGGCTATCTGGAGCTCCTCCAGGACGCCCTGGCCACCGGCTACCACCCACGCCCCGAAGACCTGGCCGCGCTGCGCACGCTGCGCTCCAACCCCGTCGGAGCCGCCGTGCTGCACCGTTGCCAGACGCTCGCCGAGCAGTCCGTACGCGCCCGGCTGGCCGGCCGCGCGGTGCGGGCCGTGGCCACCGCCCCGGCCCCCCGCACCCGGCTCCTCGCGCTCGTCGGCGGCCGCGCTGCCGAGGACCCCAAGCCGCAACAGAAGCCCCAGCAGAAGCCCCAGCAGAAACCCCAGCAGAAACCCCAGCCCAAGCCGCCCGCGCCGGGCGAGAAGCCGGTGCCGAAGCCGTCCGAGGTCTTTCCGCCCCGCCGTCGGCCCGTGCCCCCGCCCGAACAGCTCGCGGCCGGATAGCTACTCTGGGAGCCATGGACTACGTATCCGCGCTCCTGCCCCCCGTGGTGATGGCCGTCTTCTTCACCGCTCTGGTCGTGACGATCGTCAAGAGCCAGGGCGGCCCGAACAAGGCCAAGGAGGATGCGATCGTGGACGCCGCCGTGGCTCGCGCGCAGTCCGCCAAGCAGGTCGGCCGCGACGACTGACCCCGTCGCACACCGAGGACGTACGGCCGATTTTTAGCCGTACGTCCTTTTTGTTACGTCAATAACCAGCCATTCCGACGTCTCCCACTATGGTGGTTATGTGCCCCGCCAATTGGGAGAGCTGGAAGACGCCGTCATGACACGCGTCTGGCAATGGAACCGGCCGGTCACCGTCCGGGAAGTCCTCGAAGACCTTCAGCAGGAACGGTCCATCGCCTACACCACCGTCATGACCGTAATGGACAATCTCCATCAGAAGGGCTGGGTCCGCCGAGAAGTCGACGGCCGCGCCTATCGATATACGGCGGTCTCCACCCGGGCCGCGTACTCGGCCGCACTGATGAACGAAGCCTGGTCCAAGAGTGACAACCCGGCGGCCGCACTTGTCGCCTTCTTCGGCATGATGTCGCCCGAGCAGCGTGAAGCGCTCCTTGCCGCGGTCCGACTCGTTCAGGGGGATGTTCAGAGCGAGGTTCCTGGCGGGGTTCAGGGTGAGGTTCAGGGTGAGGTTCCTGGCGACGAGGCCGCCGACGGCGGGACGTCCCCGGAGCGATAGCGTCGGGGCATGCCTTATGCCGCAGCAAATGCCATCACCGTCAGGCGGGCCAGGACCAGCGATGTGCCGTCGGTCCGCCGACTCGTCGACCCGTACGTGAGTGAAGGCATCCTGCTCGACAAAGCGACGGTCACTCTTTACGAAGCCATCCAGGAGTTCTGGGTCGCGGAACGCGACGAGGATGCCAGGGTGGTCGGCTGCGGCGCACTGCATGTGATGTGGGAAGACCTCGCGGAAGTGCGTACTCTCGCCGTCGATCCCGCCTTCAAGGGCACCGGCATCGGACATCACGTACTGGACAAGCTGGTGCGGACGGCCCGCTGGCTGGGAGTACGCAAGGTTTTCTGCCTCACCTTCGAAGTGGACTTCTTCAGCAAGCACGGCTTCGTGGAGATCGGTGAGACACCGGTCGACGGAGATGTCTACAGCGAGCTGCTGCGTTCCTATGACGAGGGCGTCGCGGAGTTCCTGGGGCTCGAACGAGTGAAGCCGAACACCTTGGGCAACAGCCGGATGCTTCTGCACCTGTGATCACCGCTTGAGGCGGATCCCTATGTCCGAATCGCGCACGTTTCCCGTGTTCTCGAGGTTCTGAACCTCTGCCAAGGGTTTGTGTTTTCCAGGGAAAAGCGGTTTCCTTTCCGCGTACTGCATTTTCGATGAAAGGAAATCCGGTGGCACAGAAGGTTCAGGTCCTTCTTGTCGATGACCTCGACGGTGGCGAGGCGGACGAGACGGTGACGTTCGCTCTGGATGGCAAGACCTACGAGATCGACCTCACCACCGCCAATGCGGACAAGCTCCGTGGTCTGCTCGACCCGTACGCCAAGAGCGGCCGGCGTACCGGCGGCCGTGCCGCGTCCGGCCGTGGCAAGGGCCGTGCGGCTGCCGGCGGCAACAAGGACACCGCCGAAATCCGTGCCTGGGCCAAGGCAAACGGCTTCGAGGTCAACGACCGCGGCCGAGTCCCGGCAACGGTCCGCGAGGCTTACGAGAAGGCCAACGGCTGAGTATTCGCACGCGGCGTATTCGTACGCAGCAATCGGGCCCGGTGGCACTCAGTCGCCACCGTGTCCACAAGTCGTACGAGATCGGGGCTGATTCCCCCACCGGCTGCGGCACTGCGCCCGAAAGGGACCAGGGCCGGCAGCGTCGGCTCCACCTCGCGCCCCGGCACGGGGGGTCGCAGCCATACGGCGGCCCCCCGGGAGCCAGGGCATCCCGGCGGCGGCGGGGCGGTCATCAGGCCGCCCGCGCCGATGGCGGTCAGATCGAGAGCGATCCCGCCCCACTCCAGCCACTCGAGCAGCCCAGGCAGCTCGTCGGCGCTGCCCGCGGCCACCAGGAGCCGCATTCTGTGCCCCATGAGGGCCACGGGCCCGGCGGTCTTCGTCCGGCGCAGCACAGCGGCGCCCGCGTCGGCGGGCAGCTCCAGCACATCGAAGCGCAACCCGGTCAGCAGCCGCACCGGCGACCCGTCGGCGGTGGCCCAGCCGAGGTCGTTCTCGTACCACCGCGCTACGCCGCCGTCTGACGGCGTGCGGGGGAGCGGGACGGTGAAGGGCATACCCCGGGAACTCCCGACCAGCCCCGGGGGTTACGCAGAGTGGAGCCCCGATTGCGAACGGTGCCCGACTTGGGGGTGTGTGGGCGCATTCGGGGGCGCAAGTTTGTTCGCCCGTAGCTGAGGGAACCGGTGCGAGCCGCATGGACTGTCAGTGGTTACGGGTAAGACATTCCTAGTGGGAAGGGGCGACACGCCTGCTTGGCCGTCTCACGTTCGCCATCGGCGTAGTGATGGTGAGGGTAACTGCCTGGCCTGCGGGAACATCGTCTCGCACCATCGGGTTGGAGCAGGTGTCGGCGTTCAGCGGTCAGGAGGCCATGGACGGGTGTCGGCAGTTGGAATGAGCGGTCCCCGCTTGCGGGACTAAGCTGCGGAAGGACAGGGAGGGGATCGTCCCCAATCTTTCTGACCGCTCTGAGGAGCGATTAACGATGTTCGAGAGGTTCACCGACCGCGCGCGGCGGGTTGTCGTCCTGGCTCAGGAAGAAGCCCGGATGCTCAACCACAACT
>NZ_JBIRYJ010000021.1:0-92317 GCF_044389785.1 Streptomyces sp. NPDC019443
CTCATCCGACAGCGTCAACTCGGCCTTCGGCCGCCCCATCCCCGCCATAGAGCAAGCCTACACATCTCAACAGAATTCCTGACTCAGAAGACTAGGGCGTGTTTTAGAAGTAGCGCCGTCCGCCCGCAGGGCGGGCCCTGCGGCGTCTGGTGCGTGCAATCGCAAGGCGGAGGATCGCCCTCGTACTGGACGTACTTGGGCGACTCCGACAACATCGCGAGTGTGCGTGCCAGGCGTCGCGGGGCAGGCGGGACTTCTAAAACACGCCCTACGGGACGGAGACCAGCTCATCGGGGTGCGAGTCCGTCGGCTGCGGCTCCGTGCCATGGGCCTCGGGCGCGCCGAACCAGGCCACCGCGACCGCGCCCGCCACCGCCAGTACGAAGCCGAGAATCGCCATCCAGGCGAAGCCGGGGCGGGACGAGTCGCCCAGCCACAGCACTCCGATCATGCCCGGCAGCACGGTCTCGCCCACGACCAGCGCCGCGGTCGCGCCGTTCACCGAGCCGATCTGCAGGGCGACTGTGTGCAGATACATGCCGCCGATCCCGGCCACCAGGATCGCGTAGAGCGCGGGGTCCGAGAGCAGCGCGCCCAGGTCGAAGGGGTCGATGCCGTTCAGGACGCGTACGCCGACGCCCAGCGCGCCGAAGCCGAGCCCGGACAGCAGGCCCGCCAGGATCGCGGCGCGTGCGCCGAGGAGGCGTACGACGACCGTGCCGCCGACCATCAGCAGCAGCGAGATCGCCAGCAGCCACCAGTGGGTCGCGATCGGGGTGTCGCCGCTGCCCTCCGGGCCCGCGGCAGTGGCGAGCAACACCAGGGCCGAGCAGACGACGGCGATGGAGGCCCACTCGGCGCGGTTCAGTTTGATGCCCAGCAGCTTCACGCTCAGCACCGCCGTGATCACCAGATTCGCGCTGATCACGGTCTGCGAGAGGAACAGCGGGAGCAGGCGGGCGGCCAGCGCGCCCAGGCCGAAGCCGACGAAGTCCAGGATCGTGCCGACGATGAACTCCCAGGTCATCGCGGCCTGTGCGGTGGAGGACAGGCTCGGTCCGCCGTGCTGGGTGACGCCCGCCGCGGCCGCCTCGCGGCGGGCGGCCTTGCGGGATCCCACGGCTTGCAGCACCGACCCCGTGCCGTAACAGATCGAGGCCGCGACAGCGGTCAGTAGGCCGATCAGCACCAGGGGCTCCGTTCACGTGGGGTCAGTCCAACTGCCAGACGTGAGTTTGGGGCCGGAAGTTGCTTCTGCTTTCGTGCCGCTCGTTACCTGAGGCCGGTGAGGCGGCGCAGCGCGTCGGGCGCCTCGTCGACCGAGTCGACGAGCGCGATACGGGACTCCATCGAGCGGCCCGCCGCGAGGGACTGGAGCAGCGGCCAGGTGGGGAGCCGCTCCGTCCAGTGCGTGCGGTTGACGAGGACCATGGGGGTCGGCTCGCCGCGGGACTCGTAGTAGTTCGGGGTCGCGCTGTCGAAAATCTCCTGGACTGTGCCGGCGGCGCCGGGCAGGAAGATCACACCGGCGTTGGAGCGGGCGAGGAGGCCGTCCTCGCGGGTGGCGTTGGCGAAGTACTTGCCGATGTGGCCCGCGAAGGCGTTCGGCGGCTCGTGGCCGTAGAACCAGGTGGGGATTCCGACGGAGTCACCGCCGCCGGGCCAGCGGTCCCGCACCTCGAAGGCAGCGCCCGCCCAGTCGGAGATCGAGGGGATGAAGGAGGGGGCCTTGGCGAGGAGTTCGAGCGCCTCGTCGAGCATCTCGTCGGGGTGCGGGGCGGCGTACGCACCGAGGTTCGCGGCCTCCATCGCACCGGGTCCGCCGCCAGTGGCGACGGTGAATCCGGCCCTCGCGAGGGCCTGTCCGAGGCGGGCGGCGCCGGCGTACGAGTCGGTGCCGCGGGCCATCGCGTGGCCGCCCATCACGCCCACGACGCGGGCGCCGAGGAGGAGTTCGTCCAGGGCGTCGGAGATCGCGTCGTCGTGGATCGACCGGAGCATCGAGGCGAAGATGTCGCCGTCGGCCTTGGTCCGCTGGAACCAGTCGTAGGCGAGGGCGTCGGGGGTGGCTTCGTAGCCGCCGGCGGCGAGGCCTTCGTAGAGCTCGTCAGGGGAGTACAGGAGCCCGCGGTACGGGTCGAAGGGCAGATCGGGGACGGGCGGAAAGACGAGCGCGCCGTCGGCCCTGACCTTGGCGGCGGCGTCGGGCTGCATGGGGCAGCCGAGGAAGACGGCGCCGGTGGTGTCGGCGGAGAGCAGGGCGAAGGTGCGGTCTGTCAGGTCGACGGACTGGACGCGGTGCCCGACGAGTGAGCCGTGGGCGACGACGTGGTCGAACTCCTCGAGGGTCTCTATCTCGCGGTCGTGGCTGTGGGCTTGCGGTCCGTGTCCATGCACCATGCGGCCACGATAGGCCCTGCGGGTGGGGCGGCGCGGGGCGGGTCTTTCCCCGCGGGCGGTGTACGGCGGCTGTTGCTCACCGCGTGCTCAGTTTGAGAACGGGACCGCTGCCAGGGCCGTCACCGCCCACGTCAGGGGGGCGAAGACTGCCAGAAGTGCCGCCGCGCGCAGGGCGGTTGCGTTGCGCAGGACCGTCGCTGGGATGCCCATGCCGCGGAGGGAGTCCGTGTTCGTGGCGCGGGTCTGCCTTGACTCCAGGGCCGAGACCAGCAGTGTCGCCGTCGTGCACGTCATCACCAGTGCCGTGCCCAGGCCCGTCAGGAGGCCGATGGGCTGCTCGGCCGTGCCGCCGTACAGCGTGGCGGCCTCGATCGCCGCCGAGGCGACCGCGCAGACCACGCCGAGCGGGCGGCCGATGCGGCGGGATTCCTCCATCAGGATGCGGCCCGCCAGCAGACGGGTCGCGCCCGGGCGCAGCGACTGGAGGAGCCGGCCGCTGAAGTGGGTGATGCCCGGGCCCGCCAGGGCCAGGCCCAGGGCGGTGAGGGTCCAGCCGACGAGGACGCCGGCCGGGTTGCCGTCGATCTCGCCCGGGACGGGGAGCGGTGAGCCGGCGCCGCCGCGGCCCGCGTACGTCTCGACGGCCATGCCAATGGCCATCAGCGCGACGCCCCACGGCAGCCCGGTCGGCGCGGAGGACGCCGCGTCCGGTGGCGGGGGCACCCGGCGCGGGCGCAGGGACAGTGCCGCGGCGACCGAGGCCAGCAGCGGCACCAGCGCGAGGAGCGTCAGCGCGGCCGCCAGCGGCAGCGGCTGGTCCGCGGCCAGCAGCTCGGCCGTCGCCCCGTCGAACGGCAGCCCCGTCAGATCGCCCCGCAGATGAAGGAAGATGAGCAGCGCGAGCATGCTGCCGAGGGTGCCCGAGACGGCAGTGGAGACAGCGGCCAGCGCGGTGAGCCTGGCGGGGCCCAGGCCGACCGCCGAGAGGCCGGGCCTGGGCCGCGTACTCGGATCCGTACGCGCCACCGCCACGGCGAAGTGCACCGTCGCCGCGAGCGGGATCAGGCACCAGAGCAGCCGTAGCCCCGACGTGCCCGAGTCGGTGGGATGGGACAGCGCGTACGTCAGCGTGCACAGCAGCAGGAAGCCCACACCCGCCGACGCCGCCGCCACCATCAGCCGGCGCAGCAGGACGAGAGGGTGCGTACCGCGGGCTAGACGGAGAGCGAGCACTCGGCTCGGCCTTCCGCGTCGGCGGTCGCGAGCGAATTGACGCGCCGGCCGTCCACGAGCGTGACCGAGCGGTCCGCGCGCGCTGCCACCTCCGGGTCGTGCGTGGCGAGCACGACGGTGATCCGGTGCGAGCGGGCCGCGGCCATCAACGTACGCAGCACCCCCGTCCCGTCCGCGCGGTGCAGCGTCGCCGTCGGCTCGTCGGCGAACACCACCAGCGGCGTGCTGACCAGCGCCCGCGCCGTGGCGACCCGCTGCCGCTGCGCCTGCAGCAGCGCATGCGGCCGCAGCCGGGCGCACGCGCCGATGTCGAGCCGCTCCAGCCACTCCATCGCCGCGGCCTTCGCCTTGCGGTGCGACGCGCCGCGCAGCAGCAGCGGCAGGGCCGCGTTCTCCCACGCCGTCAGCTCGGGGACCAGCGTCGGCTCGGGGTCGATCCAGCCGAACCGGTTGCGCCGGAGCCGCTCGCGCAGCAGCGGGGTCAGCGTGTGCACGGGGGAGCTGTTGAACCACACCTCGCCCTTGTCGGCGACGAGTTGGCCGGACAGGCACCGCAGCAGCGTGGTCTTTCCGCTGCCGCGCGGGCCGTACACGGCGAGGATCTCGCCCTCGCGCACACCCATCGAAACGCCGACGAGTGCGGGCGAGCCGCTGTGGGAGTGGTGCAGGGAACGTGCCCAGAGCACATCGTTGTCCGGCGGGGCCACCATGGCGTACACCTCGGTTCTGATCAGATTTCTCCTCCCCCGTACGGGGGAACGAAGACAGGGCCGATCGGTCACTCGGCACGGTATGGATTCAGAACCGGCGTATCGGGAAGCACGCGGCCCGGGTGCACCCCATCCCACTCGGATGGCCGAATGAGATGCCGGGTGCCCCGGGCCGTTTGCCGTAAGCGACCAAAGGTCAGAGCTTCGTCCAGGCCTCCGTGAGGACCGTACGCAGAATCTGCTCGATCTCGTCGAACGTCGACTGGTCGGCGATCAGCGGCGGCGCTAGCTGCACGACCGGGTCACCGCGGTCGTCGGCCCGGCAGTACAGACCGTTCTCGAACAGCGCCTTGGAGAGGAAGCCGTAGAGCACGCGCTCGGTCTCCTCGTCCGTGAAGGATTCCTTGGTGACCTTGTCCTTCACCAGCTCGATGCCGTAGAAGAAGCCGTTTCCACGGACGTCGCCGACGATCGGCAGGTCGTGCAGCTTCTGCAGCGTGGACAGGAAGTTGCCCTCGTTGTCCAGGACGTGCTGATTGAGGCCCTCGCGCTCGAAGATGTCGAGGTTGGCCAGGCCCACCGCGGCGGAGACCGGGTGGCCGCCGAAGGTGTAGCCGTGCAGGAAGGTGTTGTCGCCCTTGTAGAACGGCTCGGCGAGGCGGTCTGAGACGATGCACGCGCCGATCGGGGAGTAGCCCGAGGTCATGCCCTTGGCACAGGTGATCATGTCCGGTACGTAGCCGAACTTGTCGCAGGCGAACGTCGTGCCGAGCCGGCCGAAGGCACAGATGACCTCGTCCGACACGAGCAGCACGTCGTACTGGTCGCAGATCTCACGGACCCGCTGGAAGTACCCGGGCGGCGGCGGGAAGCAGCCACCGGCGTTCTGTACCGGCTCCAGGAAGACCGCCGCGACCGTCTCGGGGCCCTCGAAGAGGATCTGCTGCTCGATCTGGTCGGCGGCCCAGCGGCCGAAGGCCTCCGGGTCGTCGCCGTGGATCGGCGCGCGGTAGATGTTGGTGTTCGGCACCTTGTGCGCGCCGGGGACCAGCGGCTCGAAGGGGGCCTTGAGCGCGGGCAGACCGGTGATGGACAGGGCGCCCTGCGGGGTGCCGTGGTAGGCGACCGCACGCGAGATGACCTTGTACTTGGTGTACTTGCCCTGCAGCTTGAAGTACTGCTTCGCCAGCTTCCAGGCGGTCTCGACAGCCTCGCCGCCGCCGGTGGTGAAGAAGACCTTGTTGAGGTCGCCGGGGGCGTGGTGCGCCAGCCGCTCGGCGAGCTCGACGGCCTTCGGGTGGGCGTAGGACCACACCGGGAAGAAGGCGAGCTCCTGCGCCTGCTTGTACGCGGTCTCGGCGAGCTCCACGCGGCCGTGGCCGGCGTTGACCACGAAGAGGCCGGCGAGGCCGTCGAGGTAGCGCTTGCCCTTGTCGTCGAAGATGTAGGTGCCTTCACCACGCACGATGGTGGGGACGGGTGCGTTCTCGTACGACGACATGCGGGTGAAGTGCATCCACAGGTGGTCGTAGGCGGCTTTGGAGAGGTCCTTGCTCACGGCTATCGGGTTCCCCACATATAGGTCTGCTTCTTGAGCTTGAGGTAGACGAAGCTCTCGGTGGTGCGCACGCCGGGGAGCGCGCGTATCCGCTTGTTGATCACTTCGAGCAGGTGGTCGTCGTCCTCGCAGACGATCTCCACCATGAGGTCGAACGAGCCCGCGGTCATCACCACGTACTCGCACTCGGCCATGGCTGTGAGCGCATCGGCCACCGGGTCGACGTCGCCCTCGACCGTGATGCCGACCATCGCCTGGCGTCGCAGGCCCACGGTGAGTGGGTCCGTGACGGCGACGATCTGCATCACGCCCTGGTCGAGCAACTTCTGGACGCGCTGCCGGACGGCCGCTTCGGACAGGCCCACGGCCTTGCCGATGGCGGCGTACGGACGACGCCCGTCCTCCTGGAGCTGTTCGATGATTGCGAGGGAGACGGCATCGATCGTCGGGGACGATCCGCTGCCGTTCCTGGAGTCTGCGTTACGACTGGCCACGAGCTCACTCTGCACTGCGACTCGTCTGTCCCGCAAGCCCTGAGCGATGATATTCGTTGTTCTGAGGCCGCAATTTCACCGAATCCGAAGTTGCGGAGGGTTGGGGCTGTCGAAAGCGTCACGTAGGAGATTAGGGTGGAGGTCTCACCCATCGGACATCTGACAGGAGGGGTGGCAACAGTGACCACCGAGCTGCGTCGTCTGCGCAACTACATCAACGGGGAGTTCCGGGACGCCGCCGACGGGCGGACAATCGAGATCGTCAACCCGGCCACCGGTGACGTGTACGCCACGTCGCCGCTCTCCGGGCAGGCCGACGTCGACGCCGCCATGGACGCTGCCGCGGCCGCCTTCCCCGGCTGGCGCGACACCACCCCGGCCGAGCGCCAGAAGGCCCTGCTGAAGATCGCGGACGCCTTCGAGGAGCGGGCCGAGGACCTGATCGCGGCCGAATCGGAGAACACCGGCAAGCCGCTCGAGCTCACCCGCACCGAAGAGATCCCGCCGATGGTGGACCAGATCCGCTTCTTCGCGGGCGCGGCGCGGATGCTGGAGGGCCGGTCGGCCGGCGAGTACATGGATGGTTTCACCTCCATCGTCCGGCGTGAGCCGGTCGGCGTCTGCGCGCAGGTCGCGCCGTGGAACTACCCGATGATGATGGCCGTCTGGAAGTTCGCGCCGGCGCTGGCGGCGGGCAACACCGTCGTCATCAAGCCGTCCGACACGACGCCCGCGTCGACGGTCCTGATCGCCGAGATCATCGGCTCGATCGTGCCCAAGGGCGTCTTCAACGTCATCTGCGGTGACCGGGAGACCGGCCGCGCGATGGTCGAGCACCCGACCCCGGCGATGGCCTCCATCACCGGTTCCGTACGGGCGGGCATGCAGGTCGCAGAGTCCGCGGCCAAGGACGTCAAGCGCGTCCACCTGGAGCTGGGCGGCAAGGCGCCGGTCGTCGTCTTCGAGGACACCGACATCGCCAAGGCCGTCGAGGACATCTCAGTGGCGGGCTACTTCAACGCGGGCCAGGACTGTACGGCCGCGACGCGCGTCCTGGTGCACGAGTCGATCCACGACGAGTTCGTCTCGGCGCTGGCGAAGGCGGCGGCGGACACGAAGACGGGCATGCCGGACGACGAGGACGTGCTGTACGGCCCGCTGAACAACGCGAACCAGCTGGCGCAGGTCTCGGGCTTCATCGACCGGCTGCCGGCGCACGCGAAGGTCGAGGCGGGTGGCCACCGGGTCGGCGAGAAGGGCTACTTCTACGCGGCGACGGTCGTCTCCGGCCTGAAGCAGGACGACGAGATCATCCAGAACGAGGTCTTCGGCCCGGTCATCACGGTCCAGTCCTTCTCGGACGAGACGCAGGCGCTTGAGTGGGCGAACGGCGTGGAGTTCGCGCTGGCGTCGTCGGTGTGGACGAAGGACCACGCGCGGGCGATGCGGATGTCCAAGGCGCTGGACTTCGGGTGTGTGTGGATCAACACCCACATCCCGCTGGTGGCGGAGATGCCGCACGGCGGCTTCAAGAAGTCGGGGTACGGGAAGGACCTGTCGGCGTACGGGTTCGACGACTACACGCGGATCAAGCACGTGATGACGTCGCTGAACGCGTAGTTCCCGGGGGGCGGGGTGGGGGCTTCCCCCCATCCCGCGCCTTCCCGGAAACCGCGGGCTGCGCCGCCGGACGCCTGGGCGCCTCGCGGCGCCGGGCTCGCGGCGCCGGGCTTCGCCCGGACTCCCCGCCGCGCTCAGCTCGTTGGCGTGCGGTGGAGCGTCACCAGGAGGCGCCAGACCTGGGAGGCCATGTCTTCCGGGGTCGCGGCGATCGTGCCGTGCAGCCAGTCCGCCAGGACACCCGCGAACGCCGATGCCACCGCCGAGGCGATCAGGTCCGGGGCCGGTGCACCCGCCAACTCGCGTTCCTTGCGGCTGCGTTCGCGCAGTTCGCGGTGGAGCAGGTCGCCCAGCGGGCCGCTGCCACCCTCGCGCAGCAGGGATCGGTAGAGGGTGGCATGCGGGGCCAGACCGGTGAAGAAGGCCGTCAGGGCGGGCGGGGGAGCGGTCGGGTCGGGGGTGCCGCGCCAGGCGTGGAGGGCCTCCACCGCGTCTCGTACCACCTCCGCGCAGGCGTCGACCGCGAGCGCCCGCAGGTCCGGGTAGTGCAGATAGAACGTGGCCCTGCCCAGGCCCGCCCTGCGCACCAGGGCCGCGACGCTCACCTCTTCCAGCGGGTGTTCCGCGCACTCCTCCAGCAGCGCCTCGCGCAGCCTGGCCCGGGTGCGCTCCGCGCGGGGGTCGCCGGTGGGGCTCGTGCTCATCCGGCCACCAGGACCGCCGCCAGCGCCAGCGCCCCCGGCAGCGCCTGAGCCACCAGGATGCGCCGGTTCGCGGTGAAGCCGCCGTACAGGCCCGCGATCACCACGCAGCTGAGGAAGAAGACCTGCACGCGGTACCCCGTCGGGTCCGCGGCTATCAGGCCCCAGACCAGGCCCGCCGCCAGAAAGCCGTTGTACAGGCCCTGGTTCGCGGCGAGGGGGGCCGTCGCGCGAGCCATCTCCGCGTCGAAGCCGGAGAGGCCGCGGCCCGGCTTGCGCTGCCACAGGAACATCTCCAGAACCAGGATGTACGCGTGGAGCGCGGCCACGAGGCCGACCAGGACATGTGCGGTTGTGTTCATCATTGACCTCAACTTCTTGGACAGGTGTCCAGTAAGTATAGACACATGTCCATGATCGACAGAGTGGTCGCCCGAAGGACGTACCGATCGACGCAGCGTCCATTGCTGCGCGTACCTCCCGCCCGCCATCCTTCGAACGTGCCAGCGATCCGGATGAACCCCATGTCACGGCGGTCACTGCTGTTCGGCTTCGCCGCCGGCGCCGCGCTCACCGGATGCGGGGTGCCCGCGGCGTACGTGAAGCCCTCAGAGCGCGCAGGGCGCGACGACTCCGAGCGCGACCGCAGCGTCGACTTCGCCAACTGGCCGCTGTACGTCGACACAGACGACGAGGACACCTCCGAGCGCCCCACTCTCAGCGCCTTCACCGAACGCACCGGGATTTCCGTCCGATACACCGAGGAGATCAACGACAACGACGAGTTCTTCGGGAAGATCAGCCCCGCGCTGATGAACCATCAGGAGACCGGCCGGGATCTGATCGTGGTCAGCGACTGGATGGCAGCCCGCTTCGTACGGCTCGGCTGGGTGCAGGAGATGGACCGCGCCAAGCAGCCGAACGTCGCCAGGCACCTCGACCCGCAGCTGCGTTCACCCGCCTTCGACGACGGGCGGCTCCACAGTGTCCCCTGGCAGTCCGGGATCACCGGCATCGCGTACAACCGCAGGAGGCTCGGTCGCGAGATCCAGCACACCGATGACCTGTGGGCGGACGACCTGCGCGGCAAGGTCACGCTGCTGTCCGGCCTCGATGAATCCTTCGCGCTGCTTATGCAGGGCAACGGCGTCGATGTCACCCGCTGGACCGCCGACGACTTCCACACCGTGTGCGAGCAGGTGGAGCGGCTGGTGAAAGCGAAGCACATCAGGCGCTTCACCGGCAACGACTACATCAAGGACCTCTCCACCGGCGACGTGCTGGCCTGTCAGGCGTACTCCGGCGATGTCATCCAGCTCCAGGCCGACAACCCGGACATCGAGTTCGTCGTGCCGCAGGAGGGCGCGGAGCTGTGGGCGGAAAGCCTGATGATCCCCAACCTCGCCCGCCACAAGCGCAATGCCGAGGCGCTCGTGGACCACTACTACGAGCCGGAGGTCGCCGCCGAGCTCGCGGCCTGGGTCAACTACGTCTGCCCGGTGCCGGCCGCCCGTGACGTCCTGGCCTCGTCCAAGGACGAGGAGACGGCCGCGCTTGCCGAAGACCCGCTGATCTTCCCCGACGACGAGATGCGCAAGCGCCTCGCGATCGCGAGGGACATCACATCCGAGGAGCGCACGGAGTTCGCCAAGCGGTGGAACTCCATCGTCGGCCTGTAGCAGGCCCGCGACCATGAACTTGCCTGTCACACATGGACCGTTCGCGGCCCGGGCCCTGCACGCCGCAGAGGGCGACGCCGCCGCTCGCAGCTACGGCTTGCGGGCGACCGCGCCGAACTGCGCCACCTGTACCGGCTCGGCGCCGGTCGCCGGGTCGTGCCGCCAGCGTGCGCACGACACGATGCCCGGCTCGAGCAGGTCGAGGCCCTCGCAGAACGAGGCGAACTCCGCGCGGCTGCGCGCGGTGATCGGCGGTGTCGCGTTCTCGTTCCAGAACGCCATCGCCTCGGCGTTGCCCTCGCCGCCCAGCTCCAGCGTCGGATGCGTGAGTACGAGATAGCTGCCGGACGGCACCGCCTCCATCAGCCTGCGCACGATCGACCGCGCCTCGTCGGTGTCCATCACGAAGTTCAGGATGCCGAGCATCATCACCGCCACCGGCCGCTTCAGATCCAGTGTCGCCTCGACCGAGCTGACGATCGACTCCGGGTCGTGCGCATCCGCGTCCAGATACTCGGTCGCGCCTCCGGGAGAGCTGGTGAGCAGGGCGCGCGCGTGCGCCAGCACTATCGGGTCGTTGTCGACGTACACGATCCGGGCGTCGGGCGCGATGCGCTGGGCGACTTCATGGGTGTTCTCGACTGTGGGCAGACCGGTGCCGATGTCCAGGAACTGGCGTACCCCCGCCTCACTCGCGAGGTGTGCAACCGCACGGCCCAGGAACGCCCGGTCCGCGCGCGCCACTTCGCCGATGCTCGGGTACAGCCCGGTGACGTGGTCGCCCACCGCGCGGTCGACCGGATAGTTGTCCTTGCCGCCCAGCCAGTGGTTCCAGACCCTGGCGTTGTGCGCTACGTCGGTGCGGATCCTGTCGGTCATGTGTCGCTCCTCGGCCGGCTGCGTCAGGGCCATCATGCCGGACGGATCAAGACGGCCTGCCGACAGGGGAGTTCGGCCGGACCGTGGAGTGCAGCGTGTCCACGCGGTTGGTGGTGATCGCGTCGACGCCGTACTTCATCAGCCGGCGCATGATGCGCCGGGTGTCCACCGTCCAGGCGGAGACCAGCAGCCCGTCCCGGTGGATGCGGTCCGTCAGCTCCTGACCGAGCAGCCCGAAACGGTAGTTGAGCCAGCGCGGCCCCACCGCGTCGAGCAGCGCGGGACGCGGCGGCGCAAGCGTCGTCCATGTCATCGCGATCTCGGCCGCGGGGTCGGTGGCCCGCACCGCGAGCATGGTGACCGGGCCCGCGCAGTAGTACACCCGCTCGCCCGCGCCGGATTCGCGGACGGTGCCGACCACCGTCCGCACCGACTCCTCCGAGGCTCCGGGCAGATCGATCATCACGCGGTGCGCGCCGACCGCGAGCAGCGCCTCGCGCAGCGTGGGCACTCCGCCCAGGGTCAGCTCGTCGACCTCGGCCCGGGTGAGCTTCGCGAGCGGCCGGTCGTGACCCCACAGCCGTTTCAGCGAGTCGTCGTGCAGCAGCACGGGCACGCCGTCACGGGTGAGGCGTACATCGATCTCCACCGCGTCCGCGCCCCGTTCGATCGCCGAGCGGAGCGAGGGCAGGGTGTTCTCACGGACGCGGTACGGATCGCCACGATGGCCCACGACACTGACGGTGCGCATGGGCCCATTGTCGGGGCCGGTCAGCGGGCGGGCCATGCGGCGGTGTATGCGTCGATCTCCGCCACGATCCGCGCCTTGCCGGCCGGATCGAGGAAGGACGCCTCCACGGCGTTCTTCGCGAGGTCGGCCAGTCCGCGCTCGTCCAGTTGAAGCAGCCTGGCGGCGACCGCGTACTCGTTGTTGAGGTCGCTGCCGAACATCGGCGGGTCGTCGCTGTTGATGGTCACCAGCACTCCGGCGTCCACCATCTCCTTGACCGGGTGCTCGGCCAGGTCGCGGACGGCGCGGGTCGCGAGGTTCGAGGTGGGGCACACCTCCAGCGGAATCCGGTGCTCCGCGAGGTGGGCGAGCAGCTTCGGGTCCTGTGTCGCGCTGGTGCCGTGGCCGATGCGCTCGGCGCGCAGGTCGTTCAGCGCGTCCCAGATCGTCTGCGGCCCTGTCGTCTCGCCGGCGTGCGGCACGGAGTGCAGGCCGGCCGCGATCGCGCGGTCGAAGTACGGCTTGAACTGCGGCCGCGGCACTCCGATCTCCGGGCCGCCGAGCCCGAAGGAGACCAGGCCGTCGGGGCGCAGGTCCACCGCGAGCCGCGCCGTCTCCTCCGCGGCCTCGAGACCGGCCTCGCCCGGGATGTCGAAGCACCAGCGCAGCACGACGCCGAGCTCGCCCTCGGCAGCCTTGCGGGCGTCCTCGATCGCCGCCATGAAGGCATTCTCGTCGATGCCGCGGCGGGTCGAGCTGAACGGTGTGACGGTCAGCTCGGCGTAGCGGATGTTCTGCCGGGCCATGTCGCGGGCCACCTCGAAGGTGAGCAGCCGTACGTCCTCCGGTGTGCGG
The DNA here is from genome assembly GCF_044389785.1 of Streptomyces sp. NPDC019443. Classification (NCBI taxonomy): domain Bacteria; kingdom Bacillati; phylum Actinomycetota; class Actinomycetes; order Kitasatosporales; family Streptomycetaceae; genus Streptomyces; species Streptomyces sp. NPDC019443. Next base: position 12,860 of record NZ_JBIRYJ010000021.1, read on the forward strand.
ATCAGGTCCACGACCGACAGATAGACCTCGATGAAGTGCGCGAAGTCGGTGAAGGAGAAGTAGTCGGCGAGCGCCTCGGGGTCGGTGGGGACCTTGGAGTCGGGGTGGCGGGCGGCCAGCTCGGCGACGATGCGCGGGGAGGCGGAGCCGACATGGTGCACATGCAGCTCGGCCTTGGGAAGCCCCGCGATGAAGGGGTGCAGATCGGTCATCGGGGTCCTCCGTGGGCGGTGGCGTAAGCAACAAGGTGCGCGAGGGCGGGGTGCGAGGGCGGTGCGACCGGTTGTTCGGGTCGGGGATCACCGTTCGGGTCAGGGATCATCGTAGGGGGGCCCGGTCGAGCGCGGGCCGCAGCCCGTAGCATGACCGAACCACGATGGGGGAGAACCATGTCTGACAACCAGGCCCAGCCGCCGGGCGGGCCCGAGCCCCGCGACCGCGATCCCTGGGCTCCTCCGGAGAGCAGCGCGGCACAGAACAAGGTGCCGCTGCACAAGTCCGCCGCCCCGACGCCGCCGGTGTCGCCGGTGCACGACCAGCCGACGGTGACGTCGATGCCCAGCACCGGGCTCGCTGCCGACCAGGGCGCCGTACCGCCTCCCCCGATAGCCCCGGGCGGACCGGCACAGCCCGCCGCCGGACCGTACGGCTACCCCGCCGCCCCGAGCGCCCCGCAGCCCGGCCCCGGCGTGGGCCCGGGCGTGGGTGATCCCTACGGTGGCTACCCCGGATACCCGGGTTACCAGAACTACGGCCAGACTGCCTGGCAGTCCGCCCCGGCGAACGGCATGGGCACCACCGCGATGGTGCTCGGCATCCTCTCCGTCTGTCTGTTCTGTCTGTACGGGGTCGTCGGGATCGTCCTGGGTGTGCTCGCCCTGATCTTCGGCATCCTCGGCAGGAAACGCGCCCAGCGGGGCGAGGCGACCAACAGCGGAATGGCTCTGGCCGGCATCATCCTCGGCTCTGTCGGAATCGTCATCGGCCTCATCATCGTCGGTCTGATGGCCTGGGGGATCAACAGGGCGATCAACGAGGAGCGGGACAAGGACAACGTCTACGACGACTACTCCAACTCTCTTGTGATCGACGGCGTCAGGCGCTAGCCGGACCGGCCCGCAGCTCCTCACGCGCCTCCATCAGCGCGAACCCCAGCAGATTGATCCCGCGCCAGAGCGCGGGATCCTGCGCCCGCTCGTCGTCCGCGGCCAGCCCGATGCCCCACACTCGGTCAAGCGGGCTGGCCTCGACGAGCACTCGGTCACCCGTGGCCAGCAGAAAATCGCGCAGCTCGGCATTCTGACCGAACTTGTGCACACTGCCCGCGCGCACAATCGCGGACCGCTCGCGCTCCCATATCGCGTCGTCGAAACCGCGCACCAGCCGCCCGGCCCGCTTGGCCGCCGCCGGACTGCCCGCATCGAGCGCCTGCCGCTCGGCCTCCGCGTCCCCGAAGAGCCGCGCCTTTCCCGCCATCATCCAGTGCTCCGCCGTGGCGTACCGAACGCCGTCGACCACGAAGGGTGACGGCCACCACTGGCTCAGACAGCTTGCGCCGATAGATCCGTCCCGGCGCGCAGCATGCCCCCAAAAAAACAGATACTTGATTCGCCTGTTGCTGCTGACCTGCTCGATCAGCTCTTCCATCCCCATGCACGCGAGTCTGGCATCCACCACTGACACTCCGTACGGGTATTGCCGGACCGACGCGACACATGGTCGACTGATTCCGTCGCGTAATCAAAAGGCAACAACGGAATCACTTGTTGGAGAGCCGGTGCTCTGCCAGGATCGGCACTCAATTCGATCTGGAACTACGGAGAGCGTCATGGGCAACCGCTTCCAGGTGCAGGACCGCTATGCGGACGGTGCACAGTTCATCGGCGGGCGGCTGCGGCCCGGCACCTCAGGACGCAAACAGAACATCGTGAACCCCGCCACCGGCGAGACGGTCCACAGCTATGAACTGGCAGGGGCCGCCGACGTCGACGCGGCCGTCGACGCCGCCCGCAGGGCCTTCCCCGGCTGGGCGGGCGCCACCCCGGGCGAGCGCTCCGACGCCCTGCACAGCTTCGCGTCCGTCCTCGCGGACCAGGCCCCCGACCTCGCGTACGCCGAGTCCCTGCAGTGCGGCAAACCGATCAAGCTCACCACCGAGTTCGACGTCCCGGGCACCGTCGACAACGCCGCCTTCTTCGCCGGCGCGGCCCGCCATCTCCAGGGGCAGTCGGCCGGCGAGTACAGCGGCGACCACACCTCGTACGTACGCCGGGAGCCGATCGGCGTCGTCGGCTCCATCGCACCTTGGAACTACCCGCTCCAGATGGCTGCCTGGAAGGTCCTGCCGGCCATCGCCGCGGGCAACACCATCGTGCTGAAGCCCGCCGAGATCACCCCGCTCACCTCGCTGATGTTCGCCGAGGCGGCGAAGGAAGCCGGGATCCCCGACGGCGTCATCAACGTCGTCAACGGCGCGGGCAAGGACGCGGGCGAGCATCTGGTCGGACACCCGGACGTCGCCATGACCTCCTTCACCGGCTCCACCCCCGTCGGCAAGCGCGTCGCCGAGATCGCCACCGCCACCGTCAAGCGCCTCCACCTCGAACTGGGCGGCAAGGCCCCCTTCGTGGTCTTCGACGACGCCGACCTGGAGGCCGCGGTCCACGGCGCGGTCGCGGGCTCGCTCATCAACTCCGGCCAGGACTGCACGGCCGCCACCCGCGCCTATGTCCAGCGGTCCCTGTACGACGCCTTCGTCAGCGGCGTCGCCGACCTGATGGCCACCGTCCGCCTGGGCGACCCCCTCGACCCCGCCACCGACCTCGGCCCGCTCGTCTCGCACCTCCAGCGCGACCGCGTCGCGGGCTTCGTCGACCGGGCTCGCGCGTACGCCACAGTCGTCACCGGCGGCGAAGCGCCCCAGGGAGAGCTGTCGAGCGGCGCGTACTACCGCCCCACCCTCGTCGCCGGCGCCGCCCAGGACAGCGAGATCGTCCAGTCCGAGATCTTCGGCCCGGTCCTCGTCGTCCTCCCCTTCGACTCCGACGACGAAGGCATCGCGCTCGCCAACGACACCCCCTACGGCCTCGCCGCCTCCGCCTGGAGCCGCGACGTGTTCCGCGCGAACCGTGCCACCCGGGAGATCAAGGCCGGGTGCGTCTGGATCAACGACCACATTCCGATCATCAGCGAGATGCCGCACGGCGGATACAAGGCCTCCGGCTTCGGAAAGGACATGTCGGTGTATTCCTTCGAGGAGTACACGCAGGTCAAGCACGTGATGTACGACAACACGGCGGTGGTCAGGAAGGACTGGCACCGCACGATCTTCGGGGACCGATAGCTCAGCATCCGTTTGCGGCCACTGCCGCGCGGCCGCCCGACCAGCGGCCACCATCCCGAAAGGGCACAGCGCATGGAGCACAACGAGCCCGACCGTCTCTCCGCGGCCCAACTGGCCGCCGTGCGACGCAGCTTGGCGAACGGGCGAGGCGCACTCTCCCGCCGGTCATTGTTGCGCGCGTCGGGCGTCGGCGCGCTAGCGGTCGGCGGCGCCGGCATATTGAGCGGCTGCGGAATCCCGCCCGCCAAGCGGGAGGCCGGAGCGGCCGCCTCGGACGACCACTCGGACCAGGAGAAGCAGATCAACTTCTCCAACTGGACCGAGTACATGGACATCAGCGAGGACGAGAAGAGCCGTCCCACTCTGGTGGAATTCACCAAGCGCACCGGGATCAAGGTCAAGTACACCGAGGACATCAACGACAACGTCGAGTTCTTCGGGAAGATCCAGCCGCAGCTTGCGGCGGGCCAGGACACCGGCCGCGACCTGATCAATGTGACCGACTGGCTGGCCGCCCGGATGATCAGGCTCGGCTGGGTGCAGAAGCTCGACGCGTCGCTCCTCCCGCACGCGTACGCCAACCTCTCGCCCCAGTTCCGCAGCCCGGACTGGGACCCGGGGCGCGCCTACTCCTACCCCTGGACCGGAATTCCGGCTGTCATCGCCTACAACGTGAAGGCGACCGGCGGCCGCAAGGTCGACTCCGTCACCCAGCTGCTGGACGACCCCACCCTCAAAGGCCGGGTCAGCTTCCTCACCGAGATGCGGGACACGGTCGGCCTGACCCTGCTCGACATGGGCAAGGACCCCGCCAAGGTCAACGACGCCGACTACGACGCCGCTGTCAACCGGCTCCAGAAGGGCGTCGACAAGAAGCAGATCCGCCGCTTCACCGGTAACGACTACACCTCGGACCTCGACAAGGGCGACATCGCCGCCTGCGTCGCCTGGGCCGGTGACCTCATCCAGCTCCAGGTCGACAACCCGGACATCAGGTTCTCGATCCCGGCCGCCGGCTACATGACGGCCACCGACAATCTGCTGGTCCCGGCGCATGCCCGGCACCAGAAGAACGCCACCCGGCTGATCGACTACTACTACGAGCTGCCCGTCGCAGCCCAGCTCGCCGCGTACATCAACTACGTGACCCCGGTCGCCGGAGTCGGCCCGGAGCTCGCGAAGATCGACCCGGAGCTGGCCAAGAACCCGCTGATCATCCCGGACGAGGCCATGGCGGCCAAGTCCCACTCCTTCCGCTCGCTCTCCTCCAAGGAAGAGACGGCGTATGAAGAGAAGTTCGCCAAGCTGATCGGCGCCTGACCTTCCCTGCTCCCTTCGACACACCGGGACTGCGACCCATGACTGAAAAGACACAAGGCGGCGACGTCCGTCTCTCCGGGATCAGCAAGACCTACGGCTCCTTCACGGCCGTCCACCCGCTGGACCTGACCGTCCCGCAGGGCTCCTTCTTCGCCCTGCTCGGCGCCTCCGGCTGCGGGAAGACCACCACCCTGCGGATGATCGCCGGACTTGAGGACCCGACCGCCGGAACCGTGTTCCTCGGCGACAAGGACGTCACCGGCCTGCCGCCGCACAAACGCCCCGTCAACACGGTCTTCCAGAGCTATGCGCTCTTCCCGCACCTCGACATCTACGAGAACGTTGCGTTCGGGCTGCGCAGGCGCGGCATCACGTCGGTGAAGAAACAGGTCGGCGACATGCTCGACCTCGTGGAGCTGGGCGACTTCGCCAAGCGCAAGCCGCACCAGCTCTCCGGCGGCCAGCAGCAGCGCGTAGCCGTCGCCCGCGCGCTCATCAACCACCCACAGGTGCTGCTCCTCGACGAGCCGCTCGGCGCGCTCGACCTCAAGCTGCGCCGCCAGATGCAGCTGGAGCTCAAGCGCATCCAGACCGAGGTCGGCATCACCTTCGTCCATGTCACCCACGACCAGGAAGAGGCCATGACGATGGCCGACACCGTCGCGGTGATGAACGCAGGACGCGTCGAGCAGCTGGGCGCGCCCGCCGAGCTCTACGAGAACCCGCAGACCACCTTCGTCGCCAACTTCCTGGGCACCTCCAACCTCATCGAGGCCGAGGTCGCCGAGAACAGCGGCGGCGAGGTCGTCGTCACGGCTGCCGACGCCAAGCTGCGGCTGCCCGCCGAGCGCTGTGCCACCCAGCCGCGCACTGGCGGAAAGCTGCTGGTCGGCGTGCGTCCGGAGAAGATCTCGCTGGCGCACGCGGACGACGCGGGCACGATCGCCGAGGGACGCAACCGGTTCACCGGCAAGATCGCGGACTCCAGCTTCATCGGCGTGTCCACGCAGTACGTCATCGACAGCCCGGTCTGTCCGGAGCTGGAGGTGTACGTACAGAACATCGAGCGTGACTCGCGGCTCGTCCCCGGGGCCGAGGTCGTCCTGCACTGGAACCCGGAGCACACCTTCGGGCTCGACGCGGCTCAGGACATCGACGCCGGTGTGGAGACGGTGGAGGTGACGCCATGACCGTCACCGAGGCACCGCCCGCCTCGCCCGCTCCCCAGCCGGTCGAGCCGGTCGTCCGCAGGCAGTCCGTCCGGCGCAAGCTCGTCCCGTACTGGCTGCTGCTGCCCGGCATCCTGTGGCTGTTCGTCTTCTTCGCGCTGCCGATGGTCTACCAGGCGTCGACCTCCGTGCAGACGGGCTCCCTGGAAGAGGGCTTCAAGGTCACCTGGCACTTCCAGACGTACTGGGACGCGCTGACCGAGTACTACCCGCAGTACCTGCGCTCGGTGCTGTACGCCGGCACGGCCACGATTCTGTGTCTGCTGCTGGGCTACCCGCTCGCGTACCTGATCGCGTTCAAGGCGGGCCGCTGGCGCAATCTGCTGCTGGTCCTGGTCATCGCGCCGTTCTTCACCAGCTTTCTGATCCGCACGCTCGCCTGGAAGACGATCCTCGCGGACGGCGGACCGGTGGTGGATGTACTGGGCAGCGTCGGCTTCCTGGACGTCACCAGCTGGCTCGGGATGACCGACGGGAACCGGCTGCTCGCCACCCCGCTCGCGGTGGTCTGCGGTCTCACGTACAACTTCCTGCCGTTCATGGTCCTGCCGCTGTACACCTCGCTGGAGCGGATCGACCCGCGGCTCCACGAGGCGGCCGGCGACCTGTACGCGAAGCCGTCCACCATCTTCCGCAAGGTGACCTTCCCGCTGTCCATGCCGGGCGTCGTCTCCGGCACGCTGCTGACCTTCATTCCGGCCAGCGGCGACTACGTCAACGCCGAGCTGCTCGGCTCCACGGACACCAAGATGGTCGGCAACGTCATCCAGTCGCAGTTCCTGCGCGTTCTCGACTACCCGACCGCGGCCGCGCTGTCCTTCATTCTCATGGCGGTCGTGCTGATCATGGTCACTGTCTACATCCGCCGGGCCGGGACGGAGGATCTCGTCTGATGCGTTGGATACGGCACCACCTGGTGGTCATCGCGGGCCTGATCACGCTCGCGTACCTGATCCTTCCGAACATCGTCGTGATGGTGTTCTCGTTCAACAAGCCGGCCGGCCGGTTCAACTACTCCTGGCAGGAGTTCTCCACCGACGCGTGGAAGGACCCGTGCGGCGTCGCCGACTTGTGCGGCTCGCTCGTGCTGTCCCTCCAGATCGCCCTGTGGGCGACGATCGGCGCCACAGTCCTCGGCTCGATGATCGCCTTCGCGCTGGTCCGCTACCGCTTCCGGGCGCGTGGCGCGATCAACTCGCTGATCTTCCTGCCGATGGCGATGCCCGAGGTGGTCATGGCCGCCTCGCTGTTGACCCTCTTCCTCAACCTGGGTGCGGAGCTGGGCTTCTGGACCATCCTCATCGCGCACACAATGTTCTGCCTGAGCTTCGTGGTCGTGGCGGTCAAGGCACGTGTGCTGTCGATGGACCCCCGCCTGGAAGAGGCCGCGCGTGACCTCTACGCCGGTCCTGTGCAGACGTTCCTACGGGTCACGCTGCCGATCGCCGCTCCCGGCATCGCCGCCGGCGCGATGCTCGCGTTCGCGCTCTCGTTCGACGACTTCATCATCACCAACTTCAACTCGGGCAACACCGTCACCTTCCCCATGTTCGTGTGGGGCTCGGCCCAGCGCGGTACGCCCGTCCAGATCAACGTCATCGGCACGGCCATGTTCGTCATCGCCGTACTGATCGTGGTCTCCGCCCAGTTGATCAGCAGCCGGCGGAAGAAGACCGCACTACCCAAGTAGGCCCCGAAGGAGTGGAAACCATGGCCCCAGCTGCCATGACCTTTGCCTCATCACTCTCCGACGCCCAGCCCGTCTCCTATTGGCTGGACGACCCCGCGAAGCCCGGCGCGCTCCCCGCGCTCACCGGTGACGAACACTGCGACCTCCTCGTCGTCGGCGGAGGTTACAGCGGACTGTGGACCGCGCTGCTGGCCAAGGAGCGCGACCCCGGCCGGGACGTCGTACTGATCGAAGGGCGCGAGGTGGGCTGGGCCGCCTCGGGCCGCAACGGCGGCTTCTGCGCCGCCTCCCTCACCCACGGCTTCGGCAACGGACTCGCCCGCTGGCCCGGTGAGCTGGCCAGACTGGAGGAGCTCGGCGACCGCAACCTCGACGCCATCGAGGCGGCGGTCAAGGAGTACTCCATCGACTGCGACTTCGAGCGCACCGGCGAGATCGACGTCGCCACCGAGCCCTACCAGGTCGACGAGCTGCATGAGATGTACGAGGAGGCGACCCGGCTCGGCTGCGACGGCCTCGAACTCCTCGACCAGGACGCGGTACGCGCCGAGGTGAACTCCCCGACCTTCCTCGGCGGTCTGTGGAGCCGGCGCGGGGTCGCCATGCTGCACCCCGCCAGGCTCGCCTGGGGACTCAAGCAGGCCTGCACGGACCTCGGCGTACGCGTCTACGAGAACACCCAGGGCCTCGAACTCGGCTCATCCGGCGCCGGGATGGTGGTCCGCACGCCGTACGGCCGGGTCCTCGCCCGCCGCGTCGCGCTCGGCACCAACGTCTTCCCGTCGCTGGTCAAGCGAGTGCGCTCGTACACCGTCCCGGTCTACGACTACGCCCTGATGACCGAACCGCTCAGCGCTCGGCAGCTCGCCGAGATCGGCTGGAAGCGGCGGCAGGGGCTCGGCGACAGCGCCAACCAGTTCCACTACTTCCGGATCACCGCCGACCACCGCATCCTGTGGGGCGGCTACGACGCGATCTATCCGTACGGCGGCAAGGTCAGCGCCGAGTTGGACCACCGGCCCGAGACCTATCTGAAGCTCGCAAGCCACTTCTTCCACTGCTTCCCGCAGTTGGAGGGCCTGCGCTTCAGCCACGCGTGGGGCGGCGCGATCGACACCTGCTCGCGCTTCTCCGCCTTCTTCGGCACCGCACACGGCGGCAAGGTCGCCTACGCCGCCGGATATACGGGTCTGGGCGTCGGTGCCACCCGCTTCGGCGCGGACGTCATGCTCGACCTGCTCTCCGGCGAGCGCACCGAGCGCACCGAGCTGGAGATGGTGCGCAGCAAGCCGCTGCCGTTCCCGCCCGAGCCCGTCGCCTGGGCCGGTATCGGCCTCACCAAATGGGCGCTGGCCAGGGCGGACGCCAACGGCGGCCGCCGCAATGCGTGGCTGCGGGCGATGGACAGGCTCGGCCTCGGCTTCGACAGCTAGCGGTGACGCGGTTCACCGTCGATTGGCAGCCGAAACCCGCGTAATCACGCGCGCCCACCCCGCTCTCCCCGTGTGAACGCACCGTCTGCGGACACGGAAAGGAGGCCGGGCAATTTGACTGGCTCGGGGGCCAAGACTGCGATGGAGTGGCTGGCATCGGTGGCGCACGACCCGGACGCCTGCCGGTGGGAATGGGAGCGCAACCCCCTCGGGGTCGCCCTCCTGCCCGCAGGCCGGCGCTGGGACGTACTGATCCTCAAGACCGAGCTGGGCTGTCCGACGCTCGATGTACTGACCCGGCTGGTCGACCGGCCGGGGCCGGTCCTCGCCGACTTCGACGATGCGCGCATGGGCTTCTTCGTCCCGCCGGGCACAGCCGGGTGCTGGGTCGGCAAGGGCGTACGCAGCGTGGGCCTGGGGACCTGGATCGTCGTCCCGTATCCGGGTCGGGCCGGCGACGGTGTGCGCTGGCTGATCGCGCCCGACGGCTCCGGCACGCTCACCGATCCCCTGCTGCTGGAGCTCGCGATGCACGAGGCGGCAGCGGGCCTTGCGCGCGGCGGCGGATATTGAGGCGGCCCGGGAGCTGCCAGAGGTCTTGACAACCGCAATTGGTCTGGACCATGTTGTGCGCGCTCCCACTTGAATTCCCCCACGCTCGGAGGCAGTTGTGGACCGCACCAGACTTTTGGCCGCCCTGTCGGCGGCCGCCCTCGCCATCAGCGGACTTGTCGCCACGGCGACCTCCGCCGGAGCGGCCGACACCGAACTCGCGCGCAACGGCGGCTTCGAGGCGGGCCTCGACGGCTGGAGCTGTACGTCGAGCAGCGGCGCCGTCGTCAACTCACCGGCCCACGGCGGCAGTTCCGCGCTCAAGGCCACGCCCGCGGGCAGCGACAACGCCAAGTGCAGCCAGACGGTCACGGTCAAGCCCAACTCCGACTACACGCTGAGCGGGTGGGTCCAGGGCAGCTATGTCTACCTGGGCGCGTCGGGCACCGGCACCACCGACGTCTCCACCTGGACGGCGTCCGCGCCGAGCTGGCAGCGGCTGACCACGACCTTCCGCACCGGCGCGGCCACCACCTCGGTGACGATCTACACCCACGGCTGGTACGGCACCCCCACCTACTACGCCGACGACCTCTCCCTGCTCGGCCCCGGCGGCGACCCGGTCCAGATCCCGGCCGCCCCCACCGGCCTCACAGCGGGTTTCCCCGGCTCCACCTCGGTCCCGCTCAGCTGGTCCACGTCCTCCGGCGCCACCAGTTACCACGTATACCGGGGCGGCACCAAGGTCCAAACGGTGAGCGGGACTTCGGCCACCGTCACCGGACTGGCCCCCTCCACCTCGTACAGCTTCCAGGTCTCCGCGGCCAACACGGCGGGCGAGTCAGCGAAGTCGGCGGCGGTCACCGCGACCACCACCTCGGGCGGCGGCGGCAGCGGTGGCGAGCTGCCCGCCCATGCTCTCGTCGGCTATCTGCACGCCAGCTTCGCCAACGGCTCCGGCTACACGCGCATGGCCGACGTCCCCGACTCATGGGACGTCATCAACCTCGCCTTCGGCGAACCGACCTCGGTCACCTCCGGCGACATCCGCTTCAGCCTCTGCCCGGCGTCCGAGTGCCCGAACGTCGAATCGACCGCCGACTTCAAGGCCGCCATCAAGGCCAAGCAGGCGGCCGGCAAGAAGGTCCTGATCTCCATCGGCGGCGCCAACGGCCAGGTCCAGCTCTCCACCACTGCCGCCCGCGACACCTTCGTCTCCTCGGTCTCGAAGATCATCGACGAGTACGGGCTCGACGGTCTGGACATCGACTTCGAGGGCCACTCGCTGTCCCTGAACACTGGCGACACGGACTTCCGCTCACCGACCTCACCGGTGATCGTCAACCTGATCTCGGCGATCAAGACCCTCAAGGCGAAGTACGGCTCCGACTTCGTGCTCACCATGGCCCCGGAGACGTTCTTCGTGCAGCTCGGCTACCAGTACTACGGCTCGGGCCCCTGGGGCGGCCAGGACCCGCGGGCCGGGGCGTACCTGCCGGTCATCCACGCCCTGCGCGACGACCTCACCCTGCTGCACGTCCAGGACTACAACTCGGGCTCGATCATGGGCCTGGACAACCAGTACCACTCCATGGGCGGCGCGGACTTCCACATCGCCATGACCGACATGCTGCTGACCGGCTTCCCGGTCGCCGGCGACACCACCAAGGTCTTCCCCGCCCTGCGCCCCGGGCAGGTCGCCATCGGCCTGCCCGCATCCACCCAGGCGGGCAACGGCCACACCACGCCGGCGGAGGTGAACAAGGCGCTGGACTGCCTGACGAAGAAGGTGAGCTGCGGCTCGTACCAGACCCACGGCACCTGGCCGTCCCTGCGTGGCCTGATGACCTGGTCGATCAACTGGGACCGATTCAACCAGTGGGAGTTCTCGAAGAACTTCGACGCCTACGGATGGAGTTGACGAGCAGCAGCATCCCGCACAGGCACCAGCTGCCGATGACGTCCAGCGGCCAGTGATAGCCGCGCAGGACGAGTCCGATGCCCGTCGCCAGGGTCAGCACCACGGCGACGGGCATCGCCCATCTGCGCCTGAGATACGGGGTGATGAGCATCGCCGCGCCGCAGTAGGCCACCATCGCGGTCGCCGTATGGCCTGAAGGGTAGAAGCCGGTCACCTCGGTGAGCGGGCCCTGGCGGTCGATCAGGGCCTTCACGGGCACGACGAGCGCGGGAACGGCGGCCATGGCGAGGGCAGCGTACAGCGCCTCGGTCCGATGGCCGCGACACACCGCGTACGCGATGGCCGCGCCCAGAACAGGAAGCGCGATCCCCATACTGCCGAGGTCGGCCAGCAGACCGGTGAGCGTCCGGGGACCGTGGCCGGCGAGCCTGAGCTCGACGCGTTCGTCCAGGGACCGCAACGGCCCGTCCGCGGCCACCTGCCAGGTGATCACCGCGAAGAGGACGGCGCACAGCGTCACAAGCGACGCGGAAAGAAGAGAAGCCGGCCGCCTCGGAACAGGGGGGGTAGTTCCGAGGGGGCCGGCCGGACCGGTTTGCCGCGCGCCCCGGGGGGTTTGGGGCGGGCGGCCATCCGATCGGTGAGGAGTTCCGGAGCCGGAAGCTCCAGTGGTGTGCGCGAAGGCACAACCAGGGCGGGGCTGGGGAGGCTCCGCCGTGGTGTCGCCCGCAGTCCCCTGCGGGCGGGGTGTTTCTCTCATCTGCAGAAACCGTACGGCAGGGGCCGGGGGGACCGACAGGCGGATCTCCATCCCGCCATCGGCCCCCCACAGCTTCTTCACAGGCCCTGACTGTTCCACTTGGCCAGACGTCGGTCGGACGACGGTCGGAGGTCGGTCAGGTGCTCGTCACACGCCCGCGAAGGCCTGCTCGATGATGTCCAGACCCTCGTTGAGCAGGTCCTCGCCGATCACCAGCGGGGGCAGGAAGCGCAGCACATTGCCGTACGTGCCGCAGGTGAGGACCAGCAGACCCTCGGCGTGGCAGGCCTTGGCGAGCGCGGCGGTGGCGGCCGGGTTCGGCTCCTTGGAGTCGCGGTCCTTGACCAGCTCGATCGCGATCATCGCGCCGCGGCCACGGATGTCGCCGATGATGTCGAACTTCTCGGCCATCGCGGTGAGGCGGCCCTTCATGACCTCCTCGATGCGCTTCGCCTTGCCGTTGAGGTCGAGCTCCTTCATGGTCTCGATGGCGCCGAGCGCGCCGGCGCAGGCCACCGGGTTGCCGCCGTAGGTGCCGCCGAGGCCGCCCGCGTGCGGGGCGTCCATGATCTCGGCGCGGCCGGTGACGGCGGCGAGCGGCAGACCGCCCGCGATGCCCTTGGCGGTGGTGATCAGGTCCGGGACGATGCCCTCGTCCTCGCAGGCGAACCACTGGCCGGTGCGGCAGAAGCCGGACTGGATCTCGTCCGCGACGAAAACGATCCCGTTGTCCTTCGCGAACTGCGAGATCGCGGGCAGGAAGCCCTTGGCCGGCTCGATGAAGCCGCCCTCGCCGAGGACCGGCTCGATGATGATCGCGGCGACGTTCTCTGCGCCGATCTGCTTGTTGATCATGTCGATGGCCTGCGCGGACGCCTCGGCGCCGGCGTTCTCGGGGCCGGTCAGCCAGCGGTAGCCGTACGCCACGGGCACCCGGTAGACCTCGGGCGCGAACGGCCCGAAGCCCTGCTTGTACGGCATGTTCTTGGCGGTCAGCGCCATCGTGAGGTTGGTCCGGCCGTGGTAGCCGTGGTCGAAGACGACGACGGCCTGGCGCTTGGTGTAGGCGCGGGCGATCTTCACGGCGTTCTCGACGGCCTCGGCGCCGGAGTTGAACAGCGCGGACTTCTTCGCGTGGTCGCCCGGCGTCAGCTCGGCGAGCGCCTCGGCAACCTCGACGTACCCCTCGTAGGGCGTGACCATGAAACAGGTGTGGGTGAAGTCGGCGAGCTGCGCGGACGCGCGGCGTACGACGGCCTCGGCGGAGGCGCCGACGGAGGTCACGGCGATGCCGGAGGCGAAGTCGATGAGGCGGTTGCCGTCCACGTCCTCGATGACACCGCCGCCGGCGCGGGCAGTGAACACGGGCAGCACGGACCCCACACCGCCGGCGACCGCGGCGGTACGGCGGGCCTGCAGCTCGATCGACTTCGGGCCGGGGATGGCGGTGACGACGCGGCGCTCCTGCGGGATTGCGGTCATGAGGGGCTCCTGGGGGTGTTCCGGACGCTACTTCTCTTTCTCCGCAGGCTAGGCGCGGGAGAGGGGGCCGGGCATGCGCCGTTCGGGAGTGTTGGGGGTGTGTCGTTGTCCGCGCCGGACATAGGCGGGCGGGGGCTGGGCGGGCGGGTCCGTGCCTGGACCCCCGGCCGAGAAGCAGGGGACCAGGCACGTGCCCGGACCGTCAGGGCGAGGTGAATCAGTGAACTACCCCGGCAGGGGCACTAGATTGACGGGTGCACAGAGCGGGCCTGGCTGGTCAGGGGGCAGTGGTTCATGGATTCCGAAGGCACATTCGACGCACGCGGCACGCGGTCCAACCCGGTGCCACGGCAGGCGAGGCCACCAGTCGTCCCCGGAATCCCCGCCGTCCCCGGCCACGCACCCACCACCCGCCCCGCCGTCGCCGACTGGCTGCGCACCCCGCGCCCGGCCGCAGCCCCCGGCATCTGGCGCCTCGGCCACCGCGCCCGCCCCGAGGAGGAGCCCGAGCTCGTCCCGGCCCGTCCGTTGTTCAGTGGCGCGCTCATCGCGTTCCTGTGCGGCTGGCTGCTCTGGTCGCTGCTCTGGAACCGCTACCTCGAGGGATGGTGGATCTTCATCCACAACTGGTGGCTGCTGCCCATGGAGTGGGTGGTTCCCGACGACTGGCAGAAGACGGCCGACGCCGATTACCCGCTGTTCGTCGCGGTGACGTACCTCTACTACGGCCTTGTCCTGGGTCTGCTCTCAGTGGGAGTCGGGCGGGTCGGAAATTGGAGTGAGATCTGGCGCCGGTACGGCGTACCGCTGTGGCCGCTGTTTGTGCTGCTGCCAGGCGTGTGGCGCGAGATCCCCCACACTGTCTGGTGGGCCGCGTGGGCTTCGAGCATCTACTACGTCCTGCTCGCGGCAGCTGTCGTCTCTATCGTCGGGCGCATTGGTACCTGGCCGGTGCTTCAGCGTCGGCAGGCCGGACCGGCTCAGGCTGGGCCGGAGCCGAAGGACCCCGCCGACTGGCCCGAGCTGCGCGCGGCCGGCCTGGCCGACGCGGCGCAGAGCCTCGCCGAAGCCACCCGCTCCGGCGCGCTCGGAGATGTCGACTACGCGCGGATCCGGCGCGCCTGGCAGGGTGTCCACGCCCGGCCCGAACGGCTCGCCGCCTTCACCGACACCGTGCGCAAGCACGGCCCGGCCGCCTGCGCCCACCCTTCCGGCGGACGCGACCTGCCCGTCCGCACCGCCACCCACGACCTGGCCACCGCCCAGGTCAAGATCGGCACCGCCGTCGACGACCCCCGCAACCCCTACGCCCGCCGCACCACCGGCGTCGCCCTCGAACCCGCCCTCCTCGGCACCTCGCTGCTCGCCGTCGGGCCCTCCGGTTCCGGCAAGAGCGTGCGTCTTGTGCGGCCCGTCGTCGAGTCGATGTGCCTGCTCGCGCTCGCCAACCGCGCGGCCGTCGTCGCCGTCACCGCGTACGGCACCGGCCTCGCCCCCGACGACGCCTTCGACCTCGTCATCGGCGTCGGCCGCCCCGACTCCACCCACGACCTCGACCTCTACGGCGGCGCCGACGACCCCGACGAGGCCGCCCGGATGCTCGCCGAGGCCCTCGTCGGGGATCTCGCCGCCACCCTTCCCGGCGGTGACAGCAGGCGCGCCGCCACCGCGCTGGCCCAGCTGGTCGGGCCGTACCAATGCGTCCACGGGCACTTCCCCGCCGTACCCGAGCTGCGTGAGCTGCTCGGCGGCGCGCCCGCCGCGGTCGGCGCCCTGCGCACCGCCCTGGAGGCCACCGCCGACCCCGGCGCCGCCGCACAGCTGCGTGAACTGGACGCCAGGGAACGGCAGTCGGCCCGCGCCGACGACATCGGCGTACTGCTCGCCGAGCGGATTTCCTTCCTGGACAGGCCCGCCTTCGCGCACTTCTTCCGTACCGACGGCGGCGGCCGGCAGTTCTCGCTGCGCGCCATCGAGCACCCGCTGCGCGTCCGCGTCGACCTGCCCGAGCGCGGCCACGCCGAGGCCTCGCGGATCATCGCGCGCCTGGTCCTCGCCCAGTTCACAGAGGCCGCGCTGACCCGCTCCGACCGGTCCCTGTTCGCCGCTCTCGTGCTGGACGACGCGACGTACACCGTGACCGCCGACTCGGTGCGCGCGGTGCAGCGGCTGCGCTCCGCCAACGCCGGCGTGGTCTTCGCGCTGCGCACCCTGGAGGACGTGCCTGAGCCGCTGCGCGGCCCGCTGCTCGGCGCGGTCGGCTGCCGGATGGCGTTCGCCGGGCTCGCGCCCTGGGACGGCGGCCGGTTCGCCGAGACCTGGGGCACCGAATGGGTGCAGACCCGGGACGTCACCAACCGGCAGATCATCTCCGACGAGCCCCTCACCAAGGCGCTGCACATGATGCGCCGCCTGGTCACCGGTAAGGCGGCCACCGCCGAGGCGATCACCGTGCGGGAGGTCGAGCGGGCCCGCTGGTCGGCGTCCGACCTCGCGCACGCCGTGCCGGCCGGGCACGCGGTGCTCTCGCTGACGACCGTACGGGGCGAGCACGCGCCGCCCCTTCTGGTGGATCTGAGGACCTGACCCGAGCCACGCACTGCTACGCCCTGGCAGAATCGATGTACGCCGTTCATACGGGACGGCAAAATCATCTGCACCTCTGCGCGTCTGTTCGAAGGGCTCAAGGTCCCATGCCGCCCACGCTCGCCTCGCTCGTCCAGCACTCGGCGCTCAAACTCACCGTGCGCGCCGGGGAGGACCGGCTCGAGACGCCCGTGCGCTGGGCGCATGTCAGCGAACTTGCCGACCCCGTGCCGTACATGGAGGGCGGCGAGCTGCTGCTCGTCACGGCGATGACCCTGGACGCCGAGGACCGCGAGGCGATGCGCCGCTATGTGCGCAGACTGGTGGGCGCGGGCGTCGTCGGGCTCGGCTTCGCGGTCGGCGTGTACTACGACGACATCCCGGACGCGCTCGTCGAGGCGGCGAAGGAGGAGGACCTTCCGCTCCTCGCCGTACCGCGCAGGACCCCCTTCCTCGCCATCAGCAAGGCGGTCTCCGCCGCGATCGCCGCCGACCAGTACCGCGCGGTGACGGCCGGTTTCGAGGCACAGCGGGAGCTGACGCGGGCCGCGCTCGCCGAAGGCCCCGACGGCGTCGTCGCCCGCCTCGCCGCGCATGTCAACGGCTGGGTCGCCCTGTACAACGCGTCTGGCGCCGTCGTCGCGGCAGCGCCCGAATGGGCCGCACGGCGGGCCGCCCGGCTCACCGCCGACGTGGAGCGGCTGCGCGAGCGGTCCGCGCCCGCGAGTGCGGTGGTCGGCGACACCGACGACGACCGGGTCGAACTGCAGTCGCTGGGCACCGGACGGCGGGTGCGCGGCGCGCTGGCCGTCGGCACCGGAGCGCCGCTGGGTACCGCCGAGCGGTACGCCGTGCACTCCGCCGTCGCCCTGCTGACCCTCTCCACGGAGCGCTCCCGCTCGCTCCAGGAGGCGGAACAGCGCCTCGGCGCGGCGGTGCTGCGCATGCTGCTTTCCGGCCAGCAGGACCACGCGCGCGCGGTCGCCGGAGACCTCTACGGCGGGTTGCTCGACGCCCCCTTCCGGCTGCTGATCGCCGAGCCCGCGGGTGAGCCGGACCCGGCCGCCGAGCACCCGCTCCAGGCCTTCGCCGAATCGCTGGAGTCGGCGGCGGCCAAGGCGGGGGAGCCGCTGCTGGACGTGCCGGACATGGACGACCGGCTGGTGGTGCTGGCCGCGGACGGCGGTGCGGTCGTCGCGTCCTGCACCGCGGCGTACGCGGACAAAGAGGCCGAGGACGCCGAGGTGGTGGTCGGACTCTCCGCGCCGACCGGGCCGATAGCTGCCGCAGGCGCGTACAAACAGGCCGAACAGGCGCTCTCGGTCGCCCGGCGGCGCGGCCGCGCCCTCGTCGAGCACGAGGAACTCGCCGCCGGATCGGTCCTCCCGCTGCTCGCCGACGACGCGGTGCGCGCCTTCGCCGACGGCATGCTGCGCGCGCTGTACGAACACGACGCGACCGGCCGCGGCGACCTGGTCGCCTCCCTGCGCGCCTGGCTCTCGCGCCACGGCCAGTGGGACGCGGCAGCCGCCGACCTGGGCGTACACCGCCATACGCTGCGCTACCGGATGCGCCGGGTCGAGGAGATCCTGGGCCGCTCGCTGGACGACCCGGACGTGCGTATGGAGCTGTGGCTGGCCCTGAAGACGACATCGGCGGCGGCCTCCGAGTAGGGCAGCTGGGCGAGCTACGGACCCCCGCGGCGGGCAGGCGGGCTCGCCCCCGGCTCCCCGGCCGGCGGGCTCGCCCCCGAAAATGAGCCCCTCCGCGCCAATTCGGCGTGCCCGCAGACCCCCACACTCCACGCCGGACAAACGACCATCCGCCCCCACGGTCCTACCGTGGGGCGGAGACAACCCCACTACTTCGGAAGGGCCGGGACCCGAACATGACTTCCACCCACGCCTTCTGGCTCGCCGGCCGCCAGGCCACCGGCGAGGCAACCTTCGACGTCACCTCCCCCTGGGACGGACGTCTCGTCGGTCAGGTTTCCGTCCCGAGCGACGCCCAGGTCGAGGCGGCCGTCGCCGCCGCACACGCCGTGCGGGACGAGTTCGCGGCCACCCCGGCCCATGTACGCGCCGTCGCCCTCGACCATGTCTCGCGCCGCCTCGTCGAGCGCACCGAGGAGATCGCCCAGCTGATCTCCGCCGAGAACGGCAAGCCGGTCAAGTGGGCCCGCGGCGAGGTCGGCCGCGCCGTCTCCGTCTTCCGCTTCGCGGCCGAGGAGGCCCGCCGCTTCAACGGCGGCGAGGCCCAGCGCCTGGACACCGACGCCGGCGGAGTCGGCCGGCTCGCACTGACCCGCCGTTTCCCCAAGGGCGCCGTCCTCGGCATCGCGCCGTTCAACTTCCCGCTGAACCTCTGCGCCCACAAGATCGCCCCGGCGATCGCGGTCGGCGCGCCGATCATCCTCAAGCCCGCCCCGGCGACCCCGCTGTCCGGGCTGATCATCGGCGAGCTGCTGGCCGAGACCGACCTCCCCGCAGGTTCCTGGTCGGTGCTCCCGGTCCCGAACGACAAGATGCCCGCCCTCGTGCAGGACGAGCGCCTGCCGGTGATCTCCTTCACCGGCTCCGACAAGGTCGGTTACGCGATCATGGACTCGGTGCCGCGCAAGCACTGCACCCTGGAGCTGGGCGGCAACGGCGCGGCCGTCGTCCTCGGCGACTTCGCCGGTGAGCAGGACCTGGACTGGGCGGCGACCCGTATCGCCACCTTCTCCAACTACCAGGGCGGCCAGTCCTGTATCTCCGTGCAGCGTGTGATCGCCGACGCCACGGTCTACGACCGTCTGCTGCCGAAGATCGTCGCGGCGGTCGAGGCCCAGGTCACCGGCGACCCGTCCGACTCCGCCACCGACGTCGGCCCGCTGGTCAGCGAGGACGCCGCCAAGCGCGTCGAGTCCTGGGTCGACGAGGCGATCCAGACGGGTGCGAAGCTGCTGGCCGGCGGCAAGCGCGACGGAGCGTCCTACGCGCCCACCGTCCTCGCCGACGTCCCCGCGGACTCCACCATCGCCTGCGAGGAGGTCTTCGGACCCGTCCTCACGGTCAGGAAGGTCGACGGCGAGGCCGAGGCCTTCGCCGCCGTCAACGACTCCAAGTACGGCCTGCAGGCAGGCGTGTTCACGCATGACGTGCAGACCGCCTTCCGCGCCCACCGGGCCCTCGAGGTCGGCGGCGTGATCATCGGCGATGTGCCGTCGTACCGCGCGGACCAGATGCCTTACGGCGGCGCCAAGCAGTCCGGCGTGGGCCGCGAGGGCGTGCGCTTTGCGATGGACGACTACACGTACGAGCGGGTGCTGGTCCTCACCGGTCTGGCGCTGTAACGCCCGTACGCCACCGACGACGGCCGGAGCCCACTGTGCGGGGACTCCGGCCGTCGTCATCGCGCCGGTGCCGTACCTCCAGTGCCGTACGGAGACTGGTGGAGAGGGCGGGAATCGGGTACTACGGACGAGTAGCACCGGTCGGTACGGCGCGCCTCCGTGCCCCCGGCCGAAGCCCCGGAAGTCCCCGACTCGCGGCGAGGTGAGCCTCATGTCCGCTCCACTCCAGAAGACCCAGCCACCGAAGGTCAGTGAGCGCGAAGCACGACAGGTCGCCGAGGCCGCGCGCGAACAGGACTGGCGCAAGCCAAGCTTCGCCAAGGAGCTGTTCCTGGGCCGCTTCCGCCTGGATCTGATCCATCCGCATCCGATGCCCGCTGGTGAGGACACCCGGCGGGGCGAGGAATTCCTCACGAAACTCCGCGACTTCTGCGAGACGAAGATCGACGGTGCGCTCATCGAGCGCGAGGCGCGGATCCCCGACGAGGTGATCAACGGGCTCAAGGAGCTCGGCGCGCTCGGCATGAAGATCGACATCAAGTACGGCGGCCTCGGCCTCACCCAGGTGTACTACAACAAGGCGCTGGCCCTGGTCGGCTCGGCGAACCCGGCGCTGGGCGCCCTGCTCTCCGCCCATCAGTCGATCGGCGTACCGCAACCGCTGAAGATCTTCGGCACGCAGGAGCAGAAGGATGCGTTCCTGCCGCGCCTCGCCCGTACCGACATCTCAGCCTTCCTGCTCACCGAGCCGGACGTCGGCTCCGACCCCGCCCGCCTCGCCACCACGGCCGTCCCGGACGGCGACTCGTACATCCTCGACGGCGTCAAGCTCTGGACGACCAACGGCGTCGTCGCCGACCTCCTCGTCGTCATGGCCCGCGTCCCCAAGGGGGAGGGCCGCAAGGGCGGTATCACCGCCTTCGTCGTCGAGGCGGCGAGCGAGGGCGTCACCGTCGAGAACCGCAACGCGTTCATGGGCCTGCGGGGCCTCGAGAACGGCGTCACCCGCTTCCACCAGGTGCGCGTCCCCGCCGCGAACCGCATCGGTCCCGAGGGCGCCGGCCTCAAGATCGCCCTCACCACCCTCAACACCGGCCGCCTCTCGCTGCCCGCGATGTGCGTCGGCTCCGGGAAGTGGTGCCTGAAGATCGCCCGCGAGTGGTCGACTGCCCGGGAGCAGTGGGGCAAGCCGGTCGCGAAGCACGAGGCCGTCGGCGCCAAGATCTCCTTCATTGCCGCGACCACTTTCGCCCTCGAAGCGGTCGTCGACCTCTCCTCGCAGATGGCCGACGAGGACCGCAACGACATCCGCATCGAAGCGGCGCTCGCCAAGCTCTACGGCTCCGAAATGGGCTGGCTGATGGCCGACGAGCTGGTCCAGATCCGTGGCGGCCGCGGCTTCGAGACGGCGGACTCCCTCGCGGCCCGCGGTGAACGGGCCGTTCCCGCCGAGCAGATGCTGCGCGACATGCGCATCAACCGCATCTTCGAGGGCTCGACCGAGATCATGCATCTGCTGATCGCCCGCGAGGCGGTCGACGCCCACCTCGCCGTGGCCGGCGACATCATCGACCCCGACAAGCCTCTGTCCGCCAAGGCGAAGGCGGGCGCGAACGCCGCGGCCTTCTACGCCCGCTGGCTCCCCAAGCTGGTCACGGGACCCGGTCAACTCCCGCGTACTTACAGCGAGTTCCACCCGGCCGGGCTTCCGGACCTCTCCGGGCATCTGCGCTACGTCGAGCGCTCCGCCCGCAAACTCGCCCGCTCCACCTTCTACGCGATGTCCCGCTGGCAGGGCCGGATGGAGACCAAGCAGGGCTTCCTCGGCCGGATCGTCGACATCGGCGCGGAACTGTTCGCGATGAGCGCGACCTGCGTACGCGCGGAACTGCTGCGCACCACCGGCGAGAACGGCCACGAGGCGTACCAACTGGCCGACGTCTTCTGCCGCCAGTCCCGCATTCGCGTCGAAGAGCTCTTCACCCGACTGTGGTCCAACACCGACGACCTCGACCGCAAGGTCGTGGACGGCGTCCTGTCAGGTACGTACACCTGGCTGGAGCAGGGCATCGTCGACCCGAGCGGCGAAGGTCCCTGGATCGCCGACGCGACCCCGGGCCCCGCCGAAAGGGACAACGTGCACCGCCCGATCCGCTGAGAACTCGACCGGACTGGCGTCCCTGCCCCACAATCGACCTTCGATCACGGTCAACACGGAAACGGGGCAGGGATGTTCGGGGCGGGGAATCAGTGCGGTCGGCGGCGGACGGTCGCCCTGCTTGTGGCGGTCGTCCTCGGCGGTGTCAGCGCCTGCGGCGGCAGTGACGACAAGGGCGGCAAGGGCGGCGAGGCCGACGACAAGCCGTCCGCGTCCGCGCCCAAGGCGCTGACCGAGGCACAGCTCAAGGCCGTCTCCTTCACCGACGGTGAGAAGATCGGCCCGTACACCGCGTCGGAGTTCACCCTCGGCGCTCCGCTCGGCGAGGACTACACCGCGGCCCCCGCCGTCTGCCAGCCCCTCGTCAGCCTCGCCGAGGGCGCCACCGCGCACGACCCCGCCGCCGAGGTCAACCGCGAGGTCGACGTTGCCGACGAGATGGCCGGAATCGGCGTCGCCGTACAGTTGCGCTCGTACGCGAAGGGCGAGGCCGCCGCCGTCATGAAGGCCCTCGCCGCGGCCGGCACACAATGCGCAGGCGGCTTCGTCGAGGAGCGCGCCATCGCGAAGGCGAAATACCTGAAGGTGGAGCCCGCCAAGGCGCCCGCCTTCGGGGACGAGGCCAAGGCGTACCGCTTCACCATCCTCGATGTGAAGGGGAAGCTGAAGCTGTACGAGTACCTCACCGTCGTCCGCTCCGGCTCGACCACGCTCTCCTTCCGCGCCGACTTCCTCGGCACCAAGGACATCGGTGCGGTACCCGCGGAGGTCATGACGGCGCAGTGGGAGAAGTTCGAGGCGGGCCGTAAGTCGGGCGCGTAGGGAAGCGTACGGAGGCGTACGGAGGGGCGTACGCGGGGACGCACTGTCCGGCCGGACAGGACTTGCGGCCACAATGGGGTCATGAGCGACAGCCCATCCCCCCTCGCCGACCCGCATATCGTCTTCGACGCGACCGAAGGCCGCCGGAACATCGTCGTCCTCGGCTCCACCGGGTCCATCGGCACTCAGGCCATCGACCTGGTCCTGCGCAACCCCGACCGCTTCCGCGTCACCGCGCTCTCCGCCGCCGGCGGCCGCGTCGGACTCCTGGCCGAGCAGGCACGGCAGTTGCGGGTCGACACGGTCGCGGTGGCCCGCGAGGACGTCGTGCCCGCACTGCGCGAGGCGCTCGCGGAGCAGTTCGGCGCCGAGCCCCTGCCCGAGATCCTGGCCGGGCCTGACGCCGCCACCCAGCTCGCCGCATCCGCCTGCCACACCGTGCTCAACGGCATCACCGGCTCCATCGGCCTCGCCCCCACCCTCGCGGCGCTCGAAGCCGGCCGGACCCTCGCCCTCGCCAACAAGGAGTCGCTCATCGTCGGCGGCCCGCTGGTCAAGGCCCTCGCCAAGCCGGGCCAGATCATCCCGGTGGACTCCGAGCACGCGGCCCTCTTCCAGGCCCTCGCGGCCGGGACGAGGGCCGACGTACGCAAGCTCGTCGTGACCGCGTCGGGTGGCCCCTTCCGCGGCCGTACGAAGGCGGAGCTGGCGGACGTCACCCCCGAGGCCGCCCTCGCGCACCCGACCTGGGCGATGGGTCCGGTGATCACGATCAACTCCGCGACACTGGTCAACAAAGGGCTTGAGGTCATCGAGGCGCATCTGCTCTACGACATCCCCTTCGACCGCATCGAGGTCGTCGTCCACCCCCAGTCGTACGTCCACTCCATGGTGGAGTTCACGGACGGCTCGACCATCGCTCAGGCCACCCCGCCGGACATGCGCGGCCCGATCGCCCTCGGCATCGGCTGGCCCGAGCGGGTCCCGGACGCAGCCCCCGCCTTCGACTGGTCCAAGGCCTCGACGTGGGAGTTCTTCCCGCTCGACACCGAGGCCTTCCCTTCGGTGGGACTCGCCCGGCACGTGGGGGAGCTGGGCGGGACCGCCCCGGCGGTGTTCAATGCCGCGAACGAGGAGTGCGTGGACGCGTTTCTCGCCGGGCGGCTGCCGTTCAACGGAATCATGGATACGGTCACCGAAGTCGTCGCCGAGCACGGTGTGCCCGCCAAGGGACCCTCGCTCACGGTGGCGGACGTCCTGGAAGCGGAGACCTGGGCCCGGGCGCGGGCCCGGGAACTGGCAGTGAAGGCAACAGCGGAGGCTCGCGCATGACGATTCTGTTGACGGTCCTCGGCATAGCGCTGTTCGCCGTGGGACTGCTGTTCTCCATCGCCTGGCACGAGCTCGGCCACCTTTCGACGGCCAAACTCTTCGGCATCCGTGTGCCCCAGTACATGGTCGGCTTCGGCCCGACCCTCTGGTCCCGGCACAAGGGCGAAACGGAGTACGGCGTCAAGGCCATCCCCATGGGCGGCTACATCCGCATGATCGGGATGTTCCCGCCGGGGGAGGACGGCCGGATCGAGGCACGGTCCACCTCGCCCTGGCGCGGGATGATCGAGGACGCCCGCTCGGCCGCCTTCGAGGAGCTGAAGCCCGGCGACGAGAACCGCCTCTTCTACACGCGCAAGCCGTGGAAGCGCGTGATCGTGATGTTCGCGGGGCCGTTCATGAACCTGGTCCTCGCCGTCGCGATCTTCCTCGGTGTGGCGATGTCCTTCGGCTTCCCGACCCAGACCACCGAGGTGGCAGGCGTCCAGAAGTGCGTCATCTCGCAGGACGAGAACCGCGACAAGTGCCAGAAGGGCGACCCCGTCTCGCCCGCCCAGGCCGCCGGCCTGCAGAAGGGCGACAAGATCGTCGCCTTCAACGGCGAGCCCGTCGCCGACTGGTCCGAGCTGTCCAATCACATCCGCGAGACGATCGGCCCGGCCACCATCACCGTGGAGCGCGACGGCAAGGAGCAGGTACTCAAGGCCACCCTCGCCCAGAACCTGGTGGTCAAGAAGGACGCGGACGGAGAGGCCGTCCCCGGCAAATTCGTCCCGGCCGGCTATCTCGGCTTCGCCGCGCAGACCGAGATCCTCCCGCTCTCCTTCGTCGATTCCATGGACCGCATGGGCGACATGATCCAGAACGGCGCCGAGTCGGTCATCGCGCTGCCGTCCAAGGTCCCCGACCTGTGGAACGCGGCCTTCAGCGACGGTGAGCGCAAGGACGACTCCCCGGTCGGCGTGGTCGGTGCGGCCCGAATCAGCGGCGAGTTGATGAACGTGGACGCCCCGACGCAGAACATCGTCGCGTGGTTCCTGATGCTGCTCGCGGGCTTCAACCTCTCGCTGTTCCTGTTCAACATGCTGCCGCTGCTGCCGCTGGACGGCGGGCACATCGCAGGGGCGCTGTGGGAGTCCGTACGCCGCAATGTCGCGAAGCTGTTCCGGCGTCCCGACCCCGGTCCCTTCGATGTGGCCAAGCTGATGCCGGTCGCCTACGTCGTGGCGGGGATCTTCATCTGCTTCACTCTGCTCGTGCTTGTCGCCGACATCGTCAACCCGGTCAAGATCAGCTGAGCAATCCGCTGTGTCGACGGCCGGACACCCTTTGTGTCCGGTCGTTCACCTCTGCGTTCACCTTTGTATTCACCTTTGAGTGGATTCGGCGGCGCGATGTGCTCGGCCGAACCTGTGTGCCGTAATCTCGATGGCTGGAGCCCGCCGATCTCGGGACCACGATCCACACCTTGGGGTTGCACAGCAGATGACTGCAATTTCTCTCGGAATGCCGTCCGTTCCGACCAAGCTCGCCGACCGGAGGGTCAGCCGCAAGATCCAGGTCGGTTCCGTGGCCGTCGGCGGGGACGCCCCCGTATCGGTGCAGTCAATGACGACCACGCGCACTTCGGACATCGGCGCGACGCTGCAGCAGATCGCGGAACTGACCGCGTCCGGCTGCCAGATCGTACGAGTGGCCTGTCCGACCCAGGACGACGCGGACGCGCTGGCCACCATCGCGCGCAAGTCGCAGATCCCCGTCATCGCGGACATCCACTTCCAGCCGAAGTATGTGTTCGCGGCGATCGATGCAGGGTGCGCGGCGGTGCGGGTGAACCCGGGCAACATCAAGCAGTTCGACGACAAGGTCAAGGAGATCGCCCGCGCCGCCGGCGAGACCGGTACCCCGATCCGGATCGGCGTCAACGCCGGTTCGCTCGATGCCCGGCTGCTCGCCAAGTACGGCAAGG
The DNA here is from genome assembly GCF_044389785.1 of Streptomyces sp. NPDC019443. Taxonomy (NCBI): domain Bacteria; kingdom Bacillati; phylum Actinomycetota; class Actinomycetes; order Kitasatosporales; family Streptomycetaceae; genus Streptomyces; species Streptomyces sp. NPDC019443. Next base: position 38,791 of record NZ_JBIRYJ010000021.1, read on the forward strand.
CGACCCCCGAGGCACTCGTCGAGTCCGCGCTGTGGGAGGCATCGCTCTTCGAGGAGCACGGCTTCCGCGACATCAAGATCTCGGTCAAGCACAACGACCCGGTCGTGATGGTCAATGCCTACCGGCAGCTCGCAGCCCAGTGCGACTACCCCCTCCACCTCGGCGTCACCGAAGCCGGACCCGCCTTCCAGGGCACCATCAAGTCGGCCGTCGCCTTCGGCGCGCTGCTCAGCGAGGGCATCGGCGACACCATCCGGGTCTCGCTGTCCGCCCCGCCCGCCGAAGAGGTCAAGGTCGGCATCCAGATCCTGGAGTCCCTCAACCTCAAGCAGCGCCGCCTCGAGATCGTCTCCTGCCCCTCCTGCGGCCGTGCCCAGGTCGATGTCTACAAGCTCGCCGACCAGGTCAGCGCCGGTCTCGAGGGCATGGAGGTGCCGCTGCGCGTCGCCGTCATGGGCTGCGTCGTCAACGGCCCGGGCGAGGCCCGCGAGGCCGACCTCGGCGTTGCCTCCGGAAACGGCAAGGGCCAGATCTTCGTCAAGGGCGAGGTCATCAAGACCGTGCCCGAGTCGAAGATCGTCGAGACCCTCATCGAAGAGGCGATGAAGATCGCCGAGCAGATGGAGCGGGACGGCATCCTCTCGGGCGAGCCTGAGGTCTCGGTCAGCTCCTGACGTCCCGGTCACAGGCTCCGGTCAGAGTTCTCGGCCGGCCAGTGACTGCGTACGGGCCCCGTGCTCGCCCCTTGGCGTGCGGCGGGGCCTCGCGCTGGGCTCGGCACCCCGCAGACCTGCCAGGTACAGTGCGGAGATCAGCAGACCGTATGGTGAGGCCCCCTCGTGTTGACGCAGACCACCACCCGGGTCCTCGAACCCAGTGACCTCGGCGCAGCGCTCGCCATCCTCGAGAGCGAGCCCGTAGCGAACGCCTTCGTCACGTCCCGCGTCCAGGTCGCCGGACTCGACCCCTGGCGTCTTGGCGGCGAGATGTGGGGCTGGTACGCGGACGGGCGGCTGCGCTCGCTCTGCTACTCCGGCGCCAATCTCGTCCCCATCTGCGCCACCCCCGAGGCCGTGCGCGCCTTCGCCGACCGGGCGCGCAGGACCGGCCGCCGCTGTTCCTCGATCGTCGGCCCGGCCGAGTCCGCCACCCAGCTGTGGCGTCTGCTCGAGCCGAGCTGGGGCCCGGCCAGGGATGTCCGCTCCCACCAGCCGCTCATGGTCACCGAGCAGCTCCCCGACGCCATCGAGCCCGATCCGTACGTCCGGCGCATCCGCAAGGAAGAGATGGAGGTGATCATGCCGGCTTGTGTGGCGATGTTCACCGAGGAGGTCGGTATCTCGCCGATGGCCGGCGACGGCGGGCTGCTCTACCAGGCCAGGGTGGCCGAACTCATCGGCGCGGGGCGGTCGTTCGCCCGCATCGACGACGGCAATGTCGTCTTCAAGGCCGAGATCGGCGCGGCCACCACCCAGGCCTGCCAGATCCAAGGCGTCTGGGTCGCACCGGAGTTCCGCGGCCGCGGACTGTCCGAGACCGGCATGGCGGCCGTGCTGCGCTACGCACTCGAGGACGTCGCGCCGGTCGCCAGTCTCTACGTCAATGACTACAACACCGCAGCCAGGGCGGCCTACCGTCGGGTCGGCTTCCGCGAGGTCGGCGCCTTCATGAGCGTGCTGTTCTGACCGTGCGCGACGGCAAGTAGGGTTTCGCGCATGGCAGCACTCTCAGGCGGCGGACCCCACACCCCCAGCGTCGTGGTCGGGCCCGTCGATCTCGCCGCGCGGATCGACGAAGCCCTGGCCGTGCAGGCCCTCGCCTTCGGGCTCAGCGAGGACGAGATCGAAGTGCGCCGCCATATCGTCCACCGCCATCTCATGTACCCCGGGGCCCGTGCGCTGGGCGCGCTGACGGAGTCGGGGCGCCTCGTCGGCTTCGTCTACGGCATGCCCAACGACCGCACCCATTGGTGGTCCACCGTCGTCGAACCGTATCTGCGCCGCACCGGCACCGACAGCTGGCTCGACGACTCCTTCGTCATCACCGAGCTCCATGTTCACCCCGGCTACCAGGGGCGGGGCATCGGCCGCTCGCTGATCACCACGATCACCGACGACGCCGACCAGCCGCGCTCCATCCTCTCCGCGATCGACATCGAGAGCCCGGCCCGCGGCCTGTACCGCATGCTCGGCTACCAGGACCTCGCGCGCCAGGTGATGTTCCCCAGCGCGCCCAGTCCGTACGCCGTGATGGGCGCCCCGCTGCCGCTGCTGCGCGAGAAGTGATTTCCGCCCGCCCGGGCCGCCCGGTTAACCTCCTGAGCATCACCCTTTCTTGACGCAGGAGATTTCCCCATGGCCCAGGTCCAGCGCATGTCCCGTCTGATGGTCAAGACACTGCGCGACGACCCGGCGGACGCCGAGACGCTCAATCACAAGCTGCTGGTGCGCGCCGGCTATGTGCGGCGGACCTCCGCCGGCATCTGGAGCTGGCTGCCGCTGGGCAAGAAGGTCCTGGAGAACATCACCAGGGTCGTGCGCGAGGAGATGGACGCGATCGGCGGCCAAGAGGTGCTTCTCCCGGCGCTCCTCCCCAAGGAGTCGTACGACGCGAGCGGGCGGTACGAGGAGTACGGCGACCTGCTGTTCCGGCTCAAGGACCGCAAGGGCGCCGACTACCTCCTGGGCCCCACCCACGAAGAGATCTTCACGCAGATCGTCAAGGACCAGTGCACGTCCTACAAGGACCTGCCGGTGATCCTTTACCAGATCCAGACGAAGTACCGGGACGAGGCGCGTCCGCGGGCGGGTGTGCTGCGCGGCCGCGAGTTCCAGATGAAGGACTCGTACTCCTTCGACACCACGGACGAGGGCCTGGCCGAGTCGTACGCGCTGCACCGCGACGCGTACATCCGGATCTTCGAGCGGCTCGGGCTCGACCACCGCATCGTCTCGGCGGTCTCGGGCGCGATGGGCGGCTCGGCCTCCGAGGAGTTCCTGGCGCCCGCGCCGGCGGGCGAGGACACGTTCGTGGACTGCCCGGCGTGTGAGTACGCGGCGAACACGGAGGCCGTGACCTTCACCGCGGTCGCGGCTGACGCCTCGCCCCACGGCCCGGTCGAGGAACTGGACACCCCCGACACCCCGACCATCGAGACGCTCGCCGCGCACCTGGGCGTGTCGGCGTCGGCGACGCTGAAGAACCTGCTGGTCAAGGTGGACGGCGAGATCACGGCGGTGGGCGTGCCCGGCGACCGTGAGGTGGACCTGGGCAAGCTGGCGGAGCACCTGTCGCCGGCGGAGGTCGAGCTGGTCACGGCGGAGGACTTCGCGGGTCGCCCCGATCTCGTTCGCGGCTATGTCGGCCCGCAGGGCCTGGAGAAGGTCCGCTACATCGCCGACCCGCGGGTGGCGCCGGGCACGGCGTGGGTGACCGGTGCGAACAAGCCGGACAAGCACGCCCGCAATGTGGTGTGCGGGCGGGACTTCGAGGTCGACGAGTACCTCGACGTGGTCGTGGTCCAGGAGGGCGACCCCTGCCCGAAGTGCGGTACGGGCCTCAAGCTCGACCGCGCGATCGAGATCGGCCACATCTTCCAGCTGGGCCGCAAGTTCGCGGACGCGTTCCAGCTCGACGTCCTCGGCCAGAACGGCAAGCCGGTCCGCGTGACAATGGGCTCGTACGGCATCGGCGTCTCCCGCGCGGTCGCGGCGCTGGCCGAGCAGACGGCGGACGACAAGGGCCTGTGCTGGCCACGCGAGATCGCCCCGGCGGACGTCCACGTGGTGGCCGCAGGCAAGGCGCTCCAGACGGAATTGGCCCTGGAAGTCGCGGACCAGCTGTCCGCGGCGGGCCTGCGGGTGCTGGTCGACGAGCGGGCCGGGGTCTCACCGGGTGTGAAGTTCACCGACGCGGAGCTGATCGGCGTCCCCAAGATCGTGGTGGCGGGCCGCCGCGCGTCCGAGGGCGTGGTGGAACTGAAGGACCGCCGCACGGGCGAGCGCGAGGAGCTGTCTGTGGCGGAGGCGGTGGCGCGGCTGCGGGCGTAACGCCTGCGGCGGGCTCACGCGGCGGAGCCGCAAATCGATACAGCCCCCGCCCCGCCCCTTCCCGTAACTCGGGGCAAGCACCCAGACCCCCGGCACGCCGTTCGGGCGTGGCGCGGGGTCTGGGGCGGAGCCCCCACGCGGCGGAGCCCCCACGCGGCGGAGCCCCCACGCGGCGGAGCCCCCACGCGGCGGAGCCCCCACGCGGCGGAGCCGCAAATTCGATACAGGGGGAAGGGGCGGGGTGGGGCTACAACCAGCCCGCGAACTCCAGCGCCGGCTCGCCCTCCCGGCGCCGCCCCGTCGTGATCGCTCTCGTGCCCGATTCCACCGCACGGAACAGCGTCCACCCCCGCAACCGCTCCCGGTCCACCTCCAGCGAGTCCGCGAGCTTGTTCACCCGGCGGCGGGCCGCCGACGCGCCCGCGGACGTGGCGATCAGGTCCTCGACGCGGTCACGGACCAGGCGGGCCAGGTCGTAGGCGCGCTCGCCCACCAGGGGCTCGGGGCCCACCGCGAGCCACGGTGCGCGGTCGGCCGCCAGGACTTTGCCCTGGCGGAAGTTGCCGTGCAGCAGCAGGAGTTCGCGGGCGGACGCGGTGAGCTCGTCCCGGGCGGCCAACGCCGCGGAGACCAGCGAGGCCGTGCCCGGCTCCGTGAACGCCCGCATCGCGTCCGCCTGCCGCGCCGTCCGTTCCGCCACCGTCTCGAAGCCGTGGTCCGTCGGCGGCTCGACCCACAGCCGCCGCACCGTTCCCGCCGCCTCCAGGAGCGCCTTCGCCTCCGGCAGGGACCGCAGCGACACCTCCGGGTGCAGCCGTTCCAGCAGCAGCGCGCCGTCCGCGGAGGCGAGCAGACGGACCGCGCCCCAGCCGCCCCAGTGCTCCAGGGCCGCGCGCTCCAGCTCGGGCGAGGCGGACGGCGGGGCGACCTTCAGTGCCGCCGGTGACCCGTCCGGCTGCCGTACGAGCACGACCAGACTGCTCCGACCGCCCGGCGCCATCACCCGCTCGACGTCCAGCTCCCACCGGTCCGCCGCCTCCTGGACGGCCTTCGGCAGCTGCCCGAGCCAGTCGTCACTCTCGCCCAGCGCCTGGACCAGTCGCTGCGGCGGTTCGAAAGCCATGCGTCCGTTGTTCCCTTTCCGCTTCAGCGCGCTCGACTCCCGGTCCGCTCGGCGAGCCCAGGAAAGGCTACGCCGCTGCCGCGCCACCGCACCGCACGTACGGCCGCCTCGCGGAGCGCGCCCGCGGCCTCCCGCCGTAGCGGCCCTTGCGCTGCCCGTACGAGATCGGAGTAGACGCCCGCGACCCGGTCCTCCAGCACCGCGGCGAGCCGCACGGCAGCCGCCGAGTCCGGCACGGGAAAGGGCAGCGCGTACGCGGCCGCCGCCGCGGCGGGCGTCCCGCCCAGGTCGCGCACCGTGCGCGCCAGCGCGTCCCGCCGGGCCCGGTGCGCGGCGTACGCGCTGGTGGCCTCACCCTCGCGGTCGTCGCCGATCCGGCCGCCGACGACCCCGTACCCGTACACCGCCGCGTGCTCCGCGGCGAGCGCGGCCTGTACCGCGTCCAGCGTGCTCATCACGAGCCCTTCTTCGTCAGCAGGTACGCATGCGCGGCGCCGGCCGCCGCGACCGACGCGAGCAGCCGGGCCAGCTCAGGCTCCGCGTCGACCAGGGAGGCGGAGCGTACGTCGGAGATCCGCCGCTCCGCCGTGGCCAGCGCCTTCAGCGCGGCCGCCGGATCGGTGGGAACGTCCGGCGGAGCGACTGCGGGCAAGGCGGTCACCGCCGGACCCGCGAGCGCCGTGACATGCTCGGCCACCGCCGCCCGCAGAGCCGCCAACTTCTCCGCCAGTGCGGGATGTTGCGCGATGACGGCGTCGTACTGGTCACGCAGCGCACCGCTCGTCGCCGCCAGCCGACGCCGCAGCGCCGCCTCCGCGCGAGCCGGGTCCGCCGCCGAGCCGGACGTCCGCCGTTGCTCCGGCTCCTCGGTCGAACAGCCCGTCAACACTGCGGCCGCGGCCGCACCTGTCACCATGAGCGCACGCCTGCGTGTCGTCCCCGTGCGCCCCACGCCTGTCTCCTCGGACCTCGCACTGATCATCGCCGCAGGCGAGCGTACCTGCGGGTCCGGCCCAGGTGGACGGCAACACCCCCCGGGACCGGATACCCTTTGATCTGACACGCGACGATCCCACAACAGCACACGCGGCCGAGGAGTCACCCGGATGAGCACCACCCAGAGCGAGAGGCTGCGCGGGCTGCTGGAACCGCTCGTCAGCGCCGCGGACCTGGATCTGGAAGAGATCGAGGTGTCCCGGGCGGGCAGGCGACGCGTGCTGAGGATCGTCGTGGATTCCTACGAGGGCGCCACTCTGGACGCCTGTGCCGAGCTGAGCCGCGTGATCTCGGAGAAGCTGGACGAGACGGACGCGATGGGCGAGGACGAGTACGTCCTCGAAGTGAGCTCGCCCGGCGCCGACCGCCCGCTGACCGAGCACCGCCACTACGTACGCGCCGTCGGCCGACTGGCCAGGCTCCATCTGCACGGGGACGGTGAGCTGGTCGCCCGCATCCTCACCGTGGACGACGAGGGACTCGACCTCGAGGTGCCGGGCGTGAAGGGGCGCAGGCCCACCGCCCGCCGGGTCGCCTTCGCCGAGATCGCCAAGGCCCGCGTGGAGCTCGAGTTCAACCGCAAGGACAAGAAGGAAGAGGAGGCGTAGCCGTGGACATCGACGTAAAGCTCCTGAAGGGCTTGGCACAAGAGAAGGAGATCCCCTTCGACCTGCTGGTCGAGGCGATCGAGTCGGCCCTCCTCATCGCATACCACCGCACCGAGGGCAGCCGCCGCCACGCCCGTGTCGTGCTCAGCCGCGACACCGGCCATGTGACGGTGTGGGCGAAGGAGGACCCGGCCGACCTCGAAGAGGGCCAGGAGCCCAAGGAGTTCGACGATACCCCGTCCGACTTCGGCCGGATCGCCGCCACCACCGCACGCCAGGTCATTCAGCAGAGGCTGCGGGACGCGGAGAACGACGTCACTTTCGGTGAGTACGCCCGCCGTGAGGGCGATGTCGTCGCCGGCATGGTGCAGCAGGGCAAGGACCCCAAGAACGTCCTGGTCAGGCTGGACGACAAGCTTGAGGCGATCCTGCCGGTGCAGGAGCAGGTGCCGGGCGAGGAGTACACCCACGGCCTGCGCCTGCGTACGTACGTCGTGCGCGTCGCCAAGGGTGTGCGCGGCCCGTCCGTGACCCTCTCCCGCACCCACCCCAACCTGGTGAAGAAGCTCTTCGCGCTGGAGGTTCCGGAGATCGCGGACGGCAGTGTCGAGATCGCGGCGATCGCCCGCGAGGCCGGACACCGCACGAAGATCGCCGTCCGCTCAACCCGCTCGGGCCTCAACGCCAAGGGCGCCTGCATCGGCCCGATGGGCGGCCGTGTGCGCAATGTCATGGCCGAGCTGCACGGCGAGAAGATCGACATCGTGGACTGGTCGGACGACCCGGCCGAGATGGTGGCCAACGCCCTCTCGCCGGCTCGCGTCAGCAAGGTCGAGGTCGTGGATCTCGCCGCCCGCTCCGCCCGGGTGACCGTGCCGGACTACCAGCTGTCGCTGGCGATCGGCAAGGAGGGGCAGAACGCCCGGCTGGCCGCCCGCCTCACCGGGTGGCGCATCGACATCCGCCCCGACACGGAGCAGAGCGCCGAGCCGGGCTCCGACCGGGACTCCGACCGGGGCTCCGACCAGGACTGAGGACCGAGGGCGGGCCTCACCTGGATCAAGACAACAACCGTTCGATTTTTGCCCCAAAGGGGTGAGGTCGGTACGGGGAGGTAGACTGAACGTGTCTGGCCGGACGCATGCCCGCGTATGCCCTGAGCGAACCTGTGTGGGATGCCGGGAGCGAGCGGCCAAGACCGATCTGCTGCGCATCGTGGTGATCGGTGGCGAGTGTGTCCCCGATGATCGCGGTACGCTGCCCGGCCGGGGTGCGTATGTACACCCCGCCTTGGTCTGTCTCGACCTGGCGGTCCGCCGCCGGGCGTTTCCCCGGGCCTTCAGGGCCAAGGGACCGCTCGATACCGCGGAAGTACGCCGGTATGTCGAGCAGGCAGCACAGTAAGAAGAGAACGGCACGGGACCCCGTGCGGTCAGGTACCTCGCGAGTTGGAAGTAGGTCGAGATTGCGATGAGCACTCGATGAGTACGCGATGAGTACGCCCATGAAGTAGCGACGGTCCGGCGGTAACCCGGACCTAAAAGGAGCGAAGTGGCTAAGGTCCGGGTATACGAACTCGCCAAGGAGTTCGGTGTGGAGAGCAAGGTCGTCATGGCCAAGCTCCAAGAACTCGGTGAATTCGTCCGTTCGGCGTCCTCGACGATCGAGGCGCCGGTTGTACGTAAATTGACTGATGCTTTGCAGGGACCCGGCGGCACCGCCGGCAAGTCCGCTGCCAAGCCCGGCGCGCCCCGCAAGGCCGCGCCCGCCAAGCCTGCCGCGCCCTCACCGGCGTCGTCGGCCCGTCCCGCTGCCCCCAAGCCCGGCGCCCCGGCCCCCAAGCCGGCCGCAGCCGCGGCTCCGGCGAGCAGCACCCCAAGCACCCCGTCCGTGGCCCCGGCTTCCGCCGGCCCGCGTCCGGGTCCCAAGCCCGCACCGGCCAAGCCCGCTCCGGCGGCTCCGGTGCCCGCGGCCGAGTTCTCGGCCCCGGCTCCGGCACAGCCCAGCGCGCCGCAGGCCCCGCGTCCCGCGGGTGCCACTCCCGGACCCCGTCCTGCCGGTGGCTCTGCCCGTCCGGCTCCGGCCGGCGGTCAGCGTGACGGCGGCCGTGACGGTGGCCGTGGTGGCGAGCGTCCGGCGCGTCCCGCCGGTCAGGGCGCCCCGCGCCCCGGCGGTCGTCCGGCCGGTCCCCGTCCGGGCAACAACCCCTTCACCTCGGGTGGCTCCACCGGTATGGCGCGCCCGCAGGCGCCCCGTCCGGGTGGCGCGCCCCGACCCGGTGGCCACGGCGGTGCCGCTCCCGGCGCCCCGCGTCCGCAGGGTGGTCCCGGCGGCGCTCCCAGGCCTCAGGGTCAGGGCGGCGCCCGTCCGAGCCCCGGCGGCATGCCGCGTCCGCAGGCTCCCCGTCCCGGCGGTGGCCCTGCTGGTAACCGCCCGAACCCGGGCATGATGCCGCAGCGTCCCGCTGCCAGCCCCCGTCCTGGTGGCGGTCCCGGCGGCGGCGGTGGCCGTGGTCCCGGTGGCGGCGGCGGTCGTCCCGGCGGCGCCGGTGGCGGTCGTCCCGGTGGTGGCGGCGGCTTCGCCGGTCGTCCCGCCGGTCCCGGTGGCGGTCGTCCCGGTGGCGGCGGCGGCTTCGCCGGTCGTCCCGGTGGCGGTGGCCCCGGTGGTGGCGGCGGCTTCGGTGGCGGCGGTGGCCGTCCCGGTTTCGGCGGACGTCCGGGTGGTCCCGGCGGCCGTGGTGGCACGCAGGGCGCCTTCGGTCGTCCCGGCGGCCCGGCGCGTCGTGGCCGTAAGTCGAAGCGGCAGAGGCGCCAGGAGTACGAGGCCATGCAGGCCCCGTCGGTCGGCGGTGTGATGCTGCCTCGCGGCAACGGCGAGACTGTTCGCCTGTCGCGCGGTGCGTCCCTCACCGACTTCGCGGAGAAGATCAACGCCAACCCGGCGTCGCTCGTCGCCGTGATGATGAACCTCGGCGAGATGGTCACGGCCACGCAGTCGGTCTCCGACGAGACGCTGCAGCTGCTGGCCGACGAGATGAACTACACGGTTCAGATCGTCAGCCCGGAGGAGGAGGACCGCGAGCTTCTCGAGTCCTTCGACATCGAGTTCGGCGAGGACGAGGGCGGCGAGGAAATGCTCGTCTCCCGTCCGCCGGTCGTGACCGTCATGGGTCACGTCGACCACGGTAAGACCCGACTGCTGGACGCCATCCGCAAGACGAACGTCATCGCGGGCGAGGCCGGCGGTATTACGCAGCACATCGGTGCGTACCAGGTCGGCACCGAGGTCAACGGTGAAGACCGCAAGATCACCTTCATCGACACCCCGGGTCACGAGGCGTTCACCGCCATGCGTGCCCGTGGTGCCAAGTCCACCGACATCGCGATCCTCGTGGTGGCGGCGAACGACGGTGTGATGCCCCAGACGATCGAAGCGCTGAACCACGCCAAGGCGGCCAACGTGCCGATCGTGGTCGCGGTCAACAAGATCGACGTCGAGGGCGCGGACCCGACCAAGGTGCGCGGTCAGCTGACCGAGTTCGGTCTGGTGGCCGAGGAGTACGGCGGCGACACCATGTTCGTCGACATCTCCGCCAAGCAGGGTCTGCACATCGACAGCCTGCTGGAGGCCGTGGTCCTGACCGCGGACGCTTCGCTCGACCTCCGGGCGAACGCCGAGATGGACGCACAGGGTATTGCGATCGAGGCCCACCTCGACCGCGGCCGCGGTGCCGTAGCCACCGTGCTCGTCCAGCGCGGAACGCTGCGCGTCGGCGACACGATGGTCGCCGGTGACGCGTACGGCCGTGTCCGGGCGATGCTCGACGACAACGGCAACAACGTCGAGGAAGCGGGTCCGTCGACCCCCGTCCTGGTCCTGGGTCTCACCAACGTCCCCGGCGCCGGCGACAACTTCCTGGTCGTCGACGAGGACCGTACGGCCCGTCAGATCGCCGAGAAGCGCGCCGCGCGTGAGCGCAACGCCGCCTTCGCCAAGCGCACCCGCCGGGTGTCCCTCGAGGACCTCGACAAGGTGCTCAAGGCCGGTCTTGTGCAGGATCTCAACATCATCATCAAGGGCGACGCGTCCGGTTCGGTGGAGGCTCTCGAGTCCTCGCTGCTCCAGCTCGACGTCGGCGAAGAGGTCGAGATCCGCGTTCTCCACCGTGGTGTGGGTGCGGTCACCGAGTCCGACATCGACCTGGCGATGGGCTCCGACGCCATCGTCATCGGCTTCAACGTCCGTGCGGCCGGCCGTGCCGCGCAGATGGCGGAGCGCGAGGGCGTCGACGTCCGGTACTACTCGGTGATCTACCAGGCCATCGAGGAGATCGAGGCGGCCCTCAAGGGCATGCTCAAGCCGGAGTACGAAGAGGTCGAGCTCGGCACGGCGGAGATCCGCGAGGTCTTCCGCTCGTCCAAGCTGGGCAACATCGCGGGTGTTCTCATCCGCTCCGGCGAGGTCAAGCGCAACACCAAGGCCCGGCTCATCCGCGACGGCAAGGTCATCGCGGAGAGCCTCAACATCGAGGGTCTGCGCCGCTTCAAGGACGATGTCACCGAGATCCGCGAAGGCTTCGAGGGCGGTATCAACCTCGGAAACTTCAACGACATCAAGGTCGACGACGTCATCGCGACGTACGAGATGCGCGAGAAGCCGCGAGGCTGATGCGGCCGGGGGCGTATCCCCCTAGGCAGCACTGCGGTCCGGGGCCGGTCGGCGGAGAGTATTTCCGTCGATCGGCCCCGGCCGTTGCGTGTACGGTTCTTGTGTCCCTGCCAAGTGACGGAGGGCCCTCTAACCCGTACCGGCGGGACATCCGGACATACATGTATGTGGGGACACTGTCCTTCGATCTGCTCCTCGGCGACGTACGGTCGTTGAAGGAGAAACGCTCCGTGGTCCGCCCGATCGTGGCCGAGCTCCAGCGCAAGTACGCGGTGAGCGCGGCGGAAGTGGGCGGACAGGACCTCCACCGCAGGGCCGAGATCGGCCTGGCGGTGGTGTCCGGGGACACGGGGCACCTCACAGACGTACTCGACCGGTGCGAGCGCCTTGTCGCCGCCCGGCCGGACGTGGAGCTGCTGTCGGTGAGACGCAGGCTCCACAGCGACGAAGACTGAATGAGCAAGGCAGAGAAGGAGAAGGACCAGTGGCCGACAACGCGCGGGCGAAGAAGCTGGCAGACCTCATCCGGGAGGTGGTCGCCGAGAAGCTGCAGCGCGGCATCAAGGACCCTCGCCTGGGTACGCACGTGACCATCACGGACACCCGCGTCACTGGTGACCTGCGGGAGGCCACGGTCTTCTACACGGTTTACGGCGATGACGAGGACCGGGCCAGCGCGGCAGCCGGCCTGGAGAGCGCCAAGGGCATCCTGCGCTCGTCCGTCGGCGCCGCTGCGGGGACGAAGTTCACGCCGACCCTGACGTTCGTGGCGGACGCGCTCCCGGAGACCGCCAAGACGATCGAGGACCTGCTCGACAAGGCGCGGGCCTCCGACGCCAAGGTGCGCGAAGCCTCCTCCGGCGCCACGTACGCCGGCGAGGCCGACCCGTACCGCAAGCCCGAGGACGAGGACGAAGCCTCGGAATGACACAGCAGAGCAAAACTCCCCCGGCCACCGCTGGGAGGGCCCCCCAGGACGGCCTTGTCATCGTCGACAAGCCGTCCGGCTTCACTTCGCACGACGTCGTCGCCAAGATGCGCGGGATCGCCAGAACCCGCCGCGTCGGGCATGCGGGGACGCTCGACCCCATGGCCACCGGAGTGCTGGTGCTGGGCGTCGAGAAGGCCACCAAGCTGCTCGGACACCTCGCGCTGACCGAGAAGGAGTACCTCGGCACCATCAGGCTGGGGCAGAACACCGTCACCGACGACGCGGAGGGCGAGATCACGTCGTCCGTGGACGCCTCCGGGGTTTCCCGGGAGGCCGTCGACGCGGGCGTGGCCAAGCTGACCGGCGACATCATGCAGGTGCCGTCGAAGGTCAGCGCCATCAAGATCGACGGCAGGCGGTCGTACGCGCGCGTACGCGGCGGCGAGGACTTCGAGATCCCGGCCCGTCCGGTGACCGTCTCCTCGTTCCGGGTGTACGACGTCCGGGAGACGGTGGCCGAGGACAATACGCCGGTCGTCGACCTGGTCGTATCGGTGGTCTGCTCCTCCGGTACGTACATCCGCGCCCTCGCCCGTGACCTCGGCGCCGATCTCGGCGTCGGCGGGCATCTGACCGCACTTCGCCGCACCAGGGTCGGTCCCTACGGCCTGGACGCGGCGAAGACGCTCGAGCAGCTCCAGCAGGAGCTGACCGTGATGCCGATCGCCGAGGCGGCCGCGGCCGCCTTCCCGCGCTGGGACGTGGACGAGAAGCGCGCCAAGCTGCTCACCAATGGTGTACGGCTGGACATGCCGGCGTTCGACACCGCGCCGGTGGCGGCCTTCGGGCCCGACGGACGGTTCCTGGCGCTGGTGGAGGAGCAGAAGGGCAAGGCCAAGAGCCTCGCCGTCTTCGGCTGAGCGCACTGGCCCGGGGTTGACCCCACCGTGGAACGGGCAGGGCCACTGCCCGTTCCACGATCCCCCTCGGGAGAAGGTCTATCCGCCGCCGCCCCCGGATTCACCCCTTCGGGCAGGCGCTCGGAGTGACCGAGGGTGCACTGAGGGGGCGCTTTCGCCACGCGTCCTTCTCCCGGTGATCACCGCCGACCTAACGTCGACACCATGGGACGCGGGGACCTGGCGACGCTGGTACACATCTGCGATCTGGCGGGGCGGCCGCGCGGGACCGGGTTCGTCGCCGACGAGCTCGGCACGGTCGTGACCAGCCATGAGGCGGTCGACGGGCTGGTACGGGTGGTGCTGCACGCGCCCGGCGACCGCACCTGCCTCGCCGAGGCCGATGCCATCGTCCCCCTGCCGGAGGCCGGTCTGGCGCTGGTGCGCACCGAGGGACTCGGCGTGCGGCCGCTGCCGATCAGCGCGCGGGAGCGGGTCGAGGCGGGCACGTACGTACGGCTCGCCGCTCGCGGCTGGCGCGAGGCGCGCGTGCTCGGCGCTGCCCAGGTGACGTACACCGCGGCCGATCGCTGCCATCTGGTCGGCGACGCCCTGGAGTTGGCGATCGGGACGGACGGCAGCGACGCGCTGCGGCTGGGCGGCGAGGCCGCCGGTGGGCCGGTGCTCGACTCCTCGACCGGCGCGGTGCTCGCCGTCCTCGGCACCGCGCTGCAATCCGGACACCGGGCGGCCGGGTTCGCGCTGCCGCTGCGTGCCACCGGCCGGCCGCCGGACGGGCCGCTCGCCGAGCTGCTGCGGCGTAACGCGGCGACCGTCCCCGGTTACGGGCACGACCTCAACCTCGCGGCCGTGCTGAAGCTCACCGCGACCTCCGTGGGGTCGGCCGGAGGGCCGGTCGCCTGGCCCGATCCGGTGGAACGACCGGACACCGTAAGGGAGTTCGCCTCCTTCACCGCACTGGTGATGGGGCTCGTCGGCGATCCCGGAACGGGCCGCACGACCGAACTCGCCGCGCTCGCCGCCCGGCGGGCCCGAGGACCGGAACCCGCGCCCACCGTGTGGCTGCGCGGCGCCGATCTGCACGCCGGCGACACCTCGGTCGCCGACGCAGTCGCGCGCACCCTCAGACAGGCCGGCCGCATCCTCGCCGCTTCGGGCGCGCGCGGCGACATGGACGTCGTCACCCCGGAGCTGGTCGCGCGCCGCGCCCGCGAGGCCGGGCGACCGCTGCTCGTGCTGCTCGACGGGCCCGAGGAGATGCCGCCCGTACTGGCCCACCGGCTCCCCGACTGGACGGCGGGGACTGTGAACTGGCTGAGCTCCTGCGGTGTGCGGATGGTCGTCGGCTGCCGGCCCGAGCACTGGGAGCAGGCCGGGGCGCTGTACCCGCCGGACGTACTGCACCGGCCCGCCACGCCCGCGCACCGGCTGCCGCCCGCCCTGCACATCGCCGCACTGTCCGTCGGCGAGGCGGAGCGCGCACGGGAGCGGTACGGGCTCCCGGCCGGGGCAGTCGCCGCCGCGGACGAACGGCATCCGCTCGCGCTGCGGCTGCTCGCGGAGGTACGGGAGGCGCTGCCCGGCGAGGCGCCGGGGCGGCCGTCCCGCGAGGACGTCTTCACCGCGCATCTGGACATGCTGTGCCTGCGGATCGCGGTCCGCGTCGACGCGGCCTCCCGGCCGCCACTGCGGGCTTCCGCCGTACGCAGGCTGGCGGCGAAGGTGGCGGGCCAGGTCCACGAGGCGGCGCGGCGCTGTCTTGGGCCCGGGCAGGGGGAGCTGGACCGTGAGTCCTTCGAGGAGATCTTCCCGTGGGGAACCGGGTGGGCATCCGCAGTGCTCACCGAGGGCCTACTGGTCCGGGTGGGCGCCGGCTACCGCTTCGCGCACGAGGAGTTCGCCGACTGGGTCCAGGGCGCGCACGTCGACCTCGATGCGGCGCTCCACTCCCTGGTCCATCGCTGGCACGCGCGGGCGGCGCCTGTGGAGCTGCCTTCGCGGCCGGGGACCAGCGGGCGGGGGAGCGGCTATGTGCCGTCACCGCAGGGCTCGGGGGCGCCAGAACCGCGCTCGCTGCCGGTTCCGAGGCATCGCATCGGCCCGGTGGTGCAGGCCCTACTGCTCCTCGACCGGGTGCACGGTCCCGGGCAACTGGCGTGCAGGCTGGAGAAGTTGGTCGAAGCGCTGGACGAGCTGGAGGACCCCAGCGAGGCGGGCGCGCGGCTCGACGACGCACGGTGGTGGGGAGCCCATCTGCTGGGGGAGGCGCTGCTGCGGGTGCCCGACGCCGGGGCGTACCTCCCGGTGCTCCGGCTGCTCGCGGAGCGGATCACCCGGCGCTGCGTACGCGAAGGCGGGCCCCGACACCTGGGCGGGCTCGGCGAGTTCGGGCCGTGGTTCTGGGAGCGGCTGCGGGTGACCGAGGCCCAGCGGCTCGATCTGCTGCGACGGCTCGTGCCCGCGGACCCGGTGCCGGGGCATCGCACGGAGCCGCGCTATCTGGATTCCGTCGTCGCGCGGCTCGCCGCCGAGCCCAGCGCCGTACAGCCGATGCTCTGCCGCTGGTTCACCGACGGTACGCCGCTTCCCGCCGGCCCCGATGCCGAGGTCCGGCCCACCGTGGCCGCCGCCGCGCAGGCCCTGCTCTACACCCGCCGCGGTCTCGCCGTCGACGACCTCACCGAGGCCCTCGTCGCGACCGCTCACCCCCGAGCCGACGAACTGCTGGCCGCGCTCGCCGAGGAGGAGCCGTCCGCCCTGTGCCGGGCCGTCGACCGCTGGGCGCTCGACCCGCGGCCCGAGCGGCGGGCCGCGGCCGCCGCCTACGGACTGGCCACCGTCGCCCGGGTCACCACCGACGCCGACCGCGAGCTGCTCAGGTACGCCGCCCTCGCCCTGCTGGCCAGACCCGCCGACACCGCCCTGCACGCCTCGGCCCTCGCCCTCCTGGTCCACGATCCGGACACCCGGTCCCGCTATCTGGCCAGGGCGCTCGAGGCCTTCGGGGCCGGCGACCCGGGACTGCCCGCGAGCGCGCTGGCCGCCGCGCTCACCACGCACCCCGAGCCCGTCCTGGCCGCCTTCCGAGCGCGGCTGCACCAGCCCGGGGACGGCGCGGGAGAAGTGCTGCGGGCCCTCGCCGAGGTCACCACCCCCGCGTCGGCCCGCCGTGCCGCCGCGCTCGTCGGCGAGTACATCGACCACCGGCCCGAAGGCGCGGCCCACGCCGCCGCCTACGTCGACCGGTG
Source organism: Streptomyces sp. NPDC019443 (assembly GCF_044389785.1). NCBI lineage: Bacteria > Bacillati > Actinomycetota > Actinomycetes > Kitasatosporales > Streptomycetaceae > Streptomyces > Streptomyces sp. NPDC019443. Next base: position 55,334 of record NZ_JBIRYJ010000021.1, read on the forward strand.
CCTGGAACACGGCCCGGCCGCCCGCGCCACCCTGTTCCCGCTGGTCACCGGCCTGCTGCGGGGCCGGCCCTGCCGGGTCCGGATGGCCCTCGTACCCGTCCTCGCGGCACCGGGCAGCCGGGCCTCGCGGCCGCTGCGGGCCGAGCTCCTGGACGTACTGCTGGATCACGAGCAGTACGCGGCACATGACCTCGCCGTCCTCGACGCCCTGCTGCGGGCCGCGGCGCACGGCTGCGCGACCCGGCCCGAAGCCCGCACCCGCGAGCTCGTCCACCGCACCGGCCTGCTCCTCGTCCGCACCCCCGAGGGCGCGACCTGCTTCGACCGGCGGCTCGTGGAGCTGGCCCGCGAGGTCCCCGGCTTCGCCGGGCTCGTCGCGGGGTGGCTGGACCGTGCCCCGCAGGAGTGGGCAGCGGTGGTCGGCCCGAGTGCGCGTCGGATGGTCGAGACCCTACGCAGCCCGGTGCCGATGCGAACCGACAGTCGCGGGCATGGCAGTCTTAGACCTGCGTAACCGGCAATGACGTACACAGGTTCGGGCGAGGAGCGGTCACAGTGCAGCGCTGGCGTGGCTTGGAGGACATCCCCCAGGACTGGGGACGCAGCGTCGTCACCATCGGCTCCTACGACGGGGTCCACCGCGGACACCAGCTGATCATCGGACGGGCGGTGGAGCGGGCACGCGAGCTCGGGGTGCCGTCGGTCGTCGTGACCTTCGACCCGCACCCGAGCGAGGTCGTCCGTCCCGGCAGCCATCCGCCGCTCCTCGCGCCTCACCACCGGCGTGCCGAGCTGATGGCGGAGCTGGGCGTGGACGCGGTGCTGATCCTTCCCTTCACGAGCGAGTTCTCGAAGCTGTCGCCCGCGGACTTCATCGTGAAGGTCCTGGTCGACAAGTTGCACGCGTGCGCGGTCATCGAGGGCCCGAACTTCCGTTTCGGCCACAAGGCGGCGGGGAATGTCGCGTTCCTCGCCGAGCTGGGCGCGACGTACGACTACGAGGTCGAGGTCGTCGACCTCTTCGTGAGCGGCGCGGCGGGCGGCGGCGAGCCCTTCTCCTCGACCCTGACCCGCCGCCTGATCGCCGCCGGTGACGTCGAGGGCGCGGCGGAGATCCTGGGCCGCCCGCACCGCGTCGAGGGCGTGGTGGTGCGGGGCGCGCAGCGCGGCCGTGAGCTGGGCTACCCGACGGCGAACGTGGAAACGCTGCCGCACACGGCGATCCCGGCGGACGGGGTGTACGCGGGGTGGCTGACGGCGGCGGGCGAGAGGATGCCGGCGGCGATCTCGGTGGGCACGAACCCGCAGTTCGACGGTACGGAGCGGACGGTGGAGGCGTACGCGATCGACCGGGTGGGGCTGGATCTGTACGGGCTGCATGTGGCGGTGGACTTCTTGGCGTATGTGCGGGGGCAGGAGAAGTTCGACTCGATCGAGGCGTTGCTGGATGCGATTGCGGCGGACGTCAAGAAGTGCCGCGAGCTGACGGCCGCGGCTTAGCACCGGGCGGCGCGGAGGCCTCTCCGGGTGCCCCGGTCCGGGGCGCGGCCCTTGGGCTGACGGTGCTCCCCGGTCCGCGTCAGCCCCCCATGTGCCCCCTCACGCCCAGTGGCACGCCACCCCCGCCCCACCGAGCACTCCCATCTCCTCCGACCGGCACCTGTCCGCCACACCCGCCCTCTCCGCCTCGCCCGACGCCAGCACCTGGCAGCGCGCGTGGAAGCGGCAGCCTCCCGGGATGCGGGACGGGTCCGGGGGTTCGCCCGTCAGGACCACCGGGGGGATCGCCGAGTCCGGGAGGACGGACAGCAGCGCCTGGGTGTAGGGGTGTTGGGGACTCGTCAGCACGTCCTCGACGGTGCCGCACTCCACGATCCGGCCCAGGTACATCACCGCCACCCGGTCCGCGATGTTCCACGCGAGCCCCAGGTCGTGGGTCACCACCAGCGCGGACAGGCCCAGCTCGTCCCGCAGGCGCAGCAGCAGCGCGAGGATCTCGCCGCGTACGGACGCGTCCAGTGAGGCCACCGGCTCGTCCGCGACGATCAGTTCGGGTTCCAGGACGAGCGCCCCGGCGATGACGACGCGCTGGCGCTGGCCGCCCGAGAGCTCGTGCGGGTAGCGCAGGAAGAAGCGCTCCGGCGGCCGCAGCCCGGCCCGCGAGAGCGCCTCGGCCACGGCAGGGCGTTCGTCCCCGGTGTACCCGTGGATCCGCAGGCCCTCGGCCACCGCGTCGTACACCGTGTGCCGCGGGTTCAGCGAGCCGCTCGGGTCCTGGAGGACCAGCTGGACGCGCCTGCGGTACGACTTCAGCGCGCGGGAGGTGTACGACAGGGGCGCACCGCCGAAGGTGACCGCGCCGGACGTCGGCGGCACCAGACCCAGCAGTGAGCGAGCCAGCGTCGTCTTCCCGCAGCCGGACTCGCCGACCAGGGCGACGATCTCGCCCGCGCCGATGTCGAGGTCGACGCCGTCGACGGCACGGGCGGCCGGCCGGCCGCGCCGCCCGGGGAAGGTGACGTGCAGACCGGTGGCCGAGAGCAAGGGGGTGGTGGTCATGACTGGCTCCTGGGTACGGCCCCGGCGACGCGGTGAACCGGGCTGGGGGACAGCGGAGTTCGGGACCGGCGTGTCACAGCGGCACCGCCCCTACGTGGACGCATGCCGCCCGGTGCCCCTCACCGGCCGCCGAGAGCACCTGGTCCTCCAGCGCGCACGCGTCCAGCGCGACCGGGCAGCGCGGGTGGAACGTACAGCCACTCGGCAGCGCCGACGGGTCGGGCGGGTCGCCCGGCAGGCCGCGTGGGGCCCGGCGCGAGGCGATGTCGCCGACGCGCGGGAAGGCCGCGGACAGGGCGCGTCCGTACGGATGCTCCGCCGCGCTGTACACCGCCTGCGCCGGGCCCTCCTCGACGACCCGGCCCGCGTACATCACCGCAAGCCGGTCGCAGGTGTCGGCGAGCACCGCCAGATCGTGGCTGATCATCAGCAGACTGATGTCCTGCTCGTCCACCAGCTGCTCGATCAGCCGCAGGATCTGCGCCTGGATCATCACATCGAGCGCGGTGGTCGGCTCGTCCGCCACGATGAGCCGGGGATCGCAGGCGAGCGCCATCGCGATCATGACGCGCTGGCGCTGGCCCCCGGACAACTCGTGCGGATACGCGTCCGCGCGGGACGCGGGCAGCCCCACGTGCTGAAGCAGTTCGGCGACCCGTTTCTTCGCCGCCGTCGGCGTGGTTTTGTGGTGCAGCAGGATCGGCTCGGCGATCTGTTCGCCGACCCGGTGCACCGCGTTGAGCGAGTGCATCGCGCCCTGGAAGACGATCGACGCGCCCGCCCACCGCACGGCCCGCAGCCGCCCCCACTTCATGGTGAGGACGTCCTCGCCGTCGAGGAGGATCTCGCCGGAAAGCTTGGCGGAAGCGGGGAGAAGGCGGAGGAGGGCAAGGGCCAGGGTGGACTTGCCGCAGCCCGACTCTCCCGCGATTCCCAGCTTCTGCCCGGCGGCCACGCTCAGATCCACACCGCGTACGGCCGGGACGGCCCGCGCTCCCGAACCGTACGTCACCCGCAGGTTCTTGACTTCGAGCAGGCTCAACGAGCCACCCCCAGCTTCGGGTTGAGCACGGCCTCGATCGCCCGGCCGCACAGCGTGAACGCCAGCGCCACCAGCGCGATGGCGATCCCGGGCGGCGCCAGATACCACCAGTGGCCGGAGGAGACCGCGCCCGCCTCCCGCGCGTCCTGGAGCATGCCGCCCCAGGAGACGATCGTCGGATCGCCCAGGCCGAGGAACGCGAGCGTCGCCTCCGTCAGGATCGCCGTGGAGATGCCGAGCGTCGTCTGGGCGAGGACCAGCGGCATGACGTTGGGCAGCACATGCCGGGTCATGATGTGGCTGTGGCCGCCGCCGAGCGCCTTGGCGCGCTCGATGTACGGACGCGACTCGACCGCGATCGTCTGCGCCCGCACCAGTCGGGCCGTGGTCGGCCAGCTGGTGACGCCGATCGCCAGGATCACCGTCCAGATGCTCCGGGACATCACGGTCGCGAGCACGATCGCCAGCACCAGCGCCGGCATCACCAGGAACCAGTCCGTGATCCGCATGATGACGGTCGAGAACCAGCCGCCGTAGTGACCGGCGATGATGCCGACCAGGGTCCCGATGGCCACCGACAGCGCGGCAGCCAGCAGTCCGACGGTGAGCGAGATTCGCGCGCCCCACACCAGCAGCCCGAGCAGCGAGCGCCCGAACTGGTCGGTGCCGAGGGGGAATTCGCCGCTCGGCGACTCCAGCGCCGTGCCCGGCGCGTTCGTCACGCTCTGCACATCGCCGCCGACCAGCAGCGGAGCGGCGAGCGCGATCAGGGCGATGAGCGCGAGCGCGCCGAGGCCGAAGAGGCCCGCCCGGTGTGTGCGGTACGAGCGCCAGAAGCGGGCCACGGAATCGCGGCGGCGCGCCCAGGCGAGGGAGCGCGCGGTCTGAGTGGTACGTGCGGTCTTCGGGACCGGTGTGATCGTCATCGGCCCACCCGGGGATCGAGCAGCGGATAGAGCAGGTCGGCGAGGAGATTCATCAGGATCATCGCGCCGGCGAAGACCACGAAGAGCCCCTGCACCAGCGGCAGATCGGGGACGCTCAGTGCCTGGTAGAAGAGCCCGCCCAGGCCCGGCCAGGAGAACACCGTCTCGACGAGGATCGAACCGGCCGCCACATGGCCCAGATTGATGAAGACCATCGTGACGGTGGGCAGCAGCGCATTGGGCACGGCATGGCGGCGGCGTATGGCATCGTCCCGCAGCCCCTTCGCCCGCGCCGTCGTCAGATAGTCGCTGCCCATCTCGTCCAGCAGCGACGAGCGCATCACCAGCAGCGTCTGGGCATACCCGACCGCGACCAGTGTGATGACCGGAAGCACCATGTGGTGCGCGACATCGCCGATGTACGCGAAGCCGGTCTGGTCGCCCGACTCCATGCCGCCGGTCGGGAACAGGCCGGGAACCGGGCCGACGCCCACCGAGAAGGTGATGATCAGCAGCAGGCCGAGCCAGAACGACGGCACGGACCACAGGGTCAGCGCCACACCCGTATTGAGCTTGTCGCCGAGGCCGCCGTGCCGCCAGGCGGAGCGGGTGCCGAGCCAGAGCCCGATCGCCGAGTAGATCACCACGGCGACCCCGGTGAGCAGGAGCGTCGCGGGCAGCTTCTGCGAGATCAGCTCGCCGACGGGCGCGTGGAACTGGTACGACGTACCGAGATCGCCCGTCAGCGCCTTGCCGCAGTAGTCGGTGAACTGCTGCCACATCGGCTGGTCGAGGCCGAACTGGCGGCGCAGCGAGGTCAGTTGCTCGGCCGACGTCGGCATGCCGTGCGTCATGGCCTTGACCGGGTCGCCGGGGATGATCCGGAAGAGGAAGAAGCTGGTGACGAGCACGGCGAGCAGCGAGATCGCCGCGCCGCCCAGCTTGCCCGCCACATAGAGGAGATAGGCGCGTGCGCCGCCGCTCGCGGCGCGAGCCTCGGGGGCCCGCACCACGGCGGCAGTGCCGGTCGTGCTTGTGGTGCTCATCGACTATTCACGGTCTTCCGCGGTGGTACGTCGGCGCATCGCGACGAAGAGCCCGATGGCGGCGGCGAGGACGACAGCCGCGCCGATGCCGATTACGACACCCGTCGAGGAGTCGCTGTCGGAGCTGCCGTCGCCCGCGGCCGGCTCGGCCGACCACCAGCTCCAGTAGCCGTCCTGGCCCCAGAGATTGCCCGCGGCCTCCGGCATCGTCTTGATGGACTTGATCTGGTCGGTACGGTACGCCTCGACGGCGTTCGGATACGCGATGACATTCATGTATCCGGTGTCGTACAGGCGAGATTGCATCTGCTTGACGAGTCCGGTCCGCTTGGCCGCGTCGTACTCCGCGGTCTGCTGCGTGTACAGCTCGTCGAACGGCTTGTCGCAGATGAAGTTGTCGGTCGCGCCGGTGTCCTTGGGCGTGGCCGGGAGCGCGGCGCAGGTGTGGATGGACAGGACGAAGTCCGGGTCCGGGTTGACCGACCAGCCGTCGAAGGCCAGGTCGTAGTCGCCCTTGACCCAGGGGTCGGAGACATTGTCGAGACAGTCCACCTTGAGCCCGATGCCGAGCTCGCCCCACCACTCCTGCAGATACTTGCCGATCGCCTTGTCGTTGGGGTCGGTGGCGTGACAGAGGATGCGCAGATCGAGGGCCTTGCCGTCCTTGCCGACGCGCTTGCCGCTGCCGTTCTTCTTGTAGCCGGCCTGGTCGAGGAGGGCGGCGGCCTTCGCCGGGTCGTACGCGATCTTCTGGCTCGCCCCGGGCTTCCAGAAGTACGACTCGAAGCGCGGCGGGATGTAGCCCTCGCCCTCGACGGCGTGGCCCTGGAAGACCTTGTCGACGATGGTCTTGCGGTCGGTGGCGTGGAAGAGTGCCCTGCGCACGGCCGGGTCGAGCAGGGCCTTGTGGCCGCTGCCGAACGTCTTGCCGTCCTTGGACCTCGCCCCCGGATTGGTGGCGAGAGCGAAGAAGCGGCGGCCCGGAGCGTCGTTGACCTTGATGTTCTCGGCGCTTTTCAGGGCCGTGGCCTGGGCGGGGGTCAGGCCCTGGACGAAGGAGACCTCGCCTTTCTGCAGCGCCGCGACGGCCGCGTCACCGTCCTTGTAGTACTTGAGCACCAGCTCGTCGAACTTGGGCGCGCCGCGCCAGAAGTCCTTGTTGGGCTTGAGCTTGACGAACTGGTCGACCTTGAAGTCGGTGATGACGAACGGGCCGTTGCCGACGATCGGGAACTGCTTGTCGTTGTTGAACTTCGAGAAGTCGCCGACCTTCTCCCAGACGTGCTTGGGCACGATCGGCACATCCAGGGCCGTCATGGTGGCCTGAGGCTTCTTCAGCTCTATGACCAGCGTCTCGGGGTCGGGGGCCGTGACCTTCTTGAAGTTGGCGGTGAAGCTGCCGTTGGCGGTGGCGGCGTTCTCGTCCGTCATCATCTTGTTGAAGGTCCAGGCGGCGTCCTCCGCCGTTGCCTGCTTCCCGTCGGACCACTTGGAGTTCTTCCGGATGGTGTACGTCCACGTCAGCTTGTCCGGGGACGTCTTCCACTCGGTGGCCAGGCCCGGGACCGTGTGAGCGTCCTTGACGTCATAATTCGTCAGGTACTCATAGGCCAGTCGGTGGATGGTGGTGCTGACCAGCTTCTGCGCCAGGAACGGGCTGAGGGAGTCCACGCTCTGCGAGACGGCGACGGTGAGAACCTTCTTGCCGCCGTCGTCCTTGCCGTCGTCGGCGGCCTGCGCCGAGGGGGTTGCTGTTCCGGCCACCAGTGCGGCGGCGGCGCTGGAGGCCAGAAGCAGTCGGATGCGGGCTGGAACCTTTGTGACCATAGGACGGGGACCTCGCGTCATCACTCGCTCGGAGAAGGCAGGTTGAGCTCCGGTTCGCCAATTGGTGAAGCGAGGTTTATCAGCGGCGGTCGATTGCGTCAACGGGCCGTCAAACCCCGTATGGGCTGCGGGAATACGCTGAGGGCCCGCACCGTGGAGACGGTGCGGGCCCTCATTGGTTCAGACCTCTGTCGCGTTACTGCTGAGGGGCTGGCGGTGCCTGCGGAGGCTGCTGCTGCGGCCATCCGGCAGGTGGTACGGGCCCCTGCAACTCGGGTTGTCCGGGGCCACCCGGCTGGCCCTGCTGACCGGGGTGACCCGGCTGGCCGGGCGGCGGTCCGGCCGGGCTCCCGGGGGGCTGGGCCTGGGAGGGCAGCGACTGCTGCCAGCCCTGCGGCGGGTACGGCTGATGGGGCGGCTGGCCTCCGTACGGCTGCTGCGGCTGGCCCTGCGGCGGGTAGGGCTGCTGCGGCTGCTGAGGCACGTACGGCTGACCGGGCATCGGCTGCCCCGGCATCTGCTGCTGGCCCGGCATCGGCGGGGCCAGGTGCGGCGGCGGGTTGCCGTCCGCCGTCCACAGCCCCTGCTGCTGCTGAGCCCGGACGAAGTCCTCGGCGATCAGCGCGGAGAGATTGAAGTACGCCTCACGGGTCTTCGGGCGCATCATGTCCAGGTCGACCTCGGCGCCCGCCGACAGGTGCTCGTCGAAGGGCACCACGATCACACCGCGGCAGCGCGTCTGGAAGTGCTGCACAATGTCGTCGACCTTGATCATCTTGCCGGTCTCGCGTACCCCGGAGATGACCGTGATGGAACGCTGCACCAGCTCGGCGTACCCGTGCGCGGACAGCCAGTCGAGCGTCGTCGACGCGCTGCTCGCACCGTCAACCGACGGCGTCGAAATAATGATCAACTGGTCGGCCAGATCCAGCACTCCACGCATCGCGCTGTAGAGCAGACCGGTGCCGGAGTCGGTGAGGATGATCGGGTACTGCTTGCCCAGTACGTCGATCGCGCGCCGGTAGTCCTCGTCGTTGAAGGTCGTGGAGACCGCCGGGTCCACGTCGTTGGCGATGATCTCCAGACCGGAGGGCGCCTGCGAGGTGAACCGGCGGATGTCCATGTACGAGTTGAGGTACGGGATCGCCTGCACCAGGTCGCGGATGGTGGCCCCGGTCTCGCGGCGCACCCGGCGGCCGAGCGTGCCGGCGTCAGGGTTGGCGTCGATCGCCAGGATCTTGTCCTGCCGCTCGGTGGCCAGCGTCGAGCCCAGCGCGGTGGTCGTCGTGGTCTTGCCGACGCCGCCCTTGAGGCTGATGACCGCGATCCGGTAGCAGGACAGCACCGGCGTACGGATCAGGTCCAGCTTGCGCTGCCGCTCGGCCTCCTCCTTCTTGCCCCCGAGCTTGAAGCGGGCGGCGCTGGAGGGGTTGCGGCTGCTCTTGGCCTTCTGCTTGTTGTTGCGCAGGAGGCGGTCGGAGGAGAGCTCGACGGCCGCGGTGTATCCGAGCGGGGCGCCCGGCACGGAACGCTCGCGCTGGTCGTGCGTCACTGGTGTCGGCCAGCCGGCACCGGTGCGCGGGTCTGTGGGACCGACCGGAGTCTGGGGATGCGGCGGGCCCTGGGGGCCCTGGGGGCCCTGGGGGTGCGCCTGCGGGTGGGACTGCTGCGCGGGCAGATGGGGCGTGGCGGGCGCGGGCAGGTTGGGCGTCTGCGGCGGCAGCGGTACGGGGGCGTTCGCGCCGGGCTGCTGGCCCGGCTGACCGGGCTGCCCCGGCTGGGGGAAGCCGTAACCGGTCTGCGGTGCCGGGGTGTTGGGGCCCGGTACGGCGGGCGGCAGTGGTGCGGCGGGTGCGGGCTGACCCGGCTGACCGGGCTGCGGGAAGCCGTAACCGCCCTGCTGGGCGGCGGGGTGCCCCGGCTGCCCCGGCTGGGGGAAGCCGTAACCGGTCTGCGGTGCCGGGGTGTTGGGGCCCGGTACGGCGGGCGGCAGTGGTGCGGCGGGTGCGGGCTGACCCGGCTGTCCCGGTTGCGGGAAGCCGTAACCGCCCTGCTGGGCGGCGGGGTGCCCCGGCTGACCGGGCTGCGGGAAGCCGTAACCGCCCTGCTGCTGAGGTGCGGGCGTCTGCCAGGCGGGCGGGGTCTGGGGGCCGCCCTGCACCGGCTGCTGCGGCTGCGGTGGGGCCGACTGCTCCGCGGTCTGCGGCGACACGGGCCATTGCGGCGCGGACGGCGGCGCGGCGGGCTGGAAGGCGGGCGGCAGCGGCGGCAATGGGGCGCTCTGTCCTTGCCCCTGTCCATGCGGGGGCGGTGCCGGGGACCAGGGCTGAGCCGGTACGGGCGCGGGCGGAGTGTCCTGGGGCACGGAGTCGGCCGGCTCGTCGGCCGTCACCTCTCCCGCGCCCCGCGGGGCGCTCTCGTCGCGCGGCTCGGCGTCGCCGCCGTCGGAGTCCTGGACCTCGGAGTCCCGCGCCTCGGAGTCCTGGACCTCCACGTCCGCTACGTCCGCTACGTCCGAGGAGTCTTCGGGACCGTCGGTGTCCGCGGGCTCTGCGGCCTCGTCAGCGGAGTCCTCGGCCGAGGCCTCGGCGACCTCGTCCGACCCGGCCGCGACCGGGGCCCCGGGATCGCCGGAATCCTCAGCGGTGCTCTCGTCGGTCTCCTTGGCAGCCGCCCGCTCCTCCATCTCGCGCTTCAGCGCGGCCGGGGAGAACCGCATGGTCGCCCCGCTCTCCACATCGCCGCCCCCGAAGGGCTGCGACGCGGGCTCGGCGGCCGACTCGGCAACCGGAGCCGGAGCCGGAACGGGAGCCGCATGAGGCGTCTGCACAGGAGCAGGAGCAGGAGCAGGAGCAGGAGCTGGCGCAGGCGCAGGCGCAGGGACGGGCGCAGGCGCGGGCGTCGGCGCGGGCGCCTGAACCTGTGCCGGAGGAGGCGTCGGCGCAGGCGCCCAGTTGGGCTCGAAACCGCTGCCCGCGGGCAGCCCCGGCACGGCCACCGGCGCCCCGTTCGGCGGCGGCGGAGGCGGCGTGTGCCCCTGCTGGCCCGAGCCCCCGCCCGAGGTGTCGCCCGACGCGTTCTGCGTGTACCAGGCCGGCGGGGTGTAGTCGATGGTGAACTCACCCGTCAGCTCGGCGGGATCCGCGTCGGACTGATCATCGACGGGAATGTTCCAGCCCCCGTGGATCTCGTCCCGATCGCCGTTCACTTTGCCTCCTGGTGTGGTCGAGCACCCTTGTGCCGTGGTGGGTGGGGGCGACCTCTTCGTCCGATCGGCCCGGCTCTCCCCCTAGGGACGCGGTCAACACGCCCGCAGGTTCTTCTGCCGCGCCCTGTCCCACCCTAATCGTCAACAATGCCGGACCGGCAGGGCCGACCGCCCGTCGGCTGCTGTCCCGTACGTCACGCCCTGCCCCCAAGTGGTCCGGGTGGGGCGCAGCGTAAGGAAGCCGACGGGTCAAAACCGTACAACTGCGTACGTACGGAAGGGCTACCGGCCCGTCAGTCCATCCGGCGGGCGCTGCCCAACAATCCGGTCTCGGCATCCGTGGCCTGTGTCATGACGAACTGCCGGTCCCGAGCCGTGCACCAAAGTGTGACGCCGTCCGCGAGCGTGGACAGCGCCTCCGTCTCGGGCCGCGGAAGATGCATGATGCGGCCGATCTGCGCGGCCTCGTCGGGCGAGACGCGCTGGATGCCGACCAGGCCCGACTTCTCCATCAGCCGCGGCGCCACCGGACTCAGATACGGCAGCAGCGTCAGCACCGACTGCCAGGGGCCCGAGACCACCCGGCCGCGCGGCGGCCGCATTCCACAGTCGCGCACCACGACCACCGGGCTGCCGGCCGACGCGCCCTGCGGCGGCACCCGCCCCACGTCGTGCAGCGAGATGACCTGCGTCCCACCGCCCGCCGCCTGGGCGAGCGTCGTCCAGGCGTGCGCCCGGCCCGTCTCGACGGTGACCCGCGCTCCTGTCGCGGCCGCGCGCAGCGCGAGCACCTGCGCGGTCCAGAGGCCGCCGATGAGTGTGACGTCGTACGGCGTAGGCCGGTTGATGCCGAGCACCGCGGGGCGGCCATCGGCGTCCACGCCGATGACCACGCCGTCGTCGCCGACCGGCAGCGCGAGCGCGGCCAGTTGGTCCACCGACAGCGCATGACGGTCGCGGCGGGGTCCGATCAGTCCGAAGCCGATACGAGGCTTGGTGACAGACGAAGGCATCAGCGGGCTCCCCCGAGCGGCAGTGTGGCGAGCATCCCGGGCAGCTGTTCACGGTCGAGCCGTACGAGCCCGGTCTTGACCCCGCGGGCCGCTCGCTCCAGTTCATGGCGCGCGGCGACCAGTTCCTCGTCGCTGCGTCCGGTGATGCGGACATGTCCGGTGACCGACACGCCCTGCCGTTCGCCGTGGCCCAGCGTCAGACTGAACGTCGTGGCCAGCGCGGGGATCGAGGTGAGCAGCGCGACGAGCTGCGGCATCGGAGCCCCGCCGCCGCCCAGTTGGGGCCAGCGGCCCACCCAGTACGTGGTGTGGCGGCGGTCGTCGACGCGCCAGGTGCGCGAGGTCTCCTGGGTGCGCCGCGCGGGCGCCTCCGCTCGGCCCGCCTGGGCGATGGCCATGGGGCTGGCACAGGAGGAGGTGGCGACGGCCGCCGTCAGCTCCTGCTCGGTCAGTACGGTCGCCCGGAAGCCGGCGCCGGTCAGCCGGCTCGCCAGCTGGTCTGCCGTACGCACCACGCACTTCTGCGCGCCTTCGAGTCCGCCGCCGCGCGCCGCCACGGCCTCGGGACAGAGCTCAGGATCGAGCTTGAGCGCGATCCAGGTGATTCGTATCGCGGGGGACCCGGTCTGGGCCTGCAGAGGCGCGTAGTTGCGCGCGGCCACCGACTGATGCGGCAGATGCGGGGCGGGTGCGGGCTGGGTGTGCTGGACTATCTGCGCGGACTCCAGCCGGATGCCGTCGACGTCCAGCACGTCCCGTACGAGAGCCATCGGCAGCGGCCTGGCGGTGCGGTCCGGCCGCAGGGCCGTCGCGTCGGCCTCGACCTGCAGCACCGCGGTCAGGAAGGTCCCGTCGCCGATCATGCCGACCGGGCGGCGGTCGCGGTCGCTGTAGGTGTACGTCCGCAGGGCGGGGTCGCACTCGACGGCGGGCGCCAGGCCCGGTTCGGTATCGGGCGGGAGGATCAGGGACGCGGCTTTGCGCCTGCGTGCTCGCAGCGCGAAGACGGTGGCCAGCCATTCGGGCAGGGAGCGCCGGTGCCTGCGCAGCAGCGCAAGCAGCACCAGCACCGCGGCAACCACAAACGCCGGAACCAGCATCAGGGGGTCGATCACCCAGCCGACCAGGAGCGCCGCGGCGGCGATCTCGATCAGCACGAGTTGTTGCAGTCGGAACGAACCGAAGTGTCCGGGTCGTGCCTTGAGCCGGGGTGCGGCCGGTGAGTGGGACGGCGGTTGGGGCCGTGCGGAGGTCTGCCCGTGGGCCGTGGGCCGAACGCGCGTCGCGGAAGCCATTATTCCGGCACCCCCCAGTTCATTAGGCCCCAATTCATCCCGATCACCCCTGTCCGGCCCTGCCCAGCAAGGACTTTGGCGGCTGGATCACCCTACCCGCCCCACAAGCACCATCGATCAACAGGCATAGTAGGGGGCCGGTCCGACAATCTGGGCCCGGGGACTGTGCTCACCACAAGGCCCCGCGGGGAGACAGTGCCTTCTTTACCAATGGGGACTCATGGCATCACGGCGGGATGAGCTCAACGCGTACACCTTTGCGAAGAAGCGCACGGTGGCGGCATTCCTCCAACCCTCTTCCACGGGTACGGAGGAGGGGGCGCCGCGCCCGATGCGCGCAGTCCTCCCCAGCATCATCGTCGGGGCGCTGATCCTCGCGGGGTTCGGCGCCTTCGGCATGTTCAAGCCGAAGGCGCCCAAGGACTGGGCGGCGCCCGGCACGAAGGTGATCGTCGGCAAGGACTCCACCACCCGCTACGTGGTGCTGTCGACCGGCAAGGGCAAGAACAAGAAGACCTTGCTGCACCCCGTGCTGAACCTCGCCTCCGCGCGACTGCTGCTCACCCCCGACCAGTTCAAGGTGATCACGGTCAGCGACGACATCCTGGACTCCGGCAAGCCCCCGCGCGGGCCGATCCTCGGCATTCCGTACGCCCCCGACCGGCTGCCCACCCACAAGGAGGCCGCCAAGTCCAAGCGCTGGGCGGTCTGCGAGCAGCCCGGCGGCGGCAAGGGCAACACCGTGCAGAAGGCGACCTTCGTCTTCGGCGACCGCGATCTGAACCGCACAGAGGGCAAGCAGAAACTGAGCGGCGGCCAAGTCCTGTACGTCAAGGGGCAGAACGGTCTGCGCTACCTCGTGGACGCAGGTGGCACCAAGTACCTGGTGCGCGGCACCCAGACCGATTCCGCGATCCTCACCCGCGCCCTCGTCGGCAGCAAGGAGCCGCAGTCCGTCACCGACGACTGGCTGGCGACGCTGCGCGTCGGCAGCCCGGTCGACTTCCCTGTGATCCCCGGCCAGGTCAAGGTCAAGGCCGGTGCCGGCAGCGGTCTTACGCCCGAACAGGACCGGGTCGGCATGGTCCTGCAGGCCCAGACCGGCTCCGGTCCTGTGCACTACGTGGTCCTGCCCGGCAAGGTCCAGCCGGTCTCCGACTTCACCGCCTGGCTGCTGATCAACTCCCCGCAGACCGACACGCTCGACATGGGCGGCAAGGCGACCGTCGTCGACGCGGCGTCCTTCGCCCCGGAGAGCGACTTCTTCGGCGCCGAGAACCGCTGGCCCGCGCGGAAGGCCGAGCAGGTCAACTCCGCGAGCGGCGACCGCAACACCGTCTGCAGCGTGCTGCGCAAAGTCGATGACAATGGCCGTACGACCCTGTCGACCTGGGCCGGTTCCGAGTACCCCGCCGAGATCACCGCGGGCGGCACCAGCACCTACGTCACCCCCGGCACCGGACTGCTCTACACCCAGGTGCAGGGCAAGCAGACCAAGCCCGACGGTTCGCTCTTCCTGGTGACCGACACCGGACTGCGGTATGCGGTCCAGGCGAACGGCGACAGCGACGCGGACCGCTCCGACATCGGCACAGGTGACCAGGAGAAGCAGCAGGACGGCCGCCCCGAGCCCAGCCAGGCGCAGATCCGGCTCGGCTACGGGAAGGTCACCCCGACCCTCGTCCCGATCACCTGGTCGGAATTCCTGTCCAAGGGACCCCGGCTCGACACCAACAGCGCGCGTCAGCCGCAGGGTTCGTAAGGGGAGTGCGACCGATGCTGCACCTGCGCAGGAAGACTGCCGTGCTGGCCGCCGCCGCGGCGCTGACGGGCCTGGCGGCCGCGCCCCCGGCCGCGTACGCCGACGAGGGCCACGACGTCCCGTACGAACTCGGCATCGACGGCAGCGGCGAGTGCACCTTCCCGATGAAGGAGCAGATCGCGGGGATCCCCTGGCCGCTCCAGCGAGTCCTGCTCGACGAGTTGTGGCAGGACACCAAGGGCAAGGGCGTACGAGTCGCGGTCATCGACACCGGCGTGGACAACGACAACGTCCAGCTCAAGTCGGCGGTTGACGCGTCCGCGGGCAAGGACCTCCTCAAGCCCGACAAGGACGCCGGAACGGACGACAAGCGCGGCAAGACCGACGGCACGGTCGACGAGGTCGGCCATGGCACCAAGGTCGCCGGGATCATCGCCGCGCGCCCCCGCAAGGGCACCGGCTTCGTCGGCCTGGCACCCGAGGCCACGATCATCCCGATCCGCCAGAACGACGAGAAGAACAGCGGCAACGACAAGACGATGGCCACTGCCATCGACCACGCCATCGCCAAGGGCGCCGGCGTCATCAACATCTCCCAGGACACGACGAAGCCCCTGTCGCCCGACTCTGCGCTGGGCCTGGCCGTCCAGCGGGCGATCCAGAAGGACATCGTCGTGGTCGCCTCCGCGGGCAACGACGGCATGGACGGCAAACTCAAGAACACCTATCCCGCGGCCTTCCCGGGGGTTCTCGCCGTCGCCTCCTCCGACCGCAACAACGAGCGGGCGGTCTTCTCACAGGCGGGTGATTTCGTCGGCGTCGCGGCCCCGGGCGTCGACGTCGTCTCCACCGTCCCCGGTAACGGGCAGTGCGTCGACAACGGCACCAGCTTCTCCGCGCCGTACGTCGCGGGCGTGGCGGCGCTGCTGAAGGCCAAGTACCCCAAGTGGACCGTGCCGCAGATCATCGCGCAGATCGAGCAGACGGCCGAGCGCAGCATCAACGGCAAGGACAGCTTCGTCGGCTGGGGCGTCATCGACCCGGTGCGCGCGCTGGACGGCGACGACGGCCCGCCGGATGCCCCCCGCGCGGACCCGGGCCCGCCGAAGCCGCCCGCGCCGGAGCCCGCCCATCTGGCGATGACCGAGACCGTTCAGGAACGCAAGGAGCGGTACGCAACCTACGCGCTCGGGATCGGCGTCGTACTGGTGGCAGTCGTCGCCGGCGCGGCAACCGTCGTCCGGGACACCCGGCGCAAGAGGGCCCAGTGAGCCAAGTCTCCATACGGGGCTTTGCAGTTGGAACTGTCGTATCAAGTGGATAGAGTGACGGCAGGACCCAGTGAGGACTGGTGTCCGG
This sequence comes from Streptomyces sp. NPDC019443, assembly GCF_044389785.1. Taxonomy (NCBI): domain Bacteria; kingdom Bacillati; phylum Actinomycetota; class Actinomycetes; order Kitasatosporales; family Streptomycetaceae; genus Streptomyces; species Streptomyces sp. NPDC019443. Next base: position 71,371 of record NZ_JBIRYJ010000021.1, read on the forward strand.
AACGGGGGCGGCATCCACTCGGCTTCCGTCTACAGCGCCGTCGTAGGAGAAGGGGCACAGATGTCGGGTCAAGACCTGAATGTAACCAGTTCCGAAATTTCGGACCTCTCTGGCAAGATCCAGACGTTTCAGAACACGCTGCGCGACCGCATCGGTGACCTGAACCGTGTGGTCGACCTCATCCAGGGTGGCTGGAAGGGCGCGGCGAGCCAGCAGTACGACGAGGCTCAGACTCGTTTGAACAGGAGGCTCGCCTCGGTGCAGCGCGACCTCGAGAACCTCGAGAGGCTCGTCAAGATGAGCGCCGAGGGCTTCGACGAGGAGGAGCGGAGGCGCATGTCCTCCTTCGCCGGCATGGAGACGTCGAACGGCAAGGCCAGCGCCATTCTGGACGTGTGAGCCGTCCGTATCCCTCCGCTGAACTTCGTCACTAGGAGCAAAAGATGACCACTGCCGTCAATTACGACACAGTGACCCAGGCGGCCCGCGACACCAACAAGACCGCCACGGACCTGAATGAGCAGCTCCGGGTCCTGCTGAACCACGTCAACGAGACCGCGGGCAAGTGGAAGGGTGAGGCCAAGGAGGCCTACGTCGCCATCCAGAGCCAGCTCGCCACCGACATGGACGGGCTTACCCAGGACCTGCACTCGATCGCGCGTCTGCTCGGCGAGTCCGTCGTCGGCTACCAGGACACGGACAAGGGCAACGCCGCTCGCTTCCGCATGATGATGTGACGAGCCCTGTTCAAGACAGAGGGGTTGCCCGCCTGAGCGGGCAACCCCTCTGTCGTATCCGTACTGCCGTGTCGCCTACCTGAGGTCGAACTCGCCGTCGCGCGCGCCGAGGACGAACGCACGCCACTCGGCCTCCGTGTACCGCAGCACCGTCTCCGGCTCCAGCGACGAGCGCATCGCCACCGCCCCGCCCGGCAGATGCGCGATCTCGACGCGCTCCTCGTCCTTGCTCGTGCCGGGCGCGCTGAGCCACTCCACACCGGAGATGTCGAGGGCGTACAGCTCTTCCTTCTGGCGTTCCTTCTCGCTTGCGTCAGCCATCGGCGCGGTCCCTCCCACAGGTGTGACGAACGAAGTGCGCAACTACCCTACTGGGCAGGACGGTCCAGCGTGGCGCGCACATCGGCGGCCGGAATGCGTACGGAGACCCGGGAGCCCGGATTGAGCTTCAGGGTCATGTCGGCGGGCAGCAGCCGCAGCAGTTCGGCGCACGGAACGGAGCGCAGCCGCTCGACCGTCGGCGGAGCGTGCCGAGGATCCGTCAGTACGGGAACGAAGCGGCCCTCCGCGTCGGTGTAGACCGCGATGTCGTCGCCCTCGTCCGCCGGCAGACAGACCGTGGCGACGGCGAGCGCGTCCACCACCGCCTGGTCCGGGCCGTGGCCCGTGGCCGCGAGCTGGAGCGCCGCGTCCACCGGATCGGTCGGCTCGGGAAGCCCCAGAGTCACCGGGGACGGACGGTACTCGGGGTTGTGCGTGAACGGTCCCGGCTCGCCCTTGTCGTCGACCGGCCAGGCCCCGATGATCGCGAAGGGCGGTACCGCGCCCGCCGGGTCGTATGCCGGATCGATGGAGTAGAGCCAGCTCCCCGGAGCGCGCAGGGCCTGGTCCCTGAGCTCCTGGGTGAGCTCGGGCTCCGGGCGGTTGCTGTTCTGTTCGGTCACAGGGGTTCCAGTCATTTCGTCCATCCGGGCGGCAACACGCTACTGGGAGGTGCCGCCGGTGGTCCGCCCGGCGTCGCGGACGGGTCGTAGTGCGGGTTCGGGATGTAGTTGCCGAACGAGCCGTCGGGCAGCCGCTCCCACGCCCCCTTGATGTTCTCCGTGCGCACACCGCCGGGGAAGGCGATCTCCTGCTCGCGGGCGAAGATGTTGTCAGGTATGGACTTGTTGACGTCGATGCCGCCGGGCGCGTCCACGTCGTACCGGTACTTCGAGCCCCAGCCGAGGTCCGGGTCGCGGGTGGTGCCGACGTACACGGAATGGTCGTTGTTGCGCACATAGCCGCTGAGGTCCGTGTTCGAGTTGTTCCACGGCTGGAAGCCGTCCCGGAAGATCTCGGACGGGCCACGGTCGTCGTTGCGCCACAGCGGTTCGTCGCTCGTGCGCCACACCGCGTCGTCGGGGAGCTTGGACGCATCCACGGAGCGGTCGGCCGCGGCGTGCAGCGGGTCGTTCGTGTTCGGCGGATCCGGCACGTGCCGCGTCGGCGGAATGTCGTCGGCGCCCCTGCGGATCGCGTTCTCCGCGGCGTTCTCCAGGCCCTCCTTGGCGGCCACCCGCAGACCGGTGCGGGCGGTGCCCAGACCCTTCGTACCGAGGAGCTCGGGCAGCAGCCGGCCGACGCCCTCGCTCGGGTCCTTCTTGAAGCTGTCGATGAGCGCGCCGGGAATGCGCTCGGGGTGCGCGGCGGTGGAGACCAGACCGGCGAGCGTCATATTGACGTTCTGCATGTACTGCGCCGGGTGCGTGATGTTGTAGATGTCCAGCGGGTTGAGGCCGCGCGCGAAGTTGAGCAGTCCCGCGGTGCCCTTGACCACGCCGCCCACCACGTGGGCCGCCTCGACATTCAGCGCGCCGTAGCCGTCGATCGCCAGCGCGGCCGCACGGTCCAGCGGTGGCGGCTCCTTCGGCGCGTGCGCCATCGCCGTGTCGATGGTCTTCTTCGCTGTGTCCGCGGCTTCGTTGCGCTGCCTGCGAGCCTCGTTCAGGATCTCCTGCGCCCGATCGCGCTGGGCCTTGCCCGGGTCGCTGAACGGCTCGGGCCTGGGGCCCTGTTCCTGTCCGGCCCTGCCCTTGGCGTTGTACTCGTCGACCCTCTTGTTGTACGCCTCGACGGCCTTGTCCGAGGCGTCCTTGCCCTTCTTGTAGAGGTCGATCGCCTCCTGGGCCTTGTCCTGCGCCCACTTGACCGTGTCGGCGTACGTGTCCAGAGCCTTGCCCGCCGATTCGCAGGCGTCCGCGGCGTGCAGCCAGTCGGCCGGGTGCATCGCGAACTTCTCCCGGAAGGCGTCTGCGGACGCGCCCTTCCAGTGCGAGGAGTCGAGCTTCTTCATGCCCTGGCCGACGCGGTCGAAGGCCGTGTGGAAGTCCTTCAGATGCTTGGCGCTCTCCCGAATTTTGTCCGGCTTGCCGTGCACCAGCTCATTGGCCTGCTCGGTCTGGCCGAGCTGCTGCTCGCCGACGGAGGCGCCGAGGTCGGACGCGACGTCGTCGCCCCAGTCCTCCACGGTGTCCGCGAGGCCCTCGGCGCCGACGTACTCCAGGCCGTCGCCGACCCGGTCGGTGGTCCAGTCGACGCCCTCGCCGAGCGCTTTCTTGCCGGCGTCTATGCCTTCCTCGACCTTGGACAGACCGCTGTTGAGCAGGTCCTTGCCACCGTCGACGAGATCCCCGAGGCCCATCAGTTCCCCCCGGCCTGCTGCTGCTTGGCGCGCTCCTCCGGCGGCGGCCCCAGGGTCTCCCGCATCCCCTCGTCCACCTCGTCGCGCAGACCGGCCGCGTCGATGATGTTGTTGCTGAGTGACACCTTGGACGTACTGACGTCCCAGGCGGTGTCCTTCCACGCCTGCATGCTGTTCTCGCCGGACTTCTGGAACGACTCGGCGCTGTAGTCGGCGTCGCGGATGTGGGTGTAGGCGTTGCTGGAGAGCACCTCGCCCCAGTCCTTGTTGATGATCTCTTCCTCGGACGCATACGGATTGCCCATGGCCGAATTGGTCAGCACCTTGAAGGCGCCGCCGATGTACTGCTCCTGCTCGTGGAAGACACCGGCCGACAGGCCGACCTGCTGGGCGAAGCCGTTGCCCTGCTGCACCAGCGAGCGAACCCCCCACTCCCAGCGCTCGCAGTACGTCTTGAGGGTCGACGTCAGCCCGTCGTGCCCGGTCTCCATGCCGGTCAGCGCCAGGTCGGAGAAGCCGCGGCCCATGCTCGCCTCACCGACCATGCCGAGCTCCTTGAGCTCGCCCAGAGCCCCGGTGATGCCCTTGGTTATCAGATCGAGGGCATCCTTGCCCGCCGCGAGGTCCGGATCATTGCCGGTCATGCCTCACCCTCCCCGTAAGCACTGTTGTCGACCGCAGCCGCGTCCGGCACGATCCCGGTCACCGGCGGGAAGACCGTCCCGCCCGCGCTGCCCGCGTCCAGCGCCACCCCGCAGGGGAAGTGGACGGCAGGGACCACCTCGTCGAGCAGCCGGGAGCCGAGCACTCTGCGGTACGTCCACTCCCGGGACGCGTCCGCACGCGCCTCGGCGAACCGGGCCAGCGCCGCGTCGTCGGAGAATGCGCAGATCCAGCTGATACCGCCGAGATCGGTGGTCCACAGGCCGCCTTCACTGTCCAGCGGCACCAGCACGACGGAACTGCGGAAGTGGGCGATCCGCTCCAGGACGGCTTCTCTCGCCTCCTCGACGGCCTGCTCCGTCATCCCGTTCAGGACGTCCGGGCCCGGCGGGGCGGCCTGGCCGTCCTGGCCGGCCGCACCCGCGTCACCGCGTCTTCCGGGAGGAGCCTCGCCGCGTACCACGCGACCGGTCGACTCCGCCCGTACCTCGCCCCACAGCTCGTCGAAGTTCATCGCTGTGCCGTGCCTTCCGCCTTACTGATCCGGCAGCCAGCCCAACTGGACCAGCGGTGCGCCCCGCTTGCGCGACACGAAGGTGCCACGGCCCGGGGGCATCGGACGCGCCCGGACGTTGCCGAGGATGTCGCCCTCGCCCGGGTCGCCGGAGAGAATAACGCCCTGCGCGCCAAGCTCCTTGATCCGCTGCATGAATGATTCGTACATGGCTCGTGAAGCTCCTGCGGCGCTGCGCGCGATGATGAAGCGGATGCCGACGTCACGGGCGAACGGCAGATTCTCCACCAGCACCGAGAGCGGGTTGCCGGAGTTGGTGGCGACCAGCTCGTAGTCGTCGATGAGCACGAACAGCTGCGGTCCCGTCCACCAGCTGCGGTCGCGCAGCTGCTGCGGAGTGATGTCCGGCTTCGGCGCGCGCTTGCCCATGACCGTGTTGATCGCGTCCATGTGCATCTGCATCGCCGATGTCATCGGCGCGTACTCCAGGAGATGCGACGACGGCACGGCCTCCAGCATCGTGCGGCGGTAGTCGCCGACCACGATCCGCGCCTGCTCCGGGGTGTAGCGCTCGGAGATCTGCTTGGCGATCAGACGCAGCAGCGCGGTCTTGCCGGACTCGCTCTCACCGAAGATGAGGAAGAACGGGTCGGACTCGAAGTCGACGAACACCGGCTCCAGGTTCGTCTCGTCGATGCCGATCGCGATGCCGTGCTGCGGGTACTCGAAGCCCTTCGGCAGCTGCTCGGCCGGCAGTCGGCGTGGCAGCAGCCGGATGGCCGGCGCCGGGGCGCCCGGCCAATTCCCCTTGACCGCCTGCACGAAGGCCGCCGTGCCCTCCGACAGATCGCCGGAGCTGCTGATCGAGTCGATACGCGGCAGAGCCGTCATGAAGTGCAGCTTCTCCGGGACCTGGCCACGACCCGGCACACCGGGCGGGACGTTCGCCGCGACCTTGCGGTCGAACTCGGAGTCCATGACGTCACCGAGGCGCAGCTCGAGCCGCCCCAGCATCTGGTCCTTGAGCGCCGCACGCACCTCCATATAGCGGGCGGCGGTGATGACGACATGGATGCCGTAGCCCAGACCGCGCGCCGTGAGGTCGGCGACGACCGGCTCCAGCATCTCGTAGTCGTTCTTGAAACCGCCCCAACCGTCGATGACCAGGAAGACGTCTCCCCAGGCCTCGCCGGGCAGTTCGCCCGCGGCGCGCTTGCGCCGGTAGGTGGAGATGGAGTCGATGTTGTTGGCGCGGAAGAACTCCTCGCGCCGGTTCAGTACGCCCATCACCTCGGCGACCGCTCGGCGCACCCGCTCCGGGTCGAGGCGGGAGGCGACACCGCCCACATGCGGCAGGTCGGAGAGCGAGGACAGACCGCCACCGCCGAAGTCCAGCGCGTAGAACTGCACTTCGCTCGGGGTGTGGGTGAGCGCGAACGACGAGATCAGCGTCCGCATCAGCGTCGACTTGCCGGACTGCGGACCGCCGACGACCATCATGTGGCCCGCCGCGCCGGAGAAGTCCCGGTACAGCACCTCGCGGCGCTGTTCGAAGGGCTTGTCGATCAGACCGAGCGGGACGGTGAGTCCGCCGGGGCGTGTGTACTCGGTCGCGGTGAGACCGCGCTCCGCGGTCGGCGCGAGACCCGGCAGCAGCTGGTCCAGCGTCGGCGCCTGGTCCAGCGGCGGCAGCCACACCTGGTGGGCGGGCACTCCCTGCCCCTCCAGCCTGCGCACGATCACATCCAGCACGGTGTCCGCGAGCGCCTCGTCCTCGGCGGTACGGGCAGCGGCCACGGCCGCCGGATCGGGAGCCGCGTACACCACGGGCACCGGCGCCGCGGTGAAGACCGCGGGCCGCCGCTCGATCGGCAGCTGACCCACCGACAGATCCGGACCGCCCGTGCGGTACGTGCCGGAGACGTACGCCGCCTTGAAGCGGGTCATCTCATCCGTGCCGAACTTCAGATAGCCGGAGCCGGGCACCGACGGCAGGTGGTACGCGTCGGGCACACCGATCGCCGTACGCGACTCGGCCGCCGAGAAGGTCCGCAGACCGATCCGGTACGAGAGATAGGTGTCCAGGCCGCGCAGTTTGCCCTCCTCCAGGCGCTGCGAGGCGAGCAGCAGATGCACGCCCAGCGAACGGCCGATCCGGCCGATCTGGATGAACATGTCGATGAAGTCGGGCTTGGCGGTGAGGAGTTCGGAGAACTCGTCGATGACGAGGACGAGCGAAGCGAGCGGCTCCAGCGGTGCGCCCGCGGCGCGCGCCTTCTCGTAGTCGTGGATGTTGGCGTAGTTGCCCGCCGAGCGCAGCAGCTCCTGGCGGCGCTGCAGTTCACCGCGGATCGCGTCACCCATGCGGTCGACCAGGGTGAGGTCGTCCGCCAGGTTGGTGATGACGGCGGCGACATGCGGCATCTGCGACATTCCCGTGAAGGTCGCACCGCCCTTGAAGTCCGCGAGGACGAAGTTCAGGGTCTCCGACGTATGCGTGACCGCGAGACCGAGCACCAGGGTGCGCAGCAGCTCCGACTTGCCGGAACCGGTCGCGCCGACACACAGACCGTGCGGGCCCATGCCCTCCTGCGCGGCCTCCTTGAGGTCGAGCATCACCGGCTGACCGTCCTCGCCGACGCCGATCGGCACCCGCAGCCGCTCGGCCACCGACCGCGGCCGCCACGTGCGGGCCACATCGATGGATCCGGCGTCGCCCAGGTTCAGCAGATCGGTGAAGTCCAGGTTGGCGAGCAGCGGTTCGTCGTCGTCGCCCCCACCCATCCGCAGCGGCGCCAGCTGACGCGCCAGCGCCTCGGCGGCCGGCAGCGAGATCCCGTCCGGCACACCCTCGTACGCCACCCGGTGCCCGGACTCCAGACGCAGCCGCCCGGGACGGACGACCACCGAAAGACCGCCGCGCGGCTCATCCAGATCGCCGGAGACGACCTCGACGATGGTGACGCCCTGCAGCCCCTCGGCCGCCGCGAACAGCGAGTCCGGCGGCACCATCCCGCCGTCCAGTACGACGACGACGTGCGGCTGGTCCATCACCGGCTGGTTGTCCCGGCTGAACCGCGGCCGCCCGTCGAGCCTGCTGTGCAGCAGCTGCTCCAGCTCACCGAGGTCGTCGCCGAACAGCCGCTTCGTACCGGCGCCGTCCACCTGCCCCGGTACCTGCGTGTGCGGCAGCCACTTCGTCCAGTCCCAGCGCGCGACCGCTCCCGGCGCCGCCACCACCGCGACCATCAAGTCCTCGGGCGAGTGCAGCGTCACCAGCTGGGAGACCAGCGCCCGCGTCGCGGACTGCGCCGACTCCGGCTCACCGGAGACCGTCACGTGGTAAAAGGCGCGTATCGAGACCGCCATCGGCAGTCCGTCCAACGAGCCGTGCACAGCCAGGAACTGCTGCATTGCACCGGCCGACAGCGGCTCCAGCTCGTCAACCGGCGCGGTGTCCGGCGCGATCAGCGGCGTCGCGAGCTGCTGCGCGCCGAGCCCGACGCGTACCTGCCCGAAGTCCTTGTCGCCCACGCGGCGTTCCCACACCCGCGAGCCCTCGGCCACCACCGACCACAACTGCTCGGGGGAGGGGTGCATATACAGCTGGGCGTCACGCTGCTTGCGCGCGGTCTTGCGCACCGTACGCCGTGTCTGCGCGAGGTATTTGAGGTAGTCGCGGCGGACATCTGCCATTTGCCCCTGCGTACCGCGGCGGAATCTGACGACCTGTGCGACGACCATGCCAACAGTCGAGACCAGCATCAGGACACCCATGATCCGCATGAACGGAGGTGCCTGCGGCGAGAAGAAGAAGACCACTGACGAGCCCATGCCGAGGACCGGCAGGATCTGCATCAGCATGCCCTCCTGCTGACCCCTCGGCAGCTCCGGAGGAGCCTCCAGAGCCAGTTCCTCCGTGGGCACTTCAGGCGGCAGTGACCTCGGCGGGCGTTTAACGACGATCTGGCTCACCGGAGCATCAATCCCTCGATACGGACCCAAGACGGACGGGCAGGTTCCGCACCGACGCCCCCGTGGCGACGGCCTCCCTCCGCGCGACGGTGATCCTACTTGCAGACCGACCCAACGTGTCCCGGTAGGGTGACGCGCGCACCGTGCGCAACCGCGAATCAGGGGGTCCAGAACGTGAGTACGACCGCAGCGACCGGCTTCTGCCGCGTCACAGTCGTGGCGCCGGACAGCCGCATAGATGTCGCCCTCCCGGAGGACATCGCCGTCGCCGACGTCTACCCGGAAATACTCCGCCTCACCGGCCAGACCCAGTCCGCGGGCACTCCGACGGGCTATCACCTGGTGCGCCGCGACGGCACCGTACTCGACGGCGCCCGCTCACTCGCCGCCCAACAGGTCCTCGACGGCGAAGTGCTCAGCCTGCGCCCCTTCGCCGAGTCGCTGCCGCCCGCCGTCTTCGACGACGTCTCCGACGCCGTCGCCTCCGCCGTGACGCGCGACCGGCATCTGTGGAGCGACGAACTGCTGCGCGGCGCAGGCCTCGTGGGCGGTGTCCTGCTGCTGGTCCTGATGGGCTTCGTGCTCTGGTTCGCCGACCCGGTCCGCCACGACATGCACAGCCTGCCCGGCATCATCGCGGGCGCGGCCGGACTGCTGCTCACCGCCTTCGCGGGTACCCGGGCCCGGGTATACGGGGACCGGGCCACCGCCGTCGCCCTCGGACTCGGCGCACTGCCGCTGCTGCTCATCGCGGGCTCCGGGATCATCGGTCCGGACGCCGGCGACGGTCCTGGTCGCCTGCAGTTCCTGCTCGGCTGCGTGACCGTGCTGGTCGCCTCGGTCACCCTCGTCGCGCTCACCCCGAGCGGCGACGCCCCCTTCGTCGCGGCCACCTTCCTGGGCGCCACCGGCACCCTCGCCACCTTCATGGCGATCCTCACCGAGTCCACGGCAACCGAGACCGCCTCCGTCGTCGCCCCGGTCGCCATCGCCCTGGTCGCCTTCCTGCCCGGCCTCTCGGCCCGCTTCGCGCGGCTCCCCATCGGCTACGCGTCCCCGCGCAGCGCCGCCGACGACTTCGACGCCGACCTCAGCGAGACCCCGGACGCCCAGCCCGTCGATGCCGAGCGGATCGCCGCCCAGGCCCGCCGCGGTCACGAGATGCTCCTCGGCCTGGTCGGCGGCTGCGCCGCGGTCGTCGTCGGCTGCGCCGCCGTACTCGGCTTCTCCAGCAGCCTGTGGGGCCAGCTCCTCGCTCTCGCCGCAGGCCTCGCGATGCTGCTGCGCGCCCGTCTTTTCCGCTACACCTCGCAGGTCGCCTGCACCCTGGTGGCCGGCATCGCCGCGATCGCGCTGCTGGTCCTCGGTCTGTCCCTGAACCCGCCGGTGGACCTGGTCAAGGACCTTCTGATGTACAACGACCGGGGCGGCCTGGACATCCGTACAATCTGGCTGACCGCGGCCGTCGCCGCCGGCGCTGCCCTGATCACCGCGATCGGCCTGGTCATCCCCAAGAAGGGCCTCTCGCCCTTCTGGGGCCGCCTGCTCGACCTCGCCGAGAGCGCGGTGCTGCTGTCGCTGGTCCCGCTCTGCCTGGCCGTACTCGACGTCTTCAACGCGGCCCGCTCGCTGACCAGCAAGTAAGAAGCGCTCCCGGGGGCTGGTACGCTGTGTGACGGCCGTTTGTGTACGCGACCTCCGGAGCTCTCTCAAGGGCTCTGCGGTCTGCGCTCATCGGACCTTCGCCTCCGAGTAACGGAAGCTCCCCTGAGATCAAGACCAGGGGCACTCGTGGGCGCATCGAACACCAAAAGAGGAGTACCGAGTGTCTCTCGACGCCGCTACGAAGAAGCAGATCATGGCCGAGTTCGGCACCAAGGAGGGCGACACCGGCTCCCCCGAGGTCCAGGTCGCGATGCTCTCCCGCCGTATCTCGGACCTGACCGAGCACCTCAAGACCCACAAGCACGACCACCACTCCCGCCGTGGTCTGCTGATCCTGGTGGGCCAGCGCCGCCGCCTGCTGCAGTACCTGGCCAAGAAGGACATCCAGCGCTTCCGTGCGCTGGTCGACCGCCTCGGCATCCGCCGCGGTGCGGCCGGCGGTGCCAAGTAAGACGCCGTGAAGGGAGCGGTTCCCACTCTTAGGGGGCCGCTCCCTTTGCTGTACGTGCGCGACGTACCGGACGGCATTTAGTCTGGTCGCACAACGCAATACCGGAACAATGCAATACCGAACGAACGAGAAGCCGCCTCCCCGCCGCCGGTCCTCGGTAGTGGCCCCCGGAGAACCAAGCCCCGGGTGCTTCGATCGAAGACCGGCCCGCAGAACGAGAGCTTCTCGGCCACCGTCCCCCGCCACACGGGCGAGGGGACGAAGACGAGGAGAAAACGCTAGTGGAGAACGAGACCCACTACGCCGAGGCCGTCATTGACAACGGTTCCTTCGGCACCCGCACCATCCGCTTCGAGACGGGCCGACTGGCCCGTCAGGCCGCCGGCTCCGCCGTCGCCTACCTGGACGACGACACCATGGTGCTGTCGGCCACCACCGCTTCCAAGAAGCCCAAGGACCAGCTCGACTTCTTCCCCCTGACGGTGGACGTCGAGGAGCGGATGTACGCAGCCGGCAAGATCCCCGGCTCCTTCTTCCGTCGTGAGGGCCGGCCCTCCGAGGACGCGATCCTCACCTGCCGCCTGATCGACCGCCCCCTGCGCCCGTCCTTCAAGAAGGGCCTGCGCAATGAGATCCAGGTCGTCGAGACGATCATGGCGCTCAACCCCGACCACCTGTACGACGTGGTCGCGATCAACGCCGCCTCCTGCTCCACGCAGCTGGCCGGCCTGCCCTTCTCCGGCCCGATCGGCGGCACCCGTGTCGCCCTGATCAAGGGCCAGTGGGTCGCCTTCCCGACGCACACCGAGCTCGAGGACGCCGTCTTCGACATGGTGGTCGCCGGTCGCGTCCTGGAGGACGGCGACGTCGCGATCATGATGGTCGAGGCCGAGGCCACCGAGAAGACCATCGAGCTCGTCAAGGGCGGCGCCGAGGCGCCGACCGAGGAGATCGTGGCCGCCGGTCTCGAGGCCGCGAAGCCCTTCATCAAGGTCCTGTGCAAGGCGCAGTCGGACCTCGCCGCCAAGGCTGCCAAGCCGACCGGCGAGTTCCCGATCTTCCTCGACTACGAGGACGACGTCCTCGAGGCGCTGACCGCCGCGGTCAAGAGCGAGCTCGCCCAGGCGCTCACCATCGCAGGCAAGCAGGAGCGCGAGGCCGAGCTGGACCGCGTCAAGGCGCTGGCCGGCGAGAAGCTGCTCCCGCAGTTCGAGGGCCGCGAGAAGGAGATCTCCGCCGCCTACCGCTCGCTGACCAAGACCCTGGTGCGCGAGCGCGTCATCAAGGAGAAGGTCCGCATCGACGGCCGTGGCGTCACGGACATCCGTACGCTCGCCGCCGAGGTCGAGGCCATCCCGCGCGTGCACGGCTCGGCGCTGTTCGAGCGTGGCGAGACCCAGATCCTGGGCGTCACCACCCTCAACATGCTCCGCATGGAGCAGCAGCTGGACACCCTTTCCCCGGTGACCCGCAAGCGCTACATGCACAACTACAACTTCCCGCCGTACTCCACCGGTGAGACCGGCCGCGTCGGTTCGCCGAAGCGCCGCGAGATCGGCCACGGCGCCCTGGCCGAGCGCGCGCTCGTGCCGGTGCTGCCGACGCGCGAGGAGTTCCCGTACGCCATCCGCCAGGTCTCCGAGGCGCTGAGCTCCAACGGCTCCACGTCGATGGGCTCGGTCTGCGCCTCCACCATGTCGCTGCTGAACGCCGGTGTGCCGCTCAAGGCCCCCGTCGCCGGTATCGCCATGGGCCTGATCTCCCAGGAGATCGAGGGCGAGACCCACTACGTCACCCTCACCGACATCCTCGGTGCGGAGGACGCCTTCGGTGACATGGACTTCAAGGTTGCCGGTACGAAGACCTTCGTCACCGCGCTCCAGCTCGACACCAAGCTCGACGGCATCCCCGCCTCGGTCCTGGCCGCCGCGCTGAAGCAGGCCCGCGACGCGCGCCTCCACATCCTCGATGTGATGAACGAGGCCATCGACGTCCCGGACGAGATGTCCCCGAACGCCCCGCGGATCATCACCGTCAAGATCCCGGTGGACAAGATCGGTGAGGTCATCGGCCCCAAGGGCAAGATGATCAACCAGATCCAGGAGGACACCGGCGCCGACATCACGATCGAGGACGACGGCACCATCTACATCGGTGCCGCCGACGGACCGGCCGCCGAGGCCGCCCGCGCCACGATCAACGGCATCGCCAACCCGACCATGCCGGAGGTCGGCGAGCGCTACCTGGGCACGGTCGTCAAGACGACCACCTTCGGTGCGTTCGTGTCCCTGCTCCCGGGCAAGGACGGCCTGCTGCACATCTCGCAGATCCGCAAGCTCGCCGGTGGCAAGCGCGTGGAGAACGTCGAGGACGTGCTCGCGGTGGGCTCCAAGGTCCAGGTCGAGATCGCCGAGATCGACTCCCGCGGCAAGCTCTCCCTCATCCCGGTCATCGAGGGTGAAGAGGGCGACGACCAGAAGGACGACACCGACAAGTGACGTCCCGTAGTTCCAGGACGACGGCCCGCACCTCTTCGGAGGCGCGGGCCGTCGCCCGTACCCAAACGCTTCTCAAGGGCGAGAACGGCATCGGCACGGTCCGCCGCACCGTCCTCCCCGGCGGCCTCCGCGTCGTCACCGAGACCCTGCCGTCCGTACGCTCCGCCACCTTCGGGATCTGGGCGAACGTCGGCTCCCGCGACGAGACGCCGTCCCTGAACGGTGCCACGCACTACCTCGAGCACCTCCTGTTCAAGGGCACGCACAAGCGCTCCGCCCTCGACATCTCCTCCGCCCTCGACGCCGTCGGCGGCGAGATGAACGCCTTCACGGCGAAGGAGTACACCTGCTACTACGCGCGGGTGCTCGACACCGACCTGCCGCTCGCCATCGACGTGGTCTGCGACATGCTCACCGGCTCGCTGATTCTGCAGGAGGACGTCGACGCCGAGCGCGGCGTCATCCTCGAAGAGATCGCGATGACCGAGGACGACCCGGGCGACTGTGTGCACGATCTGTTCGCGCACACCATGCTCGGCGACACCCCCCTCGGCCGCCCGGTCCTCGGCACTGTCGACACCATCAACGCGCTGACCGCCGACCGCATCCGGCGCTTCTACAAGAAGCACTACGACCCGACGCATCTGGTCGTCGCCGCCGCGGGCAACGTCGATCACGCCACGGTCGTACGCCAGGTCCGCAAGGCCTTCGAGAAGGCCGGCGCCCTGTCCCGTACGGACGCGGCCCCGACCCCTCCCCGCGACGGTTCGCGGAGCATCCGCACAGCCGGCCGCGTCGAGCTCCTGAACCGCAAGACCGAGCAGGCCCATGTCGTCCTCGGCACGCCGGGCCTGGCCCGCACCGACGAGCGCCGCTGGGCGCTCGGCGTGCTCAACACCGCCCTCGGCGGAGGCATGTCGTCGCGCCTGTTCCAGGAGGTGCGGGAGAAGCGGGGCCTTGCCTACAGCGTGTACTCGTACACCTCGGGCTTCGCCGACACCGGCCTCTTCGGCGTCTACGCGGGCTGCCGCCCCAGCCAGGTCCACGACGTCCTGAAGATCTGCCGCGACGAGCTCGACCGGGTCGCCTCGGACGGTCTGTCGGACGAGGAGATCGGCCGCGCCGTGGGCCAGCTCTCCGGCTCCACCGTGCTGGGCCTGGAGGACACGGGCGCGCTGATGAACCGAATCGGCAAGAGCGAACTGTGCTGGGGAGCGCAGATGTCGGTCGACGACATGCTCGCCCGGATAGCCGCCGTAACCCCCGACGAGGTACGTGCGGTGGCCGGCGAGGTGCTGGGACACCGCCCCTCGCTGTCGGTGATCGGCCCGCTCAAGGACAAGCAGGCGGACCGCCTCCACGAAGCGGTCTCCTAGAAGCGGTCTCCCAACCCTTAAGGAAAGAGCAATGAGCAAGCTGCGCGTGGCCGTTCTCGGCGCCAACGGCCGTATCGGCTCGGAAGCGGTACGAGCCCTCGAAGCCGCCGACGACATGGAACTGGTCGCGGCCCTCGGCCGGGGCGACAAGCTGGAAGCCCTTGTCGAGGCCGGCGCCCAGGTCGTGGTCGAACTGACCACCCCGGCCTCGGTGATGGGCAATCTCGACTTCTGCGTACGCCATGGCATTCACGCGGTTGTCGGCACCACCGGGTGGACCGACGAACGCCTCGCGCAGCTGAACACCTCGCTCGCCGCATCCCCACAGACCGGTGTGCTCATCGCGCCGAACTTCTCCATCGGTGCGGTCCTCACCATGAAGTTCGCGCAGCAGGCGGCGCGTTACTTCGAGTCCGTCGAGGTCGTGGAACTGCACCACCCGAACAAGGCGGACGCGCCCTCCGGCACCGCCACCCGCACCGCCCAACTCATCGCGGCGGCCCGCGCGGAGGCGGGCTGCGCCCCGCAGCCCGACGCCACCGTCACCGCCCTGGACGGCGCCCGCGGCGCTGACGTGGACGGTGTCCCGGTGCACGCCATCCGCCTGCGCGGCCTGCTCGCCCACCAGGAAGTCCTGCTCGGCGGCGAGGGCGAGACGCTCACGATCCGGCACGACTCCCTGCACCACAGCAGCTTCATGCCGGGCATCCTGCTCGGCGTCCGTCGCGTGGTGTCCACCCCAGGCCTCACCTTCGGCCTGGAACACTTCCTCGACCTGGGCTGACGGCCATGGGCGGAAAGATCACGTACTTCTTCCTCGCCACCGTGCTGGTCATCGTCTTCGGCGTGGTGGCGCTGGAGGGTGTGCTCCTCATGCTGACCGGTGAGCCGGCCGCGATGGGGATGGGCGCGGTGGCCTTCCTGCTGCCGTGCGTCGGCGTGTGGTTCCTCTGGCACAACACGCGGTTCGCGCGCAATGCCCATCGGCTTGCCCGCGAGTTGGAGGCCGAAGGCGGCCTGCCGGTCGACGAGTCGAGGCGGACGGCAGGCGGGCGCATCGACCGCGACTCGGCCGACGAGGTCTTCGCCAGGCGTCGCGTGGAGACCGAGGATTCACCGGACGACTGGCGCTGCTGGTTCCGTCTTGCAGTCGCCTACCACGACGCCCGGGACACCCCGCGCGCCCGTAAGGCGATGCAGCGGGCGATCGCACTGCACGACGGCAGGCCGGTCCCGACCCAGACCTAGGCGGCCCGGTACTCCGCGCCCCAGGCCTCGACCGTGTCCGCAGCCCGGTCGAAGGCCTCGGGACGCGACAGGAAGTCCGCGTTGTGATCGGTCAGCAGGGGCAGCGGCTCACCGCTCTGTCGTACGACGACGAGCGCCTGCCCCTGCACGGTCCGCGGCAGCCCGAGCCAGCGAACCGGCTGCTGAACGGTGCGCAGCGCGGCAGTGTGGTTCCACGGCACTGTGGTGGTCGAGAAGAAGTTCACGCGCCGCACTCCGTGGCGGCTGACCCAGACGCCCGCGCGCAGCAGCCGCAGCGCCGCGAAGATCAGTATGAGACCCAGACCGAGGCACGCGCCCGCGCCAGGCAGTGCACCGGCAAACGCGATGATCATCGCCGCGATGAGTACGAACGAGGCGAGCAGCAGCAGCAACGCCGCCGCGGCGACCCGCCAGGGCCCCGGACGGTACGGACGCCGCCAGTGGTCGTGGTCGTCGAAGGGCAGCGCGACGTCGTCATCGTTCGTGCCAAATGCACGGTCGGCCGTCAGAAAAGGCAGGGGCACGACTGATCCTCACTCACCAGCACACTCGGTTGGGCTGTGCCCGGTGAGGCTACCGAGGAGGCCTCTGACCGACCACCCCAGGGGGCCGTACGAGTCAGCGCCTCTCGGACGCCTCGGACTGCTGCGAATGCCCCGGCGCCTGGCCGGAATCCAGCGCGGGAAGCCCGAAAAGCAGGGAGCCGACGAGTCCGGAGACGATGGTCAGCCCGACCAGCGTACGGCCCGCGAGGTCAGAGACGCTCAGCCGCTCACGGGGCGGCTGAGTGACGTTACTGCGGAAGCGGTCGGCCTCGGCGACGAAGGCGAACGGGACGGCCTCTCCCCGGCGGAACATCAGGGCACTCTCCTTGGAATCTGGGGTTGGAATCCAGTGACAGGACACTTCTACTGGTACTGACGTCAAAAACTGTCATTTGGTGCCCGAGTTACTAGAAATGTTCAAAGGGGGCCGAGATACTGCCGCGGCGTTCCCTCGTTAAAGTGGGCGCCGAAGCGTTCAACCGGAAGGACCCCTGGTGCCCGACACCCCCATCGAGACAGCCACGCCGAGCTTCCGCAGCGATGTCACCGTCGAGCTGGTGAAGCACACCGCCAGCGACTCCGACGTGCTGTGGGCCGCCCGGGTCTCCACGGCAGGCGAGCAGTCTCTGGAGGAGCTCCACAAGGACCCCGAGCGCTCCAAGGGGCTCATCAACTACTTGATGCGCGACCGCCACGGCAGCCCCTTCGAGCACAACTCGATGACCTTCTTCATCAGCGCCCCGATCTTTGTCTTCCGCGAGTTCATGCGGCACCGGGTCGGCTGGTCCTACAACGAGGAGTCCGGCCGCTACCGCGAGCTGCAGCCGGTCTTCTACGTCCCGGGCCAGGACCGCAAGCTCGTGCAGGAGGGCCGCCCCGGAAAGTACGTCTTCATCGACGGTTCCCCGGAACAGCACAAGGTCGTGTCCGAAGCCATGATCGACTCGTATCGTCGCTCGTACGAGACGTACCAGGAGATGCTGGCCGAGGGCATTGCCCGCGAGGTCGCCCGTGCCGTCCTCCCGGTCGGCCTGTTCTCCTCCATGTACGCGACCTGCAACGCCCGTTCACTCATGCACTTCCTCGGCCTGCGCACCCAGCATGAGCTGGCGAAGGTCGAGTCCTTCCCGCAGCGGGAGATCGAAATGGTCGGCGAGAAGATGGAGCAGCACTGGGCGAAGCTCATGCCGCTCACGTACGCCGCATTCAATGCGAACGGCCGGGTGGCTCCGTAGGCGCCCGCAGAGGACCCGCTGTGTACGCGCCGAGCACCCGTAGAGCACAGATGTACGGACAGCCCGGCGAAGTGTCCGCATTGCGGTGTTTCATGAAGTTCATCTAGGCTGATCAAACGGACCCGGCACTGCTTGAACCCCCGAGCAGGCAGTGCCGGGCTCCTCATACCACCTTGTACATCACGTCCCCCGAGGGGACACTGCGTACTGAGCAGCGAGTAGCGTGTTACCCATGGCTCCGATCTCCACTCCGCAGACCCCCTTCGGGCGGGTCCTCACCGCCATGGTCACGCCCTTCACGGCGGACGGCGCACTTGACCTTGCCGGTGCCCAGCGACTGGCCGCCCATCTGGTGGACGCAGGCAATGACGGCCTGATCATCAATGGCACCACCGGCGAGTCGCCGACCACCAGCGACGCGGAGAAAGACCAGCTCGTACGGGCCGTGCTGGAAGCGGTCGGAGACCGGGCCCATGTCGTCGCCGGCATCGGCACCAACGACACCCGCCACAGCATCGAGCTCGCCCGCACCGCCGAGCGCGCCGGCGCGCACGGCCTGCTCGCCGTGACGCCGTATTACAACAAGCCCCCGCAGGAGGGCCTGTACCGTCACTTCTCGGCCATCGCCGACGCGACGGGGCTGCCCGTAATGCTCTACGACATCCCCGGCCGCAGCGGCGTCCCGATCGACACCGAGACGCTCGTACGCCTTGCCGACCACCCGCGCATAGTGGCCAACAAGGACGCCAAGGGCGACCTCGGCCGCGCCAGCTGGGCCATCGCCCGCAGCGGTCTCGCCTGGTACTCCGGCGACGACATGCTCAACCTCCCGCTGCTCTCGGTCGGCGCCGTCGGCTTCGTCTCGGTCGTCGGCCATGTGGTCACCCCCGAGCTCCGCGCCCTCCTCGACGCCCACCTCACCGGTGACGTCCAGAAGGCCACCGAGATCCACCAGCAGCTGCTCCCGGTCTTCACCGGAATGTTCCGCACCCAGGGCGTCATCACCACCAAGGCGGCACTGGCCCTCCAGGGCCTCCCGGCCGGACCGCTCAGGCTCCCGCTGGTGGAGCTCTCCCCGGAGGAAACCGCGCAGCTCAAGATCGACCTCGCTGCCGGTGGGGTACAGCTCTAAACATCCCGAATGGCCGCAACGGCCTGAACGGCTTCAAACCCAGACTTCACAACTGAATACGCGAAGAAATCCGGCCAAAACGGCCGGACACAGACAACTGCAAGTGCACGAATGTCATGCACGCCACGTGCCGTAGCGGTACGTGGCGTGCGTGGTGAGGAGAGTCTTTTGAGTCATCCGCATCCTGAACTCGGCGCCCCGCCGAAGCTCCCCAAGGGCGGCCTACGCATCACCCCACTCGGCGGTCTCGGCGAGATCGGCCGAAACATGACGGTCTTCGAGTACGACGGCCGGCTGCTCATCGTCGACTGCGGCGTCCTCTTCCCCGAGGAGGAGCAGCCCGGTATCGACCTGATCCTGCCGGACTTCACCACCATCCGGGACCGTCTCGACGACGTCGACGGCATCGTGCTCACGCACGGCCACGAGGACCACATCGGCGGCGTCCCGTACCTGCTCCGCCTGAAGCCGGACATCCCGCTGATCGGCTCCAAGCTGACCCTCGCCCTGATCGAGGCAAAGCTCCAGGAGCACCGAATCCGCCCGTACACCCTCGAAGTCACCGAGGGCCACCGCGAGCGCATCGGCCCCTTCGACTGCGAGTTCATCGCGGTCAACCACTCCATCCCGGACGCCCTTGCGGTCGCCATCCGCACCCCCGCGGGCATGGCGGTCCACACCGGCGACTTCAAGATGGACCAGCTCCCGCTGGACGGCCGCCTGACCGACCTGCATGCCTTCGCGCGGCTCAGCGAGGAGGGCATCGACATTCTCCTCTCCGACTCGACGAACGCCGAGGTCCCGGGCTTCGTCCCGCCGGAGAAGGACATCTCCAATGTCCTGCGCACGGTCTTCGCGAACGCCCAGAAGCGCATCATCGTGGCGAGCTTCGCCAGCCACGTGCACCGCATCCAGCAGATCCTCGACGCGGCCCACGAATACGGCCGCCGTGTGGCCTTCGTCGGCCGCTCGATGGTCCGCAACATGGGCATCGCCCGCGACCTCGGCTATCTGCGGGTTCCGGCCGGTCTGGTCGTGGATGTCAAGACCCTCGACGACCTCCCGGACCACGAGATCGTGCTGGTCTGCACGGGATCCCAGGGCGAGCCGATGGCCGCGCTCTCCCGGATGGCCAACCGTGACCACCAGATCCGCATCGTCCAGGGCGACACGGTGATCCTGGCCTCGTCCCTCATCCCGGGCAACGAGAACGCCGTCTACCGCGTGATCAACGGCCTGACCCGGTGGGGCGCGAACGTCGTCCACAAGGGCAACGCCAAGGTCCATGTCTCGGGCCACGCCTCGGCCGGCGAGCTGTTGTACTTCTACAACATCTGCAAGCCGAAGAACCTGATGCCGGTCCACGGCGAATGGCGCCACCTGCGCGCCAACGCCGAACTCGGCGCGCTGACGGGCGTCCCGAAGGACCACATCGTCATCGCCGAGGACGGCGTCGTCGTCGACCTCGTCGATGGCAAGGCCAAGATCGTCGGCAAGGTCCAGGCGGGCTATGTCTACGTCGACGGTCTCTCGGTCGGCGATGTCACCGAGACCTCCCTCAAGGACCGCCGCATCCTCGGCGACGAGGGCATCATCTCGGTCTTCGTGGTCGTGGACAGCACCACCGGCAAGATCACCGCCGGTCCGCACATCCATGCCCGCGGCTCCGGCATCGAGGACTCGGCCCTCAACGCCGTCATCCCGAAGATCGAGGAAGCCCTGAACAAGTCCGCCCAGGACGGCGTGGTGGAGCCCCATCAACTCCAGCAGCTGATCCGCCGCTCGGTGGGCAAGTGGGTCTCGGACACCTACCGCCGGCGCCCGATGATCCTCCCCGTCGTCGTCGAGGTCTGACGCCGTCGACCTGGAGCGGGGCCCTCGATTTGCATCGGGGCGCCCCGCTCCAGTACGTTTACGGCTCCGCCCAACGGGAACCCGGCGTACTTGTGCGCCCGGAAGGTTCTCCCGAACGGAGCGGGAATTCCGACTCAGAATCTCTGATAAAGTCGGGCCAGCCGAAAGGCAAAAGACCTCTCCAACGGTCACTGGATTCGAATTCCTCACCGGAAACGGAACGGAAAAAGAATCTGGTAAGGTTGGAAACGCAAAACCGAAGGGAAGCGCCCGGAGGGCCCCGTGAAAAGGGTCTGAAGGAAGCGTCCGTTCCTTGAGAACTCAACAGCGTGCCAAAAGTCAACGCCAGA
>NZ_JBIRYJ010000022.1:0-57555 GCF_044389785.1 Streptomyces sp. NPDC019443
GTCGCCGGGAATCACCTGTCGTTCGCGGACCCCCTCCTCATGCCCGCGGTCCTGAAACGGCGCATCACGTTCCTGGCCAAAGCGGAGTACTTCACGGCACCGGGCCTCACGGGCCGCCTGACCACGTTCGTTCTCCGCAGTGCCGGGCAGATTTCGGTCGACAGGTCGGGCAGGACCGCGGGGCAGGCGGCGATCCGGGAGGGGCTGGAAGTACTGGCGAAGGGAGAGCTGCTCGCGATCTACCCGGAGGGCACGCGCTCCCCCGACGGCCGGCTGTACAAGGGCAAGGTCGGGGTCGCGGTGATGGCGCTGGCCGCGCAGGTGCCGGTGATTCCGTGCGCAATGGTGGGGACGTTCGAGATCTGGCCTCCGGGAGGTGTCCTGCCGAGGACCCGGCCGGTCGCGATCCGTTTCGGGGAACCGCTGGACTTCTCGCGCTTCGCGGGGATGGAGCACCAGAAGACGGTGCTGCGGGCCGTCACCGACGAGATCACATACGCAATCCTGGGGCTGTCGGGCCAGGAGTACGTGGATCGGTACGCGGCCGACGTGAAGGCCGGACAGGCGAAGGGGCGGCTGGGCTGAGGTTCCGCCGCCCCTTGGCTGCGCGGGGTCTGGTGTCTGAACGTCCGCGGAATGGGTCGAACGTTCCTGAACGCCTTGGGCCGTTCAGCGTTGCGCCGGTTCACATAGGCCGGTGACCTGCGGCGTCCGGGTCTATGCGGGGCCGTACGGATCAGTAGGTCCCCGGGGTTGTGCGGCGGTCTGCTGGAGGCATGGCTGACATCGACACCACCTCCCAGACGCCCGAGCCCGAACTGCCCGCCTCCTCCCCGGGACCAGCGGTGCCGCCTGAGCCCACGCGGGACCAAGTACTTGACGTGGTGGTCCTGGTTGCCCTGCTGGCCGTGTGCGCCGGGGGTGTACCGCGCCATCGGGGACGCCGGCTTCTCCGTGATCACCGCGGCCGTCGCCGGGCTGTACAGCACCTGGCGCATACGGCGCTGACGGGCAGGTCGCTTCCGATTAGACCTGGCCCTAACGGGCTCAACGTCAGGCTCACTCGTTTGAGGGACGGGGCGCCGGGTGAGGCGGGAGGTGGTTCGGGGTGCTCTCCTTCGCCCAACTCGGTTGTGATATATGTCACTTCAGGTGTCTGGCTGCCCAGTGGAGAAACCAGGCCGGTGCGCTGAGCAGATCGAGGCAGAGCCGCCCAACGATGACGCTTGACCGGGTGGCGAGAGAGCCGGCGCGGGAGGGCTTGAGCGCCTCGTAGTGCACCTGGTAAGGCCTGGAGGGTGCGCACGTTTTTGTGCCGAGGCAGCGGCTGTGCCGGAGGCGCGGCTGGTGTCCCTTCTCGGGTCCTGGCGCGACGCGTCGGTTGCCGAGGTGGCGCTGCGGCACCACCCGAAAGCCTCGACACTCGATGACGCCCCGTCGGGCGGATGTCCGAGATCCGCCCTGACGCCGACGTCAAGCCGCTCGACCCCGCGCAGCTGAACACCTACTTCGTGCTGCTGGAGGCCGTCAGCCTGCTCCAGTACCAGCTCGAACAGCAGCTGCGCGCCGAGGGTGGCATCAGTTACGTCCAGTTCGGGCTACTGGCCCGTCTCGCCGACGCCCCCGGCCCGTTGACCATGACCCAGCTGGCGGACGGCGTCATCTACAGCCGCAGCGGCCTGACCTACCAGGCTGGGCTGCTGGAGAAGGCCGGACTAATCACCCGTGGCCCCGACCCCGACGATGACCGCGCGACCGCCGTCACCCTCACCGACGACGGCTTGGCCCTCGTCCGTCGCGTGCTGCCCGGTCACGCCCAGCTCGCCCGCCGCCTGCTGTTCGATCCGCTCTCCGGCGAAGACCTGCACCACCTCGGCGACATCATGACCCGCGTACGCGACCACATGCGCACCCGGCCGCCTCGCTCCGCCGCCCCCCGCAAACGCCGCCCCAGGTCCACCACCCCCGATGCGAGCGTGCCGGAGGACTGAAGTCCTCACCGGCGGGGCGGCGACAGCGAGTCGCGCGGTGTGCCGGCCACGACCTTGCCGCCGAGAGGGTTGCCTCCCTCGGGATCGCCGGAGAAGGCGGTGTAGCGCAGGACTGCCGGCATCGTCTTCACGACCTGCGTGACTGTTGTCATGCCCTGCGGAACTATGGACCGAAGTGGTTTGTTCCCAGGGACTTTGTGTACCGGCGCGCAGGGACCTGGACGCCGGTCAGATCCAACCTGGGGGCGCGGCCGCATAGATGAGACTCCGGGCGATGGCGTCGCCAGAACTACGCCTCGGCCGACGAGCAACCATCTGGAAGGGCCCGGCCCGCTCGTGTGCCATTGCATGGCCCGCGCCGCGCAGGAGGCCGCCGTCGGTGGCGAGGCCAGTGAAGTACCCCAACTGCAAGCTGATCGAGGGAGTCTGTGTCGTAGGCGTGGGAGCGTCGGCCGGTGCACGGCTGTACACATCCGGGTGGCACCACCGCGCCCACACACGCACAACGTGTCTGCAGGGGTGATGGGTTGCCGAATCCTCACACCTGCACAGACAGGTGATCTAAAGTCCCCACCCAACACCCGCGCACTCCAAGGGAGCCCTCACATGACCGTGCAGGAGAACACCACCCTCAAGGCCGCGTACGCCGGCAAGGTTGCCGCCGACCTCGCCGCGAACACCGCCGAGCAGGACCGCATCCGTGCGGAGATCGAAACCCTGCAGGCCCAACTCGCCACCCTGGAGACCGATCACGCCCTGCTGGAGAGCGTGAGCGCCGCCCTGGGCGACACCACCCGCGCGGTGCCCGCACCCCGCCGCGCCACGAAGAAGACCGCTGCAGTTGCGAAGAAGGCTGCCGCGAAGAACACCGCCGACACAGTAGCGCCGGCGAAGAAGGCTGGCGCGAAGAAGGGGGCGACCAAGAAGGCGACGACGGTGGCCGCGAAGGAGACCGCGGCCACCACAGGCCGGGCGAAGGCAGCCAATACAGGTGCGGACCAGGGTCCGGCGCTGACCGAACTGATCCACGCCCACCTCAGCAGCCAGAGCGAACCGCGCACTGCACGCGAGATCGCGAAGGCCCTCGCCGACGCCAACCCCGGCCGGAACGTCAACGACAACCTCGTGCGCACCACCACCGAGCGTCTGGTGGCCCGCAGCCGCGTCGACCGGGTCAAGCAGGGATCGACCGTCTACTACACGGCCAAGGCTGAGGCGGCATCCGCCGTGTCCGAGCCTGCCGAGAAAGCCACCGCGGCAGCCTCCTGACCGCGGCTCGTTCAACTCGCGCACCAGCGACAGGGCCCAGAAGTGACGTCACTGCTGGGCCCTTCGGGGTGTCAGCGGCGTTGACCGCCGCGCGGAGTGCCGCGTCGCTGGCCGTGTCTGGCCTGCCCCGGAGAACGGCGCGGAGCCTCGTCCGCGCCGGTGGGGGTGGGGGAGGAGAACCCGACCGCCACTGCAGCCGGTGCGGCGGGTGCCGGAACGTTCTGCCCGGCCCGCTCACTGCGCTCCGGTGCCGCTGTGGCCGGCCGGGCGGTGGGTGCGGGCAGGCCCACGACGCGGGTGTGGGTCATGACTTTCGCGCAGGCGGCGCACACTTCGGCGAGGTGCCACACGCGTGCGACGGCCGGATCGTGCCGCAGAACCAGTACGGTGCTGCCGGAGCAGTGAACGCGCATGCCTTCGTGTGCGGCGCAACTCTGTGCCCAGCACTGGCAGGAGGCCCTCTCCCGCACCCTGGCGGCCTTGGCGTGGGAGGCGGCGTGCAGGGCGGCGAAGCGGCGCAGTCCGGCGACGTCCCGCGACCGCGGTGGCAGGGTGCAGGCGCCCGTGGAGCAGGAGACGGTGGCTGTCCGGTCGGCGTGGCCGGTCAGCCGCACCGTCCAGGTACGCCCTGGCGTCCGTCCGGTGGGAAGTTCGGTCGGGGGAGTGCTCACACGCAGCCGTCCGTTCAGGAGGTCAGGGGTCGACACATCATGACTTCCCCGCCAGGTGGTCGTCAGCACCTGGCCGGGGCGGATGATCCGGGTCCCGCGGGGTGGCGCGCCGACCCGGGCGGCCGTCCCGTCGTATGGCCCCGCCGGCGCCACGCGACGGCTCCGCGGGGTTGGGCTCAGGGTGAGCCGTCAGCAGGTCGGCACACCGGTCCGCATGGGCCGACCGGGCAGCGGGAGAAGAGGAATGTGGTTGCCCGCGGCCGGAGCCCTGTCCCGCGGGCCCCTGCACTGTGCCAGATTCCGCTGTGCCCCTGCACCTCGCCTCCCGTGGACTGGGAGCCTTCCACGACGGCCCGTGGGTGCCCGCTGGTGGACGCTCCCCGAGGCCCGGGGCGAGGGGGTGAAGGTCGAACCGGTCGAGATGTTGGACCTGGTGAGCGGTTACTGGGAGGGCTGGCTGCCCGATGGTGAAGTTTCTCTGGTGTGACTGTCGGGGCCGAAGTGGTCCGGCTGGTGTCTCCAGTGGCTGGGGTCAGGCGTCGGGCTCGGTCAGCAGCCGCAGGGTCAGCGAGCCGAGCTGCGCCTCCAGGAGCTCTCGGTCCGGCATCACCGTGCTGCGGAATCGGTGGGATGCCATCAGCGAGAGGAGCCACCAGGCGGCGGCGTCGGGGGCGATGTCGGTTCGTACGTCACCTTCACGCTGTCCCTGCGCCACGAGTTCGGCCAGTGCGTCGGCGAGCTGCTGCATGCCGCGGCTCACCGCCTGTTCGACGTCGGGCTCGGCGGTCAGGGTCATCGCGTCGGCGAAGATCACTCCCAGCGAACCGCTCGCGTGCAGCTCGTCCAGATGGCCGGGGCCGAGCAGCTGCGTGAGTGTCTTGCGCGCCGGGCCGCCCGATGCAGTCACCGCCGTCAGCATCTCGCCCATGCGCTGCGCCGCGTGCTCCACGACCGCCGCGTACAGCGTCGCCTTGGAGCCGAAGTTGTGGAACACCACAGGCTCGGTGACCCCTATGCGGGCCGCGACCTGCGATACCTTGCCCCGCTGGTAACCGGACTCGGCGAACACCTCGGTGGCGGCCGCCACGATCGACGCACGCCGGTCCGCAGCGCTCAGGCGGGTGCGTCGGGTCTTGGCGGGGGCGGAGGGCGGGGGAGTCTCGGGCACGTACTCATCGTAGTCATGGCCTTGCGTCATAACTTAGTCGCGGCTAAGTTAAATGCCGTTCTTAGTCATGACTAAGTAAGGAGAGGTGTGGCATGGGACTGGGACGACTCCTGCACGGCAACCCGAGCCCGGAGACCCCGGGCCTCACGCTCGGCCATGGGCGTGGCTACGACCTGTTCGGCGCGCTGTTCTTCGGTGGTCGGCGCCATCACGTCTTCAATCGCCTCGCCGAACTCAGCGGAGCCCGGCCCGGGGACCGCGCCCTCGATGTCGGCTGCGGCACCGGTCACCTGACCCGCCCTCTCGCTGCCGCGGTCGCCCCTGGCGGCACGGCCCTGGGCGTGGATGCTTCCAGCGCGATGCTCGACCGCGCGCGCCGCGCCGGCGGGCCGGCCAACTGCACCTACGCCACCGGTGTCGCCGAAGCGCTGACGGCGGAGGACGCCTCGTACGACGTGGTCACGACCAGCCTGATGATCCACCACCTGCCGCCCGCCATCCGAGCAACGGCCATCGGCGAGATGTACCGGGTGCTACGCCCCGGAGGGCGGCTCCTCGTCGCCGACTTCCGCCCACCGGCCAACCGGATCGGACGCCACCTGGTCGGTGCCCTCACCGGCCCGGAGATGGAGCACAACCCGGTCCGGCTTATCGAGCCCCTCGTACGGCAGGCAGGTTTCGGGAACGTGGCTGTCGGCGACCTCCATCCCTGGATCCACTACGTCAGCGCCACCAAGCCCGGCGTCGCCGTATGAGCCGCGGGCGGCGCGGTGAGCGCCTCCTGCGCGCCGCTGTCATACCTCTGGTCCTCGGCGGCATCGCCCTTCATCTCTGGCTCGGCACAAAGGTGGGGCTCGTTATCGCGGCGCTCGGTCTGGGCCTGCACGGCGTCGCCGTGATGCTCGGCCGACGCTGGATCACGCGGTGGAACGAGTGACGAGAGTGCCCCGATGGGTCGGCCCACGCTACCGAGGGCATGGAGTTGGAGAGACTCCTCTGAGTGGCGGCCCGCACGGCAGATGCGGGTCTTGCCCGCGATATCCACACCGGCCACATGGCAGGAGGTACCCCGCCGGTCGGCGGGGGTGGTTCGGACACCTGCCGGATGGTTGAAACCGGCATTTCTCCGGAGCCTGAAAATATGGGATACGACTCAGCTCCGGGCCAAGCCGTCCGCGGCGCCAGCCTCGGACGACTGTCCTCTCTGTGCGTCGACGACCAGACGATCGATGGGTCTCGATCTCGCACCCTTCACTCTGGATCTCCGCACCTGACTCCTGCAGCTGCTCACGCTACAGGCCGACCCACCGGCGCTCGGGCGCGTTTTGATCCGTCGAGCGGTCCTGATCTCCCTGGGGCGCAGCCTGGCCTTGCTCGACACCTTGCGCCGTTCAGAGGCGCGGACCCGGCCGTGGTCCGGCCTGTCTGTCATTGCGGGCCGTCACTTACCGACGCTTGGCGTGGAGGGCCCGCGGCGGTGCTCGAAAAGCCTGACCAGAGGCGGAGCCACCGCCCAGGTTGCCCTGTCAAGTCACGAGTTCCAGTGGCAGGACACAGATCGCCCGATCGGGCCTACTTGGCGGAAAACGTTCGGCGCCGGACAGCGCGCCTCGTTCGAGAGCTGGTGTTACTTCCCTACGCGTGCGACAGGGCGGAACGGTTTCGGCAGTCATCTGAAAGTGGACGAACTGACTGGAGGCGACGGGCACATGTATTCCGACATCACGAGGGCCGCGGGCAAGAACAGTGGAGCGGTCGGCACCGAAGCGCTCCTGGCCGAGGTTCTGGCCGGTGTTCTGCGTACTGAGCGGGTGCCGGTGGACAACAATTTCTTCGCGGATCTGGGTGCTGATTCGTTGGTGATGGCTCAGTTCTGTGCGCGAGTGCGTAAGCGGGATGATCTGCCGACGGTGTCGATGAAGGACATCTACCAGCATTCGACGATCCGGAGCCTGGCTGCAGCTTTCGGGGCCGGCGCCTCCGCCCCGGCGCAGGAGGACGTCCCGTCCGCCGGGGCGTCGCCGACGGATGCGCCGGCGGTCGACACCGAGAGCCTGCTGGGGGACGTGCTGGCTGGTGTCCTGCGTACCGAGCAGGTGCCGGTGGACAGTGACTTCTTCACCGACCTGGGCGCCGACTCCATGGTGATGGCCCATTTCTGCGCCAGGGTCAGGAAACGGGATGACCTGCCGACGGTGTCGATGAAGGACATCTACGGGAACCCCACGATCGAGAGCCTGGCCGCCTCGTTCACGGATGCTCCCGCCGCTGTCCGCTCCCCGGCACCCCCGCATGCGGCGTCAGAGCCCTCCCAGCCGAAGCCGGGCGGCGATGCCCGGTCCGGCGCATCCGGCGCGCCGCAGTCCGGTACCTGGCGGTACGTGCTGTGCGGGACGGCCCAGCTGCTGATCTTTCTCGTCTTCTCCTCTCTCGGCGCCACGATTGCCGTCCTCGGCTACGAGTGGATCCTGGAAGGCTCGGGGACGGCCGGGGTCTACCTGCGGGCGGTGATGTTCAGTGCGGCGCTCTTCCTCGGCGTCTGCGCGCTGCCCGTTGCGGCCAAGTGGATGCTCATCGGCCGCTTCACCGCGCGCAGGATCCCCGTCTGGAGCCTTGCCTACCTTCGCTTCTGGTGCGTCAAGACCCTCATTCGTACAAGCCCGGTGCGTCTGTTCACCGGTTCACCGCTGTACGTGCTGTACCTCAGAGCGCTTGGCGCGCACATCGGAAAAGGCGTCACCATCCTTTCCCGCACCGCGCCTGTCTGCACCGACCTCCTGTCCATCGGTGACGGTACGGTCGTCCGCAAGGATGTGCTGATGTCCTGCTACCGTGCGGACGACGGCTGGATCGAGACGGGGCCGGTCACCCT
Organism: Streptomyces sp. NPDC019443; assembly: GCF_044389785.1. Classification (NCBI taxonomy): domain Bacteria; kingdom Bacillati; phylum Actinomycetota; class Actinomycetes; order Kitasatosporales; family Streptomycetaceae; genus Streptomyces; species Streptomyces sp. NPDC019443. The sequence continues at coordinate 7,972 of NZ_JBIRYJ010000022.1, forward strand.
CGGCGCGGACGTGACCGTCAGCGAGCAGGCCGTCGTCGACATCGGGACATCGATGGGCGACGGCGCCCAGCTGGGCCACGCCTCCTCCCTGCACTCGGGGCAGGTGGTTCCGGCCGGAGAGTCGTGGCACGGTACGCCGGCGCAGCCGACGACGACCGATTTCCGGGCCGTCGAGCCCGCCGCGTGCGGCACCCTTCGCGGGGCCTTCTACAGCCTGTCGCAGCTGCTTGCCATGCTGCTCGTGTACCTGCCGCTGACGCTGGCGGGTGTGAGCCTGGTGTTCACCGTGGCGCCGCAGCTGAACGCAGTGTTCAGCCCACAGACGCCTGCCATCACGAGCCCCGCGTTCTACCTCGAGGCACTTGTCGCTTCCCTGGTGGCCTTCTTCGGCGGCATATTGGCGGGCCTGCTGGTGGTGAGCACGGTGCCGCGGTTGCTCAGCCTGGCGATCACACCGGGCAGGACCTACCGGCTGTACGGCTTCCACTACGGTATCCAGCGGGCGATCACGCGGCTGACCAACATCAAGTTCTTCACCACGCTCTTCGGGGACAGCTCCGCGATCGTGCACTACCTGCGGTGCCTGGGATACGACCTGAGCCATGTCGAGCAGACCGGGTCGAACTTCGGCACGCTCGTCAAGCACGACACCCCCTACCTCAGCACGGTCGGCAGCGGGACGATGGTCGCCGACGGGCTGTCGATCATCAACGCCGACTTCTCCAGCTCGTCCTTCCGCTTCTCCCCGACCTCGATCGGGCCGAACAACTTCCTCGGCAACCGCATCGCCTACCCCTCACGCGGCCGGACCGGCGACAACTGCCTGCTCGCGACGAAGGTCATGGTCCCCATCGACGGGCCGGTGCGTGAAGGCGTGGGACTGCTCGGCTCACCCAGCTTCGAGATCCCGCGCACGGTGCTGCGCGACACTCAGTTCGACCACCTGGCCCACGGCGACGAGCTGCGCCGCCGCCTCGCTGCCAAGAACAAGCACAACGCGGTCACCGCGAGCCTGCACCTGCTGGCGCGATGGTTCCACTTCTTCGTACTCGCCCTCATCGCCATGGCCGCCGTCGAGCTCTACCAGACCATCGGTCTGCTGGCCTTCGCACTGGCCGGCCTGCTCACCTGGATCTTCACCATCGTCTACTTCACGCTGGTCGAACGGGCCGTCACACGGATCCACCCGGTGAAGCCGCTGTACTGCTCGATCTACGAGCCTGACTTCTGGGCGCATGAACGCTTCTGGAAACTGACGTCGCACCAATACATGCAGGCGTTCAACGGCACTCCGTTCAAAACCATGGTCTGGCGGCTGCTGGGCGTGCGGATCGGCCGCCGGGTCTTCGACGACGGCTGCTCCATCACCGAGCGGACCCTCACCAGCATCGGGGACGGCTGCACCCTAAACGCCGGGACGGTCATCCAATGCCACTCGCAGGAGGACGGCGCCTTCAAGTCCGACCACGCCGCGATCGGCGCGGGCGTGACCCTCGGCGTGAACGCGTTCGTCCACTACGGCACCACGATCGGCGACCAGGCACAACTCGCCGCGGACACCTTCCTGATGAAGGGTGAGGAGGTCACTGAGCGCGCACGGTGGGCCGGCAACCCGGCCACGGAGACCGGCGTCGTCAGCGGGTGAAGAACCTATCGTCCCGTAGGCCAGTGCCCGTGCTTCGACTGTGTGGGCGGTGACCGCATGGCCGGACAGTCGGGCTTCGCCGTGGACATCCGGCTCCGATGCCGCCCGACACTGTCAATGGCTTCGTACTACAGCTCCTGCAGGACCATGAGGACCTCATCGCGATCCTCTCCGGGAGCGAAGCGAAGGGCGCCCGGCCAGCGGCCGACCTCCTTCCACCCCCAGCCTTCCGTAGAAGTCCTCCAACCCCATACCACCACGTGCGGCCAAGTGGAGTTGTTCGAGATCCATGTCCTGGCGAGCGATCTGGCGTGCCGCGGTCATGAGCGCCGAGCCGATTCCGCGTCCACTGCACCGCGGATGCGTCTGGACGTGACGCAGCGTTCCCCAGTGCGCGATGAGCGCGGAGGTGTTACGGCGTATGTTCAGCCAGCCCGTCAGCTCTTCATCGACGAACGCCATGACGAGGCGGGAAGTTTCCGGAGCGAGACGCTGCATGAGGGCTTCGACCGCTGGTACGGCGTGACCGGCGTCGATTCGGCGGGAAGGGAAACCCGGCTGCCCCGCCGGCGTTGGTGACATCGACCCAGCAGTCTGTGAGGGCACCCTTCAAGGAGTATTAGGTTCTGTCTCTTTGGTCAGCGGCGTATCCGGTGCTGCCGGTCCGCTGACCGTGGTCGATTCCTCGGGCGGTGCGGCTCCTGGGATAAGATCACGCTGGCTGTTGATCGTCGCGGTCGCCGTCATACCGAAGAGGGAGCCATGTGGCGAACGCTGGCCAGCGCGGTGGCCGGTTTGCTCGTGCTGTTCGTCGGCAGTCTTGCCTTCAACGCGGCGTCTGGCCAGAGCCGCTGGCCGGGGCCGCTCGACCTTGTGCGTGTCCACCCGTGGGTGGTGCTCCTCATCCTGATACCAATGTCGCTTATCGGGCTGTGGCAGGCGCCGCGCCGCGACCGTGCGCAGGACCCGCTCGCGCCCGTGGCGTACCGGCTGCCGCCGCGCAACACCAACTTCACCGGCCGCGACGCGACACTGCGGGAGTTGCGGCAGCGCCTCACCTCGGTGAACGACGTCGCGATGCTGGTCGTGCACGGGCTGGGTGGCGTCGGCAAGACCCAGCTCGCGGTCGAGTACGCCTACCGCTACCTGTCGAAGTACCGGTTCGTCGCGTTCGTGGACGCCGAGCACCCCGACCTGGTGGCGTCGCAGTTCGTATCGCTGGCCAGGGAGCTGGGGCTGGCGGAGGTGAGCTCCGACCAGGTCATCCCACGGGTGTACGGCAAGTTGCTGGACCGCAGGCCCTGGCTGATTATTTTCGACAACGGGGAGAAACCGGGCACGCTCACGCACGCGCTGCCGTCGGGTGGCCTGGCGAGCAACGGCCATGTCATCGTCACGACCAGGGTGAGTGGCTGGTCGAGCAGAGCCGGCGTCATCGACCTGGATGTGTTCACCAGGCGAGAGTCGGTGGAGCTGCTGGTCCGGCGGGTGCCCGACATGACTGCGGCGGTGGCGGACCGGATCGCCGAGCAACTGGGGGACTTGCCGCTGGCGTTGGAGCAGGCGGCCGGGTACATGGGCTACAACCACACGGCGCCCGAGGAGTACTTGACTCTGCTGATGTCGCGGCTGGAGGACATGATCGCGCGGGGCGAGCTGACCGACCGGCCGGCGGTGGTCGCGACCCTGTGGCAGCTCAGTGTGCGAAGGCTGGAGACGGACCAGCCCCAGGCGGTGCGGCTGCTGGAGCTGTGTGCTCTGCTGGCGCCGGAGCCGATCCCACTGGACCTGTTCACGGGCAGCCCCGAAATGCTGAACGTAGCCGCAGCCGACCCGCTGGCGTGGGACACGACGGTCGGCGCCCTGGCTGGTCTGGGTCTCGCGAGGCGCGGGAACGCGTCCCTGGTGCTGCACCGGCTGGTTCAGGCCGCCGTCCGGGCAGCGATGCCGGACGAGGTGCACACTGACGTTCGGGTCCAGCTGTGCCGTGCGCTGCTCGCGGCCGTGCCGCACGACATCCACGGTGACCCGGATGCGCGGCCGCGGTGGCAGGAGCTGCTCCCGCACGTGATTGCGGTGGCCAAGGACGATCCACCGGCCGAGTGCGCTGCGGAGACGGCGGTGCTGCTGAGGCTGGCGTCGGTGTTCCTCCTCCAGATCGGGGATTGCTCGGTGGCGCTGCCCCTGTGTGAACGTGCCCTCGCGATTGACGAGTCGCTCGAGGGCCGGGATGCGGAGGTCGGCTTCGACCTGATCACCCTGGCGCAGATCCACCGGGACCTCGACGCGCCGGAGAGGGCACGCCCGCTGGCGGAACGCGCGCTGCGCCTGCACGAGTCCTGCCTGTCGGCGGATAGTCCCGCCATCGCGACGGACCTGGCCACGCTTGCGCGGATACTGTGCCTTCTCGGTGAACACGGGGCGGCGCAGCCACTGGCCGAGCGAGCGCTACAGATCGACGAGACGGCGTACGGGCCGGACGACCCGTACGTGAGCTTCGACCTGATAGCACTGGCGACCGTCCACCTTGACCTCGGCGACTACGCCACGGCGGTGGCGCTGATCTCGCGGGCGCTGCGGATCCGCGAGGCCAGTTACGCGCCGGACCACCTGTACATCGGGTACGCCCTGCTGCTCAAGGCCCGAGCCCTGCACCCGCTGAACGACCCGACCGCAGCGGACCTCGCGCGTCGGGGTGCACAGATCCTGCACACCCAACTAGGCAAGACCCACCCCAAGACCGAGGATGCATTCGCTCTGGTCAACCGTCTACGTTGAGCCCTTGCCAACCTGACGGTGGGGACTGGCGGTTGGCGGACTGTACGAACTGGCGAAGCTCCTGGTAGACGGGTTCCTGGCCCATCTGCGCTGCGGGGACACCTACGCCCAGCTTGCCTCCGGGTTCGGCATCGGGATCGCGACCGTCTACCGCTACGTCCGCGAGGCAATAGAGGTCCTGTCCGCTTTCGCGCCCAGCCTGGCCGAGGCGGTCCGGGCCGCGAGCCGACTGGCCTTCGTCATCCTCGACGGGACACTGCTGCCGATCGACCGGATCGCTGCCGACACCCCGTACTACTCCGGGACACACAAGCGGCACGGCATGAACGTCCAGGTCCTGACCGACCCGTTCGGCCGCCTGGCATGGGCCTCGCCCGCGTTGCCCGGCTAGCGGCCATTGGAAGTCAGTCGGCCAGACGCAACGAACCACCGACCGTCCATAAGAAACGACACCTTGTGGGTCCGACATCCGCGGTGACCACAAATCCAGCGTCGAACGAAATCCTCTGACACCCAAGGAAGAAAGGATTCAAGCCGTTGCGTTTGGCGCCGATTAGGCGTGGACCAGCTGGGAACAAGGGGCGCGATGTCGGGTGTGGCCGTACAGGCAAGGCCGTTCCGGACATGTCCCAAGGTGGTCTTGCGGCCAAATCGCATCCGGACAACCGGGTTCCGCTGGCCGATTCCGTTCCTCTCGCAGGGGCCCATAGCGCTACTATCTTCGATTGAAACCAGTAGCACTTGGGGGGATCAAAGGTAACGAGCCACTGCGCCTTCGGGCCTGAAAATACGTCAGGAAGGTTGGGACAACGCGTGCAGTGCGCTTGGGACAGGAACCGCTGCCAGGGGAGGCGTCGATGCCGTTGCAAGGTGGCGCTCCAGGAGACATCGACCTCGCCGACCCAGTTCCACCTCACCGCCCGCAGTGGTCGCCTCCCACGCAAACTGCCCTAAGGTCCCGCGCCTGGTGCCGTGCACCACCAGCATTCATCGCCCCACCAAAACCATTCTGACCAACAGCGTACCCATCGGCCAGAGGTCTTGGCGCGCAGTCCGGCCACGACGGGAAACACCAACTCATAATCCGCCGCACAGGCTCCGAGTCCTCGCTGGGGTCTGCCTTCACCACAATGGGCCCCGCTGGCTTGTCCAGACTGGCCGACGGCTGCATCACGACGCCCATTAACCGAATCAGAACTACCACCGATCCCCTCCACCGCTGTAGGGGGCTGATTGGAGGACGGCAATGTTCAAGGATAAAGGGGCGCCGATTCACGGTGCAGAGATGAAAACCGGCAGCCTTCCCGCCGCGGAAGATATGGCAGCCTCGTATAACCGGGGGCCCCAATGATGAGGCGAAGCGAGACCAGCGGCAAGCTCAAAGGCACGATCAAGGCAAACATCAGGCCGTGCACCACAAAGTATAAGCGCCGCGAAGAAGAGGGCATCGCGCGCCTCAGCGTGGCCGACGCCCGAAGGCGCCAAGTGAACACCGCAGCGTTGTCGGTGGAAGGAGCCCTGAACCGCGCACCGAAGGAGTTCCCCGAGCCTGACGGACACGGCGGAGCACGCCTACGTGAGTTGGACAAGTGCCTCAACGTCGTCCGGAAGGCGTTCCCCGGCGTGGAAACCGAGGTTCGGATGTGCATGCTGGCCTGCCAGATGCTGGAAGGCGCATGGCGCGAACGGGCACAGACCGCGCTCCCCACCCCGGACGAGGCGGCCCCGTGCACATGCACCTTCTGCTCCCGGCTCCCGGCGCCGCCCCCACGCCAGCTGCAGGACTACGACTGGCGCAGAAGCGACGGACGCCCGCTCACTGTCAAGACGTGGCCCTATCGGCAGGAACTCGACAGCGTCCTGACCGGCGGCTGGGTATGGACCAGGAAGATGAACGACTCAGACGTGGACTTCGGCCTCCGGTTCCGGTACGAGGACGACATCCTGGTTTTTCACGAATACAAACGCGCCGTGACAGCCATCGATGTCGCAGAGGTTACTCAAGTCGTCAAGGAGGGCCTCGCCGAACGCTTTAGCACCAACGGGGTTCGCGCCCTCGTCTCCGGGCTCTACGCCGCCTACAAGCGGTCCGTGGACGAGCACTGGCTCACACGGCACACTGCGGGCACCGTTACCCTTCCGCAGTCCTCCCCGTTCGACAAGCCCACCTACGCCCTGCTCCAGTTGCTGGACTGCCTGTTCTGGCACACCGCCCCCGACGGCGAACTCTGGCAGGAAGAGAACCTGGCCTCGCTCGTCCTGTGTCGCGTACTGAATGACATGGTCGACGTCAGAGCTGACGCCGTCACCGGGGAAATCGACAACTTCTGGCTGTCCTCCATGTCCAGCCACGAGAAGACCCTGTACGCGGTGTGCGCCATTGCTCTGGTCAAATACGGGTGCATGCCGGAATCCCACGGCCTGATGTGGAATACGTGGCTCATGGGAACCACCATGGTTTGGATGGGGCTGACTGGTCGTCACGCTCTGTGGTACGACGGCATCACCAACGGCCTGCCCCCAATCGAGGACTGCCCCTTGTGTGGTATCCAGCCCAACGCCTGTGTCGGCCTGGTGTCCGGCGGCGTCACCTTACGCACCGGCCCCCGACCCACAGTGGAAAGCCTGGGCGCACGCGCGACCCTGCTCTCGGCCCGCTGCAGCACCGAGTACCCCAAGGCGTGGCAGCTGCTCCACACCGAACTCGCCGCCTTCGAAGGCCTCCACGGCGAATGGCACGGCGACGTTAACAGCACCTGGGAGATCCTGCGCCGTACCTACCTCGCTGCCGTCACCGCATCGCTCGAGGGCGGGGCGGGCGCGCGTGCCGTCCAGATCGACTCCGGAGCTGTCGGCGCTGACCTCTTCCATATCCTGCACCGGCCGCCGACCTGGAAGGAAGACACCGCGCTGCTCGCCTACATGTTCGGGTGCGCACACCCGCACTTCCCGTGGAACAGCCAGGGCTACGCGCCGGCGAAAGTTGGCGGCGACTGGTTGGACGGCTGAACCGCCCCGGCTCAGGATGAGCGAACCTGGCGGTTTCTTGGCCTTGAGTGAGCAAACCGTGCACGCTGCGCCAGACCGTTTGAGCGCTCGGTTGGTGCCGCTCTGCTGTGAGGGCTGCCGGCCCAGGCTCTCCGGCAGCCCCCTCGGCTCTGGCTCGGTCCAGCGAGACCTGCGAGCCCTACCGCCTCCGCAGGAACCGCATCAGCCGCGCCCGCCACGAGGCGCGGGGTTCGGGTCGGCGCATCAACTCGGGCTCGGATACTGGCCATTGGTGTGCCGCCGACATAACGCTGCTTGGCGCGGGCGGGGCGGGCAGCGGTGCCAGCACATCATGGGCTTCCGAAGTGCGGGAAGTGAACTTCACGGGCAGCGCAGTCAGATGGCGGGTCCAGGTGGAGGAGCGCCAGCTGAGCTCTTCCTCGGGGATCGCCGGGCTGATGTCGGGAAGCCGAGTAAGCAGGATGTCGATGCCGGTGTCGGCGATGACGCGGCCGATGTCCTGGCCGGGGCACTCGTGGGCGCCGGCGCTGAAGGACAGGTGCGCGCGGTTGTGGTGGACGCGAGTCGAGGGATCCGGGCGGACCGCCTGATCAACGTTCCCGGCGGCCAGGCCCAGCAGGAGCATGTCTCCCGCCTTGATCTCCTGCCCTCCGAGGGAGGTGTCACCGGTGGCCCAGCGGCCTGGGCACACCATCAGCGGTGGCTCGTCCCAGAGCACCTGCTCCACTGCTTCCGGCAAGGTCATCTGGCCCCCGGCCAGCGATCCGCGGAACCGCGGGTCAGTGACCACCATGCGTAGCACGTTGGCCATGAGATTGGCGGTTGTCTCATAGCCTGCGAGCAGGATGAGGCGCAGGTGGTGCTGCACCTCCTCGTCGCTGAGGTTGGCCGGGTGGGCCATCAGTACGGATGCGATGTCCTGCCCGGGCAAGGCGCGCTTGGCGATGACGAGCTGCTCGAGGGTCTCCAGCAAATAAGCGTTGCTGGCGAGCGCCGTTTCGGAACCCTTGATCAGGTCCCGGCAGGCATGCACGAGCTTGGGACCGTACTCGTCCGGCATTCCGAGGAGGTGGGTGAGAACGAGCATGGGCAGGTGTTCGGTGAACTGACCGACCAGCTCCGCCTTGCCTTTTTCGCAGAATTCGTCGACCAGTTGGTGCGCGAAGCGGGTGATGTGGCGGCGGATTCCGCGTTGATCGAACTGGTTGAGGCCGGTCGTGACCGCGCCGCGCAGGCGCTGGTGCTCTTCGCCGTCAGCGGATACGCAGTCGGGACGCCATCCGATCATCGGGACCAGCGGCGAGGTGGTGGGGTCGATCTCACCACTCTTCCAGCCGTGCCAGATGCGGGAGTCACGGGAGAACTGGGTGGAGCGGCTGGCCACATCACGGTTCTCGAGGTACCCCAGAACGAGCCAGGCACGTACGTTCCCGTCGAGCAGGACGGGCGCCACGGGACCGTGAGCGGCACGCAACTTCTCGTACAGGCCCATGGGGTCGGTTTCGGCAGCGGGGCCATAGAGCCGGGTCACTCCGTCGGCTCCTGCGGCGGTGTGGGCCGGGCAGCCCGGGGGCGGGGTGAGCCCTGATTCTGTGGTGGTGGTGTGGTCAGTGGGTGGGACGGTCATGCGGACTCCTGAGCGGCGGCGAGGGTGCGCAGGTAGCCCATCAGTGAGAGCAGGGCGTCGCGGCTGGAGGACCGGTCGCGTGCGTCACAGGTGATGATGGGCACCGATTCCTTGAGGGCCAGAGCAGTGCGCAGGGCGGGTATCGGGTGCTTCGGGGCCTCGGGGAACGTGTTGATGGCCACGACGAAGGGGACGCGGCGGTCTTCCAGACGGGTGATGATCTCGAAACAGACTTCGATCCTCCGGGTGTCGACGAGGACCACGGCGCCGAGCGCGCCTTCGAAAATGCCGTTCCACAAGAACCAGAAGCGCTCCTGTCCCGGCGTTCCGAAGAGATAGAGGATCAGCTGCTCGTTGATGCTGATGCGACCGAAGTCCATCGCAACGGTTGTGGTGTTCTTGCCTTTGGTCCCGGGATTGTGGTCGATCCCGACGCCGGCCTGAGTCATAGATTCTTCGGTGGTCAAGGGCGAGATCTCGCTCACCGCCCCGACCATGGTCGTCTTGCCGACCCCGAAGCCGCCGACAATCACGACCTTGACGCCCCTGGCGCCGTGCGGCAGCAGCACGTCCGAGCTGCGGGGGCCGGCGGCGGGTGCGTCAGAGCTTGCGTAGTCCATGGATCACCGCCTCCAGAAGGTCAAATTCGGGGACCGCCGCGACAGGGACGGGAGCAATGGCCTCAACTCGCTTGTCACCGACGAGCGTGGAGAGCAGCACCGTGACGACGCTGAACGGCAGGCTGAGATATGCGGAGATCTCGGCGACCGAGAGCGGGTAGTGACACATGGTGAGGATGGCCGCCTGCTCGGGCTGCATACCGGGTTCGGGTGCGGACCTCGATGCGATGAGGGTGACCAGGTCGAAGGTCTTGGCTGTGGGACCCGGGCCACCGGAGATGACATACAGCGGAACGGGACTGCCCTCATCCCATGCGCCCTGGTTCTCCAACGTCACATCGCCTGCCCGATGTCATCACGAGGCGGGCTGGTCATGTGCTGGCCGATGCGGACCACCAGGGTACGCATGCGGTCGCCCAGCAACCCTGCGTCCACTTCCTCATCGGCCAGCACCGCGAGGTAGGCCCCTGGTCCGGCCGCCATCAGGGAGAAGTATCCGCCGTCGACTTCGATCCCGACCATGCGCGTCGAGCCGTCTCCGTGAGGGAACTTCTGCGCGATGGCCTTCGACAGGCTCTGCATGCCCGAGCAGGCAGCGGCGATCGCGTCAGCGGTGTCGGTCTCCGTGTTCGCTTGACCGATGCACAGGCCGTCCGAGGACAATACGATCACGTGTCGTACATACGGGACGCTGGCAGCGAGCTCGTTGAGCATCCAGTCCATGTTGGGCAGTTGCGGCACGGTTACTCATCCTTATCTGATGGCTCGCTGGTTTGGCTGGAAGGGTCTGTGCCCGGTCTTTCGCCGCTGAACGCTTCCCAGATAAGGCCCGGCCGCCGGGCTGTGCCGGCTGTTCCTGGGGAGGGAGTCGGAGCAGCCGTGGGACGGGGAGTCGTACGGACGACCGGTGTCGGGACGGGCGACTGCCGTTGCCGCTGCGGCAGTCCGTTGGCGGCCTGTTTGACCTCGACGGAATCCGCTGCAGCATCGCGCGTCGTTGTCGGCCTTGGCACGGTCGGTGCGCCCGTGTGCTTCGGGGCAGGCTGTTGAACTGTGGTGATCAGGCGCCGCGGGACGAGCACCACGGCCCGGACGCCTCCGTACGCCGAAGTGCGCAAGTCGACGTCGAGGCCGTTCTCGCGGGCCAGCCTGCTGACCACGGGCAGGCCGAGCTGCGTCGCCTCGCCCAGGTTGGCCAGATCCATGCCGGATGATGCCTGAGCCATGACGCGGTCAATGCGCTGCCGGACCTCTTCGGTGAGGCCAACCCCACGATCCTCGATCTCGATCGCAATACCGGAAGGCACCTCGCTCGCGGTCACCTCGACCGGGGTGTGTGGCGGTGAAAAGGTCGTGGCGTTGTCGAGCAGCTCGGCGAGCAGGTGGATCAGCGGCTCGGCTCCTTGACCGATCACGGCCACCTCAGTCACCGACTGCAGCTTCACCCGTGGATAGTCCACGATGCGTGACATGGCCCCCCGCACGATGTCGTAGAGAGGGATGGCCTTCGACCACTGACGCCCGGGCCGGGCGTTACCCAGCACAGCGATGCTGGCCGCAAGGCGCCCGATCAGGGCATTGCGATGGTCGACGTTCTGCAGGCCGTGGGAGACTACGACATCCGTGCCGTGCAGGATCTGCATGTCGTGGAGGTTCTTGGCGAGTTGATGCACGATGGCCTGGACCCGACGGGCGATCGCCACCAACGCCCTCTGTGAGGAGTCCCGTGTGTGCTCCTCGGCCTCCACGGCTTCCAGGAGCGTCCGCAGAGCTGCCCGGAGTGCTTCGGCGAACTCGCTGTCGAGATGTTCCCCGAACATAACGGACTGCAGGATCTCCGACGCGGGCTCACCCTTCTGGAGACGGGCGACTGCCGCGGGCAGGAGCTCTTCGGCGAGCCATACGGTGGTGGCCCGCTGATCGGACAAGCGCCCGAATAACGCCGCTTCGCGTTGCGTGTAGTACTGCTGCACACCAGCGGTCGCCTGGGCATGGCGGGCCGCCTCTGCCGAGCGCGCCCGGCGCGCCGTCTCAGCCGAAGTGATGGCCGTCAGGACGACTGCCACGAGGCCGCACCAGGCAACCGGTGGGCGTATCTGTGCCGGGACAATGAACAGCGCTATACCGCAGGCCCCGGCCAGAACACCGGGGATTAGCCATGCTGGAGCCACTGCACGTGGCAGGGCTCTGAGGGATGAACCTGCACGAACCATCGAGGGGTCCCTAAACAATCTGAAGTTAGTGGACTGAGGGTGATGCGGTGCGCCGGCAAGATCGGTCGGGACTCCGGCTCAGCCGAGCACAAGTGTTCCGATGGGTGCCCCCGGATGGGTCCCCGAGATCGCACGTGTGGTCACGTCTCCCTGCGGCCAGGCTCCGTCCGCGCGTAACACAGCACTCTGTGACTCGCTGTGAGAGCAGCGCAACACGCGGGGGAGCATAGTCAGTTCGGGTTCGCCATGTGACTGTGCCGGAACGAGAACCTCCGTTGGCCGACCTATGCCCATATTTGATCGATTACGGTCAATACACACACTGTCAGGTGAATGGAATCGACCACGCCCAGCAGTGCGCTCGTCATGGCGCGCGGCTCAGGCGTCCGCCTGCTTCCGCGGGACGTACGCGTCGGGGACTGCCAGCTCTGGGGGCCGGTCCGGCCGGTACTCCAGTGAGAATTCGTGTCGTGAGCTGGGTTTTCTCGTTGACCGGTCATGGAGGGGGATGGCTGAAATCGAAGACTGGGCTGGGGAGTTGGAGTCGGTGTTCGCGCGGGTGGCCGGCCGGTTCGGGCGGGCGGATCTGCGCTGGCGGGTGCGGGACTATGTCCGGGGGCTGCTGGCGCCGGAAATCGCGGAAGAACGGCTGGCAGCTGGCGGAGTACGCCGGCCATCGTGATCCGGCGGGGCTGCAGCACCTGCTGAACGGGGCCCGCTGGGACGCGGATGCGGTCCGGGACGACGTGCCCGAGTACGTTGCCGAACGTCTCGGCCCGGACGGCGTGTTGATCGTGGATGACAGAAGAGCCAGCTCAGGACACGAATTCTCACTGGAGTACCACGACTTCGAGCAGATCGATGACACCGAGGTGATCCGGACCCTGCAGGCGGCCTCCGCCGCCCACTGACCACCCGGCCGGCGCAACCCTCTCGCTGTCCGGCCTATGCGGCCGCGGCATCGAGGAGCTCGATGAACCGCCGACCGAACAGGTAGGCATCTCCGGGCCAGCGCGCCGACAGATAGTTACGGTCCTGGACGACGAACGCATGGGTGTCGTCGGAAACTGTCCCGCGGGCGGTCAGCACTCTCGGGCCGCGCTGGAACGACGCGGCCGGCGCGCTGAGCGCCGTCCTGACCTCGTCCTCGACGTAGGCGGGGTAGGTACGGTAGTAACGCCCCAGCCGCCAGGCCGAGATCAGATACGCCGAGCGTTCCATGTACTTGGGCAGGCATGTCGTACGTCGGTCCGCAAGGACGCTTCGACCGCTCGCGGTGTCGATCGTCCGTGCCAGCACCAGAACGCCGTGGCAGATCGCGGCGACCGGCCGGTCCAGCGCCCAGAAGGCGGCGACCTGCTGCCGCAGAACCTCCGAGCCGAGGTACTGCCGCATCCCGGGTGCGTGCCCGCCGGGCAGGATCAGACCGTCGAAGTCCGACATCTCGAGGTCGGCCCAGGCCGCCGTCCTGGCGAACTCCTTGCTCTGCGTCAGGTCTTGGTAGCAGCGCCTGGCGTCGGGCTCGGCTCCGAGTTGCCCGAAGAGTACGCCGGTCAGCAGCCGCGGATCGGCAGCAGGCAGTGTGCCGGCGCGTTCGGTGGAGAAGACGACCTGGTGCCCCGCATCGGTGAGCAGGCGCCAGGGCACCGCCACCTAATGGGCAGCGAAGCGAGTCATCGCTATCCGAATCCGGAGTGAGAGCTCTTTCGACAGACCGCGGGGCTCGCTTCAGCAGCGGTTCCGGCCAGACGAAGATCTCATCCGCCACCTGGGCAGGAAGTCCTCTACTGAGAGCGATCTGGCCCCGGCCGGAACCGTTCCAGCCTCTGAGCTTCGCGAGCACAACAGCACCTCACGAGGGCATAAAGGCCTCACAACGGGTCTCAGAAGACCCAGTTCAGAACACCTCACCAGGCGGTACGAACCGGGGGCTTCGATGGTCGTGGCCTGAGCCAACCGCACGGAACACCTTTCATCGCATCGCGAGCCTGGGAGCTCTCGCGAAGACGAAGGACCGTGCAGTTCGCTGGGGTTGCGAACGGCTGGTGGGATGTTGTGCCTTGAGCACTTCCATTAGGGAGCACGCGCAACCTGCACAGGCTCTGGCCTGCCGGAACACCAGAGTACGAGGGAGAACATGATGGAGATCGCAGGATTACCGGTGCCAGTGTTCTGCGGGGTGGACTGGGCAGAAGACCACCACGATGTCGCGCTCGTCGACGCCGGCGGGACACGGCTCGCCAAGCTGCGAATCAGCGACGATGCTGCCGGATTCACACAGCTCACAGCCCTGCTGACCGAGCACGGTGACAGCAAGGAACATCCGATCCCGGTCGCCATTGAGACCTCCCGGGGCTTGCTGGTCGCCTGTCTGCGCGCGACGGGACGCCCGGTGTTCGCGATCAATCCGCTGGCGGTGGCCCGCTACCGAGATCGGCACTCGGTCGCGAGGAAGAAGTCGGACGCCATCGACGCCGCTGCCCTGGCGAACATTCTGCGGACCGACATGGCCGCCCACCGTCCCCTCCCGCAGGATTCCGAGCTGGCACAGGCGATCGCGGTACTGGCGCGGGCCCAGCAGGACGCGGTCTGGGACCAGGGCCAGGCTCACAACAAGCTCCGATCTCAGCTGCGCGAGTTCTACCCGGCGATCCTGGCCGCCTTCGCCGACAAACGCGAGGGCATCTGCTCGCCCGAGGCCCGGACCATCCTGGCCGCTGCCTCAACGCCGACAGCGGCGGCCCGTCTCACGCGCCGACGTCTCCAGTCTCTGCTCAGGCAGGCTGGACGCCTGCGCGGCATCGAAGCCGAGGCCGACCGGCTCCACGAGGTCCTCCGCCGCGAGTACCTCCACCAACCACCTCAGGTTGAGGAGGCCTTCGGTCGACAGACCGCGGCCCTGCTGCGTCAGCTGGAGGCCGCCTGCACCAACGCCGACGAGCTGGAAGCTGCCACCAGGGAGGCCTTCGAACAGCACCCTGACGCCCCGGTCATCTCCAGCTTTCCGGGCCTGGGCTCCTTAACCGGGGCCCGGGTCCTGGCCGAGATCGGCGACGACCGATCCCGTTTCACCACCGCCGGATCGATGAAGGCCTACGCCGGCAGTGCACCAGTTACCAGGGCAAGCGGCAAAAGCTGCACGGTGATGGCCCGCCGGGTCAAGAACCAGCGACTGGCTGCCGTCGGCTACGTCTGGGCCTTCGCCTCCCTGACCGCGTCCCCCGGCGCCAGAGCCCACTATGACCGTCGCAAAGTGGCAGGCGACCGCCATGTCGCCGCCCAGCGCAACCTCTTCAACCGCTTCATGGGGATGCTCTTCCACTGCCTCCAGCACCACCAGCCCTATGACGAGCTGAAGGCATTCCCCAACCAGTCCGCGGCGGACCTTGCTGCAGCCGCTTGACGAGTTACGCGCGTGGGATGTCTCGGTAACGTCGAAATCGTGGTCGGGGACCGGAATCAGCACACGCATGCGGCCATGATGGCATGCCCATGGCCACTTGGCGGGGACCGGCAGGCACGTCGGCGTCCTGAGACGGTGCCGGTCGCCCCGGACCTGGGCCCGGGGGTGCCCCTATGGGGCTCGTCAAGGAAAGCGGGCTGCGTTGGGAGGGGACGCCGGGCAGCATGGCGGAGTGTCTGAGCTGTTGTGGGATGACGTCGCGTACTTCTCCGACCCTGACCTGATGGGTTCGCTGCCAGAGGCGCGTGTCCCGGATACCACGATGGAGGACTGGCAGGCGGTCCTCGATCTCGTCGGTGAGAGTGGCTGGAGGTGCCAGTACTCGGAAGGCGGTGCCGTGCTGCCGGCGCCCCGGGCGGAGGAAGTGCTGTCCCGCCCGGCTGACGCCGAGTGCCCGGAACTGCGGGTCTGGCCGGCCGCCGAGTGGCGGCGATCTTCCGCTTCCATGCGGCGGAGGAGATCGACTTCGATGTGGCCCTCCAGCAGTTCCTCGATCCTCGTGGCCAGCAGTTTGCGCTGGACGAGGACGGCGGGGGGCGGTTTTGGATCAGCGTCTCCGACGGCACCTCCCGGGCCCGGTGACACCACCCCCAGGTAATGCCTTCGACAGGGGGGCACAGTCATGCCGGGCCCGGAGGCCAGCGGCCCTATTGCAGGACCGCGAAAAACGTAATGGGGGCTCGGACTTGCTGCGGAGCCGCCCAAGTTGCCGTCATACCGGACGTAACGGATAGCTACCAGGAGGTAGCGCCTTGTTGAACTCCATTTGTTCCCGTGACGCGCTTGAAGCCTCCCCTCGGACCGAGGATGATCAGGCACTCCAGCGCCCCTGATGGACATGGGTGATCCCTGGCATCACCAAAGCCACGGTTCCGCGTCCGGCCCCGGCCGATCGAAATCCGATGGGTCCTCAGAGCCGGATTCTGCCCGTCCCGCCTCCTCCGGGCCTGCCGCCATCCCCCTTTATGAGGACCTGATGACACAACACATACCGGAGGCGGTGTTCTGGTGCCTTGCCGCGGTCACTCTCGCCGGACTGTTGCTGCTGGTACGCGAGCACCGGATCACCGCTACCCTGCGCCGTCGACAGACGAGCCTCGAGGCCGACCTGCTCACCCGTGAGGAGGAGGCCCGGCACCTCGCCGAGGTTCGGCTCCCTGCTCTGGTCGAGGCATCCCGCGGTACGGCACCCGTGCCCGGACCGCTCGACGCCGAGCTCGCCGGAACACCGTACGGAAAGAGCCTGCAGAAGATCGTCGAGCAGTTCACCGGGGCCGCCGAGGTCGCGCAGTCCCGGGCGGACAAGTCGGCGAAGGCAACACTGAAGGCGGCTATGCGCGCCCTGCAAGCCCTGGCCAACGAGCAGCAGCTGTCGATCTCGGACATGCAGGACCGGCACGACGACCCGGATGTGCTCCAGAACCTCCTGGAGATCGACCACGCCAACTCGCAGTTCGGCCGGAGGGCACAGGCCATCGCCGTGCTCTGCGGCTCGTGGCCCGGACGGCAGCGGGCCGCGTCACCGCTGCTCGACGTCGTACGCGGTGCGACGTCGAGGATCCGGGACTACCGACGCGTCAAGTTGCACTCCCAGGTCGACATGGACGTGGTGAGCCGAGCCGTTGAGCCGGTAGTCCTCGCGGTTGCCGAGCTGCTGGACAACGCGGCGCGGCACTCCCGGCCCAACACCACTGTCGAAGTCGGCATCCGGCCCGCCCACAACGGCGTCAGCATCGTCGTCGACGACGCAGGCGTCGGAATGGAGGCGCGCGAGACCGAGGAAGCCGCGCGGCGCCTGTCCGGCCGGGAGGACATCGACATCAACCGGCTCGGTGACTCGCCGCAGTTCGGCTTCGCCGTCATCGGCGTACTCGCTGCCCGGTACGGATTCAGCGTCTCTGTCGACTCCCAGTCCCCGTACGGAGGCGTGCGGGCCGTGCTCTTTCTCCCCAACGCGCTCCTCAACCGGGTGCGTTTCATGGGCCCGCCGATCCCCTTGCAGGGAGCCCAGCCGCTGCCCGCCGCCGAGTCGGCCTCCGCGGCGGCGCCCGAGGCCGAAGCCGTCGGCGACGCGGCAGCGCAACCGGGTTCCGCCGAGGCACCTGGCCACCCCCAACCCTCCGCCGAATCCTCCCCCTTGCCCCAAGTGGAGACAGCACCATCGTCCACCGAGGGAGGCCTGCCCAAGCGGCGACGACACACGCCGCAGCACACGGCGGCCGGCGAGCCGACGGCCCCGGCGCTCTCCGATCCCGCGCTCGTCCGCCCCGCCGCCGAGTCCGCCTCCCGCATGAGCGCGTTCGCCCGCGGCACCCGCTCCGGCCGCGACGCCTCCCCCGACAGCGAAGGGAACACTCAGGAATGACCGGCCATATGACCAACGAACTCGGATGGATGCTCGACGAGGGCCTGAAGGTTCCGGAAGCCCGCCACGCGATCCTGCTCTCCGCGGACGGCATGCTCCGCGCCCACTCCCAGGGCATCGAGCGCGACGAGGCCGAACGGCAAGCGGCGGCGTTGTCCGGACTGCAGTCGATCAGCCGTAGTACCGCCGAGTTCTGCGGACAGGAGACCTCGCCGTGGCAGCAGACGCTGGTCGAGTTCGTCGACGGGTATGTCTTCCTGGTGGCCGCCGGCGCGGGAGCCTATCTTGCGGTCTCCGCCGGCCAGGACGTCGACATGGAAGCCGTCACCTACAGCATGCACAAGCTGGTCGACCGGCTGGGCAAGGAGCTGACCAGTCCGCCGCGGCGGAACTCCGTACCCCGCGGGTCAGACGACTCCGGTACGGCATGACCCCGCCACGCTCCCGGCGTGACAGAGGACTCGTACGGCCGTACGTCGTCACGGAAGGCCGTGCCCATCCGACGCGCAACACACTGGACCTGGTGACGCTGGTGACGGCTGTGAACAACCGTCCCGTGAACGGCCTGAGCCCCGAGAAGCGGCGCGTCACGGAACTGTGCCGGGGAGGAGCGCTGTCGGTCGCCGAAGTGGCCGGACACCTCTCTCTCGCGATGAGCGTCACCAAGGTTCTGCTCAGCGACCTCATCGACAGCGGCCATATCACCGTCCGGCCTCCCGTCCCCAAGGCACAACTGCCCGACGCCCAACTCCTGCAGGAGGTTCTGGATGGGCTCCGCTCCCGTTTCTGACCCGGTCTACGTCGCGGACACGGTCACGACTGCGGTCAAGATCCTCGTTGTCGGCCACTTCGCCGTCGGCAAGACCACGTTCGTTGGCACCCTCTCCGAGATCCGGCCGCTGCGCACCGAAGAATCGATGACGCAAGCCGGTGAACTCGTCGACGACCTTGCGGGGATCCCCGACAAGACCACGACAACCGTGGCCATGGACTTCGGCCGCCTCACGCTCAGTGAGTCCCTGGTGCTGTACCTCTTCGGTGCCCCCGGCCAGAAGCGCTTCACCCGGCTGTGGAAGGACATGCTTGTCGGAGCGCTCGGCGCACTGGTGCTGACGGACACGCGAAGGCTCGACCAGTCCTTCGACATCATGGGTCTGCTGGAAGAGCACGGCATGCCGTACGCGGTCGCCGTCAACCAGTTCGACGGCGCGCCGGTCTTCCCCGAGGCGGAGATCCGCGAGGCTCTCGACCTGCTCCCGGAAACCCCCTTGGTCACCTGCGACGCACGGGAAGCCACGTCTTCCGCCAGTGCATTGATCTCCCTCATCGAGTACCTCCAGACCCGCACCCCTCAGGAGCAACGATGACGACGCCCCGGCCCACGCGCGACGCGGTACCTCCTCCCGGCTGCCCCGCGCACTCCGGGGCGCGTACGGCCGAGCGGCTGTACGGCCCAGGGTTCGCCGCCGACCCCATGGCCTCGTACACCCGGCTGCGCGCCTACGGTTCCGTCGCGCCCGTGGAGATATCACCCGGTGTACGCGCCTGGCTGGTCACCGGCTATGAGACCGCTCTGGAGGTGCTGCGCAGTCCGGAGCGCTTCTCCAAGGACCCGCGCCGCTGGCAGGCTCTCGCCGACGGGACGGTACCGGCGGACAGCCCGGTCGTGCCGATGATGATGTACCGTCCGAACGCCCTGTGGACCGACGGGGAGGAGCACAGCCGACTGCGCGGGGCCATCACCAACAGCCTCGGCCGCCTCGACCCCAACGCGCTCAGGGGCTACGTCGAGCACAGCGCCGACACCCTCATCGACCGAATCGGGCCCAGGGGGCGCGCGGATCTGCTCAACGAGTACGGTGCAGTCCTGCCACTGCTGGTCTTCAACCAACTGTTCGGCTGCCCGCCCGACACCGGGGACAAGCTGATGGAGGGCATGTCCGGGATCTTCGACGCCAACGCCGACTCTGAGAAGGCGAACACGTTGCTGACCGAGGGGGTCGCCGAACTGGTCGCACTCAAGCGCAGACACCCGGGGCAGGACGTGACGTCCTGGCTGATGGCCCATCCTGCGCAGCTCACCGACGAGGAGATGATGCATCAGCTGGTGCTCCTGATGGGCGCCGGCACCGAGCCCCAGCAGAACCTGATCTGCAATGGGCTACGGCTGTTGCTGTCCGACGACCGGTTTGCCGGTGATCTCGCGGGCGGCAGCATGCCCGTCGAGGACGCCATCGACGAGGTGCTGTGGACGGACCCGCCGTTGGCGAACTACGCCATCCACTATCCACTCGTCGACCTGGAGCTCGACGGAACCCTCGTGTGCGAGGGTGAACCCATTCTGATCAGCCTGGCTGCCGCGAACACCGACCCAGGCCTCGCCGGCGACCGCCGGGCCGGCAACCGCGCGCACCTCGCATGGAGCGCGGGCCCGCACACCTGTCCGGCGAAAACCCCCGCCCGGTTGATCGCCGAGGTCGCCTTGGAGAAGCTCCTCGACCGGCTCCCTGACATTGAACTGGCAGCTCCTGTCGAGGAGTTGGAGTGGCGGCAGGGCCCCTTCCACCGGGCTCTGACCGCCCTGCCCGTCCGCTTCCCGCCGATCAGCCCCGCCGACCGGACTTCGGGAGGGGGCAGCGAAGGAAACGCGAACCCGGTCCTTTCGTCGTCGATCCCTCCAGCGCCGACATCCGCGGCGAGGGAACCAGGATCCGCGAACGTGGCCCGGCATCGCTGGTGGGGCTTCTTGGCAAGGTGGTGGCATGGGTGACGACCCACCCCGCCCATGTGCGCGATCAGGTGATGGCCGACCCTGGGCTGTGGCGAACAAGACGGACGACCAGCAGTGCGCATCAGACGCCCAGCAGGGGGCGACTCCGTCACGCATGGCGGGGAGACCAGCGACCGCGGCGGACCACTGTGTCTCCACTCTTCGCGGCTCTGCTCGGTCCCAGCCCCCATGAAGGGCTTGTCTTCGGCGGCAACACCCGGGCCCGACGCGACAGGCTCGCGCCGCCCGCAACCGTCGCCGCAATGATGACGGGTGACACCAGAGGCGTTCATTCCGCCGTGGAGGACACGTCGTCGGGCGTCGGCGGATACAGGTCCAACACCACATCGATCCCGAGCAGGCCGACCTCCTTCAACAGGTCAGCGGGCAGAACACATCCGCCCTGACCGTTCTCGCTGCCGAAGCCGAGGCACAATTCCACCTCGCAATCGGCGGCCAGCCGACCCAGTGCCTCGCGGCGTCCCTCCAGCAGCTTGATCAGCGACGCAGCGTGCTCGTCAGGCCAGCGGTCACTGCCCAGGCCGCTTGTGAGGATCCACACGCTGGACTCCCGCCGGAAGCTGTCCGGATTGCATGGGATGGCCAGACTGCCCTGCTCGAACCTGTCATGTGGATCGAGCCCCAACGCCTCTGAGATCTCCTCCGCGCTGATCGTCCGACTCGTGATCCGCAACGACCCAGCCGACCACTTCGCATCCGGCATCGGTGGCTGCGTCGTCAATTCATCTGGCACGCGATCACCATGGCAGACCACCCGTCGCAGGACCAGCGAGTTCTCCAATGCGGCTCCGAGGGGCCCGACCCACCGACATCACAAGTTCAAGTTCAGTAGTTGACGCGAGCAGCAGCTAACGCTGCACCGGATGTTCGGCCGCCTGGGCGAAGTGAGGCACGACCGGCCTTCTTCGTCGGAGACAGGCGAGGTGTGATGCTCCGCTGGAAATGAGATGAGGTGCCGCATTTACTGCGGTTGCCTGTTCCGGGTGTACTCCGGCTGGGCCCCCAGGCTCCGCTCCCTGCAGCACTCCCCACCAAGTGGCGTCAATGGACTGAGATGTAGCAGTCAGAGTTCCGAGTGGCGACCGAGGTGCCGAGGATATCATTGCGAAACACGAAGGCGTCACGTTCCGCACTCTCCTTGAATGTCTTCACGTCGTCAGCCGAAACGAGAAGACAGAACCTCGCCGTCATGGGAGCACCGCCGGACCGGTGCAGGATCAGCAATCCTTCGTACCGACCAGGCTGAAAATTCCATTTGTCTGCATTGAAGTTGAATGTCGAAAGGCTGGGCCTTTCTTGACTGACCAGGATCGGGGTGGGGTCGCTGCTCTTTTCCCAATGGTCGTTGTTGGCTTCGAAGTCGTAGACAAAGTTGCCGGAATCGAGCCAATAGAACTCGGGCCGAGGAGCGGTCGCACCGGCCGGCAGCAGCCTGAGCTGCGCATCAGTGATGACCTCGACACTTTCAGTCTTGCGGCGAATCGACAGCGTCGGCTGCAGAAAGAAGTGGACTGCATTACCCGGCGCACGCGGCTCGATCGTCACACGGCGGGGAAGTGCGATGTCGACTTTCGGCGCCCCCTGCAGTACCGCGAAGTTGTACAGCGAGATACCCAGGGCAACCAGGCCTGTGAGTGTCGCGATCCACAAATGCACAGCACTGAACCACCTGGAACGCGAACCTGGCCCACCCTCTCCCACGCCACTCACCTCCGGCCCTCGTCCCGCCACTGCACGACAGCACTGAGACATCTGGTCTGGGCGACGCTGACGCCACCCGCCTCAAAAGCGCCCATCGCGACACGGCCAGAACCAGACAACCAGCACGGCACGACAAGGACAGGAGCAGCCACGCCACGTGTTTACCGAGCCACAGCACGTGCGTGATGCCGCCACGCCAGACCACGACAGGACAACACCCCCTACGGAGGGGGTCAGCCGGAATACGCCGGAACAGGCAACCACAGATGCGGGCACCTGATCTTGTTCTGGCGGTGCTTCCTCAGATCGCCAAAACCGCTGTAGCGGTAAGCGTGCGGTTTACCGAGGTCGACAGAGCGTCATACCACCGCTGATCGGCAGGTTCATGACGTGACGACAGACTTCCTGCGTATTCCGGCTGGCTCCCTCCCCAGGCCAGCGCGGGTCTGCCTGGGGAATCAAGCCGAGCAGCTCTGGGGCCAGGCCGAGCACCGGGTGGGGAGATTCAGATTCAGATTCAGATATCGCCATCAGCAGGACGCCATCCTCGTTTCGCCGCAACTCGGGCAGCTCGTCAGTCATTCGAAAACGGGCATGGCCGTGGCGTGAGCCATCCCGAGTAGGAGACCCGCCCGCCAGCGGCGCACGCCCTTGGCGAGGGCCACGGGCAGTCCCGGTGGCGAGTTTGCTGACGCAACTTGGTTTGCAGTCAGCTGAGTTCACATCTTGCCGCTGCTGGCCTGACGGCTTGTCGGGTGGAGGCGAGGCGGGGATATGCTGCGTTCGGCTCCGGATCTTGTGTGACCGCTGCAGGGTCTGCGGCCCGTGGTCCGGCGCGAGTAGAGACATTTGTGAGCGCCCTACCGGGAGTCTCCTCCACGACGGTGGCCGCTCCTCCTTGACCATGGCTTCGGAGGCTTTGTGACCACCCCGCGCCCAGCAGCATCTCCCGACAGCTCCGCAGTGGCACCGCCCCCTGGCTGTCCCGCGCACGGCATGAGTCCCGAGGGGATACACCGGCTGTACGGGCCCGAGGCGGAGGCCAACCCACGGGGTCTGTACGAGCAGCTGCGCCAGCAACACGGTGCCGTCGCGCCTGTGCTGCTGCACGGTGACCATCCCGCGTGGCTGGTCCTCGGGCACCGGGAGAACCTCGAGGTCATGCGGACGCCGTCGCGGTTCTCCCGCGACTCGCGCCTCTGGACGCCGTTTGTGCAGGGGAAGGTGGCGGCCGACTCCCCGTTGATCCCGATGGTGGGATGGCAGCCGCTGTGCGTCTTCGCCGACGGTGACGAGCACGCCCGTCTCCGCGCGGCGGTCACCGAGAGCCTGGGGCAGTTCAATCGCCAAGGCGTGCGACGCTATGTCACCCGCTACACCAAGCAGTTGGTCGCGACCTTCGAGGCGACCGGGCAGGCCGACCTGATCCGGGACTACGCCGAGCGCCTGCCGATGCTGGTGATGACCCAGCTCATGGGAATGCCCGAGGAGGGCGGCCCACGTCTGGTCGAGGCCACCCTGGACCTTATGAAGGGCTCCGAAACGGCCCTGGCCAGCAACGAATACGTCACCGAGACGCTGCGCCAGCTGGTGAAGCGCAAATCGGAGAAGCCCGGGCGCGACCTGACATCCCAGCTGATAGGTCATAAGTCCGACCTCAACGAGGACGAGGTCGTCGAACATCTGCGGCTGATCCTTGTCGCCGCGAATGAGACCACGGTCAACCTGATCGCGAACACCCTTCGCCTCTTGCTGACCGACCGTCGCTTCCGAGCGAGCCTGTCCGGCGGCCAGATGACACTGCCCGACGCACTGGAGCAGGTGCTGTGGGACGCCCCGCCCCTCTCGGTGATCCCGGGCCGGTGGGCCACGGGCGACACCAAGCTGGCTGGTAAACAGATCAGGGTCGGCGACATGCTGCTGCTCGGCCTGGCCGCTGGCAACGTCGACCCCGACATCCGGGCCGACCTGTCCGCCCCCGTGCACGGCAACCGGTCCCACCTCTCTTTCAGCTCTGGCCCGCACGAGTGCCCCGGCCAGGACATCGGCCGTGCCATTGCGGACACGGGCATCGACACTCTGCTGTCGCTGCTCCCCGGCCTCGAACTCTCAGTGCCAGCCTCCGAGTTGCAGACGAGCGCCGCTTGGCTGTCCGAGCGCGTCTACTCCCTGCCCGTACGCTTCAAGCCGCAGTCGTCGAGCGGCACCGAGCAGCCTGTCGCAGCGGCCGCACCGCCGAAGTCGCAGCCGCTACCTGACACAGCTCCCGTTTCCACCCCGATCGCGGAGCCTGACCCGCTACCCGCCTCAGACCGCCGCTGGTGGAGTTCGTTGATGTTCTGGCGGTAGCAGGTCGCCGGGTCGTTTCTGGTGAGGCCGAGGGAGGGCCGTCCGCTCCGACGAGAACCCTGTTGTCCCAGGTGCGGGCGCCCCTTCGCGCTGCCGTGCTGTGCAGTTGCCCCATTGGAACGAGGGTGAACCGTGGGTACGATGCGCCGTAGTTGATCAGTCGGGCAGTCCTCCCCGACCACAGCAGCAGCACTTCGCAGACCACACCGTGCAGGCCGGATCCCCCCTCCACGCGGGGCCTGGCGCAGAGCACCGCCTCGCGAAAGGATTCCCGTGTCAGCTGAGTTGGCGGCGATTCCCCGCGCCCCGGGCGCCATACCGCTCCTCGGGCACGTCTTGAGGCTTCAGAGCGACCCGCTCTCCTTCGTCCGCTCCCTTCGGAAGACGGGCGAGCTGGTCCAGGTCGACATCGGCACGATGCCGATCTACGTGGCCACCAGCGCCTCCCTGATCAGCGACGTCATGGTGACGCAAGGCCGACACTTCGAGAAGGGGCGGCTCTTCGACCGCGTCCGCCCGCTGGTCGGCAACGGGCTCGCGACGGCCGGCGGCGAAGTCCACCGCCGGCACCGCCGCCTGATACAGCCCATGTTCCACAAGGCGCGCATCGCCGGATACGCCGAGGTGATGAGCGAGCGGGCCCGCGCGCTGGCCGACTCCTGGACGGCCGGGCAGCGCATCGCCGTGGACCAGGTCATGGGCGAGTTCGCCATCGAGACGCTGGCGGCGACGCTGTTCTCTGCGGACATCGGGCGGCCGGCCGTGGAGGCGGTTCGCCGGGATCTGCCGATCATTCTGAAGAACATGCTGGTGCGGGCGGCATCGCCGAAGGTTCTCGACAAGCTGCCGATCTGGCGATCCTTCGACCGGGCCGTCGCGAGCATGCGCCAGGTCATCGACCAGGTGGTCGCCACCACACGCGAGTCGGGGCAGACCGACCGGGCGGACCTGCTGTCCGTACTGCTCGCCGCGCGGGACGCGGACACGGGTGAGGCCCTCACCGACGAAGAGATCCGGGACGAGCTGGTCACGATCCTGTTTGCCGGCACGGAGACCACGGCCTCCACGCTCAGCTGGGCCTTGCACCATCTCGCCGAACATCCTGAGGTCGAGAAGCAACTGGTGGCCGAGGTCGACGAGGTTGTGGGCGACCGCCCCGTTGCCTTCGAAGATGTGCCCCGACTGGCCAGTATCCAGCGCGTGCTGGATGAGGTCATCCGGCTGCACGGGGTGGTGCTGCTGATGCGCCGCACCATCGAGCCGGTCGAGCTCGGCGGATTCCACATCCCCGCTGGCGTCGAGGTCGCCTTCAGTCTCTACGCCATGCACCGCGACCCGACGCTCTACGCCGAGCCGGACGGCTTCGACCCTGACCGGTGGCTGCCGGAGCGGCGGGCCAACCTCCCGAGGGAGGCTGTCATGCCCTTCGGCGCGGGCAACCGAAGGTGCATCGGGGACTCCTTCGCCTGGACAGAGGCCACCATCGCGCTGGCCACCATCCTGGGACGCTGGAAGCTGCGCCCCGTACCCGGCCGCACGCCACGCGAGGCGTTCGCATCGATGGCTCACCCCGACCGCGTCCCGATGATCGTCCAGGCGCGCGACGCCTGACGCCGGAGGCGGTCCTCCACCATCTCTGCCTCGTCGACGGCAGACGTGGGGGGCCCAGCGTCATGCCGTCGGGGCCGCGGCCCTCGTGAACATCCGCTCGCGGGCGTCTGCTACTTCGTACGGGGCGGTCGCAGAACGGAGCGCCAGCTGCCGACGACGCGGGCGGCCTGGCTGGTGGGACGTCGCGGCGGGGGAGCCGTGGTGAAGATGGGCTCGTCACCTCGAGGGTGAGGTCCCGGCCGTGGTGACGCATCCAGGAGACGAGATCCCGGCCGGGGGTCTTCTGCTTCTCTTCCACGAGCTGGATCAGGAGGGCCTCCAGTCTGAAAGATGCGTTGAGCTGGCGGAACGCTCGATCGTCCTCGTTGACATCGTTCTCGCTGACATAAGGGGAGTAGCGTGTTGCGCCGATCAGGCTGGGGACGCTCTGGCCGACGCCGGCGGCGTACCGCTCGTCCATGCCGAGCAGCCCTCTCATGACCAGCTGCGGAAAATCCCGCGCGAACCGCAAAATGACGTCCGTCTCGCCGTCAGGGGAGAAGACATCGATCACTTCGTCCGCAACATGCTGGATGTACTCGGCCGTCCTCGGACCCAGCTCTCCGAGCGCCCGGTCGAGCGCGGCGCTGGGAGCCATGCCCCCGTCGACAGCACCGGCCGGTACACTCGGCGCCCCTATCGAGGAGGGACGGATGTGTCGTTGCTGGTCGGGGATGTCGCCGGACGGCGTGGACATGACGTCCGTCCTGGGGCAGCGTCCGAACGACCCACGACTGCGGAGCATCGAGAAGCAGATCAACGCACGCAGGGACGTCCGCAACGCCTACCGGCGCCCCGCGATGGCTCGCGAAGACCGGCGACATGCACGTCAACTCCAACCCGCGACCCTGACGCACGTCGAGGCGATCCTGAAGCTCAGTCCGCTGATCGGCAGCCTGGCCCCGCAGATGTATGTGCTTACGAACCCTCGGGATGTGCCGAGCGGCCGGCGGGGGCACCGAGACTCTGGACGAGGTCTGCCGGAAGGCTCAGCAGCGTCATCGAACCGCTCGTCCCAATCATCGACTTCAAGCTCGTAGCCGCGAGAGAACAGATGGTGCGGGCAGCAGCCGCACTCCGCTAGTCCGAAGGCGCGCTGTTCCCCAGAGAGATGCTCCGTCACGCAGGTGGCGCGGACCGCGTGGTGTCCCGGACAACGCGTTGACCAGCTCGGACAGTGGCGTCGTGTCCGGGACAGCCCAAAGCCCTTGTGTCGTTTGGTCAGCCTCAGCAGGCTGTCTCGCGTTCACCCAGGCTGAAACACCACAGGTTGCAACTATGAGGGGGCAGGATGCTGACGTACCCGGAGCACCGGGAGTGGCCGTCAACCGAGCGGGAGTGGGCACAGCGCATCGAGCAGGTGGGACAGCAGCGCCTCGTCGGGCCAGACGGGAAGGACAGGGAAGCCGCTCCGAAGGCGGCACCGGCTCCGAGATTCATCTCCCGCAGAGAGTGGCGTGCTGCGGCGCCCACGCAGACCGACACCGTCAACTTCTGGCCGGAGTGGGGCGGCATCGTCCTGCACTACGCCGGGGGCGGGAAGGAGATGCGCGAGGAGCACAGTCCCGGTCGCACCCCGGCCCCGCTCGACGACTGCTACTACCAGGTGCGCCTGATCCAGCATCGGCACATGCACCCGTCCCCGATCACCGGGGGCGAGCGGTACTGGGACATCGCCTACAACTACCTGATCTGCCACCACGGGTACACCTTCGTGGGGCGTGGGCTCGCCTCCCAGCCGGGAGCGAACGGCAGTCGGTACGCAAACGAGCGCTACTATGCGATCTGCGGTCTGATCGGCAGCGGCGATCCGAAGCCGACCGACGTGATGCTGCGGGAGACCAAGGCGGTCATGGAGTGGGTGCGGCGCTACGACCAGGCCGGCGCGCGCGTGGAAGGCCGCCATGTGAAGGGGCACAAAGACGTCGACCGGGATCCCCCCACCCAGTGCCCTGGCTCTCTGTACCCGTACATCGGGAACGGCTACTTCGACTAGCGATGGCGTTGTTCGTGGTCAGGGGGCGACGGGCATCGAGGCTGGGATGACTGGCGGGCGTACCGGCTGTCGGGCCGGCTTGCGGGTGAGACGGTGAGTCACCATCTCGTGGTTGCGGCGGTGACGGCGGGCCCGCGTGATCCAGGACAGCGACCTCTCTACGACCCAACGGCGGGGACGTCGACGAAGCCGCTGGTGTTCGGTGGTCGTCGAACCGTCTTGATCGTGAGTCGAGTTGTGTCTTCACCCAGATCATGAGGGTGCCCGCGTAGGCGGAATCGGCCCGGACGGTGACGATTTCGGGGTGCAGGAGGTGGAGCCGGAAGAGGACTTCGCAGGCGCCCCGGTCGGTGACATTGACCGGCGTGACGATGACGAGCAGAACCAGGCCGCGGGTGTCAAAATATGTGGTCTATGTGGTGCTTGCGGCCGTCGATTTTCTTCGCGGCGCCGTAGCCGCAGCTGTCCTTGCCGACGGTCTCGGCGGTCTTCACACTGTGAGTCCATGATGACGGCTGCGGCCTGCGGGGTCTTGCCGCTGCTGAGACGTACTGCCCGGCGGAGCCGGTCGCGCATGAGGTTGATGACGCCGGCGACCTACGACGGGCGAAGCGGTAGATCGTTCGCCAGGGCGTTCTGTGGAATCGGCTTCGTCAAGAACATCCCGTCCTGCCCCAGCGGACGTCCGGGATCGGCGCAGCAGTGTCGCGCGGCGTCAGAACTGCGATCTGACGCGGTGTCCGTCCCGCGGGGTGGGGATGTCGGCGACTCGGACTTCACCACTGGCGGCCCGCCGCCACTGGTGCTCACCCGCCCGCTGTGGGCAATCGCGCCCGCGTGGCCCGCTATTACCAGCCCCACAAGACCGCACCTGAGCCGGGCACCTCCGGGCAGCCCGACACGGCTCTGGAGGGCTCGGCGGAGCAGGCTCTCCGACTGCCGCGACCAAGCCGCAGCGGGCCACCCCCGCCCGCCAGGTCCTCAGGTCCGCGGGTGCCGGAGCGCAACCTTCCGTCTCGTCCGGTGGTCGGAACGCATGAACCAGCAGGGAGGGAAGGGTCATGCGTGGCAACCCGAAGAAGATAGGTCTGGCCGTGGCGGGCGTCGTGGTGGCGCTCGCCCTGACCGGAGGCGCCGTGTACGTCCTGGCGCTCCCCGGCGTAGGCCGGGATACGAAGGGGCACATGCTGACCCCGGCCGGGTCGGTCGGCCCTTACAGGAAGCACAAGGAGCAGCTGCAGGACATGTCCACCAGGCAGTGCGACGGGGCGCCGTCCGACGCGGACTGCATGCAGGGGGTCACCGAAGGCCCTCCGAGCGAGCCGGAGCAGATCGGCGTCAAAGAGCCGGCCATGGTGAAGGCCCAATACCGGTACCACTACAAGGACGACCAGGGCCGCAGCCAACGGAAGACACTGTCTGTCGACGGTTACTGGGGCACGATCGACGACCCGGACGAGGCGCTCGACAACCTCTTCCAGTCCATCAAGGACGGCGACCAGTCGTTCAGGGGCAAGCTGATCGGCCCCCGCAAAGAGTTCGACCCCACGGGCTTCGAGGGTGCCCTGATGGAGTGCCAGAACACCGAACTCACGAGCATATGGGAGGTGAAGGCACGAAGGGGTTCCGTCGCGACGATGCGGATCCCGATCTGTGTCTGGGCCGACTACAGCACGGTGGCCGCCATCGCAGTCGTCGACTCCCCTCAGGTCCTCCGCAAGGCCCCGGGCATGACTCAGTCCCAGGTCGCCGACCTGGCCGCCGACCTCTACAACACCTCGCGCACCGAGTACTGGCCCGGGGTGTGCACGTGGGACTACTGCAACGGCAGGTCGAACGATCTGTTGGAAAACTGAGAAGTTGTTTCGCTTGGTGAGTCCGTCGGTAGCCGCCCTTGCGGGCGATGCGATGGGCGATGCCGCGCGACCGGAGTCATCGGTGCAGGTGATCGACGCGATTCGCCATGGGCGGATAGCGGCTGCAAATGGCGTGCGCTCCCGGTCGGCTTCCCCGCTTGGGACCGGTGAATGCCATCTTCCGCATGTCACAGACGGCCGGGCTGTCTCGTCTCAGATCTCAGAGAGAGACTCTGGAATCAGGAAGGTGATGGTCATGCGGGTGTTCGTGGCAGGCGGGACAGGGGTCATGGGGCGGCGGCTTGTGCCGCAGCTCGTGGCCCGTGGCCACCAGGTGACGGCTACGACGACGAGTGCGGCCAAGCTGGGCTTGCTGGCGCAGCTGGGCGCAAATGGGGTCGTGATGGACGGGCTGGATGCGGCGTCGGTCGGTGAAGCGGTGGCGGCGGCCCGGCCGGACGCGATCGTGAACCAGATGACCGCAATTTCCGCGGCGCACGCCGGCAAGCCCGACATGCGGCACTTCGACCGCTTCTTCGCCACCACCAATCAGCTGCGCTCCGAGGGGACGGACCACCTGCTGGCCGCCGCCGAGGCGACCGGCGTCTCCCACGTCGTCGCGCAGAGCGCCGGCATCTGGAACGGCATCCGCGAGGGTGGATGGGTGAAGACCGAGGAGGACCCGCTGCCCCAGGAGACGGGGAAGTTCCGCACGGCGGCGGAGGCGATCGCCCACCTCGAGGACGCGGTCGTCAAGGCGGGCGGCGCGGCCCTGCGCTACGGCGGCTTCTACGGGCCGGGTGCCACCGACGACCAGGTCGAGCTCGTGCGCAAGCGGATGTTCCCGCTCGTCGGGGGCGGCACCGGCTACATGTCATGGGTGCATCTCGACGACGCGGCGAGCGCCACCGTCCTGGCCGTGGAGCAGCAGGCGAAGGGCGTGTTCAACATCGTCGACGACGAGCCTGCCCCGGCCGGCGAGTGGCTGCCTCATCTGGCTGCGTGTGCGGGCGCCAAGCCACCGATGCGGGTCCCCAAGTGGCTGGCCCGGCTGCTGGCCGGGGAGTTGGTGGTGACGATGATGACCGAGGGGCGCGGCTTCTCCAACGCCAAGGCCAAGCGGGAGCTCGGCTGGGAGCTGCGCTACCCCTCGTGGCGCCAGGGCTTCAAGGAAGAGCTGGCGTGACCCGGACCGAGCAGTTCGAGGAGCTGCGGCCGCTGCTGACCGACCCCTATGAGGATCCGGCGCGGTCGGCGGAATTGGCGGACTCGTTGTCGATGGCGGCCCTGTTGCTGCTGGAGCGTCTCAGCCCGCTCGAGCGGGCGGTCTTCGTGCTGCGGGAGGTTTTCGGGTTCGGCTTTCCCGAGGTCGCGTCGGCGGTGGGGCGCTCGGAGGCGGCGTGCCGCCAGCTCGCGGTGCGGGCCCGGCGCCACATGGACGCAGGGCACCCTCGGTTCGAGGCGGACCGCCGGGAGCGGGAGGAGCTGGCGGCGTGGTTCTTCGACGCGCTCCGGGAAGGCGACGTCGACGGCCTGCGGGAGCTGCTCGCCGCTGACGTTCAGATGGTCGGGGACGGCGGCGGCAAGGCCCCGCAGTGGGCCAGGGTCATCATCGGCCCCGACAAGGTGGCCCGGGTGCTTGCCTCGATCTTCCCCCGGCTCGTCCGGATCGAGGTGACGTTGGAGCCACACGAGGTGAACGGCCAGCCGGGCGCGATCCTCCGCGATCGGGACGGCAAGATGCTCAACACCTTGACGCTTGACGTACTCGACGGGCGGATCCAGACGATCCGCTCGGTGATCAACCCCGACAAGCTCGGACACGTCGGTCCGGTGGCGGACGCCTGGGCGGTCATGCGGGAGCTGAACCAGGCTCGCCGGCCCACGGATTGACCGAAAGAGCCGACTGCGCTCCAGACCTCTACAAGCAGCTCAACGACAAGCGGCAGGGACGGGAGGGGAGCGTCGTGGTCAGGCGGCCTCCGCCGCCCATTTGCGCCCCCGAGACCCCGACCGCCTGATGCTCGACTCCGGTGTCTGCGATGTCACCGGTCCGGGACGTCAGACGAACGGGCAGCCACGGAAGTTGCGTTGTCCGGCGCAGGCAAGGCGCGCCTGATCGCTCGAATGGTGCGAGCCGGGTGCGCGGGATGCCATACGTCGCGATCGGCATAGGGCCATGCGTACGTCGGGCTTCCGTCGCGAATGCACTGAAGGAGCGCCGGCTGGTCAAGCTCCTTGGCTGACCATTCGTAGAGATGTTGCAGCCGGGGCGCGATGAGGCCGTAGTCCAGCATCTGACCGAGGTTGTGCTCGGCGGCGACATAGGCCGCGACCTCGTCGCCGAGGGGATACCGGGCGGGAAGGACCCTCGAGAGGGACAGGAAGATCCCCGTCATCCCGAGTCGGGGATCGCCGAGTAGGGGCCCCAGAGGGGCGAGCCGTCCGATCGCCAGACGCGGCGCGGTGACCATGGCGTGGGCGTAGAGGACGCGGAGGAGGACCACGTTGAGGAAGAAGCGCTCCGGACGGCTCTCGCTGCCCGCCAGGTCGCGATGGTCGAGGTAGGCAGAGACGATGCTCGCGTTGTGCGCCCGGTACCACGTGCGGGCCGTCGGATCGGAGACGAACGACGCCCACAGCTCGACGGCGTGCGACGACGGCGTCCCTCCCATGCCGCCGCTCAGGGCGACAACCTCGCAACCGTCGTGCAGCAGGCCGACCGGGTAGCTTCTGGAGGTGGGTTCCCCGATCCCGAGCTCGCGGAGGATTCATGTGGTTGGCCCCAGCCTCGGTATCCGCCCTTCTTCCTCACGTGGTCAGGGCGGCGCAGGAAGCTGACTTCACCGGCCTGATGGTGATCCTGGCCCGCAGCGCGGACGCGGAAAAACTGCAGTGGGAACTGACCGACCAATGGACGAGCATTCACGACGTCACCGGGCACCTGATCGCCGTCCTCTGCCCGCAACCGGCCACGGCGAAGTCACCGATCTCCACCTTCACGACTATGTCCGGCCACTTCCTGCGGGACGTCGCCCAGATGCACGACCTGAACGTGTTTCCGCTCGGGCCGGGCCACGACGCCATGGCCTGGGCCCTCATCAAATCCGTGGACCTGCATTCCGCCCCCGGCACGCGGATCGACGGCCACTCCTATGCCGAGGCTCCCTTTGCCCCGGAGGAGCACCACATCGCGTGGACCGAGGCGACCTCCCGGTGCGCCACCTACTTCGGCGTCCCCGAATCGGACCTGCCCGCCGTCCTCATGCTCAGCTTCTCCGAGCGGACCGCTCTCCTGCTGAGCCTGCGGCCGGACTCGACGCTCTCCCTGTACCGCCTGTGCAAGCAGATCGCCGAGAACCTGGGCTACACCAAGCGCACGGCCGAGTTGTACGCGGAGTCCGAAGGACTCGGCCGTACGGCAAGGAGCCTGGAGTACGAAGCCGGAATGCGCCCCGGCATCCTGCCGCCCCCACGCGACGACTACGACGGGCATGAACACGAACGATTCCGATCGGCCCTCGGCGAGCCGCTCTCCACTTATCTGGACGACCGATTGCGGGCCCAGTACGCGGGGCTGGACCAGCACCTCCAACGAGTCGCCGACCTGGACCCCACCGTGGTCGCGAGATGGCGTACGCACATCAGCGAACTGCCCTCCTCGGGAACGGTCGAGGAAGCGCTCCGGTGCCTGTTAGCCGTACTTGGCCACGTGCGTGCCGCGGAGGAAAAGCGCGAGTGGATGGGCCTGCACCGAGAGATACACAAGGTCCTTTCCATGATGAAAGAGACACTCGGCGTCCGGTTGGCCTGGGACTTGTCGGCCCCCGATCCGATCGCAGCGGCGCTGAACCTCCTCGACGAGCGCCGGAACCGGCATCGCGCCCGAGCCGAGGAGAGACACCGCAAGCAGGATCAGGCACTGGTCCTGCTGCGCGGCACGCAGGAACGGCTCGCCGCCGTTCGGCAGGAACTGGAAGACATCTGCTCCCGCGCCCGTGAGGAAGGCGGACTGGCCGCGGCCGTTGAGCGAGCCGCGCACCGGCTCCTCGGTACGTCAGCGGTCGAGACCCTGCCGGGCCGGGACGGCCTGGCCGACTTCCAGCTCCGTGTGGTCCGGCAGCCCGCGCCACATCTCGACGCCGCCACCGCCACCAACACCATCTCGGGCCACGCGCAGATCCAGGGCCCCGTTATCCAGGCGCGCGACATTTCCGGAGGCATCCACTTCCACCCTCCAGGCGAGGGCCCGAAGGATTAACGCCATGCGGCAAGTGACAGCTGGGCACTGCTGCTCATGACCGCCTGGTAGGCGGTTGGGCCCCGTTCGCAGGGCCACCGGCTCACCCCACCTCGAACAGCGCCCTCTCCACGGCGTCCAGCGCCAGCCGCACTCCGCCCAGGGCCACCGCCTCGTCGCCCAGCGTCGACGCCGGCACCGGCACCGGGAACAGGCACAGGTCGGACAGCCGCCGGCGAAGCGGCTCGGTGAGGAGGTTATGGCCTGCGACAGGCCCCCGCCGACGGCCACCAGTTACGGGTGACCAGCACCAGGGCGGCGACACCCTGCACCAGTTCGTCGGCGAACTTCTCCAGTGCCGCAAGAGCCTCCAACTCCTCCCGCGGACGGCGCTGAACAGCGCCTTCGCATCGCCCCAGCGCTCCAGCAGCCGACCGGGGGCGGCGTCCCAGCGAGAGCTGGCCAGTACGCCGATCTCGCCGGCGGCTCCGTGCTCACCCGCGTACGGCCGACCGTCGATGAGCAGCGCGGCCGCGATCCGCCGGCCGGCGTGCACGTAGACCACGTTGCGCGCCTCGGCGGCCACCCCTCGCCAGTGCTCGGCGAGGGCGGCGAGCCGGGCGTCGTTCCCCGCGTGCACGGGCGCGTCGAAGGGCTCGATGAGCGCGGCCACGAGATCCGCGCCGACCCAGTCGGGGAACCGTCCGCTGATGGCCACCTGCCCGGAGGCGTCGACGATCCCGGTGGTTCCCACGCCCACGGCCCCGTACGTCGTCGGCGGTCAACCCGACGCAGCGCGCGATGGCCCAACGCCCGGGCTGCGGCGAGCCGTTCCCCGGACGGCAGCTCAGGGGTCACAGCGGTGCGCCGTACGCCCAGCACCTCGCCCCGCAGATCGGTGACCACGGCCAGCACCTTGTGCACGCCGACGCCGAAGCCCAGGACGCAGCCTGCCTCGGCGCGGAAGGGATAGCGCTTTGCCGGCCTGCCGGGGCTTCGGATGCCGTCCGCCGGGGCCGCGACCTCGGCGACCCAGCCCTGACTCAATAGTCCGGCCAGAGCGTTCTCCACCGTGGCACGGGCCAGGCCGGTCGCCTTGACCAGCTCGGTCAGGGTGGCGGCCGATCTGGCCCTGTACTCCGTGGGGTTCGTGATCAGCTGGCAGATGCTCGGCTTCTGCGCCGTCGTCTACCTGGCCGGACTCCAGGTCGTGCCGCACGAGCTGCACGAGGCCGCCGGCATCGACGGCGCCGGTCCCTGGCTGCGCTTCCGCAAGGTCACTTGGCCGATGCTGCCCCCGCCCTGACCATCAACACCGTGATGCTGCTGATCACCGGATTCAAGACGTACGACCACATCCAGGTGATCACCAAAGGCGGGCCCGGGACGGGCACCACCGCCACGGTTGCGTTCTCCATCATCCAGACCGGCTTCACCGCCAACCGCACCGGAGAGGCCTCAGCCATGGCCGTCCCGATGCTGATCGCCGTGGCCACGGCCTCCGCCGTAGCGCTGCGCGTGCTGCAGCGCCGAAGGTGAGTCTGTGATCCGCGGCGAACGCGCCCCCTGGATCCGGCCGTTGGTCGCCCTGACCGTCACGGCAGCCTTCTTCCTGCCGCTCTCCCTGGTGCTGGCCAACGTCTTGCCGTCCCCGCCGTGGAGTTCGGCCCGACCACCGCCGCGGGCTGTTCGGGACGCCCTGGCCGTCGAGCAGCTTGACCCGGGTCACCAAGCCTCACAGGCCTCCCGGCTGCTACACGTGTTCAAGAAGATCCCCGCGCTCGCGCGAGTTCATCTGCCGAGATTGACGTCGCCCAGCGGTCAGAGGCTGGTGAGCAGGCCTTCGAGTGGAGCGGGTATGCGGTCGAGGTCGAGGGCATCGACGAGGACGCGGCCGTAGCGGATCTTGCGCCCTTTCTTCGTGCCGAGGAAGCGCCGCAACTGCTGCTGTGGTGTGCGGCCTCTCTGTGCGGGCTGGCGCAGAAAGGTCTGCAGGGCGCGCAGGTCGCCCTCCTCCCGGACGAGCTCCTCCACCCGTGTCACGCCCAGCGCGCGGATGAGCTCGTCTTCCAGATCCGCCGCGCAGACGAAGAAGCCTTGCTGTGCTGCACTAGCCCGCTCCAAGCCGCGGGCGTAGTAGCGACGTTCCGCCTCGTCGCACAGTCCCGTGAGGCGCAGGCCCAGGCCGGGTGGCCCGACGAGGCGGGCAAAGCGCCCGACGCTCATCGCACCGCCCATCGGCAGGACGCAGACTCCTTCGGCCTCCAGGTTCCGGTCGCGACGCGCGGCCAGCGCGCTGACCGCTGCGACGTCGCTCGGCCCTTCGAGCAGGACGGCTGCCCGGACGGGCAGCCGCGCGGCCAGCTCGCGCGCGGGGTCGCCGGGGCCACCGGCCGCCCACGCGGCGACCGCCTCCCGGAACGACCCCAAGTCAGCCATGAGACGAGTCTCCGCCCTTGGCGGCCGCCACGGTAGGGAATTTCTGCCAGCGCGTCGATCGGGCCCAGGCCGCGTACGCTTCCCGGAGAGTGGGGGGCTCCATGGAAGCGCTTGGGTTGTTGTTCGTTGCTGTCGTTTGTGTCGTTTCCCTGGTCACGCCTCTGCTCGTGGTGGTCGCCGTCATAGCGGTCACAGGCCGCCGCAGGTCGGCGGCGCAGGGCTCGGCCATCGCGGCCCTGGAGAAGGCCGAGCGGGACGAGCGGGACCGTGCCTTTCCTAGGCCCGATCGGTAGGCGATCGGCGGATCTGGGGCTCCTCAGTGATGAGCTCGAGGCCCTTACAGGTCTCCGGGGCAGTCCTGCGCGCAGCAACGCTGCTGTTCCGTGCTCGCCGCAGAGAGACCCGTTCCCACCCGGAGGGTGTCGGTAGGACCACCCCACATCCGGTTCTCAGGGCCAGCGACGACGAGCGCCGTCAGCGGCAGGATTCACAACGTCGGCAAACCAACCGACGAGAAACCCACCGGACGCACAACACGGGGGACATCCAACAGTCTGGGGCTGCCCTGCGGTGTTCCCCCTCCGGGGGAAACGATGGAGATCGGGTGCCGCTGGCGGCCTTCCTTCCGGCGGGAGGTGACTACCGACAGAATTGCCGCATGCCGGAGTGGATCAGCACCATCCTCATCGCTGCGGGCACATCCTTATTTGTTGGTTGGTTCATATCACCGCGGCTGGAGGCTCGCAATCGCCGGATCCAGGAGGTCCATCAGGCACGGGAAAAGTTCTTCCAGTCCGTTTGCATCCTTGAGATCGGCTGCGCGCGTCTGCGCGGCTTTCACTTTTCGCCGGGGGCGTCCGAGGCTGCTCAGGCCACGCTGCGGGGGGAGCGGGACCGCTGGCTTGCGCGTATCGAGGAAACAAGCGCGTCGCTGATAGACGACGCCGACTCCTACATCAACTGCTTCCGCCGCGGGTGGGAGTGGGAGGCCGCCCTGATGTACGTAACTGCTGCCCGAATGCTCTGGATCTCGTCGTGGCCGGTGGCTGCGAAGCTCGTACGCCTTCAAGAGCTCAGCAAGGAGGCAGCGACCGCCTTCCAGCCTCGCCCATGGCGGATCCGCGCGATATTGCGGGCCGAGGGGAAGCTGGATCAGCTCATGGAGAAGCTGCTCACAGATTTGGAGACGAACATCGACTCGCCCCCTCGCTGATCCGTGCGCCGAGTGGGGCCAGCGGTAGCCAGCCACTGATTCCCGAACTCGTCGACATCGAGCTGCTCGCCTCCGACCGTGTACGGGGTGCCCCTATCCCCTGTCATCCAATCGAGCCCTTGACAGGGATTCCGGCACCCGAAGACGCTCCGCGTCAGTGAATCTGGCCCGAGGGCTGGGTTCTGGGGGTGGCTGTGGCAACGGAGGCGATGCGCTTCGGTTCAAGGGCTGGTGAACCGTGCTTCGAGGTGGCCTTCGTCGATGGCTAGGGCAGACGCCAGCGTCGCTCACTGCGATCGTGTGCGACCGAGAAGTTCGAGCACGTACAGCCAGTGTGCCCGTTCCGCCGGTCACACGGGGATCGTCACTTTTCCGGCTGGTACTGGGCGGCGACGGTGGATCGACACGTGGCTACGAGTCGTGGCTGGAGCGGGACCGGCTGACTCAACTCCACTCCGTGACCAGTGATGCGCATAACGTGATCGATATGGCCTGAACCCTCCTTGAGTCAGCGGGGGAGCGGCAAAAGACTGCTCCTGTGCCAGTGACGGACACGCGCCCCGCAGGGGCCGCGCACGTCAGTCAGGCTCGCAATCTGAGGAGACCGCCGATGCCCGACTCCGGGCCTCGCAGCACTACACACGCGATCACGCTGACCGACGGCACTGCCACCCGGACCCGGGAGCTGACCCACGCCGACCTCGGACCCATCCAGGCGCTGCACCACCGTTGCTCGCCGGGCAGCCGCGCCCTGCGCTATCACGCGGGCAAACCCGAGCTGTCTCGGACCGGATGGAAGATGCTGTCCGACCCGGAGCGCGGCACCACCTTGGTCACCACCACCACCCAGCACACGGACCGCATCATCGCCATGACCAACGTCATGCGCACCGATCAGCAAGGGGTCGGCGAACTCGGCGTGCTGATCGAGGACGCATGGCAGTCCAAGGGACTGGGCACCGCGCTGGCCGCGCACGCGGCCGATGTGGCCCGCCGGGCCGGCCACCACACCCTGACCGCGTCGGTCGCCGCGGTCAACGCACCAATGCTCCACGTCCTGGAGAGTCTGGATGCGCCGCCCACCCGCGTGACAGGGCCCGTCCTCGACATCCACATCCCGCTGTAGCAGAGACCGGGGGTGGTTCGAACCGGCCTCCATCCGGGGCAGTCCCGCTGGCCAACTGGGCAACAACTACGCGGCCGTCTTGTTGGGCGGCCAGTATGCACAGAGCGTGTCACCCTCCATGTGGGCTTGATCCGCTTTGACGGACACCTGAGATCAGAGGGTTCTGCCCCGGGAGGATGTCCATGCCGGGCAGGCCGGGTTGCTGGTGATCGGATCCCGTGGGCTCAGCGGCGCCAGCGCGGGGTACCTGCCGCTGACGGCGTGCGCCGCCTCGCCCAGGATGCGTCGCGCCCAGTTGTGCTGGCTCTCCTGTGCCGGGTCCGCCGCGGGGACCGTGGTTGCCACTCACAGGCGTGGACCAGACTCAGGGGAACGGCGAACCGGGCCTCGCGCGCCGCCCAGTCCGGGGCGGCCAACTCTATGGCGACGGCAGTCGGCGGGGCACACTGGATAAAGAAGTGAACACGATGGATTGCACCGTACTCGTCGCCTACGGCCCCAAGGACGACTCGATGCGAGATCCCTCCATCGTGCGTGACGAAGGGTGCGGGTGGCGGCGGAGGTGGGCGACATGCTCCCGTACAAGGCCGTCGTACACGAAGGCGGGCTGCACGTGGGCCGCTGGCACCAGGACGCGGGGCGCTATCCCGGTGCCACCGCCAGGCTCCGGCTGGGCGGCCGTTGCGGCTGTTCACCCGAGGTCCTCTCGGAAACGGGACGCGGCGGAACTGGGCCTGAGGGCCGCAGTCAGGGCCGCCCGGCCTTTCCCCGGCGCCGATCGGGTGATTGACGCCGAGCACAGACGGCGGCTTCGACGGAGAACCGGCGAGCATGGGCCGGACGGCTCACCGGTCATCACCAGGGGAAGCCGCGCACTCGAAACGGAGACCCAGCAATGAGCACACCCTCCCCCACCCGTATGACCGCCGTTCTGTCCTCCGAGCACCGTGCCCGGCTGCTGGGTATCGCCCGGGAGGTCAAATTGCCTGAGGGGACCCGCATCTTCGAGGAAGGCCGCCTCGCCGACCGCTTCTGGATCATCCAGTCCGGCACTGTCACGCTCGACATCGATGTTCCGGGCCGGCGCCCGGTGGTCATCGAGAACCTGGGATTCGGTGAACTCGTGGGCTGGTCCTGGCTGTTCCCCCCATATCTCTGGCAGCTCGGTGCCGAGGCCATGACACTCGTACGTGCCCAGGAGTTCAACGCGTCAACGGTGCGGATGATGATGGATGCCGACCCGGCCCTCGGCTCCGCAATCGGACAGTGGGTCGGCAGGGTGCTCGCTCATCGGCTACATGCCGCCCGGATCCGCCTGCTCGATCTGTACGCGCCTCACGGCAGTGGCCTGACTCAATAGGAGGCGGTGGAGATCTTGCGGCGGGGAAGCGATCGCGGTGAGCGAGTTGATCGCGGCGTGGGGCAGGCGCCCTCCGTGTGGGAGGGGCAGTACGAAGCACATGGCTTGGCGTGCGCCTTCCGCAGCGGGGTTGGACAGGCGCTCGACGTCCGTTTCGTTGCCCCCGGCAGAGGTCACCGTGGGCCCGGCAGCAGGATGCCGGGGCCACGGGGCTGAGAGGAGGGCGGACTGCGGCGTGCGGTCCGCCCACGATCGTCAGTTGCCGACTGCGGCCTGTGCCGGAAGCGTGACGATCATCTTGCCGGTGTTGTCGCCGCGGAGTATGCCGAGGAATGCCTCGACGTTGTTCTCGATGCCTTCCACGACGGTCTCCTCGTAGTGGAGCTTCCCGTCGCGGATCCAGCCGCCGACCTCCTGCACGAACTGCTGTTGCAGGTCGTTGTGGTCGGAGACCAGCAGGCCGCGCAGGGTGAGGCGCTTGCCGATGGCGAGCGCGAGGTTGCGCGGGCCGGGGGCCGGCGCCGTCGCGTTGTACTGGGCGATGGCC
Source organism: Streptomyces sp. NPDC019443 (assembly GCF_044389785.1). Taxonomy (NCBI): domain Bacteria; kingdom Bacillati; phylum Actinomycetota; class Actinomycetes; order Kitasatosporales; family Streptomycetaceae; genus Streptomyces; species Streptomyces sp. NPDC019443. The sequence goes on from NZ_JBIRYJ010000022.1 coordinate 48,960, forward strand.
CCGCACAGCGCTGCGCGGCCGTGCACGTTGAGGGCGCCGATCGCCGCCTCGAGGTGGTCGCCGCCGACGTTGTCGAAGTAGACGTCGATGCCGTCCGGGGCCGCGGCTCCGAGTTGCTCGGCCACCGGCGCCTTCTTGTAGTTGAAGGCGGCGTCGAAACCGTACTCCTTGAGGAGCAGGTGGACTTTCTCGTCCGAGCCCGCGCTGCCGATGACCCGCTTGGCGCCCTTGAGCCGGGCGATCTGCCCGACCTGGCTGCCGACCGCGCCGGCCGCGCCGGAGACGAAGACGGTGTCGCCCTCGTGGAACTCCGCCACGCGCAGTAGGCCCGCATAGGCAGTCAGTCCGGGCATGCCGAGGACACCGAGGTACGTGCTCAGCGGAGCGTTCCCGGCGTCGACCTTCACGGCGTCCGCCGCGTCGAGGAGCGCGTACTCCCGCCAGCCGAGCCCATGCAGGACGTGATCACCCACTGCGATGGTCCTGGCGGGGGAGTCATCTCCCACGGCGACGACGACGCCGACCGCACCCCCGTCCATCGGCTGGTCCAGCTGGAAAGGAGGGACGTAGGACTTCACGTCGTTCATCCGGCCGCGCATGTACGGGTCGACCGACAGGTGCAGGTTGCGTACGAGGATCTGACCGGAGACGGGCGCTGCGAGAGGCGCCTCGCGCAGGGCGAAGTCCTGCGGCCGGGGCACACCGTTCGGGCGGGCGACCAGGTGCCATTCACGGCTGGTGGTGGGAAGGGCGTTCATGATGGGGATGTCTCTTTCCTCCGTGCTCGCGCCACGGGTGGGGGCTGGATCAGCTGAGGGGCTTGGCGAGGACGGCTTTACGGTGGCTGAAGGTCTCGAGGGAGTAGCGGCCGTGGTAGTTGCCCATGCCGCTCTCACCGACGCCCCCGAACGGCAGGTCGGAGATGGTGAGATGGGCCAGCGGCAGGCCGAACCCGAGGCCGCCCGAGGAGGTTTCGGCCGCGAGCCGCTCCCGGGTGGTGTCGGAGTTGGTGAACGCGTAGAGGGCCAGCGGCTTGTCGCGATCGTTGATGAAGCCGATGGCCTCGTCGAGCCCGGCCACCTCGACGATCGGAAGGATCGGGCCGAAGATCTCCTCCTGCATGACGGGAGCGTCCGGAGAAACCTCGGCCAGGACGGTCGGCGCGATGTACTTCGTCTCGCGGTCGTGCGCGCCGCCGGTGACCTGGCGGCCGGAGGCGAGGAGGGCGGTCAGCCGGTCGAAGTGGCGTTCGTTGACGATACGGCCGTACTCCGGGGAGGCGGAGGCATCCGGTCCGTACAGGCCCTCCACAGCCTTGGCCAGTGCTCCCTCCAGAGCGCGTGCGGTCTCACGGTCGGTGAGGACGTAGTCGGGTGCGACGCAGGTCTGTCCGGCGTTGAGGAACTTCCCGGCCGCAAGGCGGGCGGCGACGGTGTCCAGGTCGGTGCCCCGGTCCACGAACGCCGGGGACTTGCCGCCGAGTTCGAGGGTGACGGGGGTGAGGTGCCGGGCGGCCGCGGCCATCACGATGCGGCCGACGGTGCCGTTGCCGGTGTAGAGGATGTGGTCGAAGCGCTGCTCGAGCAGGGCGGTGGTCTCCGGGACCCCGCCTTCGACCACGGCGACCGCGTCGGTGTCGAGGTACTGCGGCAGGAGGCGTGCCAGGGCGGCGGACGTGGCGGGGGCCAGTTCGCTGGGCTTGGCGACGACCGCGTTGCCCGCGGCCAGGGCACCGGCCACCGGGGCCAGCAGCAGCTGCGCCGGGTAGTTCCAGGGGGCGATGACCAGCACGACGCCCAGCGGGTCGTACTGCGTCCAGGCACTCGCCTCCCCAATGAACGCGGGCACCGGGGCCTGTTCGATGCGCAGCCACCCGTCGAGATGCTCCAGGGTGTGGTCGATCTCGCGTATGACGAAGTCGATCTCCGTGCGGTAAGCCTCGGTGGAGCTCTTCCCCAGGTCGGCGTGGAGCGCCGCGGCGAATGTCTCCCCCTGCTCGGTGAGCAGGGTACGCATCCGGTGCAGCTGCCGAGTACGCCAGGCCACGGCCTTGGTGGTACCGGCGCGGAAGGTGGCACGCAGCCGGGCGACGAGCTCGGCGGGTTGCTCGGGCGCAGAGTTGTTCATGGTTCCCTCACAGGTGCGGTAGGTGGACGGGGGGCGCCGCGCCGCGGGGCAGGCCCGGGCGCCGGCGTCGGGCAAGGGGATCAGCCGCGGTTCAGGGTGTCGATGATGTTCCGGGCGAGCCGCTCGGAGGAGGCGGGGTTCTGGCCGGTGTGCAGATTGCGGTCCGCCACGACGTGCGCGGTGAACGGGGAGGCGGCGTCGAAGTCGGCACCGAGTTCCACCAGGCGGTCCTGGAGCAGCCACGTGGCCTTGTCGGCGAATCCGGCCGCGGTCTCCTCGTCATTGGTGAAGCCGGTCAGGCGGTAACCCGTGAACGGCCAGCTGCCGTCCTCGCGCCGGGCGGCGAGCAGGGCCGCGGGGGCGTGGCACAGCACGGCGAGCGGCTTGCCGGAGTCCAGCGCAGCGGTGAGCAGGCGACCGGAGCCGGCGTCGACGGCGAGGTCCTCCATGGGGCCGTGGCCACCGGGGTAGAGGACGGCGGCGTACGCGTCGAGGTCGACTTCCTCGAGCTTGACCGGGTTCTCCAGGTCGGCGCGGATGGAAGCCAGGTACGCGGCGATGGCGTCGGCCTGCTCTTTGCCGCCGGTGGACTCGGCGGCGAGGCTGACGGCGTCGACGGTCGGAGCCACGCCGCCGGGCGTGGCGATGGTGACGTCGAAACCGGCCTCGCGGAACAGTCGGTGTGGTGTGGCGAGTTCCTCCGCCCAGTAGCCGGTGGGGTGCAGGGTGCCGTCGGCGAGCGTCCAGTGGTCGGCGCCGGTGACGACGAACAGAACTGCGGTCACAACTGTCTCCTTCAAAGTGCGCTCGGGGCGCGTGCTGGTGGGGGTGTCTTCTCGTCTGGCAGGGGGTGTGCCGGTGGTGGCGCGCGGGTGGGTGGCTCAGGCGACGGTGACGATCACCTTTCCGCGGGTGTGGCCTTCCCTGTTGCGCCGCTGTGCGTCGGCGGCCTGCTCGAGCGGGAACGTGGCGGCCACTTCCACGCTCAGCTGCCCACGCTCCGCGAGGACGGTGAGTGCCTCGAGGTCCTGGGTGTCGGGGCGGACGAAGACATACCGGCCTCCGAGGCCGAGCACGGCTCCGTCCGCTACGGAGGCCAGTCGGCCGCCCTCGGCGAGCAGCCCGGGGGAGATCTTCAGGGCCTCGCCGCCGATGAGGTCGAGGACGGCGTCGACACCATGCGGCGCCAGGGCGTTGACGCGGTCGGTGAGGCCCTCGCCGTAGGCGACCGGCTCGGCGCCGAGCCCGCGCAGGTAGTTGTGGTTGTGCTCGCGGGCGGTGCCGATGACGCGGGCGCCGAGCGCTCGGGCGATCTGTACGGCCAGGGAGCCGACACCACCGGCCGCGGCATGCACCAGCACGGTGTCGCCCCTGGCCACGTTCAGGTCGCGGGTCAGCGACTGGTAGGCGGTGAGACCTGCCAGCGGGATGCCGGCGGCCTCCTCGAAGGTGAGGTTGGCGGGCTTGCGGGCGAGCGTACGGATCGGGGCGGCGACGTATTCGGCGAAGGTGCCGCGGGAGACGAAGTCCTCACGGACGTAGCCGATCACTTCGTCGCCCCGGGCGAACTCGGTCACCCCGACGCCGGCCTCCTCGACCACGCCGGCCACGTCCCAGCCGGGGATGACGGGGAAGACGGTGTCCATGACGCCGTCCAGGTATCCGGCCTGGATCTTCCAGTCGACAGGGTTGACGGAGGCGGCCTTCACGCGGACCAGTACGGCGTCCGCGCCGAGCTTCGGGTTCGGGACGTCGCCGTATTCCAGGACGTCCGGGCCGCCGTAGGTGCGGTAGGTGATGGCCTTCATGGTGGTGCTCCTTGGTGCGGTGGTGCGGTCGTGCGGTGGTGCAGATCGCAGTGGTGCAGATCGCAGTGGTGCAGATCGGGTGGGTCGTCAGACAGCCGCGGTGGCGGCAGCCGGCTCGGGGGCCGTCTCGGCGGCGGGCCGGTGTTCCGCACGGGGCGCCTGCCGCTGCCGCTTCAGGCCGACCAGCGCAATGGCCAGGACGAAGGCGAAGGCGACACCGGCGATGGTGAAGCTCAGGGTGAACTGGCTCTCGGCGGGCAGCGGGGGCACTCCGGCCGGAAGGTGCTCGATGGTCCTGGAGGCGAGCAGCGTCGTTATCAGTGCGCTGCCGATCGAGCTTCCGACGGATCGGGAGATGGAGTTGATGCCGTTGGCGACGCCGGTCTGGTGGGGCGGCACCCCCGCGACGATCAGTGCGGGCATCGCGGCGTAGCCGAGGCTGATGGCTGTTCCGACAGCCATTCCGGCGCCGATGACCGAGGGGGTCGAGGAGTGTGCGGCGGCCAGCCACGCGAAGCCGGCGATGCCGGTCACCGCGCTCAGGGCGAGGGTGAGACGGGGGCCGATCCTGCGGATCAGCACGCCACCGAACTGGGAAGCGACGAGGGACGCGATAGTACTGGGCAGCAGGTACTCGACGGAGGCGCGGAGAACGGAGGCGCCGAAGCCGTAGCCCGCGATGTCCTGCGGGACCTGCGCCAGGTAGGAGATCCCGAGGAACTGGGAGAACATCCCGAATCCGACGAAGAGGCCCGCGAGGTTGCTGAAGAGCACCGGGCGGTGGAGGAACATCTTCATGTCGACCATCGGTTCGCGCACGCGGCTCTCCGTGAAGGCCCAGACACCGGCCATGACGACCGCTCCGGCGAAGCTGCCCAGGGTGCGGGCGGACGTCCAGCTCCACTCGTGCCCCTGGGAGATCGGCAGCAGCAGCAGGACCAGGAAGAGTCCGAGGGTGAGCGCGCCGAGGATGTCGGTGCGCCCTCCGGTCTTGCCGCGGCTTGCCGGTACGAGGAGGACGACGGCGAGGAGCGTGACCAGAGCCAGCCCGGCGGCCAGCCAGAAGACACGGTGGTAATCGGCGTCCTCACCGCGGGTCAGTAGGCCGGTGCTGACCAGCGCGAAGCCGCTGCCGAAGGCGAGGGTGCCGCTGACCAGTGACATCGCTCCGGGCAGACGGTGGGCGGGGACCTCCTCGCGGAGCACCGACAGCGCGAGGGGGAAGATCGCTGTGGCGGCGCCCTGAAGCACTCGGCCCACGATCAGCCAGAGGAGCGAGTCGGTGGTGGCGGCCAGGATCGAGCCGGCGATCATCACCACCAGCACGCCGATCAGGGTCGGCTTCTTCCCGTGCTGGTCCCCGAAACGGCCGAGCAGGGGAGTGAAGACGGCTGCGGAGAGCAGGGTCGCGGTCGTGACCCAGCTGACCTCGGCAGCACTGCTGCCGAGGCTGCTCCCGATCAGGCCGAGGATCGGGACCACCAGCGTCTGCATCATCGACACGACCATCGCGGCGAGGCTCAGGACGAGGACGACTGCGATCTCACGTCGGTGTCGGCCGGGCTGCGGGGCAAGAGTTTGGGACACGGGTTGCTCTCTCCGGGCAAGGGGCGTGGGGCCGGAGCCCGACGAGGGCTCAGCTCAACGAGTAGATGCTTGATGCACTCAAGCAACGAGATTCGAAGGTAGGGGTCAATGGTTGAGGATGTCAAACTTTGAGTTCTCACCTAGACTGGAAGGCATGTCCCGCACCCCCGCCGCGCATCCGGCCTCCGCGACCCCAGCCCCGCAGGGCAGCGACCCCACCTACGTCGAGCTCCTGGAGCGCTTGGCGCGCGCCGCCGCCGGCTACTACCGGGACCTCACCGCGGCGGCCGCGGTACAGGGGCTCACCATGACGCAGGCCAAGATGCTCATCCAGCTGCGGCAACCCGTGCCCATGCGCGCCCTCGCCGGGTTGCTCTCCTGTGACGCCTCCAACATCACGGGGCTCGTTGACCGGCTGGAGGCCCATGGACTGGTCTCCCGGCAGCTCGACCCAGCCGACCGGCGGGTCAAGAACGTGGTCGCCACGGAGGAGGGCAGGGAGGCGGTCCGTCGGATCCGCGCCGATATGCGGGCCACGTCGGGAGCCTTCGCCCGCCTCGACGACGAGGGCCGCCGCAGCCTCTACGAGCTGCTGGGGCGGCTGCACCCCGACGAGACGGCCTGATCGCGGGCGGGCGCCGACCCCGGACGCCAGGCACCCGATTCCGTCGCCCACCCACAGTGCCGACGATGAGCCGTCCACGCCTCGCCGAAGCCCATCACTGGAGTCATCGGCGGATCGGCGGGTCGGAGAACCAGCCATGCCCACCGCCGACAACGACCCACCTCAACCACTCATGGCCAACGGCCAGATCGACTTCTCGCCTGCACGCGGCGGTCCTGCACCGTCTTCGCGGCCTGGTCGGGTGGGACCGCCGCATTGCTGCGGCGGTCCCCTCTCAGAACCGTGCGGGCCCGTTGTCCGAGCACACGGCTCAAGCAAGCCCTGCAGGCTCGCAGGCGACGTTGAGCACCTCGCGCAGCCGGGCCGGGATTCTGTGGTCACGGACGACGGCCGCGGTGGGGGCCAGATCCAGCGGGACGACGACGGTCGCACGCCGGGGTTGTGGTGACGCGGGTGAATCCGTAGTAGCCCTGGACGCGGTCGATCAAGGAATCCTCCTGGGGCAGGGGCAGAACTCCGCCTGAGCAGCGGCCAGTTCGGCTGATTCGTCGGCCACGGCCCGCCGGCCGAGCCGGACGGCGAAACGGACCGCGCGCAAAGCGGTGCGGACGGCGGGAGTGTCGAGGGGGCCGGCGCCCTGTTCGGCCCGGCGGCAGCAGACCTCCGCCAGGGTCAGGGCCCGGTCGGCCAGCTCGCGGGGCGTGAGCATGAACAGGTCGGGTTCGGGGTCGAAGTACAGCTCTGCGGCTCGGGTCGGCTTCACTGCCGGACCGTGAATCGTTCATCAGGGACGAGTAGTTGATGCCCTTGGCGGTGTTCGCGGTGTGTGCCTCGTCGAGGATTTTGAGGTAGTCGATCCCGGTCGACGGCGCCGACTCGGCCGGAGTCTCCGGGCTCGCCTTGGGGTGGGCATGACGGCCGACGTGGTGCGGGAGGGCTTTGCCCACTGTCTTGCCGGAGGCCCTCACCTCGATGTCCCTCAGGTCGAACGGGTCGAAGACCAGCTCGATCCTGGCTCCGGCCAGCGACGGGTCGACTCCGTAGGAGTTGCCGTGCAAGCTGACCGTCGCGGTCTTGGTCACGGTGCGGAACTCCGACCACAAGAACGCCTCCCGCAGATCCGCCGTGGAGGGAAGCGGCAGCGGCCTGGGAATCGAACTCAGCCACCGTTCGATCGGCGGCTGTCCAGTCTCCGAGTGCACCGTGCGGTGATAGACCGTCTCCACCCATGCGGTGAACAGCCTGTTCAGCTCGGTGAGGTGCTCGATCTGGCCGACGCGTTCCTCGTCGAGTTCAACCAGGAACTGATCCCTGACGGTGCGGAAGAAGCGTTCGACTTTCCCGCGTCCCTGCGGCCGTCCCGGCTTGGAGTGGGTCAGCCGGATCGCCAGCGACGCGCAGGCCCGCAAGAGCCAGGTGTCCACGAAGGCACTCCCGTTGTCGACGTAGATCGATTCGGGGACCCCGCGGGCCGACAGGGCCGGCCGCAGTGCGGCGGCGAGGCGGACGGTGTCCTCGGCGAACCCGAACCGGTGCCCGACGATCGCCCTGGAGTGGTCGTCGATGAACGCGAACAAGTACGTTTTGCGCCCGCCGATCTTCGGCCCGTGCAGGGCGTCCCCGGTCCACAACTCGTTGCCGCGGGTGGCCTCGAACCGGCCGAAGACGCTCCTGTCGCCGCTGGCGCCGGTCAGGCCGGCGTTCACGAAGTGCCGCTGGAGCGTGCGCTCGGTCGGCGACCAGCCCTGCGTGGTCCGCAGGATCCGCTGGATCTGCGCGGCCGTCCGGCCAGGGTCCTCCCGCTTGAGCGCGGCCGCCAGCTCCAGCACCTCTGGCGGCGTCCGGGGAACGACCTTGCGCGGCTCGGGGACCAGCGCGGCGAACCCGCCGCCGCGGTAGTCCCGCGTCCACCGGTCGATCGTGCCCCTGGACACCTTCACCTGCCGGCCGAACGGATCGGTGTGTTCCTTCTCCGCCAACTCCCGTGCGAGACCGCCTCGTTCGCGGATCGTCAGGCTGTTGTCCAGCAGGTCCTGGATCAGGGAATAGCGGAACAGACCGACCTGCCGGGCCTTCTCCGCCCGGCGGCGGTCCTCGTCCTCGCTCAAATGCCATGCGCGGACTCTCCTCGCATCTCGATCAGCGTCCGCCTCCTCTTGGGGCGGACACGATCAAGACTTCCGGCGCCTCCGATCCCCGCCCAGGGGCGGCCCGTGTTGATCAACTAGGTGAAGGAGTGCAGGTCAGCACCCGGCCGTCTATCGCCCGGCCGGCGAAGGCCCATCGCGACACCGTGTTCATCTGCGGCCACTTCGTCGCGGGGGGCCCCCGGGGGGGGGGCCCCCCCCCCCCCCCCGCCCCCCCCCCCCGCCCCCCCCCCCCCCCCCAACCCCCACACCCCCCCCCCCCCCCCCCCGCGGCCGCGGGGGCCGGCCCCCCCCCCCCCCAA
>NZ_JBIRYJ010000022.1:57565-82083 GCF_044389785.1 Streptomyces sp. NPDC019443
TGACCAACTCGGGGACGGCGTGCGGGCCCCCCCCCGGCCGACTATCGCCCGGCCGGCCACGCCCCACCCCGCCCCCGTGTCCACCGGCGGCCACTGCGCCGCGGCCCCCCGTTGGGCGCCCGCGACCACCGAGACGGCATCCCACGGCAGCGTCTGCGTCGGCTCAGGCATCACCGGATCGTCCGCGAGCACGACCAGGGCGACCGTGAAGTACCGTCGCACGTCCTCCGACCTGCGGCGGAAGCGGCGGATCCAGCCGCGGACCGTGCCGTCCGCCAGCCCCAGATGAGCGGCGACCTGGCGGCGCCCCATGCCCAGGGCCGCTATCTCCAGCCCGGCCCCGATGACCTCGGCCGCATCCGACCGCCGCGGCCACAGCATCTCCGGCAGCAGCACGTGCGTGACCTGGCAGCCCGAACACCGCGACCGGCGAGGACGTACGAAGAAGCGAGCCCCGAGATCACCACGTACTTCCCGCGGCCGGCCGTGCCCCCACGGCGCGAGAGGCGCCCCGCACGGCGGACAGGCCAACTCACCCGCCCGCAGCTGGCGTTCCACGCAGACGACATCGGTGTCGACGATGAGCACTCCACACCTCCACCTCGTGCACACCGCGTCGTCGTGCACGAAGCAAGATCAGGCTGCCCACCAAGATCAGCACTCTTGTCCACCGCGAATGTCGCCAACCCCCGCCTACGTGCTCATGCAGAGAGTCGTCCAACACCGCCCGTGCCGTCCTGTCCTGCTCTGATCTACGCAGCTGGGCTTCGTGATTCGTGTGCGGTCTCGATTGCGACTCCTGTGCGGTACAGCTCGACGAGCAGTGGCCGCAAGGCCGCTCCGGCAGCAGTGAGGTGGTAAACGGTGCGGACCGGGAATCCGCCCAATCGCTCGCGAACCACCAGAGCTCGTTCCACGAGTACGCGCAGACGTTCGGCGAGCACCTTGGCACTGATCTCCGGCAGCCGGTCGCGCAGGCTACTGAAGGATTGTGGGCTCATGCATCAGCTCACGCAGGACAAGTGTGGTCCAGCGGCCCGCGACGGCGGCGAGAGCGACCTCGACGGGGCAGTCGGGTTCGGGCTGCCTGGTGCGCCCGCGCTCGTCCGGAACCAGCTCGCCGTCCCAGTCAGGGCGCCGACTGGCCGAGTCCACAGGAGGCATCGGGACGTGGGTTTCCGTTTGGTGACCCACGTTGCGGCCAGGTTGGCTGCCGTCATGAGCATCGAATCGAATCTCGGAAGTCACCATGTCCCTCCTCTTTCTCTGACCACCGACCCAAAGCAACACCCAGCGGTATTCGCCGAGGCATTCAACAGCGGCAGCGCGGATGCGAAGGGGCGGGTGTATGAACACGACGCTGTCTTCGTCCCCTACCCTGGTCGACACGTTGCAGGGGACGACTTGGCTGAGGCTACGCCGAATTCCTACGCCTGGGTCTGCCGATAACCGTTCATCCTCGGCACACCTATGTTGCTGAGGACATCGCCCTGCTGATCGTCGACTGGGTCATCGACGGTCCAGGGCCTGCTGGCGAGCAGGTGCATGTCGAGGGTACGGCGACGGACGTGGCACGTCGTGGCGCGGACGGTCTGTGGCGCTACGTCATCGATAACCCGTTCGGCACCGCCAACCTCGAGGTTCAACCTGACTCAGAAAGCAGAAACCGCTGACGAGCGCGAGCACCCGTTAGCCCTTTGGCTGTGTCACTTTCTCCGGGCTCTGGTCCACTTCGTGTGGTCGCGTACGCAGCGTGACTGTCGATCTTCTCGTGATGGTGGCTGAGATAGCCCGAAAATCGCCCGGCTGGTGTGCAGTTTGGCCGACAGTGCTGCGCTGTGAACGAAGTACGGCCGCAACTCGAAAAGTTGCTGTTCTCCTCGCTGGAGAACGTGTTGGTGGAGTCGGTCGAGGTGACCGAGACGGTCGTCCGGATCGAGGCCCTGAGCACTGCCCGGCAGGCGACCTGCCCGGGCTGCGAGTGCCCCTCAGAGCGGGTACACGGCTCCTATCTGCGGTTTCCCCATGACCTGCCAGCTGCGGGCAAGTCCGTCGTGGTGGCATTGAGGGTGCGCCGGTTCGTCTGCGCGGAAGCCTCCTGTCCGCGCAAGACTTTCGCCGAGCAGGTGCCGGGGCTCACCCGCCGTTTCGGCCGGCGGACGGAACGGCTGCGATCGACGCTCATCTCGGTCGGCCTCGCGCTAGCGGGCCGGGCCGGGACTCGCATGACGGCCATCTTCGGGACGCCGGTCAGCCGGAACACCCTGCTGAGGCTGATCGCCTCGCTCCCGGATCCGCCCACTGCCACGCCCCGCGTGGTCGGCGTGGACGAATACGCCCAGCGCAAAGGACGGATCTACGGAACTGTGCTCGTCGACGTCGAAACACGTCGTCCGATCGACCTCCTGCCCGACCGGGAGGCGGACACGCTCGCGGCCTGGCTCAGCGAGCGGCCCGGCATCGAGATCGTCTGCCGCGACCGCGCACCCTTCTTCGCCGACGGTGCCACCCGCGGCGCCCCACAGGCCCTTCAAGTCGCCGATCGATGGCAGTGCGCCATGAGGCGCCTTGTCGTATCCCCGACTCAGTCGGGGGGAATTTGGAGGGAGATTCTCGGGTCTGATGGCTTACCCAATCCGGAAACGGTGATGGGGACCAGAGCATGCCAGGAAATCGATGACCGGGCTCAGGTATCAGAGACGGGGTATCGAGGGACCCGCGTGACACGGTGAAAGCTGAATTGCCTGAACCCAAATCTCCAGGAGACTGAAGGTCGAGTCCGCCGGAAAGATACCTGTAACCGGCGCCGCGCTCTGCGACGGCTTTGTGAAATAGTCGATGCAACCTCCGGGGTGCGGAGCGATGCCCAACGAGGGCATTCAAGGGGATGAGTTGGGCACCTACATCACGCTAGGACGTACGACAAGGACGAACATGGGATCGTCTACGGGAGGAGATCTTCCTATGGCGACGGAGGCCCCGTAGTAGTCGCCGGAGTCACGACCGGCCAAGGAGGACGGGAAAGCCGTCCGCATCGGGCGAAGGGGGCCAGGTGATCGGACACTCAAGACTCGGGAGGTATGCGTAATGCAGAGCGCCGAAACGGTGCTGGGTGTCCTCCGTGAACGCGGCAGGCGCGGCCTGCCGTGCAATGAACTGTATCGACAGCTCTTCAATCCGCAGTTGTATCTGCTGGCCTACGGACGTCTGTACTCCAACAAGGGAGCAATGACGCCCGGGGTCAACGGGGAGACCGTGGACGGCATGTCGCTGGGCAAGGTCGAGCACGTCATCGACGCGCTGCGCCACGAACGCTGCCGATGGAGCCCAGTTCGCAGGGTCTACATCCCGAAGGGGCGGGGCAGCACGAAGCTGCGTCCGCTCGGCCTGCCTCCCTGGAGTGACAAACTCGTCGGCGAGGTGATCCGCCTGCTGCTTGAGGCGTATTACGAGCCGACGTTTTCCAACTCCTCACACGGTTTCCGTCCCCGCCGGGGCTGCCACACCGCATTACGTGATGTGACCAATACCTGGACGGGAACAGTCTGGTTTGTCGAAGGTGACATCGCCCAGTGCTTCGACCGCCTTGACCATTCGGTCATGCTCCGGATCCTGGGTGAAAGAATCCAAGACAATCGGTTCCTGCGGCTGATGCGCAACATGCTCAAAGCCGGATACATGGAGGACTGGATCTGGAACGCCACGCACAGCGGAAGCCCGCAAGGCGGAGTTGTTTCACCCATCCTTTCAAATATTTACCTGCACAAGATGGATGAGTACGTCGAGAAAGTTCTCATTCCGGAATACACCCGGGGAAGAGTCAGACAGTCGAACCGCGCCTTTCATCGGGTATGGGCGGCCGTAGGACGCGCACGCAAGCGCGGCAACCACACCGAGGTGCGGGAGCTGCGCAAGCAACTCCGCAGTATGCCCAGCATGGATACTCAGGATCCTGGCTACCGGCGGCTGCGGTGTGTGCGCTATTGCGATGACACCCTGCTCGGGTTCGCCGGACCGAAGGCAGAGGCCGAGGAAATCAAACAGCGACTGGCGCAATTCCTGCGTGACGAACTCAAGTTGGAACTGTCGCCGGAGAAGACCCTCATCACGCACGCCCGCACCCAGGCGGCGAGGTTCCTCGGCTACGACATCACCGTGCACCACAACGACCGCAAGATCACAGGCGGACGGCGCTCCGTCAATGGGGTCATCAGATTGCGCGTCCCTCGTTCGGTGGTATCTGCCAAGCAAGCCCAGTACATGGAGCGCGGCAAACCCGCGCGACGGCCCGAACTGCTGAACCAGGACGACCACATCATCCTCAGCACCTTCGGGTCGGAGTACCGCGGCATCGTCCAGTACTACCTGCTGGCCGGCGACGTCTTCCGACTCGCCCGGCTGCAATGGGTCATGGAGACCTCGATGCTGATGACGCTCGCCAACAAGCACCGCTCGTCGGTGTCGAAGATGGCCCGCAAATACGCGGCCACCATCGAGACACCGCACGGGCTGCGCAAGTGCTTCGAGGTCCGCGTCGAACGCACCGGCAGGAAGCCACTGGTCGGACGGTTCGGCGGGATCCCGCTGCGACGGGACAAAAAGACGGTCATCAATGACCGTCGGCTGGCCCCGGTCAACACCAAGCGCAAGGAACTGGTCACCCGGCTCCTCGCCGGACGGTGCGAGTCCTGCGGGCGGATCGACGCGGTGGAAGTCCACCACGTCGCCAAACTCGCCGACCTCGGACGATCAGGAACCCGGCCGCCGTGGGCAGATCTCATGGCCGCACGACACCGCAAAACCCTTGTGGTCTGCGGAACTTGTCATGCGGACATCCACGGCAAGAAGCCCGTCCCGGCACCCACGGAGTAATCACTGGAAAGCGACGTGCGGTGAAAGTCGCATGCGTCGTTTGGGCTGGGGGCCGTTGGAAAAGGACCTGCTCAGCAGGCACCTCGCCGACGGCCCACCAGTACTCTCTGGCACAACCTGGGCGAAGCCGCTGAAAAGTGCGTCTACCGGCACCGCGGCTGCTTGCGCCCCACACCCGAACAATCGGAGGAACCCCAGGAGGAGCCGGAGTCGGCCGCGTCATCGCCCTGGCCGACAGGCCACCGGTTCGCCGAACGCACCCGCGCCAAGCACGCCACCATCCACGCTCTCCTCGCCGCCGGTCACAGCAAGCGGTCCGTCGCCCGGCAGCTCGGGATGACGCTCAACACGATCCTGCGTTTCTCCCGCGCCACCACCCCGGAGGAGATGTTCACCGGCCAGTGGCAAAACCGTGCGACAAGACTCGACGCCTACAAGGCCTACCTTGATCAGCGCTGGCAGGAAGGCTGCACCAATGCCTGGAAATTATGGGAGGAGATCAAGGAACGGGGCTATCCCCGCGGTTACGCCGGCGTCCGCGACTACGTCAGCAGGAACCTTCGCGGCAAACCCCAACCCATCGGCCCTCGTCCGCCGTCGGCCCGCGCCGTCACCCGCTGGATCCTCACCCACCCCGATGCCCTGCCCGAAGGCGACCGGATTCAGCTCAAGGCCGTCCTGGCCAACTGCCCCGAACTGACCACGCTTGTCGACTACGTGCGTTCTTTCGCCCACATGGTCACCGAGCTGCAAGGCCACCGACTGCCGGAGTGGATCGCATCCGCCCGAACCACCACCGACCTGCCAAGCCTCAGCCGATTCGCCCAGCACCTCGAACGCGACCTCGACGCGGTCATCGCCGGCCTGACCCTGCCATGGAGCTCAGGCGTCGTCGAAGGGCACGTCAACAGGATCAAGATGCTCAAGCGGCAGATGTACGGTCGCGCGGGCTTCAAGCTCCTGCGCAAGCGGGTACTGCTTGCCTCCTGACCTCATTGTCGGTGGCCAGTGCGACGATCTCCCGACGGCCAAGCGAGGAGAGAAATGGGCACCTGGGACATCGGCCCCTTCGATAACGACACCGCCGCCGACTTCGGAGGCGACCTGGACGAGGCAGCCCTGGAAGAACGCGAAGCCCTGATCCGCGGCGCGCTCAAACGCGCCGCTGACCCTGCAAACTTCCTGGATACCTCCGACGGCGAGCGAGCAGTGGCCGCGGCCGCTCTGGTCGTTGCTCAGCACCCTGATGGCGAACTGACATGTTCGAACTACGGTCCGTCAGAGCCGCTGCCAGAGTTGCCCGCAGACCTTCGAACGCTCGCCGTCGACGCTCTGGACCAAGTGGTCTCCGAGCGGTCTGAACTCGCCGAACTTTGGGACGACGCTGCGAACGGCTCGAAGTGGCGCCACGACATCACCCGCCTTCGCGACGTCCTTGACCCTCCGGTCCCTCCACAAGAGGAAGCCCTCTTCGACATCTAAGCGATCACCCACAGTCACGGATCACAGAAATTGGACCAGAGCCTTTCTCCGGCAGTCATTTCGAGGCGACTTGGGGAGTCATTTCTCGAGGGCAGGCAAGATCAATGTCAGTGGCTCTTGATGTCACGTCAGGCCGGACGAGAGCCGAGGGACCGGACGCGGTCTCATCCTCCTCTTCCGGTTCGCCGACGATGTCATGCCAGCGCTCCACATCCGCCGCCGACGCCCAGAGGATGCGAGCGCATCAAGCTCGCCGAGCTCGGCCTTGGCCGCAGGGCGTCTCCTTCCCGCCCAGGATGGACGAGCGCCTGTCCGAAGAGTCCGAGGCGTACGTCGGGGTGCAGGCGAGGCCCGTTGGCAGCACGAACAGGCCGAGCGGTGGCGCCGTGAAGCCACAGCCTGGGGAACCCGGACCCACAGGAGCTGGACCGCTGGATCTGTCGGATCTTGCAGTACGCGCAGACGCGCAGACCGTCCATCAGCCCGGTCAGCGGCTTCTGGGCCCCGCATTGTGCGCACTCGGGTGCCTTCAGATGGACGGCGCCGTGCTCACGCAGGGCTGTGATCAGGCGCGCGATCGACCGGGGGGCCTCGGGACGGCCAGAGGTGAACAAGTCGGGTGTGGTGTTAAGGACTTCGGCGAGTCGACGCCGCTCTGGCCGCCGCTTGATGGTGGCCATCAAGATGGCCGCGACCTTCTCAGCCGCCAGCTGGGGTTCGACGGCGCGTACGGTCTCGGCGACGACCTGCTCGGGTTGGTAGCGAACCGCGGCAGCGACGACACTCACTGGTCCTTGTCGGTCACGATCCGGGTTGGGCGGGGCCGGAAATTGCTTCCCGCATTCGATCGCCTGGCCCGCTCGATAGGCCCTCCCGTTGAGCTACACCCCCCGCCCATCAGCATGCCCAAGAGCCGACCCGCCGTCCGTCCCATGGATCTCTACATGCACTCGACGTTCGCTCATCGAGTGCCGTTGGGCGAACTCGTCAGCGAGCATGCCCATCATGACGAGATCGCGGTGCTGGCCAGCAGGGAACGCGAAGTCGCGGAGGCGGCCCTTCTCGATACGGAACTGAGCCGACGATGGAGTGCCAGCGATGCCGCGTTGTACGCGTAGATCTGTGCTTCGCACTTGTGATAGCGCCGCTCGGCGAACATGAAGCGCAGCAGCACTGCGGCTTTTGCTGCGTGGCCCTTGCGCTGATGATCAGCGCCCGCGATGCCGTACATGAACCGGCCTGCATGTGGGTCGGCCTCGTGAAAGCCGACAGTACCGACCATTTCCCCTGTGTCGACGGCTTCGACTGCCAGCCGGAAGCGGTCACCATCGGCCTTGGCAGCGGCCTGCTCCTTCGCCCAGGTGTGGTACCGCTCGGCGGAACGGGGTGGGTGCAGCACGTCTCGCGACGGTTGATGCTCAGAGTGCTCGTCGACCATCGGATCACGCAAGCCAGAAAGAACTACGCCAGCACCAGCCCCGTCACCCGGGCCTCCGGCAAGAGCCACACCGTCCAGGCCCGCTACGTCCGCAACAACCGACCGCCGACGCTCTGCAGGCGCAGGCGTTCTCCGCCCTGCGCAACTCACCAGGCGCCCGCCGCTACTACGACAAACAACGCTCCCGCGAGGCCGGCTACAACCCAGCCCTCCGACAACTCGGCAACCGCCTCGTCGGCATCCTCCACGGCTGTCTCAAAACCCGTACCCGCTACGACGAAGGCACCGCCTGGTCACCCCACGCCCACCCCCCATGCCGCTTGACCACAAACAACATGGGGTGTCTCAAACGCTACGTCGCACGAGAGATCTACCAGACGATCGTCCCGCCCAGAAGCACGGTGGCACCCGCACGAGCCGCTGCTTGACATCCATAGGGGCATCAAACTCGCGGTCCGCTACGAGGCAACTGTCCTGGTAGCGGCCATCAACGAGTGGCTGTGACCAGCACATTCGACGCCATGCCCTCTCCGAGGGGGCCAGCAGCTGATGAGCCGCTCGCCCAAGCCTGAGCGGTACGGCGTCTGACGGGGGATACCTGTCACGCTGGTGATGTCAGGAAGACGTCAGGCAGAAGGGGTGGCCAGCCGGATCCAGGAGTACCCGCCAGCGTCCGTTGCCGGGCTGATGGTCCGGTTTGGCCGCGCCGAGTTCCAGCGCCAGCTCTTCCATCGCATCGAGGTCGTCAGCGCGGAAATCCAGGTGGAACTGTTGTGGTACGTCCTGACCCGGCCACTGCGGAGCCCGGTATCCGTCAACCCGCTGGAATCCCAGATCACAGCCGGAGCGGTCCGTCAGAGCGACGAACTCGTCCGTACTGAAGAGCTCGCGCATCCCGGTCAGTGCACCGTAGAAGCCCGCCAGGGTCTGCGGGTCGGCACAGTCCAGAGTCACCCCTCGCAGTTCAGCGCCTGGCACCATTCGCTCCTTCGTGTCCGCGGGTCTGACTCCGTAAGCCGCCGCTGCACGCGATCACCAGCCCACAGCCACACCGTACTCGCCACATCCACCACTGAAGTAGCGGTTTACCCCTGCCTCAGAGCAACGGGTGGCTGTGACCGGCGCTTTCGATACACGCCCTAGTGACGCTGTCGTGATCGGGCGAGGGTGGGGTGAAGGAGACGTTCAGGTGGGTGAGGCCGCGGAAGTTGACGCTGCGCTGCCACTGCAGGGGGGTGCCGTCGAGCTGCAGGCCGGGAAGGCGGGTGAGGAGTGCTTTGAGGACGATCGCGCCTTCCAGCCGGGCCAGTGCCGCGCCCAGGCAGAAGTGCGGCCCGTAGCCGAACGCGACGTGTCGCCCGCCGGGCCGCTGGAAGTCCAGCACGTGTGGATCGGGGAAAACAGCCGGATCCCGGTTGGCGGCACCACATACCAGGAGCACCACCTGCCCGGCGGCGATCGTGCGGCCCGCCAGGTCTAGGTCGTGCCGTGCGCGGCGCAGCATGAGCTGTACCGGGCTGTCGTAGCGCAGGAGTTCCTCGACCGCGGCGGGCATCAGGTCGGGCTGGCGGCGCAGCTGGTCAGCCGCGTGCGGGTGGCGGAGTAGGGCCACTGCGGCATTGCCGATGAAGTGCGTGGTGGTCTCGTGGCCCGCGATCAGCAACAGGGCACAGTTGGCGAGGAGTTCGTCGAAGTCCTGATCGGTGTGCGCCTTCGCGGTCAGCAGTGCACGCAGGCTGTGGGGTGCGGGCGGGATGTCGTGGCGGGTGAGGAGGTCACGGAGATAGGCGAGCATGCGTGCCATGCTCTGCGAGGCGGAGCAGTTGTGGTCGGTGTCGAGCCGGGAACTGCCAATGGCCGCAGCAATCGGGTCGGACCAGGAAGCGAGAGCGCCTCGGTCCCCTTCCGGCACATCGAGGAGATCGCAGATGACGGTCAGGGGCAAAGGGCGGGCCAGGTCGGTGACAATCTCCATCCGACCGGTCGGCGCCGCCTGCGCGATAATCTGATCGACAGCCCCGGAGATCCGGTCGCGGAGCATCGCTACCGCTCGGGGCGTGAAGGCCCTGCTGATAAGGGCACGCAGCCGGGAATGGGCCGGGGCATCGCTGTAGACCATCTGTCGGCTCAGGACCCGGGCCAGCGGCCGCAGTTCCTCGGAAACGGCCTCGATGTCGGGATAGCGCACGGAAGAGAGTCGCGGGTCACCGGCAGCCCTGCTGACCACCGCGTGGCTGGTCGCGACCCAGGCGTCGAGACGGCGGTCCCAGAAGAAGTCGTCGGCGGTCCGCATCTCCTCGTAGAAGTCGTAGAGGCGCTCTTGGGTGCGAGGCCGGGCAGCCAGCAGCAGCGATGCGGGAGTGTGCACCGCCCCACGCTAGCGTCGCATGTGAGCAGATCCGTCTGGTTTTGAATTTCTGTCCGATTGATGGATCAACGCCTCGTTGAGCGGGCGGTGAGATCGCGCCGGGCCCCCGATGCTCTGGTCGCGGCTTCGCTCGGCGGTCGCCGTATCCGGGACCGAACCACAAGTGCTCGCGCGGATCGCACGGAGCGGGTGCACCTGGCCGTCGGAGGTGGTGATCCACACCGTGCTGTACAGGAGGACTGAGGACAGCTCCCCCGGCCACAGCCGCGTCCTCGCGCTGCCGACTGGGTAGGAATGGGCCATGGCCGTGCAAGTGGGGAGGTGGCAGGAGGCAGGAACGCCGGTTCTGGCTAGCGCTCGCCGTCGGCGGCGGGGCGGTGACGGCGTTCTCCGCAGGGTGGGTGGTGGTGCAACTGCGCCGGGGCCAGAGTCTCGGAGGCCTCCCGGCGCACCAGGCGCCAGGCCACCTCGACCTCGTTGCCCTCCTCGTAGGCGAGCAGCAGCTCGTCCACCACCACGAACGGCCGCCGCGCGGCCAGCTCCCGGGGCCCAAGCCCCGCCAGTCAGCCCTCCGCCGCCAGAGCGGCCCGGCCGGATCGGCGGTCTCCGCCCCGACCGCCGCCTCCCACCGCGGGCTCCATGCCCCGGACGGACCGACCGGCGGCGTGCCCTGCCCCTCCTGCGCCAGCACCTCCCAGTCGACCGCCCGACGTGGGGGCGTCGGTGGGGAGGCGGCGTACGGCGTGCGGAGCGAACCGCTGCTGCCTCACAGGACGATGTTGACACCACCGGGGAAGCGATGGATGTCGTGATCACGCATTTCCGACCTCCTTGTAGGAGGGGTTAATACCGATGCCCAAGCATCCGCTGAATGCGGCGATCAGGGTGTTTACCGGACCGAAGGGGCCAGGCCATGTGCGTCCGTCGTCGGCTTGGGCATACCAGTAGAAGTGCTGCCGGTAGCCGGCCTGCAGGTACTTCGCCTCGTTGGGTACCAGGCTGTGCCAGCCCATGGTTTGAAAGTCCTTGCCTTCGCCACCACACGCTTCGGGGTCGTAGATCATGCCAGCTACCCAGACTTTGGCGGAGTACTGGTTCCGGAAGATTGGCATGTCAGCTCCCCTCCTGCCCTGAGGCTTCGATGCTCTGCCGCCATCGCTCGGCGAGTGACGTTTGTGGAATTCTGCCGCGCGGCGCAATGGCGCCTGAGGCTCCGCGGTGTCGGCAGCGGAAGGCGGGGGCGCCTGGGCGGCGCCACTTTTTGGGCAGTCTCCGCCGACGCCTCACGAAGCAGGACAGTAACTGGCCCGAAGTTCTCCAAGACGGGCGGGACATCGAGCGGCGTGTGGTCCTTTGACATGTCGATCACCTTCATTGACTGAGGGGTGCAGACCCTGTCTGAGCGGATCAGGCGGTCCGGGTGCGGTTCCCTTCGTGGGCCTTTGTGTTGATCCCCTTCGGATAGTCCACTCTTGTGGTGCAATGGCACCGATCCCTGCCCGCATAAGGTGGCCGAAGTCGGTCTCCCGCTGCCCTGCTCAAGGCCACTCTGATCAACGAACCAGGAGGCTCACGGCCGAGGACTCGGTCGCGGAGCACCCCCACTACCACCCGGGCTTCGGCGCGATCCACAATGCCGTCGAGCATCCGAATCCAGGCAGCCCGGACCTCGCGCTGAATTCGTGGGCACCTGGGAGACACTGGCGCGGACGCCTCCGAGGCCGAGCCCCTGACGGTTGTGGAGCGGCGGCTGCACGAGGCGGTCATCTCCGAGGGGCGGGCGAAGGCTCGGCGCTGGGAGCAGCTGGAGGCTGAGCGTGCTACGCGCTGTGCCGCCGCGAAGGCCCACGCCGGAGCCGAGGCCAGGGCCGTGGAGCCGGTCGCCGCGCCGGAGTTGCTGCCGGTGGTCGTGCTGCCCGCGCCGTGCCCCGTGGTCCTCGACCTGGAGCCCGAGGCCGCGCCAGCGCGGCGGCGCTGAGCCGGCGAACGGCCCCCGGATGTCCACTCGCGGCGCGTTGTCCACGCCACCAGTATCAGCCCGCCAGGACCAAGGAGTCGCGCAGGTCCAGCCAGCTCGGCAACAGGCCAGGGAGTCGTTCTTAGGTGCCCTTACCGTCGGCGGTCTCGTGACAGCATGCCCGGCTCGTATAGGCAAGCAACCTCGAACACGTACGGCGGCGCTGAGCGCGGCTTCTTCCTCGTGGAAGCCGTCGTTCGGGGGCCGGGAGCAGAAGAGAGGTGCAGGTTGCCGATCCACACGGTGCCGGAGTGACGCTCCTGTACCGTCTCGCCTTGCTCGTGAAGCGCCTCGATGATCTCGGCTGCCGGCCACCCGAAGACGTCGACGCCCTGGAACGCAACCGGGCATGCCACTCGCTCGTCGACCGGCCGCCGCGACAGCGAAATGATCGAAAGGCCGCCTCCGTCGGAGGCCGACAGGGTGATCGAACGTCCGGGCAAGTCGAAACCAACCGCCCAATCGGTCCCGCAGACGAAAGCATCCGACAGCGCTGCATGCGGCGCCAGGACGCGACGGACGTACTGCTCGGACATGCCGAAGACCAGGTCGGGCAGTGGGCCAGGCAGCTGTACGCCCATCGCAGGGAGCAGGTCGATGGTCATGCCGCCATAGTGGCAGCCACGGTCACCTGGGCACCGCCGCCTCAGCTGCCCAGCTCACAGGTGACGCATCATTGCATCGCACGCAGCCGATCAGTCGCCATCAGACGTGACCTGGTGCTACGGCAAGATGCTCTCGCTGTCCGACCTCCGTCGTTGGGCGGCGAGCGGGGGACGTAGTGCCGCATAAGGTCACGTTCGCCTGGTCTCATCATCTGGCGCTGGAGGCGGCACAGGCACCTGGTTCATGATCTCGTCAGCGGTCAGCACCAGGGCGAAGCCTTTGGCGTAGGACGGCGAGTTCCGGTTCCTGCCGGAACTCTTCGGCGGTGGCCGCGACGTCTCTGAACCGGGCGCCTCGGCCGAACGCCGTTGGCACCGAGCGCATCGAGTCGTACGCGAGCGACCGTTGCGCGACGGTGGGGCCAACCCGCCCGCATGGGGCGCGTCGTGGGATTGGTGAACGTGGGACCGGCCAGGGCCTCCCACGGCAGGTCGATCGTACTGATCACTCGGGTGGCGTGGCCTCGCCCTGCCAGAAGTTCCACTGGTATCCCCAGGGATCGGTGATGGTAAAGGTCCGGGGCCCATAGGGCTGGTCCGTCGGGGGCTCCACCTCGGTGTCGGCTGCGGCACGGACCTGCTCAAAGTGTGCGTCGACGTCGTCCACGTGCACGATGAGGATGGCGTTCTTCCCGTCGTCGCTCGTGCCGCCACCGCTGACTCCGATCTTCGTCGGTCCGGCATAGATGTCGGCTTCGAATGTCCGCCCAGAGTCGTCGCGCCAGCGGACCGCGCCGGTGAAGCCCAAGACCCGCTCCATCCAGTCCAGCGAGGCGTCCGCGTCGTCGTACCGCAGGTAGGGGGAGACGCCTTTGATCGCCATCTGTTGCTCCTTCGGGTATGGGAATCGGCTGCACGCTATGACTAGCGGCCTTGCAGGCCTGAACATATGCGTGCGTGTCGAGGCGTTGCTTGTACGAAATACCAAGCGGGGTGGGTAGGGAAGGCCGTTGCGCCAGTGGTGAGCGCAGGGACCGATGGCGCTTCGGGCAACTCGCGTAGCGGCCGCAGGGGACGTGCCGACGGTGGTGGGGGTCGCATTCGACGGTCCAGCCGCCCTCAGAGCTACGACCAGCTCTGCCGTGCCCCACGGCCGAATGACCCAATCTTGTCATGGAGGCATCAGACACGGCTGCTCAGCATGGCCCCGGCGTCCAGGACGGATCGCGGCCGAGCAGTGCGAGCAGCCGGTGGTCCGGCGACGCGTCGTTGGGGACGGCGATCCGCCGGCGGAACGCGGCACCGGCGCCACGGCCCTCGTCCGGGACCTGGGCGGCGACGCGCAGCGCGGAGGTGGTGAGTTCGGCGGCGGGCTCCCAGGGGGCGCCGATCGCCACCGCGACGTCCCAGGCGTGCACCACGTAGTCGAGCAGATGGAAGCCGATCGCGATCCGCCCGGGGACACCGAAGCCCTCGCCCACCTCCGGCAGCGGGAACCGCCGCTCCAGCACGTCGTCTTTCGCGAACGCGGCGGCCACCTCGTCCGCCGACGCCTCGTACGCTCCGACCGGATCGTCGCCGAGGTCACCGTCGCGCCATACCGCCCACGACTCGCCCACGCCGCGGGCGGACGCAGCGAACCCCTCGTTCTGACTGACCAGATGGCGGAGCAGGCCGTACACGGTCCAGTCCGCGCACGGCGTCGCCAGCCTCAAGTGATCGGCCTTCACCCGGGAGACCACTTCCCCAGTGAGCAGCAGCACTTGGCGGTCCAGTCGTCGTATGTCCATGGCCGGAGCGTAAGATCACTCAGAGGCTCAGCTCCAGAGCCAATAACCTGCCAAATGATTGAGCCAATAGGCAAGCCGCAAGCCAAGAGCAGCCGAGAGCCACGATGGATGTTCACGTCACGCTCGACGGGCACCGCGACCTGTCCGGCCAGATCTACCGCCAGCTGCGCACCGCGATCCACGACGGGCTGCTGCGCCCCGGCGATCCGCTGCCCCCGACCCGGCAGCTGGCCCACCGCCTCGCGGTGGCCCGCAACACCGTCGGCGTCGCCTACGAACGGTTGGTCGCCGAAGGCTACGCGGACAGTCGGGTCGGCTCCGGGACCTACGTGCAGGCGACAGGTCTGCCCTTCCGCGACGCCGCGACAACCACCGGTACCACCGACTCCGGACTGCGCCCGCGCGCCGTATGGGCGGGCCTGTCCCCGTGGGCGGGCCCGGAGACCTCCGGACCGACCACGGCGGCCCACGACTTCCGGGTGGGCTTGCCGGATGCCCGGCTCTTCCCGTACGACGCTTGGCGTTCCCTGGTCGCCCGGGAACTGCGCCTCTCGGCGGCCGGGGCGGCCGGATACGGCGATCCGGCCGGTCACGCCGGGCTGCGGGCCGCGCTGGCCCGGCATATCGGAGTCTCCCGCGCCGTCCGGACCGGCCCGGACGATGTGCTGGTGACCACCGGCACGCAGCAGGCCCTGGACCTCATCGGGCGGGTGCTGCTCGAACCGGGCGACCGGGTGGCCGTTGAAGACCCCGGCTACCCGCCGGCCCGGCTGCTGTTCCGGTCACAGGGCGCTGAGGTCACAGGCATACCGGTGGACGCCGAGGGCCTGGTGGTGGACGCCATCCCGCCGGACACCCGCGCCGTGTACGTCACTCCCGCCCACCAGTTCCCGCTCGGCATGCCGATGTCCCTGCGGCGCAGAACGGCGCTGCTGCGGTGGGCGCGGCGGCACGGTGCGGCGGTGATCGAGGACGACTACGACAGCGAATTCCGGTTCGGCGGGCGGCCGGTCGAGACGCTGCAGAGCCTCGACCAGGCTGGACACGTCATCTACGTGGGGTCGTTCTCCAAGGTGATGTCGCCCTCTCTGCGCGTCGGTTTCCTGGTGGCGCCCGCCCCGCTGCGCACGGCGCTCCGCGCCGCCAAGTACACCGCCGACTGGCATACGTCGGTCCCGACGCAGGCGGCGCTCGCCCGCTTCGTCGACGACGGGCTGCTCGCCCGGCACATCCGCCGGATGCGGCACAGGTACGCGGCCCGGCACGAGATCCTCACCCGGGCGCTCAACAGCCAATTCGCGGACCTGGCCGAGCCGGTGCCGTCCTCCGCGGGCCTGCACGTGACCGCATTCACCCGAGGCGACCTCGCCGACCCCGCCACCCTCGCGGACCGAGCCGGCCGGGCCAGGGCGTCGGGCGTGGCGGTCTACACCCTGGCGGAGGTCGCCAGAAATTGCTCCGCACGCCCGGGCTTCGTCTTCGGCTACGGGTCGATCAACGCCCCGGACATCGAGCCGGGCCTGCACCGCCTGCTGCCGCCCGCCTAGTGTCCTGGTCCGGAGATCCTGTCGCAGTAGCGGCAGATGCGGTTGATGATGTGGTCGGCTGTCTTGGTCCATGTGAATGGCCGGGCGGTGTCGTTCCAGGTCTTGATCCAGTCCTCGAGCGCGGTCTTGAGTTCGTCGAGTGAGCAGAAGAAGCCGCGTTCCAGACAGCGCCGTTCCAGCTCGGCGAACCAGCGTTCGTCGGGTAGGACCGCTGCATTGCTGCAGCGGTCCCCCCTCAGAACCGGCCGTGCCCGTTTCCGGGCAACCGGCTCAAGCAAGCCTCATGGGCTCGCGGGCGGACAGAAGTGCTGGCCGCTGGCCGGTGTCGGTGGTCAGCCGACGGTGGCAGTGGGTGTGGGTCAGGCGTGAGGCGGCAGATTTGTCCGGCTTGCCGTTGCCCGCGTCGGCGATGATCGCGTGTTTGCGGATCGCGGTGCGGGTGACCTTGAGCCACTGCTCCCACTGGTCGGGGCTTTGCGGCTCGTGGTCGGCGTGCAGCAGCAGCCCCCGGCAGAGTGTGCATCGGCCGTCCTGCTTCTGCAGCAGATGCAAGGTGCCTTTGCCCAGTGGGGGTTTGCCGCGGCGACGCCGCCTGGCCCAGAAGTCGGCCAGGGCGGGATCGTCGGTTGACGCCCTCCCCGGTACCATCCGGTGCCGGACGATCGGCGTCCAGGCGAACTTGTAGAGGTAGAAACCGCTGACGCGGTCCCCGAACACCCACGTGTCCTGCCTGAACGGGTTGAACATGCCGAAGTACCGGGCAGTCACTCAGCGCTTCGACTTGTTCGGGTGGGAGAACTTGGCCCACTTGTAGACCAGTCTCCACACGTAGGCATCCAGCGAGTTGAACGCCCGCTTGGACACCCCGATCCGGTAGTAGGCAGCCCAGCCCTTGATGATCGGGTTGAGCTTGGCGATCACCGCGTCGGCGTTGGCCCCTCGCAGGGCCAACATCTCGGTGGCGAGCCGTTCCCGGATCCGCCGCAGGGCCGCGGTACTCGGCTTGGTCAGCAACTTGCCGCGATAGCGTCGGATGTTGAACCCCAAGAAGTCGCAGCCCTCATCGAGGTGGACCACGCGGGTCTTTTCCTCGTTGAAGGCCAGTCCCCGGGGCCCGAGCCACGCGGCCAGCCGCGCCTTGACCTGCTCGGCCTGTTCCCGAGAATGACACAGGGCGAGAAGGTCATCGGCGTAGACAACCAGAACCGGAGAATCACGCGCCAGAATCGCGGCATCACTGCCGAGAGTCTGGTAGCGGACTTCCGCGGCCTTTCCCATGCCGTGCAAGGCTATGTTCAACAACGCGGGACTGATCACCCCGCCCTGGGGAGTTCCCTCCTCCGTGGGGGTGAACCAAACTTTCTCGACCACACCCGCCTTCAGCCATCCGGTGATCATTCCCCTCCCGGGAAACGAACCCAATGACGCGAGCAGGTGATCGTGGTCGATTCGGTCGAATTCCGCTTTCAAGTCGGCGTCGAGCACCCACAGGCGTTTGGCGTTCTTGCCGCTCGCCGTCGTGTGGATGGCGACGATCGCGTCATGGCAGCCACGACCGGGGCGAAAACCGTAGACCTTCGGTCCCAGCTGTGCCTCCCACTCGGGCTCCAATGCATTCAGCGTCAGAGCCTGAAGGCACCTGTCGGCGATCACAGGAATTCCAAGTGGGCGCTGTTTTCCATTCGCCTTGGCTATATACACCCGCTTGACGGGCTTGGGCTTCCACGGGGCCGCGCCATGCTGGACCCAGTCGGCCAACTCGGCCTTTCCCTGGGGCAGCAGAACGACTTTCCCGTCGATGCCCGCCGTCTTGCGGCCAGCGTTGACCTCCGTGACCCGCCGCACACTCGCGAGTGCGTTGGCACGGGAGCGGAGCATCAACTTCTGCAGATTCCTGACCTTGGCCTGGTCTCCTGCCTGCGATGCCGTGAAGATGCGCTGCCGCAGACGCCGTACGTCGTCCTCGACTTCCCGCCAGTCGATCGACGGCCAGTCGGTGATCTCGTCCTCCGGTCCGTTCGCCATGCCGGCGCCGGTCGCAGCGGCTTGCGCTGCCTCGGCCGCGTGTGTCGTCATGGTGTCCAACTTGCCCTTCGGTTCCGGTGTCTTCGGTCATCGTGTCTTCACAGGCTCACCAGACCCACGTCAGCACCCTTTCAGGCCGGGGCATCAGCCCCTATCCGGCCAGTTATGCGGGGACCGCCGACGGAGGTGTCGGCGCATGGTTCCCGGTTTCCTGCTGCCTTTCGGCGACCGGCATTCGCTTGCTGAGTCTTCCTGCGCCCGCTGGAGAGTTGGGCCTTCCTTGCGGTTGGCTTACCAGGCCAGAATTGCATTGCCTGGACTCCATCGGGGTTGTCACGTTCCGCATGAGAGAGATACTGCCGGGGAGGGTGCCCTCTGCACCCCGGGGACGGCGGTGCACTCCCGACCGGTCAAGTTTCTCCGGTCGGCGCCTGCCGCTTTCCAACGGCCAGTCCCTATCTCCCGCTGAAACAACCCATCGGCGAGAGTGATCATGACGAGGCATCGTCAAGGGTTCATTCGCATTCACCCGTCCGGCATTTCCCAGCCTGTAACCCCCGGATGGAACGAGGATCCTTGGGCAATTCCCCAGGCTTCGCACCCCGCGATTACTCGCGACGCACGCTGGGGCGGGAACGAGCCCTGCGCACTGGCACGGGTCCTACACCTTCGACATGTGTCGAACCTCCTTGGTGATTCCCGCTCTTCTCAAGCGGCTTTCGTGTCGCACGACCTGGTTGATCCAGGACGAGTGCGTCGGGGGGTGGAAGTGCAGCTCGAAGCGGGGATGTTCCAGCAACCAGCGATGCACCACCGGTGCCTTGTGGGCGGAGAGGTTGTCGCAGATCACGTGGACCGACAGGCCAGGCCGGGCTGGGTCTGGCGGTCGATCTCGCCCAGGAGGTCACGGAAGTCGACCGCGCGGTGCTGGCCGGACTTTCCCGATCACCTTGCCAGTAGCGGTGTTCAGCGCGGCGAACAGGTCCACGGTGCCGTGCCGGATGTAGTCGAAGCTGCGCCGCTCCGGCGGGCCCGGGACCGGCGGCAGCACCGGCGCGGTCCGCTCAAGGGCTTGGGTGAGTAAGGATTTCACTCCCCGGCTCTCTCAGAACCGTGCGTGAACCTCTCGGCTTACACGGCTCCCATCGTCCAGTCGTACACGGTCATGGCTTGACGAGTTTCCAGTAAATGGGAATCCCCCGACGCGA
Organism: Streptomyces sp. NPDC019443; assembly: GCF_044389785.1. Classification (NCBI taxonomy): domain Bacteria; kingdom Bacillati; phylum Actinomycetota; class Actinomycetes; order Kitasatosporales; family Streptomycetaceae; genus Streptomyces; species Streptomyces sp. NPDC019443. Next base: position 76,918 of record NZ_JBIRYJ010000022.1, read on the forward strand.
CGGTCACGGCCCTCGAGTACGGCGGTGCGGGCCCCGCGGCCGCCGCCGCGGCGGCCGGCCTCGGGTACGGGATCCTCGGGCGCGAGCGGCGGGAGCTGATGCGCGAGTGGGTGGTGCCGCTGCATCAGGCGCTTGCCGGACCTCTCGGCATCCCGGAGCAGACCGATCCGCGCCGCTACCTCTTTGTGCCCAAGCAGTTCACCGAGACGGCGACGCGCAGATACGCATCGATCTGCCCGCGCACCTGAGAAGCTGTCACATCCTCTTTTCGCAGGCCACGGGTCATGAAGGGCGGTAGTGATCCCGCTTGCCGCACCGTCAACAGCGCTGGCCGAGCTCCCGAACTCCCGCCGCCCCCGACTTCGCGTGCACATGCGAACTTGCGCCGTTCCGGTCCGACCGCTCGGTAGCGCCGTACCGCGCGGTGTGGCGCCACCCGGCAGGACGCCTACCCCCGCGCCCCGCCGGCCTTCCAGGCGGTCATGGCGTGGTCGTCGTCGGGCGGGACCAGCCAGAGGACGCCCATGCTGACGCCCAGTCGCTCGAAGCCGGACCGAGAATTCCAGATGCCGCCAGGGCAGCTCGGCGCGTTCGACGGCTTCTGAAGGCTGCTCAGGATTCCAGTGCGTCGAGTTCGAGATCACCGTCGTCCACGCGCACCCGCGGGGCGACCCCGAGCTGGAATGCGCCGCGGACGGAACCCTGTGCGCCGGGCGCACGTCCGATCCGCGCCGGGTGAGATACGACGACTGGGGGAGATATGCGAACAGTTCGAGGATTGGGTGCGCTCTGCCTGCTTCTGGCTGCGGCCGGAGTGGCCGGATGCGGCGAACAGACCGTGGCCGCCGACGTGGACCCCGGTCCGAGCGTTCGAGTGGCCGCGCCCGACGGCGGCCGCGCCCAGCAGGTCTCCGACGCCTGGAAGGGATCGCAGGCCGCCCGGCAGTGGAGGGAAGGATTCTTCTCCCTGGACTTGTGGATCCAAGAGCCCCAGCACACCTTCCAAAACGGGGAGGACAAGGTGGCGTACGGGAACCGGAACTTCGACCTGGAGGGCTCACTGCCCGGCAAGGCGGGGAAGGGCACGATCCGGTGGGAGGGCGGCGGTTCGCAAACCGCCCCCCTCAACTCGGCGCAGAAGGTGTTCGAGCAGCTGGACGGCGACGGGCCCGGGGGCGCGGACGGGGACGACGACAAGAACCCGCTGATCGTGACCGGGGCGAAGCTGGGTGAAATCACGATGACCACCAGCCGGGGACCCGCTTGCGTCCCGGCGTGGTTCTTCACCTTGAAGGGGTACAACACCCCGCTCAAGCACGTCGCGTTGAGCGATTCGATGCGGGTGAAGTCACCGGTCAAGCCGCTGGAGTCCCAGGCCCAGACCGATGACCTGATGCCACTCCAGGGCCTCAGGTCGGTGGCCAAGGACGGCCGGAGTATCACGGTGTCGGCCGGACACGGCTCCTGCGACGACGGCCCGGCCGTCAAGGCCCTCCAGACCGGGGACAACGTGGTGCTGTCCGCCTCGATCCTGAACAGGGCCGAGGGCGCCTGCCCGAGCATCCTGAACATCAAGGAGGTCAAGGTGAAACTGGACCGCCCGCTTGGCGACCGCATCCTCCTTGACGCGTTCACCGGGGCACCCGTGATCGTCGAAACGCCGGACTCGGCCAAACCGGTCGGCTCTTGATCCTCGCCCGGTCCTCGCCGGTTCGGGCCTGCGCAGGTGTGCGCCGCTCGGGGCGCCGGGCGGCCGCGCAGATCGCCACCCGCCGGACGGCACTGCAACCGTGCCGCCGCCGCTGTGGCACCCGGGATGCTGTGGGAGCGGCGGACCCGGGTGCCCCGCCGCATGCCCAGCCTCGCCGCCAGACCGAGGCGCCGCCGGTCACCCTCGCAGCCGACTGAAGATCAGCGCACTGCCATCGCCGTTCGGAACGGCGACCATCGACGCTGAACCGAACGGCAAGCAGACTCCACACCCCATGCCATAGCCCTGCCACTTGCGGAAAGAGGTTCAGACAGCTTCTCAGCCGCGCATGCGGCACCACACCCGCAGACCTGGGCCCACTGCTCGATCAGCTCGTCACGGCCGGGACGATCAGAGCCTGGGCCTGCGACCCGCACGCCGAAGAGCTCCACTGGACCCCCTCGCGCCCCGCGGTACGCCCTGTCAGGTGAGGCCGACTCGCCGCAATGCTGTCGTGGCCAGTCCCGGATGCCCGGGATATGACTCCCTTGTTGCCGGGATCACCGCCCGCCGCTCCCGGAGCTTCTTAGTTGGTGGATTTGATCGCTAGTTGACGGGTGTCCGCGCCGTAGCCCCCTCACAACCGATGCCGGGGGGCGCCCGCCGCGGCTGCCGCGCCGGGTGCGGGCCGGCACAGCGGGATCACTGGTCAGCGCGGATCCTGCCCGGGAGGCCGGCTCGGCACGGTTCGCGGCGAGCTCCGCAGCAGTGGTGTCGGTGCCTGGGCAAGACCGCGCGCAAGGACCGCGATCTCCTGCGTCTTCTGCCGTGCGAAAGCGAGCCGGCGGGCGATCTGCGGGGCCATGTCGCGTTCGACGGTGGCGTCCAGCGGAACGTGCAGGAACGAGCAGGGCGCGGATACGTCCACGCGTCGGCGAGGCCGAGGAGCGTGCCGAGGGTGGCGAGGGACTGTTCGTAGTCGTTGATCCAGATGTTGGGCCCGTTGACGACACCCTCGACCAAGCGCTTGCCGGGCAGCCCGCGGGCCAGCGAGGTCGGCGCTGCCCGATTCGGTGAAGCGAGGGCGAGGCCCTCGGCCGGAGCCTTGGCCAGGACGGTCAGCGCGTCGCGGAGCCGCCCGAAGTACGAGGCGGCCAGCAACTTCGGCCGATCGACCGAACGCGTGAGGGGCACGGAACAGATCACCAGTCTGGTTCCGCGCCCCTCTCCACAGCAGCCGCAGGGTCCTCGGCACGCGACGACCCGGGCGCCTCAGCCCCGGTCGCAGGTGTGGAACCCGCGACCGCTCTTACGGCCGAGAAGCCCCGCCTCCACCATGCGGTGAAGCAGCGGCGGCGGTACGTACAGGGACCTCGACAACGCTTCCTCCGTCATGCCATCGGCATGGGCTGCCGTCTCTGCGAACGCACCGACTGCCCTCAGCGGGCCGGACCGCCCCTGGACCGCCGGCCGGCGATCGACGAGAACAGCAGCACTTTCGTCCCCCTACCCCGTGGCCGGGGCGCGCGGGCGGGCATCGACTGACGGGGATCGCCACCCTGGGTGCCACCTACCTGAGCAGGCGGGCTGACGCCGGACCGACCGCGGCACATACCCGCGGAACCCGCACGCACGCGTCCGTTTCCCGGCCGGGCGAGATCGGTTCTACCCTCGGCCACAGGTGTCCCCGGAGACCCTCACCACGTTGGGACAGTGCGTGCCGGTCGCGGCGCGTCCACATGTCCGGCCGGGCCGAACGGCTCCTACGCGCCACCTGGCTGACCGGACCGTACCTTCAGGAGAGACGGATGGACTACTACGACCTCGGCACCCACACCCGCCCCGTGACGACGTCCTCCCCGTCCGCCCAGATGTGGTTCGACCGCGGGCTGCTCTGGTCGTACGGCTTCCACCACGAGGAGGCCGTCTCCTGCTTCGAAGCCGCCGCCGCGGCGGATCCGGACTGCGCGATGGCCTACTGGGGCATCGCCTACGCCCTCGGTCCGAACTACAACAAGCCCTGGGAGTTCTTCGACGGCGAGGACCTTGCCCGAACAGTCGAACGCACCCACGCGGCCGTCGACAGGCGTTGCGGTACCGGTATCCGCAGGCGGAAGCGGTCGAGGACTGCTCGGTGTGGAACAAGCCCGTGGGGCCGGATCTACGACCTGCTCCGTCGATGGCAGCGGGACGGCACCTGGCACCGGGTCCTCACGGGGCTGCAGTCCCTGGTTGATGCGGAGGGTGCGATCACGTGGGATTTGAGTGTTGACTCCACGGTGTGCCGCGCTCATCAGCATGCGGCCGGGGCCCGTAAACGGGATGACCTGCAGAAAGAACCACCCGGCGGCGCATTCACCGAGCCCTCTGATCACGGGCTGGGACGTTCGCGCGGCGGGTTCACCACCAAGCTGCACCTGGCCGTTGAGCAGGGACAGAAGCCCATGTCCATCGTGATCAGCGCTGGACAGCGCGGGGACTCGCCGCAGTTCGAACCCGTGCTGGAGAAGGTCCGCGTGCCCCGCATCGGGTCGGGCCGACCACGTGCCCGGCCTGATCGCGTGAGGGCTGACAAGGCGTGCCCCTCCCGCAGAAACCGTGCCTACCTGCGCCGACGCGGCATCCGTTGCACCATCCCGGACAAGGCCGACCAGGCACGTAACCGCAAGAAGCTGGGCTCTCGCGGCGGCCGGCCGCCCAGATTCGACGCCGAGGACTACAAGGCTCGGCATGCGGTCGAGTGCGGCATCAACCGACTTAAAAGGCACAGGGCAGTGGCCACGAGGTACGACAAGCTCTCCGTCCGCTACGAGGCGACTGTGCTGGTCGCAGCCGTGAACGAGTGGCTGTGACCATCACCATCGCAACGGCCCTCAGACGACGTCGAATTCGTTGCCCTCGGGGTCCTGCATGGCGGCGGCGTAAAGCCCCATGTCCGGCTCATCCTTAATCCGCAGCACGGTGGCACCAGCTTTAACCAGCCGTTCCACCGTAGCCTTGACCCGCTGTGTGCGGACGTCCAGTGGGACGTCACGGCCCCCACCGACCTTCAGGTCGAAGTGCCACCGGTTCTTGGCGACCTTCGGCTCCGGAACCTGCTGGAACCACACCCTCGGTCCACGTCCCGCGGGATCGATGATCGACTCCGGAATATCCCCGGCACCGGCCGGCAACTCTGCCTCGGGCACCCCCACCGCCGCCCAGTAATCACGCCACGTGGCGTGCCCGCCCGGCGGAGGCTCAGGCACGTAGCCCAGGGCCTCGGCCCAGAAAGTCACCATTCTCTGCGGATCGGAGCAGTCGATCGTCAGCTGCACTGTCATCTCCATGCTCAGAGCATCCCAGGCAGGTCTGACAGACGATCCACTTTCGCAACAGGCCCTAAAGCGTGTTGCAGAAGGCCGTGATCTGGGCATTTCCCGTGTATGCGTGGGGTGTTGAGGGCTGAACCGCTGTGGGTGGAGACGTTCACCGGG
>NZ_JBIRYJ010000023.1:0-81304 GCF_044389785.1 Streptomyces sp. NPDC019443
CATCCCCCGCCCCGCTCGGTCGAACTGCTCGGTCACGTACGGGACGTGATGAACGTGGCCTGGCTGTCGGCGGCGCCAGCTTCGACAGCCTGCATATGAACGTGAACGGCGAACAAGGCTATTCGACCGCTCGTTGGACGCCTACGGCTGGGAGGACGAGCCCTGCCGCCGCTGCGCCACCCCGATGCGCCTGGACGAATCATTCCAGCTACCCCCGCTGTCAGCGGCTGCCGAGGCGTCGCGCATCTCGTCGCAACGCTCCCGCGCCGCCAGCACCTCGGGCATCCGGCCCTCCAGGAAACGGATGAGGCCCAGTAGCCGCTCGGCGACCTCGTACCCCAGTGGGGTGAGCTCATAGTCGACCCGCGGTGGGTTCGTCGGCTGCGCCTCCCGTTGTACGAGACCGTCGCACTCCAGGGCATGCAGGGTCTGGGACAGCATCTTCTCGCTCACGCCGTCGACCCGGCGGCGCAGCTCGTTGAAGCGGAACGCGCCTTCGTGCAGTGCTCCAATCGTGAGGCTGCCCCAACGGCCGGTGACGTGCTCCAGCGTGCCGCGCGACGGGCAGTTGCGGGAAAACACGTCAAAGGCGAGGTCATCGGCCGGACAGGCTCCGCTGCTCTCTTCCTGGGTGCTGGTCTCGCTCGTCTTCATACAGCAACCATACTCACCCACAGCGCTAACCAAGGGGTTGCGCTTTATAAAAGTTAGTGTTTCTCTTAGGGCCCCAACGACGAGCACATTGCTTTCGAGGAGCCCCTACCGTGACCACCCCTGTTGTCTCGATCGCCTACCACTCCGGCTACGGCCACACCGCCGTCATCGCCGAGGCCGTCCGCGACGGAGCGGCCGCCGCCGGTGCCACCGTCCACCTGATCAAGGTCGACGAGATCGACGAGGCCCAGTGGGAGCTGCTCGACGGCTCCGACGCCATCGTCTTCGGGTCACCCACCTACATGGGGACCGCCTCCGGCGCCTTCCACCAGTTCGCCGAGGACTCCTCCAAGCGCTGGTTCACCGACGCCTGGAAGAACAAGCTGGCGGCCGGCTTCTCCAACTCCGCCTCCAAGAGCGGCGACAAGCTGCACACCCTGCAGTACTTCGCGACGCTCGCCGCTCAGCACGGCATGCACTGGGTGAACCTCGGACTGAAGCCCGGATGGAACTCCAGGGAGGGCTCCGAGCACGACCTCAACCGCCTCGGCTTCTTCTTCGGCGCCGCTGCCCAGACGAACTCCGACGAGGGGCCGGAGGGCGTGCACAAGGCCGACATCGCGACCGCGCAGCACCTCGGCGGCCGGGTGGCGGAGACCGCTCGTACGTTCATCGCAGGCCGGGCGGCCGTCGCCGCCTGACGCCGTACACGGCCCCAGACAGCGGAAGGGCCCGCTCGACGGACACCTCGCCCTGGCCAGACACGCTGACGCGATACCGCTGACGAACTCAGCCATCCGAGTGCTGAACCTGACAGGCGGCCCTCTCCGCGAAGGCCACGTCGACCGCTGGTATTCGTCTGCGGAGCGGGCCTGGCGGCGGCGGTCGAGAAAGCCCTGATAGTGGCGAACGACGTCTTCGTTGAACACGGCGACGTAGCCACGAGTTGTTTGCAGATTCAAGTGGCCGAGTAGAGCAGCGCCGATGTGGATCGGGAGCCCGTGGTTCGCCAGGTCAGTGGCGAGGAGTCGACGGAAGTCATGTGGGGTGAAGTCGGCGGCGTGGAAGGCGGGATAGTGTTCTGCGAGTTCGCCGCCACGGCGCTTGAGCATATTGACGACGGTGGTGTCGGAGATGACCTCGTGGTTCGTGCCGATCCACCACTCCCCTGCCGGTCGCGGTCGACGACCTCCGCAAAGCCCTACACGACCAGGAAGTACCGCGGGCGGCCCTGGCGGCATTGGCCATCTTCCACGCGCTCACCACCGGGCAACTGCGCATGCTGAAGACCACGGATCTGCGCGACGGGCGACTGCTCCTGCCGAACCGGACTGTCCTGCTCGCCGACCCGGTACGTACCCGCCTGGCTGCCTACCTGGGCTACCGAAACCGCCGATGGCCCCGCACCGCAAACCCCCCACCTGTTCGTCTCCCAGACCACGGGCTGCGGCGTGGAGCCGGTCAGCCACGTCTGGATCAACGACTACTCGGCATCACCACCAGCCGGCTCCGCGAGGACCGCCGCCTCCACGAGGCCGAGGCCACCGGCGGCGACCGAAAGGTCCGCAACGGCAATCCCAGCGTTGGCCGCGATCGTGATGCCGGTGACGATCGCGTAGGCAGTGAACATGTGCCTCCCCTTTCAGCCGAGCACATCGTGAGTGCTGGCGAGCCGCTGCCCGCTCACTGCTCCAAGCCTCCATTTGTGAGAATGAGGCCGAGGGCATCGCCCTTCGGGGCCCGGTAGTTATGTAGGACGTGGAGCGCAAAGCCATACAGCAAGGCGAACTTTGCGTGTTCTGACAGGCGATGTTGTGACACGCGAGGTGAACCGTACGGGGTTCAGTGCTGCGCCTGATCCCCAAGTGGCTGATCCGCCACCGGGAGTTCATCGCAGGGTGAGCGGGGTCTCGGATGCGATGCGGGACAGTTTCTCAGGGTTGCGGACGAAGTAGAGGCCGGTGATGCGGCCAGCCTCTACGCGGGCCGCCACGATGCCGTCCAGCTCACCGTCGAGGTGGACGACCAGCGCCGGGCTGCCGTTGACCACGGTGGGGCCGAAGGCGATCGGGATCGTGTTCTTGCCGAGGCCGCCGACCAAGACGCGGGCCACCTTGTCGGCGCCGACGATCGGCCGCAGCGCAGCGTGCTTCACACCGCCACCGTCGCCCATATAGACGACCTCAGGCGCGAGTACGTCGAGCAGGCCCTGCAGGTCCCCGCCCTCCAGCGCCCGCAAGAACGACTCCAGAGCCGCCCGCGTCTCGCTCTGGGAAACCACCTCGCGCGGGCGCCGGGCATCCACGTGCCGGCGGGCCCGGTGCGCGATCTGGCGGACAGCCGCCGGGGTCTTGTCGACCGCCGCCGCGATCTCGTCGTAGCCGACGTCGAAGACCTCGCGCAGCACGAAAACGGCCCGCTCGGTCGGCGACAACGTCTCCAGGACGAGCATCACCGCCATCGACACACTCTCGGCGAGCTCGACGTCATGGGCCACGTCCGGCGCGGTCAGTAGCGGCTCCGGCAGCCACGGGCCCACGTACGACTCCTTGCGCCGCGACATCGTGCGCAGCCGGTTGAGCGCCTGCCGGGTCGTGATCCGGACCAGGTACGCGCGCTGGTCGCGCACCTGCTCCAGGTCGACCTCGACCCACCGCAGCCAGGTCTCCTGCAGGACGTCCTCGGCATCGGCCGCCGAGCCGAGCATCTCGTACGCGACGGTGAAGAGCAGATTGCGGTGGGCGACGAATGTCTCGGTCGCCCGGTCAACGGCGTGATCATCACTCATGTCTTGATCATCTCCCCCTCGGCCGGCCCGGACCTAGGAAGCCCGTTCGACGACGACCGGCGCCTCGGCGCGCATGGCCTCCAGCGCCTCCTGGCGCCCGGCGCCTCCCTTCATGCGGTGCAGGCTGTACCCACCGGGCTTGTGCGCCTCATCGGCCAGGTGCTTCACGATGCCCTTGCACACGGCCTCCTTCATCTTCGCGCCGAGGCGACCGTCGATGTGGAACCACACCGCGACGTCGGACCTGTTGCCGAACTGGAAGATGCCGGTGCCCCGGCCCAGGCTGATGCACTGCGCTCCGAACGACTGGTTGAGGGTCGCGGGCTGCTCCCCCGCCAACCGGCTGAGCACCGTGTCGGCGGCACGCGCACCCAGCGGCATCGCAGCCTGGCAGCTCATCCGCAGCGGCAGGCCCGACGGCGCCGCCGAGTCCCCGGCCGCGACGATGCGCTCGTCATCCACGCTCGTCAACGTCTCGTCCGTGAGCAGGCGGCCCAGGGCGTCGGTGCTCAGCCCGCTGCGGCCGGCCAGGTCCGGCACGCCGAAGCCGGCGGTCCAGATGGTCACCTGGCTCGGCAGCTCGCGGCCGCCGCCGAGCCGCACCGCATCACGCGTCACCGCCGTCACCTTCGTGTCGGGGCCGTCGAGCACGGTCACACCGAGCTTGGCCAGCCGCCCGGCCACCGAACGCCGCCCCCGCCGGTGCAAGTACGGCCCGAGCACCCCACCGCAGACCAGGTTCACGCTGCGGCCCTGCTCCGCCAGCTCGGCGGCGGTCTCGATACCGGTCGGACCGGCTCCGACCACCGTCACCGCGGCCGATGCGGGCGCGGCATCAAGGACCGGCAGCAGCCGCTGCACCTCCTCCAGGCTGGCGATCGGGTAGGCGAACTCGGCCGCTCCGGGCACCCGCGGGTCGGCGCTGCCACTGCCCACCGCGTAGACCAGGTAGTCGTAGCCGACCGCACCACCGGCCGCCAGCGTCACGCTACGCCCGGCCGCGTCGATCCGTGTCACGCTGTCGACCACCAGCCGGACGCCCTCCGCCAGGACCTCCTGGTAGTCGACGACCGCGCCGTCGGACCCGCCCACCAGTTGGTGCAGGCGGACCCGGTGGACGAAGGTCGGGCGCGGGTTGATCAGCGTCACGGTCACGTCGCCGCACTGCGTCAGGCGATTGGCCGCCATGACGCCGGCGTATCCGCCGCCGATCACAACCACATCGGTGTTCTCAGCCATGATGTCTCCCTCGTTTCGAGCGGTTCGAGCACAAGACACCGCCTAATCGATCCCTGTGACAGCATGTGAGTCAGATCACGTCGCAGGCGTGGCCGCCTGGATTCCGGTCCGACCGCCGGGACGCCACCGGCGCCATCATCTGCTTGGCCGGTGCCGCCGTCGCGAAGCCGGTGACGACCGATGGCCGGCCGAGACGAGGCGAGGCCCCGACGGCGCCGCTCAGCCGGTACCTGGACCGCAGTGTCAGGATCACCCTGATCCCGTCCCAGCCATAGCCCGTTCAGGCCTCGCGGCCGTCGTCATCGTCGTCCAGCTCCACCGCGTCCGGGTCGCGCAGCGGCCGCAGCCCCTCGCGCGGGACGGACGCGGTGAAGCTGTAGCGGCCCAGGACGTTGAGGTTGCGGTGCTGGAGCGGGGACAGCCGGGCGATGTCCCCGCCCCGGATCTCGTGGCCCTCGGCGCGGAGCTGGGCGACCGCGGCGTCGATGTACCGGGTCGTCCAGAGCACGACGGCGTTCAAGACCAGGCCGAGGGCGCCGAGCTGGTCCTCCATCCCGTCCCCGTACGCCTGGTGGATGGTGCCCTTCTTGCCGTGGCACACGTCGCGGGCGAGGTCGACTACCCGGCCAAGGCTGCGTTACGAGCCAATAGAGTTGGCGTGACCTGAGGGCGACTGCGAGGAGGCATGGTGATCACATGGCGGCGGGTGGCCCGGGGGGACTTCGGGTTGTTGCGGGAATGGCTCGCGCAGCCGCACGTGGCCCGGTGGTGGCACCACGACACATCCGCGGAGGCGGTCGCGCGGGACTTCGGGCCGGCGGCGCGCGGCGAGGAGCCGTCCGAGGACCTGCTGGTCATGCTGGACGGCACGCCGGTTGCCCTGGTCCAGCGGTGTCGGTTCGCCGACTACCCCGACTACCGCGCGGAGTTGACCGGCCAAATCGAACTCCCCGACACGGCGGTCACGATCGACTACCTGCTCGGTGACCCCGCGCGGGTGGGGCAGGGGCTGGGCCCACGCATCGTCCGGGCGATCGTGGCGGCCACATGGACCGACCATCCGGGCGCCTCCGCCGTCGTTGTCCCGGTCCACGCGACCAACCGCGCTTCGTGGCGGGCATTGGAGAAGGCCGGGCTGCACAGGATCGGCACTGCCGACCTGGCCCCGGACAACCCGGATGACGACCGCACCCACTACGTCTACCGCATCGACAGACCCACCGGCGAAATCCCCGCCCCCGCGGCCCATGGCTGACGATCCCCAGCCAACGCCCCGCCCACGGTCCCGTGTAGCACTTCAGAAAGGCCCGCCACCCGCGACGGACACCAGGGACCGCTCGTAGGGGTGCACCCCTACGGGCCGCGGCACCGACCACCGCACCCACGATGAGCAGAACGCCGCCATCGCCGCCTACGTCCGCTGGCGCGACGCCCTCGCCCAACCGAAGACGAACTTCGCGCCCGACTCCCCGATGCGTTCGTGGACCGACTACCCGGCCAAGGTTGCGTGACGAGCCACTAGACGACCATGATCAAGTGCTTAGCGCCAACGGCTGTACCGCTGGTCCAAGCGCCGCCTATTGCATTGGATGCGAACTCGCGACGGTCTGCGATTCGACCTCGGCACGCGCCGGATTCTCCTGCGTGACCAGGGAGGTTGAAGCCCGGAGGTGGCAAGCGACGGTAGCGGGCTGCGGCACGTGATCGCCAGCCATGTCACTCGTATGGCTGGATGACCTGCGGATCATCCGCCGACTCGCATCGGATGCGGTCTTCTCGCATCCAACGCGAGTGACGGAGGGTGGCGGCACGATGGGGGCTCAACGGGTCGGTGCCGGGGGCGGCGAGACTGCTCCTGGTCGATGGGATCGCATTGCTGCGGCCGGAGGAACAGGTCTTCACGGCGATGCTGACCGGGTTCGCGAATCAGCAGCTGGCACGGAACCTGGCCCGCACGACCGTGGAAGGCCGGGAGAACACGGTGAAGGCGTTCACCGCGTACGTGAACACCTACCCGTGGAACTGGACGCCGGCGATGGTCGACGAGTGGCTCGGAGACCTGCGCTCACTGCGCGATCTGAAGCGCTCGACGATCCGTTCGTACTCCGAGGCCGTCCGGTCCTTCTGCCACTTCGTGACCGACCCCCTCTATGAATGGACCGCGACCTGCGAGGACCGCTTCGGCACTCACCCCGTCCAGGTGGTGCACGAGTGGAACACCGCGGTGCACGTCCAGGACAACGAGTCCGACCCGAAGAAGCGGGCGTTCACCAAGGCTGAACTGCACGCCTTCTTTGCCCACTGCGATGACGAGGTCGCCCGCATCCGCTCGCTGGGCCGCAAGGGCTGGCTGCCCGCGTTCCGCGACGCCACCGTGTTCAAGACCGCCTACGCCTACGGAACCCGACGCAACGAGACACGGATGCTCGACGCCGCTGACTTCGGCCGGAACCCGCACGGGGTCGAGTTCGGCGAGTACGGCCGGTGCCAGGTCCGGTTCGGCAAGGCCAAGAAGGGCTCGCCGCCCAAGCGCCGCGGAGTACTGACCGTATTCGACTGGACCCCTGACGTCCTGGACGAGTGGTTCACCGAAGTCCGGCCCCAGTTCGGGACCGACGGCAATCCGGCCGCCTGGCCATCCGAACGAGGCCTGCGGATCGGCTGCCAGCGGATCAACTCCCGATTCCAGGCATACCGCGAGGCTCTCGGCCTGGACGACGGACTGGACTTCCACTCGCTGCGAAGGTCCTACGTCACCCACCTGATCGAAGACGGCTGGGACCCGCGCTTCGTCCAGGAACAGGTCGGCCACGAACACGCCAGCACCACCTCCATTTACACCTGCGTGTCCTCGGACTTCCGCACCCGCACCCTGCGCCGGCACCTGGACACCACCATCGCCGCGGCCCTTCAGGGCCGGAGCGGGAGGAACGCATGAAGCGCAAAGTCGGCTACTCCTGGCGGCTGCGCGAGTTGATGGCCAAGCACCAAATCTTCACGGCCACGGACCTGGTCCCGCTGCTGCGCGAACGCGGGATCGGCCTGTCCGCCTCGCAGGTCCACCGCCTGGTCTCCGGCACCCCGGAACGGCTGTCGTTGCAGGTCATGGCGGCGCTCTGCGACATCCTCTCCTGCACCCCGGCCGACCTGGTGGCTACCACCGCCGAAAACGCAGGGGTCCGCAAGACCGCCACCGGCGACATCCCGGCTCTGTCCGAGAACGTTGCGAAGCTGCGGCCTCGCGCGGCCCGCATCCTGCCCGACGCATGAGCCGGACCTACGCCACCGACGAGCAGTACGAGCGCTGGTTCCTGGCCGAGTGCTGCCGTTGCGGACGCCGCAAGCACAAGGCCGGCACCTGGCCGGACGGATACGTCTGCCGGACGTGCTCGGATCGCGCGGTGCGAACACGGGGCATCTGCCCGGGATGCGGCCAGGACCGGTCCCTTCCCGGTCTCCGCCCTGCCGACGGCATCGCGATCTGCACGACCTGCGCTGGCTTCTCCCAGACCTTCGACTGTTCACGCTGCGGCTTCGAAGGGAAACTCCTGGGCGGGCGGCTCTGCGAACGCTGCACGCTCGCCAACCGGCTCACCGTCCTCCTCGACGACGGCACCGGCCGAGTCCGTCCCGAACTGACCCCGCTGTTCGACCTGCTGGTGGCGATGGACAAGCCCAGCAGCGGGCTGGCCTGGCTGGCCCTACGCCACGATCAGCCGGGAAACGCCTCTGAGCGGCTGCGGCAGCTCGGCCTCGGGCAGATCCCGCTGACCCACGACGCCTTCCACGAACTCCAGCCCTGGAGGTCAGCCGCTCACATGGAAGAACTCCTGATGGCCAGCGGAGTCCTGCCCGCCGTCGACAAGTACATCTGCTCCTTCCAGCGCTGGATGCCCGGTCATCTGGCCGATATCGCCGATCCCGAACACGCCAAGACGATCCGGCTCTTCGCGACCTGGCGCGTCCTTCCCCGGCTGCGGGCACGAGCCGATCGGAGCCACATCACACCCAGCATCCGCCGCTTCGCCGCCGAGCAGATCAAGTACGCGGCCGCCTTCCTCCAGTGGCTCGGCGAGCGGAACACCACTCTCACCTCCTGCGGCCAGATCGACGTCGACGCCTGGTGGGCTGAGAACAGTGAGCACGGCCGCAACTGTTTGAGGGCCTTCCTCAACTGGGCCATGCAGAGCCGCCATTGCCGACGGTCCCTCTCCATACCCGCGATGAAGGCCACCCGGCGAGCCGCGCTGAGCGAAGACGAACGCCTGGACGCCCTCGGCCGCCTGCTGACCGACCAGGACACACCGAAAAACCTCCGCGTCGCCGGCGTCGTCGTGCTCCTCTACGCACAGCCCCTCACCCGGATCGTCCGGCTCACCGTCGACGACGTGGTGCACGACGGAGAAGCAGTACCTCTCCGTCTCGGGGAGCCAGCCTCACCCGTCCCCGAGCCGGCCGCATGCCTGCTGCTGGAGTACATCGCCGACCGCGACAACATGAACACCGCCACCAATCAGGCATCCCCCTGGCTGTTCCCCGGAGGCCGGGCGGGCCAGCCCTTCCGTCCCGACCACCTGTCTGCGCTCCTCAACGAGATCGGTGTCCCAGTGGCTGCCGCCCGCGGCGCCGCCATCCGACAACAACTCCTTGAGATGCCCGCTCCCGTCGTCGCGGACGATCTCGGTTACCACGACAAGACCACCACCCGCCTGCTCAACGAGACCGGCGGAACGTGGAGCCGATACGCCGCTGGAGATCACACACGGTCACCAGCAGGTTGGCTTCCACGGGGAACTGGTGACAGTTGAATACGAGAGCCCACCAGTACCAAGGCCGACTTAGTGCCCAGCGCCTCGTAGACGAGCCCCAAGAGCTCCGGCAAGCCAGCGAACCACCTGGCAAGTTGATCAACGCCGCCCCGGCCCCCGAGGTGCTCTTCGTCTGCACGGAGAACGCCGGTTCACCGGCCCCGAAGACGCCAGGGATGTTCGTACGGGGCCCTTATCGGCAAGCCAGGCCGCGACGTGCCCGGGGCCACAGCCGAGGTCGGCGATCGCGGTCCCGGGGCCGGGCGGTGAGCCACTGTCGCTGCCCGAGCGCATGGAGCACCTGCGATGAGATCCTCGGATCGCGGGCCCAAGGCAGCAAAACGGGGGTCGGCCCCCAGCATTGCGTGCTGGAGCAGTTCCACCGGATGCTGCGCCTGCTCGATCTGTTGCGCGCCCTGGACGCTGCGGAGAACCCAGCGACGCGGCTGTGCACGCTGTGCGGGTGCCTCCAGGAGGTCACGCCCCTGCTCCGCGGCTCTTCGGCCGCATCGCCGACTCCGTTCGGCTCTGGGCTGGGCGCTGGCCGTCATTCCCCAGTCACGTCCCGACCAGCTTTGCTACGAGCAGCCTTGGCGGGGCGGACCAGGTGGGACACTGGACGCCCGCTGGAGGTGTGCAGTCGGCCGATGTATGGCAGGTGCGTGCCGCTGCGGGTTATGCATGGATGGTCACCTGGGTGAGGAAGTCGAGCAGGGCGGCGTTGAAGCGTTCGGGCTGCTCGACACCGGGGAGATGGCCGGCCTGGTCGATGACGGTCAGGGTGGCGTGCGGGACGAGGCGGTGGATGGCCTCGGCGTCCGCAAGGGGGGTGTAGACGTCGTCCGCGCCGACGATGATCAGAACCGGGGTACGAACGGCGGCCAGCGTCTCCCGGTAGTCGGGGCGTTCGGCCCGTCCCCGCAGTGCTGCCGCGGCGCCGCGGGGATTGGTAGCGCGCATCATGTCCAGGACGTGCGCGGCCGTGTCCGGCAGGGCGGCGACGTTGTAGGCAGCGAGCATCTTGTCGATGACCTCGCCCGCGTATCCGTCCATGCCCTCGGCGATGAGCCGGTCGGCCAGACGGTTGCGGAACTCCTTGCCCTCGTGGGTCTCGGCGGGGGCGGAGGTGTCGGACAGCACGAGGGCGAGCACGCGGTGCGGGTGACGGCGCTGGAACTCCATGGCGATCTGGCCGCCCATGGAGACACCGCCCACCACCGCCTGCTCGATGCCGAGGTGGGTGAGCAGGCCGGCGAGGTCGTCGGCGAAATCGGATAGGAAGACCTTGCCTGGGGTGGCGCTGCTGTCGCCGTAGCCGCGCAGGTCCGGGGCGATGACGCGGTACCCCGCCTCGGACAGCGCCGTGGCCTGGGGCGCCCACAGGCTGCGGTTGAAGGGATGCCCGTGGATCAGGAGGACAGGCAGCCCGCCCGAGGGGCCGAGGTCGTCGTAGTGGAGCGTTGCCCCACGTATGGCTACGGAGTTCATGCCGGGCACCCTAGCTTCGTGACCGCCGATCCCGCCCACCTGTTTCGGCGCCAGACCCGCCCACACCGCCACGACACACCTATCGCCGACCGAACGCCGTTCCTCAACCCCCGGGGCGCACACAGAGACGCTGAAGGACGGTACGGAGGTGCGGCTGGGGGCGTGGGGTGTGTATCCGGGTGCCCGGTGCGGGCAAGGGGACGCGGCGCCGCGGGGAGGTGCAGACCTTCCCCGCTCTGACGTCCGGGCTGCTGGCCCTGCGCGACTGACTGCTGGCCGAGGGCGTCACGGTGGTGGGAATGGAGACGACCGGGCGCTACTGAAAGCCGGTGGTCTACCCCGCTGGAGAAAGACATGGACTGCTGGTTGCTCAACTCCCGCCACATGAAGGCGTTCCAGGGCCCCAAGACGGACGTGAAGGACTCAGAGCGGATCCCCAAGCGGCCTACACGGCCCGGTCCCCCCGTCGTTCGTGCCGCCCGGCCTGATCCGGCAGTTACGCGACCTCACGAGGTATCGCACCAATGTGGTGCGCGAACGTGCCCGCGAGGCGCGCAGACGGCGACAAGCTCACAGCCATACCCAGAACCCCGGGGCCCGCCGGTCTTACGAATGACCGCCTCACACCCACGCTCGGAACGTAGGACAAGCTCAGGTTTCGAGGCGCGTTCCGTGTATGCCTCGGTCGGAGGGGCCGGGGTGGGACTCGTCATGGCCGCCGACCAGAATCCTGCAGTGCCGGGAGTGGGTGTCACGTCGTTGAGGTACGGCGCCGTCGCCGCGCCGGCCGGGCCTCGTACGACGGTCCAGGTGCTGCCGTCCCGGCGCAGGTACGTGCTGCGGCTCTGGTCCTGGTAGTTCCAGCCCGATATCCATGCTGCGCGACCCTGTGCGTCACCCGCAATTCCGGTCAACGAGCCGATTCCGAAGCCCGGTTGTACCCGCGCGTCCAGGCCGTGCCGTCCCAGTGGCTCAGGGCAGGGTTGCCGGGGCGCCCCGGTGGTCCGCCGACGCCGGCCTCGGTGACCACCGCCCATACATCGTCCGAACCGGAACCAGCCGGGTGCAGATCGCTGATGCCCAGACGGGCGCCTGCGATCGGGGACAGGACCGTCCACGCTCCGTTCCAGCGGGCCACAAGTCGGACCATCCTCCGCCGGTTGCCTGGTCGCCGCTCACCCAAGCCTCGCCCGGCAAGCCCAGGACGACCCGGTACAGGTTTACGCTTGCGACAGGCAGCGGGTCCAGCCATCGCCATTGCCGCCCATCTCCGTGCAACAGGCGGGCGGTGCCGCCTCGGCTGCCGCAGATCCACACCGGCCGGTCGGGGCCGACCGCCACCGAGTCCAGCCGGACGTCCGGCTCGCCCTGCCCCGGAACGCGGCCTCGCCACGCCATAGATTCCCCTCGGCCCCGTCCATGCGGTGGACTTCTGGCTCTGGGGGGCTTCCATCGGCGAAGACGTGGATGCGCTGGTGGTTGGCGAGTTCAACCATCGCCGGAGCCGTTCGCCGGTTCCCAGACTGGGCCGCATCTGTGCGAGTTCATACGGCGTCAGCGGCCGCTCCCCCTTGCCGGCGAAGCGCAGGCGATCCATCGTCCGCTTCTCGGTTGGCATGATGCGCCTCCGTGGCGACTAGAAGATGATCAGGCTTGGATGCTTGCCGTGCCCAGATACAACGGGCCGACGCTTGTCGGGAGCCCGTACGGGACGGATCAGGTGTATGCGGCCGCTCGCACCGAGACGCAGCAGTGGCGGCGTGCCAAAACCCTCTTCCAGGACACCACTCATCAGCCGGAGCCGCATCTGGGTACCTGGGGTCCTCACCACCCGTTGCTGGGTGGCCTCTTTCGGCTCTCGGTTCGGCTTTGCAACAGGTCGGCCAAGGCGTCAAGAGGGCCTTGTGCAGCATCAGGCACTCGACACCGGTTCTGGTTGAACTCTGATCGACAGGCCGACCGCGGAGTCTCAGTGGTTCGGCGCGTACCGGTCGACCTCGGACTTCGGCAGCGCCTGGGCGCCCTCGCCGGGCAGAGCCAAGATCGACGGCATCACTCTCCCGTAGACGTTGCTCCCAACCTCCAGGGAATCGGAGGGTCTCAACACGGGAGTCACACCGACCCCTGGCGAATAAACTGCGGGTAGACGAATTTCGTCGGTACCCCCGCCGCGGTTCGGCTTCACCCTCGCCTCCACCGGCCTGGCCCTGGTCATCGGCGGCGGCCTCGCCTCGCTCACCGGCTTCATCTCTAGCATCTGACTGGGAAGTTCAGCCATCTTTCGGCATCACCGCAGTAAGCCAGGTACTGGCGCATGCTTCTGTCGGGCCCCCACACGCAACGGGGAGGACGCAAGGGCATGGCACACCTGCATTTCACCTGCTGGCGCTGCGGCGAGGACTGCGCGGTGTGGGGGCGAGGGTTGTGATTGCTGCGACCTGGTCGAAGCCCCCGACGACTGGGACTGCTGGAACTGCGGTGCGCTGAACTACACCCCCGACTAGGTGTGCAACTGACTAGCGGGATGGCGGCGTTTGCGGGCGCGGAGGACACCGGCAACGGTGACGACGCCAGTGAGGAGGGCGGCGAGTGGAAGGCCCCACCCCCGTAGCGGGCCCCGGGTGGTCTTGGCGGCTGGCTGGCTGACTGACTGCGGTCTGGTGTGGGGGTCACTGGACCGTGCGATGTCCAGGCAGGTCGGCATCCACTCCGAGGCCATCTCGACCTTCCCGGCGGACATCTCCAGCAAGGCCACTTCGGTTCCCGCCTCGGCGCCGACGTTCACGCGCAAGGTGAGGGTGATCACCGGCAGCCCATCCCGGTCTTCGGCGATGGAACCAGGCGGCGGTGTGTACGGTTGGATTGGATGCAGGCGGGGACGCAGGAAGTCCGGTGCGTCGTGCAGCCCTGTCCAGGTCACGGCCTGCCAGTGGCCCTGTGCGCCCCTGTACTCGACCCGCGCTCCTATGACGTGTCGCGACCGGTTCTTGGCATCCACCACATCCAGATCCCACCGGTACTGCTCCTTTGCCGGCTCGAAGTCTGTGAGCCGCACACGGAAGGTGTGCCAGCCACTACCTGACACGATGGCCTGAGGCGCTCCGGTGAAAGCGAAGTCGAACAAGCTGTCAGGCTCGTCGTCCCGGTCGGGATTGTCGACCTTCTCCGTCCACGACATTGGGCACTGCGTGAGTGGTTCCTCGGGCGGCGGTGACGGGCTGGGCGATGCCGCAACCGCCGTCCCGTTCACCGCGACCAGTACCGCGGCCACCACACTCACCATCCCTCCGGACACCCGCTCCCGCCCTTCCTGCGTCAGCAACCAAACACGTACATGACCCATGGGGAGCCCAGATGGTTGCGCGGCGAGGGGCAGCCCCATCGATGCCGACGGCCGCACACCACCCGCCTTCAACCGTGAGGTCTACAAGCGGCGCAACACCGTCGGACGCTCCATCAACCGACTCAAGCAGCGGCGCGGCCTTGCCAGCCAAGCCGGACGCGCTGGGCACCGAGGCCGCGATGGCCGGCTTCCGGGTCCGCTACGTGCTCGCCGCCAAACTCGTCAACGAACTCGTCGAGGCCGCCGACGAACGGCAGCTGACCAAGACCATCGCCCGCTACGGCCGCGTGGACCTCCTCGCGATCGACGAGCTGGGATACCTGGAACTGGACCGCCGCGGCGCTGAACTGCTCTTCCAGGTATTGACCGAACGGGAGGAGAAAGCCTCCGTGGCCATCGCCTCGAACGAATCGTTCGGAGGCTGGACCAAGACCTTCACCGATCCCAGGCTCTGCGCGGCCATCGTCGACCGGCTCACCTTCGGCGGCAACATCATCGAGACCGGCACCGACTCCTACCGCCTCGCCCACGCCAAGAACCAGCAGGGCGCCGGTTGAGCCAGGCTGTCTTTCCCCTTCGTTTGATGGTCTCTCATGGCTCTCGGCGGCTCGGCGGAACAGCTGTGAAACGCCCTCGGAGGTGGGGATCACCTGAAATGATCGAAGAAGCGCCTCACGACGCACGCGACCACTCACGACCAGCCCGGAGGTTCCAATGGAGGTCATGCTGCGAGAAGTGCGAGACGCTGACCTGCCCGTCTTCTTCGCTCAGATGAACGATCCCGAGGGGCTCCGGATGGCGGCGTTCACTGCCAAGGACCCATCAGACAGCGCCTATTTCCAGGCCCACTGGGCACGGATCCGCCAAGATCCAGCGGTCATCGTGCGCACCGTCGTTGGCGATAGCAGTGAGGTCGTCGGGCACACTGCCGTGTTCGGCCCTCCCGAGGAACGCGAGGTCACGTACTGGATCGGGCGGCAATACTGGGGCCGAGGAGCTGCTACCGCCGCGCTGCGAGAGCTGCTCGGCGTCGCACCGGAGCGTCCACTGCACGCCCGCGCGGCTGCGGACAACGTCGGCTCCGTCCAGGTCCTGAAGAAGTGTGGATTCGTGGTCACCGGCCACGAGCGGGATTTCGCGAACGGGCGCGGCGAGGAAGTCGACGAGGTGCTCTTCACCTTGCTCGGCTGACCCCACACCCACCCAAACTGCCACCCGCTCAACCTTCGGCCACACGGAACGGTGGGGCCAAATCTCAAGGTCAGATCGTGCCTCAAAGATCGCTAAGTGGGGCCGAAACTCACTGTCGAGCGGGGCCACTCAACACTGTCAAAGCCAGTCCAGGGCGGTAACCTCACCGAGGTCGCCGGAGTTGCACAGCAGGACGTCGCCACTGACCGCCAATGGAATGGTCTGGGGATGACTGCGTTCCCACAGCAGGCGACGCGACCTCAGGTCGTAGGCGGCGACGGAGTTCAGGTGCTCCAGGTGCACAACCCCGGGCTCCCCCGTGTCGTGAAGTTCACGAAGGGGGCTCCGCAGAGGACGACCGAGGTCGCCGTCGACGGGAACCATTTCACCGGTCCTCGTCGAGAGGCGTTCCATCTGGGTGCCCTGGGAGTAGTCGGTGTGGTTCTCCACGTCGTAGTCATGGCCAGCACTTCGCCGCCCGCCTTCCACATCCGCAGATCCGCCGGCCTCGTCCAAAGCCTTCGCCCGGTCCGGATGTCGACGCCTATCACCTCGTTCTCCCCCGCGAGGACGAGGACGCCATCAGCCACCGCAAAGGGCGAGAAGGTAGCTCGGGCACGGAAGGTCCACCGAGGCTCTGGCGCGGAAAGCACCCCGCCCCTCCCATACGCCGCCCAGGCCACCGCCCCACCGGCACCCACCGCGCACAACGCGGCGGCACCGGCGAGCAGCCGCCGCCGCGACACCCCCGCCCCGAGGCCGGCCCCTGCTGGTCTTCACACTCCTCACCCACGAAAACACGCCCCCTCGGTTGCCTTACGCGTTCAGACCACCGAACCGGCACCACGGTTGTCCACGAGCCCCACGGGATGATGAGCCACGGACTCGCCGGATCCGACATCAGAACCTGGTGCCCACGCAGCTGAGTCGGAGATTCTCCGCCTGTTACGGCGCGCCGACCTTGAATCGTCCGTGCGCCGGTGATCTGTCCTCTTGAACGACAACGGTCGCAGCGGCTGTTACCGATCCAGAGGAAAATCTCTGACTCAGGTCACTAGCGCCGCCCACTCCACTCCCCTGCCGCACTACCCGGACGGGCGCCGACCTCGAACGCAGGCCTTGGAGGCAATCCACGGATGAGCTGACGGGCGCTCCGTGCCGCCCCGACCGCGCAAACGCGCAGGGGCCGGGGCGGTCGCGGTCGTCCCTCACCACCAGCACACACGAAGGGAGTTGGCCGTCATGCCCCTGCCTCTCTATGAGGTCGACGTCCCCATGAGGAGCACCGCCGGTCTGCGCGGTGTCCACGTCTTCACCGGCCGGGCCGACTCCAAGACGGCGGCCGCCCGGATCGCGCACGAGGTCTACGACGCGGCACATGCCGCGCAACAGGCCGGACTCGAGATCCCCCACGGACGGCGGACGGCTGGGGAGCCTGCGGCTACCGGCCCGACTGGGAGCTCGACTGGCCCGCCGCGACCGCCAGCCGCTGGCACAGCCCGACCAGCTGGACCCGGCCGACAGCGGCGACTTCGAGCCGTAGCTCTGCCCCGGGGCAGGCGCTCAAGGCGTCCAAACCAGGGTGAGCGGGCGAGGATCGCGGCCGCGTCGGCGATCAGCACCGCGTCGAATTCGAGCCCCTTGGCCTGTTTGACTCCCAGGACCACAACCGGTGCCGTTAGATCGGGGTGTGCGGGCCGAAGGTTGCGTTGGGGAGTGTGGTTTGGGTCGCGGCGGCCAGTTCGGCGAACCCCGTCGTCCGGGACGATCACGACGAGTCGTCCGTCACCCAGCACCGCCGCTTCCTGAGCAGCGTGGTGGGCCAGCAGCACGGGCAGCGCGCGGGCGGAGGTGCTCATCCGCCACAACGAGCAGCACCCTGCCCCAGAGGACAGGCCGCCACAGCGACATGGCCTGCCTGTCCTTTCCGTATCCGCGCCTACGTGAACGGTGAGCTTCTCCACGCGGACGGCGTCTCGTCGAGCGGGCCACTTCATTCATGGGTGCGCCGGGACCATTGAGGTTCCAGCAACTCCCACTCCTTGCCCCAGGCGGCACAGCGACGGCGGTCGAGAGCAGCTCGCACGCACACCCCGACACCGAGAGTCACCGCAGCCACGGTGGCCGCGGCGGTGAGTCCGGCTGCCCAGGCGGTGGCCTTGACGTTTGCGGATGTCATCGGCTCCGCGGTGACGACGCCCTCCGGGCCCACCCAGACACGGACGGTCATTCCTCGCTCCAAGCCCTTCGCCACCTCGGCCTTACCCGTGTGCACGGACCCGTCCCCGTCGTTCCAGCGAACCGGCGCCCAGGCCTTTTCATCCACCACCCGCCCGCTCACCACCGTGGCATTCGCGGTGAGGCGTGCCATGACCTGGTGGCGCTCCGCCCGCTGAGTGTCGGCGATGCGCTGGTACGCCGCATGCGTCATGGCGCCGGCCACCCATCCGCCGGCCGGTGCACCCAGAATCAACAGGGCCATCAGGAAGAGGCCGAACCAGACCTGGAACCGGTCGGACGGACGGCGCAAGGGGTTGCCTGTGCCGACGAAGAGCCGGTGCCTGTGCGGCCGCGCTTCTCTCCGGTTCTGCGGCTGCGACGTGTCCATGATCCGGCCTCCTGAACTCGAAGAGTTCGACCTCGTGCCCCCATAGTCGGTCAGCGGAGATCCGCAGTCACGGGGCCCAGGGTCCCTCGTGGGGACCAACCGGCCCCGGCCACGGCAGGTGACGGCTCGGGCGCCGCCTCCCGGCCGTCGGCAGTACCCGGCCGACTCCCGCGACACGACGTCTGAGTACGTGACGTACGGCGCCGTCGGAGGGCCACTCGGCCCTACGCATCAGCCGCACGGCCCGGAACTCTGGAGTTGATGGATTCCGCTGCTGAGTCAGGGAGCCAGTGATGTCATCGATTCCCGTCGACGGCGTGCCAGTGTCGCCGAGCGGCTTCGTGCGGAGGTGTCCGAGACGCATACCGCGATGTCATATTCATCGGAGACCGCGCCTACAAGATCAAGAAGCCCGTCAGCACGCCCGCCGCGCGACGGGCGGCATGCGAACGGGAGATCAGCCCAAACCGGCGCTTCTCCCCGGACGGGTACGAAGGCCTCGCCGAGATCCGTTTCCCGTGGGGAGGTCCGCCGGAAACGGTCGTCGTGCTGCGCCGTATGACGGCCGCGTGCCGGCCGGCGCGCTTGGTGAACACCGGGGAGCCGGTCCGTCGAGGAAGTCGCGTCAGCGCGTTGACGAGTTGTCGAGCATGCTCAGCAGCTCGGCGTGGTCAGGGACCACGAACTACAAGGCGACCTGGAGCTGTTGGCGGGTGAGGCCACCGTGAACTCAGTGACGCCACGTGGGCGCCGTGCGTCGTGTGCGTGCTGTGGACCGGGCGCGCGGAGCGGCTGCGCCTATAGGTGTACGTAAACTCTCCAACAGCCAAGGGCGGTAGGGGCGTGGGGACGTGGTGGTGTGGGCGGCATGACTCCGCTGGTGAGCCGGGCGGCAGAGCTGGCCCGCCTGGAGGCGGTGCTCGACCGGGTGCCCGGGAGGGGCGGCGGGCCGTCGCTGGTGGACCTCACGGGGGCTGCGGGGATCGGCAAGAGCCGGCTCATGGCCGAGTTCTGCCGGCGGGCGGAGGACCGGGGCATGACGGTGCTGCGCGGCCGGGCCACGGAGTACGAGCGGCACATCCCGTACCAGCCGTTCACCGACGCCCTCGCCGAACTCGACGTCGACGCCGGCCTCGATTCCGGGCTCGGCGTCAGTGACCGGTTCGAGCTGCACCGGTCGGTCGCGAAGCTTCTCGTACGGATCGCCGGGACCGGCCCCGGGCTCGTCGTGGCCCTGGACGACCTGCACTGGGCGGATCCGGCATCGCTGGAGCTGCTGGACCACCTCGTCCGGCATCCTCCGTCCACCTCCGTCGTGGTCGTCGTGGCCCGGCGCGACCGCCAGACCACGGCCTCCCTGAGCGCCGCGCTCACCCGGGGCATCGACGCGGGCACGGTGCTCCGGCTGGGCCTCGGGCCGCTCGCCGAGCGCGCATGCGTCGAGGAGCTGGCGCCTGGTCTCGCCCCCGGCCTGCCGCCCGGCCGGGCCGCTGAGCTGTACGCCGCCAGCGACGGCAATCCGCTGTACTTCCTCGCCCTCCTCCAGGCCGGGCACGCCGACGGGCTCGGCGCCCTTCTGCTGGACGAGCTGACACCGCTGACCGCTGCGCAGCGCCGTACCGCCGAGGCGGTGGCCGTCCTCGGTCACCATGCCACTCCCGCCCTGCTCGCCGTGGTGACGGGCCGGGACAAGTCCGACGCCGACGGACTTGACGCCGACCTGGCCGCGCTGGCCGGCCGCGATCTGCTGCGCCCCGGCCACGGCGGGCGGTGGGCGCTGCGCCATCCCGTGCTGCGGGCCGTTGTGCACGAGAACACGGACCCCGGCCTGCGGGCCCGGATGCACCGCCTCGCCGCGGCCGGACTGGCCGAAGCCGGGGCATCCGCCGCCGAACGCGCACACCACGTCGAGCGTTCGCTGACCGGATGGGACCGGGAGGCCGTCGCCGTACTGGCCGAGGCAGCCGAGAGGTCCGCCGCCACCGCCCCCGCGAGTTGCGCCCACTGGCTGAAGGTGGCGCTCCGGCATCTGCCGGATACGCCGGAGTACACCGCGCGGCGGCGTGAGCTGATGCTGTGGAGGGCGCGTGCGCTGGGCGTCTGCGGGGGCCTGCGGGAGAGCCGGGACCTGCTGCACGAGGTGATCGCCATGTCACCGCCGGGCGATGCAGGTGCTGCGGGTTTGCGGGCTTCCGCCGTGACGCTCTGCGCTGTGATGGAGCGTCATCTCGGCCGCTACACGGAGGCGGTCGCGCTGCTCCGCCGCGAACTCTCCCGTACGCCCGGTCCATCCCCGGCCCAGGCCATCGAACTCGGCCTTGAACTGGTCTCGTCCGCGCCGCACGCCACCGACTACCCGGAGGTGCGTCCCGACCTGTTCCGCGCCCTCGACCTGGCCAGGTCGCTGGGCGACGAGGTTGCCGAGGCGGGCGCCCTCGCGGTCGCGGCCCTAGGGGAGGCGTACGAAGGCGCCATGCCGGCCGCGCGGGACGTGACCGATCGCGCGGCGGCGCTCGTCGACGCACTGACCGACAACGATCTCGCGGGCCTGTGCGAGCCACTGGCGCGCCTCGGCTGGGCGGAGACCTTCCTGGAGCGGTATGCCGACGCGGAACGGCACGCCGACCGAGGCCTGGCCATCGCCCGGCGCGGCGGCCAACTCCACGTCCTGCCGCACCTGCTGCTGTGCAAAGCGCATGTCCACATCCAGACCCTCCGACTCACCTCGGCGGTAGAACTCGCAGACGAGGCCGAGACCATCGCCCGTGGCATCGGCAGCGACGAACTGCTGGCACTGGTCCTGTCCAAGAAAGCCCATGCCCTGGTCCACACCCTCCCGCCCGGCGACCGGACCGCACTGGCGGTGGCCGAGGAAGGAGTTGCGGCGGCCGGTACGAGCACCAGTTGGTGGGCGTCCATCGCCTGGTGCCTGCTCGGCTACGCGGCGATCCACGTCGGCGAGCCCGCGCGCACACGGGCGGCCCTGCTGCGCGCGGGCGGCGACGACCTGAACGGACTCCAGCCGTCCATGCGACCACTGTTCATCGAGGCGCTGGTGGCTTCCACGCTCGTCGTGGGTGACCCGGCCCCAGCGGTGCCCTGGGCGGAACGTGCCCGACGGGAGGCCGAGCAGCTGGACCTGCCTGCGCAGCGAGCCTCCGCCCTGCGCAGCGCCGTTCATATCGCGCTCGGCGACGGTGACACGGCGGCGGCGGCCGAGCTGGCCGACCTCGCGGTGGCCGAGACGACCCGTGGCGGATCGGCGCTCTGGGAGGCGCGCACCCTGCTGCTCGCCGCCCCCCTGGCAGCGGCCACCGGCCATCCGAAGCGCGCCCGCGTCATGTGGGAGCGTGCCCGGCACCTCGCCGTGGCAGGCGGGGCCCAGCAACTGGTCAACCTGGCGGACGAGATCAGCGCCGCCATGTCCGCCGCCGCAGGTGACCGGCCGGGCGTCGTGTCCCTGTCCCCGCGCGAACGCGAGATCACCGCCATGGTCGCCGAAGGCCTCACCACCCCCGCCATCGCCACCCGGCTCTATCTCAGCCCCCGTACGGTCGAGACCCATCTCGCCCGCATCTACCGCAAGACCGGTGTCACGTCCCGGACAGCCCTCGCCGCTCTCCAGGTCCGCGCCGAGCTACGCGACGAGATTAGGTAGTCTCACCGATGCCACCACGACTCCCCGCCCGGAAAGATCGAACCAGCGAATGCCGAGAGCTGGGAGTCAGCAAGTGCGGGTCAGGGCGACTATGTCAGTGCTCTTCACAGCGGCCCTCCTGACCGGATGCGGCCACGGCGGGACCAGCACAGGCGGCACCGGCGCGAAGAGCAGCCCTTCCTCCCCGCAAGCATCCGCGACGACCAGGCAAACCCAGACCCAGGCCCCCGCCGACGCGCCTCAGCATCGACCGGTTGAAGTCCTCGCGCTGTCCGGCACTGACGCGGACGGCTTCCAGATCAGCGACTGGCCCGCGAGGCCCGACGGCGGCTCCATCTCCGAGCCCGCCGCTACAACGGCGGCGTGCCCGCACGCACCGCCGGTAAAGCCGGCACCGCCCCCGACGCGGGCGACGACGCGGTGGCCTTCCAGCTGACGACCAAGGGCAAATCGCCGACATCTTCTACCGGGCCCGCACGGTCGCCGAGCACGGCGCGGGCCACCTGTTCAATGACCTGCACCGCTCAGTGAGTTGGAACGACAACGCGCTGAGGCTGGTCCGCCGGAGACGAAACCTGCCCCGGGAGTCCGCGGGCGCGGGAGTGCTGCTGATCCCTTCAGCGTTCACCGGACCCGGCCTACGCACCAGGGTGAGACTGCCGGACCCACCACAGCTCGCTTATCCAGCACGTGGCGTCGGACCGCTGTGGGAGACGCAGCCTGTCATCGGAGCCCCCGCCCTCACCCCCGTCCTCGGCCGCTCGCGAACCCTGCTGCTGACCGAACTGGAGACCCCGGCCTCCACCACCGAACTGGCCCGCCGCACCGGGCTCTCCCCTGCCGGGGTATCCCAAAACCTCACCGCGCTGCGCAACGCGGGCCTGGTCAGCGCCCACCGCGCAGGCCGCTCCGTCCTCTACGCCCGCACCGCCGCCGCCGAGACCCTCGTCAAAGCCGCCTCCGCCTGAGGCTCCGAAAGTCAACCCCCGAAGGACTTCCGGAGCCGACCACTAAGGTCGGTGCCGAGGGTCACCAGGTGAAGCACGGAGTTGGCGGCCTGGCAGCTCCGTTCCGGCCGGGAGACTGACAGCCCGGGAGGGCGTCGTGCGCTGGTTCCGCCGCAAGGCAGGCATAACCCCGCCCCACCGGGAGGCCAACGCGCAAAGCTGGTACAGGAGGCTGCCGACTTGCCGTTAACGACGGGCGAACCAACCGACTAGTAACCCGCCAGTAGCCTTCGGTTCGAAGGTGCTGGCCCGGGCGGGCCGCCGCTGAGGCGCTGCGCTGTTTGGGTGGTGGGGCCCGCACTTTGCCGTTGTGGTGGTCGTTGGTCGGCCGAAGCTGATCGGCGAGGAGGAACCGGGCTGTGGGTCGGGATGCGAAGCGGGCGAAGCAGGCCCGGCGGGACAAGCCGGTCGCGGTGCCCCGGGAGCACAACGATCAGGCAGCTGCGGCGATGCTGGTGAAGGCGCGGATGCGCGCGTTCTGGCCGGCCGTCCGCCAGACGAGCCCGTACGCGGCCTCCGGTGCGTCCGTGATGGGGACGTAGGCGACGTCGGGCCGGGGGTAGTAGAGGGCTGCCTGGCTGGTGACCGGGAGCATTCCGGCGTCCGCCGCGATCAGGGCGAGTGCCGCTTGGAAGGTGGTCACGGACGGCCCGCGGCGGATGGGCCGCCCGGTGCTGGTCCGCGGCGGGAGGTGCTGGTCGAGCCAGTACGCGGGGGCGCTGTCGACGGCGAGCACCGTGTCGGCGGCCAGGTCGTCGAGGACGACCGTGTCGCGGCGCGCGAGGGGGTTGTCGGCGGAGACCGCCAGCATCCAGCTCTCGCGTACGACGACCGGGCCGACGGTCAGATCCTGCTCGTTCACCGGGAGGAGGGTGGCCAGCAGGTCGACGCGGTCGTCACGCAGCGGCGCCAGGTGGTCGTCGATCTGTGTTTCCAGGATGAGCTGGGCCCGGCAGTCTGGGTGGCGGTCGTGGAACTCCTCGATGATCCCGGTCAGTGCCTGCGCGGTCCCCGGGCCGAGGAAGCCCATGCGCAGGGTCCCCTGGATGCCGCGCCCGGCGTCGGACGCCTTGGCGATTTCCCGCTGGATCTGCCGGTAGGCGGGTTCGATCCCGTCGCGGAGTCGACGCCCGACCGGGGTCAGCGCGACGCGCCGGCTGGTGCGCTCGAACAGCGGGGTGCCGATACGGCGCTCCAGTTTCCGGATGATCTGGCTGGTCCTTCCCTGCGACAGGCCCAGGCGCTCGGCCGTGCGGCGGAAGTGCAGTTCCTCGGCCAAGACCAGGAAGGTCTCGATCTCGTGCTTCTCCACTCGTCCGCCCCGTCCATTGGTGAGCCCAGCTCACCGAAAGTGTGCCAGATCGCGGTTGTTCCAGCAGGTCAGCGTGTCGATGCTGGTTCTGCGTACCGAGCGTCGCGTACGCAGACCTCGACAGGAGAGCGACAGACATGCAGGACCGCTTCCACACCCCCCTGACGGCCGACAACGCAGCCGTGCTCCTCGTGGACCACCAGATCGGTCTCTTCACCGGCGTACGGGACATCGGCGTCGATGAGCTGAAGCACAATGTCACCGGCCTGGCCAAGGCCGCACTGCGCCTGAACCTTCCGACTGTCGTCACCACCACGGCCGCCGACGGCATGTGGGGACCCCTGATCCCGGAACTGCAGGCCGTACTGCCGCGGGAACTGAAGGTGATCGACCGCAGCTCGGTGAACGCCTGGCACGACGACCGGGTACGCGCTGCCATCGAGGCGACCGGACGCAGCAAGCTCATCATCGCGGGGCTCTCGCTGGAGGTGTGCGCGGCATTCCCGGCGATCTCCGCGACCGCGAGCGGCTACGACTCGTACGTGGCCGTCGACGCGTGCGGCACCTTCTCCGAGACCAAGCGGACCACGGGGCTGCTGCGCCTGCAGCAGGCGGGCGTCATCGTGAGCGACTACGCCTCGCTCGCCGTCGAGGTCCTGGCGGACAACGCGCATCCGGACGCCGCGGGGGTGTACGGCGACCTCGCCATGCCGTTCGCCACCCTCGTGGGGCAGCTCGCCGCTGCCTACCGCGGCTGATCCGAAGGGCATCACGTGGCAGTCATCGTCTTTCTGCACGCGTTCGGATCCAGCAGCCGCGCCTGGCGGCCGCAGATCGAGGAGCTGGGGGACAAGCATCGTGTGCTGGCCCCCGATCTCCCCGGCCACGGCGCCGCACCGGGCCCGTTCTCACTGGACGAAGCCCTCGCGGCCGTACGACGGCTGCTCCGCGGCCAGGCCGAGCCCGTCCACCTGGTGGCCGTCTCCGGCTCGGTCTCCGTCGCACTGCTCACTGCGCTCGCGCAGCCGGCTCAGGTCGCGGCCCTGGTCCTGTCCGGCGGTGTGGCGCGGGGACGGCGCCGGGACTCCGTACAGCGCCTGATGCTGCGGCTGATGCCCGAGGGAATGCTCGTGAACGTCCTCAATGGCCCTGTATGCCGACGGTAGGGCAGAGTACGCGGACCAGGCCGTGCAGGACCTGCGCCGGGCGGGAAAGGCCACGCTACTCACGGGGCTCACAGGTCTGGGCCGACTCGAACCGCGCGACCGGCTCGGTGAAGTTCGGGACTTAAGATCGCGCGGATGTGATCGCGTTGGCGAGCGCGATGAACGCCTCGATGACACGGGCCCTGCGCTCGGTGCAGATGGCGAGTTTGTTGACATGAGGTCAGGTCCTTTCGCTGGCCCGACACGGATGAGTCGGTTTGCGCTACCCATCCTTGCCGTGGAGGGCCTGCCCTCGCAGCCTCACACCCCTGGCCGAGCCGTCACGAACGTTCTACCCCGCAACAACTAGCGGCCTGCGATACCGCAAAGGAACGGGTCCACGCCGCTCGGCGGCACCCCGTCGTCAAGCAGCTCGGCCGCCCCCTGGTGGTAGAGAGCGTTGCCTCGGCCACCTCGATGCGAATGCCCCCACACCTGCCGGCACCCGTACCCATCGGGTCGCAGCTCACCCACGTGTTCGCATATGGCCTCGCCGCCACTTGGCATCTTGACCCCGGCCAAGAGCTTGGCGTGCACGCTGGGCACGAACGTAACCACGAACTGGCCGATCTCGTAACGGTGGTGCGCCTCCACCTCGACCGCGAGGCGGCCGACCTCGTGGCGCGTCCGCGGCCCGTCCTGGCGGGTCCGCGAGCTCAAGATCGCCGCCACCGACCCCGAAAAGAGCCGCCGCTAACCGCACCGCCGGCAGCGGGCCCGATCACCGAACGCGAATCTCAGTGATCGCAGATCGCGACCGCGCGTGATCGCTCACAGGTCGCGCATGCTCTCGTTCTCCTATGCGTTCTGAATCGCGTTCACCAGTCCAGCAACAAGGTTCGCCCGCTCGGCCATGGCTTCGATCACCAGGTACTCGTGGTCGGCGTGGGCACCGCCCCCGACCGCTCCAAGACCGTCAAGTGTTGGCACCCCCAGAGCGGCCGTGAAGTTGCCGTCGCTTCCGCCGCCGACCGCCTTGCCTTCGAGGTCAGGAAGCAGCTGCCTTGCCACCGCAAAGAGCTCGGCCGACGCCGACTCAGACATCGGGGGTCGGCTGATAGCTCCCTGAACCGCGATCTCCGCCTCATCGAGACGCGGTACCAGTGCTGCGAACGCAGATTCGATTCGTTCTTTCTCGCCGACCGACTCGACCCGGACGTCGACGATGACGGTCGCCTCTGCGGGAACGACGTTGTCCAGGGTTCCTGCGGACGCGACGGTCGGGGTAACAGTCGTGCCCATGTCGGGTCGACCAAGCGCTGCAATATCCAGTACCTGGTGCGATGCTTCGATCAGGGCGTTGACCCCGGCGGCGGGCTCAAGGCCTGCGTGCGACGCCCGGCCCGCGATAGAGACTTGGAATGTGCCGCAGCCTTTACGGCCGGTCTTCAGGGCCCCGCCATCTGCGGCGCCCTCGAGCACAAGTACAGCGCCGCAGGCAATGGCTCGTTCCTCGATGAGAGCTCGAGAGGAGCGGGAGCCGACCTCTTCGTCGGCGGTCATCAGGATCTCGACGCCTGACCGGTCATCGAGCGTCGCCAGGCCATGAACGGCCTGCACCAAACCGCCAAGCATGTCAAAGACCCCGGGGCCGGTTGCACGCCCGTCTTCGACCATGAACGGGCGCCGTTCAAGGGTGCCGAGCGGAAACACCGTGTCATGGTGACCGAGGATCAGTACTTTGGGATCGCCACCAGCTGACCAGTGGACGTGCGGCCCTGCTTCGCTCTCAACGAGGATGGCCTGCCCGCCAAGGCGGCTCTCGATGACAGCAGCGACAGCTTTGGCCGATGCCATCAAGGCGTCGAGATCGCGCGATGGAGACTCGATTTCGACGAGTGTCCCCAGGTCCTCAATCATCGCGCCAACACTGACATCGACGGTCTTGTGCATCGCCACGTTGCAAGGGTACTTGGTACGCCGTGACGGAATGGGTTTACCTGCCCGGGTCATCGTTTCTTGCTCAGCGTTTAATAGGACTCCGTTAGGTCTGTCTCGATTCAGGCAGTGAGTTTGGCCCCGGCGAAGGCGATGTGGACCAGAACCGGGCCGGGGCGAGGACGGTTGTCCGGTCTGCGGGGGAATACCACGCGCCGGGTCGGAATGACCAGGCCGCCGAAGTCGCGGTGGTCGTGGCAGTAGTGGGCCGCTTTGGCCCAGTTGCCGAACAGCTCGGCCGTGTAGTCGTGGCGGCGGATCAGCCCGCGCTCGTCGAGGTACAGGATCTGCTCCCGGCAGTGGGTGTGGATCTCGCCCGGGAAGCACACGCGGAGCCGGCGCCACATCTTGTCGTGCTCGCTCCAAGGCTCCAGCTCCTCGACGTCGTACGCCTCGTCGGCCAGGACGAAGGGCAGCGACACGTACGTCCACAGGGCGCTTCCGGCGAAGTACAGCAAGTCCAGGCGGTCCCACCACAGCTGGTGGCGAACACTGGAGAAGGCCGCCCGGGCATGTTCCCGCCGCGCAAGCACGGTGCCCTGGGCGTCCTCGATCCAGACGTCGCCCCGGTGGAAGATGCCGCGATGGCCCGGCTCCGCGTACGGGTCGAGCACGACTCGTTAATCGCTCGTTGCGATCTGGGCACGCATCTCGCGTAGCGTGCGGGACTGGAACTTGGACGTGAAGGCGGGTCCGGCCGCGTAACCGTCGATCGCCACTTCTCGAGCGGACTGCCATCGCTCGAGGCCGCCGTGGGCTTCGACGGCGAGGTTGACAAGATCAGTCACCCGAGGTTCCAGGCAAGGGTGCGCCGATCAACTCGGCTATGGCTGCGGCCAGCTCGGCGGGGCGTTCCTCGGGCAGGAAGTGGCCCGCACCCTCGTACACGACGAAGCGGGCCCCTGGGATGTCGTCGGCGGTCCGCTTGCCCTGTGTGACCGGGAAGAACGGGTCGCTGTCGCCCCAGACTACGAGCGTGGGCACCGTGATCCCGCTCAGGGCTTTCGCGCAGGGTACGTACCGGGTGGCGAGCTCCCGGAGTCCGGTTGCGAAGATCAACCGGATCGACCGCAGCTGCTCAGGGTCACCCAGATACGTGGCGGGGCTGAGCCAGGTGCGAGGTCGACCGGTCCCTTGCCAGAGCATCAGCCGCAGGGCCGGGCGGGAGAACAGGGCATGCGCGGTCAGCGGACCGAGGGCCGGCCAGGTGACGGCCGACAGCGGAAACGGGATGGGCGTGTCCGGGAAGGCGTTGGTCGCGGCGAGCACCAGGTGGGTAACCCGGTCCGGGAACTCGGCCGCGTAAGCGAGCGCGGTGGGGCCGCCGAAGTCATGGCCCACAATGGCCGCCTTGTCGATGCCCAGCTTGGTGAGGACCTGGGCGAGCGCGCGCGCTTGACCGGTGGCCCAGAGCATCTCCACGTCTACTGGCTTCGCGCTGGACCCGAAGCCGAGCAGGTCCGGTATGACGATACGGCACCGCTGGTCGAGGCGTTCGGCAACACGGTCCCATACCCGACCGGACCCCGGGATGCCGTGCAGCAGGACGACCGGCTGCCCGGTTCCGCGGATGGTGACGGCCATCTCCAGGTCAGGGCCTGCGGAGATGTTGGTGGCGATGGCTGTCACGAGTGCCACGCTCCTCGGATTGGCTAGTTAGACTAGAAAGTAAAGCACAAAGACAAAAAACTCAAGTATTATGCAGGAATGAGACGTGGATACCAGCAGTACTGCGCGTTGGCCCGGGCACTCGATCACGTCGGGGACCGGTGGACGCTCCTGGTCGTACGGGAGCTGTTGCTGGGGCCCAGGCGCTACTCCGACATCCGGCAGGCGCTGCCTGGTATCGCCACCAACCTCCTCGCCGACCGGCTGCGCGGCCTCGAGACCGGGGGCCTCGTCCGACGCCGCGAGCTGCCACCGCCGGCCGCTGCGGTCGTGTACGAACTCACCGAGCACGGCCAGGGCCTGGAAGAGGCGGTCATGGCTCTGATCCGGTGGGGCGGACAGTTCATGGGCTCTCGCAAGCCGGGGGAGACATTCCGCGCCGAGTGGCTGGTCCTGGCGCTGCGCGCGGTCCTTCCGGCCCCGGCACCCACTGGGGTCACTGGCACTTGCGAGTTCCGCACGGACGGGATGACGGTGACCGTCACCGTGCGGTCCGGCCGTACAGAAGTGGTAGCAGGTGGGGCCGCCAGACCCGATGCCGTACTCACATGCGCCCCCGAACACGCTCTCGGTGTCGCCTCCGGCCGGTACCCGTTGGAGCAGGCCCTGCGCGACCAGCACGTGACCGCCACCGGCAACTCGCAGACAGTCATCGCTTTCGCACACCTGTTCCGCGCCGCCCGGGATGCGAGCGGAGTCGCGTAACCGGGCCCGAACGGTGAACCGCTGCTCCATCGGCCGTTGTTCCTCGAGGCTGGGGCGGGGTGAGGGGGACTGGAGTCAAGCGGCATGAGGCGCTCCTCCATTTACGGGTTATGGCAGCAGAGCAGTGTGTGCCGATATTCGTTTCGTGCCGTGTACGTAGCCGAACCGGACCTGACCGTCCTCGACATCACCGCCGCCGACCAAGCCACCGCCCTCGCCGTCATGGCGGCGCTGGACCGGCTGTGGGCCACCTCCGGTACGGGCACCCTGCGGCGGGTGCCCGGCGAGGCCGGAGTCGGAGCACGCCTGTACGCAGACCTACGACGCCCGGCCCCTTTCCGGAGTCCTGGTCTCCGGCGGGGAGGACGGCAGGATCATCCGATGGCCCCTGGACCTGCATGACGTCAAGGATCGCCTCTTCGCTGCCGCCGGCCGCAGTCTCACCCGGCAGGAGTGGGCGACCTACCTTCCGTCGGTTCCGTACCAACCGACCTGCCGTTCCCGGTCGCGGCGCTGACAGGTCGGACCGACCCGGGCCTTAAACGCCGTCACGCCACGGTGACTTGCATGCCGGTGGGTGGGCAGCCTTCGTCCGGGGCGGACTTCAGGGCAGCCGTACCTCGACGCGTAGACCGCCCCTAGGGCCGGGTTGGGCGGTGGCGGTGCCGCCGTGGGCGGTGGCGATAGAGCGCACGATGGACAGGCCCAGGCCGTGGCCCCGGTTCGCTCCCGCGCCGGTGCGGTCCCGGCCATGGCCCCGGCGGAACGGTTCGAAGAGCGTCTCGACGGTGTCGGGCGGCACCTCGGGTCCGGTGTTGGTGACGGTCAGGCGGCCCCGGGAGACGGCCACCTCGACACCTCCGCCCGGTTGGTTGTAGGCGATGGCGTTGCGCAGCAGGTTCGCCGTCAACTGGCCGAGCAGGACCCGGTCTCCCGGTACGGGCGCGGGCGACGGCTCGGCCTCGACGGTGACCACGACGCCCGCCTCGGCGGCAACAGCCCCGCAGGAGGCGACTTCCTCGGCGACCACGTCCGACAGATCCACGGTCTTGTGGGTCTCGATGCCCCGCTCGCTCTGCGCCAGGAGCAACAGTCCTTCAATGAGCTGCCCGTTGCGCCGATTGGCGTCCAGGAGGGACTGTCGCACCCGGGCCAGTTCCTCGGGGGTCGGGTTCTCCAGGCCGATCTGGAGGGCTGCGCGCTGCGCGGCGAGCGGGGTACGCAGTTCGTGGGAGGCGTTGGCGATAAAGCGGCGCTGGCTGTCGAAGGAGGTTTCAAGGCGGGCAAGGAGCGCGTCGAAGGTGTCGGCGAGTTCCTTGAGTTCGTCCCGCGGGCCGTCGAGAGCAATGCGTTCGTGCAGGTTCTCCTGGGAGATCCGGCGGGCCGTGGATGTCATGGAGTGCACGGGCCGCAGCACCCGCCCGGTGATCCACCAGCCGACGCCGACGGCGAGCACAGTCATCGCGAGCAGAGCCGCGCCCGACCAGAGCAGGACCTGCCGGGAGGCGAAGTGGGCGAGTTCGAGGCTGACCGTTCCGGCATCGGACGGCGGATTCCCCTGCGGCACCATCCGTGGCCTGCGGTCCATCAGCTCGTTGGCCTTGGCCATGGCGTCCGCCCGGGACAGGAAGTAGACGAGGGCCAGCAGGATGCCGCCGAGCAGGACGAACACCAGGCCGTAGACGGCAGCGATGCGGGTACGGACTGTGGCCCGGTGCGCGCCCCGCCGCCCCCGCACCGCACATGCCCTCAAGCCCGTCACAGCGCGTACCCCACGCCCTGTACGGTCCGGATCAGGGGCGGTTCGCCGAGTTTGCCGCGCAGCTTGCTCATGGTGACGCGGACCGCTGAGGTGAACGGGTCGGCGTGCTCGTCCCAGGCACGCTCAAGGAGTTCCTCCGCGCCGACCGGGGCCCCGTCGGCCGCCAGCAGCAGATGCAGTACGGCAAACTCCTTCGGCGTGAGATCGAGCGGCCGGCCGTCGCGCGTGGCGTTGCGCTGCGTGGTGTTGAGCACCACGCCCGACTTCTGCAGTACCGGCGGCAGGGGCGGTGCGCTGCGGCGGCACAACGCGTGGACCCTGGCGATGAGTTCGTCGTACTCGAAGGGCTTGGCGAGATAGTCGTCGGCCCCCAGGTTGAGGCCCTGGACCCGGTCGTGCAGACCGCCGGCCGCGGTGAGCATCAGGATGCGGGTCCTCGCCCCCGAGCCGGCCAGGTCTGCGGCGACAACATCCCCGTGCACCCCGGGCAGGTCCCGGTCCAGGACCACGACGTCGTAGTCGTAGACCTGGAGGCTGTGTGCCGCCTCGGCTCCGTCGTGGACGGTGTCCACCGCGAATCCGTGGCGGCGCAGCCCGAGGGTGACCATCTCGGCGATCAGCGCGTCGTCCTCGGCGACGAGTACCCGCACGTCGTTCTCCCTTACTTACTCAGGATGTGATTCAACGGTGGCCGATCAGGGTGGTCAGGTCGCGGCGAGCGCCACCGTGGGGGCCAGCCCGGCGGCGCGTACCGCCGGATAGAGACCGGCCACGCCGCCGATCATCAGAGTCGAGCCGACCCCACCTCCCATCACCCACGGCGGTACCACCACCGGCCAGCCCTGCGTAGCGGCGTACGCGGCGGTGACTGCCGAGCCGATCACCACGCCCGCCCCCCCACCGATCGCGGACAGCAGCAGCGACTCGGTGAGGAACTGCATGCACACCTGGCTCCGGGTGGCGCCCAGGGAGCGTCTGAGGCCCACTTCGCCGCGGCGCTCCAGAACCGAGATGACCATGGTGTTGGCGACACCGATCCCACCGACCAGCAGCGCCACGCCGCCCAACCCCAGCAACAGCCCGGTGAAGGCCTTGTCGCCGGCTTGCTGGGCGACGAGTGCGTCGGAGGGGCGGGAGACCTTCACGGTGGTGGGGTCGGCCGGATTCGCGGTCGGGCCGATCAACTCCCGTACTCTGCCGACGGACTTCTCGGCGGCCCGGGTGTAGACGAGGGTCGGGTGACCGTCGAAGCCGAGGTATTTCCTGGCCGCGTCCCAGCCGACCAGGGCGGCGGTGTCCAGCTCGGGGGCGAGCGGCACCGGGGCGAGGATGCCTGCGACGGTGAACCACTGGCCGCCGAGCCAGACCCTGGTGTCCGGCCCGGGTTCGGTGACGCCCAGCAGCTGCGCGGTGGTGGCACCGAGGACGGTGACCGGATACTCGCCAGTGGCCTCGTTGAGCCAGTTGCCGCGCGCCATGGTGGCGCCCACCGACTTCAGCAGATCCTGCCGCGCACCCGCGGCGGTGATCCCGTTGGACTGCGCCTTGGGGATCTTGTCCGTCCGGTAGGTCTTCACGCCGTCGATCGTCCCGATCGCGGTGGCCGACTCCGCACCCTCGATCCGGCCAATCATGTCCATGGCTTCCTCGGGCAGCTTTGCCGTGCCGCCGTCGAGGGACTGCCCGGGCGTGGCTGTCAGCAGATTCGTGCCGAGCCGGGCGAGGGTGCGGTCCAGCTCGGCCCGGCTGGAGCTGGAGATACCGACGACCGAGACCATGGCCGCGATGCCGATGGCGATGCCGAGCGCGGACAGCAGGACGCGTACGGGACGGCTGCGCAGGCCGAACCCTCCGACACGTACACAGTCGGCGGGGCTGAGACGGGCCGGGGTCAGCATGTGGCCCCCAGCGCGGCGGAATCGGTGGCGGTCGCGGTGGCGGTCGCGGAATCGGACTGCACGCGTCCGTCGAGCATGGCGACCTGGCGAGGCAGCGAGTCCGCGATGGAGCGGTCGTGGGTGATGACGAGGATGGTGGTTCCCAATTCGTGCAGCTCGTGCAGCAACTCCATCACCGCCGCACCCGCCTTGGAGTCGAGTGCTCCGGTGGGCTCGTCGGCGAGCAGGACGGCCGGTTCGCCGACCACCGCACGGGCGATCGCGACGCGCTGCTTCTCACCGCCGGACAGCTCGTGCGGGCAGTGATCGAGGCGACGGCCGAGCCCTACCCGTTCCAGGGCGGCCGCGGCCCGCTCGCGGCGCGCGCGCTGTCCGGTCCCGCTGTAGAGAAGTCCGTAAGCGACGCTGTCGAGCGCGGAGACGCCGGCCGGGAGGTGGAACTGCTGGAAGACGAAGCCGATGCTCTGCGCACGCAGGGCCGAGAGCTGCCGGTCGGAGAGGGCGGCCACGTCATGGCCGTCGATGACGACGCGGCCCGATGTGGGCCGGTCCAGTGTCCCGATCACGTTCAGCACGGTGGATTTCCCAGACCCGGAAGGCCCGACGATCGCGGCCATTTCACCACGTTGAACGGTCAGGCTGACGCCGGCGAGCGCGGCGACTCCCCCGGCGTACGTACGGGTCACCTCCTCCAGTACGACGACGCACGAGTCGGCGGCAGAGGCGAGTGCGGTCACTTGGGCACCCCTACCCTCATGCCCTCGCGCAGCCCCTTGCCGGTGATCTCGACCCGGCCCTGGGCGAAGAGCCCGAGCGTGACGGGCACGGTACGGGTCCGGCCGCCGCCCTCGACGACCTGCACTGCGTATCCACCCTCGTCAGGCAGTGCCACCAGTGCGGTGACGGGCACGGACATGGCCTTCTGCGCGATGGCGCTGATGAACTTCACATCCACCGTGGCCGCGTCCAGGCCCTTGAGATTCTTCTGATCGGGGATCTCGATCTCCACCTCAACCTTGGTCTGCGGCTCTTCACCGCCGCCGCCCTGCTGTGAAGCGTCGTCCTTGGGCGGTGACACCGTCCGTACGGTGCTGACCTTGCCCGTGACGGTGGTGCCATCGGGCAGGACCACACCCACAGATGCGCCCTTCTTGGCCAACCCCTGGTCACCGACGTCCAGTTCGGCGCTGACGCGCTTCTCCCGGCTCGTATGCCTCAGGATCCTGCCGCTCGCCGGATCGCCCACGGCGGCCTCCAAAGCGGCGACACGGATCGGTCCGGAGGCGAAGGCGGCCTGCCCGTTCTTGAGCTCACCGGTCGTCTTCACGCCCCGCTTCTTTTGGAGCGCGCGCAGTGCGGCAGCTGTACGGGCGGTGTAGTCCTCCCCGTCGGGGGCGTCGTAACCCAGCGCCCGCAGGTTGTCGTTGAGCTGCTCAACATCCGGTCCCTGGGTGCCGGGCACCAGGTCCCGGTACATCGGGACGGTGCCGTACATCACCGTCACGGGCTGGTTGTCGACCTTGAAGAGCGTATCCCCGCGCCCCACCGTCGACCCCGGCTCCGGTAACCAGGTGACCGTGCCAGGCAGTCGGCCGCTCACCGTGACCGGATCCCCGTAGCCCAGTTCGCCCGCGACCAGCTTCGAGGCGGCCAGATCGCTGCGGCTGATCTCACTGGTAGCGGACGGCAGTTGGGCGGAATGTGTGGCGGCCGTCGTGTCGGCATCGCCGCCCAGTGCGAGTGCGGCAACGGACACCCCGCCCCCGGCCAGCACCACCACACCCGTGACCAGCACGGTCTTCGGCCATCGCTTCCGGCTCACTGGCCGCTCACGTCCTGCTCCTCGCCCTTCATGTACTGCTTGCATGCTGCCATCGCCTTCTTGAAAGTCGGCGTGCTCTGGGCTGCTTCGCCCTGTGGCGGGATGAAGGCGCCGTTCACCGGGTCGTCAACCTCGACGCCGTTCTTCCGGAAGCATTTGGCCAGTTCCAGAGCCTCCTTCTGGAAGTCGGCCATCTCCTCATCGGTGTGCGCCTGAGGGGCGTACTTCTGGCATGCCTCCTGCGCGGCTTCCACCTTGGCCCGTGGAAGGTCTGCGGGGAACTGGTTCACCTGTTCACCAGGCTTGGGGTCCGCAACATCCACACCCTGGTCCCGTAGGCACTTCGCGTACTGAAGGCTCTTGTCCTTGCCGCTGTCGGCGGCCTCGTCCCCGCCTTCGCCGTCGCTACGGCCGCACGCTGCCAGCGACACGACCGCCGCCGTTGCCACCCCGGAGACGACCAGCATCCGGCGGGCGCTGCGCCACCGGTTTCTCCGCGCCATAAGCATCAGCATTCTGGCTCCTCTTGTCCGGCGGGCGGCCTCGCGCCGTCCCGCCGTATCAAGGGATACGGGGAGGGATGTTGCGCGGAGTTTTCGCGGCGCCCCGCGCGCCACACGGGCTGCGATGACTGGATCTGTTATCTCGGGACCCTGCGGACTTCGAGGCATGTGGGGCAACATGCGGAATGGCGTACTTGCCTCGCAGATATCCACGGGTTCATGAGGCACGTTGGTCATGTCATGCGTCACGCGGCAGACCTTGGTTCGACCGAACCGAGTGGCCACGGGCCGGCGGCCCGGCGCGGGTGGCCTCGGGCGCTACACATCCGACCGTTTGCTGACTGGCGTGCAGTGGAGCCGTGAATGTGGAGCCGCAAGTCACTGTGGTACACGCCAGGCCTGAATGGCGAGAATGGCGTATCTGACGGAGGGCCTGAGCTGGGAGTGGACATGGACGCAGTGGTGGAGTGGGTGGACGCACGCGAGAGGCTGCCGAGGGACGGTATGCCAGTGGCAGCGGCGACGTCGGGCCGTTACCCACCCGACAGCGCGGAGCCCGATACGGCGTCCGGACAGGAATTCTGGCTGGTGCTGCCCATGTACTTCACCACCCGCCACATCGGTGAGGACGGGACCGAGTACCGCGACTGCTTCGTCGACTCCGACCGGGTCGTCCGCCTCCCCTACGGCCGCCCCTGCGCCGAACCCGTAACTCACTGGGCGCAACTTCCCACCCTGCCGGGCATGACCGTGCACCACATGCTGGGTGAGGGCGTGCGGACTGCTCTCCAGAACGTCTGGGATGAGGGAATGGCGGGGAGGTGACGTCGCACCCAGAAGGTGCCATGGCGCGTGATGAGTAGGCCTAATAGGCACGTGGGTTGGCCGTTGGTCAGTCCAGGCAGGGGCCCGGGCGGGACATCTGTGCTGTAAGCAGCACCGCGAGTGCTTCGACAAGAGGGATGCGTTCTGGCCCCTGCCGTCACGAGCTCGCTCGCCGTACCGTTCCGTGACTCGAGCCATTCCCAGGGCCACCTCCCAATCAGCCGGAGCCGTCGAGCTCTTCACGAGAGTGAGGCCCCTGAGCAGGGCTGGGGCCACGGACGGCTGATGGGGTGGTGCGCCCGCGAGCGCTTCTATTAGGTCGCCGGGTGGTCCTTATGCGGCTCGATGCCGACGGACAGCGAAGCCTTGGAAAGGAGCGCGTGGTGCACGCAACCTGCGGAATCGACTGGGCCGAGGACCACCACGATGTCGCGGTGGTCGATTCCAGCGCCCAACTGCTCGGCAAACTCAGGATCAGCGATGACGCGGCGGGCTTCCAAGACCTGCTGCACCTGCTCGCCGAGCATGGTGACAGCCCGGACGATCCCATCCCGGTCGCGATCGAGACCTCCCGGGGCCTCCTGGTTGCCTGCCTGCGGGCCTCCGGGCGCCGGGTCTATGCGATCAATCCGATGGCCGTCGCCCGCTACCGCGGCCGGCACGCCGTTTCCCGGAAGAAGTCCGACCACCAGGACGCCGTCGTCCTGGCGAACATCCTGCGCACCGATGCCTCGCTGCACCGCCCGTTGCCGCGGGACTCCGACCTGGTGAAAGCGATAGCCGTCCTCGCCAGAGCTCAGCAGGACGCGGTCTGGGACCGCACTCGCGCCCACAACCGGCTCCGATCCCACCTGCACGAGTATTACCCCGCGATCCTCGAGGCGTTCGCAGCAAAGCGTGAGCGGCTGCTGTCCCGGGAAGCCCGCACGATCCTGGCGATCGCGCCCACTCCGGCCGAGGCCACCCGGCTGACCCGCCACCGGCTGCGGACCGCGGTCATGAGAGCCGGACGCCAACGCCGCATCGAAGCCGAGACCGACCGGCTCCTTGAAGTGTTCCACCGGACCTGGCTCCGCCAGCCCGCCCTGGTCGAGAAGGCGATGGGACGGCAGACACTCGCCCTCCTCGCCCAACTCGACGCAGCCTGCCAGGCATGCGATGACCTGGCACGCGACACCGAGGAACTGTTCCTGCAGCATCCCGACGCGGAGATCATCACGAGTTTCCCCGGCCTGGCCACGCTCACCGGCGCGCGGATCCTCGCCGAGATCGGCGACGACCGAAGCCGGTTCATCCAGGCCGGCGATCTGAAGGCTTATGCCGGAAGCGCACCAGTGACCCGCCAGTCCGGCAAGAGCCGCCACGTCACCCACCGTCGGATCAAGAACAGCCGCCTGGCCTCGACCGGCCGGCACTGGGCGTTCGCCGCACTGACCGCCTCACCCGGCGCCCATGCCCACTACAACCGCCGACGGGATACCGGCGACCGCTACCACGCCGCCCTCCGCAACCTGTTCAACCGCATGCTCGGCCAGCTCCACCACTGCCTGAGCAACCGCCAGAAGTTCGACGAAACAATCGCCTTCAGCACACCCGCCCCACCCCCGCTCACGACGGCGGCTTGACCTGATAGCCGCATGGGGCGTCTTGTCGGCCAGGATCACAT
Source organism: Streptomyces sp. NPDC019443 (assembly GCF_044389785.1). Classification (NCBI taxonomy): domain Bacteria; kingdom Bacillati; phylum Actinomycetota; class Actinomycetes; order Kitasatosporales; family Streptomycetaceae; genus Streptomyces; species Streptomyces sp. NPDC019443. Next base: position 38,089 of record NZ_JBIRYJ010000023.1, read on the forward strand.
CAGGGCTGGTCCGGGGGCCGTCCTCGTCGTCGGGGCCACCGAGATGGCCCAGTTGAGGTCCTCGTCGGCGTCGGCGTTGGCCATCAAGGCTGTGAACACGCGCTCCCAGTTCCGTCGACGGCCCACATCCGCAGCCGGTTCTAGAATCCCCGCCAGTTGCGAAAAGGCCTGGCGCCGCCTCGCCTCCCTCGCTGCACCGCACTGAAGGGCGCCGCCGGACATCACCGGCGGCGCCCTTCGCACGCCACGCTGCGCACGGTACGCGGCGCGTCCGGCTGGATGGCCGAAACCAGGCCGCTGCCAGCGAGCAAGAGACTTTGTTGTGGCGAAAGCCCCGGACACCAAGGGCGCCGGGGCCACTTTTCAATGCTCCGCGGTTACAGAAGCGGAAGGGCGGGAACGATCTCTGTCTGGTACGGCGATGCGGGACGGGCGCTGATCCGCCAGCCGCCGACTACGAGCTGATGCCCCGGTCGGTCTTGGATGACGCCGGAGCGGGGTGCAACCGCGCTCACGTGACGTGCCAGGGCACGCGCCGTGATGGCGACGCGTGCCCTTGGTACGGAAGCTTGCTCAGCTCACTCTCGCTCGATGTACCCGATACCGCCGATGGCTCGTGCACGCACGGTGTCCGCCCAGAAGTCGAGGCCGTTGAGCTCCATCCGCCGACCCGGCTCGATGCGGTACCACCTCGGGTCGCCGTTCCTCTTCACCTCCACCGGGTAAATGCCGACGTTACGAATCCCGATGCTGTGCTGCGTGCCGGTATCCCAGCAGTGGGTACTGCTGGTGAAGACCTCGCAGACCTTGCCCTGGGTGAGTGCTGCGGCGGGGGAGCCGGCTTGGGCCTGACGCGTCACCGCGCCGGTGTCCCCGGCAGCCCATGCCGCATCCGTCGGCATGACCGACACCGCCAGCCCGGCCACAACGGCCAGCGCTCCTGCCGCGGCTCGCCCTCGGTTCTTGAGTTTCATCGCATCCTTTCCCGTCGACGCGAAGCACGAGCGACCTCGCACAACGCCGATTCGATTCCGCCTGTCCGAAAGGAACACGCCCGGATCAGTCGTGCCGGATGAAGCTGTTGCCGCCGATGGCCCGTGCGCGGACGGTGTCTCCCCAGAAGTCGAGGCCGTTGAGTTCCATCCGTCGGCCCGGCTCGATGCGGTACCACCTCGGGTCGCCGTTCCTCTTCACTTCCACCGGATTGTCGCCGATGTTGCGAATCCCGATGCTGTGCTGCGTGTCGGTGTTCCAGCAGTGGTGGCCACTGCCCTGGCTGACTTGGCAGATGTCGCCTGCGGCGAGTGCTGTGGCCGGGGAGCCGGCTTGGGCCTGACGCGTCACCGCGCCGGTGTCCCGGGCAGCCCATGCCGCATCCGTCGGCATGACCGACACCGCCAGCCCGGCCACAACGGCCAGCGCTCCTGCCGCGGCTCGCCCTCGGTTCTTGAGTTTCATCGCATCCTTTCCCGTCGACGCGAAGCACGAGCGACCTCGCACAACGCCGATTCGATTCCGCCTGATCAGCAAAGCAATGCGGCCGCTGCGAGACCATGCGGAACAACCCGCGGGAACATCGGCAGAAGTACCGGCAGAAGTAGGGAAGATGACAGCGTCGAGTTGTGTCAGCCGTTGTCGAGCGGAAGGTCGAGGCTCGTGCCACGGAGCCCGGCGCGCAGCGCCCGGGCCCGAACCCGATATTCCTCAGCCCTCGCCGGGGCGCCGGTGTCCGCCAGTATTCGCGCCAGGTGCTCCAGGACAGCCGCCTCACCGGGCAGATACCGCTCCGCCTGCGCGCGGGCCAACGCCTCGTGGAGCAGGGGAACACCCTCGCCGATACGGCCGCTCCCGCACAGGGCGGCCCCGACTATCTCCAGCAGCAGGATTTCCAGCAGCCCGAGCGGTGCCGTGGCGCGCAGTTCGAGTGCCTGCCGACCCTGTTCGAGCGCATCGTCCAGCCTGCCGAGCTCGAGGCTGAGCCGGGCGGAGCTCTGCAGGGCGAGGGCCGTGGTGCGTTCGTCGCCGATCTCCCGGGCGAGGGCCGCAGCCTTCTCGAGGTGGGAAAAGGCCTCCTGTGTCCGACCGCTGCGGGCAAGGGCGAGACCCAGATTGACCAAACCGGTCGCCTGGTCGCAGCGGTCGCCGGTGCCCTCGGCGAGCTCGACCGCGTGCCGCAGCCGCACCAGGGCCTCCTCGCAGCGGCCGGACTCGGTCAGGGCCCAACCGAGCAGCACCAGGACCCGCGACCGGGCCACAGGGTCGGCAAGCTCCTCGGCGGCGGTGAGCCCTTGTGCAAGGAGCGCGGTCCAGTCACGGTGGTGCCGAGCGGTCAGCAGCGGCCAGAGCAGGACGGTCAGCCGCCAGGCGCGTCGCGGTTCACTCAAGGTGCGGGCCAAGTCGACCATGGCGGTGAGATTCTCCGCCTCGGTGCCGTACCAGCGCATCGCGTCCCTGTACGTGGGCAACGCCGGCAGAACCGGGGGCGGTGGAGTCCAGGCGGGCAGGTCGCAACAGGGCCGACCCGAAGGGTCGGCGGCACGGGAAGCGACGTAAGCCGCGTGGAGGTAGTAGTCCAGCAGCCGGAGCAGCGCGGCCCGGCGGGGGCGGTCCAGTTGCTGCCGGGCGTAGAGCCGTACCAGGTCGTGGCAGCCGTAGCGGCCTGGGACCCGTTCCTGCACCAAGTGGGCCGAGGCCAGTTGCCGCAGCGCGCGTTCAGCCGACGACCGGGTCGAGCCGAGTGCCGCGGCCGCCGCAGCGGCGTCGAGATCGCCACCGGGATGTACGCCGAAGAGCCCGAGCACCGCCTTTGCGGGTGGCGGCAGCGTACGGACGCTGAGGCCCAGCGCGGCCTCGACATCCGCGTCCTCGGCGCACAGCGCACTGAGCCGACGCCGCTCATCGGCGAGTTCACCGACGAGCGACTCCACGGTCCAGGCCGGGTGGGCCACCAGCCGGGCGGCCACGATACGCAGAGCGAGCGGCAGCCCACCGCACAGATCGGCCAGCTGTCCGGCGGCCTCCGATGCGCCGGCCATCCGTTCACGTCCCAGCACGGCCGTCAGCAGGAGCAGACTCTCCCGCCGGTCCAGCATGTCCAGGACGACGGCGCGGGCGCCGTCGCGGGCTACCAGCCCCTGCAACCGGTTACGGCTGGTGACGACCACCGCGGAGGTATCGCTGCCGGGCAGCAGCGGGCGCACCTGTTCGGAGCTGTGGGCGTTGTCGAGCACCACGAGTATCCGGCGTCGGGCCAGCGTGGAGCGGTAGAGGGCCTGCGCTGCGGCCTCATCCTCCGGCACGGCTTGGTGGGGCAGCCCGAGGGTGGCCAGAAAGCCGCGTAATACGACGCCCGGTTCGAGCGGCTCCGCCTCGGCGAAGCCACGCAGATCGGCGAAAAGCTGCCCGTCCGGAAATTCGGCAGCGGCGTGGTGCGCCCACCGCAGAATCAAGGAGGTTTTGCCCACTCCGGCCGGGCCGATGACTGCGCACACCCTGCCGGTCCCCACGACGGTGGCCTCGGCCAGCGCAGCCATCTCCTGATTTCGTCCCACCAAACCCGCTGGCAGCCGCGGTAGTTGGGCCGGACGGTCACTCAGGGGCGTTCCCGGCGGTTCCACAGCCCGCACCGGCACCACCAGGCGCGGCCCGCTGCGCGCCACCCGCAGAAACTCCTCCCGATCGCCCCCCGCCACCCCGAGGGCGGCCGCCAGCGCCACGGCCGACCGCTGCTGCGGACGCCGGATACGGCCCCGCTCAAGGTCGCTGATGGTCCGTACGCTCACGCCTGACCGCTCGGCCAGCATCTCTTGGGTCCAGTTGCCCGAGTGCCGCAGCGCCTTCAGAAGCGGACCGAACACCATGGCGCCCGCATCAGCGGCACCCAAGCTTCTTGACACTTCGCCCCCAGCGTTGAAGTAGGCGTCGCGGCCGAGAGCTTCCTGTCCCCCTCAACTGCCGTAGAGCCGCGGGCGATCGTATAGCCGGTGCCACTGATTCCCGACCGCGACTTACGGCCCGGCATGTCTTTCGGCCGTTGACCATAGGCTTGAACGGCGGAATTACCGGCGGTTGCACACGGCGAATTTCGCCATTGCTCTCGCATGGCCCGTCAGCAGACCGGTGATTTCCTTCCATACGAGGACGTTGCACAGACCACAGCAGGGTCGTTCCCTCGCACGAAGGATTCGTGAAGCTAGCCTCCCCGTTTCAGTTGGGTCGGCTGAGCTGGGCTGACTGTGGTGGGCCGTGGCTGTCGGCTGGTGGGCATGCCTGGGACCCGGCGCTCGGGTCGGGTGCTCCGGGTTCCTCGGGTTGTGGGTAGGCAGAGGCAGCGCCGTTGGTCAGGTGGCTGGCCTCGGCAGGGCCGCGAGGCAGGCGAAAGCGTTCGCCAGCTCATGTCGCCAGGGCCAGGTGGCGGCGATCCGCAGGTGGAGGCGGCGGCCTCCCCGGGTGATGCGGGCGGCGGCGTGCAGCAGCCGGTAGCGGAGCTTCTTCGGCTCGGCGGTGGCCAGTTCGCCGTCCAGCAGCAGGGTGCGGGTCCAGGCGAGCAGGTCGATTGCGGTCAGGGACAGCAGCTCCAGCCAGGCCGCGTTGACATGGAAGAGCCGGGAGGGAAAGCGGTCGAAGCCGGTGGCTTTGCCGCAGCGGATGCGGTCCTCGATGCGGGCGTGCGCGCGGTGGCGGACCTCGAGGTGCTGGATGGATCCGCCGCCGCCCGCGATGAGAGTGTCGGTGAGGAAGACCTGGTGGCGCATGCCCTCGTCGAGGTCGAACAGGGAGAGCTGGGCGCCGGGATGCGGGCGCTCACGCCGCACGATGATGCGGGTGCCGTCGGGATATCCGGCCAGGTCGATCATGCCGGTCAGCTCGGCGACCTCGGCTGAGCCGCGCAGGGATCCGTCCTGTTCCAGGGCCGGGTGCCAGATTTGGTCGGGCAGGGCCCGGATCGCGCGCCGGACCGCTTCGGTGACGGGGTGTCCGACGGAGAAGAAAGTCTGGATGCCCTGAGCCCGCAAATATCGCAGGTGGGTCAGGAACGCTTTGGCGCCTCCGGCGCTGTCGGCGCGGATGAGGATGTCGGTGCCGTGGCGATGGTCATCGGGGATCTGGGCGAGAGCGGCGTCCAGGACGGTGATGTGGTCGCTCGCGGTGTTCGCGCCGGCGTTGCCCGGCCGCAGCAGGCCGGCCAGAGCCTTGCCGGTGTTGTCCAGGAAGCACAGCAGAGGATGGAAGCCGAAGCCGTGTTTGTAGGTGGCGGCTGCCTGTTCCTTCTCGGTGTGGCAGGTGACGAGGTTGGCGTCGAGGTCCAGGACCAGGCCAGGCAGCTCGCGTCCGCCCGCGCGGGAGACCGGTATCCCGCGCCGGGTCTCGGCTGCCTGCAGCCAGGCGATCTCCCGGGTAGCGGCGCGGGCCGTGCGCAGTGCCGCGAGTGCGGTGGTGTCGATGTCGGCCAGGACGCGCCAAGCGGTGGGGGTGGAGGCCACCGGACCGAACACCTCGCGCTGGTCGCGCAGGAGGGCCAGGTCGGCGATTGCCTCGCCCCCGTCGGCGAGCATCACCGCCAAGTCGACCGCCACCCGGCCGGGATCGTGGCCGGTGCCGCGCGGCCGCAACCGGTGCAGTGCGTTGGCGAAGGAGCCGGTCAGGCCCGTGGCGTCGGCGAGATCGGCCAGCAGGCGGGATCCGGCGTGGCTGACCACTCCGCGACCGTCGGCCGAGACGACGAGCTTGGGACGCGACCCGGTAGTGTGCACGCAGAAAGTGCCTTCCTGCTGTGGTGACGGAACCCCTAGACAAGCCTCATCATCCCAGTTCAGAAGGCACTTTCGTGTTTCCGCCCAAGATCCGGACACGGCAGCAAGTGCAACGCGCACGTTAGGGGTCGTCTCATTTGCATTGGTCGGTAGCCTGAACTTGTGTTGTTGGTGGAACGCTTGGTCTGGACGAGCTGTACGACCTCTTCCAGCGGGTGGTCCCGCCGACCCCGACACGGCCCCAGGGCGGTGCCGACGACGGCACGGAGACCGTGAGGTCCTGGCGGCGATCATCTTCGTAGCCACGACGGGCTGCACCTGCGGCAGTTGCCGCCGGTCTTCGGCCCTTCGGGTCCAACCGCACACCGCCGGTTCACCGAATGGACCGCCGCCCGGGTCTGGGAGCTGCACCGCGTCCTCCTCGACGAACTGGGATCGCGCGGCGACCTGGACTGGTCGCGCTGCGCGATCGCCTCGGTGAACATGCGGGCCCTGAAAGGGGGACTGGCAGGTCGGTTGGACAGGGGGGCTGCATCGGTGGACGGGCAAGTGGTCGTCAGTACGGTCATGGGGGAAGAGCTCTCGATTCCCTGGCACGGGCTGGGATGCGCGAAGGGAGTAACAGAGCTAGGGTTCTGATGTAGGCCGCTAGAGCGCCGGAATTTACAGCCTCGTGCACCTCGGGGTCAATGACCCGAGCAACGTGAACGCCGGATCTTCTTCCCGTACTAGTTGATCGGGGTGAGTGAGGCGCGCGCCGGAGGCAATGGGACCGGGTCGACTAATGGTCACCTATTAATCGCGCTCCCAATCGTTGGATCTGGGCGACCGGCGTTTTCCACGAATCTGACAGGCAATTCGCTGGAAGGTCACCATGCGCAATCGCAAGACAATCGTATGCACGGCGGCAATTCTGGCGCTGGTGGGAGGTGTGCCCACGACATCAGCAGCCACAACACCGCAAGCTGCGGGCAGAACTCTTGTCCTCCCCGCCGGATCGGTCACCGGCGTGACGATATCGGCGCAGCAGACGGGCGAGAGGTGGGATCTTACGGTCAATTACAGCGTCGGCTTCAGCTTTTTTGAGAAGCGGGACGGGCACCCATACGAGACATGGGTCGACATATGGGAGCAGGACGCCGCTGATGACGATCTCGTCAAGCGAGGCAGGCACGTTAATATCGGCCCCGAACCCCAAGGCCGTACTACGACGTTCAGGATGAGCAGTGACTCGCTCGACGGCGAGGAGGGCGCCGAGGAGATCTACGTGAGGGCATTCGTAAAGGACATGGAGACAGGTACGCAAGTTCAGCAGTCCAGCCGCCGCATCCAGCTGGGCGTCTGAATGGGGCGTGAGGATGCAAGACCGGAGCCGTGCCAGGCCCGCCGGGACGGCCGTCAGCAGCGAAGGGGTTCTTCACCCTCACAAGGGTGAAGAACCCCTTCCGTGCAGCTCGGCCGGCAGGCGTTACAGGCTTCGCCCGGGGCGGCGTTCGGCGGCCGCAGGGAGCGAGCCGGCTTGTGCGGGAGGTGCCGCCGGACCGGTCCTGGGGGCGGGGCGGCCGCGGCGGGTGGTGGACTTGGACGGTGCTGCTGTGCTGGAGGGCGCCGGGTGTCGGCGTACTTGAGAAAGCTCACGTGTACGCCGACACCGGGTAACCGTCGCTACCCCCACCTCGGCCTCGGTGCTGCGGTGCTGTAGCACATGAGCGTCCGGTGCTCGGGAGGACTCCTCGTCCCATGTGCCCCGGTCGAGCTAGATGAGCCCGATGAGCGCGCCTTCGGCGTGTCCCCCACAAGAACGCCGCCAGCGACCCCACCCGCCTCCAACCCGCCTTGGCTACGAAGATGATCGCCGTCAGGACCTCACAAGTTTTGGCTACCGACCAACCCAAATGAGACGACGTCTTAACCTCGGCGTTTCGGTTGAGGCTGCTGGGTGGCTGAGGGGGGCCGTTCGGGGTGGTGCCGGTTGGTGGGCATGGTGTGAGCCCGGCGCGGTGGTCGGGTTCTCCAAGGTCCTTCGTGTCGTGGGTGGCCGGGGCGGTTGGTCAGTTGGCGGGGCGGGGTAGGGCGGCGAGGCGGTGGAAGGCGGCGGCGAGTTCTCGTCTCCAGGGCCAGGTCGCCGCTATCCGCAGGTGGAGGCGGCGGCCGCCGCGGGTGAGGCGGGCGGCGACGTGCAGGAGCCGGTCGCGGAGTTTCTTGGGTTCGGCGGTCGCGAGTTCGCCGTCCAGGAGGAGGACACGGGTCCAGGCGAGGAGGTCGATGGCCGCGAGGCTGAGCTCGAGCCATGCGGCGTTGACGGCGAAGTTGCGGGAGGGGAAGCGGCCGCAGCCGGTGGTCTTGCCGCACCGGATGTGGTCTTCGACGGTGGCGTGTCCGCGGTGGCGGACCTCCAGGAACTGGGCTGAACCGCCGTCGGTGAACGGTGTGTCGGTGAGGAACACCTGGTGCCGCAGGCCCTCGTCCTGGTCGAACAGGGACAGTTGGGCGCCGGGGTGCGGGAGCTCGCGGCGCACGATGATGCGGGTGCCGGCCGGATAGCCGTTCAGATCGACCATGCCGGTCAGCTCCGCGACCGCGGCGCCGGTCCGCAGTGTTCCGTCCTGGTCCAGGGCGGGGTGCGACACCTGCTCGGGCAGGGCCCGGATCGCGCGACGGACCGGCTCGGTGACCGCGTATCCGACGGAGAAGCGCAGGTCCAGGCCGTGCCCGCGCAAGTCTCGGAGGTGAGCGAGGAACGCCTTCGCGGATCCGGCGCCGTCGGTGCGGATGAGGATGTCGGTCCCGTGCCGGTGGGCGTCGGGGATCTGCGCGAGGGCCTGGTCGAGGACCGCGACGTGATCGGCGGCGGTGTTGGCTCCGGTGTTTCCGGGCCGCAGGATGCCGGACATCGCCTCGCCGATATTGACCAGGAAGCACAGCAGGGGTGGAACCCGAAGTCGCCTTTGTAGGTGGGTGCCGCCGCTTCCTTCTCGGAGTGGCAGGTGATCAGGGTCGCGTCGAGGTCCAGGACCAGGCCGGTCACCTCGCGTCCGCCCGTCTTCACCGCGGGTATGCCGGACCGGGTCTCGTCGGCCTGTAGCCAGGCCACTTCCCGGGCCTGAGTGCGGGCGGACCGCAGCCGGTCCAGCACCCGTTCGTCGATGGCGGCCAGCAGCCGCCAGGCCGTCGGCGTGGAGGCCACCGGGCCGAACACCTCGCCCTGGTCTCGCAGAACAGTCAGATCCGCGATCGCCTCGCCGCCGTCAGCGAGCGTCACCGCGAGATCGACGGCGATCCGGCCCGGTTCGTGGCCGGTCCCACGGGGCCGAAGGGGCCGAAGTGCCGTGGAGTACGCCGCCGTCAGCCCGGTCGTGTCGGCGAGATCCGCCAGCAACCGTGCTCCGGTATGCCCGACCACCCCCGCACCGTCAGCGAAGACATGGAGCTTGGGACGTGAACCGATACCCTGCACGCAGAAAGTGCCTTCCGCTTGGACCGACAGAACCCTTCGACAGGGTTCATCGTCCCAGCTCAGAAGGCACTTTCGCGTTACTGCACAGAACCCGCTACCCGCACCAAGTGAAACGGCGAGGCTAGTGCGTTCCGCACTCGCCGTGGGCCGCCGCAATGTCCTCCGCGAGCGTGTGCTGGCCCACGTCGTCGCCACGAACCTGGCCTTCAGCGGACGGGCGGCCGGCGCTCGGCCTACCGGCTCAGCCCCGCCCTCGACTGTTTCCGCGAGTCGAACAACCCCACCAGTTTTCCGAGACCTGGCTCGTCGAGGAGGAGTCCGGTCGGCGACCGCATGCTGCACGCCACCAGCCTGCGCGCCCTCGGCGAGGCGTACTGCCTGCTGCCGGACCAGGGACGGGCCCGGGACTGCTTCACCAGGCCATGCCCGTCTTCAGTGACCTGAACTAGCCGATCTGGGCAGCGTGGACGGCCTGGAGCCCGGGCACCCTCGGCATGACCTCTGCGGCCCGCCAAGTGGCGCAGCTCAACGATGCCGTCGGCCGCTTCGAACGGCTCGGCGACGCACGGGGCATCGCGGTGGCACTGCGCAGCATCGGCGAGATCCGCCTGCGTCAGGGTGACCACTCCCGAGGCATGCGCTGTCTCGAACAGTGCCTCCCGCCGTTCCGCTCGGTCCGCGCCCGAGTCGGCGAAGCACTGACCATGGACTCCCTGGGCCGCCTGTATCTCGGCGCCGGACGCGAGGCGGACACGCTGCCCCTGCTGGAAGACAGTGCGCCCTTCCTGGATCGTCCTGGTGAGCATGAGGGCCTGATGTAGCCGCCGCCGAGTGCCTTGCACGGGCCATACGGCTGCCTGGTATCCGCAAGGCGCCCCGTTCGTTGAGCAGCGCGGATCCAGTACGAAGGGCGGCCTCGGTCACGCTTGGAAGACCCCCACCAGTCATCCCAGCCTCGACGCCCGTCGTCGCCTGACCACGAACAACGCCATCGCTAGTCGAAGTAGCCGTTCCCGATGTACGGGTACAGAGAGCCAGGGCACTGGGTGGGGGGATCCCGGTCGACGTCTTTGTGCCCCTTCACATGGCGGCCTTCCACGCGCGCGCCGGCCTGGTCGTAGCGCCGCACCCACTCCATGACCGCCTTGGTCTCCCGCAGCATCACGTCGGTCGGCTTCGGATCGCCGCTGCCGATCAGACCGCAGATCGCATAGTAGCGCTCATTTGTGTACCGACTGCCGTTCGCTCCCGGCTGGGAGGCGAGCCCACGCCCCACGAAGGTGTACCCGTGGTGGCAGATCAGGTAGTTGTAGGCGATGTCCCAGTACCGCTCGCCCCCGGTGATCGGGGACGGGTGCATGTGCCGATGCTGGATCAGGCGCACCTGGTAGTAGCAGTCGTCGAGCGGGGCCGGGGTGCGACCGGGACTGTGCTCCTCGCGCATCTCCTTCCCGCCCCCGGCGTAGTGCAGGACGATGCCGCCCCACTCCGGCCAGAAGTTGACGGTGTCGGTCTGCGTGGGCGCCGCAGCACGCTAACAACAGTGCCTCGGCCTGCCCGAGCACCCCCCGTTCCGTCTGCGGATACCACGAACTTGGGACGTGAACCGACTGGCCGGCACGCAGAAAGTGCCTTCCTCTAGTGACGACAAACCCCCTCGACAAGGCTCATCGTCCCGGCTCAGAAGGCACTTTCACGTTCCCACTCAAAACCCGACCTCACACCAAATGAAACGGCGAGGCTAGAGTCGGTCGCATGACGGAGGCACCTGGCCATGACCGCGGCATGCGGTCACGCGACGCGATCCTCGACACCGCCACCGAGCTGATGTCGCGGCACGGCTACGCCGCCTCGTCCATTTCGATGATCTCCGCCGCATGCGGCCTCCCCGCCAGCTCCATCTACTGGCACTTCGGCAGCAAGGACGGCATCTACGTCGCGGTGCTCGAACGCGCCAGAATTACCTTGCTGGCAGCCCTGCCGTCGGTCGAGGTACCCGGCGCGGACGTTGCACAACGGCTGAACAACTTCCTCGAAGCGGTCAGAGACGGATTCCAACGCCACCCGCACGGCCTGAAGCTGCTGCTCGGGCTGGGCATGTTGCAGCAGAACGCCAGTAGGGCGGCCGTGGCCGAGCTGCACCACTACCGCGACGCCCTGGCCGCGTGGGCCCAGGACTCCCTGAGTGTCGTCTTCGACCTGCGCGACCGCCCGGAGGTGTCGGACGAACTTGCCCGCTTCACCCTCAGAACGGCGAGTGGAACCGCCGTTGCCCGTTGGTTCGAACCAACCACTGCCTTGGAGATAGAGCCGCTGCACGTCGCGTTGATGGCCTTGGCGGCCCACCACGGCGTTCCCCTGGGAAATGCGTCCGCGGGGGCCCCGCGTCCCGGACGTGTCGCGAACCGGTAGGTCTCCGCCAGACAGTCGAGGCCGCCCCGCACTGCCGGGCACGCCTGGCCGCGGACTGAGTATCCCGCCGGTGCTCGTGGCCATTACTCGCGGAAAGCAGGCCCGGAAGCACGAAACCCATGGCCCGCCCCAGCACGCCGTGCGCGCTCTCATGGGTCACGTGAAGGGGATGCCAACGCGGAATTTACCGCCTGGGCTTGCGGGGGTGACTCGTGGGCGCGTTCGACGGTGCAGTGGCGACCTGATGGGCCGTGAGCAGGCCAACGATCTCGGTTCGCACCGCGCTCCACACCCTGTCCGGATCCGCTCCCGGGTCGACCGTATCCGCACCCGCAAGGTGGTGGGTTCATCTGCACGATCTGGAAGAAGTCGACGTCAGGGTACGCTCGATGAAGTCTCGAATGCCATCGGCACGATACGGACGGACTCGCGGTCTCGGCGTGAGAAGGACAGCAGGTCCGCGGCGCGGCCGCGGATCTTGATCGCGGGCAGCAAGTCCTCGCACGGGCGTGGATACCGGACGCCACAGGACGCTCGCCAAACCATCCGGACCCTGTCGGCACGCCCGGCGCCCGTCCCGGACCAGCGTGAACGCATCACACTCTTCTTCCGTCATCATCGCCGTGCCTGCCCTGCTCAGGACGGATCACGGTTGAGCCCCGACTCGGTGGCCGGCCGGGGACGGGGCATGGTCCCCGCTCGGGGGCCGGGACGGCGGCCTCACCGTACGGGGCGAGGCCGCCGAAGGGGCCCGTCGCAGCGGAAGTGGACCCGCTTCGTAGAGCGACGAGGCGCCCGTCAGGAGGTGCTGGAGGGCTGCCAGAACGTGCAGCGGTGGTCGGCCGCGAAACCAGTGGTGGGAGCGGTCCGGTCCGGGGCCAGCACCTGGATGCGGTCGCGGTCGGCAGCGTATCGCGGCCAGATGGCCGCTCCCGGCCCGTTGGGGTTGCCGGTGGCGGCGAACCTGACCCAGTAGCCGGCCATCGTGGCGGACAGCCGGCGCTGGGCGGGTGTCGGTAGTGGCAGAGCGTTCATCGGGAACAGGTAAGCCAGTTCCGAAGCGTGGAAGGCGCCCTGCGGGGTGTGTGGCGCGGGGATGAACGGCGGCGCCTGGGGATCGTTGAACTCGTAGGCGTAGACGGGCACCCGGCCGCTGTACAGGCGGCTGTCCGCTCTCGCCGGGCAGGCGAACCGCTGGTCGGTGCCGACGGCGGAATAGGCCAGGTTGGGGGACGGGTACGCGGAGGCCGGGTACGTGTCGAGGACGGCGGCCGCCCGGTCGGGATGCTGCAGTCTGATCAAGGCGGCGTACGTCTGGGGCGTGAGCGGCCCGCCGCCGAGCAGATCCACATACAGCGCTGTGAAGTACCGGTACTCGTCGTGGGTGCTGCCGCTCAGTGTCGGGACCGCGTTCACCCGCCCCGCAGCCCACGCCTTGTCCGGCGAGACCGGAAGGATGCTCGGCCCGGTATTGGCTCCCCACAAGGGTGGGGCGGCCCCGGGGGCGCCGCGGATGAGCTCGGTGGTGGGTACCGCACGCAGGCAGGCAGGGGCGGTCGACGGGGCGGTGCAGCCGACCGAGGCCGCGAAGCTCTGCCCCTTCATCTCGGCCGCGGCCAGGGTGAGCGGGGTGAGAGCGCCGTGGGATACGCAGCTGCCGCTCTGCTGGACGGCCCGGTGGAACAGGCCCTTCGCCGTCGGCGAGGTGATGTGGAGGCAGGTGTCGACGGATCCGGCGGACTGGCCGGCGAGGGTGACCCTGGTCCGGTCGCCGCCGAACGCTCCGATGTTGCTCCGTACCCAGCGCAGCGCGGCTTGCTGGTCCATTAGGCCGTAGTCACCCGAGGCATGGTCCGCGCTCTCGGCCGACAGGGCGGGGTGGGAGAGAAACCCCAGTGCTCCGAGGCGGTAGTTGACTGTGACCACGACCACGCCCCGCGCGGCCAGCGCCGCGCCGTTGTAATCGCTTCCGGCGCCGTAGGCGTTGCCGCCGCCATGCAACCACACCAGCACCGGCAGGGTCCTGTTGCCGGTCCGGGCCGGGGTCCACACATTGAGGTACAGGCAGTCCTCCGAGGTGCTGCCGGTCCGGTTGGAGTCACCTGGCAGGACCGGTCCGCCATCCGGGAGGAGCGTCAGCGGTAATTGGGGACAGGGGCTGGCCGGTGCGGTGGCGTCCCGTACGCCGGACCACGCTGCGGCCGGCTGGGGCGGGCGCCAGCGCAACTCCCCGGTCGGGGAGGCGGCGAAGGGGATGCCCTGGAAGACCCGGCCGCCATCGGGACCGGCGGCGCCGCGCACCATGCCGTGCGTGGTGCGGACGACCAGAGGGTCGTGTCCGGAGTCGGCGGAGGCTGCCGGGGGTGCCGTGATCGACAGCAGCAGTGCCGCGACGGCGGTCACGGCGCGGGTCGCGGTACGGCGCACGCTGCGGGATCTCATCGGTCTCCTTCTGTTTCCTTCGGTGGCGGACGCGGGCACACGGCGGGTGCCCGCCTGGTGCTTCCGTCGCAGCAGGGTTACCGGTGTCACTGCGTGTGTTCGTAGGCGCCGATGTCGCAGGCGGCGCCTTGGGGACGGGGGACGCCGCGCTGGTCGGTAGCGGGGCAGTGGGCGGCCGCGTCGAGGCCGGGGCTGCCGGGCAGCAGCGCATTGGTGTCTGTGGGCCCGCCGTTGTCGGCAAGAGGTCCGACCAGCGGCGTACGGCTTGGCAGGTCGCCCGCGGCGGTGAGGTGGCAACTGCCGTCGCTGTCGATGTTGTGGCCACGCGATTCGATGTCAGCGAAGACCTTCTTGCAGTCACCGGACGCGTCCTCGCTGGTGTTGCCTGCCACGATCGAGTTCTGCAGGGTGAGATGTCCCAGTGGCACATCGATGATGTCGGTGATCGGCGAGGGCAGGCTGTCCAGGTAGGCGGGCGCGATGTTGATTCCCCCGCCGCCGTCGGTCGATCTGTTGCCGGTGATGGTCGAGTTGAGGATCTTCACGGGCCTCAGGCCACGGATGTCCACGCCCCCGCCGTAGCCGCCGAGGCTGCCGGGACGGCCGCCGGGATCGATCACGCGGTTGTCGGCGATCGTCGAGTTGACCACTGTGCCGCTGTCGTCGAACCTGATTCCCCCGGCTTCCCCCGCGATGTTCCCGCTGACGGTGCTGGCGATCAGGTCCAGGTGCGAATCCGGGGTGTTGAAGATACCGCCTCCGTATCCGGCGGAGTTCCCGGTCACGGCAACCCGCCTCAGGGTCATGTTCTTGTCGTTGGCGATGCCGCCGCCACCGGTGTCGGTAATGGGCACTTCGCGCTGCCTGGCGACTCCTCCGGTGACCGTGAGGTCGGACAGCCAGGTGTTCGCCCGCATGCGGAAAGCCCGGTCGATGCGGTTGGCGTCGATGATGGCGGTACGCGTGCCGGCGCCCCGGATCGTGGTCGGCACGTTGACGTTCAAGTCACCGGTGCTCGGGTCGGGGTGCGATCCGATGACCAACAGGGGGTTGGGCGGAATCGTCAACCGGTACCGGCCGGCGGGCAGCGTGATCGTGCTGCCCGGCCGGGAGTTGGCGGCCATCACCGCCGCGCGGAGACTGCACGCACCGGCCGCGGTGCGGCAGACGCCGTCCGACGGGTCCGCGTCCACCGCGTCGGAGGTGGTGTCCACGGTGAACTCAGTCGGCCCGGCGGCCTTGGCCGCGGCCGAGACGGAGGCGGAGGAGGAGGCGGCCAAGTTCGCCGCCGTGACGAGTACGACGACGGCGAGTGCTCCTGGGGTGGCTCGGTGTCTCATCTGGTGAACTCCTGTCCGCGAAGGAATGCTGACTGGTGCTCCGACTGGCAATGTCTGCCGGGGTCTCAGGACCTGCCGGGATCGCTCCGAGGCCGGTCTGGGCTGCGGGGTGAGAAGCCGTGGAGAAGGGAAGCGCGGACGAACGCAATCGCCACCGCCGAGTGCGGGAGCGAAGAACCATTTCGGCTCGCCGACGGCCCCGCCGGACACCGCTGCGCACCACGGCCCAAGCCCACCTGGTGTCACACCGAACTGCCCGTCAAAGCCGTCCCCTGCACAGGCAGGACGAGCGTTCTCGGCGACACAACCCTGCCTCTCTGTAGTGAGCGTTCCATTCACGGTCGGAGCTGTCTACAGAACTGACAGGGAAACAGCGGCCGTGGCCCGAAGTCGTCTTGATCGGCCTTCGGACGACCGGGAGGTGCGAAGCGCGGACGAACTGAGAGTTCGTGCTGCCGTTCGCGCGCGCATGTGCGCGAACGCGGCGCGGCGGCCCCGGACCGTTGGCAGCAGATGCGTAGCCGCCGGAGAAGCGCACCCATCGCAGCTACGGCCGCGAGGAACACCAACGTAGGCCCCATCACGGGGGTGAAGGCATCGCCGGTCCAGCGTGGTCCGTCGCCGGGCGGGCGGCCGGGGGCGGCGGCCTGTGGCGGCGGCCTGTGCTGTGAGGGTCATCAGCATCGTCGCTGTGGCGACCCCCCAGCGTCGTGCCGACGTTCATCGCCGTCTGCTGGAGTCCGCCGGACACCCCGGCTGCTGCTCGGTGACCGCCAGGCGCTCGAAGACGACCTCGGTGCCCGGGGCGTCGACCGCAGCAAACGCGGTGAGCGCCCTCGACTCGCTACCAGCAATGTCCACTTTTCACGTGCCCGGCGGCTTGAGCTTCTCGGGGAGGCACCCAACGCCCTCCACCAGGCCTGGCGATGGTTTCAGCACGCGAGGCCGCCGTGATGCCGGGCATCACGGCGGCCATGGCGTCATCACGGCACCGTGAACCAGCAGACGTCACCGGAGTCGGGCAACCGGGAATGCGGCTGAACCTCCGCCGCGATCCGCGCCAGGGCCTCGGCTTTCTCCATTTGCCACGGCAGGAAAGGCTCCCGCGTCGACTCCGTCAGATCGCCCGCTCGCGCTCCAGCGTCATACAGATCGCCGACGATCCGCAGGAGCAACGTCAGCTGCTCCTGGAACGAGGCGCCGCGTCCGAGGAGGCTGCCCACGGACCCGCTGATGACCGAGAAACCGAGCCAGTCGTCGTGAGCGTACTGGATCAGATACTCCACCTCGCGGCAGTATGCGTCCTGGTTCACCATGGCTCAGTTCCCATGCTGCGGGATATGGAATCGCTTCATATCCAGACCGTCCACGCCGTTGTAGTCAATGGTCGCTCCACCGGATTTACTGAACGGGCGATAGGTGACGGTCGCCTTCGGGTCGTCCGACAGCTGCCACACCTCGATATTGCCCTTCGGTGTGCTCTTGACGTCGGGCTCGCCGAGCTTGGCATGCAAGTCCAGGCGGATTCTCTCCAACTGCACGTCGTCGATCATTCTGACGCCGGGACTGTCTTCCTCTCCCATCATCTTGCCGTCGCCGTCGACGGCCGTGGCACGTGCGGAATCATGCCGGACCTGGTCGTCGGGGTCGAGGCATTTCAGTCCGAGCGGGTCCAACCAGCCGAAGGGGTTGGGCACAAAGGCATGGTGGTTGGGCGCGGCACTCAAACCAAGCGGGTCGGCTGAGATATAGCCGGCGACTTCGTCGTCGTAGTAGCGGAAGCAGTTGTAGTTGAGGCCGGTTTCCGGGTCGCGGTACTGGCCTGGAAAACGGAGAGGGCAGCCGACCGATGTTGAGCTGGGCGGCGTCGGGAGGTCCGTGCCCCATACGGTGGTGCGGAGCTGCCAGGCCATGCGGCCGTCGGGTGTCACCAGCTCCGTCGGGGTGCCGACGACGTCCGTGATGATCGCGTGGAAGCGGGTGTCGTACTCCGCCGGGGTGTGGCGGTCGGCCTGGGTCAGGGGGCGATGCGTGCCCGGAACATAGTCCCAGGTGGTCATATGACCGTCCATCGTGGCCTGCTCGACGAGGCGGGTGCCGTCCCAGGTGAAGGTGATGCGTTCCGCGATCGCGCCGTCGGCGCCCAGGCGCTGTTTGGCGGTACGGCGGCCGAGCGGATCGTAGGTGTACTGCCAGTGGTCGCCGTCGGGTGTGGTCGCGTCGGTGAGACGGTCCTCGGCGTTCCAGGTGAAGGTCCACGTGCGTTGCTGCCCACTCAGCAGCTTGCGGGTACGGCGGACGAGGCGGCCTTGGGCGTCATGTTCGTACACCGTCCGGCCGGCGCGGCGGATCAGGGTTCCGCTGAAATCGCGGTCGCCGTTGGAGGGATGGTCGGGGGCGGTGGCGTGCGCGAGGCTGCCGAGGTTGTCGTAGGCGTATCTCTCGGTCCAGCCGTGAGCGTGGACGGCGGTGACCCGGCCGATCGGGTCGACGTCGAAGTGCCGGGTTCCGCTGGTCAGTTCACGGATCTCGGTGACGTGGTCGTCCGCCCGGTAGGCGTAGGTGCGGTGTTGGAGGAGTGTCTGGGCGGCCTCCGGATTGCTGGTGAGCGACTGGACTGTGAGGCGGTCGACGGCATCCCAGGTCTGCGTGAGGGCGATGTCGTCGCCGAAGGTACGGGAAATCTCGCGGCCGGCCGCGTCGTACGCGAAGTCCAGCCGGTTGTCGGCGGTCGTCAGGCCGGCGGGGCGGCCTTCGGCGTCATAGGTCCACTCGGACAGCGCGCCGGTGGGCGTGCGGCGCGAGGTGCGGTGGCCCCGTTGGTCGTAGGTGTAGCTGCTGGTGCGGCCGTCGACCGACTCGGCGACGAGGCGGCCGAGGGCGTCGTACTCGCGGTGGATTTCGGCTTCCGGGTTGGCGGCCTTGATCAGGCGGCCCACGGCATCGTAGGCGTGGACCGTCCGGGTGCCGTCGTCGGCGCGCGTGGCCGTGGCCCGGCCGAGGGCGTCTCGGGTGAAGCGGAGCGTCTCGCCTGCCCCGTTGGTTCGGGAGGCCAGCCGTCCGGCCGCGTCGTAGGTGTAGCTGAGGGACCGGCCGTTGAAGTCGGTTTCGGATGTCAGACGGCCGGCGGGGTCGTAGTCGTAGCTCCAGGTCAGGCCCTGGGGGTTGGTGACCTGCTTCAGCCGTAGCTCGGTGTCGTAGGCGAAGGCGTAGTGCGCGCCGTCCGGGTCGGTGCGGGTGGCGGGCCGGTCGAAGTGGGTGTGGGTGTGCCGCGTGGTGTTGCCGGCGAAGTCCGTGTGTTCGACGAGGTTGCCCTCGCCGTCCCACTGCCAGGTCGCGCGGGTGCCGTCCGGGCGTTCCCGCCAGGCGGGCTTGCCGTCGATGGTCCAGCCCTGCCTGGTGGTGTTGCCGAGGGGATCGGTCATGGCCGTGACACGCCCGTGCGGGCCGCGGCGGACGGACGTGGTGTGGCCGAGAGGGTCGGTGACCGCCATGGGAAGACCGGCCTCGTTGGCGGCGATGGCGGTGGTGTGGCCCAGCGCGTCGGTGACGACGCTCAGATGGCCGTGGACGTCGTACGCGTAGTGGGTCTGGGCGCCCGCCGGGTCGGTGGTCGATGTGCGGTTGCCGCGCGCGTCGTAGGTGTGCCGCCAGAGCGCGCCGTCCGGCTCTCGTACCTCCACC
Organism: Streptomyces sp. NPDC019443; assembly: GCF_044389785.1. NCBI lineage: Bacteria > Bacillati > Actinomycetota > Actinomycetes > Kitasatosporales > Streptomycetaceae > Streptomyces > Streptomyces sp. NPDC019443. The sequence continues at coordinate 57,177 of NZ_JBIRYJ010000023.1, forward strand.
GGCAGGCCCAGTTCGTTGTACGCGGCCGACCCCGTCGTGCCGTCCGGGCGCTCCACGCGCAGGAGATGACCGGAGTCGTCGTACGTGTAGCGGGTGGCGTGGCCGAGCGGGTCGGTCACGGCGAGACGTAGCCGGTTGGTCTCGTCCCGCTCAGTACGGGTGGTGTTGCCGAGCGGGTCGGTCTCGGCGACCACCTTGTACGCCTCGTTGTAGACGTACGTGGTCCGGTTGCCGAGGGAGTCGGTATAGACGGTGGTGCGGGCCGCGTCGTCGTAGTGGAGGCGGCCGGTCATCATGTCGTCCGAGCCGACGGTCCGCAGGACACGCCCGTGCCGGTCGTAGACGTAACCGAACTTGGTGCCGTTGCGGTCGGTCCACGCGGTGACACGGTGTTCGGCGTCGTACGTGTAGCGCAGGGCCTCCCCTGTGGAGTTGACGGCCTCGGTGAGGTCACCAGCCGCGTTGTAGCCGAAGGAGACCAGCGTCACGCCGCGCTCGCTCGTGCCGGTGCCGAGGAGCCGCAGGGCGGTGACGCGCAGCTTGGCCGGGTCGGTGTCGACGGCGATGCGATAGCCGCCGGAGTGGGTGATCTCCGCCGGATGCCCTTCGGGGCTGTAGGCGATGGTGATGCGGTGGTCGTTGCGGTCGGTGATGGCGTGGAGAGCGAGTTCGGTCGCGCCGGCCGCGGGCAGGGGCGCGAAGTGGAGGGCCCGGCCGCGCTCCGGCACGTGGATGGTCATGGTGCCGCCGGGCTTCCCGTCCCAGTGCAGTGGCCAGCGCGGGCCGCTGGTGGGAAGGGTCCCCACATCGGGGCGCGGGATGGGGTACCGCAGCAGCATGCCGTCATCGGCGACGTAGACGATGCCCTTGGCGTCCATTTCCAGGCGCTGGTCGAGGGTGGCGGCCCAGGTGCGGCCGAACCAGCCTCCGCAGGTGTGCCCGGAGACGTAGCTGCGTTCGAGGACGAGGGGCAGAACTCCGGGGAGCGCGACGTCGGTGGCGGACATGACCATCTCGCCGGTCGCCACGTCGATCGGCTCGCCGGTGGTGCACTTGTCGTCACCGCACTTGTCGTGCTTGCCCGGCTCGCCGTCCGCCCGGTCGCCGGCGCTTCCGTCGCGGCTGAGAGCGTTCTGGCGATCGGTCAGGCGCTTGAGGGCGCTCTTGGCCGCGCTGCCACCGCGCACCAGCGCGCCGCCGCCGCCCGTGGCGAGGGCGAGCAGCAGGTCGGGGGTCAGCTGTCCGGCGGCGCGCCATGGGTTCCGCGACCACTCGTCCCAGTTGGCGACGGCCTTGGCGAACTCCTTCGGATTCTGCGCGGCGTAGGCAACCCCGTCGGCCATCCCGGCGAGCTGCATGGCGAAGCCGTTGACGTCGCCGTCGGCGAGCGGTTCGACGATGCCGAAGAGGTTGTCCACGCCGTCCTTGAAGCCACCCCAGAGGTCGCCCGCGTTCTCCTTCGTCGCCGCCCATCCCTTGGGCTTGTCCGGGGCGTCCTTGGCGCCCTTGTTGAGTTTGCGCTCGGAGTCGTCGACGACGACCTGGAGCTCTTCGATGAGTTTGTCGAGCCGTCCGATGCACTTGGTCATGGCGGCCGCGCCCGGGTCGCTCTCCGGCGGGCGCTCGGGCAGCGGATCGTCGCCGCGCTCCAGGGCATCGTTGTACGCCTCGACGTCCTGCCAGTAGCGCTTGGAAGCCGCCCGGGCGTCGTCGGCGTCCTCGATGATCGGATCGCAGCGTTTCTGTACCGAGCGGAGCTTGTCCGCGTACGCGTCGAGGGCACCGGCGGCGTCGAGGAAGTGCTTGTTGGCCGAGCCGAGTTCCTTGGGGAGTCGCTCGGTGGCCTGCTCGAAGGCGCTCGCGCCCTCGCCCGACCACTCTTTGAACTCCAGCACCTGGAGCTGGTCGCGGCCGTCGTCGAAGGCTCCGGCGTACGCGCGCATTTCGATGACCAGGTCGTCGATCTTGTCCGGATCGCCGTAGATCAGGTCCTTGGGTGTGCAGCCGGCCGGTATCCGCTCCGGTGCGGGCCTGTCGTCCTGCATTACGCGCTCACCTCGGTGGGGTCCGGGGGCCACTCCTCCTGCAGGAGCTTCTTCGGCGGGTCGAACGTGGGTCTGCCGACGTTCTCCCAGGTCCACTTGCCGGCGTCGCCGACGGGGAGTTTGGAGATGTTGTCCGGGGTCGGCGAGAAGTTCTTGACGCCCAGCAGTTCGGCGAGGATGTAGGCGGCGATCACCTCATGGAGCCGCGCCACCACCTCGTCGGCGTGGTCGGCGACCTGGCCCATGCCGAAGCCCCAGGCCGACAGGAAGCTCTTTCCGGAGTCGAGGATCTCGAAGGTCGCGTTGCCCTGGAGGTGCGCGGAGAGTCTGTCCTTGTGGTCCTTGACGTTGCGTGCGGCGACGACCGACTCCTCCAGGGGGTCGATCATCTTCCGTACCGAGGCGCACTCGATCTTGTAGCCGTCGCCAAGCTGTGGGCCGTCGCCGCTCTGGCGGCCGTACATGGCGTCATGACTGGTCAACGCCTACTTCTCCCCCGTCGTCCTGCTGGTTTCGGCCTCGGCGGTCTCCGGCTCGCGCAGCGCCTCCACATCCAGCAGGAAGGGCCGCTCGCCGAGCGGGTCGACCAGGGCCCGGACACCCTCGGGCAGGAGCTCGACGATGTCCGCGACGGTGGTGGACGCCCATGCGCACGCGCCCGCGAAGAGCGCCAGGCGCTCCACCGACGTGAACAGCGGCACCAGCGGTCCGGCCTCGGTCTCGGAGACCAGGAAGCCGGGCTGCTCTGGCCGTTGGAAGTACAGGCGCGTCGCACGCGCGGCCGTGAGCTTCTCCGCCTCTGACATGCGCGCGGTTGCTTCCTGCCGCACCAGATCGGCCAGCGTTATCCGGCCGCCGGACTGCCCGGCACCGCCCCCACCCGCGTTCATGCCAAGCATGATCACATGTGGCATATTGCTGACGCAATTTGGCGGGGCGCCCAAGCGGGCCAGCCGGACGGTCCTGGCGTCTGCGTCCGGTGCCGGATGCTCGAACCAGGCGGTGGACCGTCACCCGACCCCGACACCGCCTAGAAGTGTCCGACGGGTCATCGTTGGCTGCCCTGTCGGAGACACTCGGGCTGCTTGGTGGCACAGAGGCAAACACCGCGTCCAAGCCGCTGGACCACTGTTTGTGGCGGTTGGAGTGCCTGGCTCGGGGCATCGCCACAGAGGTCGAACAGAACTGGGATCAGGCGTGTCTGGAGTTCCGGGATGCGCGGAGTCGCTATGTTGAACACGCCCGGGCCAGCCTCGGCGTGTCAGGGGCCGTTGCCCGAGACGTTGTCTGGCCAGCCGCATGGCGTCCTGCGGCCCGGTCATCGTCTTCACAATGACCCGTGGCTCCAGCGGCGGTGGCGCTCATACACGGTCTTCCAGTTCCCGAACCGCTCCGGCAGGTCCCGCCACGGGACACCCGTGCGTGGTTCCCACTGTTCCCAGCTGTTTTCCAGGGCGCTGTGCGCCGGGGTGCACATGGGACCACGAAGTCCCTGACTTACCGTCAGAACGGCGGGGCGCTGCTGCCGGTGAGCAACAACTGTCGATGGCGGGATCACCGGCAGGTGATCAACGGGATCTTTCACCGGCTGAGCACCGGCGTGCAGTGGCGGGAACTGCCTGAACGCCTCGGCCCGTGGAAGACCGTCCACAAACGGCACATGCTGTGGTCGGCTGACGGCCCTTGGGAGATGCTGCTCCAGCGCGTCGAGGCCGTCGCCGACGCCGTGGGTGATATCGACTGGAACATCAACGTCGACTCCACAGTCGCGCGTCTCACCAGCACGCTGCGGGTGCTCCCAAGGCCTCGCTGTCCGCGGCAGCACCGGCGAGCAGCAGCCGCCGCGACACCCCACGCCCCGAGGCCGCCCCCTGCCGGTCTCCACGGTCGTCAGCCACGAAACACGTCCCTTCGGTCGCCTTACGCGTTCAGACCACCGAACCGGCACCACGGTTGTCCACGAGCCCACGGGATGATGAGCCACGGACTCGCCCATGAGTGGCATTTTCCGCCACCCTGGACGCGTTCCTTTTCGCAGCACTCCTGCCGTCTGCACGGCCTGCACCGCACGTCAGAAACTCGCGGAATTATCCTTTCAATGGCGTTAAACCCTCTCTTCCACAAGGTCTCCACACGGCATACTCAGGCCCGGCAGTCGAGGGGTGCCGGGCATCATCCGATGCGTGGCAACGTTTCCGACAATGCGCGCCCAGTTTTGCTGTGAACCACCACGCACTGCCGTCATGAACGCCGGGAAGGCGAGCACACCGTAAGAGGCCGTTTCCGGCGGGCAAAATTCGGCTGTCCCGCACCAAGGTGACGAGGCAACGATTCGCGGGCCCGTAGAACGGCCCAACGCACCCAAGCGGCAAACGCCGTTCCAGGCATGCGGGTGGCGCCGCTGCGCTATGTCACCACTGAGCCACGAAAGCATTTCGAGCCGAATTAACGATCCCGCACGCTTTCCAGGAGGCAAGTCATGGACAAGGCGCTTCATCGCACCGTTGCGCTCCTGACAACGGTGTTCGGCTTCACGCTGTGCCTCACCGGCCCGGCGAGTGCGACCCCCGGTCCCCAGCCGCCCGGCTCCGCTGTGGCCGGCACGCTGGTGAGCAAGAACGGCACGTCGGTCACCGTCACCGCCGCTGTGGGCCTGGGCAACACCATCTCCGTGTGGCAGGTCGGCGACACGATCCGGGTGAGGGACACCGGTGACACCATCGTGGCTTTCGGCGGGTGCACCGCGCTCAGCGCCACAGAGGCCGTCTGTCCGGGGGCGGGCAGCCTCACCGAGCTCGTCGTCAACGCCGGTGACCAGGCCGACAATGTCACCTCCTCCCTGGCAAGTCCCGGGGTAACCCTCATCGGCGGCGCGGGTGACGACAGCCTCCAGGGCGGCAGCGCCAACGACACCCTGGAAGGCGACGAAGGCTCCGACTTCCTCTCCGGTGGAGGCGGCAACGACACGCTCAACGGCGCCAGCGGCCCGGACCGGATCTTCGGCGGCGCCGGCAACGACTCGATCGAGGGCCGTGCCAGCTCCGACGTCATCAACGCAGGCCCCGGGAACGACGTGGTGAGCGGCGGCAATGGCGGCGACCAGGTGGTCGCCGGCACCGGCAACGACTTCGTGGAGGGCGGCGCCGGCCGGGACAGCATCAACGCCGTCGACGACGTCAGCGGCAACGACTACGTCCAAGGGGGCACAGAGGTCGACAGCTGTACGGCCGACCTCGGCGACAGCGTCACAGAGTGCCCGTGACCGGCGAGCGCGAACGGCGCGGAGACAGGCCCGCAGTGCCGGCGAGACGAAGGAGACGCACAACCATGACAGCCCGACGTATCAACGTGATCCTGTCGGCCGGAGCGCTCCTCTGCGCTGCGCTGGCCGGCACCTCGGCCTCGGCGGCCCCGCTCACCGCCGAGCCCCGGCACCTCGCGGGCGCCACGGTGGTCGAGATGGTCGGCGGCACCCTGCTCGTCACGGCGGATCAGGGCGTGGCCAATGACATCACCATCCGCCGTCAGGGCAGCGTCGTCCTCGTGTCGGACAACGCGGACGAGGTGCGTGCCGTCGCCCCCTGCGAGACACGGTCGCAGAACATCGCGGCGTGCCCGCTCCCCGCGGCCGTGCAGGTCAACGGCCAGGACGCCGATGACGACATCACGGTCTCCCCGAATCTGGATGTTCCCGCCACTCTCTACGGGGGCGACGGCAAGGACCAGCTCAACGGCGGCCCCCGCGCGGATCATCTTGTCGGCGACGACCCGACCGGGGTCTTCGGCCTCACGGCAGCGACTCCGGGCAACGACACCATCAACGGTGGGCCTGGAAACGACACCATCTCCGGGCTGGGAGGGAACGACACCATCAACGGCAATGCCGGAAACGACACCCTCAACGGGAACGAGGGCAACGACACCCTCAACGGGAACACCGGAAACGACACCCTGGCCGGAGGAAGCGGTAACGACACCCTGAGCGGCGATGAGGGCAACGACACCCTCAACGCCACCGACGGCGTCAACGCCAACGACAGCCTCGACGGCGGTCTCGCCTTCGACTCCTGCAACCGCGACACCGGCGACTCGATGGTCAACTGCCCCTGACAGCACGTCCGGTGTGCGTGGTCGTGGCTGAGAACGCGTGAAGCGGCAGGCCGGGGCGCGGCCCGTTGCTCCTCGCCCCGGCCGACGAGCATCGCACCGACCGAGCACAGACTGTGGGAGATCGTGTCGGGAGGTACCTGCCGCACGATCTCCCACAGCACGCGCAGCGGATGACGCCAGGTACCCCGGTCGATGGCAGTGTCGGCGCTGATCTCGGCTACGAGGTCGGGCACGACGAGGATGGGGTCGAGGGTGTCGCGGCTGCCCCAGGAGGCGGTGAACCGTACACCGGTCCACGGGTGGTCAGGCCGGTCTGGTTGTGGTGGTCGGCGAGCTGACTGGGAGTCTGGCTTCAGCGCCGTCGTCCGTCCGACCGCGCGCAGCCGGCCGTCGGTGTCCTAGCGGCGACACACAGCAACGGGCCCTGCCGTCAGTACCTCGGCGCTTCTCACCTGGCGCGTCCACCGTTTCACCCGGCGCACGAGCACGCGCCGCACGTGATCACACCCTGTTTCTCCTATGGCAGCCGCCGCTCCAGCCAGGAACCGAGACCATGCGGCGATCCGGACGGGCGCGGTGACAGCGTGAGCTGCGGACGGCCCGGCATGCTGAGGAGATGAGACGTCGCAACTCCGAACCGGCAAAAGCAACGGCGCGGAACTATACCGGCGCGGTCTACGGCTCGCTCCTCGCCGCCTCGGTCATCGCCACAGCGGGAACGCTGGGCCCCTTCCCCCGGCTCCAGCTCGTGGTCATGCTGCTCACCACCGGCCTGGTCTTCTGGATCACGCACGTCTACGCCCGCCTCGTCGGCGACCGGCTCGCACACCAGGCACTGTCGTGGGAGACGATCCGCCACGAGGCGCGCGCGGAGTGGCCGATCGCTCAGGCCGCGCTCCCGCCGGCCGCCGCCGTGGCAGTGAGCCCTTCCCTGGGGCTCGGACCTGGCGACACCGCGTGGCTGGGGCTCGGCGTCGCCCTCGCCGAGCAGGTCGCCTGGGCCACCGCAGCGGTGGTCAAAGCCGGTGCCCCTCGCCGCCTGGTCGCCGTCACCGGTGCGGTCAACCTCCTTCTGGGGCTGGTCATCGTGGCCGCAAAGGCGGTAGTCCACCACTGATCCCACGATCAGGAACCCTCCGAACCTCCACCACCCGGGCAGGCGCCGTGGCCCGGCCGATGACCAGCGTGGTGCCGACCCCTCCCCCACTGCCCCGCCCGGTCCGGCAGCCGTACCAGCGCACGTCAGCACGCTGGTCGATGGGACCGTGCCCGCCGTACGGGCCGGCGACGACACCACGGTCCGCCGCTTGCTCGGCAATGTCGCCGACGTCGCCGACACCGCGGCGCTCCTGCTGCTGCGCCAGCGCCTCAACGACGATCTGCACGCCTGACGCACGTCGTCCGAGCCGGGGGCGGGCTTCCGCACTCCTCCGACTGAGCCCCAACCACCGACCGCACCCGCTCCGCCCGGTCCTCGGCGGTTGCTCGGCTCCCCTGGTCGGACATCGCTCTCCACAGCGTGCGGCACATGATGGTGCGGCGAGCGCGAGCGGCGGATGCTTCGTAGATTAGGAGTCGGCGGTTCACCGACGCTGGCAGGGAGCACGTGACATCACCGGAGATCGACTACGCGGCGCTTTTCGCCGGCACACCGAGCCCCTACCTGGTTCTGGGACCCGACCTGGTGATCGTCGGTGTGAACCGGGCATACCTTCAGGCCACCGGCCGCAGTCACGATGATCTGGTAGGGCAGTACCTCTTCGACGCCTTCCCCGACAACCCCGCGGACCCCGACGCCGACGGGGTCCGCAACCTCAATGCCTCCCTGCACCGGGTCCTGACTTCCCGCAAGCCGGACACCATGGCCCTGCAGAAGTACGACATCCCCCTCGTACACCGGCCGGGCCAGTTTGAAGAGCGGTGGTGGTCCCCCATCAACACCCCCGTTCTCGCACCCGACGGAACGGTGGCGTGGATCATCCACCGGGTCGAGGACGTCACCGCGTTCGTCCACGCCCGCCAGGCACACCATCGACTGTCCGGCGGGAGCCTGAGCGAGCGCGAGGAGGGGATGGAGGCCGAGCTGTACGCGCGCTCCCGGGAGCTGCAGCTCCTGAACGAGGAACTCCGCCATGCCCACGCCCGCGAACGCCAGGTCGCCGTCACCCTGCAAGAAGCCATGCTGCACTCCCCGGATCTCGCCCGACACCACGACATCGCCGTGCGCTACTTGCCCGCCGTCGGATCCCTGAACGTGTGCGGCGACTGGTACGACGTCGTCGACCTGCCCGACGACGGCTTCGCTGTCGCGGTCGGCGACGTCGTCGGCCACGGCCTGGAGGCCGCCACCGTCATGGGCATGCTCCGCAGCGCCCTGAGCGCCGCCACCCGCACCGTGAACGGGCCCGCGAAGGCCCTGGAAGTGCTGGGCCTGTACGCGCGCTCGGTCGAAGGCGCGATGGCCACCACCTCGGTAGAGGCGCTGGTCAGCACCAGCAGTCGGCAGATTGCCTACAGCAGCGCAGGCCACCCGCCGCCCATCCTGCTGCACGCCGACGGCACCTGCCAGCTGCTCGACCGGGCCACCGACCCACCGCTGGGCGTCCGCCCCGAACACGTCCCCCGCCCCCAGGCCAGCGTCCCCTACACCCCGGGCGACACCCTCGTCCTCTACACCGACGGGCTCATCGAACGCCGCGGCGAAGACATCGATGCCGGCCTCAACCGGCTGACCGACGCCCTGGCCAGCTACGCGCGACTCGGCCCCGAGCGCCTCGCCGACGCCCTGCTGGCCCGCCTCGGCGTCAGCGGCGGCGCCCGCGACGACATCGCCCTGGTCGCCGTACGCCTGTGACGCCTTCGCCATCATCAGGCGTCGCGGTCGCGCCGGTAGGCAGCCGTGCGGCGCGCGGGGCGATGTCCGGGTGGAGCGATGAGTCAGCCGGTACCCAGCCAGGCGTTGGCCTCGCCCCGGCGAGGCCACAGCACCGCTCACGGGGATCACCGACACTTCCCGCGTCCCACAACGACTGACGTTCTCATGTCCGGCGACACCCGTGTGAAGTTCGCTCTTGCGCCCTGTTCGGGCAGCAAATGCTTGCCCCCGCGATGAGCGTCGGGACTGTCGACGCCGGAGTGGATCACGACGTCGGACTCCACATGGAGCGCGGTCAGGAGGGAGCCCAAGTCAGTTGCTACACAGCGATGTTGGGGGTGTTCCTCGCATGTTGGCCATAGCCTGGGATCGTTCGCTTATGTGGTGGCACACCTGAGCAGTCGGCGCCTTCCTCTGGCGGGCGGCGACAGAGCCCTTCAAGGAGTACACAGACACCCCCCGCCTCTGCGCGGCCTTCATCAACCGCCTCACCTTCCCCGGCAATCTCATCGCCCCTGCCCGCGCGCCGGCCCGCGTCGGACTCGCGCTGCTCCAGACCGAGCAGCGAGGGCGGGAAGTCGGGGCGTAGGAGAAAATCGTCCAGGCCACTGGTGTGGTTGAGGAACACCTTGATGCTGAGGCCGCGGCCCGCCCGGGCATTCGGTGGAGTCTGCGTCGGCACCGCTCTGTCCGGTCCATTGGTCCTCATCCTGCGCTACATCCCCGACTGGCACGCTCCTCACCTGGCCCCCAGCCCCCGCGCGCGACAGGGCCGGACATGGTCCCATGGTTCCGGGGGACCGTTCCTAGCAGTACCCGGGAGAGGTCCAGATGAGTACCTATCGAGCTGCTCAGGTAGCCGCCGCCGGCGGGCCGTTCGGGATCGTCGAGCGTGAGGTACCGCAGCCGGGGCCCGGCCACGTGCGGGTTGCCGTGGACGCGTGCGGAATCTGCCACAGCGACGCCGCATTCGTCGACGCCGTGCTTCCGGGCGTCCGGTTTCCGCTGGTGCCCGGGCATGAGATCGCCGGTCGCATTGAGGAACTCGGCGAGGGAACGGAAGGCCGCGGCTGGCAGGTTGGCGACCGGGTGGCGGTGGGTTGGTTCGGCGGCAGCTGCGGCCACTGCACGCCCTGCAGGCAGGGCGACTTCATCGTGTGCGTGAACCTGAAGGTCCCAGGATGGGCGTACGACGGCGGTTTCGCCGAGGCGGTGATCGCCCCGGCCGACGCCCTGGCCCGGATCCCCGACGCGCTGGCGCCCACGGATGCGGGGCCCTTGGCCTGCGCGGGCGTGACCACGTACAACGGACTGCGGCGCAGCTCCGCACGGCCGGGCGACCTGGTCGCCGTACTCGGCATCGGGGGCCTGGGCCACCTGGGGGTGAAGTACGCAGCCGCCATGGGCTTCGAGACCGTGGCCATCGCTCGCGGAGCCGCCAAGGCCGACTTCGCCAAGCAGCTCGGCGCACACCACTACATCGACAGCACCGCGGACACCACGGTCGCAGACGCACTGCGGTCCCTCGGCGGCGCCAAGGTAGTCCTGGCCACCGCCGGCAACTCCGACGCCATCGCAGCGACCGTTGACGGGCTGTCCCACCGCGGCGAGTTGGTGGTCATCGGCGCGACCCCCGAGCCGATGGGCATCAACCCAATCCAGCTGCTCCTGCAAGGCAAGATCGTGCGCGGCCACCCGTCCGGCACCGCGCAGGACGTGCAGGACACCATGGCATTCAGCGCCCTGCACGGGATCCGCCCGATGACCGAGATCCTGCCGCTGGACCAGGCCGATGAGGCGTACCAGAAGATGCTCTCCGGCACCGCACGCTTCCGCATGGTGCTCACCCCCCGCTGACCTGGACAGTCTCGGCCTCGACCACGGCGACCACCGTCCGCCAGGTAGAGGAAACGTCGCCACAACGCTGCCGGCTATCGCCCCCAATGCGAATCCCGAGCCTCGGCTCACCGCACTGGGCACGGTTGCAACCACCGTTCAAGTCTCAAGAGGCCGACGAGAACAGGGCGCCCGGCGGCCTCGGCGCCGCCGAGAACGGCGACGCCGACGTACGGGCCTGTACTCGGCTGGGTGCCGGGGTGGTCAGGCGGCCTTGAGCTGCGCCGCGATCTTCACCACGCGCTCGGCCTGGTGCCGGGCCGCAGCGCGGATGGTGTCGTCCACCGGGTTCGTGCCCTGGCGTCCACGTGTGAGGTGCCGTAGGGATTGCCGTCCGCGAACTCGACCGGGTCGGTGAAGGCGGGTGCGACCACGATGCCGCCGCCGCGTCCGCGGACGCGGCGGCAAGAGGTGGGGGGCGGTGGGGCATCTGTGATCATGCGATGGTGTCGGTCTTGCCCGGGTCATTGGGGTGGAACTCCACGGCCGTGCCGGGCGAAGGGCGGCAATCAGACCGGCGACCCGGCCCGCGCCGCCCAGGCCTTGCTGCGGGTCCTTCAGGCCGATTTCCTGTGGCGGGCAGGCGTCACATGTTGGCCGCTGCCTGTGGCGCGCGAGCGCCCAGCAGGGCCAGGCAGTTCGCCCATAGGACACTGAGCTGGGAGGTGTTGTTGTAGAGCTTCGCCAACAGCACCTGGCCCTCGAGCTGCGCGACAACGGACCGGGCAGCTTCATGGGTGTCGGTGACGGTGACATCTCCTCGCTGAAGAGCCTCGGTGACGACCGACTCGACCATGTCGACCTGGGCGTTGAAGATCTCCTGCAGACGCTCGCGGATCGCTTCGGTCTGATTGCTCAGCTCCAGGGTGAGGTTCCCGAACAAGCACCCCGAGACGGTGCCGCAGCTCTTCTGACCGGCGCGCTGCCGCGCCTCGGTCTCCTCGAACAGCTGCCGCAGCCGCTGAAGAGGCTCTGTGTCGCTGCGCAGGATGCGGGTCCAGTCGCGCCGTTGGCCGGCCCAGTGCTCGTCGATGACCGTCAGCGCCAGAGCCTCCTTGGATTCGAAGAAGTAGTAGAAGCTGCCCTTGGGCACCCCGGCCGTCTTGCAGATCTCGGCCACGCCCAACGCTGAGTACCCGCGCAGCTCAATGAGTGACTGCGCGGCGCTGATGATCTTCTCTCTGGCGTCACTGGTCCGTCCCATGTTGCAAGTATACGACCGCTCGACTAGTTATAATAGACCGGTCGGCTACTCGATCGGGTCCGACCGGTTGCAGGCGGCGGTCATTCACGGGCGGGCGTCGCCTCCCTACACAGCACGTACAGGTAAGACACGTACAGATAAGAGCTGACGCGATGAGCAATCCGATGCACGAGGTACTGAAGCACTGGAAGGCCGCGTTCGACGACCATCAGCCGGACATCATGGCCGACTTGTTCACCCCCGACGCCCTCTTCCAGGGCTTCGGACCCGAGGTTCTCTCCGGCCGGGACTCTGTGCGTGACTACTACGAGGCCGTCCCGGGCGACCGCAGCGCCGATGTGACGATCCTCCACACCTACGCGATTGGCGAGCAGGCGGCCGGAGGTTTCGCGGACATCACTTTCCGCGACCCGGCAGGCTGGGAGGCCTCCGTGCATCTGTCACTGGTACTCCAGCGCGACGGAAGCAGTTGGCGGATCCGCCAGTACCACGTCTCCCGGGTCATCACCGACTGAACCGCACACGCCAAGCGCTGTCGGCCGACCGCGAATTACACCGAGGCCGCCCGCGCACCACAGCGCCCCGCGTTCCATTACTGGCAATCAGGTCGGCACCGCAGTCAAGCTGGTGGGGAGCACGGTGTCGCAAGCAGGCTCAACGCCCTGGCGAAGCGCCCTTCCAGCAGCCCGTTGATGTGTCACGGGGGGCGACATGTCATTGCTTTACATCGGCCTGTGGCATGTCGTGCAGGCCAACGTCGCCGATTGGCGACGCTGTCTGTGCATCATCCTCGACGGCCTGCGTCCGCGGCCCCGACCGGGCGTCCTGAGGCAGCACCTCCCGACACCCTGAACGTCACACCGGGTGGCCTCCCTTCTCGGTTCCGGGTACCCGGGAAGGGCTGCGGCGGTGTTGCCGCAGGGCACTTGCTGCCGAGTGGCTCCACCGAAAGACGCCGCACCCCTCGCCGAAAGATCTAGACCTTTCGGTGCGTAACCCTGGCCACGGCCCAGCGCCCACTGATGGGATCAAGCCAGGCAGACGCCCCCAACACCGCCCGGGGAGAGCCCTACGGCGAAGGGCCGCCCTACGGGGCCCGCCACCCAGACCACGAAGAGAGCACCATGCCGCACACCCCACCACCCGCAACCGCCGAGAACCCGCCGGTGACTCACACGGCTGCGCCGGTACCCGCCGACGCACCGGCCGCCATGACCGGATCGGCGCCACCACAGGCACCCTGGCCGCCCACGTTGCCCGCTCGTGCCGACCGACGCGGCAACAGCGCCGTCATCGTCGTTCTCTCCTGCGCCCTGTTGCTCAGCCTGTGCAGCCTCTACATCTCCGTCCAGCGCAACATATACGCCGAGACGACTCCAGCCGCCGAGCACTCGGGCGAGTGCCAAGCGCCCCTCGACAACGAGGAATCCTGGGACGACGCCGTCCTCCACCGCACCCCACCCGGCACCCCCGAGTGAACACCAGCAGCACGGCAGGAAAACCGGTTCGCGGCCTCCTCCTGGTCTCGGCCGGAGTTCTCACGGCCGTGACCGCCATCATCACCTGAGCCGTCTCCACCGTCGGCGGTGGTCCGGCACTTGTCGCCGCGACCGTCGTCCTTGAGGCACCGTGGGCGCTCAACCACCGGCTGACCACTCGTCCGCGATCGCATCACTCGAAGGACAAGATCGTTCAGCACAGTGCCTCCGCCAGTCCCTGACGGCCCTTGATGCCCAACTTGCCGTAGACATGGGTGAGATGGATCTCCACGGTCCGCAGGCCGACGAAGAGATGCTGTGCGATCTCCCGGTTGGTCATTCCACCCGCCGCGAGATCGGCGACCCTGCGTTCGGTCGGAGTGAGCGCGTCCACACCGTGGAACGTGCGGGTACGGGGCCGGTCGCCGAGGGCGCGCAGTTCCCGCAGTGCGCCCTCCGCGACCCCACCGGCACTGCACGCATGGGCGACGCTGACCGCCTCCTGGAGGTCCGCACGGCCTTCCGGGATCCTGCCGCAGCGGATGGCCAGGGCCCCGCGGTCCCCCAGCGCCTGCGCGTACCGGAAACGGGCAAGTGACATCTCCAGCGTGCGTACCGCTTCGTCGAGCATCTGACGGCCCTCGGGCCCGCCTGTGACGATTCCCAGGGCGCGCAGCGCGACACCCGTCATCTCCGGGACGCCCCAGCGCCGGGCGAGCGCCACCTCCTCCTCGGCGAGACGCACGGCCTCCTCGGCGCGGCCCAGCCTGGCGTGCACCAGCGCTGCCTCGGACCGCCAGGGGTAGAAGCCTGGGGCGAGCATGTTGCGTGCCACGGTGCGGGCGCCGCAGGTCAGGAAGTCGGCGAGGGCCTCCTCCAGCCGGCCCTGCTCAATGCGCAACCAGCCCCGGGCGAGCAGCGGATAGTCGTTGACCCAGTACGGAAAGAGCTGCTCGTCCATGCCGCTGCGCTCCAGCAGGGACTGTGCCTCCTCGATGCGGCCCTGCCGGGTCAGCGACTCGACGAGGCTCGCGACGGCGAAAACCGTGTGGCTGGACCCGAGCGGCACCCCCACTTCCAGCAGTGCTTCCAGGGCGGCTTCGGCGTCGGCCTGGCATTCCAGGGTGCGGCCCAGCCGCGTGTTGGCGTTGCCTCGCGTGGCGACGGCATGCGCGTACTGGAAGACCGCACCCCGGGCCCGCGCCTCGTCGATGGCCGCCTCTGCGTAATCGTGTGCGAGGTCGGGGCGGCCGGCGGCACCGAGGGCGAGCATCGCGCAGTGGTAGACCACCGACTCGTCGTCTGCCGGCGCCAAGCCATGGCCCAGCGCCAGGCGGGCCAGCCGGACCACCTCCTGCGCGTCCTCCCCCACCATCGCTCCACGCAGGCTGAGCAGCGCGGCCAGGGGACGTTCGACTGCGGTTCCGGACGCGTCCGTCATGGCCAGGTCCATCAGCCGCGGATAGGCACGTGCGGCGGAGGCCAGCTCGACCAGGCTGACGAAGAGGAAGTCGATCTCCAGGCGCAGCGCGTACGAGGGGTCGACCGGGCGTATGGCGGCGCTGGTGCGTTCCAGTACGTCCAGGGCGTCGAGATAACGGTCGACGGCGAACAGTGCGCCGGCCAGTCGGCGGGCAGCCGAGGTCTGCTCGCCGGGGCCCTTGCTGAGCTGGAGGCTGCGGCGCAGCTCGCCTATGGCGGTCGGGACGCTGGACTCGAGCTCCACCTCGCCGAGCAAGCAGAGCACCGCCGCCCGCTCCTCCTCCGCCAGGGGTTCACGCAGGCCGCGTCGCAGATAGACGGCGGCCCGGTCGTGGGCACCGGCGTCGCTCGCCTCGACCGCCGCCCGGCGTAGTACCTCGGGCGCCGAAGGCTGCCCAGGGGCGCAGTGCAGCAGATGGTGGGCGACCTGCTCGGGCGCGGCGGCGCGGCCGAGCAGGAAACGGGCGGCGGCGGCGTGGAGTTCCTGGCGTCGACTGGGCGGTACGAACTGTTCAACGGCGTCCGAAAGCAGCGAGGCGGCGATGCCCACGCCCTCCTCGCAGTGGTGCAGGAGCCCGGCGCGTACGAGGGTGTGCACGGCGTCCTCGACGGCGGGCTGCGGCACCGCGGTGACTTCGGCGATCAGTTCCACCGGCTGAGGGGACCCGAAGACCGCCACAGCGCCGGCCACGGCTTCACCGTGGTCTCCGATGCCGCGAAGCAACGAGCGGACGGCGGGGGCGAGTTCAGGCAGCAGGGCATCGAGGGCGACGGACACGGCCCGCTCACCGGTGGCAGTCCCGGGCTTCGGTTCCGGGGGTGCGGCCGCCAGGACGCCGAGGACGGACCGGAGCAGGAAGTGGTTGCCGTCCGTGGCCCGTTGGCACGCCTCGAGGAATGCCTGGCCGGCGTCGTGCCCGAAGGTCCGGTCGAGCAGTGCTCCCATGGCTTCCGGGGCGAGCGGAGAAAGGCTGATCTGGTCGCGGAAAAGCGACAGGACGGCGCCGAGCGCGTCCTCGTCGGGTGACTCCCCCGGGCCCAGCGAGGCGATGACGGCAGGCGGAGAGCCGCCGGCGCGGCGCATCAGCCGTCGAAGCAGACGGAGCGAGGCCGCGTCCGCCCACTGGAGGTCGTCCACGCAGAGCAGAGGTCGGCGCCCGCCCGCGGCAAGCCGGGCAACCAATGCGTCCAGGCCCCGGTGATACGCGCCGTCCCCGGCCGGTTCGCCGGAGGGCCGCGCGGAGGGGACGGCCGCGGCTGATTCGACCAACTGCCGCAGCACGGCGTGGTCGGTGCGGCTCTCGTCGGGGTCGGCCCAGGCGTCGAGCACAGCCCTGTCGTCGGCCCGCGCCTCATCGAGCAGGGCGCGCAGGAGGGCGCTCTTCCCGCTGCCGTAGCCGCCCCGTACAAGGACGAACATATGGTCACCTTCCGTGACCGCGGGGTCGGCACCGATCCCGAGCAGGGCCCGCAGTTCCGCGAGTTCGGCTTCCCGGCCGATCGGATCGGGGATCATGCCGGGCGCGCCGGGAGGCGCACCGGGGATGCTCACCTGCCCGGAGATGGCGGCCGATTGTGCTGCGTACGGCATGGGTATCGCGCGTCCCCCTTCACGGCTCTCCGTCGGTCGGAAGCCGCTGACAGATTCTTGCACCGACGCACGAGTGGACCTACCGAAAGAACCCCCACACTCGCCGAAAGATCTAGACCTTACGGTGCGTAGCGCTGGTCGTATCCCGTCGTCCGCTGATGAGATCAGACCGACCTTCGGTGCACGCCGACGTCACAACATCCGGCACCGGCCGTGGAGAGCATTCTCCACCGCGCACTCGCCGACACCCCCACCGTTGCCCAACCGCACCAGCACGTACGGAGATCCATGTCCAGCCCGACCGAACCGCTCGAGAAACCGCAGTACGCGGACATACGCGGGACCGAGAGCTTCGCCGAACTTCGCAGCCGTTTCCGGCGTTTCAGCTTTTCGATGACCGGGGCGTTTCTGCTCTTCTATGTGTCCTACGTCGTCCTGTGCACCTATGCACCGCACCTGGTGGCCACCAAGGTTGTGGGGAATGTAAACGTCGCCCTGCTGCTGGGCCTGGCGCAGTTCGCCTCCACCTTCCTCATCGCCGGGCTCTACACCCGTTACGCGAAGACCCGGCTCGACCCGATCGCCGATTCCCTGCGGTTCGCCGTCCAGCCGGCCATCGACCCTCTTGCCCCCGCGCGAGGTGAGGTGTGAACAGCACCGCACTCCTCGGGACCGGCACGCTCGCCTCGTCCAGCGCCTCACAGAACCGCACGATGATCACCGCGCTGTTCCTGCTCTTCGTCGCCGTCACCCTGGGCATCACCGTCTGGGTCGGCAGAAAAAACACGAACGCCACCGACTTCTATGCCGGTGGACGGTCGTTCAGCGGCTTCCAGAACGGTCTCGCCGTCTCCGGCGACTACATGTCCGCGGCCTCCTTCCTCGGCATCACCGGATCCATCGCCCTCTTCGGCTACGACGGTTTCCTCTACTCGGTCGGATTCCTGGTCGCCTGGCTCGTGGCCCTGCTGCTCGTCGCCGAACCGCTGCGCAACAGCGGCCGGTTCACCATGGCGGACATCCTCGCGTTCCGGCTGCGGCAGCGTCCGGTCCGTACCGCCGCCGGTATCTCCACCATCGTGGTCTCCATCGTCTACCTGCTGGCCCAGATGGTCGGCGCGGGCTCGCTGGTCGCACTACTGCTCGGGGTGTCCGGCGACGGCGCCAAGAAGTGGATCATTCTGGGCGTCGGCGCACTGATGATCCTCTACGTCACCGTCGGCGGGATGAAGGGCACCACCTGGGTGCAGATCATCAAGGCCGGCCTGCTCATGGCCGGCGCGCTGCTGCTGACCGTGATGGTGATGAACCACTTCGGCTGGAACCTCTCCTCACTTCTCGGCTCAGCGGCCGATGCCAGCGGCAAGGGCGACGCCTTCCTCGAACCGGGACTGAGGTACGGCATCAGCTCACTCACCCGGCTCGACTTCATCAGCCTCGGCCTCGCCCTCGTCCTGGGCACAGCCGGCCTGCCCCACATCCTGGTCCGCTTCTACACCGTGCCCACCGCACGAGCCGCGCGAACCTCGGTGAACTGGGCCATCGCAATCATCGGCACCTTCTATCTCATGACCATCGCGCTCGGTTTCGGCGCGGCAGCGCTGATCGGACCGGACGCGATCACGGCGTCCAACCCGGCCGGTACGACCGCCGCGCTGATGCTCGCCGAGGAACTGGGCGGCGGCCCGGCGACCAGTACCGGAGCGCTGCTGCTCGCCGTCATCTCGGCTGTCGCCTTCGCGACCATCCTCGCTGTGGTGGCCGGCCTGACGCTGGCCTCCTCGGCCTCCTTCGCACATGACCTGTACGCCCATGTCATCCGCAAGGGCCAGGCCGGCGAGAAGCAGGAAGTGCGGGTGGCCCGCTGGTCGGCGGTGGCGATCGGAGCTGTGGCGGTGTCCTTGAGCATGCTTGCGGACAAGCTCAACACAGCGGCACTGGTGGCGCTGGCCTTTGCGATCGCGGCATCCGCCAACGTGCCGACCATCGTCTACAGCCTCTTCTGGAAGCGCTTCACCACCACGGGCGCACTGTCCGGCATCTACGGCGGCCTGGCTTCCTCCATGCTGCTGGTGATCTTCTCCCCGGTGGTCTCGGGCAAGCCGACGTCCATGTTCCCGAGCGCGGACTTCCATCTCTTCCCGCTGGAGAACCCGGGGCTGATCTCCATTCCGCTCGGCTTCCTGCTCGGGTGGCTCGGCACAGTGCTGTCCCGGCCCGAGGAGCGCGGCGCGGAAAAGCACGCGGAGCTGGAGATCCGCTCCCTTACGGGCATTGGCGCGAACTGAGCCCGACCACCGCCCTTTCGGCGTCCTTCCCGATGACTTCCATCGTTTCACCTTCGGCAAAAGACCATGAGGAACGAGAAAATGAGTAACGAAAGCCTGGCCAACCTGCTCAAGGAAGAGCGGCGGTTCGCGCCGTCGGCCGAGCTGGTCGCGAACGCCAACGTGACGGCGGAGGCGTACGAGCAGGCCGAGGTAGACAGGCTTGGCTTCTGGGCCGAGCAGGCGAGGCGCCTGACATGGGCCACCGAGCCGGCCGAGACGCTGGACTGGTCGAACCCGCCGTTCGCCAAGTGGTTCGCTGACGGCACGCTGAATGTGGCGTACAACTGCGTCGACCGGCATGTCGAAGCAGGCCACGGAGACCGGGCGGCCATCCACTTCGAGGGCGAGCCCGGGGACAGCCACTCCCTCACCTATGCCGAGCTCAAGGACGAAGTCAGCCGCACCGCCAACGCGTTGACCGAGCTGGGTGTCACCAAGGGCGACCGGGTCGCCGTCTACCTTCCGATGATCCCCGAGGCGGTCATCGCGATGCTGGCCTGCGCGCGTATCGGCGCCGTCCACTCAGTGGTGTTCGGCGGCTTCTCCGCGGACGCGCTCGCCGCCCGTATCGAGGACGCAGACGCCAATCTGGTCATCACTGCCGACGGCGGCTACCGGCGCGGCAAGGCCTCAGCCCTCAAGCCCGCCGTGGATGAAGCCGTCGCCAAGTGCCCGCAGGTCGAGCACGTGCTGGTGGTGCGCCGCACCGGCCAGGACATCGCGTGGACCGACGGTCGGGACGTGTGGTGGCACGAGATCACCGCCCGCCAGTCCGCCGAGCACACTCCCGAGGCGTTCGAGGCGGAGCATCCGCTGTTCATCCTCTACACCAGCGGCACCACCGGGAAGCCGAAGGGCATCCTGCACACCTCTGGTGGCTATCTCACCCAGGCAAGCTTCACCCACCATGCCGTCTTCGACCTCAAGCCGGAGTCGGACGTCTACTGGTGCACCGCCGACATCGGCTGGGTGACCGGCCACTCGTACATCGTGTACGGGCCGCTTGCCAACGGCGCGACGCAGGTCATGTACGAAGGCACGCCCGACACCCCGCACCAGGGCCGCTTCTGGGAGATCGTGCAGAAGTACGGCGTCACCATCCTCTACACGGCGCCCACCGCGATCCGCACCTTCATGAAGTGGGGAGACGACATCCCCGCCAAGTTCGACCTGTCCTCGCTGCGCATCCTCGGCTCGGTCGGCGAGCCGATCAACCCCGAGGCCTGGATCTGGTACCGCGAGCACATCGGCGCCAACCGATGCCCGATCGTGGACACCTGGTGGCAGACCGAGACCGGCGCGATGATGATCTCGCCGCTGCCGGGCGTCACCGAGACCAAGCCCGGTTCGGCGCAGCGCGCCCTGCCCGGCATCGCGGCCACTGTCGTCGACGACACGGGCGGGGAAGTGCCGAACGGTTCCGGCGGCTACCTGGTGCTGACCGAGCCGTGGCCGTCGATGCTCCGCACCATCTGGGGCGACGACGAGCGCTACATCAAGACCTACTGGTCCCGCTTCCAGCGCAAGTACTTCGCCGGCGACGGCGCCAAGAAGGACGACGACGGCGACATCTGGCTGCTCGGCCGGGTCGACGACGTGATGCTGGTCTCCGGCCACAACATCTCCACCACCGAAGTCGAATCCGCACTCGTCTCCCACCCCAAGGTCGCCGAGGCCGCCGTGGTCGGCGCCACCGACGAAACCACCGGACAGGCCATCGCGGCGTTCGTGATCCTGCGCGGCACGGCCAGGGAGGACGAAGGCCTGGTCACCGAACTGCGCAACCACGTGGCCGCCACCCTCGGCCCCATCGCCAAACCCAAGCGGATCCTGCCGGTCGCCGAACTCCCCAAGACCCGCTCCGGCAAAATCATGCGCCGGCTCCTGCGCGATGTCGCCGAGAACCGTCAACTGGGCGACGTCACCACCCTCACCGACTCCTCCGTGATGGACCTCATCCAATCCCAGCTGCCCACCAACGCCGACGAGGACTGAGTCCCCTCCGACACCACACAGCGGTGATCCGGAGAATCGGGCCGCCACACAGACCGGGTGCCGGGCAGTGAATACCCCCCACTGCCCGGCATCCTGCTGCCCTTTCCGGTCCCGGCCTGTCGTTCGGCGCGCCGGCTACGCGGCAAGAGCCTCCGCCAGTCCGGCCCGGCCGCTGATACCGAGTTTGTGGTACGCGTTGCTGAGGTGGACTTCTACTGTCCGCAGACCGACGAAGAGCCGCGCCGCGATCTCCTTGTTCGTCAGGCCCTCGGCAGCGAGGTCCGCAACCCTGCGCTCCGAGCGGGTCAGCGCCTCCAGCCCGTGTGAGGCGCGGGACTCCAGCCGGTAACCGCCGGCCCGCAGTTCCTCCTGGGCGAAGCCGGCCACAGCGGTCGCCCCGCACTGCTCGGCGACGCTCACCGCCTGCCGTAGCCAGTTCCGCGCGGCCGAAGGCAGCCCGTTCCGTCGCACCAGCGCCCCGTAGTCGGCGAGCGCCTGCGCGTACGAGAAGCGCGCGGTGGACGGTTCCAGCAGCCGGATGGACTCACGGAGCATGTCCACGCCCGCGGAGCCCCCAGTGATGACCCCAAGAGCGCGCAGCGCCACCCCGGTGAACTCCGGTATCCCCCACGCCTGGGCGAGAGTGAGCTCTTCCTCGGCCAGTGCACTCGCCTGTTGGTGCTCACCGAGGGAGGCATGGGCCAGCGCGGCCTCGGAGCGCCAGGGCAGTACGGCCGGTCCGCCCATCCGGCGGGCCCGGGCACGGGCTCCGGCATGGAGGAAGTCGGCGAGGCCCTCCCGGGCCCGGTCCTGTGCCATCCTCAGCCGGCCGCGGACCAGCGCGGTGAAGTCATTGGCCCAGTGCCGGTAGAGCCGACCGGTCAGCCCGTGGTCGGCGAGCAGTTGCTCGGCCTCCTCGGTGCGGCCCTGTTTGACCAGTGCGTCCGTCCACATGGCCACGCCGTGACTGGTGGTCGGTCCGGCGCCGACACCCCGCAGCGACTCGACGGCGGCGCGGGCGTCGGCCTCGCATCCGACAACGTTACCAACGCGGTAGTTGACCCCGGCGCGCAGCGTGGAGAGGTACGCGGAGGTGAGTGCGGACCCTCCCGCGCGGACCGTGCCCATGCTCGCGTTGACGTGGGCGAGGGCGAGATCGGAACGGCCTGCCGCGGCCAGTGCCAGGACCGGGGCGGTATACACGAAGGATTCGTCGTTCTCCGGGCAGACCCCGCCGCTCATGGCCTGCTGGGCGTAGGCGACCGCGTCCGCCGGCTTACCTCCGTCCATGATCGAACGGAGCGAGAGCAATGCGGCGAGCGGCCGCTGTACGAGGGTTCCCTCGGCCTCGGCCAGGTCCATCGCCATCAGCCGGGGAATCGCCGCGGCGGCCGTGGAGGCGCGGCTGAGCTGGGCGTAGACCAGGTCGATCTCCAGGCGCAGTGCGTCCACCGGGCTGGCCGGGCGGATCCGCCCGGCGACGTGCTCCAGCACGTCGAGCCCCTCGCGGTAGCGGTCCAGGGTGAACAGGGCAGCGGACAGCGAGCGTGCCGCCGCGGCCTGTTCGCCCGGCGCGGTGGCGAGATCCAGACTTCGGCGGAGGCTGTGCACCGCACTGGGCACGCAGTGGGCGAGTTCGGCCTCACCGAGCAAGGCGAGCGCCTGGGCCCGAACCGGGTCGGGGAGGGATTCGCGCAGGGCGCGTCGCAGACAGCCGAGTGCGGCCGCGCGGTCTCCGCGGGCCATCGCTTCGTCGGCGGCGCGGAGTAGGGCGTCGACCGCCCACTCCTGGCCCAGCGGAGCGTTCAGCAGATGTGGGACGACGGTGTCCCAGGAGGCCCCCTGGTCGATCAGGAACCGCGCCGCGCGGGCGTGGAGTTCCTGACGGCGGCTGGGCAGCACTTCGTTGGCGATAGCCACGGACAGGACCGGGCAACCGAAAGCGGTGCCTTCCTCCGCACGGATCATCAGTCCGGTGGCGGCGAGCGTGTGCAGGCTGTCCTCGACAGTCGGCTGAAGCATTTCGGCGGCGCAGGCGATCAGGTCAGCGGCCGGCGCCCGTGGGCATGCCAGCACGGCAGCCGCCTCGGCGGTGGCGACCGCATCGGGTCCGCAGGCCCGCAGCGTGGCCTGAAGGGTACGGCCCACCTCGGCGGGTACGTAGCGGGCGAGATCGGCGCCGGTGTCGGCGTCCGGCGCCGCTCCATGGGTGCGTATGGACCGGAGCAGGGCGTGCAGCAGGGCGGGGATGCCGCCGGTGGCCGTGCGGCAGGCGGTGACGAAGTCCGGTTCGGGCTCAGTCCCGAGCACCGCTTCGACGAGTTCGCCGACTTCTGCGTCGCCGAGCGGGGTGAGCCAGATGCGGTGCCGGAACTGCGGCAGCAGCGTGCCGATGCGGTGCTCGTCGCCAGATGGGACCCCCGGACCCATGGTGGCCACCACGGTGATCCGCAGCCCGTCCAGTCGGCGAAGCAGCCTGCCCAGCCACATGACGGAGGCCGTGTCGGCCCATTGGAGGTCGTCGATCCCGAGCACGACCCGGCGGTCGGCGCGGGTGAGAGCAGCCGCGGCCCGGTACGGAGCCTGGAAGTCGGCGATGGCCGCCAGCACGGTCTCGTCCCGCTCCTCTTCGGCGACGTGCTCCAACAACTGGTGGACGACACCGAAATCGGTCGGTGTGTCCAGAGAGTCGGCCGTCGCACTGAGGACGAGATGCCCGTCGGCTCTCGCTCGGTGCAGCACCCGGCGGAGCAGGGCGCTCTTGCCCACGCCGCTGCCTCCGCGCACGATCACCGCAGTTCCGGGTGCGGCAGGTCTGGTCAGCTCACCCAGTGTGGCGAGTTCTCGTTGTCGTCCAATCAGCACGGTCGTTGCCCCGTTGTCATGCTTCACCAACCCACAGCCCTCCACTGTGGTCAGGGAGGCGACCGTGCCGTCACCGTACCGGTTGTCCGCGCCGAGGATGACGCTCCGTGGTGACGAGCAAGGCTACCGCTCAGCATATTTGCTGGAAAGTTCAAGAGCAGAGGGGTCGGGAACTGCTCGGGATTGAGTCAACTCTAGTTTGCATTAAAGCCTCTGAGTAGGTGTTATATGATCGCTTCATGAACCTCAAGGAATGG
>NZ_JBIRYJ010000024.1:0-75112 GCF_044389785.1 Streptomyces sp. NPDC019443
ACAGCCCCTCAACGCCCACCGCTCCGGCACCATCAAGGGCCTGACCGCCGAAGTCGGCGCGTCCATCTCCTCCGGCGCCACCATCTGCGAAATCAAGGACTGACGTCCGGCCGTCCGGCTGTGTTCATACGTGTGGGGCCTGCCCGTTCGAGTGAGAACGGGCAGGCCCCACACGTGTGTTCATGATCCGTCGGCGGGTGGGCGGGACAGCAGGAGCAGGGCGAGCGCGACGCCATGAATGGGCGGCCGCCGGCAGCCCCGCGGAGAAGCCCTCAGTCATGGCGTGGGGCCCTGAGCCGCCCACGCCGCGCACGGCGGCTCCCGTACACCGTCACCGGCGCCGAGAGGCCGAGCGCGCCGCCGACCTGCTGCATGGTCTGCACGATGTTCACGATGGTCACGTCGAGCGCTTCGGACATGGCGGCGATGTCTCCAGGGGGACGACCACATTCGGAGACCCTCTCCGTTTTCGCAATGGCATCCTGGACATCCGGGGGCGGACTCAGGGAGGACGGCGCGATGGCGACGAGCACGACGAGTACGGGGAGTACGGCGGCGGGTTCGGCACGGCCGATGCGAGCCGATGCGCGCCGCAACTACGAACGACTGCTCACCGAAGCCCGTACCGTCTTCGCCGAGCACGGAACCGATGCGTCGCTCGAGGAGATCGCACGCCGCTCGGGCGTGGGCATCGGCACGCTGTACCGACACTTCCCCAACCGCCACGCGATGATGAACGCGGTCTTCCAGGACGCGCTGGCCTCACTGCTGCAGCGCTCCCGCGAGCTCGCCGGGGCGGAGCAGCCGTGCGGAGCTCTGGTGGAGTGGCTGCGCGCCATCATCACTCATGCGGGTGAGTACCGCGGCCTGGCGCGGGCGCTCATGTCGGCTTCGCACGACGAGAGTTCGGCACTGTCGGAGTGCAGCGTGCCGATGCGCGAGGCGGGCCAGCGACTGCTGGTGCGGGCGCAGGAGAGCGGCGCGGTGCGGGCGGATGTGTCGATCGGGGACCTGATGCAGCTGACGAACGCGATCGCGCTGGCGGCGGAACAGGACCCGGGGGACCCGGAGTTGGCGGACCGGCTGCTGATGCTGACGCTGCGGGGGCTGAAAGGGGAGACGGACGGCTGAGGGGGTTCCGGGCTCCGGGGGTTCCGCAGCGCGGAGCCTTTCCCCACCCTCACCCCGCTTCTTCCCCGAACTGGGGGTCCGGGGCGGAGCCCCGGCGCGTGAGTGGGGTGCCTGCCCGCAGCCGCGACGACGGGCTCGCGCCCGAGTGAACAGACCGGACCCCCTGGGTGCGCCCTGCCAAGTGCAGTCATTGGACGGGCCGGTGGGACAACACCTCCACGCGCGGCGCGGGCACGGGCCTCAGCGGCGGCGGAGGTCCGCCACCCTTGCTGCGCGTTCCGCTGGGGGCTGGTCCGGGGTCAGGGATCCCGACGCCGCGCGCAGAGGGGCGCCCCCGCGGGTGCGGCGTTGGCCCGGGAGAGGGACGTCCCGGCGGGGCTGACGACCCGTCGGGACGCCGTCACCGCCCGCGCCCCCCGCACCCGATCCGGCCACCGCGATCTGGACCCCCTGGTCCGCCAGCGCCTGGAGTTCCGTCGCCGCGCGGTCGTCGTGCGTCGGCGGCTCATCGGTGACAAGCCGCGTGATCACGTCCGTGGGCACCGTCTGGAACATCGTGTCGGTGCCCAGCTTGGTGTGGTCCGCGAGGACCACCACCTCCGCGGCGGCCTGGACCAGCGCCCGGTCGACGCTCGCCGAGAGCATGTTGGACGTGGACAGCCCGCGCTCCGCGGTCAGCCCGCTCCCGGAGAGGAAGGCACGGGACACCCGCAGCCCTTGCAGGGACTGCTCCGCGCCGCTGCCCACCAGCGCGTAGTTGGAGCCGCGCAACGTCCCCCCGGTCATGACGACTTCGACCCGGTTGGCATGCGCCAGCGCCTGAGCCACCAGCAGGGAGTTGGTGACGACGGTCAACCCGGGGACGCGCGCGAGCCGGCGGGCCAGCTCCTGCGTCGTCGTCCCCGCGCCGACCACGATGGCCTCGCCCTCTTCGACGAGACTCGCGGCAAGATCGGCGATGGCGGTCTTCTCCGCGGTCGCGGACAAGGATTTCTGCGGAAAGCCGGATTCACGCGTAAAACCGCCCGGCAGTACCGCACCGCCGTGCCGGCGGTCGAGGAGTCCTTCTGCCTCCAGCGCCCGCACGTCCCGCCGTACGGTCACTTCGGAGGTCTGGACGACGCGGGCGAGCTCACGGAGCGACACGGCCCCGTTGGCACGCACCATTTCGAGGATCAATTGGCGACGTTCTGCAGCGAACACGAAACTGACAGTAACCTGACCGGCCGATAGTTTTCAGCACTATGCGCCGAATAACAGAAGTTGCGCCCACACTGGGCCGCCAAGTGGTATGAGCGAAACCGTAGTTGATCGCCGGGTGCGCCGAGTACCCGGGATTCTTCGGGTTCACACCCGCATCACGCTTCGCCCGTCGTTTTCCGGCTCTGCAACTGGCGTGCCACCTCCGCGATCGACCCCGACAGAGACGGATACACAGTGAAAGCGTTTGCGATCTGCTCCACCGTCAGATTGTTGTCGACCGCGATCGAGATGGGATGGATCAGTTCGCTGGCACGCGGCGAGACGACCACGCCGCCGACCACGATCCCCGTACCCGGCCGGCAGAAGATCTTGACGAAGCCGTCCCGGATGCCCTGCATCTTCGCGCGCGGGTTGCGCAGCAGCGGCAGCTTGACCGACCGCGCGTCGATCTTGCCCGCGTCCACGTCCGCCTGGCTGTAGCCGACGGTCGCGATCTCCGGGTCGGTGAAGACGTTCGACGAGACGGTCTTGAGGTTCAGCGGCTGCACCGCGTCGCCCAGGAAGTGGTACATCGCGATACGGCCCTGCATGGCCGCGACCGAGGCGAGCGCGAAGACACCGGTGACGTCGCCGGCGGCGTACACGCCGGGGGCGCTGGTACGGGAGACCTTGTCGGTCCAGATGTGGCCCGAGTCCTTGAGCCGGACCCCGGCCTCCTCCAGGCCCATGCCCGCGGAGTTCGGGATCGCGCCGACCGCCATCAGGCAGTGGGAGCCGGAGATGACCCGGCCGTCGGAGAGCGTGACCTCGACCCGGTCGCCGACGCGCTTGGCGGACTCGGCGCGGGAGCGGGCCATGACGTTCATGCCGCGGCGGCGGAAGACGTCCTCGAGGACGGCGGCGGCGTCCGGGTCCTCGCCGGGCAGCACGCGGTCGCGGGACGAGACGAGGGTGACCCGGGAGCCGAGCGCCTGGTACGCGCCGGCGAACTCCGCGCCCGTAACGCCGGAGCCGACCACGATGAGCTCCTCGGGGAGCTCGTCCAGGTCGTACACCTGCGTCCAGTTCAAAATCCGCTCCCCGTCGGGGAGGGCGTCCGGGATCTCGCGCGGGTGGCCGCCGGTCGCGATCAGCACGGCGTCGGCGGTCAGCGTCTCCTCGGTGCCGTCCGCGGCGCGCACGACCACCTTCCGGGAGCCGTCCATCGCCTGCTGACCCTCCAGCCGGCCGCGGCCGCGCAGCACGCGCGCGCCGGCCCGGGTGACGGAGGCCGTGATGTCGTGGGACTGGGCGAGGGCGAGCCGCTTCACCCGTCGGTTGACCTTGCCGAGGTCCACGCCGACCACGCGGGCCGCCTGCTCCAGCGGCGGGGTGTCGTCGGCCACGATGATGCCGAGCTCTTCGTAGGAGGAGTCGAAGGTCGTCATCACCTCGGCCGTGGCGATGAGGGTCTTCGACGGTACGCAGTCGGTCAGCACCGACGCCCCGCCAAGGCCGTCGCAGTCGACGACGGTCACCTCCGCGCCGAGCTGGGCGCCCACCAGGGCCGCCTCGTATCCGCCGGGTCCGCCACCGATGATCACGATCCGGGTCACTGGGGTTACGCCTCGCGCTCTCGTTACGTTCTGCCGGGTTCGGGGGATGGCCCCATGGGACCGCAGTACGTCCCCCATTGTCCCGCACGGTTCAAGTGCCACCGCCCCGGGTCCCTCGATTGGTGAACGGCAACAACCCGTGCCCCTCCCGTACCCTCGATCCCATGTCGCTCTACGCCGCGTACGCCGGCAACCTCGACGCGCGGCTGATGTCCCGCCGCGCCCCGCACTCCCCGCTGCGCGGCACCGGCTGGCTCAACGGCTGGCGGCTGACCTTCGGCGGCGAGCAGATGGGCTGGGAGGGGGCGCTGGCCACGATCGTGGAGGCGCCGCGCTCGCAGGTCTTCGTCGCGCTGTACGACATCGCCCCGATGGACGAGGACTCGATGGACCGCTGGGAGGGCGTCGGCCTGGACATCTACCGGCGGATGCGGGTGCGGGTGGACACGCTGGACGGCGAGGAGCCGGCCTGGGTGTATGTGCTGAACGGGTACGAGGGCGGGCTGCCGTCGGCCCGGTATCTGGGGGAACTCGCGGATGCGGCGGATTCGGCGGGGGCGCCGCACGACTATGTGATGGAGCTGCGGAAGCGGCCCTGCTAGTGCGTGCGACGCGCCGTTTGTCGGAAACGACAAGACAACGATCCAAAGACCGTGAGCTGCGTCATCTACGCGCGTAGGGAATGACCGGCTACCCTCGTCCGCGTGAACGCATCTGTGAATCCGGACCTCAACGGCGCTACCGCCGACCCCCACGCCGCAGCCGATGCCGCAGCCGCGCGCCTGCGTGAGCTGACCGGCACCGAGACGCATGACGTAGCCCTGGTGATGGGCTCCGGCTGGGCCCCGGCCGTCGACGCGCTCGGTACGCCCGAGGCCGAGTTCCCGGTCACCGAGCTGCCCGGCTTCCCGCCGCCGGCGGTCGAGGGCCATGGCGGCAAGATCCGCTCGTACCGGATCGGCGCGAAGCACGTGCTGGTCTTCCTGGGCCGTACGCACTACTACGAGGGCCGCGGTGTCGCCGCGGTCGCGCACGGGGTGCGCACGGCGATCGCCGCGGGCTGCAAGACCGTCGTCCTGACGAACGGCTGCGGCGGCCTGCGCGAGGGCATGCGGCCCGGCCAGCCGGTGCTGATCAGCGACCACATCAACCTGACGGCGACGTCGCCGATCGTCGGGGCGAACTTCGTGGACCTGACGGGCCTGTACTCGCCGCGGCTGCGGGCACTGTGCAAGGAGATCGACGCGTCGCTGGAGGAGGGCGTGTACGTGCAGTTCCCCGGCCCGCACTACGAGACGCCGGCTGAGATCAACATGGTCCGCGTGCTGGGCGGCGACCTGGTGGGCATGTCCACGGTCCTCGAGGCGATCGCGGCGCGCGAGGCGGGCGCGGAGGTGCTGGGCATCTCCCTGGTCACGAACCTGGCGGCGGGCCTGACGGGCGAGCCGCTGAACCACGAGGAAGTGCTGCAGGCGGGGCGGGACTCGGCGGCGCGGATGGGCGAGCTGCTGACGCGGGTACTGGACCGCATCTGACGGTGCGCTTGGTTTGGGGGGCGGGGGTGCGGCGGCCATTGCGCGGGCGTTCGCGACGCGCGGGATGCGGCGGCCCGGAATCAAGCCCCTCCGGCGATTGAGGTGGGGTCCCCCCACGCCCGCCAGGGCGTAGGGGGAGGGGTCCGGGGCGGAGCCCCGGTTACGGGAAGGGGCGGGGTGGGGGAACAACACCCCGCCCGAGAATGGTCGGGGGACGAAAACACACGAGAGGCGGACCAACCGTGCAGCAGGACCTCATCGCGCGGGCCAGGGCGTGGCAGGCCGAGGACCCGGACAGTGAGACCCGGGACGAGCTCGGGAAGCTCATCGAGGCGCAGGACCTCGACGAGCTCGCCGTGCGGTTCGCCGGAACGCTGCAGTTCGGGACAGCCGGGCTGCGCGGAGAGCTCGGGGCCGGGCCCATGCGGATGAACCGGGCCGTCGTCATCCGGGCCGCCGCCGGGCTCGCCGCGTACCTGAAGGCGAAGGGGCAGGGCGACGGGCTCGTCGTCATCGGGTACGACGCCCGGTACAAGTCCGTCGACTTCGCGCTCGACACCGCCGCCGTCATGGTCGGCGCCGGCCTCCGCGCCGCAGTGCTGCCGCGCCCGCTGCCCACGCCCGTACTCGCCTTCGCCATAAGGAAGCTGGGCGCCGCCGCGGGCGTCGAGGTCACCGCCAGCCACAACCCCCCGCGTGACAACGGCTACAAGGTCTACCTCGGCGACGGCTCGCAGATCGTGCCGCCCGCCGACGCGGAGATCGCCGCCGAGATCGACGCGATCCGCAGCCTGGGCGACGTACCGCGCGCAGAGACCGGCTGGGAGACCCTCGGCGAGGAGGCCCTGGAGGCCTACCTGGAGCGTACGGACGCCGTGCTGACCCCCGGCTCCCCCCGCACCGCCCGCGTCGTCTACACCGCCATGCACGGCGTCGGCAAGGACGTACTGACCGCCGCCTTCGCCCGTGCCGGCTTCCCCGCGCCCACCCTCGTACAGGAGCAGGCCGAGCCCGACCCGGCCTTCCCGACCGTCGCGTTCCCCAATCCGGAGGAACCGGGGGCGATGGATCTCGCCTTCGAGACCGCCCGCCGGGTCCGGCCGGACATCGTCATCGCCAATGACCCCGACGCGGACCGCTGCGCCGTCGCCGTCCCCGAAGGCGCGGACTGGAAGATGCTCCGCGGCGACGAGGTCGGCGCGCTGCTCGCCGCGCACCTCGTCCACAAGGGGGTGTCTTCGCGGGACAAGAACAGCACCTTCGCCGAGTCCATCGTGTCCTCGTCCCTGCTCGGGCGGATCGCGGACGCGGCAGGACTCCCGTACGAAGAGACGCTGACCGGCTTCAAGTGGATCGCCCGCGTGGAGGGCCTGCGGTACGGCTACGAGGAGGCGCTGGGCTACTGCGTCGACCCCGACGGCGTACGCGACAAGGACGGCATCACCGCGGCCCTCGTCGTCGCCGAGCTCGCTTCGGAGCTCAAGGAGCAGGGCCGCACCCTCACCGATCTGCTCGACGACCTCGCCGTCGCGCACGGGCTGCACGCCACCGATCAGCTGTCGGTGCGGGTCGAGGACCTGAGCATCATCGCGAACGCGATGCGCGCGCTGCGCGAGCAGCCACCGGCCGTGCTCGCCGGGCTGCGGGTCGCCGTCGCCGAGGACCTGAACCGGGGCACGGACAAGCTGCCGCCGACGGACGGCCTGCGGTACTACCTCGACGGCGAGTTCAATGCCCGCGTCATCGTCCGCCCGAGCGGCACCGAGCCGAAGCTCAAGTGCTACCTGGAGGTCGTCGTGCCGGTTGCGGACGCGAGCGAGCTGGCGTCCGCGCGGGAGCGGGCGACGGAGGTCCTGGAAGAGATCAAGCGGGACCTGGCGGCGGCAGCCGGTATCTGACCGCCCGTACGACCGCCCGTACGAGTGAATCTCGTACGGGGTCGAGGCAGCGGCAGCCGCTCCTTCGGACCGGCCGGGAAATGGTGGGCCGGTATGCGCACGCCGAGTGCACGCCGAGTCCCAGGAGCAGCCGCTGTGTCCCTCGCCGCGACCGTTCGAGCCACCGTCCCCGCCTCCCGTCGGCCGCCGGCCCCGGGAGGCGGTGGCCCGGCGGGCGTACGGGACGGGCTGACGCGGTCGCTGCGACGGGCCGCGCCGGCGCTGATCGGCTATCTCGCGGTGCGGCTGTTCGGGCTGCTGGTTCTCTCCAGGTGGTCGCATGTGCGGGGGCACGGCATCTGGCCGACGCTGGCCACCTCCTGGGACTCGCGCTGGTACCTGGAGATCGCCGACCAGGGGTACGACGACGCCCTCGGCACCCGCGTCAACGACAACAACCTCGCCTTCTTCCCGCTCTATCCGGTGCTGGTGAAGGCCGTCGCCGCGGTCACGCCCGGCTCGCGCGCGACGGTGGCGCTGCTGCTCGCGGTCGGGTTCTCGCTCGTCGCGGCGTGGGGCATCTTCGCGGTGGGCGACCGGCTGTACGGGCGACGGGTCGGAATCCTGCTCACCGTGCTGTGGGGCGTGATGCCCGTCGCGATGGTCCAGTGGATGGGCTACACCGAGTCGCTGTTCACGGCGCTCGCGGCATGGGCACTGTACGCGGTGCTGGCAGGGCGCTGGCTGTGGGCGGGTTCGCTGGCGACGCTGGCAGGGCTGACCAGGCCGACGGGCATCGCGGTGGCGGCGGCGGTGTCGGTCGCCGCGCTGCTGTCCTGCCGCCAAGGCCGGGGCGGGCGCTGGGCGGCGCTGGCGGGGGCGCTGATCGCGCCGGCGGGGTGGCTGGCGTACGTCGCGTGGGTGGGACTGCGGGTGGGCCGCGTGGACGGCTACTTCCTCGTACAGAAGCTGTGGCGGAACGAGTGGGACGGCGGGGAGCGCACGCTGCGCGAATTGCGGCAGCTGCTCGTCTACATGACGCGTCCTCAGCTGTTCCTGGTGATCGTGTCGGTGGTGCTGATCGTGTCGGTCGGGCTGTATCTGCTCTGCATCGCCGAGCGGCAGCCGCTCGCGCTGCTGGTCTTCAGCGGCATGCTGCTGCTGGTCGTCCTCGGCAGCGGCGGCGTCTACTTCCCGCGGGCCCGCTTTCTGCTGCCGGGCTTCCCGCTGTTGATGCCGGTCGCACGGGCGCTGGCGCGGGCGCGGCGTACGGCGGTGGTGGGGGTGGTGCTGGGAGCAGCGACGCTGTGGTCGGCGTGGCTGGGGGCGTACATGCTGCTGGTGTGGAAGGGCCCGCCGTGACCGGGGGCTGCGGTCACAGACGCCGACCGCGAGCCGGCCGACCGCGAGCCGATCGGCCGTCAACCGATCCGCCGTCAACCGCCCCTCAGCCGATCGCCAGCAGCACCGTGAGCAGCGCCGCCCCAGCCACCGCCGGCGCGACAATCTCGTACGCCCAGCGGATCTGCGGCTCACCCTGCGCACCCGGCAGCGCGGCGTTGCGCTCGGCCAGTTCCCGCAGGTCCGCGACCGTCTGGTCCGCGGGCGCGACCCGCGCCTTGGAGTCGGTGACATCCGCGCTCACCGACGTCCGCCCGTGCGGGTCGTCCTGCGCGTGCTGCATCTGGCGCCGCGCGGCCCGCTTGCGCTGCCGCAACGAGACCGGGATCGCCCACAGCTGGTACTTCGTACCGTCCTGTGTGAACGCCTCGCTGGAGTACCCGGCCCGCACATCCGCGACCGCCGCCCAGGGCAGCGTGATCGTCCGGAAGGGGTTCCTGATCCGCAGCCGGTCTTTGTTGGCGAAGACCGCCGGCCGCAGTGTGAACGCCACCACAAGCGGGACGGTCAGCAGCGCCGCGGCGAGTGCCAGCCACGGCGTGCGCCCCTCGCCCCGGAACAACGCGTCCCCGCAGATCCACGTGATGAGCGTGAGCAGCAGCACTCCGCCCACCATCGCGCCGGGCGACCGGAAGGTCCGGTCGGCGTAGGTGGGCTCGGCGGGCTGCTGGGGGCTGGTCATGGTTCCGATTCTGCCGTACGCCGTCGGCCGTGGTTCCCTGGCCTGGTGACACCTGCCGCCCGCCCTCCCTCGGGCAACCTTCGCCCGGACCCCCCTGTACAGGTTGCTACGCGCGTAGATATGCTCCCCTTGTGACCATGCCCTCTGTACCCGCATTCGCTGACGTGACCGCGTCCGACAGCACACTGCGCCGCTTCCTCCACGGCCTGCCCGGCGTCGACGCCGTCGGCCTGGAGGCCCGCGCCGCAGCGCTGGGGACGCGTTCGATCAAGACCACGGCCAAGGCGTACGCCATCGATCTGGCCATCTCGATGATCGACCTGACGACGCTCGAAGGCGCGGACACCCCGGGCAAGGTCCGGGCGCTCGCCGCCAAGGCCGTCCATCCCGACCCGACCGACCGCACGACCCCGGCGACCGCCGCGGTCTGCGTCTACCCCGACATGGCCGCCGTCGCCGCCGAGGCCCTGAAGGGCTCCGGCGTCAAGGTCGCCTCCGTCGCCACCGCCTTCCCGGCCGGCCGCGCCGCGCTCGACGTGAAGCTCGCGGACACCCGCGACGCCGTCGCCGCCGGGGCCGACGAGATCGACATGGTGATCGACCGGGGAGCCTTCCTCTCGGGTCGATACTTGAAGGTGTACGAGGAGATCAGGGCCGTGAAGGAGGCCGCCGGCCCCGCCCGGCTGAAGGTCATCTTCGAGACCGGCGAGCTCTCCACGTACGACAACATCCGCCGCGCCTCCTGGCTCGGCATGCTGGCCGGCGCGGACTTCATCAAGACCTCGACCGGCAAGGTCGCGGTCAACGCCACCCCGGCCAACACGCTCCTGATGCTGGAGGCCGTGCGCGACTTCCGCGCGCAGACCGGCATCCAGATCGGCGTGAAGCCCGCGGGCGGTATCCGCACCACCAAGGACGCCATCAAGTTCCTCGTCCTGGTCAACGAGACCGTCGGCGAGGACTGGCTGGACAACCACTGGTTCCGCTTCGGCGCGTCGAGCCTGCTGAACGACCTGCTGATGCAGCGTCAGAAGCTGGCGACCGGCCGCTACTCCGGCCCCGACTACGTGACGGTGGACTGATCACCATGGCTTTTGAGTACGCACCCGCCCCCGAATCGCGGTCGATCGTCGACATCGCGCCGTCGTACGGCCTCTTCATCGACGGCGAGTTCACCGACGCCGCGGACGGCAGGGTCTTCAAGACGGTCTCCCCGTCCACCGAGGAAGTCCTCTCCGAGGTCGCCCAGGCCGGCGCCGAGGACGTGGACCGCGCCGTGAAGGCGGCCCGCAAGGCGTTCGAGAAGTGGTCGGCGCTGCCCGGCACGGAACGCGCCAAGTACCTGTTCCGCATCGCGCGGATCATCCAGGAGCGCTCGCGCGAGCTGGCCGTCCTGGAGACCCTCGACAACGGCAAGCCGATCAAGGAGACCCGCGACGCGGACCTCCCCCTCGTCGCCGCGCACTTCTTCTACTACGCGGGCTGGGCCGACAAGCTCGACCACGCCGGGTACGGACCCGACCCGCGCCCGCTCGGCGTCGCCGGCCAGGTCATCCCCTGGAACTTCCCGCTGCTGATGCTCGCGTGGAAGATCGCCCCGGCGCTCGCCACCGGAAACACCGTGGTGCTGAAGCCCGCCGAGACGACCCCGCTCTCCGCCCTCTTCTTCGCGGACATCTGCCGACAGGCGGGCCTGCCGAAGGGCGTCGTCAACATCCTTCCGGGATACGGCGAGAGTGGCGCCGCGCTCGTCGAGCACCCCGACGTCAACAAGGTCGCCTTCACCGGCTCGACCGCCGTCGGCAAGGCCATCGCCCGCCAGATCGCCGGCACCGACAAGAAGGTCACCCTCGAACTGGGCGGCAAGGGCGCGAACATCGTCTTCGACGACGCCCCCATCGACCAGGCCGTCGAGGGCATCGTCTCCGGCATCTTCTTCAACCAGGGCCAGGTCTGCTGCGCGGGCTCGCGCCTGCTGGTCCAGGAGTCGATCCAGGACGAACTGCTCGACTCGCTCAAGCGCCGCCTCTCCACGCTGCGCCTCGGCGACCCGCTGGACAAGAACACCGACATCGGCGCGATCAACTCCGCCGAGCAGCTGGCCCGTATCAAGGCGCTGACCGAGACGGGCGAGGCGGAGGGCGCCGAGCGCTGGTCGCCGGCGTGCGAGCTGCCGAGTTCCGGCTACTGGTTCGCGCCGACGCTGTTCACGAATGTCACGCAGGCGCACAGGATCGCGCGCGACGAGATCTTCGGCCCGGTGCTGTCGGTGCTGACGTTCCGTACGCCGGACGAGGCGGTCGCCAAGGCCAACAACAGCCAGTACGGCCTGTCCGCCGGAATCTGGACGGAGAAGGGCTCCCGCATCCTCGCGGTCGCCGCCAAGCTCCGCGCGGGTGTGGTGTGGGCCAACACGTTCAACAAGTTCGACCCGACCTCGCCCTTCGGCGGCTACAAGGAGTCGGGCTTCGGCCGCGAGGGCGGCCGTCACGGTCTGGAGGCCTACCTCGATGTCTGACGTGTCTCGTCTTGGCGTCTTCAAGACCTACAAGCTGTACGTCGGGGGCAAGTTCCCCCGCTCCGAGAGCGGCCGGGTGTACGAGGTGACGGCGAAAACATCAGCCGCTGGCGCGGCGGGCAAGGGCAAGTGGCTGGCCAACGCCCCGCTCTCCTCCCGCAAAGACGCACGTGACGCGGTCGTCGCGGCCCGCAAGGCCTTCGGCGGCTGGTCGGGCGCGACCGCGTACAACCGCGGCCAGATCCTCTACCGCATCGCCGAGATGCTGGAGGGCCGTCGCGAGCAGTTCGTACGCGAAGTGGCGGACGCGGAGGGCCTGTCCAAGTCGAAGGCGGCGGCCGTCGTCGACGCGGCGATCGACCGCTGGGTCTGGTACGCGGGCTGGACGGACAAGATCGGCCAGGTCGTGGGCGGGGCGAACCCGGTCGCGGGCCCGTTCTTCAACCTCTCCACCCCCGAGCCGACGGGCGTGGTCACCGTCATCGCGCCCCAGGAGTCGTCCTTCCTGGGCCTGGTCTCGGTGCTCGCCCCGGTGATCGCCACTGGCAATACGGCGATCGTCGTCGCGAGCGAGAAGTCCCCGCTCCCGGCCCTCTCCCTCGGCGAGGTGCTGGCCACATCCGACCTCCCCGGCGGCGTGGTCAACGTCCTCTCGGGCCGGACCGCCGAGATCGCGACGCCGCTGGCCTCGCACCAGGACGTCAACGCCATCGACCTCACCGGTGCCGATGACGTACTGGCGAAGGAGCTGGAGATCGCGGCGGCGGACAACCTCAAGCGCGTCCTTCGTCCACAGGCTGTGGATTTCTCGGTCGACCCCGGCACCCAGCGCCTGACGGCCTTCCTGGAGACCAAGACGGTCTGGCACCCGACGGGCTCGCTCGGCGCGTCCGGTTCGGCGTACTGACCCGCCCGAACCGTCCGGGCGCCCGGACCGTCCACCCCCCGGGCCGACCCGGCCCCATGACCGAGCCCCCTGCCGTCCCGTCCGGCGGCAGGGGGCTCTCCTGTGCGCGCGGCTCAGCCCGGGAGCAGCGCCGTCGCCTGCCCGACCAGCGGCAGGTCCCGCAGCGCACCGCCCTTGGCCACCGGGTCCGTCACCATCGCGGTGCTCACCGGCTTGAAGTCCGCGATCTGCGTGCCCACGGCGTTGTTCAGCGGGTCGACGCCGGTGTTCGCCAGCGGGTCGAGCTGAAGGCGCTTGACCGGAGCCAGCGCGCCCGGCAGCGCGTGCCCGACCCCGGCAGGCACATTGAGGTCGTCCGCCGACTGCCCGGATGCCAGGGGGGCGCCCACCGGCGGCATGGGCGCCGCCTGCGCCGCCGCACCTCCCGCGCCGATGGCCGCACCCGCCGCGGCGACGGTCACGCCGACGCGCAGCAGAGCGCGCCGCTGGTTGTTCGAAGCTGCATGACGAGCCATGGGATTCCTGCCTATGTGAGTAATCGTGTGAGTGCGCAGAGTAGTTGAGTCGGCACTCCCGATACCAACCGCTGCCCCGGGGGGTCCCCTGCCCGGGTCAATGCCGCACACTTGTCTCCCGTGAGTTCCCAACCCATCCCGACCCGCGTCGTCTTGCTCGCGGGCCCCTCAGGTTCCGGAAAGTCGTCCCTCGCCGCCCGCACCGGCCTGCCGGTGCTGCGCCTCGACGACTTCTACAAAGAGGCCGGCGACCCGACGCTGCCGCTCGTCACGGGCAGTACGGACATCGACTGGGACTCCCCAGGGTCCTGGGACGCGGATGCGGCGGTGGCGGCGATCGTGGAGCTGTGCCGTACGGGACGTACGACCGTCCCCGTGTACGACATCGCCACGAGCGCACGCGTTGACACGGAGGCGCTCGACATCGACCGCACGCCGCTGTTCGTGGCGGAGGGCATCTTCGCGGCGGACATCGTCGAGCGCTGCCAGGAACTGGGCGTGCTGGCGGACGCGCTGTGCCTGCGCGGCCGCCCGTCGACGACGTTCCGCCGCCGGCTGGCCAGGGACCTGCGCGAGGGCCGCAAGTCGGTGGGCTTCCTGCTCCGCCGCGGCTGGCGCCTGATGCGCGCGGAACGTGGCATCGTGGCCCGCCAGACGAGCCTGGGAGCGCACCCCTGCGGCAAGGAGGAGGCCCTGGGCCGCTTGGCGGCGGCGGCCGCGGGCCGCTGCCGAAGGTCGCCTGCGGCGCGGACGTTGGCGTAACGGGGGTCGTTCCCAGTCGCCCGCCCTTGATGGTGGGGTGCGGGGTATCCCGCGCCCCCGGTGGCGGCAGCTTCGCGCCGCACGCTCACGTTGCCCAGGCTTCCGCTGCGCGGGCCCCGTCGCCTCAACCGGGACCGGTGGCCCCTGGGGCCGAACGGTGCGAGAGGCGCAAAAAAATGAAGTGCGGGGCCGGACAAGACCCCCCGGCCTGTCCGGTCCCGCTCTGTTTCCCCCGTGGTCCCCCGTGACCCCGTGGTTCCCCCGTTCCCGCCGTCTCCCCCGAAACGGCGGCCCCCGATCCCGCCGTCTCCCCCGAAACAGCGGCCCCCGATCCCGCCGTCTCCCCCGAAACAGCGGCCCCGTTCCCCCCGTTACCCTCAGGCCACCAGCTCGCCGAAGGACTCTTCCTCGTCACGGCCGAAGCTGAGGACCTCGTCCTCGCGCAGCCGGCGGAGCGACCGCCAGATGCTCGACTTCACCGTGCCGACACTGATGTCCAGGATCTCCGCGATCTCCGGGTCGGTGCGGCCCTCGTAGTAGCGAAGGACCAGCATCGTCCGCTGGAGCTCGGGCAGCCTGGCCAGCGCCTGCCAGAGCACCGCGCGCAGCTCCGTACCCCGCATCGCGTCGGTGTCGCTCGCCGTCTCCGGCAGCTCCTCCGTCGGGTACTCGTTGAGCTTGCGCCGACGCCAGGCGCTGATGTGCAGGTTGGTCATCGTGCGGCGCAGATAGCCCCCGACCGCCGCCTTGTCGCTGATCCTGTCCCAGGCCCGGTACGTCGAGAACAGCGCGCTCTGCAGCAGGTCCTCCGCCTCGAACCGGTCACCGGTCAGGTGGTACGCGGTCGCGTACAGGGAGGCGCGGCGCTCCTGCACGTAGGCGGTGAACTCCGCCTCCGAAAGGCTCGTCCGCTCCCCCGTTGCCTCCCCGTACGCGGCCCCGCTGCCCCCCACGGGTGCGTCAACCACCGTCATGTACGACGGCTTGTGCTGACGCCCGGCGCCGCGAACGCACCCCCGCCCGTTCACGGCGCCGGACTTCTCCGTGCTCCTCACGACGTCGTGGAGACGCGTGACAACTGCGCTTGAGTTGGTGCTGTGCAGTGCGTTCATCTCGCGCCCCCCGTCGAGTGGAGTCAGCTTCTGTCCGTGTGCCAAGAAGCTTGCCCCGGCAGTTTCATGGCGCTGTCCGTCGACTGTCACAGACCTGTCACAGGGCCCGCCCGACGCTCAACTGCACCGTGACACCGCACGGATTGGCGAATCGTCGAAGCCCTGACCGCCTTGGTGCCGCGGCGCTATCGTCGACTCTTCAAACGGCCGTCACCCCTGGTCCGCCACGAGGTCACGGCGTAGGGCGAGACGGGGGATCGTCATGCAACGGCTCAACCATCTTGTGATCGTCGTACCCGGCATCGGTGGCAGCGTTCTGCAGACGCCCAGTGGTGCGGCCCGCTGGAACGAACAGCGGAGGCGGCTCCTGCACGCGGCCATGCGACCGGGCCGCCTCGCACCGGGCTCCCCGAGATCTGCGCCGCACTTGACCGGCACAGCCCGGCCGTCCTGCACTTCGCAGCGCACAGGTCCTTCGACGGCGTATTCCTCAGCGAGGAGGACGGGGGGCTCTGTGTAAGCCAGGAAGCGTTCTGCGAACAGATCGCCCGGGCTCGGCATCCGCCCCGCCTCGCAGTGCTGAGCTTCTGCGACTCCTACCCCATGGCCGACACCGTCGCGGTCACGATCCCGTCGGTGATCAGCTGGCCGTGCCTCATCGACGACGGCCAGGCACAGCCGTTCGCCGACCAGCTCTACCGCTCGCTGGCTTCCCGGCGCTCCATCGGCGAGAGCTGCGAGGACGCGAAGGCCGCGCTGTACCGTCGGCCACCGGACGGTCCGCCTGCGCTGCACGGCAGCCCCGGGGTCCAGATCTTCTGACGGAACCCTCCGGTAACGCCCTCTCCCACCCGTCCCGAAAGCGCTCGAAACGCCTCTCACAAGCGGAGGAGTCGTGTGAGAGGGCCCCAACGGTCGAACTCCGGCACCCCAATGGGCCAGAATGACCTCCGTGCCTTTCCTGTTGCTGATCGAGGACGACGACGCCATCCGCACGGCCCTCGAACTCTCGCTGTCACGCCAGGGCCACCGAGTGGCCACCGCGGCGACGGGCGAGGACGGCCTGAAGCTGCTGCGCGAGCAGCGGCCGGACCTGATCGTGCTGGATGTGATGCTGCCCGGGATCGACGGTTTCGAGGTGTGCCGGCGGATCAGGCGGACCGACCAACTGCCGATCATCCTGCTCACCGCGCGCAGCGACGACATCGATGTGG
Organism: Streptomyces sp. NPDC019443; assembly: GCF_044389785.1. Classification (NCBI taxonomy): domain Bacteria; kingdom Bacillati; phylum Actinomycetota; class Actinomycetes; order Kitasatosporales; family Streptomycetaceae; genus Streptomyces; species Streptomyces sp. NPDC019443. Next base: position 16,453 of record NZ_JBIRYJ010000024.1, read on the forward strand.
TCGTGGGCCTTGAGTCGGGCGCGGACGACTATGTCGTCAAGCCCGTACAGGGCCGTGTGCTGGACGCCCGGATCCGCGCGGTGCTGCGGCGCGGAGAGCGGGAGTCCACCGACTCGGCGACCTTCGGCTCGCTGGTGATCGACCGCTCCGCGATGACGGTCACCAAGAACGGTGAGGACCTGCAGCTCACGCCGACCGAGCTGCGGCTGCTGCTGGAGCTGAGCCGCAGGCCCGGACAGGCCCTGTCGCGGCAGCAGCTGCTGCGGCTGGTGTGGGAGCACGACTACCTCGGCGACTCACGGCTGGTCGACGCGTGTGTGCAGCGGCTGCGGGCGAAGGTGGAGGACGTGCCGTCCTCACCGACCCTGATCCGTACGGTGCGTGGCGTGGGCTACCGGCTGGACGTCCCGCAGTGAGACATGTGCACACGGTGACGGCCCACAGGAACGGAACCCCTCGGTGAGCGGTGCCGCAAAGCGCGCGATCCTCGCCGGACTTCGCTGGACGAGCCTGCGGCTGCGTCTCGTCGTCGTCTTCGCCCTGGTCGCGCTGACCGCCGCCGTGTCCGCGTCGGGCATCGCGTACTGGCTCAACCGCGAAGCCGTGCTGACCCGTACGCAGGACTCGGCGCTCCGGGACTTCCGCCAGGAGATGCAGAACCGGGCCGCCGCGCTGCCGCTGCACCCCACGCAGAACGAGCTGCAGAAGGCCGCCGAGCAGATGGCCGGCGGCAACTCCGGCTACAGCGTGCTGCTCATCGGCGAGCGGGCCGAGGGCAAGCCGATCGCCGGCGCATCGGACCCGGACAGCTTCACGCTCGACGACGTGCCGGACAAGCTGCAGGAGGCGGTGAACGAGCGGCAGGGCGTCGGCGCGGGCAACTCCGTCCCGTACCACCTCTACTGGCAGCGCACCCAGCGCGGCAGCAAGCCCTATCTGGTAGGCGGCACGCGGATCATCGGCGGTGGTCCGACCGGCTATCTGTTCAAGTCGCTGGACCAGGAGCGCCAGGACCTCAACTCGCTCGCCTGGTCGCTGGGGATCGCCACCGCGCTCGCCCTCGTCGGCTCCGCGCTGCTCGCGCAGGCCGCGGCCACCACCGTACTCAAGCCCGTGCACCGCCTCGGCGAGGCGGCCCGCCGGCTCGGCGAGGGCAAGCTCGACACCCGGCTGCGGGTCTCGGGCACGGACGAACTCGCCGAGCTGGCAAGGACGTTCAACAAGACGGCGGAGTCGCTGGAGAAGAAGGTCGCGGACATGAGCGCGCGGGAGGAGTCCAGCCGCCGCTTCGTGGCCGACATGTCGCACGAGCTGCGCACCCCGCTGACCGCGCTCACCGCCGTCACCGAGGTGCTGGAGGACGAGGCCGACAGCCTCGACCCGATGATCGCGCCCGCCGTGAACCTGGTGGTGAGCGAGACCCGGCGGCTCGGCGACCTCGTCGAGAATCTGATGGAGGTCACCCGCTTCGACGCGGGCACGGCCAGGCTCGTAGTGGACACGGTCGACGTCGCCGACCAGGTCACCGCCTGCATCGACGCACGTGCCTGGCTGGACGCGGTGGAGCTGGACGCCGAGCGCGGGATCATGGCGCGGCTCGATCCGCGCCGGCTCGACGTGATTCTGGCGAATCTGATCGGCAACGCCCTCAAGCACGGCGGTTCGCCGGTACGGGTGTCGGTGCGGCCGGTCGACCACGAGCTGCTGATCGAGGTACGGGACCACGGGCCGGGCATCCCCGAGGACGTACTGCCGCATGTCTTCGACCGGTTCTACAAGGCGAGCGCCTCGCGGCCGCGCTCCGAGGGCAGCGGTCTGGGGCTGTCGATCGCGATGGAGAACGCGCACATCCACGGTGGCGACATCATCGCGGCGAACTCCGCGGACGGCGACGGCGCGGTGTTCGTACTGCGGCTGCCGCGCGACGCCTCGTCGCTGAAGGACAGCGACGGGCACGACGACGCGGATGCGGACGCGGACGGTGGCGAAGAGCGCAACCGCGATCGGGGAGAGGGAGACGCGCAGTGACGCCGAACGGCCGTACCCGCACCCGTGCCCGTGCCCGGCGCACGGCAGCCACTCTGGCCGTGCTCGCGACCGCCGTCGTGCTCGGCGGCTGCGGGATCCGGCCCACCCAGGTGCCGGTCGACGCGGGCCCCGCGCCCTCGCGCGTGCCCTGTGAGGTGACCGGCGAGAACGTAACCCCGCAGGCGCAGCCACAGGGCGTCCCGGTCCGCGTCTACCTGGTCTGCGCTTCGCAGCTGGAGTCCGTGGACCGTACGGCCCGGATTCCCGAGGGGAAGGCCGTCGACAGCCGCGTACAGGTCGCGCAGGCGCTCCTCGACGAGCTCCAGGAGGAGCCGTCGTCGCCGGAGCACGAGGCCGGCTTCGCCACGTACGTACGCGGGCCGCTGACGCTGAGCGGGCCGCGCGAGGGCGATCCCGCGGGCACGCTGCGGCTGAGCCGTCAGCCGGAGGACCTTCCGACGGCGGCGCTCGCCCAGATCGTCTGCACCTTCGCGGAGAGCAGGACGGCCTCTACGGACGGTTCGGTGCTGCTGGGCGGGCCCGGGGAGTACGCGCCGCGGGGGTACCGGTGTTCCGCCGGGACCAAGGAGCGGCCCGACGAGGCCGTGCCAACCCTCGGTCCGCTCCCCTCGTCGTAGGCGTCGTAGCTCTCCCCGTACGCGTCGTAGGCCTCCCCCTGGGCTGCCGACCGGGTTCCTCTTGACGCCGCGCGGAACCGATTCGCGCGCAGCATGCGTCTTGGGGGGCGTGCAGCGTCAAGGTCCGGTCGGCAGTGCCGCCATCCGCTTCCGCGCGGCGGGGGTCATCCTCCTCCTCGCTCATCTGCTGCTCGTCGCATGGCTGACGCTGCGCCCGCTGGACGTGGTGTGGGTGACGGCCACGAATCTCGAGCCGTTCGCCGGGATAAAGGCGGACCTGGCGCTGGGTTCCGTTCAGGCCGCGCGCCGGATAGGCGAAGGACTGCTGCTGCTGGCCCCTCTCGGCATACTGCTGCCGATGGCGGGCGGCCGGCTCACCGTCTCGCCCCTGGCCTCGCTGGCCCGCACGATCGCGGCCGGAGCCCTGCTGTCGCTCGGCATCGAGCTGCTGCAGACCGGGGTGCCCGGCCGGGTGCTCGACGTGGACTCGCTGCTGCTGAACACGGCCGGGGTGGCCCTGGCCCATCTGTTGGTGGTGCCCGCGGGCCGGGCCCGCCTCCGTCGCAGGCAGGAGCGGGCGGCTGCTGGCTCCTCCCGGCAGCGCCGCGGGGCCCTGCTGCGGGATGAGGCGCCTCAGGGGGCTACCCCGACGATTCCCAGGGTCGGGATCGCACCGTAGAGCGACGCTTTGACCCCCTTCGCTCGGCCACCATGGAGTCATCGGGAGCACGACGGAGCTGCTCCCACGAACGGTTCTCGCGAAGGAGCCCACCATGGCCGCACTTGCCCGCCCCCGAGACGGACGCATGATCGGTGGAGTGTGCGCAGCGCTGGCTCGGCGCTTCGGAACCTCCGCGACCACGATGCGTGTGATCTTCGTGCTCTCGTGTCTGCTGCCCGGGCCGCAGTTCCTGCTCTACCTGGCGATGTGGGCGCTGCTGCCGTCGGAGAAGACCGCCGGCGCCGCCTGGTAGTTCACCGTCTGATACTTCACCGCCTGGCGGTACCTCCCGGCACAAGCAAAGTGGGGCGCACACCCGAATCGGGTGTGCGCCCCACACTTGCCGGCGTACGTCAGCCGACGTCAGCCGAGGCCGGGCAGACCACCGGGCAGACCACCGGGCAGACCACCGGGCAGACCACCGGGCAGACCACCGGCCGCGCCGCCGACCGGGAGGCCGCCGAGCAGGCCGGAGACCGGGGCGGCCTGGTCGGTCGTCGGCAGCCCCTTGGCGGCGGCCTCCTGGACGGCGGCCGGCAGCGTGGTCGCGCTGCCGATGAGCGCCTGCTGACCGCCCGCCAGCGACTCGGGGGCGGCCGGGAGCTTCGTGACGGCGTCCTGGACCGGCAGGATGCTGGTGACCGTGTCCAGCGAGGTGGCGGAGTCGGGGAGCGCGGTCGGCGCGGCGGAGGCAGTGCCCGCGGCGGCAGCAGCGAAGGCGGCGCCGAGAGCGGCGATGCCGAGAGTCTTGGCAGCAGACTGCTTCATCAGTGATGAGTCCTTGGGACGGGGATATTGAGCGGCTCTGCAAGCTAGCCAGCCCCGCGCGGCGGCCGCAAACACCACGAAGCGGCCGAGTGTTGACGATCCCGGCCGCTTCGGCGCATCCGCGATCAGCTCTCGCCGAAGGAAGAATCGCTGGTCGTGGCGGTCTGCCGAAACAGCCATTCGGATTTCAATTCGGCGTATCCCGGCTTGATCACGTCATTGATCATCGCCAGTCGTTCATCGAAAGGAATGAACGCCGACTTCATCGCATTGACGGTGAACCACTGCATGTCGTCGAGCGTGTATCCGAAGGTCTCGGTCAGCAGCTCGAATTCGCGGCTCATGCTGGTTCCGCTCATCAGCCGGTTGTCGGTGTTGACCGTGGCCCTGAAGTGCAGTCTGCGCAACAGCCCGATGGGGTGTTCGGCGTACGAGGCGGCAGCCCCGGTCTGCAGATTGGAGGTCGGGCAGAGCTCCAGCGGGATGCGCTTGTCCCTTACGTACGCGGCGAGCCGCCCGAGCCTCACGCTGCCGTCGTCGGCGACCTCGATGTCGTCGATGATCCGCACCCCGTGCCCGAGGCGGTCCGCGCCGCACCACTGGAGCGCCTGCCAGATGGACGGCAGTCCGAAGGCCTCGCCCGCGTGAATCGTGAAGTGGTTGTTCTCCCTCTTCATGTACTCGAAGGCGTCGAGGTGGCGGGTGGGCGGGAAGCCGGCTTCGGCGCCGGCGATGTCGAAGCCGACGACGCCCGAGTCGCGGTAGCGGTTGGCGAGTTCGGCGATCTCCAGGGCGCGGGCGGCGTGCCGCATCGCGGTCAGCAGGGCGCCGACGCGGATGCGGTGGCCGCTCGCGCGGGCCAGCCGCTCGCCCTCGCGAAAGCCCTCGTTGACGGCTTCGACGACCTCCTCGAGCGTGAGTCCCGCCTCCAGGTGCTGCTCGGGGGCGTACCGCACCTCGGCGTAGACGACGCCGTCCTCGGCGAGGTCTTGCGCGCACTCGGCGGCTACCCGGAAGAGGGCGTCACGGGTCTGCATGACGGCGCAGGTGTGCGCGAAGGTCTCCAGGTAGCGCTCCAGCGAGCCGGAGTCGGCAGCCTCGTGGAACCAGATGCCGAGCTTGTCGGGCTCGTGCTCGGGAAGCGATTCATAGCCCGTTTCGCGGGCGAGTTCGATGATCGTGCCCGGACGCAGCCCGCCGTCGAGGTGGTCGTGGAGGAGCACCTTCGGAGCGCGGCGGACCTGGTCCGCGGTGGGCGTGTTGAGGGTCTGGCTCGTCATCTGCGCACTCTAGCCCCTACGCGCGTAGAGAGCGCCCCCTCACACCCCCCGTCGATACGTAACAGTGACCGTGCGGACGGGTGGAGTACACCTGCACTTCTGAGACTGTTCTGCCATGGCACACCACGCACTGCCCCTGTGGTGGGGGCGTCCGGCCGAGGCGGCCGGCGGAGCGGACACCCGCCGCGAGGCGACCGTGGCAAGGGGAGCGCGAGGGACCCGGACGCCGCCGTGCGCCCGTCTCGGCCGTGCGGCCGGCGGACGCGCGCTGGGAGCCGACTCCGCCGTGGGCGGGGTGGTGCTGATCCTGCCGGACGGCGAGCCTGAGTCGGCACGCAAGCCCTCGGCGCTGTCGTACGCCGCGGCGCTGCCACTCGGCCGCACGCTGGCCAGGGCCGGCCGCGAGGACGGCCTGTTCGTGCATACGGTCCGCTACCGCTGTCGCGGCTGGAACGGCACGGACGCGCACCTCGCGGCGGACGCGACCTGGGCGGTGGAGGAGGTCGTACGCCGCTACGGCGACGTCCCCGTCTGCCTCGCGGGCCACGGCATGGGGGGCCGCGCGGCACTCCACGCGGCGGGCCACCCTGCGGTCAACTCCGTACTGGCGCTGGCGCCTTGGCTGCCGGAGGACGATGTGGCCGCCGCCCCGGAGCCGGTGCAGCAGCTGGCGGGACGCCAGGTCCTGATCGTGCACGGTACGAACGACGCGCGTACGGACCCGGAGCTGTCCTACCGGTTGGCGGAGCGAGCCAAGAAGACGAACCGCGACACCTGCCGCTTCGAGGTCCACTCGGACGGCCACGCACTGCGCGAACACCAGGGCGAAGTCCAGGCCCTGGCGTCGGACTTCGTCCTGGGCGCGCTGTTCACGCGTGCCTACGCCCGCCCGGTGGCGGACGCGCTCGCCGCCCCGCCGCCGCTGGGTCTGCGGATGCCGCTGGCGGGAGGGTTCGGGCGGTCGCTGCGGCGGTGAACGCGGCGGCGGTAGGCGGGTCAGTCCGGCAGCAGGTGGCCCCGGCGTGACAGCAGGAAGCGTTTGAACTCCGCCACCGGGGCGGTGTCAGGATGGCCGTCCAGCCAGGCGACGCCGATTTCGCGGACCGCACGCGGGGCCGTCACCGTCAGTTCGACGACGCCCGGGCGCGCCACCGCCGGGGGTGGGAGCAGTGCCACGCCCAGGCCGGCCGCGACCAGGCCGCGCAGGGTTTCCGCCTCCTCGCCCTCGAAGGCCACGCGAGGCGTGAAGCCCGCCTCCGCGCACAGGTCGTCGGTGATCCGCCGCAGGCCGTAGCCGGGTTCGAGGGTGACGAAGGTTTCGTCGGCCGCCTCGGCGAGGCGGATCCGCTTGCGGGCGGCGAGGCGGTGGTCGTCCGGCACGACGAGACGCAGCCGCTGCTCGTCCAGGCGGCGGGCGACCAGGTCGGGCGCGTCCGGGACCGGCGAGGTCAGACAGAGGTCGAGGTCGCCGGCGCGCAGGCGCTCGATCATGGCCTCGCCGTAGTTCTGGACGAGGGTGAAGCGGATACGCGGATGGTCCGCCCGGAACGCCCGGATCAGCCCCGGCACGGTCTCCGAGCCCATCGTGTGCAGAAAGCCGAAGGCCACTTTCCCCGCCGCCGGATCCGCGTCCGCCTGCACCGACTCCGCCGCCCGCTCCACCTCCGCGAGCGCCCGCTCCACGGAGGTGAGGAAGGTCCGGCCGGCCGGCGTCAGCGACACCGTACGGCCCTTGCGGGCGAACAGCACGACGCCCAGATCCTCCTCGAGCCGCACGATCGCCCGCGACAGTGTCGACTGCGGAACGCCCATCTCCTGCGCCGCACGGGTCACATGCTCCTGGCGGGCCACTCCGGCGAAGTACGCCAGGCGCGGAGCGAGCAGCAGCGTGATGTCTTCTTCGTAACTGCTCGGTGACAGCCGCGGCTGTGAGCTGTGTTGATGCACCATGGGAACGATTATCGCCATTCCATGCATTGGACGCATGAAATACCAAGCCTTACGTTCGATGCATGCCTCCTGCCAGTACCAAGGCGCCCGCCACCGCTGCGGGCGCCGACTCCGACCATCGCCTCGCCCCTTCCTCCCCCGGCTACCGCCGCATGAGCTTCGCGCTCTTCGCCGCCGGTGTCGCCACCTTCGCCCTCCTCTACTCCACGCAGGCGCTGCTGCCCGCCGTCTCCGCCGACTTCGGCGTGAGCGCGAGCGCCGCCAGCTGGACGGTCTCCGCCGCGACGGGCGCACTGGCCCTGTGCGTGCTGCCGATGAGCGCCCTCTCCGAGCGGTACGGGCGACGCACCGTGATGACCGCATCGCTCGCGGTCGCCGTCGTGGTCGGGCTGCTGGTGCCGTTCGCGCCGAGCCTGGAGTGGCTGGTGGCGCTGCGTGCCGTGCAGGGCGCTGCGCTCGCCGGGCTGCCGGCGTCGGCGATGGCGTATCTCGCGGAGGAGGTGCGGCCCAAGGCGCTGGTCGCCGCGATCGGCCTGTTCGTGGCGGGTAACAGCATCGGCGGCATGAGCGGCCGGATCGTCACCGGCTGGGTGGCCCAGCTGTGGGGCTGGCGCGCGGCGCTCGCCGCGGTCGGCCTGATGGCAGTGGTGTGCGCGCTGGTCTTCCGCGCGATGCTTCCCAAGGCCCGTCATTTCACGCCCGGTTCGCTGAACCCGCGCGCGCTGGCGAAGACCGTACACGGCCATCTCGCCGACCCGCTGCTGCTGCGGCTGTACGCGATCGGCGCACTGTTCATGACCGTCTTCGGCGCGGTCTACACGGTGATCGGCTACCGGCTTGTCGAGGCCCCCTTCAGCCTCCCCCAGGGCATCGTCGGCTCGATCTTCCTGGTCTACCTGGTCGGCACGGTCTCCTCCGCCGCGGCCGGCAAGCTCGTTGCCCGCCTCGGCCGCCGCGGCGCGCTGTATCTCGCGGTCACCACCACCGCGGGCGGCCTGCTGCTGTCGCTTGCACAGTCGCTGGCCGCAGTGCTGCTGGGCCTGGTGCTGATCACCGCGGGCTTCTTCGCCGGCCATGCGGTCGCCTCGTCCTCGGTGAGCCGTACGGCCAAGACGGGCCGCGCCCAGGCGTCGGCGCTCTACCAGTCGGCGTACTACCTCGGCAGCAGCGCGGGCGGCACGCTCGGCGCGGTCGCCTTCCACTCCGGCGGCTGGGCGGGCACGGTCCTGCTGGGCCTGCTCGCGGTCCTCGGCGTCGTATCGATCACGCTGTACGGGACGCGGGTGGCCAGGGCCGAGCACCGGCTGGTCCTGGCGGCGGCCCGCCACTGAGATTCCGCACCGGATCCGTGCAACTCCTGCTCCCCGACGAGCGTCAAACACTGAGCGATCGCAATCGCGTAGTGCACAAAGGGGAGTTGGTGGCTGTGGCAGACACAGGCGGGACACAAGGAACAAGACGGACGCGCGGCATACGTGGGCGGGCGGGCATCGTGCTCGGACTGACCGGCCTGGTGGTCCCGCTGACCGTGGCACTGGGCAGCGGGACCGCGCACGCCGCGTCGTGCACGACGTCCACGGGGCCGTACCAGAAGCAGGTCGAGAAGTTCCTGGGACGCCCGGTGGACGGGAAGCAGTCGACTGCCGACTGCAAGGCCATCCGCGCCTTCCAGGCCAAGCACGGCATCACCCCGACGATCGGCTACGCGGGGCCGGTGACCTGGCGCACCATGAGCACGATGCTCGCGCAGCGGGCGGCCGGAAAGACCCCGAACAAGGCGGGCAAGTGCCCGACGAACAAGGGCCGTATCGCCTGCGTCGACCTGACCCGCCAGCTGACCTGGATCCAGGACGGCAAGCACCTCAAATACGGCCCGGTGCCGGTGCGTACCGGCAAGAACGGCACCGAGACCCGGACCGGCGCGAAGAAGATCTACTGGCGCAGCATCAACCACTGGTCGACGCTCTACAACGTGCGGATGCCGTATTCGCAGTTCTTCGACCGCGGCCAGGCCTTCCACTCCACCACGAAGTCGATGTACAACCCGCCCGGCTCCGGCGGTTGCGTCAATATGCGCCCCGCGGACGCGAAGGCATACTGGAATCTGCTGAAGAACGGCGACGACGTCTACGTCTACGGGCGCAAGCCCGGAACCTGATCCGCATTGTCAGTCCCCTCCTGTAGGTTCCGAACGGCTGGTGCCAAGGGCGACAGGGGTGGACCCGATGAGTGATCTGGGAGCGACGCAGGACCTGGACTCCAGGCTGGAGCAGTACCGACGGGAGCTGACCGGCTACTGCTACCGCATGCTGGGCTCGGCCTTCGAGGCGGAGGACGCCGTCCAGGACACCATGGTGCGGGCCTGGCGGAACTTCGAGAAGTTCGAGGGGCGGTCGTCGCTGCGGTCGTGGCTCTACCGCATCGCGACGAACGTCTGTCTGGACATGCTCAACGCCGGCAACCGCCGGGCCCGCCCGATGGACCTCACGGCTGCCACGCCGGTGGCCCAGGCACAGCTCACCTCCCGCCCGGAGATCACCTGGCTGGAGCCGGTGCCGGACGGGCGGGTGCTGCGGTCTGCCGCCGACCCGGCGGAGACGGCGGTGGAGCGGGAGACCATCCGGCTGGCGTTCGTCGCGGCGCTGCAGCATCTGCCGCCCAAGCAGCGTGCGGTGCTGATCCTGCGCGAGGTGCTGGCCTGGCAGGCGAGCGAGGTGGCCGAGCTGCTCGGCGCCACGGTCGCCTCGGTCAACAGCGCGTTGCAGCGGGCGCGGGCGACGCTCGCCGAATCGGAGCCGGCCTCGACCGACTCGGCCGACCCGCTGGACGAGGAGCAGCAGAAGCTGCTGGAGCGCTATGTCGCGGCCTTCGAGGGCTACGACATGAAGGCGCTGACCGCGTTGCTGCACGAGGACGCGACGATGTCGATGCCGCCGTACGACCTGTGGCTGCGCGGCCATGACGACATAGTGGGCTGGATGCTCGGCGTCGGCGAGGTCTGCCGCGGCTCGAAGCTGGTACCGACCGTGGCGAACGGCTCGCCGGCCTTCGCGCACTACCACCCGAGCCAGTCCGGCGACGGGTACGAGCCGTGGGCACTGATCGTGCTGGAGATCTCGGACGGCAGGGTCGGCGGGATGGACTTCTTCCTGGACACCAAGCGCTGGTTCCCGCTGTTCGACCTGCCGCCCCGGCTGGACAAGGAGGGCGCGCCCGAGAGCTAGGCGACCTCGCCCAGACCGACCAGGTCCAGCAGCGCCACCAGCTCGGGCCCGGCATCGCGCAGCCGGAACCGGCAGCCCAGCCGCCGGGCGGTGAGCTGGAGGCGGGCGACGGCGTTGACGGCGGCGAGGTTGGGATGGGTGAGCCCGCCGACGTCACAGATCGCCTCTGTGGCCCCGGCACCGGTGAGCCGCACGCTCAACTCCTCGCACAGGCACGGCACATCGGCCGGGGTCACTCTCCCGGCGATGCGCACGACGATCGCTCGTGTGGCGTCCACACGGAGCAGACTGCCCCTTCGGGCGGAACTCATCGCCGTACCCGGTCTGCGGCTCATGGTTCACGTCCCGTCCGGTCGCGGTGGCAGATCTGTCCCTGCTCTGTGGACCGCGGGGCAGGCCGATTCTCATCGGCCTGCCAGTCGGGGCGCCGCGTCAGGCGATGCGGTCCAGCACGATCGGGTTCTGGGTGAACTCCGTGTCCGACGAGGCGATGTCGAACACGCCCTCCAGGGACTTCAGGGCGTACTCGAACTTCTCCGGGGTGTCCGTGTGCAGGGTCAGCAGGCGCTGGCCCGCGGTCACCGGCTCGCCGGGCTTGGCGTGGAGTTCGACGCCCGCGCCCGCCTGGACCGGGTCCTCCTTTCGGGCGCGGCCCGCGCCGAGGCGCCAGGCCGCGACGCCGATGCCGTACGCGTCGAGGCGGGTGAGGACACCCGACGACGGGGCGGTGATCACGTGCTGCTCGCGGGCGACCGGGAGTTCGGCGTCCGGGTCCCCGCCCTGCGCGGCGATCATGCGGCGCCAGACGTCCATGGCGGAGCCGTCGGCGAGTGCCTTCGCCGGGTCGGCGTCCTTGATGCCGGCCGCGGCGAGCATCTCCTGGGCGAGGGCCACGGTGAGGTCGATGACGTCCTGGGGGCCGCCGCCCGCCAGCACCTCGACGGACTCGCGGACCTCGAGCGCGTTGCCCGCCGTGAGACCGAGAGGGGTGGACATGTCGGTGAGCAGCGCGACGGTCTTCACACCGCTGTCGGTGCCCAACGCGACCATGGTGGAGGCCAGTTCGCGGGCGTCCTCGATGGTCTTCATGAACGCGCCGGTACCGACCTTGACGTCCAGGACCAGCGAGCCGGTGCCCTCGGCGATCTTCTTGGACATGATCGACGAGGCGATGAGCGGGATCGCCTCGACGGTGCCGGTGACATCGCGCAGCGCGTACAGCTTCTTGTCCGCCGGGGCGAGTCCGTCGCCCGCCGCGCAGATCACCGCGCCGGTGGAGTCCAGGACGTGCAGCATCTCCTCGTTGGACAGCAGCGCGCGCCAGCCGGGGATGGACTCCAGCTTGTCGAGGGTGCCGCCGGTGTGGCCGAGGCCACGTCCGGACAGCTGCGGTACGGCGGCGCCGCACGCGGCCACCAGGGGCGCGAGCGGCAGCGTGATCTTGTCGCCGACGCCACCGGTGGAGTGCTTGTCGGCGGTGGGGCGGGACAGCGCGTCGAAGTTCATGCGCTCACCGGAGGCGATCATCGCGGCAGTCCAACGGGCGATCTCCGTACGGTTCATGCCGTTCAGCAGGATCGCCATCGCCAGCGCCGACATCTGCTCGTCGGCGACCTCGCCGCGGGTGTACGCGTCGATGACCCAGTCGATCTGCTCGGGGCTCAGCTCGCCCCGGTCCCGCTTGGTGCGGATGACGGAGATGGCGTCCATGGAAGTCCTCCAGTGTGCGCAGTACGCGCAATGTGCGCTCTACGCGCCTCTGCACGCATAGAGAGTAGGGAAAACGGCCTCCCGCCGGAGCGGGAGGCCGAGGGGCTAGCGCAGATGCCCGGGCCCGAAGGCCTGCGGCAGCATCTCGGAGAGCGGGAGCACCCCTTCCGGGGTCTGCAGCAGCAGTTCGGGGCCGCCGAATTCGAACAGCAGCTGCCGGCACCTGCCGCACGGCACCAGGATCTCGCCACGGCCGTCGACGCAGGTGAAATGGGTCAGCCGGCCGCCGCCGGTGGCCTGGAGCGCGGAGACCAGACCGCACTCCGCGCACAGGCTCAGGCCGTACGAGGCGTTCTCGACGTTGCAGCCGACGACCGTACGGCCGTCGTCGACGAGCGCGGCCACGCCGACCGGGAAGCCCGAGTAGGGGGCGTACGCATGCGACATGGCCTCGCGCGCCCGCTCGCGCAGAGCTCCCCAGTCGACTTCCCGGGCGGCGGCGGTCACTTGCCCTCGCCCTTGCGGTACGGCATGCCGTCGGCCTTGGGCGGCCGCAGGCGTTGCGCGGACAGCGCCAGGACCAGCAGCGTGGTGACGTACGGCGCGGCGTCCACGAACTGGCTCGGCAGCGCGTCGGTCAGCGAGTACCAGGTGAACAGCAGAGCGGACACGGCCGCGGCGATCACGGCCTGCAGGTACTTCTTCTTGTACAGCTGCCAGACCACGACCACCACCAGCAGGATCGCCAGCAGAAGCAGCATCGCGTGGACGTTCTGGGCGCCGCCGCGCAGCTTGAGGCCGTCGGTGAAGCCGAAGAGTCCGGCGCCCAGCGCCATGCCGCCCGGCATCCAGTTGCCGAAGATCATCGCGGCGAGACCGATGTAACCGCGGCCGCCGGTCTGACCCTCCTGGTAGATGCCGGTGGACACGATGGCGAGGAAGGCGCCGCCGAGACCGGCCAGACCGCCGGAGACGACGACGGCGATGTACTTGTACTTGTAGACGTTGACGCCGAGGGACTCGGCAGCGACCGGGTTCTCACCGCAGGAACGCAGCCGCAGACCGAAGGACGTACGCCACAGCACCCACCAGGTGCCCGGGATCAGCAGGATCGCCAGGACCGTCAGCAGCGACAGGTTGGTCACCAGACCACCGAGGACACCGGCCAGGTCGGAGATAAAGAACCAGTGCCTGGTCTGGACGTCCGCCAGCCAGTCCGAGAGTCCCGGGATGGTGATTTCCGTGATCTGGTCGATGCGCGGGGACTGCTTGGACGAGCCGCCCTCGGCATTGGCGAAGGTGAAGTTCGACAGATAGCGGGTGACGCCCACGGCCAGGATGTTGATGGCCACACCGGAGACGATGTGGTTGACGTTGAACGTCACCGTGATGATCGCGTGCAGCAGGCCACCGAGCGCGCCGCCGACGATGCCCACCAGGACACCGGTCCACGGACCCCACTGGTAGCCCGCCCAGGCACCGAACCAGGTGCCGAGGATCATCATGCCCTCGAGGCCGATGTTGACCACGCCGGCCCGCTCCGCCCACAGACCGCCGAGTCCCGCAAGACCGATCGGCACAGCCAGCTGGAGGGCGCCGGCGACCTGGCCGACGGAGGTGAGGTCGTTCGCGCCGCTGATCACACGCACCAGCGAGAACAGCGCGAGGCCGGCCGCGATGATCAGCATGATGACCGGCAGGGACAGCTTGCGGCGTCCGCCGCCCTTCTTGGGCGCGGTGCTCGCCATCGAGACGGTGCTCGTACTCATGCGACCTCCCTCCTTTCCTTCTCCCCCAGAGCTGACGCCTGGGTGGTGCCCCCATCTCCGCCCGCTCGGCGCAGCGGTGCGGCCTTCGTCTCCGTCTGCGGACCGGCGGCCTCGCGTGCGTCGCTCACAGAACGACCTCCTTTTTCTTGCGGGCCTGCGCGGCAAGCTCCTCGCCGACCTTCTGCTGCTGACGGCGGAGCCCGTACTGGCGGACGAGTTCATAGGACACGACGACCGAGATCACGATCAGGCCCTGCATGATCGTGGCGATCTCCTTCTCGTAGCCGTGCTGGTCCAGCGAGGCCGACGTCTTCTCCAGGAAGGAGATGAGCAGTGCGGCGAAGAAGATGCCGACCGGGTTGTTGCGGCCGAGCAGGGCGATGGTGATGCCGGTGAAGCCGACACCGACCGGGAAGCTCAGGCTGTACGTGTGGGTCTGGCCCAGCAGGAGCGGCAGACCGGACAGACCCGCGACCGCGCCGGAGATCAGCATGGCGGTCAGGACCATCTTCTTGGCGTCGACGCCGCTCGCCTGGGCGGCGGACTCGCTGGCGCCGGTGGCGCGCAGGTCGAAGCCGAAGCGGGTGCGGTTGAGCACGAACCAGTAGACGATGCCGAGCGCGAAGGCGACGAAGGTGAAGCCGTAGATGACTCCGCCGTCGACGTCCACGCCCGGGAACCAGCCGGACTCGGAGATCTCACCCGTCGTCAGGTCGTTGGAACCCTCCGGCTGCACACCGAGGTTGGCCGGCAGGATCATCCACGCGATCAGGCTGGTGGCGATCGCATTGAGCATGATCGTGGAGACGACCTCGCTGACCCCGCGGGTGGTCTTCAAAATGCCCGCGATTCCGGCCCAGAAGGCGCCGACGAACATGGCGACAAGTACGATCAGCAGGATGTGGAGCGGACCCGGCAGCTCCACGGACGCGCCGACGACCGCCGCGAGCATCGCCGCGAGGCGGTACTGGCCGTCCACACCGATGTTGAACAGGTTCATCCGGAAGCCGATGGCGACGGCCAGGGCGGCGAGGTAGTACGTACCCGCCTGATTGAGGATCAGTACCTGAACGTCGGTGTACTCGGCGTTCTCCCACATCAGCTGGTACGGCTCGACCGGATTCCGGTCCGAGACGAGCAGCACCACCGAGGTGAGCGCGAAGGCCACGACCAGGGCGAGCGCCGGGCCGGCGAGACCCAGGATCAGCCGGTCTTTGTCGAACTTCTTCATCGGCCCTCACCGTTCTCGTCGTGCTCAAGGTGGCCGGTGGCGGCGCCGGTCATGGCCGAGCCCAGCTCCTCCGGGGTGATCGCGGCGGGGTCGGCGTCCGCGACCAGCCGGCCCCGGTACATCACCCGCAGGGTGTCGGAGAGCCCGATGAGCTCGTCCAGGTCGGCGGAGATCAGCAGCACCGCGAGGCCCTCGTGGCGCGCCTCACGGATCTGGTCCCAGATCGCCGCCTGCGCGCCGACGTCCACACCACGGGTGGGGTGGGCGGCGATCAGCAGCTTCGGCGCGTGGCTCATCTCGCGGCCGACGATCAGCTTCTGCTGGTTGCCGCCGGACAGGGATGCCGCGGTGACCTCGATACCGGGGGTGCGGACGTCGTACTCGCGGACGATCCGCTCGGTGTCGGCGCGGGCGCCCTTGAGGTCGAGCAGGCCCTTCTTGCTGTTGGGGCGCTCGGTGACATGGCCGAGGATGCGGTTCTCCCAGAGCGGGGACTCCAGCAGCAGACCGTGCCGGTGGCGGTCCTCGGGGATGTAGCCGATGCCGTCCTCACGGCGCTTGCGGGTCGGCGCGTGCGAGATGTCGGTGTCGTCGAGGGTGATCACACCGCCGTCGGGGTCGCGCATGCCCATCAGGGCCTCGATGAGCTCGGTCTGGCCGTTGCCCTCGACACCGGCGATGCCCATGACCTCACCCTTGTGAATGGTGAACGTGATCCCGGCGAGCACTTCGCGGATGACGCCGTCGGGGTCGGTCACGGTCAGCCTGAGGTCCGAGACCCGCAGCATCGGCACATCCGTCACCGTCGACTCACGGGTCTCCGGCGAGGGCAGTTCGCTGCCGACCATCAGCTCGGCGAGCTGCTTCGTGGTGGTGGTGCGGGGGTCGGCGGTGCCGACCGTCGTGCCGCGGCGGATCACCGTGATCTCGTCGGCGACCGACAGGACCTCGCCCAGCTTGTGCGAGATGAAGATGACGGTCAGGCCCTCGGCCTTGAGCTCGCGCAGATTGTCGAAGAGCGCGTCGACCTCCTGCGGGACGAGCACGGCGGTGGGCTCGTCGAGGATGAGGATGCGGGCGCCGCGGTAGAGGACCTTGAGGATCTCCACTCGCTGGCGGTCGGCGACGCCGAGCTGCTCGACCAGGACGTCAGGGCGGATGTTCAGCCCGTACGCGTCCGAAATCTCCTTGATCTTCTTACGGGCCCGGGCGCCGATGCCGTACAGCTTCTCGCCGCCGAGAACCACGTTCTCCAGCACGGTGAGGTTGTCGGCCAGCATGAAGTGCTGGTGGACCATGCCGATGCCGCGCGCGATGGCGTCGGCCGGGCTGGAGAAGGTGACGTGGTCGCCCTCGATGGTGATGGTGCCCTCGTCCGGCTTCTGCATGCCGTAGAGGATCTTCATAAGGGTCGACTTGCCGGCACCGTTCTCACCGACGAGGGCATGGACGGTGCCCTTGCCGACGGTGATGTCGATGTCGTGGTTGGCGACGACGCCGGGGAAGCGCTTGGTGATGCCGCGCAGTTCTACGGCGGCAGGAGGGCTGGACGCGTTGATGACGCACTCTCCTTGGCGGGAAAGGAGCATGGGGGCAGGCGGACTGGCTGGAGGCAGGGGGCGGGGCGAAGTTACCGCGTCAGAGAGCTATCTACGCGCGTAGCACCGGCGAATATGGAAAACCCGTGGCCGGAAACCGGCCCGGGGTCCGGAGGGCGGCTGTTCGCCGTCCTTCCGGACCCGCGGGCCTTCGGTTCCGGGCCGCGCGGTTACGGAGCGGTCTTGACCTTGATCGTGCCGGCGGTGATGTCGGCCTTGGCCTTGTCGACCGCGGCGGTCACCTCGGTCAGCTTGGTGTAGGCCGGGTTGGAGGCGGCCAGGCCCACGCCGTCCTTGGCGAGGCCGTAACGGACCTCACCGGACTGCGGCTTACCGTCCTTGACCGACTTGATCAGGTTGTAGACGGAGTCCGCGACATCCTTGGTCACCGAGGTGAGGATGTACTCCTTGTAGGGCGCCAGACCCTTCTGGTTGTACTGGTCCGAGTCGACGCCGATGGCCCACTTCTTGGCCTTGGCCGCGGCCTCGATCGAACCCGAGCCGGCGAGACCGGCGGCGGCGTAGATCACGTCGGCGCCCGCGTCGAGCTGGCCCTGCGCGGCGGCCTTGCCCAGGTCGGGCTTGGAGAAGCCACCGAAGTCCGGCGGCTGGGTCAGGTACTGGACCTTGACGTTGACGCTCTTGTTGGTGTCCTTGACGCCCTGGACGAAGCCCGCCTCGAACTTCTTGATCAGCGGGGTCTCGACACCGCCGATGAAGCCGACGGTGTTGGACTTCGTCACCTTGGCGGCGGCGACACCGGCCAGGTAGGAGCCCTGCTCCTCGTTGAAGACCAGGTTGGCGATGTTCTTGCCGGTCTTCGAGGTGTCGTCGATGAGGCCGAAGGTGGTCTTCGGGAACTTCGGCGCGACCTCCGCGATGGCCGGAGCGTAGGCGAAGCCGACGCCGATCACGGGGTTATTGCCGGCCCGGGCCAGCTCGGTGAGGCGCTGGACCTTGTCCGGGTCGCCCTCACCCTCGCTGGGCTCGGCTTCGGTGCCCTTGATGCCGAGGTCCTTCTCGGCCTTCTCAAGACCGGCGTAGGCGGCGTCGTTGAAGGACTGGTCGCCACGGCCGCCGATGTCGTAGGCGATGGCGGCGGTGGCGCCCTTGTCCGAGCCACCCTCGGAAGACGATTTGCCGCCACACGCGGTGGCGGAGAGTGCGAGAGCCGCGGAGGCGATGCCCACGGTGGCGATCCTGGTGATCCGGCGCACGGAAAGGCTCCTTAGACCTGGCCGAAAGCGCCACTTCCGGCGCTGCGTTCGCGGCGATCGTAACGCGCGTAGATGTCAGTTAAAGACCCGTTCATCAGTCGTTATCGGATCGACGCGTGGCGGACTTCGCGGTTACGCATGGCCGACGTTCTTCCATATAGCTCACATACTTCACATGATCCATATTCCGGACACATTTCGCTACATGAAGCACATCGCACGGTCACCGGCAGTGACCCACCTTGAGCCGGGGAGGTCTCGCCTTCGCGACATCCGGCACGGCGAATGAGCGGGATTCTCTATTCCGCAGAGCGGCTCCCGCAAAGGGTTCAGCACGTGGGAACGCGCGGAACTTCGACTCTCACCCAGCGGGAATCGGGGACGATTCGCTGTGTCGCACTGCGCCGGACCGGCCGCTTCCGCTCGCCGGAGCAATGGAAGGCACCCGCGGAATCACGGGCGCCCTACCGCCCTCTTCGGTTCAGGCGGGGAGCCCGTCGATCAGGGCCGCGGCCGTGAACAGCTCGACACCGACCTCGATCGCGCGCTCGTCGGCGTCGAAGTCGCCGCGGTGCAGATCGCGCCGGGTCGTGTCACCCGGCGTACGCACGCCCAGTCGCGCCATCGCGCCGGGCACATGCTCCAGGTACCAGGAGAAGTCCTCGCCGCCCAGGCTCTGCTCGGTGTCCTCGATTGCGTACGATCCCCGGCGCGCGGTCTGCGCGTCGCGCAGCAGCTCGGTCACCACCGGGTCGTTGACCACCGGCGGGACCCCGCGAATGTAGTTGACCTGCGACTTGGCCCGGTGCAGCGTGGCGATCTCGTCGATGGCCGCGTGCACCAGGTCGGGGGCAGCGCGCCAGCCCGGCAGGTCGAGGCAGCGAACAGTTCCGGACAGCTCGGCGTGCTGCGGGATGACATTGCACGCGTGGCCCGCCTCGATGCGGCCCCAGGTGATGGCGAGGCCGGAGCGGGCGTCGACGCGGCGGGCGAGCAGGGCCGGGACCTCGGTGACGACGTTCGCGGCCGCGGTGACCAGGTCGGTGGTCAGATGCGGGCGGGCCGTGTGACCGCCGGGGCCGTCGAGCGTGACCTCCAGCCGGTCGCAGGCGGAGGTGATGGGTCCGGACCGCAGCCCGATGACACCCGCGTCGACCCTGGGGTCGCAGTGGACCCCGATGATCTTGCCGACGCCGTCCAGCACACCGGACTCGATGGCGTCGGGCGCGCCGCCCGGCAGCACTTCCTCGGCGGGCTGGAAGATCAGCCGGACCGGCTGCGGAAGCAGACCCTGCCGGTCGAGCTCGGCGAGGACGAGCCCGGCGCCGAGGACCGTGGTGGTGTGCACATCGTGCCCGCAGGCGTGGGCGCGGTCGGGGACGGTGGAGCGGTAGGGCACCCCGGTCTTGGTGTCGGGGATGGGCAGCGCGTCGATGTCGGCGCGGATTGCGAACAGCGGACGTACCCCGTCCCAGGTCCCGATGTCACAGACGAGTCCGGTGCCGATGGCGAGCACCCGCGGCGAGAGGCCGGCCTGCTCCAGGCGGGCCTTGAGCGCGGCGGTGGTGCGGAACTCCTGGTTGCCGAGCTCCGGGTGCATGTGCAGGTCGCGGCGGAAGGCAATCAGCTCGGCGCGCAGCGGTTCAGACAGCGTGCCGGGCAGTGCGGCTTCCCCGCGCAGGTCGGCGTCTGACTCGGGGGACATGAGTTGGTTCACCTGTTGAAGAGTAAGCCCAGGTGGGGTCCAACTGGCCACTGATCAACAAAAGTTCAGCCCGATAGGGGAAGGAAAGACGGCCCCGAGGTGCATGGTTGTCCACCCGTGTGGGTAAACTCACTCCTTCTTCTCGCCCGGCAGATCAGGCCTTCAAGCGGGTGCGGGCAGCCGCTGCACATCCTGAGCCGTCCCCGTGACCCCCGCCAGGAACCCCTGGGCCCGTGGGGAGGCGCTGTCCCTGAGCCATTCGGGAGCTATGTCGCAGACCGCGACCCTGATTCCGGTGCCCACCAGGGCGAGCGGCAGGGTGTGCACCACGGTCGAGGGGAAGCTGAGGACCGTGGCCCCTATCGGGCCGCGGCGGGCGATCAGCTCCAGCGGCAGGTCCGGGCGCACTATCTCCAGGCCCGTCTCGACAGCGAGGCGGTGGAGCTTTTCCGAGCTCTCGCGGCGGTGCGCGAAGTAGCGGGTGGCGCCGTGAGTACGGGCCAGGGCCGCGACCGCCTCCACATACTGGTCCGGGTCGACCACCCCCGTCTCCACCAGCGACGTCCCGACCAGGTCCGCGCCCCGAGTGATCTTGGGCGGACCGAACCTGGAGCGGGTCCAGCCGAACCGGTTCTCAGTGACCGTGATCCCCTGCGGCGGCTCGACCGGCATCGAGGTGAAGACCTCGACATCGCGGCTGCGCGACGGGGTGAGCCGGCGGCGGGCCAGGAAGGTGACCGGCGCGAGGACCAGCTCGCGCGGCCCCCGCCTGCCGCGCCGGTGCCAGCGCACCAGCTTCTCGCCGCGCGCGAGCTGTGCCACGAACTCCATCGTGGCGGTGCCGTCGTCGACCACGGTCAGATCCTTGCTGCCGACCAGCGTCAGCAGCAGCTGTACGTAGCGGGAGAACGGGTCCCCGATGACGATGCGCTCCGCGCGATGCAGCAGCGGGGCCAGCTCGCGCACCGTCTTCAGCGGCGCGCCCGCCCGGCCGCGCGCCTCCTGCCAGCGCACCGTGTACCCCTCGTCGCGGGCCAGCTCCGCCATGCGGCGCAGCTGGCCCCGCGACATAGGGTCGGTGGGCGACAGAACAACCACCGTGAGGTCGGCGGCGCCGGTCCGTGCCGTGCCCGCCGGGCCTGCCGGCTGGGTCGGGACACCGGTCAGCGGCGCACCGTGCTGTGCGTGGGCCCACTCCAGGACGTTCAGGAGCTGGACCGGACTCTCGACAAAGGCGAGGTTCACCGATTTTCACCTCGTGGTGCCGGGTCGGCCAGCCCGCTGGCCTGCTTGTGGGACAGGGGGTCCGGGGGCCCGCCCCCGGGGAGGCACAGCACGGCGCCAGGCCTGTCAGACCTGGGCCGGCTCGCGGTCGCCGCCCTCGGCGACGACGCCCGCGACGCGGCGCAGCTTCTTCATCGGGGCGAGCTCGGACTCGTAGACCTTCTTGACGCCGTCGCCGAGCGCGGTCTCGATGGTGCGGATGTCGCGGACCAGGCGCTGCAGGCCGCCCTGCTCGACGGAGGCGGCCTGGTCGGAGCCCCACATGGCACGGTCGAGGGTGATGTGGCGCTCGACGAAGGCGGCGCCGAGGGCGACCGCGGCGAGGGTGGTCTGCAGTCCGGTCTCGTGGCCGCTGTAGCCGATCGGGACGTTCGGGTACTCGCCCTGGAGGGTGTTGATGACGCGGAGGTTGAGCTCCTCCGCCTTCGCCGGGTACGTCGACGTGGCGTGGCAGAGCAGGATGTTGTCGCTGCCGAGCACCTCGACCGCGTGCCGGATCTGCCTCGGCGTGGACATGCCGGTGGAGAGGATGACGGTCTTGCCGGTGGCGCGCAGGGCGCGCAGCAGCTCGTCGTCGGTGAGCGACGCGGAGGCGACCTTGTGGGCGGGGACGTCGAACTTCTCCAGGAAGGCGACGGCCTCGGTGTCCCACGGGGACGCGAACCAGTCGATGCCGCGCTTCTTGCAGTGCGCGTCGATCTGGCGGTACTCGTCTTCACCGAACTCCACACGGTGGCGGTAGTCGATGTACGTCATCCGGCCCCAGGGGGTGTCGCGCTCGATGTCCCACTGGTCGCGCGGGGTGCAGATCTCCGGGGTGCGCTTTTGGAACTTGACCGCGTCACAGCCGGCGTCGGCGGCGGCATCGATGAGCGCAAAGGCGTTGTTCAGGTCGCCGTTGTGGTTGATGCCGATCTCACCCGTGACGTAGACGGGGTGACCGGGGCCCGCGGTCTTGGTGCCGAGGGTGCGCAGACGGGACGTGCTCATGAGGGGTCGTTCCTTACTTCTCGGGGGAGTTGTGGGAGGTGGCAGGGGTGTCTGGGGTGTTCGCAGGGGTGTTGAGAGTCGGGCCGAGGAGCCAGGAGGCGATCTCGCGGATCGCCCCCTCGCCGCCGCGCGTGGCAGTGACGGCACGCGCTGCGGCACGTACGGAGCCGTGCGCACTCGCGACGGCCACGGGCCAGCCGACGAGGTTGAAGCACGGAAGGTCGTTGACGTCGTTGCCGACGTAGAGCACCCGGTCCGGCGCGACTCCGCGCTCCTCGCACCACTGCTTCAGTGCGAGGTCCTTGCGGTCGATGCCGTGCAGGACGGGGATCTGGAGCTTGCGGGCGCGGGCGGCGACGACCGGGTTCTGCTCGGTGGACAGGATGAGCAGTTCCAGGCCGGCCTTGCGCAGATGCGCGATGCCGAGGCCGTCGCCACGGTGCACGGCGACGGTTTCGTGCCCGTCCGCGTCGATGTACACGCGGTCGTCGGTCTGGGTGCCGTCGAAGTCCAGGACGACGGCGTCGACGTCGTCGCGCGTGGGCAGCGCGGAGATGTCGAGCAGCGGGGCGAGCGCGCGGGCCCTGGCGAGGTCGTGCGGGTCGTCGACCTCGAGGACGCGGGCGGGGTCGGTACGCACCAGCGCAGTGCGGCCGAAGAAGCGGTGCCCGGCCTCGCGGAAACCGGTGGCGGACATCGCGTACGCGGCTCCCGTCTCCAGGAAGTCCTGCGGCCGGTCCTGGCGGCGCGGCCGGAAGGACTCGTCGTGATTGACGCCGTGTCCGCGGGCCGGGGCGGTCTCGAGGAGCACTGCCGTGGAGCCGCCGACGCGCTGGGCGCCGATGGCCGCCGTGGCGGGCTGCCCGGCGCCGGAGTCGGAGCCCTGCTCGCGCCAGACGAAGCCGTGGAAGGGGGCCACGGTGACCGCGCTGTCCGCGCCGTCCTCGACGACCGCGGCGGCGACGCCCTCGACGTCGGCGCGCGTCAGGAAGGGGCTGGTGCACTGGACGAGCAGGACCACGTCCACGGGCGCGCCGTGCATCGCCTCGTGCGCGTCCATCGCGTGCAGCACCGCCGCCTCGCTGGTGGCGGTGTCCCCGGCGATCGCGGCCGGCCGCAGCACCACTTCGGCGCCCGCGCCGCGAGCCGCCGACGCGATGTCCGGGTCGTCCGTGGAGACCACGACATCGGTGACCAGGCGGGCGGCGAGGCTCTCGCGGACGGCGCGTGCGACGAGCGGCACGCCGCCGACGGGGGCCAGGTTCTTTGCCGGTACGCCCTTGGAGCCGCCACGGGCGGGAATCACGGCGAGAACGGTCATCTGTGCTCCTGAGTACGGGAGTTGAGGGGAGGCGCCCGGGGCGGCGGGGGTCACAGCTCGCCCATCCGGCGGATGACGGGGGCGACGCGCTGCACGCCGTGGCGGTACGCGCCGCGCGCCGCGTTCCGTATGGCGTCGCGCACCACGCGCCGTATGCCGGTGGCCTCTGCCTTCGGGGTCACGCCCGGCCGCGGGGTGCCGTCGGGGGCCAGGTGGTGGCGGGCGAGGATGCCGGGCAGATAGCCGGGCGCGGTGGCGGGCGTGTAGTACGGCGCGATCGGCGGGAGCTCGGGCTGCTCGAGCAGCTCGGCGACGCGCTTGCGGGCGGCGTCGAAGGCCGTGTCGTACGTACCGTCCGCGGCGACGCCCTGCAGCGCCAGCCAGTCCGGGTCGGGGGCGGGCCGGTGGCCGCCGTCCAGGCTGTCCCAGGAGGTCAGCAGCCCGGAGCCGAGGAAGTGGTGGTTGCCGAGCGCCTCGCGCACACCCAGGTCGCTGAGGACCGCGGTGGGGATGCGCCGGTGCAGGGACTCCAGGGCGGCCGTCGAGGAGACCGTCACCAGCAGGTCGGTGCGGTCGAGGACCTCGCCCATGTGCCCGTAGACCAGCTTGAAGTTCGGCGGCAGTCCGCCGGGCAGCTTGTCGGCGAGCTTCTGGTACGGCAGCTCTTCGAGGTGCGTGGTGTGCTCGCCGGGCTTGGAGCGCAGCTTCAGCAGCACCTCGCGGTGCGGATGGAGCCTGGCGTGCTCGACCAGGCGCCGCAGCAGATAGGTCCGGTGGGCGCGGGACTCGGGCACGGAGGGCTGAGCGGCGAAGACCACGGTGTCGCGGTCGTCCGCGGCCTCGTAGGGCGCGCCGCCGAGGAACGGCAGCGCGGCCTCGGTGACGGACGAGGCATCGGCGCCCACGCCCTCGTACACCGCGCGGAACCGGTCCGCGTCGTGCCGTGAGTTGGCGAGGACGACGTCCGCGCCGTGCCGCAGCAGCAGGCCGTCGGCGAGCTTCTCGTAGACGACGCCGACATAGCCGGTGACGACGACGGGCCTGCGGGGCAGCGCCAGCGCGGCGAGCCCGTGCAGCATGGCTTGGACCGCGCCGCCGACGAGGGAGAGCACGACCACGTCGTACGGCTCGTCCTTCATCGCCCGCAGGAACTCGTTCCCGGTCACCTCGCGCAGCTCGTCGGCGCGCACTTTGACTTCGGCGAGCTGGCGGGCCGTGGGAGTGGCCCGGCCGCGCAGCAGAAAGCCGCTCAGCTCGATGGAGTCCGGGGCGTCGGCGGGGGCGATACGACGCGCGGTGAGCGCGCCCCATTTCCACCGGGTGTCGGAGTCGGCGAGTACGGCGACCCGTACGGCCTCGCTTGTACTTGATGGCACGCCGAGGACGTTAGAAAGGCATTCCGTTTGACGGCCCAACTCGACCACAACAGCTGGTTAACAGCGCGTCTACGGTTGGCGAAAATGCCCATGAATCAAGCTGGTTAACGGACTCGCCGCCCTGCGTTCACCCGCCATCCCTCCCAGCGACAGAACGAATGCCGGGTCTCGGCCTAACCTCACGCGGGTGGTTAAGCTCTCCGTCATCGTGCCGTTCTACAACGTGCAGACATACGCCCCCGACACCCTGAGAAGTCTCCAGGCGAACGCCCGCGAGGACTTCGAATTCCTG
Source organism: Streptomyces sp. NPDC019443 (assembly GCF_044389785.1). Classification (NCBI taxonomy): domain Bacteria; kingdom Bacillati; phylum Actinomycetota; class Actinomycetes; order Kitasatosporales; family Streptomycetaceae; genus Streptomyces; species Streptomyces sp. NPDC019443. Next base: position 41,555 of record NZ_JBIRYJ010000024.1, read on the forward strand.
CTTGTCGACGACTGCTCGACAGATGGGACGCCGGAGATCCTGGAGCGCGCGGAGCGTGAGGTTCCGGGGGCTCGGCTGATCAGACATGAACAGAACGGCGGCCTCGCCACCGCGCGGAACACCGGCCTCGACGCCGCGAGCGGGGAGTACCTCACCTTCCTCGACGGCGACGACTGGCTGGCGCCCGGCCACTACGAGCGCCTGCTCACGGCCATCGAGGAGCTCGGCTGCGACTTCGTCCGCACCGACCATGTCCAGTGCACGGCCAGGGCCCGCACGGTCCACCGCGTCCCGGTCGGCCGGCGCGGAGAGGTGCTGCGGCCGCGGGACGCGATACTGCCCGCCGACCGGTCGACCGGCGTCGACTACCCCTTCGCCTGGGCCGGGATGTACCACCGGCGGCTCGCGGAGCGCGGGCTGCTGCATTTCACGCACGGGCTGCGCACCGCCGAGGACCGGCCGTGGATCTGGCGGCTGCACCGCGAGGCCGAGTCTTTTGCCGCGATCAGCCACTTGGGGATCTTCTACCGACGCGGCGTTGCATCATCCCTGACACAAATTGGTGACATTCGCCAGCTTGATTTCATCCGGGCATTCGACCAGGTACTCGAAGAAACGGCGATGGATCCGGATTCCGCTCGGCTGTTGCCAAAAGCCGTGCGAACGTACTGTGCCGTCATTTCCCACCACTTGGGATCAGTAGAGAGGTTCGAACCCGCAGTGGCGCGGAAATTGCGTGCAATGAGCGCGGCGGCCCTGAAGCGGATGCCGCAGGACATTCTGAAGGACGCGCTCGACTCGATGGACGTCGAGCGCGCATCGAGGCTGCGCAGGCTGCGCCGCCGCCCCACCCCGCTCTCCGGGGAGGCAGCGGCCTGATGCGTACGACCCAGATCTTCTACGCGTCCTCGTTGTACGGGGCCGCCACGCTGGCCGCGGCGATCGACAGCGGCTGCTTCGCGACCGCCGACCGGCGCCTCCTGCTGGTCGCCAACAACGCGGCGACACCGGAGACTTCGCCTTCCCTGGACACGATGCCCGGCTTCGAGCAGCTGCGCGGCCGCTTCGACGGGGTGCTCTCCTGGAACGAGGCGATCTCCCCTTTTCATCCGGGCGGCTGGGCCCCGCGCTCGGACGACGGCCCGCTGTGGGAGCGGTATCTGCGGATGCTGTGGGACCTCGGTGACGACCGGATCGAGCTGGCCGTCGAGTCCATCCAGGTCAACCCGGCGCTGGCGATCGCGCAGCTCTTCCCGGACGCGACGCTGGATGTGTACGCGGACGGGCTGATGAGCTACGGACCGACCCGCAGCAAGATCGACCCGCTGGTCGGCGAGCGGGTGCGCAGGCTGTTCCACCTGGACCTCGTGCCGGGCCTGAAGCCTTTGCTGCTCGCGGAGTTCGGGGCGCAGCCGCAGGTCGTCCCGACGGAGGCGTTCGTCAAGGTCGTCGCCGAACTCTCCGACGCCGTCACGGATGTGGCACCCGGCGCGGGAACTGCGGCGGACGACGGCCCTGCCCTGCTGCTCGGCCAGTACCTCGCGGCGCTCGGCATCATCACGCCCGAGGAGGAAGAGGCCCTCCACGTCCGGATGGTGCGGGGCGCGGTCGCGCTCGGCCACCGCCGGATTGTATTCAAGCCGCACCCCACGGCCCCGGCTTCCTGGACGCGCACGCTGGAGCGTGAGGCGGAGAAGCTGGAGGCGGAACTGACCGTCCTGGACCGGCCGTTGATCGCCGAAGTGCTCTACCGTCAGCTGCGGCCCGCACTGGTGGCAGGCTGCTTCTCGACCGCGCTGTTCACTGCGAGCACGTTCTACGGCATCCCGGTGGCCCGGATCGGCACCGAGCCGCTTCTCGACCGGCTCACGCCGTACCAGAACAGCAACCGGATTCCGCTGACGATCGTCGACGCGCTGCTGCCCGATCTGGCGGAGGGCGAATCGGGCGCGCCGAGGAAGGCGGACGAGACGGTGACCGGCCTGCTCAACACGGTCGGCTTCGCGATGCAGGCGCAGCTCAGGCCGGATCTGCGCGCGGCGGCGGAGAGCTATCTCAGGGGCCACCTGGACTCGCACACCTGGCGCTACTTCAAGCGCCGCCGACTGACGGTGCTCGGTCTGCCGGGCGGGATTCCGGTGCCGCGGAACGCGGCGGTGCGCAGGGTGGTGCGACGGGCGCGCCGCCTGAAGCGGGTGGCGCTGGGCTGAGGTTTTTCCTGAGGCTCCGCCCCGGACCCCGGTACGCCCTTCGGGCGTTGTCCTCAATCGCCGGAGGGGCTGACTTTGTCAGCCCCTCCGGCGATTGAGGAGCGGGGTCAGGGGCGGAGCCTCAGGAAAGGGGTCCCCCCCACGCCCGCCAGGGCGTAGGGGGAAGGTAGGGGAACAGGCCCGCCGCAGGCGCTAGCCCAGCAGCACCGCCCCCACCCCCGCCACCACCGCCGCCAGCCCCGCCTCGAACCCCGCATCGCGCCCCGCGAACATCTCCTCGCCCGCCGCCGCGGCCAGCGGATACTCGGCCAGCCGCTCGGCGCGCGCCGCCAGGTCGTAGCCCTCCGTACCGGTCGCCGGGTCCGGGCCCATGGCCTGTTCCTCGATCACGTAACCGATCGTGTAGCTGTACGCGGTGAGCCAGGCGCGCGCGGCCGCCGCCGGGGTGAAACCCGCCCCGGTGAGCATGCGCAGATGCGCCTCCATCGGTCCCGCGTAGCTCATGTCGGTGAAATGAGTGCCGCTGTAGACCTTCGCGCCGTCGCGGTAGCGCAGCAGATGCTTACGCAGCCCTCGCATAGCCGCGGCGAGGCCCGCGCGCCAGTCGGCCGACGGGTCCGACTCCTGGATGTCCGCCGCCATCCGCCGCAGCATCTCGGTCGCCATCTCGTCGAGCAGCGCCTGTTTGTCCTTGAAGTGCCAGTACAGCGCGGGGGCTTTGACGTCGAGCTCTTTGGCGATGGCGCGCAGCGTCAGCCCTTCGAGGCCCACTTCGTTGAGCAGGCGCAGGGCGGTGCTCGCCACCCGGATCCGGTCGAGTCGTTCCGTAGCCACCTTGACAATTTAACAGCGTTAAGCGCATCCTCCGAACCATGGAACTTAACAGCGTTAAGGAAGCGAAGGACGTGGACGTCCTCGTCGTCGGGGCCGGGCCCACCGGGCTCGCTCTCGCCTGCGATCTGGCCCGCCGCGGCGTGCGTACCCTCGTCGTCGAGCAGTCGGACGCGCTCTTCCCCGGATCGCGCGGCAAGGGCATCCAGCCGCGCACCATGGAAGTCTTCGACGACCTCGGGGTCGTGGACGCGGTCCTCGCATCCGGCGGCCGGGCCCCGGTCGGCATGATCTGGCAGGACGGCGCCCGGCAGGGCGAGCACGACATGTTCGAGCGGCCCGCGCCCTCGGAGGCCGAACCGTATACAGAACCCTGGCTGCTCCCGCAGTGGCGCACCCAGCAGATCCTGCACGCGCGCCTGACGGAGCTGGGCGGCAGCGTCGCCTTCGGCACCGCCCTGACCGGGATCAGGCAGGACGCGCACACGGTGACGGCCGGGCTCTCGACGGGGGAGATCCGCGCGTCGTACGCGGTGGCCGCCGACGGCGGCCGAAGCACGGTGCGCCGGGCGCTCGGCATCCCGATGACCGGCGAGGACGTCGACCCGGCGCCGATGCTCGTCGCCGACGTCCGCATCCCATCGCTGGACCGTCTGAGCTGGCACATCTTCCCCGGCGACGGCACCGGCCACCTCGCCGTCTGCCCGCTGCCGGGCACCGACGACTTCCAGCTCATCGGCCAGTTCACCGAAGGCGGGCCCGACACCTCACCCGCGGGGATACGGGCGCTGGTGGCCGCCCGCAGCCATCTGGCCGCGGACGAGGTCACCGAGGTGCTGTGGGCATCGGACTTCCGGCCGCGCGCCGCCATGGCCGACCGCTTCCGCGAGGGGCGTGTGTTCCTCGCGGGCGACGCCGCGCACATCCACTCCCCCGCCGGCGGGCAGGGCCTCAACACCAGCGTCCAGGACGCGTACAACCTCGGCTGGAAGCTCGGCCAGGTGCTGCGCCACGGCGCGCCCGAGGCGCTGCTCGACACCTACGAACAGGAGCGGCTGCCCGTCGCCGCACAGATTCTGGGCCTGTCCACCCGCATCCACCGCGGCGAGGAGCAGCGCGGCGCGGCCACCATGCAGCTCGGCCTGGGCTACCGCGGCGGCCCGCTCGCTTCAGGAGGCATCGGGGCCGGCGGCGCGCTGGAGGCGGGCGACCGCGCCCCGGACGGCCCGCTGCCCGGCGGGACCCGGCTGTTCGACCTCTTCCGCGGCCCGCACTTCACGCTGCTCGCGATCGGCACGGACGCGGAACTTCCGCCGCTGGACGGCCAGTTGGTGCACGTACACCGCATCGACGCCTACGAGCCGTACGGAAAGGGGCTCTTCCTGGTCAGGCCCGACGGCTATGTCGGCTGGGCGGGCGAGTCCGCGGCGGGGCTGACCGAGTGGCTGGAGCGGGTCAGGAGCTGCTGAGCGAGAGCTTCACCGCGAAGCCGAGGAACAGCGCGCCGGCCGCCGACGTCGCTCCCGCCGACAGGCGCCTGCGGCGGCGGAACGCGGCCGCCAGGTGGGTGCCGGTGAAGATCAGCAGAGTCAGATAGAGGAAGCTCGCCAGCTGCGCGAGCACACCGAGCACCACGAAGGACAGCGCGGGGTAGGCGTAGCCCGGATCGACGAACTGCACGAAGAAGGCGATGAAGAAGAGGATCGCCTTCGGGTTGAACAGGCTGATCACAAAGGCCCTGCGGAAGGGCCGCTCGGCCGCGGAAGCACCGTCCGCGGCCGGCTCCTCGATCGTCCGCTCGCGCCGGGTGCGCCACATCGACCAGGCCGCGCGCAGCATCCCGATCGCCAGCCAGGTCAGATAGCCGGCGCCCGCGAACTTCACGATCCCGCAGAGCACGGCGTTGGCCTGGAGCAGCGAGGCGACGCCCGCCGCGGACAGCACCATCAGCACGGCGTCGCCACACCACACACCGGCGGCGGCCGTATAGCCCGTGCGCACACCACGGCGTGCGGCGACCGAGAGTACGTACAGGGAGTTCGGCCCCGGCAGCAGAATGATCAGAACAAGGCCTACGAGGTAGGTCGTCATATCGGTAACACCCAGCATGAAGCGGAGTGTCGCACATGGGTACGACACTCCGCCTTTGCTTTTCGTATCGCGGAATGAGGCGTGCCGGATCCGCTCAAAACGCATCCGTGGGGACATAGGTGCCCCACACCGCGCGCAGCGCGTCGCACACCTCGCCCACCGTCGCCCGCGCCTTCAGCGCGTCCTTCATCGGGTAAAGGACGTTGTCCGTGCCCTCCGCGGCCTTCCGCAGCGCGGCCAGTGCCGTATCCACCGCCTGCTGGTCGCGCTCCGCCCGCAGCTTCGCAAGCCGTTCCGCCTGCTGAGCCTCGATCGCCGGGTCGACGCGCAGCGGCTCGTACGGCTCCTCGGCATCCAGCGTGAAGCGGTTGACGCCGACGACGACGCGCTCGCCGCTGTCGGTCTCCTGCGCGATGCGGTAGGCGCTGTGCTCGATCTCGTTCTTCTGGAAGCCGTGCTCGATCGCGCTGACCGCGCCGCCCAGGTCCTCGACCCGCTGCATCAGCGCCAGCGCCGCCGCCTCCACTTCGTCCGTCATCTTCTCCACGACATAGGAGCCGGCGAACGGGTCGACGGTCGCGGTCACATCCGTCTCGTACGCGAGGACCTGCTGCGTACGCAGAGCGAGCCGGGCCGACTTGTCCGTCGGGAGCGCGATCGCCTCGTCGAAGGAGTTGGTGTGCAGCGACTGCGTGCCGCCGAGCACCGCCGCGAGCCCCTGGACGGCCACCCGCACCAGGTTCACCTCGGGCTGCTGCGCGGTCAGTTGCACACCCGCGGTCTGCGTGTGGAAGCGCAGCATCAGCGACTTGGGGTTCTTCGCACCGAACTCCTCGCGCATCACCTTCGCCCAGATCCTGCGCGCGGCACGGAACTTGGCGACCTCCTCCAGGATCGTCGTACGGGCGACGAAGAAGAACGACAGGCGCGGCGCGAAGTCGTCCACGTCCATGCCCGCGGCCACGGCCGTACGGACGTACTCAATGCCGTCCGCGAGCGTGAACGCGATCTCCTGCGCGGGCGAGGCCCCGGCCTCCGCCATGTGATAGCCGGAGATCGAGATGGTGTTCCACTTCGGGATCTCGGCCTTGCAGTACTTGAAGATGTCGGCGATCAGCCGCAGCGAGGGCTTGGGCGGGAAGATGTACGTGCCGCGGGCGATGTACTCCTTGAGCACATCGTTCTGGATGGTGCCGGTGAGCTTGTCCGCGGGGACGCCCTGCTCCTCGCCGACGAGTTGGTACAGCAGCAGGAGCAGCGCGGCCGGCGCGTTGATCGTCATCGACGTGGAGACCTTGTCCAGCGGGATCCCGTCGAACAGCACCCGCATGTCGTCGAGCGAGTCGATGGCGACGCCGACCTTGCCGACCTCGCCGTGCGCGATGGGCGCGTCCGAGTCGTGCCCCATCTGCGTCGGCAGGTCGAAGGCGACGGACAGGCCCATGGTGCCGTGGGCGATGAGGTCCTTGTAGCGGGCGTTGGACTCGACGGCGGTGCCGAAGCCCGCGTACTGGCGCATCGTCCAGGGACGGCCGGTGTACATCGTCGGGTAGACGCCGCGGGTGAAGGGGTACGAGCCGGGCTCGCCCAGCTTCTCGGCCGGGTCCCACCCCTCCAGTGCGTCCGGCCCGTAGACCGGTTCGATGGGCAGTCCCGACTCGGACTCGCGCGCCATGATGTGTGCCTCCACTGAAGCTACTCGTTGGTAACCGACCCTCGCGACGGACTGTAGCGGCGGGCCCGGTACGGGTGGAGGGCCACGCGCTGGGGCCTTCCTCACAGCTTCTTCCCCATAATGCGCGGGATTGCGCAACCGGGCAGAGCGGGAATCTGTCTCATGAGGCACAGGAAATACAGGGGGGACGTACATGCTTCGGAAAGCCGTCATACATAGAGCTGTCATACGCAGAGCCGGCATACGCAGAACCGTCATACGCAGAACGCTCGCCGCGGCCGCCGTACTGGCCGTGACCACCGGTTGTATGGCGCAGGCGGCCACCGGCCGGCCGGCGGCCGACGCAAAGCCGGGCAGCACCGCGCCCGCGCCGGGCGACACATCGACGCCGACGCCTTCCACGTCGGACCCGGACACGCCGTCGGCGAAGCCGAGCGAGTCCGCCACGACCGCGAAGCCCGAGGTCCTGATGGCGAGCGGCTCGAAGGGCGAGCGGGTGCGCGAGCTGCAGGCCAGGCTGGCTCAGATCGGCTGGTTCGACGACACCCCGACCGGCACGTACGGTCCCGTGACGGTTGCGTCCGTCAAGGGCTTCCAGGGCAAGCGCGGGCTGTCGACGACGGGCGACACGGACGCCGTGACCTGGCAGAAGCTGCTCGCCATGACGAAGAAGCCGACGCGCGACGAACTGAACGGCAGGACCGTCAACAAGCCGTCGGCGAAGCTGGACCCGCGCTGCAAGACGGGCCGGGTGATGTGCATCAGCAAGACCACCCGCACGCTCTCCTGGGTGATCGACGGCAAGGTGCAGTCGACGATGGACGTGCGTTTCGGCTCGCAGTACACGCCGACGCGTGAGGGCGCCTTCAGCGTCTTCCAGAAGTCACGGCACCACGTCTCGTCGATCTACCACACGCCCATGCCGTACGCGATGTTCTTCAGCGGCGGCCAGGCGGTGCACTACTCGGCGGACTTCGCAGCGCGGGGCTACAACGGCGCTTCGCACGGCTGCGTCAATGTCCGGAACGAGGGGAAGCTCGCCTCGCTCTTCGCGCAGGTCCGCAACGGTGACCGCGTCGTCATCTATTGGTGAGCGCGAGGGGTGAATGTGGCGCGGGCAGGACCGGGGGAACGTGTCCCGCCCGCGCCGTTTGCGCCGAGCCGTAGGTACGGGGGGAACCCCGGCTCTGGCGCAGCCGATGACCAGTCGGCTCACTCTCTACTGCGCCGTGGCTTCAAAAAACGTCACACCTGGGCGGCCGAAAATCGTCACTGCCGGGAAATCGCAGGTCAGAATGCGTTAAGGGCAACGCCGGACGAAGGCAGGGATGCACTTTCGGACGGCAGGGGCGCGGGCTCCGCGGGCAGTGGCGCCCAGGAGACGGGCGGCAGGGAAGCGCCGCCCGAGTGGCTCTCCAAGGCGGGGGCGCCGTGGCCCTTCCCGTCGTCGTCACCGCTGTCGCCGCCGTCGTCGCCGCCACCGCTGTCGCCGCCACCGTCGCTCTTGCCGCCGCCCTTGGTGTCGCCGTCGAGCAGCCGGTCGCAGAAGCGCTCCACCCGGCTCGCCCCCTTGGCCGCCTCCTCGAGCTGCCGCTTGCGGTCGGGTGCGATGTCGCCACTGCGGTAGTCGCGACAGGCGTCGACCGACTTGCGGTACGACTCGGCGTTCTGGTCGGGGGACTTGTCGTCCGGGTCGCCCTGCCGCTTGCCCGAGCCGCCGTCCGCGCCGCTCGACGGGTCCGGCTGCTCGCCGCCGTTACTCGCCGGGGGTGACACCGGTGGCGTACTGGGCGAGCCCGCGATCGGCGGTGGTGCGACCGTTCCCCCGCCGGTCTGCGACTCGGAGGCCAGCGGCCCCGGGGTCGCGGCGGCCGAGACGGAGGACGCGGGCTGCGGATCGCCGCCGAAGGGCGACCCCAGGAAGCCCGTGCCCGCGGCGACGGCGACGCCGCCGAGCGCGCAGCCGGCCACCGCGGCGACAAGCCCGAAGCGCACCGGGCGGGCGAAGATCGTGCGGGGCGCGCGGTGCGTGGAAGCGGAGCGCGTGGAAGGGGTGAGACGTACGGTCCCGAGCATGTCCCCCGCGGGCGCGTCGGCGTCTGCCCTGGACTTCCGGAACGCGGCCAATGCGGCCGCCTCGCCGGGCATTTCACCGCCGTCCAAGTAGCCGGAGTGGCTGGGTCTGCCCATTCCGTACAGCTCTCGGGACAGTCGCGCGGCCTGGATACGGGCGTGTTCGTCGGCGGCCTCGACCGGTTCACCGCGCAGCAGCCGCTCCGCCGCTTCCCTGTCAAGCCACTCGTACCGCTCGTCGGCCATCACATGTCCTTCTGCGTCCGCAGGCGTGAATGCGTCACACCGGCGGGTGCCGTCGCGCCCGGTCGGGGGCCGCGCTGCGGCGGTACGCCGTTCAGATCCGCGCGGTCGGCACCAGGGTTTACGTGGTCCGCTTCGCCGCCGTCCTCGCAGAGGGCCGGCGCGGTGTCCTCGCTGAGGGCCGGGGCGGCTTCTTCGCCCAGCAGCTCGGCCAGCCTCTTCAGCCCACGGTGCGCAGCGGTGCGTACCGCGCCGGGCCGCTTGCCCAGCGTCTTGGCCGCGCTCTTCGCGTCGAGGCCGACCACGACGCGCAGAACGACGGCCTCCGCCTGGTCCTGCGGCAGCTGGGCGATGAGGGCCATCGTGTTGCCGGTGGCGAGAGCCTCCATGGCCTCGTCAGCGGTGTCCGAGTCGGCTGCCTTGCCGGTGAGCTCGGTCTCGTCGCCCCCGACGGCGGGGCGACGGCCGCGCATGCGTATGTGGTCCAGGGCGCGGTTGCGGGCGATCCGTGCGGCCCAGCCGCGGAAGCGGTCCGCGTCGCCGCTGAACCGGTCGAGGTCGCGGGCGACCTGCAGCCAGGCTTCGGACGCGACGTCCTCGGCGTCCGGTTCGCCTACCAGAGTGCGTACATAGCCGAGCAGCCGCGGGTGCACGGCGCGGTACACAGTACGGAAGGCACTCTCGTCCCCGTCCTGTGCCGCGAGCACCGCGGCGGTCAACTCCGCGTCGTCCCCCAGCACTACCCCAACCTGTCCTGAAATCGCAGCTGGTCATCACTGCCGCGCCGCCCTGCGCGAATCAGCACGCTACGTGCTTGCAGGGTGCCACGTCCATAATTTGTACAACCAGCAACAACGTGCCGACACAGCGGGGTGTGACAGAAACCGCACGCTCGGCGCTGAGAGAAGTACGGGGCGGCTCTGCCGCCCCGGCGAAAGACGACCGGGGCCTCTCCTGTGGGGGGTGGCGGCCCCGGTCGTCCTTCTACGTCCGGGGCCGCTCCTTCTACGTCAGGGCCGCTCCGTCAGCAGCACACGACCGATGGGGCATCCGGCGCGGCGGCCTTGCGCGCCCGCCCGTGCAGCAGCAGATAGAAGCGCTGCATCGACTCCTCCGGGCCGCCCAGCTCGAAGCGGTTGACCACCTTGCCGAGCGGATTCCACACGCGCCCGTCGGGCATCCGGATCCCCACCGGCTGGCCGAACAGCTCCCGCTGCTCCGGGTCCAGGTCCACCCACCGGGCGCCGGCCCGCCGGACGATCACCTCTCCCGCGTACGCCCCGAGGCCCTGGAGGAGCCCGGCGACCCGCCCGATCTCCGGACGGCCGCGCCGTACCCCGTCCACCATGAAGTCGACGATCCGCAGACTGGCAACGGAGTAGTCGAGCGGCAGCCGGCTGCGCGCCGTCAGCCGGTCGACGACCCCGGCGGCATAGACGCGCATCTCGGCAGCACCTGGCAGCACTCCAAAGTCCGTATCCATGCCAGACCCAGCGGCATGTGCATGAAGAACATCACGCCAAGCTGAAGTGTTCGTTCTCACGCATGAGTTCAAGCCACCCGTACAACCATTTTCACGGCTCGGGCGTCGTCCACCCTCACCATTCACGCCAACGTGCCAGGATGCGCCCCATGACACCGGCCTCATACGTCACCGCCTTCGCGGAACTATTCGGCCAACCCCCGGCCGCCGCCGCCCCGGCTCCCGCCCCCGTCCCCGTCGACTGGGACACCGTCGAGTCCTGGCTCGGACTGCGGCTGCCCGCCGACTACAAGGCGATCGCCTCCGCGTACGGTCCGCTGGACATCGGGGAGTTCCTCTGGCTGCACATACCGTGCGCCAGGGCGGGCTGGTTCGAGTACGGCAACTGGCTGGAGGGCGCACGGCGGGAGGCGCCAGAGGGACTGCTCCCGTGGGGCGAGACCCGGATGTGCGACCTTCTGTACTGGGACACCACGGCGTCCGACGACCCCGACGAGTGGCCGGTCGTCACCTTCCACAAGGACGGGGCTCGCGCGGGCGCGGACCCCTGGCACCGCTACAGCACTCCACTGCTGCCCACCCTCACCACGCTCATCGGCGAGGGCCTCCGGCCGAGCGCGAGCCGCACGGCCTTCCTGACCGAAGTCGACCCCGGCCCGTGGACCCCGCCGGTCCCGCGCCCGGCACCGACCCCGCAGCAGCGCGCCGCGCTCACCGAGGGCATGGGCTTGGCGGCGCTGACCGCACTCGTACCGCCGCCGCGAAAGCCGTTTCTCGGAGACGGCACATGGGAGTGGCTGTACGAGCACCTCGGCACGCGGCTGCCGGCGGAGTACGTGACCCTGATGGAGACGTACGGAGGCGGCTGCTGGACGAACTGGCTCAGAGTCAGCGCCCCTCTGAGCACCGGCGAGCACGGACTTGCCGAGGAGGTCAGGTGGGTCTGCGACGCCTACCGTGGACTGCGCGCCGAACACCCGCAGTTCCAGCCGCTGGCGGTCTGGCCGGAGCCGGGCGGCTTCCTCCCGTTCGCCGACTCCATCGACGGCGACCGACTGGGCTGGCTCACCGAGGGCCCCACACCGGACGACTGGCCGCTGATCGTCTACCCACGCCACGCCGAACAGGGCCCGCCGCTGACCGGCAGGCTCACCGAGACCCTGCTTGAGTGGCTGCGCGGCCGGTTCGCCACGGAGGGCCTGCCGAGTCTCGGCCGGGTGAAAGACCCGCTGGACCACATCGACTTCGAGCCGTTGGCCGACGTTGAGTAGCCGTGAGGGAACGTCTCTCCCCGCTCAATTCACCCCTGTAGGAAGCTCGATGCGCCCGTCGAACACCCCCCCGTTCTCCTCGTTCACATCCTGGCCATAGGTGATGTCCTGTCCGCGATAGGGGATCAGAAAACCGAAACGGAACCGGTGGGATTCGACTCTGTACGTTTCGGGGTCGAGGATCAGCGTCTCCTCCAGCCGGGACAGGGTGAGTTGGTCCTCGGTCGCTGAAACCCCGGCCTTCTGGAGTTGCTTCAGGGTCGGCTTCAGCTCGCGTACAACCTTCTCGGCAAAGGACCGGTCCCTCACCTCCGACAACTTCCGTGAACCGGAGCGGACTTGGAGTCGAATCTTCCCTCCCGCCTTGGTCAGCGTGACGTCATCCCCCGACTCTTGTAGGTACTTCCTGAACTCCCCTATGGCAGCCACAGGGTCTTCCACTTTGTTCTTCATGTCCGGGTCGGAGACGGGGCCGTGCTTCCAGGCGTCCCCTCCTTCCTTGACGTACTGCGTACCACCGATCACAAAGATCTCTTCAGGCTTACGCTTCCCCCTACTGATGACGAACCCTGAGGAATGGAAAGCCGCAGGGGCCTGGGTCCGCCTCACGGTGGCTTCGTAAGAAGCGGCGCTCGTCTGCCCCTGAAAGACGAGACTCTCACTGCCCTTCACCGCGAACGTCCAGCCGCCCTGGGCTGACATCGCCTCTTCGGCTCGGTCAAGAAAGTCCTCTGCGGTGACCGGCTTCGCAGGCTTCGTTGTCTTTACTCCGGGGCTCGTGGACTCAGCCGACTCGACCGACTCCGTCGGCTCCCCTTCCGCAGAGCAACCGATCAACGAAACGGAGAGCGGGATGATCAGCGCGGCAAGTCTGTAGTTCACTCGCATGTTCACGCTCCTTCGGCCGGCGGGTCAGCCGATGGCGATGCGCGGGTGCGCGCCGGGCTTGATCCAGCCCATGATCCGGTCCATGGTGCCGCGCGGCACCGATACGCAACCCGCGGTCGCCCCCTTGCCGTTGACGTGCAGGAAGATCCCGGCTCCGCGGCCCGGCGTGGCCGGCCAGCGGTTGAAGTTGATGACCAGGGCCTTGGCGTACTGCGTCGGGTAGTTGATGAGGTGTTCGCTGCCCCGCTCGCCGCTCTCGGTGAGCGGGAAGTCGGCCCCGGCCTCGGTGTGCATCTGGTTGTAGAACTTCGACTCGGGGTCCTGGACCCACCAGTGGCTGGAGTTGACCCGCGTGTAGGGCATGCTCGTGCCGCTGGACTCAACGCCGAAGCCCTCGGTGATGGTGTAGGTGCCCGACGGCGTGGTGTAAGTGCTCTGCCTGCGGGTGGCGCCATCGACAACGCCGTTCGACCCGACCCGGCCGCTGTCGGAGATGACCGACTTCCAGCCGGACGAACCCTTGGCCCAGGCGGTCACCGTGGCGTACGAGCCGCTCGCCTTCACAGTGATGACCTGGGTGGCATTGCCCACGTTGACCGGAACGGGGAAGTTCGGCGCCGCGGGTGCCGCGGAGGACTGCCCCTTCTCCGCACCGCCGGCCGCCGCGGCGCGGGAGCCGCTGGAGGATGGCGACGCGCTGCCGGACGGCGACGCGGACGCAGAGGCGGAGGGGGAAGCCGAAGCGGAAGGGGAACTGCTCGGAGAGGCGGACGAGGTGGACACGTCCGGCGTCGCCGCGCTCTCGGCACTGGCTGCGACATCCGCGGCCGGGGCAGTCTCGCCCTGGCCTCCGCACGCCGACACCAGGAACAGCGCGCCGGTGGCAGCCAGTGCGGCGGAGAACCTACGGGACGAGGGCAGCACGATGTAATCCTTCGGTTGCTGGTCGTGGTCGGCCGAACGCGGGGAAATCTGGCTGGTTATATACCAAGCCGACGCCAGGATGCGAACCTGAGGACCTTTCGGACCAATCCCCGCGGACGTTCCGGCGAAGCGCCCGAATTCATCCGTCACTTGACGCCCCGCATCCGATGGTCTCGGTGTCCACCGGCCCCGCCACCGTCCGACGTGCTCAGATACCTACGGGAATGATCGGCTCCGCGCCGGGCAGCTGATTCAGATACGCCTGAATGTCCCCGGGATCGGACGTCGCGACCAACGCGGCACCGATCTGCAGCGCGGTGAGCGCGACCAGCCCGTCAACGGGATCGGGACGCTTCTTGGCAGGCAGCTCCGCCCTCCCGATCAGCTCGCCCACGCGCCGCCATTCCGTGTCCGTGTAGCAACACACCACCGCACACTCCTTGAGCGCTCTGGCGAGATGAGCCCGCGCCGCCCCGCCCCGCCAAGCCTGTGCAACCACAGGGGCCGGCACCACCGGAAGTCCGTTCCGGCAGAAGGCCCGGTGCCTGGCGAGGGCGGACCCGGGCCTCTTGTCTGTGAGGGCGATGAGCATCCCGGCGTCGTAGACGACGTCACCGAGAGAGTCAAGATCGGGACAGGTGGGACAACCCAGGTTCACGCAGCGGCCCCGCGCCGACGCGCGGCGGACTCGGCACGGGCCGCCGCAATCTCTGCTTCGATACGGGCCAGCTCCTCCGCATCGACATCACCGTCGGGCGGCCAGGGAAGGGTCTCCGCCTCCGCCTCCGCCTCCGCGATCGCGGCATCGATGTCGGCGAATGACTCCGCTATCCGCGCCAGCCGGGCAGCCTCCTTGCGACCCGCCATGACCAGGAACGCAGAGACGTCGAGGCCATTCTCGACGGCGACCGTCCTGATGCGCTCGGCATCCTCGGGGTCGAGGCTGATCGAAATCCGGGTCTTCGGCATACCAAGAGCATATCACGGCGTATTACGCCTCTGCGCGCCAGGCGGATCCCTCCAGGACTGCAGCGAGTGGCGAGCTTCACGATCTCCCTGCAGCTCCACTTCGTCACGGAACGCCTTCGCTGCCCGCACATCAGTGTGCGAGCCCGGACAGCTTGCCGCTCTGCAAGTGCGAGTCGTAGTCGCCACCCGACTTCCTGGCAGCAGCGATACGGCGCAGGTCGTGGAACGACGTCACCGACCGGCCCATCTGGTCAGGACGACGCATGTGTGACCAAGGCGGGCAGCGCGTCAGGACGCGTCACGTCGTCCGCAGGCAGCTCGCACCACACGGTCTTGCTGCCGGGTCCCTGCTCCACGCCCCAGCGCAGGGCCAGGGCATCGAGAAGTGCGAGGCCGCGGCCGGTCTCGTCATCGCCGGCCGCCTTGCAGAGGACGGGCATGGCCCGGAGGTCCGGGTCGGTATCTCTGAAAGCGTTGCCACGCCTATGCCCCTTCTAGCACGTCGAACCCCTGCCGGTAGGGGAGTTGATCGCAGTGCACGAGAATGTGTTCACGATGATTCCCTGGGGTCCAAACGTGGTTATTCCCACCTGAACGGTTGCGGGAACAGCCGAATGCGGATCCCCGTAGACGGGAACGACCGACATGAACAGTTTGTTGTCCCCGGTCAGATGCGTCCACCCGTAGCGCTCGATCTTGCTGGCCATCCTTGACACCGTTGGATCCGACCCGGCCGCTGTCGGAGATGACCGCCTTCCAGCCGGACGAACCCTTCGCCCATGCCGTCACCGTGGCGTACGAGCCGCTCGCTTTCACGGTGATGACCTGCGTGGCGTTGCCGACGTTGACCGGCACGGGGAAGTCCGGGGCGGTGGCGGGTGCCGGGGCGGTCTGCGTCTTCTCCGTGCCGCCGGCCGCCGGGGCGCTGGAGCCGTCGGAGGACGCCGACGCGCTGCCGGACGGCGACGCGGAAGCGGAAGGGGATGCCGACGCGGCGGCGGAGGCCGAGCTGCTCGGCGAGGCCGACGAGGCGGGCGCGTCCGACGCGAAGCTGCTGGAGCTGGGCACCACCTCAGCGGCGGCCGGGGAGTCTTGGCCGCCCCGCTGCCCGCACGCCGACGCCAGGAATATCGCGCAGGTCGCGGCAAGCGCGGCGGAGAAGTTACGGGACGAGGGCAGCACGAAGTAACCCTTCGGGTCGATGGGGGAAACGCGAGGTCGAGGTCGGCACGGCGAAATCGCGCCGGTTCTATACCAGGCGTGCGCCAGGATGCGAGCGGACGGACTATTCGGATGAATCCGGCGCTGGTCGGTCGCTCCGTGTGCGGCGCGAGGCACACTGTCCGGTTTGTCCGATCGGGTGTGTCCTGACGCGGCACTCGTGTATAACCGCTGCGCCGTCCGGCGGAAGAGCGGATCCCCCAACTCCGTGCAGCCGAAGCAGGAGTGCGGCCTTGCGCCGACGCAACCGCGCTGCCGCCGCCTCGTTGCCCGTTCGGCCTGGGGGTCATCCGCACACCCGCATACCTGAACACCCGAACTCCCGTCGGCCACCACAGGCCACGGGTACTGATCAGCCGCGTAGACGAGGGATGGGACATGAGTCCGAGAAGAGCCCGCGCCCGGCGGGCGAGTATGAAGAAGCGCACGATCTGGCTGGCGGCAGGAGCCGTCGTGCTGGCCGGCAGCGGAGTCACGGCGGTCGCCGTCACCGGAACATCCGAAAGCGCCGGTCCTGACGACGGGACGCGCCCGGCAAAGGCGCACACGATCGCCCTGGACGGCAAGGACCCCAAGAAGCGCACGCTCACGCGCACCGAGACGCAGTCGTACTCGCTCGTCGGCGTCTCCTGGGAGGACAGCACCGACACCTTCGAAGGCACCGCCCAGATACGCACGCGTCAGGCCGCCACCGGCACCTGGACCGAGTGGCAGGATCTCGACTTCGACGTACGCGCGCCGGAGTCCGCCGAAGGCAAGACCTCGGGTGTGCGCGGCGCTTCGGAGCCGCTGTGGGTCGGGCCTTCGGACGGGATCGAGGCCCGGGTCCTGGCGGACGGCGAAGAGACCGCGGTGCCCAAGGCGCTCCGGCTCGACATGATCGACCCGGGCGAGACCGCAAAGGGCGGCAAGGGCAGCGGTGGCGGCAAGGGGAAGGGCAAGCCCACGGCGGCGCCCACCACGACGGAAACGTCCGCCGACCCCACCACGCAGCCCTCGGACCCCGCTCCGACGAGCGACCCGGCCACCAGCGACGCACCCGGCACCGATCCCGGCGAGGCCACCACGCCTCCCACCGACGAGCCGACCGGTTCGGCCCTCCCGCCCGAGGAGCCGGCTCCGTCCACCGAACCGTCCGAGTCGGCCCCTGGTACCGACCCGACGGGCGAGCCCACGGACGCCCCGACCGAGGCGCCCACCGAGGAACCCTCCGGACAGCCGTCGACCGAGCCCGCCACCAGCGAGCCCCCGGCCGAGCCGACGCCGAGCACGGCGCCCACGGACGAGCCCACGGACCCTGACCCCACCGTCAACCCGACCGGCTCCCCCGAGCCGACCGCCTCGACCACCACTCCGGCCGCTCCGACTCGCCCGGCCATCGTCAGCCGGGCCGAATGGGGCGCGGACGAGTCGCTCGTCCAGGACCCGCCCTCGTACCTCAGCAAGGTCGACGCGGTCTTCGTCCACCACACCGCCGGGACGAACAACTACGAGTGTGCCGATTCACCCGCCATCATCCGCGCGATCCTCACGTTCCACGTGAAGACGAACGGCTGGAACGACATCGGCTACCACTTCTTCGTCGACAAGTGCGGAACGGTCTTCGAGGGCCGCGCCGGCGGCGTGGACCGCCCCATACTCGGCGCCCACACCTACGGCTTCAACAGCTACTCGTCGGGCATCTCGATGCTCGGCAACTACGAAAACGGCGGCACGCCGACGGCCGCGGCCAAGCAGGCTGTCGCCGACGTCGCCGCCTGGAAGCTGGGCCTGCACGGCGTCGACCCGCAGGCCAAGGTGACGCTCACCGCCGCCGCAGACACCGGCGTCTGGACGAAGGGCCAGGCGGCCACGCTCAACACCATCTCCGGACACCGCGACGGATACGCCACGCTGTGCCCCGGCGCGACGCTCTACTCCGCGCTCCCGGGGATCCGTACGGCCGCGGGCAGTTCGCCGTACGCCGCAGGCTGACCTCTACGACGACTGGGGCCGGGGCCCTGCAAAAGGGCCCCGGCCGTTGCCATCACTCGTCTCAATTCCATGTCAGAGGTCGCTGCGAAGCTGCCCGGAAATACGACAACACAGGAGAAGAGCATGGTGGAGCAGGCGGTACGACCGATAGTCGAGGCGATCGTCGCGAACGCCCCGAACGGCTGGACGCACGCAGTGCTGCACAGCCGGGCAGGGCGGGGCGGTACCTCGGTGACCGGCGGCTACACCCCGCAGAGGGGCCGTTGGAACGACGGTGTGCCCAACCCCTTCGTGGAACTCATGGCACTGGCGGAGACACTGCGCGAAGACCGAGGCTGGGAATCCGTCAGCCTCGAGATCCAGTGCCGGCCGTCCGGCGAGTACCGGCTCGTCGCCTTCCACGACGCCGTCACCCGGGTGACCGGTACGGGCGGCGGCTTCCAAGTGGTCCTGGACCCCGACTACCAGTTGCCGCAGCCGGGCCTGCACCAGGAGCCCGGCACCGCCGCACCGGCAGGCGACTCCGAGCTGGCCGTGACCCGCTTCCGCGCCTACCTCGAGCGGCGTGCCACGATCCTGGGGCAGCTCGACGAACTGCCTCCGCCCGCCACCGCCGCCGCGATCGACGAAGCCGAACGCCGCCTCGGCCGCCGCCTGCCCGCCGACCTGCGGGCGCTGTACCTGATCGCCGACGGCGACGGCGTGGGCTACGAGACCCGCGGCCTCTTCCGGGGCAACACTTGGCTGTCGCTGGAGAGCCTCGTCGCCGAGCGCACCGAGTGGGGTGCAGGCGAACCGCCGTGGTTCGGCTGGGACTTGGAATGGGACGCCGTCGTCTTCGACACCACCCCCGCCAAAACTGTCCGCCGTTGCGGAGGCCACCCCGGCTGGGTGCGTTTCGGCACCAGCGAGGACGGCAACTTCCTGGCCGTCGACACGGACCCGGCCCAGGACGGCCGCCCCGGCCAGATCATCCGCACCGGCCGCGACTACCACGACGGGCCCCACTATGTCGCCGAGTCGGTCACCTCACTCCTCGGCCACTACCTGGAACTGCTGGACCAAGGCGCATACGAGATACGCGGCGAGTACATCTCCCTACTGGAACCCGCCCGCGCCCCCGACCTCCGGCAGATCATCGGCGACATCCCCGACGAGGTCCCGTCCACCGTCCAGGCAATCCACATCAACGACGCCACCGCCCTCGTCGACCTCGCCCCGCTCACCGCGGCCCCCAACCTCCGCCGACTGCGCAGAAACAAATGCTCTTCGAGGATGAAGCTGAATGCGGTGTTCGGCCGCTCCCGCAGCAGCCGTTGACGCTCCAGCCGCGCCGCCAGCTGCGCGTCGATCTGCTCGTCACTCAGCGGCGGCAACTGACCCCGGAACAGCACTCGCGCGTAGGCCTCCGTCTGCAACAGCCCTGGAATCAACCGGGATTCGTACGTGTCGAGGCTGATCGCATGCGTCTCAAGCCCTGCCCACTGCACAAACCAAGCCGCCAACCCCTGCTTCCCCGACAGCTGCCGCGCCGCCTTGCGCAGCACCCCGCGGGCATCCAGCGCCGTCTCCGCCCGCTCGATGAACTCGTCCGACGGGAACCGTCTGCCCTGCTCGATGGAGGCCAGGTAGTGCGCCGAGTACTGCATCTGCGGCGCCAGCGCCTCCTGCGTGAGCCTCGCGTGCTCCCGGAATGCCTGGAGCGCGGCACCAAAGGTCTTGAGACTGTCGGACGGTTCGGGCTCGGTTACTTCTGTCATGCCGGTGACCCCCGGGGCGTTCACGATCAACCCTGCCAAGTCACCCATGGTCACAGCCAGTTACTCGTACCGTCCACCCTTCGCACTCGTACAGTCACTCACTGTACGAGTTGCCGAGCATGGGCCTGCTGTCGGTGCCATCCTCTACGCTGCGCCACTGAACGAACGTTTCAGAGGGGAAGGCAACAAACGTGGGCGGCGACGCGTGGTGGCAGACGGGCCCGTATCAGCATGATCTGGCGGCGGCATTCCGGCAGGCCCAGGAGCAGGAGCTGGCGAAGGACAACCACGGTTTCGAAGGCCGGACCATAGACGAGTTGTGGCAGGACTCGGCGTGGAAGGAGTACATCCTCACCGGCGGCACTGGCACGGTGCTGGACCTCGTCCACACAGTCGACTCCACGTATACCGAGTGGGGCCCCTTCATGCGGCCGTTGACCGTCGGTGAGGTGCGGGCCTGGGCTCCCAACGGCCGTCCCACCTACGCCGAGTGGATCGACGCCCTGGAAACCGAGCGGCAGTCCTACCCCGGACGCGCCTGCGGGAACTGCACGGTGCTCTACCGTGACGGTCGGCCGTCGGAGATGGGCTACTGGGGCGTCACCGCGGACTAGTCGCTACCGGATAGTCAGCCTCGACCTCCACCCCACCTGGTCGAGAGTTCGCACGCCGGCAGCCCGCAAAGTTGGACCTGGCGGGCCGTCGCTGCCGGAGTCCCGGTTCGGTCGATGCCCATCGGCTCAGAAGGTCCGGTAATAGGGTGTCTCGATCGTCGCCGCGACACTGAACGGGGAGAACTCAGCTTCCGTGAGTACACGGTAGAGAAACTGCGAGGCGGTCAGGTCGAAACGCTGGAAAGGCTCCAGCGGATCCACTCTCGCCACCACGGGCCACGTCGACGGATCCTGCGAGGCGTCAACCAGCCAGTAGTACTCCTCCTCGATGAAGGAGTAACCCCACTGCACAAGGCCCGTGCCCTTGCTCTCGTCATTCGCTCCCAGGATCCCAAAGGGTTCGTAAATCCGTCGATTGTCGGGATTCCCCCGCACGGACCTGAGCAAGGACTCGTAGTTGGCGAGCACCGACTCCGCGCCCCCTTCCGCCTCCAACACCAGAACATGGTCGCTGAAGGCGCCCCACCCCGGGAAGCGCCGGTGCAGCTCCCTGAAATCAGCCGGCAGAGGGGTGTTCAAGGCCCTTTCGGTGTCGGACCAGTCGAAATTCGCCGGGTTCGGCGCTCCAACCAGTCACCATCACCAGCCGATCAACCCACTCCATGTGCACCCCTCCGCGCGACGCACCAACCAACCACGCTTTCGCCATCGGGAATAGACAGCCTTCGCCACGGCGTCGCCATCCAATGCGGCCCCGCACAATGGGAAGTCCCTGAAGTAGTACTCGTTCGCGACCTCCGGCTCGACCAGCAGGCTGGCGTCGTAACAAAGTGCGCGAAGCGCCATGTCAGCCGGAACGTCCCGCGGGCCAGCCAACTCCCGCAGATCAATTCCGAACTCGGCAGAAATCCCCGTGGCCCCACCGGAAGTAATCTGGCGGAGCCACAGAATTCTTTACAGAGCGCCACAAGATTGCGGCGTCCAAAGCCGTCTCCATGTCGACTCAATTTACGGTGACTCACACCACCGCTGGACCGCCGCCTTGCAGAGGCGATCTTAGTCATCGACTAGCTCCACACGAATGGGTTCAGCACCACCCATATAAAGCATGCACCCAGCATCCTCCTCGTCCATGTTCTCCGGTGGGATCACATAGATTCCTGCGGTGGGCGCGGGAACCCAGCCGAGGTTGCGCGGAGGGTCATACTCTTCGTAATGCCCCACGTAGAGCCGCGTCGGCGGAATGGACACCATACAAACGTCTCCTGCGCGGAGCTCGGAAACTACCGGTTCGATGTGATATGGGACCCATTCCAGGTCGGAATCATCGCACGGGATGGAGAATCCCCCGTCCCACCGGAAATTCGAGGAGTTGTCGATCACTCCCCATGGCCATTCGAGTGTGATGTGGCGCGAATCCAGTGCGGCCACCCGAGCGCTGGCCGGCTCACAGGAGACTACGACTTCGTCGCCGATCTGAGGAACCATATCTCGTCACCATCTGTTCTGGCCGTGAACGGGAGCTGGTGCGCGCGGATCTCCGCGCGCACCAGCGAATACTACCTGCCTTGAAGAGCAATGGCCTTGTCACTATTGCCGCCAGAACATCCGGAATGGCGAGGCTTGTGGACCGCCACGGAACCGCGGTCCTCCGCACGCTGCGTTGCGCCAGGGCCGGTACAGTCGTTTGCGGATAGATGGCCAGTTGCCCGTACAAGCAAAGAGGCCGACTGCCGCAATAAGCGGCAGCCGACTCCTTCAGCTACGCGTCACTCACTTTCTTTCTTGCCCGGGTCAATCTTCTCCACCTCAATTGGTTCACCTGCGTTGAGATAGAGAACGTATCCCGCCTCCTCGTCACCGAGGTCCGCGACTGCGCAAACCCCGAGGGCCCACGTCGGCCGGGGGAGCCAGCCGAAATCGGCGGGCGGGTCATACTCCTCAATCGCTGTCACCTGAACCTCGGTCTCCGGGATCCCCATCATGGCGGCCCCATCAGCACGGAGTTCAGAAGTATTTGGCTCCAGTCGCCAAGGAGTGCTACTCCACTCACCGTCGTCCGCGCGCCTGCTGAATCCGACTGTGCCATCCCACGACGTACTTGACGCCTCGTCAATTTCACGCCAGGGCCAGTCAATGAAAACCCGATCTGTCGTGCATGACGAAACCGTGACGTCGACGGGAGCGCACCGAATCCTGAGGCGATCACCGACAGTGAACCCACGCGCACTCTTGTGACGAATGTACTTCATTCACTGGAGCCCTTCGTTCCAGAACAGAGTGAAAAGCGTCTTGTCCGAGTTGCCACCCGGTTCCCTACCCCACCGACTGCTTTCCGGCATGAGAACCAAGGCAGCGCCTCCTGGTGTGCCTGTCGCCTCTTGAATTCCCCATGGAGGGCGTTGTGGAGGCCTCGCTGCCGGGATACCGGTTTCTGGCGAAGTATTGATTTTCTTGGGTGACTTCTGGGAGGCGTCCATAGATGTACGACGGACCCGTCAAGAATACGGCCGGCTAGGCACTCCCCACCACGTGCAGAATCGCCTCGGCATCACCTGGTAGTGATCAATCAAGGGCAGAGCAGGGGATCGCCGAAATGACTGATGCTCACCGAGGAGCTCTCTCAGCGCAGCCCTGGTCGCGCCGAGAGTTACGCCTTCCAAACCCACCCAAGGAACAATTTCCACGATCGCCACCCGATCCACTGCATTCCGCGACAATCGAATTACGTTGTCCATCGCCTTCCATGACGTTCTCCCAACGGGACCCCCGCCGACGGCATGTTCCGCTCGTTGAACATCCGCACTGCGCCATAGTGCCGATGCATTGATACGACGCCGCCCGCACAGGCGTGACTTGCTCCTCTACTACGGGCGGATGCCTTCGTGCCTTCGGGAACTCGGGCACCACTTACTCGGTGGGCGTCCGCTGCTCGCGCAGACACGCCAAGTCCCGGGCTTGCACGAGGGCGGGACACGGTGCGCCTGCCTTCACCGCTCGCTGACGCCCTCGTAGGCGATGTCGAGTGCAGGCCAGACGGGATTCTTCCGCGGCACCCCCAAAAGCGTTACTGAAACACTCAGCACGCCACCTCGGCCGCCACGGCCGTGCCGTGGTGACTCCAGCCGCTGAACGGATCATCCGCGCCCGCCTCGAACAGACGAACCGCCTTGCCAGTGGATTCCATGCCCGATCGTCGGGCGTGCGAATGCCCACCGGATGACCGAAGAACTCCCGCTACTGCCGACGAAGCGGTAACGCGCAGCCTTCACGGGCCAGCCGTAGAGCCATGGCCGGCACCAGAGTTGCACATCTGGATGATCTTTTCGGCTTCCGCCTCCCTCCCGGCCAGTCGGCCGCCCTCCCTGATCTCCGAATCGGTCATCCGTGGGGCGAGCTGGAAGATCTCGTGCACCCCTTCGAAGTTGTGGAACTCAAGCATCCTCAGGAACCACTTGACGGCGACAGCCCGGTTCCCCTCCGTCCCAACCCCGTCCCGGTGCCAGCAGCCCGCAGCCATCATGGCCCCGGTATGGCCCAGGTCGCCTGCCCTCTCGTACCAGTGGAGCGCTTCCTCATCCCGGTCCATGTCTGAGAAAACATCGCCAAGCTTGGCCGCCGCCTCGTCAACGCCGGCGTCCGCCGCTGTGCGGAGCCAGCGGATCGCCTCGGACAGGTCGTGGGAACCATCGCTCTCTTCGAGGTAGAAGACGCCGAGATTGTGCGCGGCAATCACGTCCCCCTCGCGCGCGGCGAGAAGAAAGAGCCCCTCGGCCTTCGCCAAGTCCTGGTCGACACCGACGCCTTCTACGTACAGGTAGCCCAGGGACCGACGGGCCTCGTTGTTTCCGGACTCTGCCGCCCTCCCGAACCATACGGCGGCTTCCGATGGATCCTCGTCCAAAGCGAGCAGAATCCCACCAAATACACTTTGACTGCCGGACTCACCCATTCGCGCCGCTTGCTCCAGAACGGGGCGGAATTGCGCGAGCCTTCGTCGCCCCTCCTCGCTCCCGGCCTGATCCGCTCGCAGCAACCACCTTCCCCGATCAGCGGTTTCCGAGGCTTCGGCAAGCGCCAACATCGAATCGGCATCGCCCGCCTCTGCGCGCGCAAGGAGTTCTTCACGGCGGTTTCCACCACTAGGCACGTAGCCCTCCTACATCGACTGAGCATCAAAATAACACGCGGGGCCTCCCCGGCATGTTGCCGGAGAGGCCCCAACTCATTTCACCCCTACGAAACTACTACCAAGGGGAGAATTCCTGGTCTCCGGTCCGCCGGAATATGCGCATTCCAATCGGATCGGACACCGCTATGTCCACATTGTGGGAATAGGCAAACCAGCTTGCGAATTCCTGGCAGGGGCCGCACATTTCACGGTCCACCAACACATCGCTCTTGCCCATGTTGTCGGAGATAGCCTGGACCTCGACGTGGGAGTCCTGGTACTTGCCGACAATGCCGTTGTCCCGGAAGTGCGGAGTCGGCGGCATTCCCATGTTCGCTCGCCCGGCGGAAACCTGGGCGATGTCTACCTTCTCCATTGACTTGGGCTTCTTCGCCGACCACCCGGATCGGTATGCCTTGCCATTGGAGACGCCGGTCGTCTTCTTCTTCGACTTACTGGGAATGTTCGCCTTGGAAGGGTGACCAACCCTCGTCTTGCAGGCCTCGATTCCTTCGTTGTGGGTCAGAATCCCGAACGTGCCCAGAGCGACGTAGTACGTGTGTACGCCGTCGACGGTGAAGTTGTAGACGCGCTGAGTGCGGTGCGCATCGTCCACCGCGGTGATCTGGGTCCAGGTGCCGGCGGAGGTCTGGAGCCACATGCCGGGCTCGAGGTCCTCCGCTTCGACCCACTTGCCGAAGTCCGGCAGCCAGAACGGGTGCTCGTCCGTGGCTGTGATGGTCTCGGGCTTCGCGTCGCCATCCTTGCCGTCGGGGTCGACGGTGAGGGTGATCAGGTGCTTCACACCGCTGTGGTTACGGGTGTCGGTGACCTCGCGGGCCTGCAAGTCGCCGGTCTCCGGGTCGGAGGCCAGGACGTACTCGCCCTCCTTCAGGTCCTCGATGTTCTTCGTGGACCCGTCGGCCATCACCACCTTGGTGCCCGGCACGAAGCTGTTCTTCTTCGGCGGGACCTTGCAGCTGCCTCCCTGCTTCTCAGGAGCCTTGCTCTCGGCCTTCTTCGCCCCGGGCTTCGACTTGGGCTTGGGCGCAGGGGCCTTCGACGCAGCCTTGCCGCTCTTGACTGCGTCCGCGGCCTTGGCGCCCTTCTTCGCCCACTTGGCCGCAGTGACCGCGGCTCCCGCACCCGGAATCGCCGCCGCCATCGACAGTGCCGCGTCCGTGTAGTTGCCCTCGGCCGCGTACCAGATGCCGTTCGCGACATCCGCCGCCTCGCCGATGACCGGCACCATGCCCGCCACATCGAGCGCGGCATGGCCGACGTCCGAGAGCGAGATGTCGATGCCGAAGAGGTGGCCGTCCAGCTCCACGAAGGAGATGGGGTTGCCGCCGGCGAAGGCGTAGCGGTTGCCGGTGTACGGGTCGGTCGCCAGGGACATGTCGTCCAGAGCGCCGCCGTACATGTCGCGCGTCAGGAACCGGTTCAGACCCGGGCTGTAGTTACGGAAGCCCATGTCGTACGTACCGGAGCCGTCGTCGTACCGGTGCGCGTTGTACCGGTAGTCGTTGTACTGCTCCTTGTCCGGGTTCGCCGCATCGGGCTTGTCCGCACCGGTGAACTGCGCGTCGTCGTCCGAGCCGTAGGCCGTGTAGCCGTAGGTGGCCCGGGTGTTGCCGTCCTCCTTCGTGATCGCCTCGACATCACCCTTGGGGTGGTAGAGGAACTGCGAGTACTCGTGCGGACCGGTGTCCTTGTGCTTGATCTGGGTCAGCTTCTGACCCCAGGGCGAGTACTGGTAGGACTTGGTCGCCTTGCCGGCGACCTCCTCCCGCAGCACCTTGGACTCCATGCCCAGGTAGGTGAAGAGCGTGGTCTTCCCACTCGTCCCGGACGTGGTCTCCGACGCCGTGCGGTCGAAGGCGTCGTACACGTACGACGTCGTCTTGGCCGACGCACCCGTACCCGCCGTGTGCTTGGCGATCCGGTCGAAACCGTCGTACGAGTACTTCTCCTGCACCGACCCGTTCGACGAGACCGTGTCCAGACGACCCAGCGGGTCGTAGTTGTACGTGGAGGCGACACCGCCCGCGGACGTCTTCAGCAGACGGTTGCGGTCGTACGTCGAAGTCGACGTGACCCCGCCCGACTTCTGCTCGACGATGTTGGAGTTGCCGTCGTAGACGTACTCCTCCGTGGCCGCACCATGACCGGTCTTGGTGACCTTGGAGATGCGGTCCTGCGGGTCGTAGTCGAACGTCGAGACGGTGTCCAGATACGCCGCCGTGTTGTCGGCGTTCATCAGCTTCGCCGTGTCCTTGGAGCGGTTCCCGTTCGGGTCGTATTCCAGGTCGTGCGAGGCGACGACAGCGCCGCCGCTCTTCTTCTCCACCTGCGACTTGACCGCACCGTTGAGCCAGTACGCGTAGTCGACGGTGTTCCCGTTCGGCTTCGTCTGCTTCAGCGGCTGGCCGCGGTCGGTGTAGGTGAGGGTGGAGATCTGCTGGTTGCCCGCCGTCGGCGTGTCCGCGTTCGTGATCTTGTTGATCATGTCGCGGACGTCGTACTCCGCCTTCGACCACGTCACGTCGTGCGTGGTCTCGAGCGGGTTGCCGTTGACGTCATAGGTCAGCGAGGTCGTGTTCTTGACCGTGCTGCCCAGCTTCTCCTCGACCTTCGACAGCTGGTTCAGCTCGTCGTAGGCCATCGCGTACGAGTCCGCCTTCGCGCCCGGCGAGAGGTCCTTGACCTCCGACAGCAGCCCGTTGGCGTCGTACTTGTAGGTGAGGTCCTTCTTCTCGTTGTCGGTCTCGCCCGTGTTGGCGCGCACCAGCTTGATGCCGTCGGCGACAACCGTGCCGTTGGCGGCGTCGGTCAGGGTGACCTTCTGGCTGCCCGACTCGGTGAAGGAGTAGGAGCCCAGCGAGACCCACGTGCCCGAGCCCGTCGACTGGTTGACGGTCCGGGTGGTCTCCCCGGTCGAGTGGGTGACCTTGAACGGGGCGTCCGTGGCCGCGCCGGTCACGTCACCGTGCCGGGCGAAGACCTCGTACGTACCGTCCTGCGGGATGTTCAGCTGCCAGGTGAAGGACTCCGTGCCGGTGCCCTTGGCGTTCGTGCGGACGTCGTAGCCCCACTGGCCGAGCGCCTGGGAAGCGTCCCAGTTGCCCTGCGTGGCCGTGTTGTGGATGTCCGTCGAGTCGACGACCACGACCTGCTTGCCGACCGGAACACCGTCGTCGGAGCGGGCCTTCTGGTTGCCGGACGGGTAGAAGTCCCACGTCATCGTCCGCTGCGACGAGCCACCGGCCGAGGTCAGCGTGTTTTTGGTCTGCTGACCCAGCGTGTTGTAGTCGTACGCCGTGGTGATGTCGAAGGCGTCCTTGGCCGACTTGGTCCAGCCGTTGTCGTAGTACTCGTAGTCGGTGTCGTTACGGACCGTCTGGCCCTGCGACGGCGGCGCGGAGACCTTGGACAGCTGGCCGACCGAGTCGTAGAAGTAGTGCGTCCGGTCCGGGCTGCCGTAGTTGGCGTCGCCCTGCTTGAACGGAGACAGCGTCTCCTTGACCCGGTTCAGCTCGTCATACACGGTCTCCGAGGTGAAGTCCGTGGCATCCGAGGTCGTCTCGACACCGCGCGGGCTGATCGTCTTGGTCTTGTTGCCGACCTCGTCGTACTCGAACCTGGTCGTCCGGTACGTGATGACGCCCGAGCCGTCCTTCGAGTACGGGACCTTGACCTCCTTGGTCAGGCCACGTCGGTCGAAGCTCGTCTCGGAGGTGTTGCCCTCGGCGTCCGTCGCCTTGTCGGTGCGGCTGTCGAGGTCGTAGTGGACTTCTGTGAACTTGCCTGCCGCGTCCGTCGTCTTCACGACCCGGTTGTTCAGGTCGTAGTCGTACTTCGAGGTGAAGTCGGACGAGTCGGGGGTGGCGTTCTTCTTGGGGTCGACGACCGTGATCAGGTTGCCGACGCTGTCGTAGGTGCTGGAAACCTTGTCGCCCCTGGCGTTGACCACCGAGACGGGACGGTAGATCTCGTCCAAGGTGTACGTGGTCGTGTAGTCGCCGACCGTCGGCGTCAGGTTGCCCTTCGGCTCGGTGACGGTCTTGACGTTGCCGACCTTGTCGTACGTGGTGGTCGTGCGCCGCTCGGGGTCGGTCGCCTCGTCCTTCGGGGCGAGGGAGTCGGTGACCTGGTCCGCCGCGTCGTACACCGAGGAGGTCTCGGCGCCGTTCGGCCCGAACGCCTTCAGCGTGTTGTTGTTGGCGTCGTAGACCGGAGCCGGCGTGGTGATGTAGACACCGGCGGCCTGGTCCTTGGGCTGCTTCTGCTCCAGCGGACGGCCGAAGTAGTCGTAGTTCTGAGTGACCTTGGCGCCCTTGGCGTTGACGACCTCCTTGGTGTTGCCGCGGTCGTCGTAGACGAAGGTCGTGGGGTTGTTCAGCGCGTCCTTGATCGTCGCCGGGTACCCGTGCGGGCCATAGTCCGCGTAGGTGGTGGCGTGGCCGTTGGCGTCGGTGTCCGTCAGCGGCTGGCCGTAGGCGTCGTACGTGGTGGTCGACTGGTAGTCGCCCGCCGTCGCCGAGGCGACACCCTCCGGGTCCGTGACCGAGGTCTGGTTACCGAACGAGTCGTATCCGAACTCCCAGACGTTGCCCATCGGGCTGGTCTTCCGCCACAGGTCGGCGGAGTAGCCGTCGAGGCGGGTCTGGTACTCGAACTTGGTCGCGCCGGCCGGGTACTTGGCCGGGTCGCAGTAGTCGGTCGGGTTGAACGACGACCACGACTTGGTGGTCTCCGGGTCCCACTGGCGCAGCGGGTAGCCGGTCTTGGAGTCGTAGCAGGACGCGGCCTTGGCCCCGTTCGCCGCCTCCATGTAGGTGACGTTGTTGTCCGCGTCCCAGGACATCTTGGTGGTCTGGGACTTGGCGTCGGTGATCTGGACCGGACGGAAGAAGTCGTCCGTCACATGGTCCGTGGCGCGGCTCTCGGCATCCGTCACCTTGGTGTCGGTGAAGTTGGTGTTCGCCGTGTTCGCCTTGTACGCGAAGCCGGTGGTGAAGGCCAGACGGTCGGTGATCGTCTTGGTCCACCAGTGGTACTTCGGGTCGTCGCCGACCTGCGGGGCGTAGTACGCGAACTGCGTGTTGTTGCCGCGCGGGTCGGTGGCCTTGACCAGCTTGACGTTCTTGTTCCCCTGCGTGGCGTCGTAGGTGAACTTGAACACCTTGGGCTGGGAGGACGTCTCGCCGTCCCCGATCTGCCCGAGCAGGCCCTTGTCGGTGTAGTAGAAGGTGATCTTGCGGCCCGAGATGTCCGTCATGGACTTCACGTGGTCGTAGATCTTGGAGTTGGTCAGGCTGGTGCCGGAGACCTTGGCGCCCGAGTCGTTGATGTACTCGTAGGTGGCGTCACCCTTGCCGTAGTAGTCGATCGTGAGCGACTGACGGCCGACCGGGTCGGTGATGTACTTGAGGAACTTGGTCGGCTTGTTGTTGGACTTGCGCTCCTCGTACGTGTACGTCTGCGTGTTGCCGTCGTTGTCGACGGCGGACGTCATGTAGCCGTCGCAGCCGAACAGGAACCGTGTGCCGTCCGGGCGCGTGAGCGTCCAGGCGTCCGGGACCGGGTCCTTGGTCGGCTTGCAGTCCAGGCCGGCCTTCATCGTCAGCTTGTAGTGGACACCGGCCGGTGCCTTCCACACGCTGTTCGTGGCGTCCCAGCGGAAGACGTGCGTGGTGCCGTCACCGTCCGGCAGACGGATCTCCGTCGGGTTCGGCTTGGGGTGGAACTCCAGCGGCGCGCCCAGGCGCGTCGGTCCGGAGATCTGCGCCGACCAGCCGTGGCCGAGGACCGTGTCCGAGGTGTCCAGCGAGTTGTACGCGACACGGGCGAAGGTGTTGACTCCGCGGCCCGGGTTGTTGATGGCGTTGTACGACCAGACGCTGTTGCCGGACGCCAGATTGTTCATGACCGTCGAGCCGGCGCCGGTGTTCTTGCCCGCGTAGTCGTAGAACTTCTCCAGACCCAGCGTGTTGGACGTGGGGTCCTCGACCGTGACGTTCTGCTTCAGCGGCGGGATGGCGCCGGTCCCGGCGGACAGCCAGGTCCCGTCGGCGACCTTCTTGACGTCCCAGCCGAGCACGTAGTCCAGGCGCTTGTTGCCCTCATCGGAGTTGATGGGGGTCTTGACCTGCGCCTGGATGGTCGCGGACTTGCCCGGCAGCAGCGCCGGGATCGCCGTCGAGAGCTGGTTGCCGCCGTTGGTGACGTCCGTGCCGTCGGGGAGCTTCCAGGTGTACGACAGCTGCCGCTCACCCGCCGCCCACGCGGTCGCGGTCGTGTTGGTGACGGTGAACTCGACCGTGTACTGCGAGTTCGGCGTCATCCGGGCCGGGGTGGTCGGCGCGTAGTACGTGTCCTCCGTGGTGGCGTCCACGTAGATCACGCGCAGCAGGGGGCGCAGCTGCGGGTCCGGCGCGGCGGCGGACAGGAACAGGGAGCGTTCCTGGGGTCCGGCCGTCGTCTCGTCCTTCAGCTTGATCAGGGTGCCCTTGTTGCTGGTGGGGGTCTTGACCCAGCCCTGCGTGAGGCTGGTCGCGTCCCACCAGTGGCGGCCCAGGTCGGTGTTGAAGGCCGGCACGTAGTCGGAGACGACCGCGGAGTGGTCACCGCCGGGTGCGGTCCACGCGGTGGTGGAGTTCGCGTTGTTCCAGGTGGCCTGGGTCTCGGTGAAGTCCCTGGTCAGACCGTGGAGGTTGTACTGGGCCTTGGTGGTCGTGGTGCGGTCGGTGAGCGTGGACCACAGGAAGACCCGGCTCTCCAGCACCGTCGCGGTGGTGGGGATGGTGGTGGTGGGCCACTTGATGACCGAGCGGGTCTTGCCGTAGGTGGCGGAGTTGTTGCCCACGCTCAGCCAGTCCTGGCCGACCGTGCCCTGCTCGATGGTGTTCAGGTTGGTGGTCGGCTTGAGCGAGGACAGGGTGGTGTCGGTGACACCGGCACCGGCCTGGATGAGCCGCATGGTGCGGCCGGCCTTGGGGATGCCGACGACGCGGGTCGGTGATCCGAGCACCTGGCCGTCCGCCGTCTTGACCGCGATCTGGTAGTAGTACGACTTCCCGATCTCCGCGGAGCTGGAGTCCGGCGTCGGTACCGCGGTCGTGTCGGTGTACTGGGTGACGGTCTTGGCCACGGGCGCGACCAGCGTGGCGGCGGACGGGGTGAACACCTGCTGCGTGGAGCGGTGCAGCTGGTACTCGACCATGTCCAGGCCGGTGTCACCGGTGGTGTTCTTGTACGCGGCCCAGGACAGTTCGGGGCCGGTGCCGTGCACGACGGTCGGCGAGTTCAGGTCGGTGCCGACCTTGCCGAAGGTGACCGTCAGACGGGGGATCGTGGAGGTCTCGCCGCCGTAGTCGTAGTCCCCGGCCTCGTACTGCGGGCCGCCGAGCGGGGCGGTCGAGGACTCGTCGACGGCCTTGATGACGAAGCCGTGGTTGGCGGCGGTGCCGGAGACCCACTTCTGGACGGTGTCGCCGACCCGGAAGTTGTGCCACGCGTTGTACTCGCCGATGTCCTTGCGGATCTGGGCGGGGTTGACCAGCCGGACCCCGTCCGCGATCGTCCGCTTGGTCGAGTCGCCGGTGTCACCGAGGACGATCTTGCCCGTGTTTCCCTTGGCGAAGTCGATCTGACTCGTGCCGAGCTGCCGCCAGCCGGTGGTGCCCGTCGCCTGGTTCACCGTGAAGTTCGCGGTGGGATCGGCCGAGGTCACGGTGTAGGGGGCGGCCGTTGCGCCGTCCGTCTGCACGGGGGTGTGGACCTCGACGCGGTAGTCCGCCGCCTCGGGCACCTGGGGCTGCCAGGTGTACGACTCGCCGGTCGCGGTGTTCTTGTTGTACGCGTAGTCGCCGGCGTAGCCCGTGCCGCTCACGCGCGGCCACTCACCGACCGCGGCAGTCCCGGCGTCACCGTCGTCCATCAGGACCGTGGTCGCGGACTGCTCGCCCACCAGCGCACTGGTGTTGTTCCACGTCGCCGTGGCCTCGTCCCACGTACCCGTGGCGCGGCGGACCTCGACGTCCACATTGGTCGAACCCGAGGTGTGGACCTGGTCGTAGTACAGCGACAGCTGCGCCGTGTCGATCTTCGATCCGGCCGGGATCTCGTTCAGCGGGAACTTGATCAGCGAACGGGCGATACCCGTGCTGCTGGTCTTGCCCGCCGACATGTCCCAGGTGCTGTTGAAGTTGGTCGTCGGCTGGTCCGAGCGGACCATGACGTCCTGCGACTCCGTCGGCGACGGCGCGATCGTGATCGTCGGGTCGATCACCACCGGGTACTGCCGCTCCGGCGCCGCGAGCCACTTGGCGTCGGGGGTGACGGTCAGCCGCCACTGCTTGCCGTCGCGGGCGAGCTTCTGGGACACCTTCGCACTGAAGGCCTTGCCGTACGGAGAGGCCTTGTCCTTCTTCGCGTCGGTCATGAACGCCGGAGGAATCACCAGCACCGGATGGGCCGGGTCCTCGCCGAACAGAGCGATCGAGCCGTCCTTGCGCTCGGTCGGCTGAAGCGCACCCGCATCCAGCGTGAAGACGAACTTCACTGGCCCGGCGGGACGTTCGGCCAGGGTGATGTTCTCCTTCACCCGGCCCGCACCCACCTGGTACGAGACATCGGCGCCGGACGCCAGCCCCTTGTAGGTGACCGTGTCGCCCTTGGCGCTCGGCTCGACACCCTTGGGCGCACCTTCCAGGCCCAGGGTGACCGCCTGACCGGCCTCGGTCTCGAAACGCAGCAGCTTCTTCGCGTCCGAGCCGAACCAGCTGCGGCCGGTGTTGGTGGTGTTGGCGAAGTCGAAGCCGTTGTCCTTCGTCGCCGTGACCGTGGTGTCGATCGGCTTCCAGGACTTCCCGGACTTGTAGGACACGGGCGAGGCCGACAGATCGGCCTCCACCCGTCCGTCCGACATCTGCCAGAATCGCGCCTGCGGCGTCCGCTTCCCGGTCAGCTCCCTGACCCGCTTCGCCGGCGGGAGCTTCTTGCCCTTGGGCAGCTTCTCCCGGCTGGCTATCTCAAGCTTGCCGCCGACCGGAGGCTTGGCCGTCGTTACGTCCTCGTCGTCCGAGAACCAGCCCTTTACGGTGTCGACGATTCCTTTCTCGTCGTCCTTTTCGGGCGTGGATGGTGGGGCCGCATA
>NZ_JBIRYJ010000025.1:0-74825 GCF_044389785.1 Streptomyces sp. NPDC019443
CCATTCCTTGAGGTTCATGAAGCGATCATATAACACCTACTCAGAGGCTTTAATGCAAACTAGAGTTGACTCAATCCCGAGCAGTTCCCGACCCCGCCGAAGAGTCCTGCACGGACTCCTTCGAAGCAGCAGCGCCAGGCAGCCACAGCAGCATCAGCACCGCCGCCACCAGCAGCAGCCCCGTCCCCGTGCGGAACGCCAGCGCGTATCCGGCCGTGAGCGCCTGGGGGTCGGTGCCGCCCGCCGTGCGGGCCGCCGCGACCGTGGAGAGGGTGGCCAGGCCCAGCGCACCGCCCATCGTGCGGGAGGTGTTGATCAGCCCCGAGACCAGGCCCGCGTCGCCCGGTGCCGCGCCCGAGGTGGCGAGCGAGGCGAGCGGGGTCGTGGCCAGTCCGGCGCCGGCCATCATGAGGATGCCGGGGCCGAGGATCGTGGTGAAGTAGGTGCCCTCCGCGGTCATTGTGGACTGCCAGCCAAAGCCGGTCGCGGCGACGAGGGCGCCGATGGCCGCGACATTCCTGGCGCCGGCCCGCACCATCAGGCGGGGCGCGAGCTTCGAGCCGACGATGACGCTGACCGAGCTGGGGATGAGCGCCAGGCCCGCCTCCAACGGCGTGTAGCCCAGCACGTTCTGCGCGTACACCGTCATGAAGAACCACATGGCGAACGACGCCGAACCGCACACGAACATGGCCACGTTCGCCGCGGACACCGCACGCGAGCGGAACACCTTCAGCGGCATCAGCGGCGCGCCGGTCCGCGCCTCCACGGCCACGAAGAGCGCCAGCACCGCGAGCCCGCCGAGCAGCGGCAGCAGCGTGCCGGGCGCGGTCCAGCCCGACTCCTCGGTCTGCACGATGCCGTACGCGACCGCCGCGAGGCCGCCCGTGACCAGCACCGCGCCCGGCAGGTCGAGCCGGCGGCCTCCCCCACGGCCTTCGGCGTGGGAGGTACCCCCACCGGCCCGGCTCTCGGTGAACCAGATCGCCGCGCCGATCAGGACCAGCGCACCGACCGGCACGTTGATCAGCAGCACCCAGCGCCAGGACAGCAGGTCGGTGAGGACGCCGCCGACGAGTCCGCCGGCCGCGCCGCCCGCCGCGCCCACCGCCGTCCAGGTGCCGATCGCCCGGGTGCGGGCCGGGCCCGGCGGCACGGCCGCCGTCACGATGGTCAGCGTCGCCGGCGCGAGCACCGCCGCGCCCAGGCCCTGCACGGCCCGCGCCGCGACCAGCTGCCACCCCTCCTGGGCGAGCCCGCCCGCGACGGACGCGGCGGTGAACAGCCCGAGCCCGGTGAGGAACATCAGCTTGCGGCCGAAGATGTCCGCGGCCCGCCCGCCGAGCAGCATGAACCCGGCGAAGGCGATGGAGTACGCGTTGAGGACCCACTGCAGCCCCGTGGTGGAGAGCCCGAGATCGGCGCGCATCGAGGGCAGCGCGACATTGACGACGGACACGTCGAGGACGACGAGGAACTGGCCGGCGCATGCGGCGAGGATCACCGCCCAGGTGCGCATTGGGCGAGAGGCGCGGGTGGACATCGCTGTCTGTGCGGCGGACTCTGCGGTGCCTTCGGCGTCCGGGGCGTGAACCATGACCGTCATGGTCTCAGCCGCCGTCCGGCCCGTACATCCGGATATCGATGTACGGGCCACGGCCCCGCGGACCTAGGACCTTCGCAGCAGCGCGACGACCGCCGCCCCGCCGAGCCCGATGTTGTGCGCCAGCCCCACCCGCGCGCCCGCCACCTGCCTCGCGCCCGCCTCCCCCCTCAACTGCCACACCAACTCGGCGGCCTGGGCCAGCCCGGTCGCGCCCAGCGGATGCCCCTTGGAGATCAGGCCGCCCG
The DNA here is from genome assembly GCF_044389785.1 of Streptomyces sp. NPDC019443. Lineage (NCBI taxonomy): Bacteria > Bacillati > Actinomycetota > Actinomycetes > Kitasatosporales > Streptomycetaceae > Streptomyces > Streptomyces sp. NPDC019443. The sequence goes on from NZ_JBIRYJ010000025.1 coordinate 1,852, forward strand.
AGGGGTTGACCACCCACCGGCCGCCGTAGGTCGTCGCCCCGCTCTCCACCAGCTTCCCGGACTCGCCGTCCGCGCACATGCCCAGCGCCTCGTAGGTGAGGAGCTCGTTGACGGAGAAGCAGTCGTGCAGCTCGATGACGTCGACGTCCTCGATGCCGAGCCCCGAGTCCTCGAAGACCTGCCGGCCGGCCGCCCGCGACATCGGCTTGCCAACGGCGTCGATGCAGGAGCCGGAGGCGAAGGACTCCTCGGTGTCGGTGGTCATCGCCTGGGCCGCGATCTCCACGGCCTTGTCGTGCAGCCCGTGCTGGACGACGAACCGCTCGGAGACGACGACCGCGGCGGCCGACCCGTCGGAGGTGGGCGAGCACTGGAGCTTGGTGAGCGGCCGGTGGATCGTCTTCGCGGCGAGGATCTCGTCGACCGAGTAGACGTCCTGGAACTGGGCGTTGGGGTTGTTCGCCGAGTGCCTGTGGTTTTTGGCGCCGACGGCGGCGAGCTGCGCCTCGGTCGTGCCGTACCGCTCCATGTGCTCGCGCGCCGCGTTCCCGAAGATCTGCGCGGTGGGCGGGGACATCTCGAAGCCGTGACCGGCCGCCATCACGCCGTAGTGGCGCGCGACCGGCGAGGTCGCGAAGGCCCCGCCGTCGGAGCCCGCCCCCAGGGCCCCGCGCGTCATCTTCTCGAAGCCGAGCGCCAGTACGCAGTCGCTGATGCCGCCCTCGACGAACTGCCGCGCCATCATCAACGCGGTCGAGCCGGTCGCGCAGTTGTTGCTGACATTGTAGACGGGGACGCCGGTCAGGCCGAGTTCGTACGCCGCCCGCTGGCCTGCCGTCGAGGCCTGGAAGCAGTAGCCGACCGGGACCTGCTGCACCTGCTCGTACGAGATCCCGGCGTCCGTGAGCGCCTGGCCGCCCGCTTCCCTCGCCATGTCCCAGTACTGCCAGTCCCTCGACTCGGGCTTCTCGAACTTCGTCATCCCGACGCCGACGATGTACGCCTTCATGCTGTCCCCTTCAGTCTCGTGCAGTCTCGTTCAGTCCCGCGGGAGGCCGAGGATGCGCTCGGCGACGACATTGAGCTGGACCTGTGTGGTGCCGCCGGCGATGGTGAGGCAGCGCGACATGAGGAAGCCGTGCACGGCCCGCTCCCCCGCCCCTTCGCGCAACGCGCCCTCGGGACCAAGCAGTTCGAGGGCGAGCTCCGCGGTCTTCTGCTGGTGGACGGTCTGGACGAGTTTGCGCACGGAGGCGCCCGCGCCCGGTTCGAGTCCGGACACCTGCTGCATGGTGGTGCGCAGACCGATGCAGGCGAGGGCGTGCGCCTCGGCCGCCAGCGAACCGATGCGCACGCGGTACGCGCCGTCCAGACCGGACGCCCGCGCGAGCAGCCCTTCGAGATCCGTGTCGAAGGTCAACTGATCGGCCATGTGGACGCGTTCATTGCCGAGGGTGTTGCGGGCGACCTTCCAGCCGTCGTCGACCTGCCCGACCACGGCGTCGTGCGGGAGCAGCGCCCCGTCGAAGTACACCTCGTTGAAGAGGGATTCCCCGGTGATCTCCTTGAGCGGCCGGATGTCGATGCCGTCCGTCCGCTTCATGTCGACGACGAAGTAGGTGAGCCCTTTGTGCTTGGGTGCGCCGGGGTCGGTGCGGGCGAGCAGGATCCCGTAGTCGGCCTGGAGCGCGGCGCTCGTCCACACCTTCTGGCCGGTGATCCGCCAGCCGTCCTCGGTCCGCTCGGCCTTCGTGCTCAGGCTCGCCAGGTCCGATCCGGCGCCGGGTTCGGAGAAGAGCTGGCACCACAGCACCTCGCCGCGCAGGGTCGGCCGCAGGAAGCGTTCCTGCTGGGCCGGGGTCCCGTACGCGATGAGCGAAGGCACCACCCAGGTCGCGATCCCGAGGTCGCTCACCTTCACCCCGGCGGCCATTAACTCCTCTTGTACGACGAGCTGTTGGACCGCTCCGGCGTCCAGGCCGTACGGCTTCGGGAGGTGCGGGGCGGCGTACCCGGTGGGGGCGAGGGCACGGCGGGCGGCGGCCGGGTCGAGGCCCCGGACCCCCTCGACAGCCGCGCGGGCCGGCGTCCGGTACCTCTCCGCCTCCGCCGGCAGCTCCAGCCGCAGCTCGCGCCGTGCCCCGCCCGCCGCGAGCCGGACCGCCCGCAGCCGGTGGCTGTCGCCGGACCCCAGCAGCTGGCGCCCGACCAGGGCCCGGCGCAGATACAGATGCGCGTCGTGCTCCCAGGTGAAGCCGATCCCTCCGAGCACCTGGATGCAGTCCTTGGCGCAGCTGTACGCGGCGTCCAGCGCGGTTCCCGCGGCGAGCGACGCCACCAGGCCGCGTACGCCGGGGCCGGCGTCGATCGCGCGTGCCGCGTCCCACGCCAGCGCCCGCGCCTGCTCGACGCGCACCAGCATGTCGGCGCACAGATGCTTGACCGCCTGGAACTGCCCGATGGGCCGCCCGAACTGTTCGCGCACCTTCGCGTACTCGGTGGCGATCTCCAGGGCTTTGGCGGCTGCCCCGCACGCCTCCGCCGCGAAGAGCACCCGCGCCAGGTCCCGTACGAGAGCGGTGTCGATGTCCAGCACACGGTCCCGTGGCACGGTCACGCCGTGCGCGGTGACCTCGGCGGTGGGCCGGGTCGGGTCGGCGCTCTCGTGCACGCGGACGGTGAGCGCATCCGCGTCGACCGCGAGCCAACCCGTCGGGGTTTCGAGTACGAGCAGATCGGCGTGCCCGCCACCGAGGACGGGCGGGGCGGTGCCGTCGAGCCTGTAGCCGTCCTGAGTCCGGGTGGCGGTGAGCGTCCCGGGACCGAGCGCGAGGGCCGCGATGCGCTCCCCTCCCGCGAGCGCGGCCGCCAGATCGGCCCGGCCCGCGCGGGCCAGCACGGCGGATGCGAGCACGCTGCTCAGATACGGCCCCGGCAGTGCGGCCCGGCCGGTCTCCTCCAGGACGACGACGAGGTCGAGGATCGTCCCACCCCCGCCGCCGTGCTGCTCGGCCAGATGCACCCCGAGCAGCCCCTGCTCGGCCGCACCGTCCCAGTACCCGGGTCGCCCGACCCCACCGCCGGGCGCGCCGAGCAGCTTGCGCACTTCCGCGGGCGGCACGGCGCGGGCCAGCCAGCCGCGGACGGACCGGGCCAACTCCCGCTGCTCCTGCATGATTCCGATGCCCATGGACGGCAGACTAGAACACGTTTCAATCTGACGATAGGTCAGATTGATGGTTCTTGGGGTGGGCCCGCGCCGGATCGCCGCCGTGGAGGCCACTGCCTGACGTTCGGCGCGGGCGACTGCGCGTCGACGCCAAGGGCGACCACGGCCGGAAGAGCCCTCCCCTCACCCATTCAGACCCATGCAATGGCATATCGGTCATACATCCCCCTAGCGTTACAAACCAGGTGATCGATCCGCTACAGATTGCGGATCGGGTATGACCCCTGACAGGAGGTCTGGAGTTGAAGCGCTCCATAGTTATCGCTCTGGCGAGCGTCCCGATGATGCTCGCGACCGGCATGGCATCCACGGCCTACGCGGCCGACGATCCGGATACGGACGGATCCGACAAGAACGGCAAGGTGGTCGCGAAGACCTACGTCGGCGACCCCATGACCCTGGTTCCAAACCAGAATGTGACCGCATGGGTCCAGTGCCCGACCGACGCGACCGCGGTTGGCGGCGGCGGCTTCACCAACTTCACCGATGCTGCCACTGCCTACCTCACGGACTCGTACCCCATCGACGCCAACGGCGACCCCGCCGCCAGCGGGACCAGCGCGACCGGCTGGGCAGTCTCGGCGACACACGCTGAAAACAACTCCAGCCTGACGGCATATGTGGTCTGCCTGGAGAAGAAGAAGTGATTTAGGACTGCGGAGGGCGTGCACAGCGCGCCCTCCGCAGAGTCCAACGCCGGATAGGGGCCCCTCAGAGGCCGCCCTCGGCGGCGGCCGTGACGAAGGCCGCGAAGGCGGCGGGGGTGACGGCGAAGGCGGGGCCGTCGGGGTTCTTGGAGTCGCGGACGGCGATACGGCAGGGGTGGGCGGCGACCTCGATGCAGTCGCCGCCGGTGTCGCCGCTGTACGACGACTTACGCCAGGCGGTCGCGCCGAGCGGGGCGCACTCGATGCACTCGCCGCCGGTGTTTCCGCTGTAACTGGACTTACGCCACCGCGCGCCCGTCAGGTCCTGGCTGGTGCCCATAACGTTCCTCCATTACGCGGGTGATCAGTGCCGCCGAATCCTCTACGGAGAGGGCAGCGGCCTGCACGTGAGCGTAACGAAGTGCGGCTTCCTTGACGGTGTCGGGGTTGGCGGTCATGTGCCCCGAGATGAGGTCCTCCGAGTAAACGAGGTCCGGGTCGTCGCTGAACCGCATGGTGGTGAACGAACCGATCAGGCTTGCGTGTTCGCCGGCCGCGAAGGGCAGCACCTGGATCCTCACCCAGCGTTTCTCGCGGAAACTCAACAAGTGGGCGAGTTGGTTCCGCATGACCTCCGGGCCGCCGATCGGCCGATACAGTGCTGCCTCATCCAGTACCACCCAGACCATGGGTGGATGCTCCCGGCCCAGGATCCGATGGCGCTCCATCCGAGCCGCCACCAACTCGTCCAGGTTTTCTGGCAGCCCCGTCGCCAGCACTGCCCGCGCGTAATCCTTCGTCTGCAGCAAGCCGTACACCAACTGCGCCTGGTACGTGGAGATGTACGCCGCCCGCGCCTCCATCTCCGCATACGCCTGGAACCAGCTCGGCAATTGGCTCCGCAGCACCAGCCCCACCAGCCGCGAGAACACCCCGCCCGTCCCCAGCGCCGCATCCACCCGTTCCGAGAAGTCCCTCGTCGGCACCTTCCTCGCCGTCTCGATCTGGCCGATCAGCGACGCCGTACAGAAGACACAGCCGCCGAGCTCGCCCTGCTTCAGCCCGGCGTCCTCTCTCAGGCGGCGCAGTTCGGAGCCGTAGTAGTCCAGCGGCGATGCGCTGGGATCGAGGTCGCGGATATTGACCACGCTCGCGGTCACCCCCAAGCTCACGCCTCGCGGCGTTCGTTTCCGTTCGTAGCCGAGCGTAACCACACCACCGCACGCTGGTGACATGAATCACGTAACTGACTGCTCACCAGCGGCAATTAGCGACAGCTACCGCACAGGCTTCACCCTCGGTGAGCACTCGGCCCGGCATCTGCGGCGCATCCTGCGGATGTTCCTGACCCGTTGGGACATGGCCGCGCTGACCGACGACGCCGAGCTGGCCCTGACCGAGCTGGTCGCCAATGTCGTACGGCATGTGCCCGGCAGGCGCTGCACGTTGCTCATCCTGCGACGGCCGGACGGACTGCGCGTCGAGGTCTCCGACGAGCACCCGCACTGTCCCCGCCCGGTGCGCCCCGAGTACAGAGGCGACGAGCTCGACGAGGGCGGGCGGGGGCTGCTCCTTGTCGAGGCCGTGACCGACCGCTGGGGCACGCTGCCACTCCCAGGAGCCAAGACGATGTGGTTCGAGTGCGACGCGTGAGGCACGATGGGCGGCCGGACACCCCGTACGACCCGGAGGAACCCATGGCCGCCGTCCCCAAGCCGGAGACCCTCGCCGCCTTCGAGGCCGCGAAGGGCTTCATGCCCGTACGGGAAGGGCTCGCCCTGTACGCGGCAGCGGCGGAGGCGGGCGCGCTCGGGCTGCCGCTGCTCGAGGTCGGCACGTACTGCGGGCGCTCCACCATCCTGCTCGCCGACGCCGCCCGCGAGGCGGGCACGACGGCCGTCACGGTCGACCACCACCGGGGCAGCGAGGAGCAGCAGCCGGGCTGGGACTACCACGACCCGGAGACCGTGGACCCCGAGATCGGCCGCATGGACACGCTACCCACCTTCCGCCGGACCCTGCACAAGGCCGGTCTGGAGGAGCACGTCATCGCGGTTGTCGGCCGCTCCCCGCAGGTGGCGCGGGTCTGGGGCACACCGCTCGGCCTGGTCTTCATAGACGGCGGCCACACCGACGAGCACGCGGGCGGGGACTACGAGGGCTGGGCGCCGCACGTCGCCGACGGCGGCCTGCTGGTGATCCACGACGTCTTCCCCGACCCGGTCGACGAGTGGACCGGCCAGGCCCCGTACCGCGTCTGTCTCCGGGCACTCGCGTCCGGCGCGTTCACCGAGGTCTCGGCGACCGACTCGCTGCGCGTCCTGCGGCGTACAGGGCCGGGGATCTGAGCCGTCCCGCTAGCATCGCGAGGGTGTCGTACGACGAGAACCAGCCCTCCACCCGTCCGCGCCGCATCGGCCGCGGCAATCTGACCATCGCGATCGCCGCGCTGGTGCCGACCGCCCTGGCGGGGTGGCTGGTCTGGAAGGCGATGAGCGGCCCGGAGGACAACGAGCCTCCGAAGGTGCTGCCGACGCCGAGTCGGCAGACCACCGCGGGCAAGCCGGGACCTGCCCCATCGCCTTCGCCGCCCGCCTCCTCCCCCGCCGCCTCGTCCGCTCCCTCACCCTCGCCCTCCTCGAAGGGGAACGCGTCGGGGCCGCTGACCGGCAAGGTCGTGGTCGTCGACCCGGGGCACAATCCCGGAAACTTCCGGCACACGAGCGAAATCAATAAACTCGTGGATATCGGAACCAATCGCAAGGAATGCGACACGACGGGCACGGCCACCAACGACGGCTACACCGAAGCCGAATTCACCTTCGATGTTTCACAACGTCTTCGCACACTGCTCGAGAAGCAGGGCGCGACGGTCAAATTCACCCACACCAACGACCGTCCGTTCGGTCCTTGCGTGGACGAACGGGCGCGCATCGGCAACAAGGCCGGGGCCGACGCCGTCGTCTCCGTCCACGCGGACGGCTCGGGCGTCGGCAACCGCGGCTTCCACGTCATCCTTCCCGCCCTGGTCAGGGGCGGTGCGGCAGACACCGCGAAAATCGTCGCCCCATCCCGCGACCTCGGCGAGCGGATCGCCGGAAAGTTCGTACGCGCAACGGGCAGCGCCCCCTCCAACTACGTCGGCGGCGGCACCGGGTTGGACGTACGCGAGGATCTCGGCGGCCTGAATCTGTCCACCGTGCCCAAGGTGTTCATCGAATGCGGCAATATGCGTGACCCGAAAGACGCCGCCCTGCTGAAGAGTTCGAGCTGGCGGCAGAAAGCGGCGCAGGGAATCGCGGACGGGATCGGCAGTTACCTCCAGAGGTAACAGTGCGATACCCGGCAGACGGGCGCATCGGGCAGACGATAGATTCACCTCTACGATGGGGAGTCACCCCCGAGCTCCGCGCCGTGCACACCGCCACACCGGCGGCAGCGACGACCGCCCCGATGAGACGACCGACGAAGGACTTTTTACGTGAACATCCGCTCCCTCACTCGAGGCGATGGCGTGGTGATCGGAGCAGCGGTGTTGCTGTTCATCGCCTCGTTCCTCGACACGTTCGACTGCTCCGGCAGCAACTGCGACGACGTGCCGACCGCCTGGGACAACGGTTCCCTGCTGCTGGGTGTCTACCTGGCCGGCATCATCGGTGCGGCGCTGATCGTCATCTCCCGCGCGCTGCCGCAGCCGCCCAAGGTCATCGGGCTCGACCTCGGCCAGCTCGGCGTCGCCCTGACGGTCTTCACCGCGTGGAGCGCGCTCGGCGCGATCTTCGACCCGGCGGGCTCCCTTGACGTCGGCGGCAACGTCGACGCCGGCACCGGCCTGATCCTCGGCTTCATCGCGGCGCTCGTCCTCGCGGCCGGCGCCGTCTGCTCCCTGATCGTGCCCGCCTTCAAGGCCCCGCTCGTCGGCGCCCCGAAGCCGGCCGCGAACCCGTACGGCGCGCAGCCCGGCGCCCCCGGCGGCTACGGCTACCCGGGCGCCCAGCAGCAGCCCTACGGCGCGCAGCCGGGTCAGCCCCAGCCGTACGGCGCCCAGCCGCAGCCGGGTCAGCAGCAGGCCCCGGCCGCGCCGCAGCAGGCCGGCGGCGCCGCCGACTTCACGCCGTTCTGGTTCGCGGTTCCGGTGGCCCGTCCGCTGTACGGCGAGGACGGTTCGCCGACCCCGATCGCCGAACTCGCGCCGGGCACCTGGTACCTCGCGGTCGAGCAGCGCGGTCCGGGCCTCATCGCCCAGACGCAGGACGGCCGCCGTGGCGTCCTGCAGGACGCCTCGGGTATCCAGCGCGGCTGACGCAAGCGGCTGACGCACACGGCCGTTCAGCGGCCCCCCGCCCTTCCGGGCGGGGGGCCGCTGCCGTACCCTGACGCTCCGTCAGAAACATACGGCTGGAGGGGACCCAGGTATGCGACTCGGCCTTGCTCTCGGCTACTGGGGCCGCGGCCCCGACCCCGGCCATCTGGAGCTCGCCCGGGAGGCCGAGCGGCTCGGCTACGACTCGGTGTGGACCGCCGAGGCCTGGGGCTCCGACGCCTTCACCCCCCTCACCTGGATCGCGGCGCACACCTCCCGTATCCGGCTCGGCACAGCGGTGGCCCAGATGGCCGCCCGCACGCCCACCGCCACCGCGATGCACGCGCTCACCCTGGACCATCTCTCCGGCGGCCGGATGATGCTCGGGCTCGGCCTGTCGGGGCCGCAGGTGGTGGAGGGCTGGTACGGCCGCCCCTTCCCGAAGAGCCCGCTGACGGCGACCCGCGAGTACGTCGACGTGATCCGCCAAGTCCTCAGGCGCGAGGCCCCTGTTGAGCTGGCGGGCCGCTTCCACTCCCATCCGTACACCGGTGAGGACGGCAGCGGTCTCGGCAAACCGCTCAAGCCCATCACGCATCCGCTGCGTGCCTCATTGCCCGTCCTGCTGGGCGCCGAGGGGCCGAAGAACATCTCCCAGACGACGCGCATCGCCGACGGCTGGCTCCCGTTGTACTGGTCGCCACTGCGCACGGACGTGTACGAGGCCTCCCTCACCGAGCTGCCCGACGGCTTCCTGATCGCGCCGATGGCCCGCGCCAAGGTCTGCGACGACGTCGCCGAGGGGCTGCTCCCGGTCAAGGCGATGCTCGGCTTCTACATCGGCGGCATGGGCCACGCGGCCCGTAACTTCCACGCCGACCTGATGGCGCGCATGGGGTACGCGTCCGAGGCCGGGCGCATCCAGCAACTGTTCGCCGACGGCCGCCGCGAGGAGGCCGTCCTCGCCGTCCCCGACGCCTTCGCCGACGAGATCTCACTCGTCGGACCGCGGCAGCGGATCGCCGAACGCCTGGAGCTGTGGCGCAAGGGCCCGGTCACCGACCTGCTGGTGACCGCCCCGGACCCGCACACCCTCCGGGTCCTGGCCGAGCTCAACTCGTAGACCCAAAAGACCCAAAAGGCCCGGAGACCCGGCTCTCGGGCGGGGCCGAATGGGTTTCACACGCTCACAAGCGGCAACCCGGAGAGTATGAGCCTCAGCCAACGCAAGGGAACGAATCAGGCCGCGACGGTCGTCACGATCGTTGCCGATGTCATGGCCGTCATCATCGGCCTCTGGATCCTGATGTATCTGCTGGACGCCAACCGCGCCAACGACCTGGTGGGCTTCGTCCAGGATGCCGCCCGCTGGCTCGCCGGCTGGTCCTACGACCTGTTCACCTTCGACGAAGCATGGGCACGAGTCGTCGCGGGCTACGGCCTCGCCGCCGTGGTGTACCTCTTCGTCGGCCACGCGGTGGCAGGCCGCCTGCGCCGCCACTGACAGCCCCCGAGGGCTCCGCCCCCGGACCCCCGCGCCTCAATCGCCGGCGGGGCTCAAATGGAGCCCGTCCGGCGATTGAGGACAACGCCCGAAGGGCGTACGGGGGTCCGGGGGCTTGCCCCCGGTTACGGGAAGGGGCGGGGTGGGGAACAGGCCCGCCGCAGGCGCCCCCTAGCAGCACTCCGGCGCGAGCCCCCGCGGCAGCCGCTCCCCGCCGAAGACCGCGGTGGTCGCCTCGTCCCCCCCGAGCGCGGCCACCGCCAGCAGCAGCGATCCCGCCGTCCAGGTGGTGAGCTCCTCCGGCCAGAAGGCCCGGTTGCCCTCGAAGACGTACCCCGTCCAGTACAGGCCGCCGTCGGCCCGCAGATGCTGGACGGACTGGAGGATCTCCAGCGCCCGGTCGGACTCGCCCATCACCCACAGGGCCAGGGCCAGTTCGCAGCTCTCACCGCCGGTCACCCAGGGGTTGGGCAGCACGCACCGCACCCCGAGGCCGGGGACCACGAAATCGTCCCAGCTCTGCTCGATACGCGACTTGGCCTCCACGCCCGTCAGCGCGCCGCCGAGGATCGGGTAGTACCAGTCCATGGAGTAGCGGCTCTTGTCGAGGAAGCGCTCGGGGTGCCTGCATATGGCGTGCGCGAGCGCGCCCGCCGCCAACTCCCAGTCGGGCTGCGGCTCTTCGCGCTCCTCGGCGATCGCCAGCGCGCAGCGCAGCGCCTGGTGCACCGACGAACTGCCGGTCAGCAGCGCGTCGTTGACCGCGGTGCCGTCCGCCTCCCGTTTCCAGCCGATCTGGCCGCCGGGCTGCTGCAGCTCCAGTACGAACTCGATCGCGGCGAACACGGTCGGCCACATCCGGTCGAGGAACATCTCGTCGCCGGTGGCGAGGTAGTGGTGCCAGACGCCGACGGCGATGTACGCGCAGAAGTTCGTCTCACGGCCGCGGTCGGTGGGGCGGTCCGCGTCGCCGTCGTGATAGGCGGCGTACCAGGACCCGTCCTGGTTCTGGTGCCGCGCCAGCCACTCGTACGCACGGGCCGCGGCGTCGTGCTCGCCCGCCGCGTCCAGTGCCATCGCGGCCTCGGTGTGGTCCCACGGGTCGAGGTGATGCCCGCGGAACCACGGAATCGCGCCGTCCTCGCGCTGCGCGGCGAGCACCCCCGCGACCGTCTCGGCGGCTTCCTCCGCGGTGAGCACCCCGGGCAGGACGAGGTGCTCCGTACGGCCCGGAGAGGTCACTTGGCGGCCGCCGCAGGCAGGTGCGGCTTGGTCGCGTATGCCACGAAACTCTTGCCGATCAGCGGGTTGAGCGCCTGCTCGGCGAGGCGGGTGGCCAGTGGCTTCTTCATGATGTCCCAGACCAGCAGCTGGTGGTACGCCTTGACCGGCAGGGCCTTGTCGTTGTCCACGCCGAAGGCGCACTTGAGCCACCAGTAGGGCGAGTGCAGCGCGTGCGCGTGGTGCGTGCCGTACGGCTTGAGCCCGGCCTCCCGCATCTTGCCGAGCAGCTCGTCGGCCTTGTAAATGCGGATGTGGCCGCCTTCGACCTCGTGGTACGCGTCGCTGAGCGCCCAGCAGATCTTCTCGGGGCCGTAGCGGGGGACGGTGACGGCGATACGCCCGCCGGGCTTGAGGACCCTCACCATCTCGGCGAGCACGCCCTTGTCGTCCGGGATGTGCTCCATCACCTCGGAGATGATCACGACGTCGAACGACTCGTCGGGGAAGGGAAGGTTGAGTGCGTCGCCCTCCATGGCGGCGGCGGTGGCGCCCTCGGGAGCCTCCCCGGCGTCCTTCATCGCGGCGAACCACTTGGCGACCTCGCGGATCTCCTCGCCGTTCTGGTCGAGCGCCACGACCTGCGCACCGCGCCGGTAACACTCGAACGCGTGCCGCCCGGCGCCGCACCCGAGGTCGAGCACGCGGTCGCCTGCGGCAAGCGGAAAGCGGGAGAAGTCGACGGTCAGCACGAGGTCGGCCTGCCTTCGAGGTCGGAGGAACCAGTTCCTGTGGCCGCGGAGCGGCGAGCACCCTGGACGGACCGTGCCCAGGAAGTACGTTGGGCCGCGGAGCGGCCGGGATTCGGGCCCGCGGAGCGGACAGAGGCCTGCGGCTGCCGCGTCACCGTGGCGCCCCCGCGGCCCGCGGCACCGCGAACGGCCTGGGCGTGCTTCGTCACCGGGCAACTCCTGTGGCCGCGGAGCGGGCGGGAGACGGGGCCGCGGAGCGGACCGAAGGCCGCCGGGACGCGATCGCCTCGCGGTAGTGCTCCGCCGTGCCGATCGCCGCCTGGCGCCAGGTGAACCGGGCGAGCACCCGCTCCCGGCCCGCCGCCCCAAGCCGCACACGCAGCCCGGAATGGCCCAGCAACCGGCCCAGCGCCGCCGCCAGCGCCCCCGCATCACCCGGCGGCACCGCCAGGCACGTCTCCCCGTCCGGCCCGGCCACCTCCGGAATCGCACCCCCGGTCGTGGCGACGAGCGGCGTCCCCGTCGCCATCGCCTCCGCCGCCGGCAGCGAGAAACCCTCGTACAGCGACGGCACACACGCGATCTGCGCGCTCCGTACGAGGTCGACCAGTTCCGCGTCCGTGATCCCCTTGACGAACTCGACCGCGTCCTCGAGCCCGTACCGCTCGATGAGCTGCGCGACCGGCCCGTCCTCCGCGCGCTTGCCGACGACGACGAGATGCGCGGCGGGGTTCTCCGTACGGAGCTTCGCCAGCGCCTCGACCAGGTGCACGAGGCCCTTCAGCGGAACGTCCGCGCTGGACGTGGTGACGATCCGGCCGGGAACCTCCGCGACCGCCGGGTTCGGCGACCACAGGTCCGTGTCGGCCCCGATGTGCACGACGTGGACGCGATCGCTCCGCACCCCGAGGTGGTCCACGATCTCCTGCTGCGAGGAGCCGGAGACGGTCAGCACGGACGGCAGCCGCCGGGCCACACGCTTCTGCATCCGGGTAAAGCCGTACCAGCGCCGCACCGACGCCCGCCGCCGCCAGCCGTCCGCGGCGTCCAGCTCCAACTGACGGTCGACCGTGATCGGGTGGTGGATGGTGGTGACCAGCGGCGCACCGAGGTCGGCCAGCAGCCCGTACCCGAGCGTCTGGTTGTCGTGGATGACGTCGAACTGCCCTCGCCGCGCTGCCAGATGACGCCGGGCGCGCAGCGAGAAGGTCAGCGGTTCGGGGAAGCCACCGGTCCACATCGTCGCGACCTCGACCGCGTCGATCCAGTCGCGGTACTCACCGCGCTTCGGCGTACGGAACGGGTCCGGGCTCCGGTAAAGATCCAGGCTGCCCAGCTCGGTGAGGGGCACGCCTTCGTCCAGTACGGGATAGGGCTGCGCGCCGATCACCTCGACGCTGTGGCCGAGCCGGGCGAGCTCGCGCGAAAGGTGCCGCACATAGACGCCCTGGCCGCCGCAGAAGGGGTTGCCCTTGTAGGTGAGGAGCGCGATTCGCAGCGGATCGTCACCGCCGGACGGGTGCCCGGACGACCCCCCGGACAGGCCCGAACGAGGGCCGGCCTCTATGGCCTCAGCGGTCACTCACGGCCCCCTTCTCACTGGTTTTCGCCGGAGCGTAACCGCTCACGCTAATCTAGAACAAGTTACAGACTTGATCGTTCAAGGAGCTTCGAATCTACCGGCAGGTAGCGCGGCTGTGAGGGCCCGGATCAGGTGATTCGCGCCACGACGGGCACGCTGCCATGCTGTGCGATCCGGACTCGCACATGGAACGGGACATATGAGAGCGGAAGCCAAGTCTGCGGGGGCCGCGTCGCCGCCCCTGACAGAACGCCAGGAGGCGCGTCGGCGCCGCATCCTGCACGCCAGTGCGCAGCTGGCCAGCCGGGGCGGCTTCGACGCCGTACAGATGCGCGAGGTCGCCGAGTCCTCGTCCGTCGCGCTCGGCACGCTCTACCGATACTTCCCCTCCAAGATCCATCTGCTGGTCGCCACCATGCAGGACCAGCTCCAGCACATGCACACGACGCTGCGCAAGCGGCCCCCGGCCGGGGACACCGCGGCGGAACGGGTCGCCGAGACGCTGATGCGGGCGTTCCGCGCGCTCCAGCGGGAGCCGCATCTCGCGGACGCGATGGTGCGGGCACTGACCTTCGCGGACCGCAGCGTGAGCCCCGAGGTGGACACGGTGTCCCGGCAGACGACGGCGATCATCCTGGACGCGATGGGTCTGGAGAACCCGACGCCGGAGCAGCTCTCCGCGGTCCGCGTGATCGAGCACACCTGGCACTCGGCGCTGATCACCTGGCTCTCGGGCCGGGCGTCGATCGCCCAGGTGAAGATCGACATCGAGACGGTGTGCCGCCTGATCGACCTGACTGAGACTCCGCCCGGCCGGGCCGGAAAATCGAGCCCGTCCGGCGTTTGAGGAGCGGGGTTCGGGGCGGGCAGGAAAACAACCCCGCCACCGGCGTCTAGTCCTCCGGCGGAAAGACCGGCTCCCCGCTCTCCAGCACCCTGATCGCGATCGCCTCCACCGGGCAGTTCTCCGCCGCCGCCAGGAGCTGCTCATTGGCATCGGTGTCGGCGGTCTGCGGATGCGACTGCCGTGCCGAGTCCAGCGCGAACCCGTCCGGCGCGTGGCTCACGCACATGCCCGAGCCGATGCACACGCTCCGGTCGACCTCGATGTGCCAGCGGTCACCCATCAATTACTCCCGTACTCGGCCGGCAGATGGATCATCTTGTGCTCCAGGTACGAGCCGTACCCCTCGGGCCCGAACTCTCGCCCCAGGCCTGAGTTCTTGTAGCCACCGAACGGCCCGAGCATATCGAGGCTGAACGTATTGACGTTGTATGTCCCGGTTCTGACTCGCCGAGCGAAATCGACGCCGCGCTCGACGTCCGCGGTCCAGACGCTGCCGCTGAGCCCGTAGTCGGAGTCGTTCGCGATCTTCGCCGCCTCGCCCTCGTCCCCGTACGGCAGCAGACAGATCACCGGCCCGAAGATCTCTTCGCGGGCGATGCGCATCGAGTTGTCGACCCCGCCGAAGAGCGTCGGCTCGACGTACCAGCCCCGCTCCAGTCCGGCCGGGCGCCCGCCTCCGGTGAGGATCTTGGCGCCTTCTTCCTGGCCGATCCTGATGAAGTCGAGCGAACGCTGCTGCTGGCGCCTGGCCACCAGCGGCCCGACCTGCGTCGCCGTGTCGAGCGGGTCGCCCACCACCAGCGCGGAGGCCGCCGCCGCGAACGCCTCGGCGATCTCGTCGTAGCGGCTGCGCGGCGCGAGGATACGGGTCTGGGCCACGCACGCCTGCCCGTTGTTCATCCACGCCGCGGGCACGATCCCGGCGACCGTCGACGCCAGGTCCGCGTCCGGCAGGATCACCGCCGCCGACTTGCCGCCGAGCTCCAGGGTGACGCGGGTGAGATTGCGCGAGGCGACCTCCATGACCCGCTTGCCCGCGGCGACCGACCCGGTGAAGGACACCTTGTCGACGCCGGGGTGCCCGACCAGATACTCGCCCACCTCCCGGTCGGCGGGCAGGATCGACAGGACACCCTCCGGGAGCCCGGCCTCCTTGGCGATCTCGCCGAGGATGTACGAGTCGAGGGGCGACTCGGGCGAGGGCTTGAGCACCACGGTGCAGCCGGCCAGCAGCGCCGGGCCCAGCTTGGCGGCGGCCGTGAACTGCGGGACGTTCCAGGGCACGACGGCCGCGACGACGCCCACCGGCTCCCGTCGTACGAGGATCGGCCCGAGCACTCCGGCCCGCCGCTCCTCGTGCGGATAGTCCCGCGCGACCGTGATCGCCGCGTCCCACACCATCATCGCGCCGAGCGCCTGGGCGAGGACGCTCCAGGAGTACGGAGAGCCGTTCTGCGAACTGATGGAGCGGGCGATCTCCTCGTGCCGTACGGCGATCGCGTCCTTGATCCGGCTCACCACCGCGATCCGCTCATCCAGCGTCGCCCGCGGCCAGGGCCCTTCGTCGAATGCCTTGCGAGCGGCGGCCACCGCCAGGTCGACGTCCGCGCGGGAGGCGTGCGGAACGCGCCCGATGACCTGCTCGGTGTGGGGCGAGACGACCTCGATGACGTCGCCGCCGAGGGGATCGGTCAACTCCCCGCCGATGAACAGCTTTCCGTGTTCCACAAGCTCGGTCATGGCTGCTGCCTCCCGCTGCCCGGCGCTTTCTGACACTGTTTCAGAACTGATATCAGTTCTAGTTATAGGGAGCAATGGCCACTTCGTACCCGACTCGGCTGACGTGCTCTCCCGGGTCAAGGCAGTCACCGCCGGTGGCCTCGCCTTCGTCCTGTGCTGGGAAGGGGGAGCACGGCTGGGGCGATGCATGCGCTCCGAGTGCTCCCGGGCATATGTGGACACGTCCAGGAACGGGCGGCGGCGCTATTGCACAGCACGCTGCGGAAACACCGAAGCAGTGATGCGACATCGTTCCCGACGCTCGCACCTGAAGCCTTGACTCGGACCGTGAGTCGTTTGGCCGGCCGATTGTGCTGGTCATGGCACGCCAAGGCCGGTGCCGATGCTTGGATATGACGTACAGGCATCCGTTGGCGAGTGGAGCGAGTATGTCCGATGTGAAAGAGGAACTGCACCGCAAGCTGCAGGCCGGCAGGGCAGGGCTGCTGTCCAAGCTTGACGGCTTGAGCGAGTACGACCTGCGCCGACCCATGACACCGACCGGCACCAACTTGCTCGGCATCATCAAGCACCTGGCCGGCGTGGAGTACGAGTACCTTGGCGCTTCGTTCAAGCGGCCGTCGCCGGAGACCATGTCATGGATCGAGGACGGCTCGCTGTGGGAGGGCGCCGACATGTGGGCGACACCCGACGAGTCCAGCGAGTACCTGATCGGGCTCTACAAACGTGCCTGTGCGCACGGCGATCAGACCATCGCGGATCTGAACCTGCAGGCCCCCGGGTGGGTGGCCCACTGGCCCGAGGACAGGCGCGACACGACCCTGGGCGTCCTGCTCATCCGGATGGTGGCCGAGACTGCCCAGCATGCCGGCCATGCAGATGTCGTCCGCGAGCTCATCGACGGGCGCGCCGGTCCTGATCATGACGCGGTCGGGGACGAGGCTTGGTGGCGGGAGTACGTTGCTGCGGTCCAGACGGCTGCGGACTCATTCGCGACAGGCCTTCACGCCGACAAGCCAACTGACTAGCTGCGGACACGCATCACATTGGCAGCGGCGGGCGACGGCCTGGTGTCGTCAGAGCCCTGCGTCAGCTCGCTTGGGCGAATACGGCCCGCAGGAAATCCTCCAGGATCTCGTTGAAGGCATCCGGTCGTTCCATGTTGGGGTAGTGCGCGGTGCCTTCGACGGTTGCCGCACGGCCGTTGGCGACGGTGTGTACGAGGCGTTCGGCCATACCTATGAGGTCGTCTCCGTCGATGCCACCATTGATGGCCAGTACCGGGATCGTGATCTTCGCTGCTCGTGCCCAGGTATCGGTCACGGGCACCGTCCAGTCGTGTTCGGTGCTGGTGTGCTTGGCGATCGTCCGTGTGGTCATCTCGCGCAGCCGTCGCACGACCTTCTGGTCGACGTCGTCGAGCGTGCGGTGCGGGCCGGCCGCGGACAGCAGAGCGGCGTCGATCCAGCCGTCGGCATCGCCGGCGGCCAGGGCACGAGCTTGCGCGGCGAAGATGTCCTTGGTCCAGGAGTCGTGGAATTCGGGCTCACTGGTTCCGCCGCCGCTGACGACCAGAGCATGGACCAAGTCGGGGTGCTCCAGTGCGGTGTCGACCGCGATGCTCGCGCCCATCGACAGTCCGACGAGGACCGCGGGGCCGACGTCGAGGTGGCGTAGCAGCGCGGCGAGGTCGTCGGTCTGACGGAATGGTCTGCTCGCGTTGGAGGATCCGCCGTGTCCGCGGGCGTCCGGTGCAATCACCCGGTAGTTCTTTGCGAGGACCGGCGCCTGGTCGTCCCACATGCTGTGGTCCAGGTAGCCGCCGTGCAGCAGCACCAGCGGCCGGCCCGCCCCGACGTCGCGGTAGGCGAGGTGGCCGTCCTCGGTCTCGAACGAGAACATGTCAGAAGCAGCAGTCATGACAACCAAGGTGCCATCTTCTTTGGGGATTGGCAACCAAGGTGTCATCCTGGCGGGGTGACCGACACCGACCCGCCCCTCGCACCCGATGACCTCGCCCACCGGCTCACGGAGGTGTTCGACCTCGTGGGTCCGCTGTACCGGCGCGTGCAGCGCAAGGTGGAACTGGCCGCGCCGATCGAGGGACTGTCCGTCGGCGTGCGCGCCGTCCTGGACCTGCTCCGCGAAAACGGGCCCATGACCGTCCCGCAGATGGGCCGCGCACAGGCGCTGAGCCGGCAGTTCGTGCAGCGCATGGTCAATGACGCCGCGGCAGGGCAGCTGGTCGAGATCATCCCGAACCCCGCTCACCAGCGGTCTTCGCTGATCCGGCTGACCGACCGGGGCAGGGCGGCCATCACCGCCGTGATTGCCCGCGAGCATGCTTTGCTGCGTGAGGTGGACGGGGACCTGACCGACGCCGAGGTGACGGCTTGCGTGCGGGTACTCACGAGGATGCTTGAGCTCTTCGACAACGTCGATGTGAACTGACGTGCGTCGATACCTTCCAACCGGCGGCCGTGCGCTCGGCCGGCTCAGGCGTTGGGGCGCTTGCCGTGATTGGCCTTCTTCTTCTTGCGGCCGCGTCGCTTGTTCCCTCGCTTAGCCATGGCGCACATCTCCCTCATTCAGGACTTTCCACACCTCCGCCAGTCTAGATTCGGCCAGGGGTGTCCGCATCAGCGGTTTCGCGGCCGCAGCGCCTACCGACTGGGCCGCCCCCGGGCCGCGCGAGGTTGACCAACACCGACAGCCATGACAGCCGGCCGAGGCATCGCCGCAGGTCAGCCAACTCCCGGGAACAACAGTCGACTTGGGCGACCATTGGAACCAGTTCTAGTTATAGTGAGCAATGGCCGTGACGCCGAAGAGAGATGAGAGCCTCATGACGCAGGTGACCGACCACGGCGGGGGCGTCTGGTCCATCGAGGTGCCCATCCCGGACAACCCACTCGGTCACACCCTGGTCCATCTGCTCGACACCGACGGCGGCCCCGTCCTCATCGACACCGGCTGGGACGACCCGACGTCCTGGGACGCCCTCACCGCCGGTCTCGGCTCGCTCGGCGTCTCCGTCGCCGAGATCCACGGCGTCGTCATCACCCACCACCACCCCGACCACCACGGCCTGTCCGGGCAGGTCCGCGACGCGTCCGGCGCGTGGATCGCGATGCATGCCGCCGACAGCGCGGTGGTACGCCGCACCCGCGAGGCCGAACCCGGCCTCTGGCTCGACTACTTGGCGGACAAGCTCACCAGGGCGGGCGCCCCCGACGCGCACATCGAGCCGCTGCGGGCGGCCCGCGCCTCGGGCCGGATGCGTACACTGCCGGGGCTGCGCGCGGCCCTGCCCGACCGGGAGATCGTCCCCGGCGAGCTCCTCGACCTGGCGGGCCGGCGTCTGCGCGCCATCTGGACCCCGGGCCACACCCCCGGCCACGTCTGCCTCCACCTGGAGGAGACCCACCCGGCGAACCGGCCGGGCCATGGCCGGCTCTTCTCCGGCGACCATCTCCTGCCCGAGATCACCCCGCACATCGGCCTGTACGAGGACCCGGACGACACCACCGTCACCGACCCCCTCGGCGACTACCTCGACTCGCTGGAGCGGGTGGGCCGCCTCGACCCCGCCGAGGTACTCCCGGCGCACCAGTACGCCTTTCCCGACGCGGCCTGCCGGGTACGGGAATTGCTCGCCCACCACGAGGAGCGCCTCACCGGCCTGCTCGCCCTGCTGGCCGAGCCGCTCACGCCCTGGCAGGTCGCCGAGCGGATGGAGTGGAACCGGCCCTGGGAGCAGATTCCGTACGGGTCACGGAACATCGCGGTCTCGGAGGCGGAGGCGCATCTGCGGCGGCTGGTGAAGCTGGGACGCGCGGAGGCGCTGTCGGGCAGCGTCCCGACGAAATACGTGGCGGCGTAGGCGTATCGGAGAGCAGGCGATCCCAACGGTCCCGCGGAGCGCCGTACGGACGGCCGCCGGGGGGCCGCGGGACCGGCCTCGGTTGTAACTAGACAGACAGCGGCACGGGGTGGATTTCGCTGGCCGGGTGACCGGTTCGCTCGTGTATGCGCTTCACCGCTTCCGCGGAGGGCGCCTCGGACAGGCAGTACACGACTCCCGCGTCGGGGTCGGCCCACGCCCGCTCGAAGTGCACTCCTTCCTCCGCCTCGATCTCCAGGTCCGCCCGGTGTGCAGCCGAGAGCTGCTCAGCCGTGATGCCCTCCATGCCGTGGTGGACGTCCATAAACGTGGTCATCGCCCGCCACCTCCAGCCGTGTCGTCGGTCATGGGCTTCGGCACGGATGAGGAGGCGCGTCGTCCCGCCCTGGTGCCGGAGCCCTCCTCCCACCATCGTGCGCCCGCCACCCCCCTGAGGCGACCCGGGTTGCCGCCCCATCCGCGCTCGGGTGTCCGCCCCCACTCCCGGCCGGCGACCGGCCGGTAGATACAGTGGGCGAGTCGTCATCATGCCCGTACGGGGGGAAGCCGGTGCAAATCCGGCACTGACCCGCAGCCGTGAGCCGCCGTCGCGGGCGGTGAGTCGGAATGCCCCGTACGCGGTCGTGACCGGCTCGTTGCCACCGGAACGGCCGGTGGCAGGCACCGTCGAGGCATACGGAGCCGAGCCCTGGTGCCTCAGCGTGCCCGTGCCCGGCTCCCGCAGGAGAGGCCCAGCCCGCCATGACCACCGTTCGCCGCAGCGCCGCAGTGCTCGCCGCCTCCGCCGTACTCGGCATGGCCATCGCCTCGGCCGCCGCACCGGTCGCGATCGCAGCGCCGACCCCGACTCCCTCCACCGTGCTGCCGTCCGGCCTGTACGGCACGGGCGATCCGACCTACGACGGCGTCTGGCGGCAGTCGCTCGCGCTGCTCGCTCAGGACACGGTGGGCGTCAAGCCCGCCGCGAAGGCCGTGGACTGGCTGACCGGGCAGCAGTGCGACAGCGGGGCCTTCCCCTCGTACCGCGCCGACGCGACCAAGCCGTGCGACGCGAAGCTGCCGCTGGACTCCAACGCGAGCGCGGCCGCCGTGCAGGCGCTGGCCGCGCTCGGCGGGCAGGACGCCACCGTGAAGAAGACGGCCGGCTGGCTGAAGTCCGTCCAGAACGCCGACGGCGGCTGGGGCTACAACCCGGGCGGGGCCAGCGACGCCAACTCCACCTCCATAGTGATCGGCGCGCTCGCGGCGGCGGGCGAGAAGCCGGACGCACTGAAGTCGAAGGGCGGCAAGACGCCGTACGACGCGCTGCTGACGTTCGCGCAGCCGTGCGGCGGGAAGGACGGCGGCGCGTTCCTCTTCCAGCCGAAGCAACCGGGGATCGTCGCCGACTCCACCGCGGCCGCGGTGCTCGGCGCGCACGGCAAGGGCTTTGTCGTGACCGCGGGCGCGAAGGACGCGAAGGGCACGGTCTGCGAGAAGTCGACGACCGTCGAGGGCGCGGCACACAACGGCGCGGCGTATCTCGCGACCGCGCTGGCCAAGACCGGCCATCTCAACACGCCGCCGATGCCGGGAGCGACGGACCCGGCCGAGAAGCCGGACTTCGGCAACACTGCGGACGCGGTCGTCGCACTGACCGCGCAGGGCCTGGGCGACCAGGCGAAGAAGCCGCTCGCGTGGCTGCAGCAGAACTCCGCGGCCTGGGCGAAGGAGTCGGGCCCGGCGGCGTACGCGCAGCTGATCCTGGCGGCGCACGCGGCCGGCGCGGACCCGAAGAGCTTCGGCGGTACGGACCTGGTGGCGGCCTTGAACGCGACGGGTCCGGCACCGGAGAAGTCCGCGGCTTCCGAGAAGCCTGAGAAGTCTGAGACATCCGAGAAGTCCGACTCCGGCTCAGACGTCGGGGTGTGGTGGATCGTCGGCGCCTTCTTCGTCGCCAGCATCGGCGCGGGCATCCTGTTCAGCGGCCGCCGCAAGAACCAGCAGCACTGATGCGTACGCGACTGCTCGCCCTGGTCCTCGCGCTGGGCACCGCACTGACGGTGCTGGGCGCGGGTCCGGCGCAGGCGGCCGGCTACCGCTACTGGTCGTTCTGGCAGAGCAGTGGCGGCGCATGGACGTACGCGACCCAGGGCCCGGCGACTGCGAAGCCCGCGGACGGCTCGGTGAGCGGCTTCCGCTTCTCGGTGAGCGAGGACAGCGGGGATTCGGCGCAGCCGCGTACGGCTGCGGACTTCGAGGCGATCTGCGGCGGTACGCGGCCGAAGCCGGGCGCGAAGCGGATCGCGCTCGTCATCGACTCCGGCACGCAGGCGGACGCCCCGTCGGGCGAGACGCCCCCGGCGTCACGGGTGGCGTGCGCGCAGGTGCGGCCGGACGCGACGACCGCGGAGGCGCTGGCGGAGGTGGCGAAGCCGCTGCGGTACGACAGCCAGGCGCTGCTCTGCGCGATTTCGGGCTACCCGAAGACGGGCTGCGGCGAGCAGGTCGCGGCGACGGAGCCGAAGGCCTCGGCCGCACCCAAGGCAGACGGCGCCGACGACAGCGGCCCATCGATCGGCATGGTCGCCGGCCTCGCGGCGGTCCTCGCGCTGGGCGCGGCGGCTGTGTGGCAGTCCCGCCGCCGCAGGTACCCCGGTCCGCGGTGAGCGTTGGCCAGGGGGCGTTGACGGTTGCTCTCCAGTGGGTGGCTTCGCGGGCGAACCCCGACAGGACCGCGCCCCATACCCCCGCGCCGCAGGTACCCCGGTCCGCGGTGAGCGTGGGCCAGGGGGCGTTGATGGTTGCTCTCCAGTGGGTGGCTTCGCGGGCGAACCCCGACAGGACCGCGCCCCGTACCCCCGCGCCGGAGGCGACCCGCGTCCGCCACCCCCGCAGACTCCGGCTCCGGCTCCGGCTCCGGCTCCGGGTGCCCGAGGCGAATCGGAGCAACGCCGTTCACGCCGGGGCCTGGTGGCTGTGGGCCCTCGGGCTTGCCACCGCCGCATCCCGGACCACCAACCCCCTCCTCCTCGGCCTCCTCGTCGGCGTCGCCGGATACGTCGTCGCCGCCCGCCGCACCGACGCCCCCTGGGCCCGCTCCTACGGCGCCTTCGTCAAGCTCGGCCTCGCCGTACTCGTCATCCGGCTGCTCTTCTCGGTCTTCCTCGGCTCCCCGATCCCGGGCACGCACACCCTGTTCACGCTGCCCGAAGTACCGCTGCCCGACTGGGCGAAGGGCGTCCGCGTCGGTGGCCGGGTCACGGCCGAGCAGTTGTTCTTCGCTCTGTACGACGGTGCCAAGCTGGCGACCCTGCTGATCTGCGTGGGCGCCGCGAATGCGCTCGCGAATCCGGCTCGGCTGCTCAGGTCGCTGCCGGGTGCCCTGTACGAAGTCGGCGTCGCCGTCGTCGTCGCCATGACGTTCGCGCCGAACATGGTCGCCGACGTCGTACGCCTGCGCACCGTCCGGCGTCTGCGCGGCCGCCCCACCGGCGGCATCAAGGCGATCGCCCAGATCGGACTGCCCGTCCTGGAGGGCGCGTTGGAGCGCTCCGTCGCGCTCGCCGCCTCGATGGACGCGCGCGGATACGGGCGTACCGCCCAGGTCCCGCCCGCCGTACGCCGGACGACGACCGTCCTCACCCTCGGCGGGCTCCTCGGCGTCTGCCTTGGTTCGTACGGACTGCTGGCCGCCGCGGGCGCGTCGTACGGTCTGCCGCTCCTCGTCGCCGGGCTGCTCGCCGCGCTCGCGGGCCTGCGTCTCGGCGGGCGCCGCTCCGTACGCACCCGCTACCGCCCCGACCGCTTCGGCCCGCGCTCCTGGCTGGTCGCGGGGTCCGGCGCGGCCGTCGCCGCGCTGCTGATCAGGGCGGGTACATACGCCCCGGAGGCGCTGCACCCCGGCGTCGTACCGCTGACCGCGCCGACGCTGCCGCTGTGGCCCGCCGCGAGCGTACTGATCGGCCTGCTCCCCGCCTTCGTGGCACCGCTCCCCTCGAAGGAGACCCCGTGATCCGCTTCGAAGACGTATCGGTGACGTACGGCGACAGCGACGGCGACGCCGACGCGCCCGCCGTCCGTGGCGTCGATCTGACCGTCCCCGAGGGCGAGTTGGTGCTCCTCGTCGGCCCGTCCGGTGTCGGCAAGTCGACGCTGCTCGGTGCCGTCTCCGGGCTCGTCCCGCACTTCACCGGCGGCACTCTCCGCGGCCGCGTCACCGTCGACGGCCGCGACACCCGCACCCACAAGCCCCGCGAACTCGCCGACCTCGTCGGCACGGTGGGCCAGGACCCGCTCGCCCACTTCGTCACCGACACGGTCGAGGACGAGCTGGCGTACGGCATGGAGTCGCTGGGTCTGGCCCCCGAGGTGATGCGCCGCCGCGTCGAGGAGACCCTCGACCTGCTCGGCCTGGCCGAGCTGCGCGACCGCCCGATCGCCACGCTCTCCGGCGGTCAGCAGCAGCGCGTCGCGATCGGCTCGGTGCTCACGCCGCACCCGAAGGTGCTCGTCCTCGACGAGCCGACGTCGGCGCTGGACCCGGCGGCGGCGGAGGAGGTGCTGGCGGTGCTGCAGCGTCTGGTCCACGACCTCGGTACGACAGTCCTGATGGCCGAGCACCGCCTGGAGCGGGTCGTGCAGTACGCGGACCAGGTCATCCTGCTGCCCGCGCCCGGGGAGCCCCCGGTGATCGGGGCGCCGGCGGAGGTCATGGCGGTCTCGCCGGTGCATCCGCCGGTGGTGGCGCTGGGCCGGGTGGCGGGGTGGGACCCGCTGCCGTTGTCGGTACGGGACGCGCGCCGTCGGGCCGGTGCGTTGCGGGAGCGCCTGGCGGGTCTTTCCCCCACCCCGCCCCTTCCCCTTACCGGGGCTCCGCCCCAGACCCCCGTACGGCCTTCGGCCGTGTCCTCAATCGCCGGACGGGCTGGATTTTCCCGTCCGGCGGGCGGGAAAATCCAGCCCCGCCGGCGATTGAGGCGCTGGGTCCGGGGCGGGGCCCCAGCAACGGCGCGGCGCAATTCAGCCCCTCCGGCGATTGAGGCGCGGGGTCCGGGGCGGAGCCCTGGCTCGGGCGGCCCGCTCGCCGAGGTTCGCGCCCTCGGCGTTCGCCGCGGGCGCATCGAGGCTCTCCGCCGCGTCGACCTCGCCGTCGCCCCCGGCGAGACCATCGCCCTCATGGGCCGCAACGGCGCCGGAAAGTCCACCCTCCTCGCCGCCCTCGTCGGCATGGTCGAGCCCACCTCCGGCACCGTCCTCGTCGGCGGCCGCACCCCCCACCGCACCCACCCCCGCGAGCTCGTCCGCCAGGTCGGCCTCGTCCCGCAGGAGCCGCGCGATCTGCTGTACGCGGACACGGTGGCCGCCGAGTGCGCGGCTGCCGACGCCGACGCGAACGCCGCCCCCGGCTCCTGCCGGGCCCTGGTCAGCGAGCTGCTGCCCGGCGTGCCGGACGCGACCCACCCCCGCGACCTCTCCGAGGGGCAGCGCCTCGCCCTGGCGCTGGCCGTCGTGCTCACCGGCCGCCCCCCGCTGCTCCTCCTCGACGAGCCGACCCGCGGTCTGGACTACGCGGCGAAGGCCCGCCTCGTCGGCATCCTCAGGGCCCTCGCCGCTGAAGGGCACGCCATCGTCCTGGCCACCCACGACGTGGAGCTGGCAGCCGAGCTCGCGCACCGGGTGGTGATCCTCGCCGACGGCGAGATCCTCGCGGACGGCCCGACCCCCGAGGTCGTCGTCTCCTCCCCCGCCTTCGCGCCCCAGGTCGCCAAGGTCCTGGCCCCGCAGCAGTGGCTGACCGTCGCCCAGGTCCGGGAGGCGCTATGACCACGCCCCAGGCCCGCGCGGTACGCCTCGGCCCCCGCTCCATCACCGCCCTCGCCCTGATCAGCGCGATCGGCGTCATGGCCTTCGGCTGGCCGCTGCTCGCCGACGCCGACTCCGGGCTCGCACACTCCGCAGACGCCCCCTGGCTCTTCGCCGCGCTGCTCCCGCTCCTCGTGGCCGTCGTCGTCGCGACGATCGCCGACACCGGGATGGACGCCAAGGCGGTGGCGATGCTCGGCGTGCTGGCCGCGGTCGGGGCGGCCCTGCGCCCCCTCGGCGCGGGCACCGCGGGCCTGGAGCCCATGTTCTTCCTGATGGTGCTGAGCGGCCGGGTGCTCGGCCCGGGCTTCGGCTTCGTACTCGGCTCGGTCACGATGTTCGCGTCCGCCCTGCTCACCGGCGGTGTGGGCCCGTGGATGCCGTTCCAGATGCTGTCGATGGGCTGGTTCACGATGGGCGCGGGGCTCCTGCCGGGACCGGACCGGCTGCGCGGCCGCGCAGAGCTGCTGATGCTGGGCGTGTACGGAGCCGTCGCCGCGTTCGCCTACGGCACCGTGATGAACCTCCAGGGCTGGACGTACATCGGCGGCCTCTCCTCCGGCATCTCCTTCCACCCCGGCGATCCCGTCCACGAGAACCTGGTCCGCTTCCTCACCTACTGCGCGGCGACCTCGTTCGGCTGGGACCTGGGCCGCGCGGTGCTCACGGTCGTACTGACCCTCGCCATCGGCCCGACCCTCCTCAAGGCACTGCGCCGAGCCACCCGACGCGCCAACTTCGAGGCGCAGGTCACATTTCAGACCCCTCAGAGGGTCCCTCCGGGGTGAGCCGCCCCACACGCCTTTGGCCAGTACCAAGCGGACTAGTAGACGTCAGGAACCCGGACAAACCTACCCATCCACGCTCTGACCTGCACGAATATCCCGTGTCAAGCCCCTGCGCGTTTCACCCCAAGTGCGAGCTCGGCTAGTAACAAGGGGCGTTGCGACGGCGCGAGCAGCTCGCTAAAACTGGTCCAGTCGCAAGGCGCCCCGTGCTCGTCCCCGAGCCCAACGCGCCCTTCAGGCGGCCGGATTCCCCCTCGTGCAAACGAGATTCGGCATGCCCGCGCGACCGCCCCGTACCCGAAGTTAGGTGTCTTTGTGTCTCGCTCGATCATCCGCCGCATCGCCAACCGTCCGAAGACCGCTCTTGTCGGCTCCGCGCTCGTGGTGAGCTCCGCCGCAATGGTGCTCGGCGCCAACCCGGCCTCCGCCGCTGAGGCTCCCGCCTCGCCGTCCGAGTCCCCCAAGGCGATCGCCCAGAAGATGATTGGCGACGAGGCTCAGTTCCAGTGCTTCAGCAAGATCGTGTCGCACGAGAGCGGCTGGGACGTGAACGCGTCCAACCCGTCCAGCGGCGCGTACGGCCTCGTCCAGGCGCTGCCGGGCGGCAAGATGGCCTCCGCCGGCGCGGACTGGCAGACCAACCCCGCGACGCAGATCGAGTGGGGCCTGGACTACATGAAGTCGCGCTACGGCAGCCCGTGCGGCGCGTGGGCGTCCTGGCAGGCCAAGGGCTGGTACTGATCCGGCCCCTGGGACCCCTCGGGGCTCCGCCCCAGACCCCGCGCCTCAAACTCCCCCAGACTTCGTCCGGGGGGACCCCCACGAGGCTGAAATTCTCCGGCGATTGAGGACGCAGGAGGCGTAGGGGGACGGCAGTCCCCCTACAGGCGCTGAATGATCGTGCCCGTCGACAGCGCCCCGCCCGCACACATCGTCACCAGCGCAAACTCCTTGTCCCTGCGCTCCAGTTCATGCAGCGCCGTCGTGATCAGCCGCGCCCCCGTCGCCCCCACCGGATGCCCGATCGCGATCGCGCCCCCATTGACGTTGACCTTCTCCAGGTCCTGCTCGAAGACCTGCGCCCAGCTCAACACCACCGACGCGAACGCCTCGTTGATCTCGACCAGGTCGATGTCCTTCAGCGACATCCCCGCCTTGCCCAGCACCGCGCGCGTCGCGTCGATCGGCCCGTCCAGGTGGTAGTGCGGGTCCGCTCCGACCAGCGCCTGCGCGACGATACGGGCCCGCGGTTTCAGCTTCAGCGCCCGCGCCATCCGCTTCGACGCCCACATGATCGCCGCCGAACCGTCCGAGATCTGCGACGAGTTCCCGGCCGTGTGCACCGCCGTCGGCATGACCGGCTTCAGTTTCGCCAGCGCCTCCATGCTCGTGTCCCGCAGTCCTTCGTCCCGGTCGACGAGCCGCCACATGCCCTGCCCCGCCGCCTGCTCCTCCTCCGTCGTCGGCACCTGCACCGCGAACGTCTCGCGTTTGAAGCGCTCCTCCGCCCACGCCACCGCCGCCCGCTCCTGCGACAACAGCCCCAGCGAGTCGACCCGCTCCCGCGATAGTCCGCGGTTGCGCGCGATGCGCTCCGCCGCCTCGAACTGGTTCGGCAGGTCCACATTCCACTCGTCGGGGAACGGCTTCCCCGGCCCGTGCTTGGACCCGCTCCCCAGCGGCACCCGCGACATCGCCTCGACCCCGCAGCTGATCCCGATGTCGATGACCCCGGCCGAGATCATGTTCGCGACCATATGGCTCGCCTGCTGCGACGACCCGCACTGACAGTCCACCGTCGTCGCCGCCGTCTCGTACGGCAGCCCCATCGCCAGCCACGCGTTCCGCGCGGGGTTCATGGACTGTTCGCCGGCGTGGGTGACCGTGCCACCGACCACCTGCTCGACGCAGTCGGCGTGGATGCCGGTGCGGCCGAGGAGTTCACGGTAGGTCTCGCCCAGCAGATAGGCGGGATGCAGATTGGCGAGCGCGCCTCCGCGCTTGCCGATGGGGGTGCGTACGGCTTCGACGATGACGGGTTCCGCGGCCATGAGCTCGTCCTCTCCTCACACAGCCGCTGAGCGTCCCGGCGCCCCGCGGCCGAACTAGTACGCGTTCTAGTTCTCTATGCAGTCTGATAAGTGCTACCCCCGGTACGCAAGGGTCTTGCACGCCCCTACTGCAGCCCTTACCCGCAACAGATCCCGCCGTGACCCTTGCCACTTGTAGAACTCGTTACTACCTTTCGGTCAACTTCTGATGGGTCGTCAGACAAGCCGCTGTCACCGACACCACCGCCAGACCTGGAGTTGCCGATGTCCTGCCCCCATCTGCCAAAAGGGTTCGACTTCACCGATCCCGATCTGCTCCAAGCCCGCATCCCCCACCCTGAGTTCGCCCAGATGCGGCAGACCGCCCCGGTCTGGTGGTGCGCACAGCCCGCCGGCATCTCCGGCTTCCAGGACGAGGGCTACTGGGTCGTTTCCCGTCACGCCGACGTCAAGCACGTCTCCACACACCCCGAACTCTTCTCCTCCAACACCAACACCGCCGTCATTCGCTTCAACGAGTCCATCAGCCGTGACCAGATCGAGGTCCAGAAGCTGATCATGCTCAACATGGACCCGCCCGAGCACACCCGCGTCCGCCAGATCGTGCAGCGCGGCTTCACCCCGCGGGCAGTCCGGTCATTGGAGGACGCACTCCGCTCCCGCGCCCGCACGATCGTCGAGACCGCGCTCGCCGGCGCGAAGGACGACGGCAGCTTCGACTTCGTCACCAACATCGCCGTCGAACTCCCCCTCCAGGCCATCGCCGAACTCATCGGCGTACCGCAGGAGGACCGCGCCAAGATCTTCGACTGGTCCAACAAGATGGCGGCGTACGACGACCCGGAGTACGCCATCACCGAAGAGATCGGCGCCGAGGCGGCGATGGAGATCGTCTCGTACTCGATGAACCTCGCCGCCGCCCGCAAGGAGTGTCCGGCCAAGGACATCGTCAGCCAGCTCGTCGCCGCCGAGGACGAAGGCAACCTCTCCAACGACGAGTTCGGCTTCTTCGTGATCCTGCTGGCGGTCGCGGGCAATGAGACGACGAGAAACGCCATCAGCCACGGCATGCACGCGCTTCTCACGCACCCCGAGCAGTGGGAGATCTACAAGCGGGACCGGCCGGAGACCGCGGCGGAGGAGATCGTGCGCTGGGCGACGCCCGTCGTCTCCTTCCAGCGCACGGCAACCCAGGACGTGGAGCTGGGCGGTCAGCAGATCAAGAAGGGCGACCGGGTCGGCCTCTTCTACTCATCCGCCAACAACGACCCCGAAGTCTTCGACGCACCCGAGCAGTTCAACGTCACCCGCGACCCGAACCCCCACCTCGGCTTCGGTGGCGGAGGCCCGCACTTCTGCCTCGGCAAGTCCCTTGCCGTGATGGAGATCGACCTGATCTTCAACGCGATAGCCGACGTCCTGCCCGACCTGCGCCTGGTGGGCGACCCGCGGCGCCTGCGCTCGGCCTGGCTGAACGGCATCAAGGAACTCCAGGTCACGCACGGCTGACCTGCGATGCCGTGGGAGGCAGGGGCCACCCACCCACGCCAGGCCTCTGCCTCCCGTCGGGACCCCGGAGTCCCCACAGCCCTCACATGGCGAATTCGAACGCCATGGCCAGGGCCCACAAGCATGTCTGCCGGTCCGGGATCTCCGTTGCTCCCGCGCTCTCGCCCCCGGCCTCGCCAGCCTCCCGCCGATCAGCTGGCGCCTGCTGCGGCAGGCTCTCGAGCGCGACGACCTTCGGCGCCGGCTCGTACTCGACCGGCGCGACCAATTCGCGTCTCGGCCGGAGGCCCCTTCCTGAAGGCACTCCCTACGTCCGAACGGCCCATTCGGTGAATTTTTTTCGTCACTTGAGCCTCGGAGGTAGCTCCGCCTGTTACGCCTTCTCTCATGCCCCACGGAGGAGGCGGCGAGGGGTTGCCTACTCGGACATGAGTCTGGATGCTTTCTGCTATGTGGCACTTCCCGTCATGCGGTATTGAGAGAAGTCATACGAGCAGGAACCCATCAGCGGACCACCACGGAGCGCTATGGCCGTCCGTAAGCAAGCCGGGTGCCTAGGCGGCCCGGGACGTAACGCAGAGAGCCCGATGGCCGATGACCCCACCGCCATCTCTGCTACCGAAGGGACCCCTGTTGTCTGTGACCGAAAATCCACTCTTCCAGCGCCAGCGTCTCCGTGACCGGCTGAAGAAGGCCAGGGAATCGGCCGGCCTCACACAGCGGCAGGTGGCAGAGGAACTTGACTGGTCCCCATCAAAGGTGATCAGGATCGAAAACGGAAAGATCGGCGTCAGTGTCACCGATGCCATGGCTCTCCTGACGACCTATGGCATCACCGAAGATGGGCAGGCTCAAGAACTCATCAGTCTGGCGCGGTCAGCTCGCCAACTTCCGTGGTATTCCCCCTATCGCTCGGTCATGTCAGCCGATTTCCAGGCGTACCTGGCATACGAGGGATCGGCCTCGATCGTCCGGAACTACGAGCGAAATGTGACACCCGGCCTCCTTCAGACTGAGGCCTACACACGGGCACTGATGACAGGCTTCGCGGCGGGCGGGGAGGGCGCAGGCGGCGATGACCTGGAGTTGAGGGTCCAGCTCCGGATGGAACGACAAGACCGCGTCCTGCAAGCTGATACCGGAGAGTTCTACTTCATCCTGGACGAAGCAGCCCTACGTCGCACCATCGGCAGCGAAGCAATCATGCGTCAACAGCACGAGCGGCTGCTGACAGTCAATGAAATGCCCAACGCGAAGGTCATGTACGTGCCCTTTACGGCCGGGATCTATCCATTCTTCAGGACCCCGTACGTCATCTTCGAATTCTTCAGCGACGACGATGACATCGTCGCATACCTTGAAACGCCCGAGGGTGAGGTGCTCTTGAGCGAAAAGACACCGGGTGGCAGCAGGAGGAAACAGCCGGCGGACTACCTGGACGCCTTCTGGAAGGTAGAGAAGGGCGTCGCACTAGAAGTCAGCGAAGAGGTCCTGTTCTCCGGCTAGACAGGATGGGGGGTACGTGAAATGCAAGAAAACACCGACAAGAAATCGATGGATTGCAGCGCGGTTACGGCGCTGTACGGAACGTTCCTGCAGGATCTTTCACATGTCGGACGAACCTTTGCCATGCCCCACGTCCGAACGTCAGAATGCCAGGCCCTTGGCACTGTGAATGGCGGACGAAGACGCCGTCGACTTCAGCGATCTCCACGCAGTTGCCAGTCGGCTCACTATGGGAGCTTTTCCGCCATGTCAGAACAGGGTGGGCGGCTTCCACTACGCCTCCACGGCTCAATTTGATGCAATCAAATTGATTATGGATGAGCCTCCGCCGCCTGCCAAGGGCGCGCCCTTGCCCGGCGGCGGCAGACCCGAGCAACCAACAATACGGGGGAAATGAGGGCAAACAGGGAGACAACAGCGCAAGAAGTCAGCTGCTAAGAGTCGACTCTCCGGAGCGACTGCGGGCAGCAAAGAGGGAGCCCTCTAGGCCTCGCTGGCAGGCATCCGGCCCGGGAGCTCCCCCTTCCGAGCATCCTCGCCGGTTGATCTTGGGAAAGGACACTCCACCCGTGAAGTCTAGCGACTCAGGCGCGGGAGTCATCCGTGCCGCCGCAATTAAACAGTGGAAGGGATGGGGGCGTACGGCAGCGGCACACGCTGCGAAAGGCGCCAGTACAGCCTTAGGTACAGCGGCCATTTCGATCATCGTCTGGTGGCTGCAAGGCAAGTGAGGTCGATGCGTCAGCCTGCGAGCAGGCTGACGCATCCAAAGGCCAGCACTGGCTAGAGGTGGCCCCGCGCGGCGGCCGAGACGAAGGCTGTGAAGGCGGCCGGGGCGAGGGTGAGGGCGGGGCCGGTGGGGTTCTTGGAGTCGCGTACGGCGACGGTGTGGCGGGTCTCGGCGACCTCTATGCAGTCGCCACCCTGGTCGCTGCTGTAGCTGGACTTACGCCAGGCGGCGCCGTTGAGGGGGGCGCACTCCACGCAGGAGCCGCCTGTATCGCCGCTGTAGCTCGACTTACGCCACTGCGCGTTGCTCCCCATAACGTTCCTCCATCACCTGCCGGATCAGCTCCGCGGAGTCCTGCAAGGACAGGGCCGCGGCCTGGAGGTGATCGTAACGGAGTAAACGTGCCCTGGCCTCAACCGGATTCGCGGTCGGATGTCCGGTCTCGTAGTCCTCGCTGTAGACGATGGCCGGGTCGCTCTCGAAACGGAAGATGTCGAATGAGCCCATCAAGCCCGCATGTGCCCCAGCCGTGAATGGCAGGACCTGCACATTCACCCGGGGGTTGTCCAAGTAGGACAACAAGTTGAGCAGTTGCCCCCGCATGGCTTCCGGTCCGCCCACCTCCTGGTGCAACACCCCCTCGCCGAACACCGCCCACAGCACGGGCGGCTCCTCCTTGTCCAGAATCCGCTGTCGCGCCAGCCGAGCCGCCGCACGGCGGTCGAGATCGGTCTGGTCCATCACGCCGAGCACCGCCCTCGCGTACGCCTCTGTCTGCAAGAGACCGTGCACGAGCTGCGCCTGGAACGCGTAGATCTCCGTCGCCCGAGCCTCAAGTTCCGCGATTTGCCGGAACCACGCGGGGAGTTGGCTCCGTAACACCAGATCGAGCAGCCGGGACAGCAACCCATCCGTACCCAGCGCCACATCCGCACGCTCGCTGAACTCCGCCGTCGGCAACTTCCGCGCCGTCTCGATCTGGCCGACCAGCGACCCCGTGCAGAAGATGATCCCGCCCAACTGCTTCTGCGTAAGCCCCGCCGCCTCGCGGTACCGCCGCAGCTCGTACCCGTAATAGTCCAGCGGCGACGCGCTCGGGTCGAGGACATTGATGTGAGTCATGGCGGCATCCCCTCGTTCAACTCCGCCAACGGCAGGGCACGTTGTATCCGGTCCGTAGCCGAGAGTAGTCAACACAGCTCACGCTCGTACCGTGAACGAAGAACTTTCCCAGTACGGCATGCGCTTCACCGTCGGCGAGCACTCCGCACGGCACGTCCGGCGGATCGTGCGCAGCTACCTCGGCGTGTGGGGCATGCCCGAACTGACCGACGCCGCCGAGCTGGCCGTGACCGAGCTGCTCGGCAACGTCGTGCGCCATGTGCCCGACCGGCACTGCGGGTTGCTGATCCTGCGCCATCCGGAAGGCCTACGGGTCGAGGTCACCGACCGCGCGCCCGTGCTGCCGCCGGCCAGCGACGCGGGCGCGGATGAGGAGTCCGGCAGAGGGCTCGCGCTGCTGGATGCCGTGGTGGACAAGTGGGGCGTGGAAACAAGACGCGGACCAGGCAAGACGGTGTGGTTCGAGGTGAGCCATTGACCGCCCGCGTCAGCCGGACACCGCGCGCAGCGCGCCCGGCATGCGGCCGGTGAGGCGGTCGAGCGCGGCGGATGTGGCGTCGTCGGCGGGGAGGTGGACGATGAGGCGCTGGTCGTCGTCGGCGGCCAGTTCGAGGGCTTCGTACGCCAGGCGCAGCTCGCCGGCCTCGGGGTGGATCAGCCGTGCTATGCCGCTGGACTTCGGGAGGCCGGGCAGGGTGTCCACGCGCTCGGCGAAAGTCGCCCCGGCGGCGACGGTCAACTCGTCCGCGAGCGCCGCGACATGCTGATCCGCCCGGAACGGCCCTTGCTTGAGGGCGGCGACTTGTTCGTCGGCGATGCGGTCCCAGTCGGGGTAGGCAGTCTGCGCCCGGTCGTCGGTGAACACGAAGCGGGCGAGGTTCGGCGGCCTGCCGTCCAGTAGACCGATGGGTCCTGCCAGCCGCTCGTAACCTGCGGTGCAGGCGAGGATCTCGCTCAGCCGATTGAGTAGCACGGCCGGGGCGGGCTCAAGGCGGTCGAGCAGCGCCCGCACTGTGGGGCGCACCGCGCGGGCCGGTGTCGCGCCGCCCATGCAAGTGAAGCCGCCCTCGGCCCCCTTGGCGAGGCGGTGCAGGTGGATGCGTTCGCTTGCGGTCAGCCGTAGCGCGTCGGCCATCGCGGAGAGCACTTGCGCGGACGGCCGGCGGTCGCGTCCCTGCTCGAGCCGTGTCACGTATTCGACGCTGACTCCGGCGAGCGTGGCCAGCTCGGCCCGGCGCAGGCCCGGCGTACGGCGGCGGGGCCCGGTGGGCAGCCCCACCTCGGCGGGTGTGACGGCTTCACGGCGGATACGCAGGAACATGCCCAGCTCGTTGTCGCTCACGTTGCGAACGTAACAGGCGTGGCCGCCGGGATCGTGGCCCTGCCACTACCAGTATCGGCCCGGCCTTCCTGGTCTCCGCCCCACCCGGCAGGTTGAGAGTCGTGACCACCGAGGTCACCTGTCACCTGTCACCTGTCACCTACTGACTTGCGGAGAAGGAGCACAGCCATGCCCAGTGAGACCCTCAACCTCGCGGTGATCATCGGGAGTGTCAGGGAGGGCCGGTTCGGCCCAGTAGTCGCGCGGTGGTTCGTCGAGCAGGCCGAGCAGCACGGCCAGTTCACTGTGGACCTCATCGATCTCGCGGATACACCCCTGCCGCTCGAGCTGCCGCCCGTGCCGCCGGCGCTCGAGCCCGACATGGCCCGTCCCGCCGAGATGGCGGGCCTCACCCGGCGGATCACGGCGGCCGACGCGATCGTCGTGGTGACGCCGGAGTACAACCGCAGCTTCCCGGCCTCGCTGAAGGCCGCCATCGACTGGCACTACACCGAGTGGCAGGCAAAGGCGGTCGGTTTCGTCGGGTACAGCGGGGGGAGCGGCGGCATCCTGGCGATGGAGCAGCTGCGCCAGGTCTTCGGCGAGTTGCAGGCCCACACGGTCCGCGACTATGTCGCCTTCCCCCGGTACTACGAGCTTTTCGGCCCCGACGGCATCCTCAGGGACCCCGAGGGCCCCAATGGCGCCGCGAAGGTACTGCTCGACCAGCTCCTGTGGTGGGGCTCGGTCCTCCACGACGCCCGGCGCGCCCGCCCGCACACCACCGCACATTGAGGACTGCGACCAGGCCCTGTGGTTTGGATCAGCCGGCCGTTGGGCCTGTCCGGCGCGATGCCCCGGACCGCTGGCGGGCGGCCTGGTCGGCCGTGCGTCTTCGGCGCCGGCGTGACCCCTTGGCTTGAATGGATTCCCGCCCCTTGAACCATGATCTCGATCGTGTTGCTTTGCGTGTGGGCCAG
Organism: Streptomyces sp. NPDC019443; assembly: GCF_044389785.1. Lineage (NCBI taxonomy): Bacteria > Bacillati > Actinomycetota > Actinomycetes > Kitasatosporales > Streptomycetaceae > Streptomyces > Streptomyces sp. NPDC019443. The sequence goes on from NZ_JBIRYJ010000025.1 coordinate 37,432, forward strand.
CCCGCAGGGGCTGGCCCTCTTCTCGTGTGTGGTCAGCCGGTCAGGGGGTGCCACTGGTCTTCCCGCGTGGGGTCGATGCTGCTGAGCCACACCAGCGCCCCACCGATCAGGCCGGGCTTGTCCCGCGTGGCCAGGTCCGGGTTTTCGAGCATGTCGGCAGCCTCTTCCAGGTAGGTGACCAGCGTGTCGAGTTCCTCGCCGGGGGCTTCGTTGTAGCGGGACCAGCTGCCCAGGTAGCCGGTCGCGGCATCCAGGTACAAGCCATAGGTGCTGTCAGCTGGGCTCAGAGCAACAACCGGAATCCAGGTTGGCCTCCACACGGTGATCCGCTCCTCTTCGAGGCGGTCGGCGTTGAGGGTGTCCAGGTCTGCCTGGGAGTCCATCTTCAGCCGGTAGACGGCGGCCACGGCGTCCAGGGTCATCAGAGCTCCATTGCCCGGAAGGCATCCCCAGCCGTTGCCCCCGTCGTCACCCGCCGTCAGCAGCCACAGGACGCGCAGCTCGACGGGTATCTGAATGCCGAGGTCGCCTTCCATGGCGGCGATGGCGGCGGGGCCGGCGCCGGCGCGGAGCGCAGCGTAGGAGTCGGGGGCGTTGTGCTTGAGCCAGCCGGTGATGCGCCGCCAGGCATCGGCGACCTCCCGTACGGTGACCGCGGCGACAGCAGGGTCGGCAGGCTGGTCCTGGTCTCGACCCTGCTCCTGCTCCTGGTCATGGGCGTCCGTGGAGGGCTCGGTGGAGGGGGCCGCTCTCAGAAACCGGATCTCGATCCGGTCCGGCTCGCGGATGTAGCCGACGGAAAGGTCGGGGCAGTCCTCGAACAGGTCGCCGTCGACCGTCACGGTGAGGATGCCGGGCAGACCCGAGGGCCGGCCCATGTCGGGGTCGTCGGCCAGCTGGCCGGCCAGGACCTTCAGCGCGTAGGGAACTCCGGCCCCTAACTGAGCGGCGATGTCGCGTACGTCCGGCTGGATTTCGACCTTCACGGCCTGGTGCTCCTTGCTGGTCGGATGGAGGGCGGTGCCCCTCACACAGTAGGACGCCCGCCCTCACCGGCGGGTGGCCGGAAGGGGCGTCGGTGGCGTCGATCCGCACCTGGCTAGTGGCCTGTCCGGCGGATCATGTGACTACTAGGCTGCGACGATGGAACGCGTAACCGACGTGCCCGAGAGCTTCGCCCAGTCTGCAGATCGGGACCAGGTGAATGACTACGACCGTTTCGCCGAGGCGTACTCGGTGGAGAACGAGAACAACCTTGTGAACGCGTACTACGAGCGGCCCGCGATGTTGGCTCTCGCCGGAGACGTGGCCGGCCGCAGGATCCTGGACGCCGGTTGCGGCTCGGGCCCCCTGTCCGCTGCACTGCGCGACCGCGGTGCGGTCGTCACCGGCATCGACGCCAGCGCCGGGATGCTGGCGTTGGCAAGACGTCGGCTCGGTGACGACGTGGCCCTGCACGTGGTCGACTTGAGCGACCGCCTGCCGTTCGCCGACGGTGCGTTCGACGACGTGGTCGCGTCGCTGGTGCTGCACTACCTGGAGGACTGGGGGCCGACGCTGGCCGAGTTGCGGCGAGTGCTCAGGCCCGGCGGCCGGCTGATCGCGTCGGTGGACCACCCTTTCGTGGCCTACACGATCCAGGATCCTCGGCCCGACTACTTTGCGACCACCAGCTATGGCTTCGACTGGAAGTTCAACGGGCAGTCCGTCCCAATGAGGTTCTGGCGCAAGCCATTGCACGCGATGACCGATGCCTTCACCACCGCCGGCTTCCGCCTTGCCGTCATCAGCGAGCCGCAGCCCGACCCGGCTGCCCGTGAGCTGTTCCCCGACGACTTCCATGACCTTTCGATCAAAACCACCTTCCTGTTCTTCGTTGTCGAGGTACCGCCGTCGGCTACCGGCTCGGACGACTAGGGCCTGTCCGGCGAATCATGCGACTGGTTCGGGCCGGGGTCGTTGCGCCCGTCGTGGGACGGGGAGATCTGACGAACGACGAGTGGGCCCGGCTGAAGCCACATTTGCCCAAGACGGGCCAGCGGGGCGGGCGTTGGGTGAGCGTACAGCTCCCGCCGTAACCGCCGCTACCTGCACAGACGCCACATCAAGCAGACCATCCGCGAGCCGAAGGACCAGCGGGCCAACCGCAAGCGCCGGGGCAGCAAAGGCGGTCGGCCGCCGGCTTCGACAAGACGATCTACAAGCGCAGGAGCGAGGTCGAGCGGGCGATCAACAGGCTCAAGAACTTCCGGGCCGTGGCCACGGGGTACGACAAGCGGGCCTACGTCTTCCACGGCACCTTCCACGGCACCGTCACCGTCGCCGCGATCTGGCTCTGGCTTCGTCCATGATCCGCCGGACAGAACCTGGCGGTGAGGCGCTCGAAAACCAGTGGAACAGCGCCGCTGTGCGCCATTACCGTGCTGCCGAACCAAGTCGTCTGGTCAAGGACGTGCCGTTGTACACCCTGTGAGACCTCCCGAGCGCTGAATCGTCGCGCGTCGCACATGTGCGCCGCGCTCCTTTTTGCTGCGGACTTCTCACTGAAACCGGTGTACTTCTGTGCTCGAAAACTGGGTGGTCGTGCCCACCTGCCTGCCGCTCGTTCTCCGCCGTTGCCACGCGTGCGCGTCCGAGCGCTTCCGGGCAAGCGGTAAATTTCGCGTCAACGCAAACCACAAGCTCATCGACGCCTGGCTCCTCGCGCTCTGTACCGCTTGCGGGGAAACTGCAAAGCTCACGGTCCTGGAGCGGATGAATGTGCGCTCCGTACGACCTGAGCTGCTGGACCGGCTGCATGACAACGACCCTGGCCTGACAGCTGAGTTGCTCCAGGATCCGGTCGTGCGGCGCCGTAACCGCATCGCCCTCGACTGGGGCAACGCCTGGTGCCTCGACACCGGCGGATCGGATCACCTGGACCGCGAGGTGATCGACGTCTCGGTCCGCTTTGCGGCGCGGATCCCGGTCCGGCCGGTGCGTCTGATCGCTGAAGGTTGCGGTCTTTCGTGGGCCGAGGTCGAGAGACTGCTCACGGAGGGGAAACTCGTTTCGGCAGTCCGGCTGAGCGGCAAGCTCTCCGGCGACTTCACCTTCACGCTCAAGCGCTGAGCCCTCCTCGGGACCAGGGGCCTGTCCGGCAAGATCCGCCGGACAGGCCACTGGTCCCGGTAGCGCCCAGGTGGCGGAACCGGCGGCGCGGGCGGATGCTGGCTTGAACGCGACGATCCACCCCAGGGGGTGCGGGCACGACCCGTACTCCCTGGGGCGCGCGTGCTACTTCGGCGCGGCCGGGACCGGGGTTCCGACAGGTGTCCGCGCGGGCGGCACCGCGCCCTGGGGCACCAGGAGATCGCGCCGGCCGGCCAGCACGTACGTGAGGCCGAAGCCCGCGCCCACCACTGCCGCTCCGCCCGCCGCGTCGAGTACCCAGTGGTTCGCGGTGGCGACTATCGCGCAGACGGTGAGGAGCGGGTGGAGCAGGCCGAGGAGCTTCATCCACAGCTTGGGCGCGAGGATGAAGACGACCAGGCCGCACCAGAGGGACCAGCCGAAGTGCAGCGAGGGCATGGCCGCGTACTGGTTGGTGACGGCGGTCATCGCGCCGTAGTCCGGGTTGGCAAGGTCCTGCGGGCCGTGGACCGTGTCGATGAAGCCCATGCCGGGCATCAGGCGCGGCGGGGCCAGCGGGTAGAGCCAGAAGCCCAGGAGCGCGAGGACCGTCGCGAAGGCGAGCGAGGAGCGCGCCCAGCGGTAGTCGGCGGGGCGGCGGACGTACAGGACGCCGAGGATGGCGAGCGGGACCACGAAGTGGAAGGACGTGTAGTAGAAGTCGAAGAAGGCTTCGGCCCACTTCGCGTTCACCACCGCGTGGTTGACCCAGTGCTCGATGTCGAGGCCGAGGGCCTGCTCGACGGAGATGATCTGACGGCCGTGCTCCTCGGCTGCGGCGACGCCGCCGGTCGCGGCGGCGCGGATGTGCGAGTAGACGGAGTAGCCGACCCGGATCACCAGGAGTTCGAGGAGCAGGTTGGGGCGGCTGAGGACGCGCCGCCAGAAGGGCAGCAGCGGCACCCGGGTCCAGCGGGCCGGGGCGGGCGTTGCGTACTCGGTGGGGACGGGCCGGCGGAAGTACGGCGAGGTGCGCGGCAGGAAGGGCACGGCGCAGGCAGCGGCGAGCGCGGCGATCAGCAGGACGTTGTCGCGTACGGGGTGGAGCAACGCCATGTTGGGCAGCAGCATCTTCCCGGGCAGGGTCATCGCCAGGATGATCAGGACCGGCCAGAGCATGCGGTCACAGGCGCGCTTTCCGACGCGGCCGACGACGGCGAGGAGCACCCACAGGAGTTGGTGCTGCCAGGCGGTGGGCGAGACGGCGACGGCGGCGCAGCCGGTGAGGGCGACGGCGAGGAGGAGCTGGCCGTCCTGGGCGTACCGGACGGCGCGGCGCAGGCCGAACCAGCAGACGACGGCGGCGAGGGCGACGTACAGGGCTATCTCGAGCGGGCCCTCGAGGCCGAAGCGGAGCAGTGCGCCGTGCACGGACTGGTTGGCGAGGCTGTCCGGGCGGGCGCCGAGGCCCGCGCCCGCGACATGGTGCACCCAGTAGGTCCAGGAGTCGCTGGGCAGCGCGGCCCAGGCGAGCGCGGAGAGGGCGGCGAAGGTGCTTGCCGAGCTGACGGCGGCGCTTCTGCGGCCGGTGAACCAGAGCAGTGGCGCGAAGAGGAGGACGGTGGGCTGAAGGGCCGCGCCGAGGCCGATCAGTACGCCCGAGGATCTCTCCCCGCGCGCGGCGAAGCAGCCGAGGAGGACGAGCAGGACCGGGATGATGCTGGTCTGGCCGAGGTAGAAGCTGTTGCGTACGGGCAGCGACAGCATCAGCAGGCTGATGGCGATGGGCGCGGCGAGCAGACCGCTGCGGCGCGAGACCGGGCCGGGCAGGGCGCGGGCGACGACCAGGCCTATGCCTACGACGAGCAGGAGAGTGCCGAAGGTCCAGGCGACGCCGAGGCTCTGCTCGGCGGAGCGGGCCAGTGGTTTGAGCACGAGTCCGGCGAAGGGCGTGCCGGTGAACTTGTCGGCGTCGTACAGCGAGCCCTTCACATGCAGGACGCCGTTTTCGCCAATCCAGGTCTCCAGGTCGGTCAGCCGCTCACCGGGCGGCTGCCGGAGCACCGCCGCCGTCTGACGTATCGCAAGTACGGCGGCTACGAGCCAGAGGGCGGCCCTGGCCGCGCCCATCCTCGTGTCCGTCGTCGCCCTCCCGCGTACGCTGTGCTCCGCGTTCGCCACGTCGCGCCGCGCCTCCCCTACGTTCCGCGTTCCTGGTTCATAGAGCCTCGCATTGCTCCATGAAGGAGACTCAGGCAACCCCCTCTTCGCCTGACTGTCACCCCGTTTTGGCTGAATATCTCTCGGGACATCTCTCGGACGGCACCGGAACTGCGAGATCCGCAGCACCGGCGGCGCAGGCCCGTCCTGCCGCCGTCGCTGATTCCCGTGCCGCCGCCGGTCGACTGAAATAGGTTGGGGCGCATGACCAAGGAGCAGCCCCAGGACCAGTGGAACGCCGTCGACAGCTATGTCACCGACCACCTCGCGCCCGCCGACGAAGCCCTGACCGCGGCCCTCGCGGCGAGCGATGCGGCCGGTCTCCCGCCCATCCAGGTCGCGCCGAACCAGGGCAAGCTGCTGTATCTGCTGGCACAGATGCAGGGCGCGCGCACGGTCCTCGAAATCGGCACGCTGGGCGGCTACAGCACGATCTGGCTGGCCAGAGCGCTGCCGGAGAACGGCAGACTGATCTCCCTCGAATACAACCCGGCCCATGCGGAGGTGGCCCGCGCGAACATCGCCCTCGCGGGACTCGACAAGATCGCCGAGGTCAGGACGGGCGCGGCGCTGGAAACGCTGCCGAAGCTGGCGACGGAGCCGGGCACGGGCCCGTTCGACCTGGTCTTCATCGACGCGGACAAGCAGAACAATCCGCAGTACGTGGAGTGGGCGCTGAAGCTCAGCCGCCCCGGCAGCGTGATCATCGTCGACAACGCGATCCGGGGCGGCGCTGTGCTGGACGCGGACAGCACGGACCCGGCGATCGTCGGTACACGGCGGATGTACGAGCTGCTGGCACAGGAGCCGCGGCTGGACGCGACGGCGGTCCAGACGGTGGGCGCGAAGGGGTACGACGGGTTCCTGCTGGGACGTGTGGTGGCCTGAGGCGCCGCCGGCGGGCGTATGCCGTACGGCAGGATGGGACTCATGAGCATCGTGAAGATCAACGTCCTGACCGTTCCCGAGGAGCAGCGCGAGGTGCTGGAGAAGCGCTTCGCGTCCCGTGCGGGCTCGGTGGAGAACTCCGACGGCTTCGAGTGGTTCGAGCTGCTGCGCCCGCTCGAAGGGACCGACCAGTACCTCGTCTACACGCGCTGGGCCGACGAGGCGTCCTTCCAGGCCTGGATGGAGGGCTCTATGCGCGCCTCGCACGGGGGTGGGGGCGGAGGCGGCGAGGGTGGCGAGCGGCCGAAGCCCGCCGCCACCGGGTCGACGCTGTGGTCCTTCGAGGTCGTCCAGCAGGCCGCCCCGAAGGCCTAGCACGTATCACGTCGGCATGTCGGCACGTAGCACGGACTGAGCGGCGGAAATCGTTGGCCGCGGGGCTGTCCGTCCGGTACAGAGACCGGTATGACCACCTGGACCCTGGCCCCCGAGGCCTTCGACTCCCCCGACGCGAGTGCCCTGCGGCGTGACTACTACGACGAGGTCGCGAGCCGCTACTGGAAGCGGCCCGCGACCCCCCGGGAGATCGACGAGGGGCTCACCGGGGACGGCGTCGGGCAACTCACGCCGCCCACCGGCCAGTTCGTCGTCGGACGGTACGGCGGCAAGGCCGCGGCCTGCGGCGGCATCCTGCTGCTGGACGCCGAGCGCGCCGAGCTCACGCGGGTGTTTCTGCGGCCGGCCTTCCGCGGCAAGGAGGGCGCCGCGCTGCTGCTGCGGACCCTGGAGGACGAGGCGCGCGGGCTCGGCGCGCGGCGCATGGTTCTCAATACGCGGCTCGATCTGATCGAGGCACGCACCCTGTACGTCCGGCACGGCTACGCCGAGATCCCGGCGTACTGCTCGGGTCCGTACATGGAAATCTGGTACGGCAAGGAGCTGTGAGGCGGCAGGGCGGAGTTCGGGCCGAGTCCAGGCCGAGTTCAGGCCGAGTGGTCGCGCCTGGGCTGCGGGCCGTTCGGCCGCTCCTGGTCCGAGCCGCACAGCTCCGCGGTCAACTCCCGGACCAGTTGCACCAGATTGGTCGGCCGCTCCGGGCCCCACCAGTCGCCGAGCAGTTCCGCGAGCGAGTCTTCGCGGGCCTTCGCCAGCCGTACGGCCGTCTCCATGCCCCGGTCGGTGAGCATCAGATCCAGGCCCTCGCGGCGGGCGAGGCCGCGTTCCTCCAGCTGGCGGCCGGCCTCGGTGATGACGCGCAGCGGCACGAGCGTGGAGTCGGCGAGCAGGGCGGGCTCGACGATGCCGTGGCGGCGGATGCGCAGCAGCAGCCAACTGGCCGCGGGCAGCAGGTCGTACCCCGCCCTTTCGGTGATCTTCTCGTAGATCTTGCGCCGGCCCTCGCGCGAGCCGAGTACCGACAGGGCCCGCGCCACCTCCTCGTGGGAGGAGCGGTGGACCGGGTTGGAGGCCAGGGTCTCGGTGGGATCAGGCGCGGTGACCGAGCCGCGCAGCTTGTCCTCCTTGAGGAAACAGGAGACGAGGAACGCCACGACGACCACGGGCACGGCGTACAGGAAGACGTCGGTGATGGACGCCGAGTACGCGTGGAGCACCGGCGGGCGCAGCGCGGGCGGCAGTTCGGCGATCAAGCGCGAGTCGGCGGCCAGCTGCCCGGGACCGACGCCGGAGGGCACGGACCGTCCGGCGAGCGCTTCGGCCAGCATGTGCTCCAGCCGGTTGGTGAAGATCGAGCCGAAGATGGCGACGCCGAACGCGGCCCCGATGGAACGGAAGAAGGTCGCGCCGGAAGTGGCGACGCCCAGGTCCTCGTAGCTGACGGCGTTCTGGACGACGAGTACGAGCACCTGCATGACCAGGCCGAGACCGGCGCCGAAGACGAAGAAGTACGCGCTCATCTCTCCGGTGGAGCTGGTCTCGTCGAGCCGGTGGAGCAGCAGCAGGCCCACGGCGGTGATGCCGGTGCCCGCGATGGGGAAGACCTTCCAGCGTCCGGTGCGGCTGACGAACTGGCCCGACAAGGTCGAGGTCAGCAGCAGGCCGAGCACCATGGGCAGCATGTGCACACCGGACAAGGTCGGTGAGATGCCGTGCACGACCTGTAGGAACGTCGGCAGATAGGTCATCGCACCGAACATCGCGAAGCCGACGACGAAGCTGATGACGGCGACGAGCGTGAAGGTGCGGATCCGGAACAGCTTGAGCGGCAGCACCGGTTCGGCGGCGCGCTGCTCGACGTACACGAAAACGACGAGGAGTACGGCGCCGAGTACGGCGAGGCCGATGATCTGCGCCGATCCCCAGGCCCAGGTGGTGCCGCCGAGGGAGGCGACGAGGACCAGGCAGGTGGCGACGGAGGCGATGAGGAATGTGCCGAGGTAGTCGATGGTGTGCCGGGTCGGGCGGGCCGGGATGTGCAGTACGGCGGCGATGACGAGCAGCGCGACGAGGCCGATGGGGAGGTTGATGTAGAACACCCAGCGCCAGCTGAGGTGTTCGGTGAAGAAGCCGCCGAGCAGCGGGCCGAGGATGCTGGTCGTGCCGAAGACCGCGCCGAACAGGCCCTGGTACCTTCCGCGTTCGCGTGGCGAGACGATGTCGCCGACGATCGCCATGGACAGCACCATGAGGCCGCCGCCGCCCAGGCCTTGGAGCGCGCGGAAGCCGATGAGCTGCGGCATGTTCTGGGCGACGCCGCACAGCGCGGAGGCGATCAGGAAGATGACGATGGCGGCCTGGAAGAGTTTTTTGCGGCCGTACTGGTCGCCGAGCTTGCCCCACAGGGGGGTGGCCGCGGTCGAGGCGAGCAGATACGCGGTGACGACCCAGGACAGATGGTCCATGCCGCCGAGATCGCTGACGATGGTCGGCAGGGCGGTGGAGACGATGGTCTGGTCGAGGGCGGCGAGCAGCATGCCGAGGAGCAGTGCGCCGATGGCTGCCAGGACGGCCTGCCGGTTCTGGCCCTCGTCCGGGGCCGGGTTCACGGCCGGAGTGCGCAATTCCTGAGCCATGCCGATCTCCTCGGTTACGCGGCCCTCCATCACTCTCCTCCCCATCCTGGGCGTTGTGACCGGTTACGGCCTGCCGAGCGGGCGGGGCGGGCGGCGCCGGGCGACCGGGCGCCGTTGGGCGTCGCGAGGGGGCTGCATAATCGCTCGCAGCGCAAGGGGAGGGAATCAGCAATGACCGGACACCTGTGTCCTGAATGCGGTACGCCGCGAGATAACGAGGGCAGAGCCGGGCCCGGCTGCGCCTGCGCGGAGCGGGCCGCGGACGCGGTACAGGCGGAGCGGGAGGCGGAGGCCGCGGCGGTCGAGGATTTCGATCCGCTGCGCGTACGGCCATATGTAACGCTGCGGAACGTGGCCGAGAGCGGTCCCGCGCCGGACGGCGGGACGGTGCCGCTGCCACTGCCACTGCCGCCGCGCCACGCGGTGGATCTGGCGCCGCATGACGAGCCGGAGACTCTCGACCCCGTGGACCTCACCCCGGTGCGGCACCGCGGGCGCCGACGGTCGCACAAGTCGCACAAGGGGCTCATGGTGGTCGCGGCGGCGGTGACGGTGGCCGGGACCGCGGCGTTCGCCGGAGGGCTCTTCTCCGGGGACGACGAGCGCGAGAAGGCCCTGCCGGACAGGGGGACGAGCGCGCCGACCGTGAGCGCACTGCCGGACACACCCACGTCATCGCCATCCGGGTCCGCGTCCGCCGACGCCTCGGCCTCGCCGTCGGGTACGGCGTCGGCGGGGCAGTCCTCGGCGAGTACGTCCGCGGACTCCTCCGCACCCGCAGACCCGTCGGCCCCACCGCCCTCGACGGCGCAGGCCACGGGTTCGGTGTCCGAGGAGCCACAGGCGCCGGGGGCGGGCACGCTGCGCAGCGGGGACAGCGGACCGGAGGTCGTGGAGCTCCAGCAGCGGCTGGCCAAGGTGCTGCTGTACGTGGGCCCGATGGACGGACAGTACGGACAGTCGGTCGAGGACGCGGTGCGGTCGTACCAGGACAGCCGGAACGTCAAGGGTGATCCCAAGGGGGTCTACGGACCGAAGACGCGCCGGGCACTGGAGGCGGAGACGAGCGAGCCGTGAGTCCAGGCTTGGGGTAGCGCCGACCGGTCTGTTTTTGTATCGTGGTTGAACAAAGTGGTTCCGCCCGCACTCCCTGACCGGCGGGCGGAACCGCCTTGTCTCTCTTCTCCCGCGCCTTGGAGTACGCCGATGCCGGCAACCGTCCCGCCGCCCGTCCTGACCGCCCGTGCCCTCCTGCTCGACATGGACGGCACCATCGTCAACTCGGACGCGGTGGTGGAGCGCTGCTGGCGCGTCTGGGCGGCCGAGCACGGCCTGGACCCGGACGAGGCCCTGAAGGTCGTCCACGGCCGACAGGGGTACGCGACCATGGCGGCGCTTCTCCCGGACCGGCCGATGGAGCAGAACCACGCCGACAACCGCGTGATGCTCGCCCAGGAGACCGGGGACACCGAAGGCGTCGTCCCCGTCGCGGGCGCCCCGGCCTTCATGGCGGCGATCGCCGCGCTCCCGCACGCCCTGGTGACCTCGGCGGACGAGGCGCTCGCCCAGGCCCGGATGACCGCGGCCGGCCTGCCGATGCCGCGAACCCGGGTCACCGCCGAACGCGTCGGCGCGAGCAAGCCGGACCCGGAGGGCTTCCTCAAGGGCGCGGCGGAGCTGGGCTTCGCCCCGGCGGACTGCGTGGCCTTCGAGGACTCGGAGGCGGGCATCGAGGCGGCGAGGTCGGCGGGGATGCGGGTGGTGGGGGTGGGCCCGCGCGCGTCGGCACTGGCCCCGGACGTCCACGTCCAGGACCTGACGGGGCTGCGCGTGGAGGCGACGCCCGACGGCACGATCCGCCTCCACGTCACGAAGTAACCGGGGCTCCGCCCCGGAACCCGGACGCCCTTCGGGCGCTGTCCTCAATCGCCGGACGGGCTTAAAAGTGCCTGCCCGTCCGACGGGTCCCGGCCGGACGGGCAGGCAAATCCAGCCCCGTGGGAGTCCCCCCGGACGAAGTCTGGGGGGATTGAGGCGCGGAGTCTGGGACGGAGCCCCAGATCGGGAAGTGGGGGTCCCCCCACGCCCGCCAGGGCGTAGGGGGAGGGTAGGGGAACAGGCCCGCCGCTCCCGCACCGCACCCGCACCCGCACCGCGCAGCCCTACCCCGCCAGCGCCTCATAAAGGCTGAGCCCCGCCAGCGCCAGCATCACCCCCGCCGCCACCCTCGTAATCAGCCGCAGCGGCACGTACTTCATCAGCGTCCGCCCGCCCAGGATCCCGATCCCCGCCACCGCCCACAGCGCCAGCACCGCACCGATCCCGACCGAGAGCGGGTTGTCGTAGCGGGCCGCGAGGTTCGCCGTCATGATCTGGGTCAGATCGCCGAACTCCGCGACCAGGATCAGCATGAAGCCCGCCCCGGAGACCTTCCAGAAGGACTGGTCGGCCGGGGCCTTGACCTTCTCCTCCTCGCCGTCGTCCTTCTTCATCAGCAGCATCAGCGCGCCCGCGAGGAAGAGCAGGCCGACCACCGCCTGCACCAGCCGGTGCGGCAGCAGGGTCAGCACGCTGCCCGCCGCGACGGCGAGCGTGACATGGACGGCGAAGGCGGCGGCGACACCCGCGAAGACGTATGAGGCGCGGTAGCGGGTGCCGAGCATCAGACCGGCGAGGGCGGTCTTGTCGGGGAGTTCGGCGAGGAAGACGACACCGAAGGTGACCGCCATGACGGTGAAGCTGATCACGGTTGGGGTTCCTCAATCGGTCGGGCGCGGCCCTGCCGAGAGTCCTGAGCGTTTCAGGAGTCGCTTCGGCACGGCAGCACCATGAATGGATACATGGGTACTGCGGCCGAAGGTCTCGCTGGCGGGTCTCACCGAGTTCTCGAAACCGAGGTCTCGAAACCAGGGTCTCGAAACTCGAAAAGGTCCGCCTCCGGGCGCCGGCCGGGCAACGAGGCCCAGCAGTATGTCGACGTTCCGGCGAAGAGCTACTCCCCTTCTGCTCCGTCGAGGGTACGGCACCCCGGCCGTCAGACCGGATCGCGGTGGAGCCGCCCCCGCGCCACCAACTCCAGCACCAGCGACACCGCCACCGCCTGCACCGCCATCAGCGCGACCAGTACAAACAGCTGCACCGCGCCCGCCAGCAGTGGTGACGCCCCGCCGAGCAGCATCCCGACGAACGCGCCCGGCAGTGTGACCAGACCCACGGTCCGGGTCTGATCGAGCCCCGGCAGCAGCGCGTCGGACGCGGCCTCGCGCGCCACCTCCATCCGGGCGTCCCGGTCGAGCAGCCCGAGCGCCATCCCCGCCTCCACCTCGCCGTGCCGCAGCTTCAGCTCGTCCAGGGCCCGCCGCCCGCCGAGCACGGTCGCGGTGAGCGCGCCGCCAATGAGGATGCCGGTCACCGGGATCAGCGCGATGCCCTTCAGCGGGACCATGCCCGTGAGCAGCAGGGCACAGACGGCGGGCACGACGCCCGCGGCGATCGGTAGCCAGGCCCACAACCAGGTCTTGTTCGCGGTGATGCGTCGGCCGGCCGTGCGCACCGCGACCGCGTACATCAGCAGCAGAAACGCGAGCAGCAGCGGTACGGAGCGGACCACCCAGCCGATCACCAGGGAGACGGCCCCGAGTTGGACCGCGGCCCGCACGCCGGCCACCGCGATCTCGCGCCCCCGTCCCAGCTGAGCGACGGCTGCCACCGTCGCCGCGACGGCCAGCAGCACGGCCAGCACGACTCCGAACGTGACATTGACCGACAGCAGCACCCGGCAACCCTACGCCGCCGCACGCCATGTGCCGGGGCGTCAGCTCCCTTGCAGTCGGGAGATTTATTGGGATTTCTGCGGATGTCCAGAGCCACCTCGGGAGTTCCGGGGGCGTCAGCACTTGATGTGACGTGCCCATGTCGCCACCCTGTTACCTGGCGCCCACCCACAAGAAACCTGGCGCCGCCACCATGGCCACGCCCGAACGGCCAAGTACCCCCCACATCAAAGGAGTTCGCATGCATGGTGTCTACGCGCGTCGCTTCCGTCGTATAGCCGTACTCGCCGCAACCTCCGCCCTCGCTGCCACCGGTCTGCTCGCCACCGCCCCCACCGCGCAGGCCTCCCCGCCCACCCCGATCAGCGCCGCCACCGCCCGTACGTATCTCGGCCAGCTGACGGTGACGGCGGAAGGCTCTTCCACCGGCTACAGCCGCGACAAGTTCCCGCACTGGATCACCCAGTCGGGCACGTGCAACACCCGTGAGGTCGTCCTCAAGCGCGACGGCCAGAACGTCCAGCAGGACTCCAGCTGTGCGGCGGTCAGCGGCACTTGGTACTCCGAGTACGACGGCGCCACCTGGTCCCTCGCCTCCGACCTGGACATCGATCACGTCGTGGCGCTCGCCGAAGCCTGGCGCTCCGGCGCGAGCAGCTGGACCACGGCCCAGCGGCAGTCCTTCGCCAACGACCTCACCCGCCCGCAGCTGATCGCCGTCACCGACAACGTCAACCAGGCCAAGAGCGACCTCGACCCGGCGGAGTGGCTGCCGCCGCGGACCGCCTACCGCTGCACGTACGCCCGGATGTGGGTGCACGTGAAGCACCACTGGAACCTGTCCGTGGACTCGGCCGAGAAGAGCGCGCTGCAGTCGGTACTGAACGGCTGCTGACCAGCCGCTTACACTCCGGCCACGATCCGGCCGGAACCTGTTCCCCCTCCTCTGTCGTTCCGTACCGTACGGTGCGGTGCGACGGAGGAGGGCACACATGACCGGGCTGCGCCTGGGACCACTGCTGCGGTATGTCGACTGGGAATCCGGCGGGAGCGCGACCGTCTGGGTCGAGGCCGACCGGCCGTGCACGGCCGAGGTCCGGTGCGCGGACGGCGCAAAGGGTGCTTCGCCGACATTCCGGATCGAAGGCCACCACTACGCGCTGGTCCCCGTCACCGGGCTGACGCCCGGCACGGCGACGGAGTACGAAGTGCTGCTCGACGGCCACCGGGTCTGGCCGCTCGAGGACTCTCCATTCCCGGCGAGCACCATCCGTATGCCCGACGTCCCCTCCCCCGGCGTCACCGTGTCCTTCGGCTCGTGCCGCTGGTCGTCCGCGCCCGCCGACGAGCACGACCCGATCGGGCCGGACGCGCTCGACACCCTCGCCGCGAAGCTCGCCGCCGAGCCCGATGCCGTACGGCCCGATGTGCTGCTCCTGCTGGGCGACCAGGTGTACGCGGACGCGACGTCCAAGGCGACCAAGGAATGGATCGCCACCCGCAGGGATCTGAGCGAGCCTCCCGGCGCGGAGGTCTCGGACTACGAGGAGTACACCCGCCTCTACGACGAGTCCTGGCTGGACCCCGAGGTGCGCTGGCTGCTCTCCACCGTCCCCAGCTGCATGATCTTCGACGACCACGACGTGATCGACGACTGGAACACCAGCGCGTCCTGGCTGGCGGAGATGCGGACCACCCCGTGGTGGCAGAAGCGGGTGCTCAGCGCCCTGATGTCGTACTGGGTCTACCAGCACCTGGGCAATCTCTCCCCGGCGGCGCTGGAGTCGGACGAGCTGTACGCGGCGGTACGGGCGACTGACGACGGGACCGACCGGCTCAGGCGCTTCGCGGAGGAGGCCGACACCGACCCGGCCTGTGTGCGCTGGAGTTACCGCCGCGACTTCGGCCGGACCAGGCTGCTGATGGTGGACACGCGCGCGGGCCGCGTCCTGGAAGAGCAGCGGCGGTCGATGCTGGACCAGGACGAGGCCCGCTGGCTGCGCGACCAGGCGCTGGCCGGGCGGGGGTCGTACGACCACCTGCTCATCGGCACCTCGCTGCCGTGGCTGCTGCCGCCGCTGATCCACGACGCGGAGAGCTGGAACGCCGCGCTGTGCCGCGGTGAGCGAGGCGAGAGATGGGCGCGGTTCGGCGAGAACCTGCGCAGACGGGCCGACTTGGAGCACTGGGCGGCCTTCCCCGCCTCTTTCGAGAAGCTGGCGGCCCTGATCGCGGAGGTCGGCAGCGGGGAGGACGCGCCGGCGACGGTATGCGTACTGTCGGGCGATGTGCACCATGCGTACGTCGCCGAGCCCGAGTGGCCGGACGCCGCGCAGCCCGACTCCCGGGTGCTGCAGCTGACCTGCTCGCCCGTGCACAACTCCATCCCGCGCTCGATACAGCTCGGATTCACCTTCGGCTGGAGCCGGGTCGGCCGGCGGCTCGGCCATGCGCTGGCCCGCCATGGCCGCGTGCGCAGGTCGGCGGTGAACTGGGGACGCACGGGCGGTCCTTGGTTCGGCAATCAGCTGATGACGTTGATGCTGCGGGGCCGTTCGGCGAACCTGCGGCTGGACCAGGCGCAGGTGGTCGGGGCGGGTGCCGACGCTCGCGCGCGGCTGGTGGCGGCGGACGAGCGGGAGCTGACTGCGAGCCGTGATCCTTCCCACAGCGGAGGATGATCCTCGACCCCAGGGGTTCGACTCCCGGCGCACCCCCGGCATGATGACCCGGACGCTCAGCTTCCATGCAGCCCCCCATGCCCCGGGAGTCACCGCTTTGTCCGACGTACGCGACGCATGGTCCGCAGCTTCGCCCACCGGAGCCCCCGCCGCTGCCCGCGCCATTGCGGTCGTCGGCGCGGGCCCGCGCGGCACCTCCGTGCTCGAACGGCTCTGCGCGTCGGCCCCCGAACTGACCCCGGACACGCCGCTGACGATCCACCTCGTCGACCCGGCGCCCCCGGGCCCGGGCCGCGTCTGGCGCACGGACCAGTCCGCGGAGCTTCTGATGAACACGGTGGCGTCGCAGGTCACGCTGTTCACGGACGACAGCGTTGCCTGCGAGGGCCCGATCCTCCCGGGCCCGACCCTGTACGAGTGGGCGACGGGGATCGCCGGGGAGAAGCTCGACCCGGACGACTATCCGACGCGGGCGTGCTACGGCCGCTACCTGGAATGGGCATTCAGCAGGTCTGTGGCGTCGGCCCCGGAGTCGGTGACGGTGGAGGTACACAGGGCACGGGCGGTACGGCTTGAGGACGACCGGGAGCAGGCTGCGGCGGACGGGGCGCCGGCGGCAGCCGCGCGGACCCGGCCGGAGGCGCAGGCCACGGCAGCCGGGACGCGGGCGGGCGCCCGCGGCACAGTGCCCCAACCCCGTACCGCGGGCGACGCCACCGCACCCGGGGGCGCCGGAACGGACGCGCCCGCGGCTACCGCACTCGACGAGCTCACGGCCACCGGACCGGACGCGTACGCGGCCACCGCCCCGCTCCAGACCCTCACCCTCGATGACGGCGCCACCATCACCGGGCTCTCCGCCGTGATCCTCGCGCAGGGGCATCTGCCCGTCGTCTCCCGGCAGACCCAGGCGCACCTCGCCGAGTACGCCGCCCGCCACCCCCGCCTGCGCTACTTCGGGCCCGCCAACCCCGCGGACCTCGACCTCTCCCCCATAGCCCCGGGAGAATCGGTCCTGCTGCGCGGCCTCGGTCTCAACTTCTTCGACCACATGGCGCTGTTGACGACCGGCCGCGGCGGTGCGTTCGTACGCGGTGACGACGGTGCGCTCACCTACGCCCCCTCCGGCCGCGAACCGCGGCTCCACGCGGGATCTCGGCGCGGCGTCCCCTACCAGGCGCGCGGCGACAACGCGAAGGGCTCGTTCGGGCGGCACGAGCCGCTGGTGCTCACGCCCGACGTGATCACCGTCTTCCGCAAGCGCGCGGACGAGGGCGACCCGCCGGACTTCCTCACCGAGATATGGCCGCTCGTGGCGAAGGAAGTGGAGACGGTGCACTACGAGGCGCTGCTCGCGGCACGCGAACCCCAACCCGAACACGGCCCCGAACCCGAACGCGCCCCCGGACCCAGCCCCGGACCCGGACCCAGCTCCGGACCCGGACCCAGCTCCGGACCCGACGGCCTCGCCCTCCGCGGCTTCCGGGCCCGCTACCTCGACGCCCCCCACGGCAGCCCCCAGGAGACCGCCGTACTCGACGAGTTCGACATCACGCACCGGGACCGCTGGTCCTGGGACCGGATTTCGCGTCCGTACGCCGACGAGCGCTTCGCCTCCCCCGCCGAGCACCGCGCCTGGCTCCTCGCCCATCTGCGCCAGGACGCCGCCGCGGCCGCGCTCGGCAATGTCGAGGGCCCGCTGAAGGCCGCCCTCGACGTACTGCGCGATCTCCGCAACGAGCTGCGCCTGATCGTGGACCACGCCGGCCTCTCCGGCAGCTCCCGCCGCGACCACCTGGACCGCTGGTACACCCCGCTGAACGCGTTCCTCTCCATCGGCCCGCCGCGTCGCCGCATCGAGGAGATGACGGCCCTGATCGAGGCGGGCGTACTGGACGTGATCGGCCCGCGCACCACCATCGGGATGTCCGACGAGGTCCTGGACGGAGCCTTCACCGCCGAGTCGCCGGATGTGCCCGGATCCTTCGTCACGGCGACGACGCTGATCGAGGCGCGGCTGCCGGAACCGGACCTCAGGCGGACCTGCGACGAGCTGCTGGGGCGGCTGTTGAAGACGGGCCAGTGCCGGCCGCACACGATCGACGGTTACGAAACCGGAGGGCTGGACGTAACGCAGCGCCCGTACCGTTTGATAAACCGTCAGGGCCGCCCGCACCCACGGAGCTTCGCGATCGGGGTGCCCACCGAGGGCGTGCACTGGGTGACCGCGGCCGGGGCCAGGCCGGGTGTGGACTCGGTGACGCTCTCGGACGCGGACGCCGTGGCGCGCGCCGCCCTGCGCACCCTCGGAGCGTCACGCAGGAACACAGAAGCGGAATCCGTGGCGAAAATCGGTCGGCGAGCAACTGTTGAACTTGCAAGTATTGATTAGGCCCGCCTAACCTGGGGCCTCCCTCATCGGTTCACGTCCCCAGACCGAAGGAGTCCCCATGCCCAACCCCTCCCCCTCACTGTCCGGCCGTCTGAACAAGGCCCAGCCGTACGCCCTCAGCCTGTTCCGGATCGTCGTCGGCCTGCTCTTCGCCTGCCACGGCGCCGCCGCACTGTTCGGCGTGCTCGGCGGCGCGGCGGGCGGCGGCGGCACCATCCCGGCCGGCACCTGGCCCGGTTGGTACGCCGCGGTGATCGAACTGGTCGGCGGCACCCTGGTGCTGCTCGGCCTGGGCACCCGTGCCGCCGCGCTCATCGCGTCGGGCTCTATGGCGTACGCGTACTTCACGGTCCACCAGCCCAAGGGACTCTTCCCGCTGCAGAACAGCGGCGAGGGCTCCGCGCTCTACTGCTGGGCCTTCCTGCTGCTGGTCTTCACCGGACCGGGCGCACTCGCGCTGGACCGGGTGTTCGCCCCGCGCGGCGAGAGCCGGCCGACGGACGAGGAGCGCAAGGAGCAGACCACGGCGGTCGCGACCTGACGGTCCCCGCCCAACGGTCCCCGCCTGACCGCGCCGACCCGACCGCGTCGGCCTGACGGTCCATCAGTACGTAGGACGCCCGGCCCCGTACGACGAGGGACCGGGCGCTTCGTGCATCCCGCGTCCGCCCGGGTGGCAGTGAGGCGTACAACAACTTCGACCCCTGGCGATCTCGAGGTAAACCTCAGGCGTACGCTGTACAGCTGTACTGCCGCCCCTGCCGCTCCCCTGCGACGTCGCGGCGTATTTTACGAACCGGGGAGTTCGGGTGCTCGAGAGTGTGGGGTCGCTGACCGGCAGCCCATGGATCTACGCGGTGGTGGCCCTTTCCGTACTTCTCGACGTCTTCCTGCCCGTGCTGCCCAGCGGAGTCCTGGTGATCACGGCGGCGACCGCGGCCGCGGCGGGCTCTACCACCGCCACGGCCACCGCGTCCGTCGAGGCCGCGGCCGGCCGGGTCCCGCAAGAAGTGCCCTCGCTCCTCGTCCTGATCCTGTGCGCGGCCACCGCGTCCGTGCTCGGCGACCTCGTGGCTTACCGCCTGGCCTGGCGCGGCGGTGACCGCCTGGACCGGGCGATCGCCCGCTCGCGCAAGCTGACCAGCGCGCAGGAACGTCTTGGCACGGCCCTCAGCCGCGGCGGCGGCGCGCTTGTCGTGATCGCACGCTTCGCCCCGGCCGGCCGCTCGGTCGTCTCCCTGGGCGCGGGCGCGGCACATCGCAAAGTGAAGGAGTTCCTGCCCTGGTCGGCCCTGGCGGGCGTGGCCTGGGCGGGCTACAGCGTGGGCCTCGGCTACTTCGGCGGCGCATGGCTGGGCGCAAGCTGGATCGGCGCGGCCATCTCGGTCCTCGCGCTGTTCGCGGCGGGCGCGCTGGCGGCCTACGTCATGCGGCGCCCGACACAGACGCCGGCTCACGAACCGGCCTCTTAGCGGCCCCGCCGGACCCACCGGACCCACGCACTTCGAGCCCGTCGAGCAGCTTGCGGGTCGCCTCGGCTATCTCGTCGACGGCCTGCTCGAAGACTTCGCGATTGTGCGCGGCGGGGGCACGGAAACCGGACACCTTGCGTACGTACTGCAGGGCGGCGGCGTGGATGTCGTCCTCGGTGGCCTCTTCGGGGAGGACGGGCGGGCGGAGAGTCTTAATGCTGCGGCACATGTATTCAGTGTGCCTCGCGGGTCTGACATTGCCGCCGGAAACGGGCGCGACCGCACGCTGACCTGCGGAGACGGCGTAGCCGCACGCTGACCTGCGGCAGCGGGCGGGACCGCGCTCTGCGAGTGCGGCCCCGCCCGCTGCCGCGGGACGCCCCGCTGCCTACACCCCCGCCGCGGCCCGCACGACCGCCGCCGCCAGCCGCTCGTTCTCCGGGGCCGCGCCGCCCGGGAAGGCGAACCGGCGCCGGACGTAGCCGAACGCGACCCCACTGCCCGGATCGGCGAACGCCTGGGCCCCCGCCGCGCCGCTGTGGCCGAACGCGTTCGCGCCCAGGAACGGGTACCGCATCCCCAACGCCTGGAAGCCGAGGCCGAAGTGTTCCGCTTCCCCCGTGACCACGTCGGCGCCCACCGTGTGCAGCCGGGCGAACTCCGCGATCGTCTCCGGCGTGAGCAGCGGCGCCCGGCCGTCGATCTCGTTGATCGCCGCCGCGTACATCGCCGCCACCCCGCGCGCGTTCCCGACGCCGCCGGCCGAGGCCTGGCCAAGCTCGCGCACGGCACGCGTGTTGATGAAGTCCAGCAGGTCCGTGGGCGGCTCGGCGTGGGAGTTGAAGGCGATCGCAGCAAGGCTCTTGGGATCCGGCAAATTGCCTTCCAGTTCGGCGCGCTGCTCCGGCGTGGGCTGCATCGGCAGCACCTCCAGGTAACGCGATTCGAGCGCCTCGGGCAGACCGAGGTGGAAGTCCAGCCCGTACGGAGCCCTGATCCGCTCCTCGAACAGCTCCTGGATCGACCGCCCGGCGACCCGGCGCACCACCTCGCCGGTGAGGGCCCCGATCACAAGGGCGTGGTAGCCGTACGCCGTGCCCGGCTCCCAGAACGGACGCTGCCCCGCGAGCCGTTCGGCGAGAACCCGGTCGTCGGCCAGCTCCGCCGTGCTGAAGCCGCCCTCGACTCCGATCACCCCGGCGCTGTGCGAGAGCAGCTGCCGCAGGGTGATCCGGCCCTTCTCTTCGGCCGCGAACTCCGGCCAGTAGTGGGCGACTTCGCGGTCGAGTTCAAGCACACCGTCCTGCACGAGCAGCGCGACGACCAGGTGCGCCGCGCCCTTGCTGACAGAGAAGACGCCGGTGAGCGAATCGCCCGCCATACCGTCCCCGGCCCACAGATCGACGACCTGTCGCCCGTTCAGATACGCCGTGAGCTGCGCGCCGGAGGTGGTTAGCCCTTCGGCGAGTACGGCGTCGAATTCCTCCCGTACGCCCTCGAATCCGTCCGCGACGGTCCCCTGCACTCCTGCCTCGGACACCTCGGACACGTCGGGTACTTCGAACGCCTCGGTCATTGACCCTCCCCGGTGATCACCAACACTCATCGGAGCCCAACCCGCGAGGAGTCCGCAGAAATTCCCCCCAGCCCCCTCCACGACCGCCGGGCGGTACCAACACAAGGTGCATTCCAGCCTGTTGAGCTACTAATGCCACCTATGGCGTCTTCTAGACATCTAAGGAGGAAGCGGTTGCCCGGTTCTCCCGCCCGCCTGAAAACTCGTTGGCATGCCCGCCGCAAGAGCGCGCGGGCATCAGCTCGAGGATCCGCTGGGGGAAGTCACATGGCATTGCGCAAGCCGACCGCTTCACTGTTCACGGTCCTGGCTCTCATCGCAGCAACGGTGATCGGCCTCACCGGTCCGGCCACCGCCGCAACGGGCGCCACCGACGCCTCCTCCGCCACAGGCCAGGAATTCGCCGCCCAGGCGAAGCACGCGGGGCTGACCGGCGCCGAGGCAAAGCAACTGCAGACGACAGTCGACGGCTACCTCGCCGCCCAGGGCGGGACACAGGTCGCCGCCAACGAGATCGCGCTGCCGGGCAAGGGCGAGATCGTGGTCGCTCTGCCCGGAGAACGCCAGGCCCGCGACCTGACCGGCGCGAAGAGTGCCAGGGCCTGTCCGTACGAGAACTTCTGCATGTACACCGGCACCAACTACACCGGTACGCAGTTCAACCTGTGGAAGTGCCAGACGTACGACCTGTCGAACTGGAACTACCCCGGCTCCTGGATCAACAACCAGACCCCGGGCACCAGGGCCAGGTTCCTGGACCGCAACTACAACACCATCTACACGACCCCCGGCGCCTACTCCTACAGCAGCCACTACGACTGGGCTCCGGTCTGGCACGTCATCCCGTGCTAGGCAACGCTCGACGAGTCCGGCCCGGTCCTGGCGTGCGGACGCCGCCAGGACCGGGCCACTGCTGTCGCGAGATCAGACGCGGACGGCGTCACCCGGCTGGACCCGGCCGCGCCGCAGCACCTGTGCGTAGATCCCGACACACGGTTCCGGGTCCTGCCCTGGCATGGCAGGTATGCGGTTGTGCTCGGCAAGCACCCGCAGCGCGGCATCCTGCACGGCGCATGCCCGCACTCAGCAGCCCGGGGCGAGGGCTACTGGTGCCCGCGTTGCCACTCCCCGCGCCAGGGCCGCGTCAGATCCTCCTGACACACGGGCCAGTTCATGCTCGCCTTCGCCGCATCGACCTCATACGGAAGGTGGGCATGCCGGGTTCATATGCAGCAGTGTGCTGTCCATCACATGCCAGGCAGTCGGATCGCTGCCCACGGTTTGCGCAAAGAGTGATCGCCCCGCTGCTTTTCCGGCGCCCCCTCACACGCCCCTGCAGGTAGCCGAGCATGGCGCACGGTCAGCGCAGGGTGGCGCGCCCTGGCGAGTGACCATCGCGAACACCCGTGCAGGTTTGCAGTAACCGGACGGTCACTTTCCGCTGAAAATTCGTCGTCAGACGCCTACACGTTTCGGCACTCCGACCCGCTTTGCTGACCGCACGAGCAACGACGCTCCAGGCACCGAGAGGGGGGTCGCGGGGAGACCTCAGTGCCGACTGGACAGCAACGATAAGGACGACCACAACAGTGAAGCTCGACGATGCCGGCCTCCTGCTGGCCTTGGCCGCCGCCGCGCGTGCGTACGCGCCGGACGTGCGGACCCTCATGCGGCGCCTGCTGGGCGCCGGTGTCCGGGTCGGAGCAGCAACCCTGATGGAACGGCACCACCCCGGACGATGCCGGCCTCCTGCTGGCCTTGGCCGCCGCCGCGCGTGCGTACGCGCCGGACGTGCGGACCCTCATGCGGCGCCTGCTGGGCGCCGGTGTCCGGGTCGGAGCAGCAACCCTGATGGAACGGCACCACCCCACCCCTCCCGCGGCACGCCCCCACGTCCCCGGGCTGGACGAGGGAGACCACCAATGAACGACGAGCATCTGGAGGACGCCAACAAGCGGGCGATGCAGGGACTGATCAACGCAATGCCGCTGCCATTCCGGGCGTTCCACGCCCAATATCACCAGCCGTACTTCGAGTACGCCCGCATCCAGCTCGGAGACCCGGCCGCAGCCGACGAATTGGTGCACGGCACCTTCCTGTACCTGGCGTTCAACTGGCTGCACTTCACCCAACAGGGCCGAGTCGAGGCCCACGCCTGGGCGCTGCACAAGGCCCGCGTGGCAACTGAGCTGATGGTGACCGGCCGGCCGCCGGCCGGTCCCGAGACCATGGCTTTCGCCCGCGCCGTACGCGCCGCGAACGACGCCGTACTGAGCACGTTCCGCGAACAGTTCCGTGCACAGGTCGACGAACTTGAGAACAGCATCGGCCTTTACAAGGCCATGACCCACCTGCCTGAGCGACAGTTTGATGTGATGCTCCTGCGCTACGCGCTGGACTACACGACCACACACCGCCGCGATGATGGGCATTGCCCCGGCCACCGTTCGGACCCTGCGTTGCAGCGCCAAGCGCCGGCTGTCAGCTGAATTGGGCCTGGACATCGAAGTGGACATCGACGATGAGGAGTGATGGACAGATGCCACGCGCGCCGCGCAGCATCGAAGAGGCCCTCTCCCGAGCCAGGGTCTTCGAGGGCGAGTACTCGGCGTCCCAATTGGAAGCGTCCCGGCAGCGGCTGGCCCAGGACCTCACCGAGGCCCGCTGGATGCAGCTGTTCTCCGAAGCTGGGCCCACCCGGAACCGTCCCCCCACAACACTCCACGAGCAGGCGCAGCACAAGCTGTGGTCCCTGTCCCAGAACGTCATCACCAATGACGAAGCGGCCGGCTACATCGCCCGCTTCGAGGACGATCGAGACCCCGGCGGCGCACTCGCGTTCGCCTGTCTGCTGGACCTGGCCGACGCCGAGCAAGGAGCCCAGTTCTGGTGGCAGTTCGCCGCCGGCGCCGGCAACTCGACCGGCGCGCTGTGCCTTTATCTGCTGCACCTGCGCCGCGGTGAACTACGTGACGCCCAGCACTGGGCCAGCCAGATCCCCGGCCTGGAGAACACGGACCAGTACGAACCGGTGCCGCACGAAGCCATCGACCCAGAGGCCCCTGCGGCCGGCATCACCATGCGCTTCGAGGCGACGGCGGACGACGACTCGTTCGTCCCCGACCACGCGGTCAAGGACACGGTCGACCACCTGGATGTGGACGAGCTCGACGACTTCGGCTCGATCCCACAGCCGAGTGCCGGCCTCGCCGATCAGCTGAAGGAGCTCGTGACGGCGGCCCGCTAGTGCGCGCACGGAACCAGCCGGGCCGCCATTGTGGCGACCCGGCCGGTCAGGTGTGTGGGCGCGGACGGTTTCCAACTGCCGACAGCTGCCTGCAAGTTCGATCGGGCTCCCCGGCCGTTCGGCCGCCATGCGGCCAGGCTCGAGGCCTCCCGGTCGGGCGGCCCGGATTCTCGACCGGTCGGGCGTCGTCGTCGAACGGTCCACAACTTCAAGTTCCCGTAACGGCTTGGGCCGACTTCACCACGTATGCGGTGGTCCACACCCGATGATGGCCCCATGGCAGCAGCACACTCAAAGGCCTTGATGTGGGCGGGCTTTGTCCTCTGCGTCGCGGGCGCGGCCGCACTCGCCACGGCGGCGGCGGACCTCGGTACGGTGGATCCGCCGGTCGGCGTGGCCGGGGGGATCGGAACGCTGATCGGCCTGGCGCTCACCGTCCACGCCCTGTACAGGCACCCGCAGGTGGCACCGCCGGCACCGCCGGCACCGCAGCCGACGCCACCGGTTCCAGGTGGCGGGGCCGTCGCGTCGGGTCACAGGTCCGTCGCCGCGGGCGGTGGCATCAGCAACGTAACGACAGGTGACGCGTGAGTACGTCGGCGGAGGCGTCCGGCGACCGTTCGATCGCGGCGGGCGGCGGCATCCGCCAGGTGGCAACCGGTGACCACGTCACCCAGGCCGAGCGTGTGACCGTACTGCCGCCGGAGGCGTTCGCCCCGGTGGAGTGCCCGCCCGGGCTGGTGAATCTGCCGGGGCGTTCGGAGCTGTTCGTCGGACGCGAGCGTGAACTCGCCCTGCTGGACGGGGCATTCACCGGCGAGCGCGGCGTCGTCGTGCACGCGCTGCACGGTCTTGGCGGCATCGGCAAGTCCACGCTCGCAGCGCAATGGGCGGCGAACCGGGTCGGTGACCACAACCCGGTGTGGTGGATCACGGCCGAGAGCCAGGCCGATGTGGACGCCGGGCTCGCCGCCTTCGCAGCGGCCTTCCAGCCGGTTTTGACCGACGTCCTGCCGCAGGAGGCACTGCGGGAGCGGGCGTTGCAGTGGCTCACGGCCAACGACGGATGGCTTCTGATCCTGGACAACGTGTCCGAGCCGGTCGACATCAAGCCCCTGCTCGCCCGTGCCACCACAGGTCGATTACTCATCACCAGCCGGCGTGCCACGGGCTGGCACGGTATCGCCCGTCCGTTGGCTCTGGACGTGCTCAAGCATGCCGAAGCCGTTGCGTTGTTCACCCGGATTCTCTGCCACGACCGGCCGCGCGACACCGATGGCGTGGACGCGCTCTGCGCCGAACTGGGGCATCTGCCCCTGGCCGTCGAGCAGGCGGCGGCGTACTGCGCGGAGACCGGTACGTCTCCCCGTGCGTATCTCGGCCTGCTCGCCCAGCACCCGGCCGACCTCTATGCGGTCACGGCGGAGGGTGGCGACAACAGGCGTACCATCGCCAGGACTTGGCGGGTGACCCTGGATCGTCTCGCGGACGACCCGCTCACCGGGCGGATTCTCCGGGTGGTGGCCTGGCTGGCCCCGAACGGCATTCCGCGCGGACTGCTCGCCGGCCTCGGCCCCGCGCCCGCCGTCAGGCGCGCGCTCGGTCGCCTCGCGGCCCACAGCATGATCACTCTGGATGGCGACGCCCTGACCCTGCACCGACTTGTGCAGGCGGTCGCCCGTACCCCTGCCCCGGACGACCCGTACCGCCATGCCGACGATATCGCCGAGGCCCGTGCCGTGGCTGCCGCGGCCCTCTGTGCGGCACTTCCGGACGACCCCGAGGAACCCGCTTCCTGGTCCACGTGGCGGTTGCTGCTGCCCCATGCCGACGCGCTCGCCGAACATGCTCCTGCCGACACCGACATCGCCGAGACGGCCCGCGTTCTTAACGACATGGGGTGGTTCCAGCTCGATCAAGGCGCGGTGAAGCGGGCCATCGAGTGGCTCCGGCGGGCTCAGGCCGCCTGTGTCCGGGTACTTGGGGAGGACCATCCGGACACGCTCATGACGCAGGGGCATCTTGCCGAGGCGTACCGGACGGCGGGTGACGCGGGACGGGCGATCAAGCAGGGCGAGCGGGCACTGGCCGGTTGTATCCGCGCGCTCGGCGAGGACCATCTGCAGACACTCACCTTGCGTGGCTATCTCGCCGACGCGTATCGGGCGGCAGGCGATGCGGGGCGGGCGGTCGCGTTGTTCGAGCGGGTCCTTGCCGACTGCCTCAGGCTGCTGGGTGAGGACCATCAGGGAACGCTCGACGCGCGGCTCGGCCTCGCCTTCGCATGCCGGGCAGCGGGTGATGCGCGGCGGGCCGTTCCGCTGGGCGAGCAGGTCCTCGCCGACTGCATACGGGTGCTGGGCGAGGATCATGCGGACGCGCTGATCGCGCGCAGCTATCTCGCTGATGCGTATCGCGCGGCGGGTGAGGTGAAGCGGGCCATTCCGTTGTACGACGAGGCGTACGCCGATTGTGTTCGGGTCCTGGGCGAGCACCACCCGGTGACGCGGATCGTGCGGGGCAACCGCGAAGCGGCAAGGCGGCGCAGACCATCCGTGTGAGCAGGCCACTTTCCGGAGTGCCCCGCTCCGAGCCGGGCGGCGATCCGGACCGTCTATCCGGATGTCGAAGGCCGCCAGGCCTCGGCATCGGCCATGTGCTGGTTGGGCGCTGTGGTTGGTCACAGTGGTAGAGGCGCCAGGAGCTGGGCCTCAGCGGACCGTCACACAGTGATGACGACTTTCGCGCGCGCGTGCTCCACTTCGAGGTACCGGATGGCCTCGGGTACCTCGCTCAGCGGGTAGGTCCGGTCAATGACCGGGGTAACCTTCCCGGACTCGGCGAGTTCCCTCAGCGCCGCCAGGTTCTCCTTGCTCGGCGTCGCCGTGAGTACGAGCAGCCGTTGGCGGACGAAACGTGACAGCGCCTGCCCCCTGAGGATGAGACCCATCGGCCCGACAAGACTGCCGCCGTCGGACACGCCCCCACCGGACAGAACGAGCGTCCCCGCGGGTGTCAGCGCGCGCCGGCACTCGGCCAACGAACGGTTCCCCACCAGGTCCAGAACGACGTCGTACCGCCGTCCGCTCCGGGTGAAGTCTTCCCCGGTGTAGTCGATGACGTGGTCCGCGCCGAGCGACCGGACCAGGTCCACGTTTCTCGTACTGCACACGCCGGTCACCTCCGCGCCGAACGACTTGGCGATCTGCACGGCGAAGGTCCCCACACCACCTGACGCGCCATTGACCAGGACCTTCTGTCCCGGCTGCACTCCCCCCAGATCACGAAGGCCCATGAGGGCGGTGTTCCCCGCCAGCGGCACCACGGCCGCCTGCTCGAACGTCAGGTTGGCCGGTTTCGGCTCCACCACGTCGTCCGAGGCACACACGTACTCGGCAAATGCTCCGTCGGCTTCGCCGAATACCTCGTCGCCGGGACGGAACCGTTTCACGTCCTTGCCAACCGCTTCCACCTGACCCGCGAAGTCCGTGCCCCGGATCTTCGCCTTCGGCCTGCCGAACCCGAGCACCAGGCGCGCCATGTACGGGTCGCCCCGCATGACGTGCCAGTCGCGCGCGTTGACCGCCGCCGCATGGACCCGTACCAGCACCTCGTGGCCGGCGACCACCGGCTTGTCGACCTCCCTGAGCTCCAGAACGTCAGGTGAGCCGTACCGGTCCTGGACGATCGCCTTCATCAAGCCTCCGTCACGCACGAGTTCGGTGCGATGGATCGGCTGACCGGAAGATCAGCACTACTCACGACGGTAGGCGAGCGACCTCGTTGCGGGCATCAGGGACAAACCCTAGGTGACGCATGTATCTCCCGCAGGTGGGGCACGGATCCGGCACGTAAGCGGCACGACGCCACTCCCCCGCCGGAAGGGCGGAGAAACGATCAAGGCCCAAGCGCCCGGTTTGCTGCCGGTGGCCTGGGCCTTTGTCGTGCTTCCTGCTGGTGGACGCGGAGAGTTTTGAACCGCCGACATCTGCTTCGTAAGTTCGATCGGCCTGCTGTCACGCGTGTCAGGGCCTTGGACGCCCAGACCTTCCACCTCGCACCCAGCCCTCGTCACTGGATCTGCTACCCGGCTGGAACCGACTACTGCGCAACCTTCACAGGAGGCCGGGACGGCCGGTAGCCGGGTGAGTCCGGAGGTCATGGTGGATGGCCTTTGCCACGCCCTCAACCGTATCCGTGCCGTAGTCCCACCCCACCTCCGGCAACTCGTCTTCAGGGACCCTGTTGTTTTCGGTGAGGACGACGAGGCCGTAGTCGTAGGCATGGCCGGTGACCGCACTCATGCTGTTGACCTTCCAGTCTCCGCGGTCCCAGGGGTCCTTGAGCCTGTTCTGGGAACGCTGAAGCCACCCGTTCTTGACCTGTACGGCAGCGTCCGAAGGAGCCCCGGCGGGCGTTCCCCACCGCTGATCCTTCTGCACATCACGCATGAGGCCCAGGAGGTAGGTGCGCTCTTCGGCGTTCAGGACCGAGTTGTCCTTACCGGTGAGCAGCTCGAGCAGTTTGGCCTGGTCCCTTGCAGTGACCTGAGTCAGGCCCATGAAGCCTGCTTCGTCGAGGATGGTGTTCTTCATTCCGGCCTCGTCCAGGAAATTCTGGATATTTTCGGGGCCCACGCTGTCCCACAGGGCGTACGTCGCGTCGTTGTCCGAGCTTACGATCATCTGCCTGGCCAGGTCCTGCTCATCCTCGGACAGGTGGACGCCTCTGTCCAGGAGCAGAGCCCCCAATATTATTGGCTTGACTGTGCTCGCAGAGTCATAGTGCTTGTCCGCGCGATACGTGCAGGAGGTATGGGTGGTTCGGTCATACAGCACCACCGAGGCTCGACTGGCGCGATTTTCCAGCGACTTCGCTATGTCTCGAGTGAGAGAAATTGCCAGTCCGGGGTTTTCGGACGCGCATTCAATTGACCCGCCCTTGAGTCGCCGGGATGTGAATTTTATGTTCCGTTTCTCATGGGAGACGGTTGCCGTGGAAGCAGGAGCGACGGCCGACAGTGCCTCACGGGAGACGGTCGCCGTGGAAGCAGGAGCGACGGCCGAAGTGGAGACCGCGACGACAACTACCCCTAAAGTCACCCTTGAAGCTATCTCACTGAATTCCAATTCATTCCCTTTCTGTGCTTTCCGGCTCACCAGTGCGGACATGGAAGTAGCCCCGGCCCGATTTGACCCGCAGCAAGGCTCGGCAAGTATCGGTTTGGCAATTCGGTGTAGCTCGGCGCCTGTGGACTGACATTACAAGCTTGGGATGGGCCTGGCTTGTCGGCTAAGCCGATAGGCCTACCGGTGCCTCTCTACGGCAGCCGATGAGGTGAAAGCAGGTCCTCCAATTGGGCCCTCTCCACTGGATTGCAACCGGCGAGGCTGAGGCTTTCTACTCACTGACCCGCTACGCGGCTGACCGGCCTGGCGCCTGCCCATGCCCGAGGTAAATGGGCGCTACGTCTTCGCTTGCCCGTGCCGCTGCGAGGATGCTTCACGCCAAACGGGGGATTGCGCTCAGGTGGGCTGCAGCCCGTCGACGTCGGCTCGCTGTCCGCCAGTCCGCCGGCCGACGTGAGGCCGTAGGATCCTGCCGCCATCAATGATCATTCGATAGTGCTGGGGGATCAGTCATGTCCAACCACCGTCTCAGCCGCCGGGGGCTCCTGGCCGGTACGGCCGGAGCGGCGCTCGTCACCGCCACAGCCGGCACGAGCCGGGCCGCCGCAGCAGAGGTTCCACCGCCGGACCCGCAATGGGCCAGACCGCCGCACCAGGTTGAGGCAGAAATGCTGGTGGATTACCTGCGGACGCTCCCCTGGAGCGAGCAGGCGACGGTGAACCGCTACAAGACGGCAGGCGGGTTCCCGGACGAGAACTCCTCGGCCGAGTGGGGCGCCGCCGGGCACCCCGAGCAGTTCTCCGTATTCGCGCAATGCTCGTCGTTCCTCACGATGGTCCTCGAGCGCACCTACGGCGCGGACTCGGCGTACGGATGGGCGACGAAGGAGTACTTCAGCCAGCACTTCCACACCGAGCCCGGCAAGCTCTTCCCCACTGCGGAGAAGTTCCGTACGGGCTTCGCGAACTCGGTGGACATACCGCACTTCACCGGGGTCACCAAGCCGGTCAACCTGCGCCCGGGCGATCTGGTGGCCTTCGACTACGACCCCGAGAACACCACGGAGCCGTACACCGGTCACATCGTGATGGTGAAGGAGCGCAAGGGAACCTGGGCGTCCTCCGTGGACAGCCAGGTGGGCAGCAATGTCGTCCCGTACGTCTTCGAGATCGTCGACTGCACCAGCAATCCGCACGGCAACCCGGCCGCCTCCGATTCCGCCGAGGCGATCTACCGCGCCTTCCCGGACACCCGGATCGAAGAGCACGTGGGCGCGACGCCGGAGTGGACCGAGCACAATGGTGCCGGCTACGGCCACATCGTGTTCTACGCGGACGCGACCACCAAGCTCTTCGCCGGATACCGATGGGGCGTCAACTCGTCCACGGCCCACACCGTGGCCGAACGCCCCATTGCCGCCGCGCGCGTCTACCCTCGCTGACCAGCTGAATGGCCACGCGGCGGCCCCGACGGCCTGACGCCCGCCAGTGCCACGAGCTCGATCGTCATGCGGACTGCGAAGGCCCCCGGCCGTGATCGGCTGGGGGCCTTCGCACCTGCGGTGTTCCATGGGCCACCGCTTCGCTGAGTGACATGTCAGGCCCAGGCCTCGAGGAGGTCCTCCGGCGTGAGGCTGAGGACACCTTCGGCAGTGCAGCCGCTACGGGCGACGGCAAGAAGAGGGGTCTCGTCGTCGGCGCCCGGGAGTTGGGAGCGGTGGGTGATCAGGCGGGAGAGGTCGCGATGGTCGAAGGGTTTGTTCTCCAGCCACTTGATCGATCCGGCGAAGCTGATCCTCTTGGCGATGGGGGCGCGGTCGGCGCCGATAAGGTCGATTTCCGGGTCGTTGGTGCGGGTCCAGTAGCCGCCGACAGCGTTGGTGCCTTCGGGGAGCCGGTCGTCGGCCAGACGCAAGAGGGCTTCGCGGACGACGGGTTCGATGGCCCGGCCCCGCCAGGATGTCCAGCTGGCGCGGATGGTGTCGAGGACGCGGTCGCCGCGGCCCCGTTCGACTGCGGGAATGCCGGGACCGATGAATGAGAGCCAGAAGCGCATGTAGGGGTCATCGACGCGGTAGCGGGTCTCGCGGCTGGGCTTGGTGGACAGAGGCAGGTCGGCGGAGACCATGCGGCGGGTGGTGAGCAGTTCCAGAGAGCGTTTCACGGAGCCGGGGTTGAGGTCGCCGGCGGCCCGGCCGATCAGCGTGAAGGTGCGTTCGCCGTGGCCGATGGCCCCAAGGACGGTGCGGGCCTGCGCTTCGGTGGGGAACTCGGCGGCGAGGGTGCGCTCGCCACTGACGAGCAGGGCTGAGGTGGGCCTGCGCAGGGCGTGCCGAAGGTATTCCCAAAGATCCGCACCGTGCGGCCATTCCTCCAGGATCAGCGGCAGTCCGCCGGAGATGAGGTACGCGTCGAAGGCGTCGGCCGGCGGCAGGTCGAGCATGGCGGAGACATCGCGCGGGGTGAGCGGGGGGACGACCATTTCGGTGCCGCGCTGATAGAAGGGTCGCCCGTAGGTGTTGAGCCTTTCCATCATGGCGATGTCGGAGCCGATGAGGATGAGCAGTACAGGCAGCTTGGACAGCGTCCGGTCGAAGGCCTTTTGCAGAGCGCCCTCAAAACTCGGGTCCTCGCGTACGAGGTAGGGCATCTCGTCGAGAACGACGACGCTGGGTACATCGGTGGGCAGAGCTGAGGCGAGCAGGCTCAGGGCCGCGTCCCAGGACTGCGGGGCGGCGAAGTCCCCGAAGCGGTCGGCGTCCGGGAGGCTGGAGGCAGCCACCTCGGCGGCGAAGCCCGCCAGGTCCTCCTCCCTGGAGCCGACGGCGGCGAAGAAGACGTGCGGAAGTCCGGCACGCTCCAGGAACTCCTCCACCAGCCGGGACTTGCCGACTCGGCGGCGCCCGCGGATCAGCACCGCACGCCCCGGCCGTCCGCCGAGCCCGCCGGTCTTCACGGGATGCAGGAGGTCGTCCAAGTGGCCGAGCTCGGTTCGGCGTCCGATAAATCCGTTCATGGCATACCGCCTCACACAGGGGCACTCAAGAAAGTTTCTTCAATGATACTTTCATTTGTGCAAGCACCCGGTGCCCCAGCGTTCGCCGGCGGTCGACTGGGGGCGTGTCTGCCGTATTCGGTTTCACAGCAGGGCGATCGGATGGCAGTTGCGGCGTGGCGCCCGTGATTCGCTCCTAGTCCCCGTGGTTCCCCGCCCTGTCGGGCACGCGAGGGGCACGCGGTGGCCTCATTGGTGGGGCCTGGGCATGCGACGGACAAGGGCACGGCAGACTGCCGCTATGTGGATACCAGTGGCAGTGACGACGCTGCTCTTCATGCTCGCGTCGATCTCTGCGATTTTCCAAGCTCGCAAGGGCCAGTGGTGGACCGCGTCCGCGGTCTTTCTGCCTTCCCTCGGTGTGGCCGCGCTGCTTGGTGGCATGGAGTGGCAGAGCACGCCGCTCTTCTGGCTGGCGGGCATGTTCGTAGTGGCTGGCTTCGGCGCGGAGGCCATGGCCTACTGGAGCACTCGAACGGCTGGTAGGGGGCAGGCGGGCCAGTGAGCGCGTCTCAATGGCCGAGGCACACCGCTTCCGTCAGGTTGAGGCACCTGACCGGCCGCAGGATTTGAACCTATGGCCTCATCCTTGTCAGGTCGGTCCCCCAGCCCCGGTACGCCAAGGGATGCAGCCGGTTCACCGACCTCTGCAGTCGTCGAGGATCGGCCGTAACCGCCGGTGTTTGCTGCTGTTGGTGTCAGGCGTTGATGTCAGGGAGAACCGTTGAGCTTGACACTGTCAGCCACGCCTTGTAGCCCGCGCCATGCGGTCCGCAGCCCTTGGAGCTCGTTGCGTGGGAAGGGGCGCCCCCACTGGGCTTCATAGCCATCTTCGCCAAGGTCGTGCGCCACCTGGTCGAAAGCACGGATTGCGGCTCGGCAGAGCACGTCGATCGGCTGGCGGCTGGACCACAGGACGCTTCCTGAGCTGTCAGGCGCTTGGAAGTCGTCAGCCATTACCAGCCGCATTTCGACCTCGGCGCCCTCACGGCGGAAGAACCAGCGCGGCTCGGCCTCGAACTCCGCCCGCGTCTCCGGCTCCGTCAGCGCGAGCCTGGCTATCGCGTAAAGGAACTGCTCGGGCCCGCCGGTGACGTACGAAGCCATGGCTTCCGCCTCTGCTTGCCCATCGGTCACTCTGCAGAATGCCCAGCCGTGATGCTGCAAGGTCCATGTGAAGGACAGCGCGGCCATGAGTCCCCCGTCGTGATCACCGATGCGACACACCCTAAGGTGCCCGCGAGGTCGGTGGAGTCTCACATGAGTGAGTCAAGCGCCCCTGACGGGGCGAACCCAGGAGCCGAAGAAGTGACTGGCCGGGTCTCCGACCTGCGATCACGTAATCAATCAGCGCTGTGACCTGCGGCTGAGCTGTCGGCAGTTGTCAGCATTGGCCATCGTTGAGCGCCCTTCCACGGCCCCGAGGCGGCCCGGGAGGGCGCTCAACGCGTGACAAGTCGGGGATGTTCGGCTGCCCCTCGATGCGAACTACGGCGGGGCGGTCGCTGAAGTCCCTCAGGCTGATCAGCGTGCGGTCGCTGAAGTCAACTCTGCTACTGCAGGGCTGCAAGGCCCCTCTGCAAATCGTCGAGGTTCATGACCGGCTCAAATGTGACCTCCGCGCCCATCTCCTGGAAGAACGGATCTGCGATGGAGGGCAGCTGCGAGCTGTCCTGCATGTCGAATACGAGAAACATGGTGCGCCCGCCCTCAGGGGTGAAGTAGGCGGCCTCCGGCTTCAGCTGCTCGATTGCTGACTTCAGTGACTTGGGCATCGCTCCGCCCTTCGTCACCTGATTCGACATCTGGGTGTCCATGCGGGCCTTCATCATCATCCGCATCGCACGCTCTCCTTGGGCACCGCGACCTGCGCGGTTCCGTCCGCGCTCGTTGGGATCCCAGTGCATTCCGCTCAGCTTCACCTCCGATGATCACTGACCGCAACATCTCTTACGCCCTACGTGACGCCAGGGGAGGATGACGTGGCAGACGCAGACATCTGCAAGGTCGGTGGAGTCTTAATGACCGAGTCAAGGGGAGCTCGGGGCGGCCTCGGTGGTGTCAGAGATCCTCGCTGGCGGCCTCGAGGCCGTCCATGACCTGGTTGTGGAACTCGCGCTCGGCCCGGCGGCAGGGAGCGTCGAAGAACGCATGTTGAGCTGCGCGAAGATCGCATTCCAGGACGCGCATGGTGACGAGCACGGCATCGACTCCGTGGCAGTGGTGGTCTTTCAACCACTGTTGCAGCGCGTCGATATCACCCGTTGCTTCCCAGACCGGTCGGGCTGATTCGGTCATGGTGGCGATGCGGGCTGAGCGTTCTGGTCCGATGCTCACTGACTTTGCCTCCTGGGTCGACCGCAGGTTACTGGTGAAGCCAGTCGGATGCTGGGGACCGTGTCAGGCTGGGCGGGCGAGTGGTGGCTGGGTGGAGAAGAGCCGTCCGTCCCGGAGCAGTGCCCAGAGGACGTTGACACGTCGGCGGGCGAGGCTGATCACGGCTTGGACGTGCTTGCAACCTTCACCTCGCTTCTTCAGGTAGTAGTCGCGGTTGGGGCCTTCGCGGATGATGCTGGTCTGGGCGGACAGGTAGAACACCCGCCGCAGGCGTCGGCTGTAGCGCTTGGGCCGGTGGAGGTTGCCGGTTCGTCGACCGGAGTCCCTGGGAACGGGCACGAGTCCGGCGGCGGAGGCGAGGTGGCCTGCGTCGGGGTAGGCGGCCAGGTCACCGGCGGCGACGATGAACTCGGCGCCGAGGATCGGGCCCATGCCCGGCAGGGACTCGATGATGTCGGCCTGCGGGTGGGTGCGGAACGTGTGCCGGATCTGCTGGTCGATGTGCTTGAGCCGCTCATCAAGTGCCAGGATCTGAGCGGCGATGTCCGCGACAATTCCGGCGGCGACGTTCTGGCCCGGCAGCTCGGTGTGCTGAGCCTTGGCGGCGTGCAGTGCGGTGGCGACGACCGAGTCGGGGTTGCGCACCTTCCGGCCTGTCAGCCAGGCGGTGAGGCGGGCCTGGCCGCGGTGGCGTAGGGCGGTCGGGGTCTGGTAGCCGGTGAGCAGGACCAGTGCGCCTTTGTGGTCGGCGTAGTCGAAGGCGCGTTCCAGCGCGGGGAAGATGCCGGTGAGCACGTCGCGGAGCCGGTTGAGCATGCGGACCCGGTCGGCGATCAAGTCGGATCGGTGGGCAGTCAGCAGGGCCAGGTCGGCAGCGAGTTGGGCAGGCACGTCGATGGAGCTGAAGTCGCGCCGCAGTCGCGCGGTGTCGGCGATCACGTAAGCGTCGCGGGCGTCGGTCTTGGCCTCGCCGCGGTAGGCGCCTGACATGCGGTTGACCGTGCGGCCGGGAACGTAGACGGCTTGTTGACCGTGGGCGGCGAGTAACGCGAGTAGCAGGGCGGATGCTGTGCCGGCGATGTCCACGGCCCAGTGCACCTCGTCCGCGAGGTCGAGGATCTCGCCGAGCGCGGTGAGAATCGCGGCTTCGTCGTTGGGAACCTTCCGGCTCCAAGCCGTTGCCCCGGTGTCGTCGACCGCGGCCAGCCAGTGATGGGCCTTGCCTGCGTCGATCCCGACCCAGAGCTGGGTCTGCTGGTCGGCCATGTGCGTCTCCTCAGCGTCGGGCAGCATGCCGTTCGGTCCGAGGAACACCCGCCGTCAGCTCCGTAAACAGCGACCAGTGCGCACATCTCAATCAGCGGCCAGGGCGTCCCGGAGAGACGGGCGGCCACTCCACCGGAGCCATCCATGGGCAAGCGGTTTTAGAGCCACACCCGACTCTCCCGGACCGCCGAACAACTTACGGAGCGGCTTTGGGCTGGTGCTGTCATGGGGCGAGAGATCGGGGGGCCCGCCGCCAGATCGACCAGCCCACGGGCGCCCCGCCATGTCACACTTAGCCCCCCT
The DNA here is from genome assembly GCF_044389785.1 of Streptomyces sp. NPDC019443. NCBI lineage: Bacteria > Bacillati > Actinomycetota > Actinomycetes > Kitasatosporales > Streptomycetaceae > Streptomyces > Streptomyces sp. NPDC019443. The sequence goes on from NZ_JBIRYJ010000025.1 coordinate 73,914, forward strand.
CAGGCCAACCGCCGGGTCCATCTGTGCGGATGAGGATCCCGGGGGAGTCCGGATCAACCTCACCCGTGAAGTGGCTCGGCCAGAACGCCCGGCGGGTGCGCGGCAGAGGTATCTCCACCAGTCGGCCGTCGTGGATCATCCACAGGCCAAAGCACTCGTCCTCCTCGTCGTGAACCAGCACCTGTACTGAGTGGGGTGATTTCCAGGGCAACGACTCAAGGTGTTCCAGCAATCCGATCCAGCTGGACCGCCGCACGAACTCAATGGCCCAGCCGCCGAACATGCCATGTCCGACATCGGTGAAACATCCTGACCACGCTCGACTGTCGTCTGGCTGGGTCAGCGGCTCCATGGTCCCTTCTTCGTTCCTGGCCAGCACGATAACTTCGGCAAATCTGCTCATGAGGGAGTATCACCAGCGGTTGGGAAGGAATGGCAATCGAGTTCCTTGCCTGGGCGTACCTGAGTGGCACCTGGGGGTGCTGGCCTATGTGAGGTCGGTGGAGGGGCTTTGGCCGGTGTCCTGCCCGGTTTGGGGTCGAGCATGATCAGGGGGCCAGCTACTCGGGCAAGCTTGTCCCCTGCCCGCAATGTGTCCGAGTGGCCCCCTGGTCTTGCTCGACGCGGGACCCGAATCGGGGAGTGTGGGTAAAGCCGTGGAGCCGTCCGTCCCCACCCCCAGCCTGGTTCTTTCCGCCCCCTTGTGGGCGCGGGCGGGCGACGACGTGCGGCCCCGGTGGCGTAGACATGGAGGGGCAAGCGCGGCGGCGTCCGGCCGGCGCCGCCGCGCCCTTGGCGCGGCACCTCTGACCTTGCGTCAGACTGCTACCGCAGTTCAGGAGGCCGGGAAAGCAGACGTTCGATGCGTCAAATGTGGTGTTCTCCCGAGCGTCCGCCTCTTCCCCCGGGCCT
>NZ_JBIRYJ010000026.1:0-72878 GCF_044389785.1 Streptomyces sp. NPDC019443
GCCCACATGCACAACCTCGCCCTCGCCGCGTGAACAGAACCACCCCGGACACGGCCCCGACCTGCCAAAACGCAACCTTCTGCAACACGCTTTAGGGCCTGTTGCGAAAGTGCTGCTCATAGTGTCTGGGGCCGCAGGTGGCTCCCTCACCAGTCGGCCGTCATCTACCGGAGGAAAGGAGGCCTTCCAGTGCCCGTGGCAGTGGGTAGACGCGCTCTGCGGGAAACAGCCGCTGGGCCTTGGCGGCATGCCCGGTTTGTATCAGTGCCGCGGCCTTGCGGACCTGGGGGGTGAGGTCGGTGAGGCTGACGATCCAGTCGTCGGTGAATGTGCGGATCAAGCGGCGGCCGATGCCGACCTGGATGCTGTAGTGGTTCAGCGCCGCTCCGCGCCGCGAGCGTTCCGGGTCCCACTGGACATGTACGGCTGCTTGGGCCACGGCAGCAGGGTCGGCGGTCGTGAGCACGGCCTGGGACAGAGCTTCTTCCCAGCCCTGCCGGGTTATCCGCACTGCAAGAACACGCTCTTGACCGGGTTTGCGGGCCCAGTTGCTGCGATGCATCAGCCACAGGAACGAGGGCTTGATCCATGTCATCCGGTGGAACGAGAACGGCGCAACGAAACGGCCCGCTTGCAGCGCCGCGTCGGCGATGGCAGGCGCGTACGCCTGGTAGACCACGATCGTGTGAGCATCGTAGTCGGCGCGAATCTGGTACTGGGGTGCCATGCGCCGCACCCTGTCATCCGCTCCACTCGCATCGCGAACCGTTTTCCCCACCGACCCGGCCGGTTCGAATGCGCTGGTCACAGCCACTCGTTGAGGGCTGCGACCAGAACGGTCGCTTCGTAGCGGACGGCAAGCTTGTCATAGCGCGTTGCTACCGCTCGATGACGCTTGAGGCGGTTGATTCCGCACTCCACCGCATGGCGCTCCTTGTAGTCGTCCTTGTCGAACTTGGGCGGGCGCCCGCCGCGAGATCCGAGCTTCTTGCGGTTGCGGACCTGATCAGACTTCTCCGGGATCGTGCAGCTGATCCCGCGTTTGCGCAGGTACGCCCGGTCCGCGCGGGAGCCGTACGCCCTGTCCGCGCGAACCTTGTCCGGCTTGGTGCGCAGCCGGCCCGGGCCGGTGCGGGGAACCCGGATGCCTTCCAGGACCGACTGGAACTCCGGGCTGTCATGTCGCTGGCCAGCAGTGACAAGCAGAGATAGCGGCTTCTGGCCCTGCTCCACGGCCAGGTGGAGCTTGGTGGTCAGCCCGCCACGCGACCGCCCAAGGCCGTGGTCGTCCGGTTCGGCGAAGACACCGCCGGGAGGCTCCTTCTGCGAGGCCCCTTCTTACGCGCCCCGGCGGCGTGCTGATGGGCCCGAGCGACTTGAGTCCACGCTTACATCCCACGTGATCAGGCCTTTTGCGTCGGCCTCGGCCTGCAGCTCCACGAAGATGCGCTGCCAGGTGCCGTTGCGCTGCCAACGCCGGAACAGGTCATAGGCCCGATCCCAAGGCCCGTATCGCTCCGGCATGTCACGCCACGGCGCACCGGTCCGAGTCCGCCACCGTATGCCGTCGATCAACTGCCGCCGCGTCCACGTCGGCGGACGCTTGATCTCGCAGGACATCCGGCGCGGCGACTCGCAGGAGTCCGAGCAGCCACAGGAGTCTCAGCAGGAGATCGAGGACGGCATGGCGGAGAAGTCCAAGGAGTTCGCCGCCGCGGGCAACCGCGTCTATCTGCCAATCGCGGAATGATGGCGGAGTGATCTCGCAATGACGTGCCGCCACGAGCGCCGGCCGGGGATTACTCCGGCTGGTGCTCGGGGCCGCCGAATTCCGGGCTGGTGAAGTCCGGGCTGGTGAAGGTGGGCCGCTGTCCCGCCGTCGAGCCCTCGCTCGGGCTTGAGTAGTCCGGGCCGCTGTAGCCGATCTTGGGGATACGGCTCACATGGCGCGGCGGGTCCGCTGAGGTCGGGTCGGCGCTGGGGTCCGCCAGCGCTGCCCGCAGGAAGGGCAGCAGTCCGCGCTCCAGCAGAGCGTGCCGCCAGGCTTCCTTGGCCCGGGCCACCTCGTCGGGCAACTCGCCCGTCGACTCCTCGGCCGGGACTTGTGTCGCGCCGTTGCTCAGCGCGGTGAGCAGCAGTCCGATCGCGGCGACCAGGATGGCGGCCGCCGTGAGAGCCCCGAAGAACCAGCCCGCGGAGACCAGAGCCTCTGCGAACGACGGCGTGGGGCTGAGCATCTTCAGGATGTAGCCGACCAGCAGGAAGATCACCGCGGCTGTCCCGGCGAGCACCGGGGCGAGCACGGCTATGACGGCGGCGAACCCCGCGCCGCGTTCGGAGGCCTCGCCGACGGCCGGGGACAGCACGGAGTTGTGCATGGAGTCGGTGGCCGCGGGAGTTCGCATCTCCTCGCGGATCTTTATGTAGTGCTCATACTCGGCAGCGGCGGCGGTGGTGATCAGTGCCGTCGCGTTCAGGGCCATCGTGCGCAGCTGTTCGGTGTTCAGGCGCTGCCCCACGGCAGCGAGATCCGGACGGTCATGGGCGTTGCGCAGTGCGTCGTCGAGGATGCGCTCGTACTCGGCGCGGTCCTCGGTCAGCAGGTGCGGAGCGCTGTTCATCTGCATCCCCCGATGCTCCGTAGGGCCGGATTGCCCGCATCGACCGGGCGGTTGGGCAGAAACGGAGGAGAGCCTGCTACGGATAAGCCGATGGTAGAGCGGTTACGGCACGGGGTGACAGGGGGTTTGAGTAAATCGCCTGTCGGGCTTGGATCAGTTGGGCAGGGGAAGCTGGACGACAAGGAGCTTTCCGGCCATGGTCACGCCGCCGTCCATGGCGATCGCCAGCCCGTCCGCGTACACATGCGGGCCCTCGACGACCGGGCGCGCGCCGTCCTCGCCGTCCTCGGTGCCCACTTCGCCCAGCAGATACGGAATGGGGCTGTGGCCGTGCACGACGCGGCGGCCGCCGTAGGTGCTGAGCAGTTCGCGTACGGCCTGCGGCCCCGCGTCGTCGCGGAAGGCGAAGCGCTTGGTGAACTTGCGGAACAGGTCCCAGCACTCGTCGGCGTCATTGCGGGTGAGGATCGCGTGGACGGTGTCGTTGACGTCCTCGAGGGTGTCGCCGTACTCCAGATAGGCGGTGGTGTCGGAGTGCATCAGCAGATGCTCGTCCTCCTCGATCACCGCGTCGAGGCGTGCCATCCACTGCAGATGGACGTCCTGCAGCCGGTCCATGTCGGTCTTCTGGCCGCCGTTGAGCAGCCAGGCGGCCTGGAAGGTGGCGGTGCCGGCACCGGAGTTGACGGGAGTGTCGCCGAATCGCTTCGCGCCGAGCAGCAGCAGTTCGTGATTGCCCATCAGGGCCTTGCAGTAGCCGCCCGCGGCCGCGGCCTCGGCGGAGAGCCGCATGACGAGGTCGATGACGCCGATGCCGTCGGGGCCGCGGTCGGTGAAGTCGCCGAGAAACCAGAGGCGGGCATGGCCCGCGGCCCAGTGGCCGTCGGCGTCGATGAGGCCCTGTTCGGCCAGGGCCTCGACGAGTTCGTCGAGATAGCCGTGGACGTCGCCGACCACATAGAGCGGGCCGAGGCCTTCGGGGGTGGGCGCCTCGTCCGGTGTGACCTGCACCTGGACGGTGTCGCCCGGACCGCCGCGGCCGATCACCGGCAGATCGCGCGCGGTGGGGGTGTAGCCGTCCGGAGCCTCGCCCTCCGGGACTGCGTTGCCGGGGTGGGCGGATTCCGGGGATTCAGGGGACTGCCGCGTCGGCTGCTCGGGCGGCGTACTGGCCGGGTGCTCCTGCGGCGGCAGCTGCGAGTGTGCGGGGAGTTGCGGGTGCGCCGGAACCTGCGACTGCACGGGAACCTGCGCGTACGGCGGAACGCGGAAGTCGCGCAATGTTGCCGTCCGCACCACGGGTCCTTGACCGGCCCCCTGAGTCATCGACCCCTCCACACCGTCGCGCCGCCGTTCACCAGTCGGCCCAGCCTGGTCGGGGTGGTCCGCGGTGTCGTCCGCCCATCATAGGAATGAGGTCCGTGCTGTGTGACGCACCAGGGGTGGTGAATCCGGTTGCACCCCTGGTTCGCCGGTTGTTTCGTCCTGATTGGGAAGGTCTAGTCCGATGAAGGGGATCGAGGTGGGCTGACAGTCGTCCGCGAAGGGCGGCGCTGCGAGGACGTCCGGACGATCAGTTCGGTCGGTATCACCTGCTCGACCGGCCGGTCTTCGTCGATTCCCTCGATGGCGTCGATCAGGAGCTGGACGACCGCCGTGCCGATTCTGCGTGGTTTGAGCGAGAGGGTGGTGATGGGCGGCTCGGTCGTGGCGTACACGGTCGACTCACTGCAGCAGATGAGCAGCAGATCGTCGGGGACTCGCAGGCCGTATCGCCGGGCGGCGGCGAGGAGATCGGTGCCGTTGGGGTCGAAGAGTCCATAGACGGCGTCGGGCCTGTCCGGACGGGCGAGCAGCCGGTCGGCGGCGACGGCGCCGGCGCACGGGTCGTGGGCAGGGTAGGACTCGTAGACCGGGTCCTGGCCCACGCGCTCGCACCAGTTCAGATAAGCGGTGGTGGACAGGCGGGTGTAGGTGTCCGTGGTGGTGCCGGTGAGCAGGCCGATCCGGCGGGCGCCGGCGGCGGCGAGATGGTCGAGCAGATCGAGTACGGCGGTTTCGTGGTCGTTGTCGACCCAGGCGGTGACCGGGAGCGTGCCGGCCGGGCGGCCGTCGGAGACGACGGGCAGGCCCTGGCGGACGAGTTCGGTGACGACGGGGTCGTGGTCGGAGGGGTCGATGACGACGGTGCCGTCGAGGGCGACGTTCGACCAGACGTCATGGCGTGAGGTGGCGGGGAGAATGACGAGGGCGTAGCCGCGGGCGAGCGCGGCGGAGGTCGCGGCTCTCGCCATCTCGGCGAAGTACGCGAACTCTGTGAAGGTGAAAGGTTCATCCCCGTACGTCGTCACGGTCAGGCCGATCAAGCCTGACTTTCCGGTACGGAGCGTTCGGGCCGCGGCGGAGGGCCGGTAGCCCAGCCGGTCGGCGACCTCGCGGACATGTCGGCGGGTGGCGTCCGGGAGCCGGCCCTTGCCGTTGAGTGCGTCTGAGACAGTCGTGATGGAGACTCCGGCTGCGGCGGCCACGTCTCGGATGCCCGCCCGACTCCGCCTGCTGCCCCGCCGGGATGTCTCCGTCCGGCTCACCTGGTGCTTCCCTGCTGCTGTCATGGCGAGCCGATAGTAGGGCTCGCGTGGGCGGTTGAGCCGGTCGCATATTCACTCGTTGACAGGCACGTTTCTGCATGATCGTTCTTACTCAACTGCCTTGGAAATCAAGGGACTTGAGCGATCATCCCATAACGTCTCGGGTGTGGAGACGTGCAGGCCTCTCGAATGGTCGATGTTGCGAAGAGGTCTCAACTCACTAGTACGGGCGATGCGCGCCACGGAGTGAGCTACCGGCGCGCGCTACGGGAGAGGGCGCCCCCCTTTCCCGGCCGCTGCCGTTCGCAGCGGCCTGGAATCCTCATAAGGTGAGAAGTATTCGAAGCTGCTGATTGCAACTGATGGCACGAGGAGGACCTGCGGTGAGCGAGACGAGCCCCAAGCTGCGCGCCGAGCTGGACGGCATTCCCACCTACAAGCCGGGCAAGCCCGCCGCTGCAGGCGGCCCGGTCGCGTACAAACTGTCGTCCAACGAGAACCCGTATCCGCCGCTGCCGGGTGTGATGGAGAGCACGATCGCCGCGGCGCAGGGTTTCAACCGCTACCCCGACATGGCCTGCACCGGCCTGATGAATGAGCTGGCTGACCGCTTCGGGGTGCCCGTGACGCACCTGGCCACCGGCACCGGCTCGGTGGGCGTCGCTCAGTCGCTGCTGCAGTCCACTTCGGGCCCGGGCGACGAGGTCATCTATGCCTGGCGGTCCTTCGAGGCGTACCCGATCATCACCCGGATCAGCGGGGCGAAGCCGGTGCAGGTGCCGCTGACCGCCGGTGACGTGCACGATCTGGATGCGATGGCCGACGCGATCACCGACCGGACCCGGCTGATCTTCGTCTGCAACCCCAACAACCCGACCGGCACGGTGGTGCGCCGGGCGGAGCTGGAGCGGTTCCTGGACCGGGTGCCGTCGGATGTTCTGGTGGTGCTGGACGAGGCCTACCGTGAGTTCATCCGTGACGCCGATGTCCCGGACGGCACCGAGATCTACCGCAACCGCCCCAATGTGGCGGTGCTGCGCACCTTCTCCAAGGCATACGGCCTGGCAGGGCTGCGCGTCGGCTTCGCGATCGCCCATGAGCCGGTGGCCGCCGCGCTGCGCAAGACCGCGGTCCCCTTCGGCGTCACGCAGCTCGCCCAGGACGCGGCGGTCGCCTCGCTGCGTGCCGAGGACGAGCTGCTGGGCCGGGTCGGCTCGCTGGTTGCCGAGCGCACGCGTGTGTACGACGGACTGGTCGAGCAAGGCTGGACCGTGCCCGAGACCCAGGCGAACTTCGTCTGGCTGCGGCTCGGCGACCGTACGGTCGACTTCGCGGCGGCCTGCGAGAAGGCCGGCGTCGTGGTGCGTCCGTTCGCGGGTGAGGGCGTACGGGTCACCATCGGGGAGAACGAGGCGAACGACATCTTCCTGCACACCGCCGAGGCGTTCCGCAAGGAGCTCTAGCCGGTCCAGGCAGCTGCCCGGCGGGCCATGAGATACGTATCTGCACCCGCCGGGCTCAACAAGCTGTTGGAGTTCCTGGGACGAGACATCCGAAGAGGTACCCCCCCGCTCGAAGGTTCGGATTTCGTATGAGCCATAATGCTTGTGAATGTGAACGCGTTCACAAGCGCGCCCTGATCATCCTGAGATCGATCGGATTAAAGGGGCAAACCGCCGCTGTGACCATGGCGATGTAAGGAGAGGACGACGTGGACCTAGCTCTGGCGCCGGAAACCTTGGCGCGATGGCAGTTCGGCATAACCACCGTCTACCACTTCCTCTTCGTCCCCCTGACGATCTCGCTCGCCGCGCTCACAGCCGGCCTGCAGACAGCCTGGGTGCGGACGGAGAAGGAGAAGTACCTCAAGGCCACGAAGTTCTGGGGCAAGCTGTTCCTGATCAACATCGCCATGGGTGTCGTCACCGGCATCGTCCAGGAGTTCCAGTTCGGCATGAACTGGTCCGACTACTCGCGCTTCGTCGGTGACGTCTTCGGCGCCCCGCTTGCCTTCGAGGCGCTGATCGCGTTCTTCTTCGAGTCCACCTTCATCGGGCTGTGGATCTTCGGCTGGGACAAGCTGCCGAAGAAGATCCATCTGGCCTGCATATGGATGGTGTCGATCGGCACCATCCTCTCCGCGTACTTCATCCTGGCCGCCAACTCCTGGATGCAGCATCCCGTCGGCTACCGGATCAACGAGGAGCGCGGGCGGGCCGAGCTCACCGACTTCTGGCAGGTACTGACCCAGAACACCGCGCTCACCCAGTTCTTCCACACCATGACGGCCGCCTTCCTCGTCGGCGGCGCTTTCATGGTCGGTATCGCCGCCTTCCATCTGGCGCGCAAGAAGCACATCCCGGTGATGCGCACCTCACTGCGGCTCGGGCTGATCACCGTGATGGTCGCCGGACTGCTCACCGCGGTCAGCGGTGACCTGCTCGGCAAGGTCATGTTCAAGCAGCAGCCGATGAAGATGGCCGCCGCCGAGGCGCTGTGGGACGGCGAGGCGCCGGCTCCCTTCTCGATCTTCGCGTACGGAGATGTCGACGCCGGCCACAACAAGGTCGCCATAGAGGTGCCAGGACTGCTGTCCTTCCTGGCCAACGACGACTTCGACTCGTACGTCCCCGGCATCAACGACGTCAACAAGTCCGAGCAGGAGAAGTTCGGACCCGGCGATTATCGGCCCAACATCCCCGTCGCGTACTGGGGATTCCGCTGGATGATCGGCTTCGGTATGGCGTCTCTCACCATCGGGCTGATCGGGCTCTGGCTCACCCGGAAGAAGTTCATGCTGCCGCCGGGGCTGCGGACGGGCGAGGACGAAGTGCCGCATCTGGTGCTCTTCAAGAACCAGGCGCTGAACCCCAAGCTCACCAAGTGGTACTGGATCGTCGCCCTCTGGACCATGCTCTTCCCGCTGATCGCCAACTCCTGGGGCTGGATCTTCACCGAGATGGGGCGTCAGCCCTGGGTCGTGTACGGCGTGCTGCGCACCCGAGACGCTGTCTCCCCCGGCGTCTCGCAGGGCGAGGTGCTCACCTCGATGCTCGTCTTCACCCTGCTCTACGCGGTGCTCGCCGTCATCGAGGTCAGGCTGCTCGTGAAGTACGTCAAGGCCGGACCGCCCGAGCTGACCGAGGCCGACCTCAACCCGCCCACCAAGATCGGCGGCGACGACCGTGACGCCGACCGGCCGATGGCCTTCTCGTACTGAGGCCCTGAGGAGCTGCTGAGGCATGGAACTTCACGACGTCTGGTTCGTACTCATCGCCGTCCTGTGGATCGGCTACTTCTTCCTCGAGGGCTTCGACTTCGGGGTCGGCGTCCTGACCAAGCTGCTGGCCCGGGACCGGACCGAGCGGCGGGTCCTGATCAACACCATCGGGCCCGTCTGGGACGGCAATGAGGTGTGGCTGCTGACCGCGGGCGGCGCGACCTTCGCCGCCTTCCCCGAGTGGTACGCCACTCTCTTCTCCGGCTTCTATCTGCCGCTGCTGCTCATCCTGGTCTGCCTGATCGTGCGCGGAGTCGCCTTCGAGTACCGGCACAAGCGGGACGAGGAGCGGTGGCAGACCAACTGGGAGCACGCGATCTTCTGGACTTCGCTGGTGCCGGCGGTGCTGTGGGGCGTCGCCTTCGGCAACATCGTGCGCGGCGTGAAGATCGACGGGCAGAAGGAGTACGTCGGCAACTTCTTCGACCTGCTCAACCCGTACGCGCTGCTGGGCGGGCTGGTCACGCTGACCCTCTTCACCTTCCACGGTGCGGTGTTCGCCGCGCTGAAGACGGTGGGGGACATTCGGATGCGGGCCCGCGCTCTGGCGCTGAGGCTGGGGCTGCTCACCGCCGCGCTGGCGCTCGGTTTCCTGACCTGGACCCAGGTCTCGCGCGGTGACGGCAACAGTCTGGTCGCGATGATCGTCGCGGTGCTGGCGCTGGTCGGGGCCGTTGTGGCGATCAAGGCGGGCCGCGAAGGCTGGTCGTTCGCGCTGTCGGGAGTGACGATCGTGGCCGCGGTCGCGATGCTCTTCCTGACACTCTTCCCCAACGTCATGCCGTCCTCCCTCAATGAGGAGTGGAGCCTGACGGTCACCAACGCCTCGTCGAGTCCGTACACCTTGAAGATCATGACCTGGTTGGCAGGCATAGCCACGCCGCTGGTGCTGCTCTACCAGGGCTGGACGTACTGGGTGTTCCGCAAGCGGATCGGTACGCAGCACATCGCCGATGCCCACTAGTGGGGGATGTTTCACGTGAAACCGATCGACCGGCGTCTGCTCCGGTACGCCCGGGCCACCCGTCGCTTTCTGATCGCGGTGGTGCTCCTCGGACTTGTCGGGGCGGCGCTGGTCGTCGCCCAGGCGATGCTGATCGCCGAAGTGGTGGTGGGGGCCTTCCAGGAGGGACTCTCCACCTCCGGCCTCAGTATGCCGCTGGCGCTGCTGGCGGCGGTCGCGGTCGGCCGGGCGGTCGTGTCCTGGCTGACCGAACTGGCCGCACACCGGGCGAGCGCGGCGGTCAAGTCGGAACTGCGCGGGCGACTGCTGGAGCGGGCTGCCGAGCTGGGGCCGGACTGGCTGAGCCGACAGCGCACAGGCTCGCTGGTGGCGCTCGCCACCCGCGGTGTCGATGCGCTGGACGACTATTTCTCGCGCTATCTGCCGCAGTTGGGGCTCGCGGTGGTGGTGCCGGTGGCGGTGCTGGCGCGGATCGTGACCGAGGACTGGGTCTCGGCGGCGGTGATTGTGGTGACGCTGCCGCTGATTCCGCTGTTCATGGTGCTCATCGGCTGGGCCACCCAGGCGCGGATGGACCGCCAGTGGCGGCTGCTGTCCCGGCTGTCGGGGCACTTCCTGGATGTGGTCGCAGGTCTGCCGACGCTGAAGGTATTCGGGCGGGCGAAGGCGCAGGCCGAGTCGATCCGGTCCATCACCTCGGAGTACCGGCGGGCCACGCTGCGGACGCTGCGGATCGCGTTCCTCTCGTCGTTCGCGCTGGAGTTGCTGTCGACGCTCTCGGTGGCGTTGGTGGCCGTCGGTATCGGGATGCGGCTGGTGCACGGGGATCTGGATCTGTACACGGGGCTGGTGATCCTGATCCTGGCGCCCGAGGCGTATCTGCCGATCCGGCAGGTGGGTGCGCAGTATCACGCGGCGGCCGAGGGGCTTTCGGCCGCGGAGGAGATCTTCCGGGTACTGGAGACCGAGCCGCGGGCGGGCGGTGCGGGGGAGCCGGGCACGTTGCGGCTGGAGTTGGACGGGTTGACCGTCCGCCATGCGGGGCGCAGCGAGGCGTCGTTGGAGACGGCTTCGCTGGTGGTGGAGCCCGGCGAGACGGTCGCGCTGGTCGGGCCGAGCGGCGTCGGCAAGTCGACGCTGCTGGACGTACTGCTGGGGTTCGTGGCGCCGGTCGAGGGACAAGTGCGGGTCGGCGGCGTGGATCTCGCCAGCCTTGATCTGGACCGGTGGCGGGAGCGGATCGCCTGGGTGCCGCAGCGCCCGTATCTCTTCGCGGGGACGGTCGCGGAGAACGTACGGCTGGCGCGGCCGGACGCCGATGACACGGCGGTGCGGGAAGCGCTGCGGGACGCCGGGGCGTACGACTTCGTGACCGCACTCCCCCAGGGTGTGGACACCCTGCTCGGGGAGGACGGCGCGGGGATCTCGGCCGGGCAGCGGCAACGGCTCGCGCTGGCCCGGGCGTTCCTCGCTGACCGGCCGCTGCTGCTGCTCGACGAGCCGACGGCGGCGCTGGACGGGGAGACGGAGGCGGGCATCGTCGACGCGGTACGGCGGCTGGCGGAGGGGCGGACGGTGCTGCTGGTGGTCCACCGCCCGGCGCTGCTGGCCGTGGCGGACAGGGGGGTGGAGCTGCGGGCGCCTGTGAGTGCTGTGGGAGGGGGTTCGGTCGAGGGGCTGCGTCCGTTGGCTTCGCCGGAGGGCGTGGGAGGGAGCCCGGTCGAGAGGCTCCGTCCGGCGGCCTCGCTGGACGGGGTCAAGGAGCTGCATCCCCCCGGATCTGACTTGGCTGCCCTTGCGAGGGTGCGGGGGATGGCCGGGGAGCTGCGGGGGCGCTTCGCGCTCGGGCTGCTGCTCGGCAGCCTCGCTCTGGGGTCCGCGGTGGGGCTCATGGCCGTATCCGGCTGGCTCATCTCGCGCGCCTCCGAGCAGCCGCCGGTGCTCTATCTGATGGTGGCCGTGACTGCGACCCGGGCCTTCGGCATCGGGCGGGCCGTCTTCCGGTACGCCGAGCGGCTCGTCTCGCACGACGCCGTGCTGCGGATGCTTGCCGAGCTGCGGGTCGCCGTCTACCGCAGGCTGGAGCGGATCGCGCCCGCCGGGCTGCGGCAGACCCGGCGCGGCGATCTGCTGTCCCGGCTCGTTGCCGATGTGGACGCCCTGCAGGACTACTGGCTGCGCTGGCTGCTGCCCGCGGGCGTGGCCGTTGTCGTGGGAGCGGGGTCCGTCGGCTTCACGGCGTGGCTGCTGCCCGAGGCCGGGGCGGTGCTCGCCGTCGGCCTCCTCGTCGCCGGGGTTGCCGTCCCGCTGATCAGCGGGACCTGTGCACGGCGGGCCGAGCGGCAACTCGCCCCCGCGCGCGGGGCGCTGGCCACCGGGGTCGTCGACCTCCTGCGCGGGACCGCGGAACTGACCGTCGCCGGAGCGCTGAAGGGCCGGCTGGACAAGACGCGGGAGGCCGACCGGCGGCTGACCCGGATCGCCTCGCAGGGCGCCGCGGCCACCGCGCTCGGCGGCGGGCTCTCCGCGCTGGCCTGCGGGCTGACCGTTGTGTGCGCCGCGTTTGCCGGCGTGCAGGCGGTGCGTGACGGGCGGCTCGACGGCGTGTCTCTGGCGGTCGTGTTGCTCACTCCGCTCGCCGCGTTCGAGGCGGTCACCGGACTTCCGCTGGCAGCGCAGTACAGGCAGCGGGTCAAGCGGAGCGCCGAGCGGGTGTACGAGGTGCTGGACGCGCCCGTCCCCGTACACGAACCGGAGTCGCCGCTCACCCCGCCCAGGACGGCATTCCCGCTCGAAGTGCGGGGCCTTCGGGCCCGGTACGCCGGGCAGGAGCGGGACGCACTCGACGGCGTCGATCTGACGCTGACCGCGGGGAAACGCATCGCCGTCGTCGGGACCTCGGGGTCGGGCAAGACCACCCTTGCGCAGGTGCTGCTCCGCTTCCTGGACGCCAGGGAGGGGACGTACACGATCGGCGGCGTGCATGCGGCCGAGCTCGACGGAGACGCGGTCCGGCGGTTCGTCGGGCTGTGTGCACAGGACGCGCATCTCTTCGACAGTTCCGTTCGGGAGAACCTCAGGCTCGCGCGTACAGCGGCGACGGAGGACGAGCTCAGGCAGGCGCTGGGCAGGGCGAGGCTGCTGAAGTGGGTCGACGCGCTGCCCGACGGCCTCGACACCCTCGTCGGCGAGCACGGCGCTCAGCTCTCCGGCGGTCAGCGGCAGCGGCTGGCGCTGGCCCGCGCGCTCCTCGCCGACTTCCCCGTACTCGTACTCGACGAGCCCGCCGAGCATCTCGACCTGGCGACGGCGGACGCGCTGACGGCGGATCTGCTGACGGCGACCGAGGGGCGGACGACGCTGCTGATCACGCACCGGCTGCAAGGGCTGGACGCCGTCGACGAGGTCGTCGTCCTGGAAGCGGGGCGGATCGCGCAGCGCGGTTCCTACGCCGAGCTCGCCGCGGCCGAGGGTCCGCTGCGGCGGATGCTGGAGCGCGAGCGGGCGGCGGACCTGCTCGGTACCCGGCCCTCCGGATGACCGAGCTGCTGGAAGCCGTGCGCTCCGTCGGCTGCGGCCCGGGATCGGGGAGGACGGCGAGGATACGACGGTGTTCTGGCGGGCCCCGCTCTAGTCCGGACGGGGCGGGAAATCCCGCACGTCGGCGGGAAACTGAGCCAAGTGGCGGTACGACACCTCACGGGTACCAGGAATCGCCGCGGCTCCGGGCGATTATCCGAGGATGCGCTTGAGACACCGCGACCGGCTGCTGCTCGTCCCGGTTCTGCTGTGCGCGCTCCTTGGCCCGAGCGCGCCCGAGGCCATGGCGTCCGACGGTCCGCAAGCCAGCACCAGCGCCGAGGTGGCGCAGCTGTTCGAGGACGCGGCGAAGGCCACCGCGACCTACGAGCAGGGCAGGCGGAGGGCCGAGGTACAGCGCGACAAGGCGGACGGGCTGCAAAGGCAGCTGAACATGCAACGGGATGAACTCGAAGCGATCCGCGACGAGGTGGGCAGCGTCGCCCGCGCCCAGTACCGCACCGGCGGGACGCTCGCGGTCACTGCGCAGCTGCTGCTCGCCAGGAACCCCGACGAACTGCTCCGCGGACGGCGGCTGGCCTGGCAGGCGGGGCTGGCTGTGAACCAGTTGCTCGGCCGGGCCGGGCAGGCCAACCGGAAGCTCACCCAGGTCGAGGGGAAGGCCCGGGCCGCCCGGCGCGAGCTCGACGCCCGCGAGGCGCAGCTGGCAAAGATCAAGCGGTCCATCGAAGCGAAGCTGGAGGCCGCGCAGTGGAAGCTGCAGGCCGAGGCGGACCGCAGCGTAGCGGCCGGCAGGTGTTCGGGCGCCGTAAAGCTCGGCCGCAGCGGGGGCAAGCCGCCGCGGGGTGCGGCGTGGGTGGCGCCGGTGGAGCACTACGAACTGTCCGCCGGGTTCAACAGTGCCGGTGAGCGCTGGGCGAAGCGGCACACCGGCCAGGACTTCGCGGTCGGCATCGGGACCCCGGTGCGGTCGATCGGGGCGGGCCGGGTGATCTCAGTCTCCTGCGGCGGCGGCTTCGGAATCGCGATCGTCGTGCAGCACCCGGGCGGCTACTTCTCGCAGTACGCGCATCTGGCGGCGGTCACCGTCGACCAGGGCGATCGGGTACGCACCGGGCAGTGGATCGGACAGACCGGCACCACGGGCAACTCGACGGGGCCGCACCTGCATTTCGAGGTGCGGCTCACGCCGTATCTGGGGTCCGGGGTGGATCCGGTGGCCTGGTTGAGCGAGCGAGGCGTCTGGCTCTAGCAGCGCTGCTAAACGTTCTTGAGGATCTGCTCGATGACGACCGCCACGCCGTCCTCATTGTTGGCGACAGTCCGTCCGGAGGCCGCGGCGATCACGTCCGGGTGCGCGTTGCCCATCGCGTACGAGGTCCCGGCCCAGGTCAGCATCTCCACATCGTTGGGCATGTCCCCGAAGGCGACGACCTCGTCGGCGGAGATCCCGCGCTGGGCGCAGCAGAGCGCCAGCGTGCTGGCCTTGCTCACGCCCAGGCCGCTGACCTCGAGCAGCGCGGTCGGGCTGGAGCGGGTGAAGGACGCGAGCTCGCCGGCGGCCGTACGGGCCAGGGTGAGGAAGCCGTCGGGCGTCAGCTCGGGGTGGTGGGCGAGCAGCTTGATCACCGGGGCGCCCGCGTCGGGATGGTCCTCGTCGAGCAGCTTCTCTGCGGTGGCGACGGTCGCGCCCGGGTCGAGATGGAAGGGCGGGTAGTCCGGCTCGTAGTGGATACCGGTGGTCAGCTCGACCGCGAAGGAGGTGCCCGGAGCGGCGTCGCGCAGGGTCCGTACGACATCGAGGGCGACGCTCCGCTCCAGGGCGCGGACCTCCAGCAGCTTGCCGCCGGCGTGCAGATCCACGACGGCCGCGCCATTGGCGCAGATGGCCAGCCCATGGCCGTGGACATGTTCGCTGACGACGTCCATCCAGCGGGCCGGCCGTCCGGTGACGAAGAAGACCTCGATTCCCGCGTCCTCGGCGGCGGCGAGGGCGGCGATCGTACGGTCGGACACGGACTTGTCGTCGCGTAGCAGAGTGCCGTCCAGGTCAGTGGCGATCAGCCGAGGGGCAGCGGGCAGCGGGAAGGGATCGGTAGCTGAGGTCACAGATCCATTCTCCCGTACGCCGGTGCACGGGCGTGCGACAGGGCGCACATTTGAGTGCGCACGCGGCACTCCGGGGCCACGTACGCTCGATGCATGCGTTTGAGTACCGTGATCCTCCCTGTCCGCCCTTGGCACAACGGTGGCCGCAACGAGTGGCTCCGAGCCGAGCAGCTGGGCTTCCACACCGCGTACACCTACGACCATCTGTCGTGGCGGTCCTTCCGCGACGGCCCGTGGTACGGCGCGGTCCCGACGCTGACCGCCGCGGCCGCCGCCACCGAGCGGCTGCGTCTCGGCACCCTGGTCACCTCGCCGAACTTCCGGCACCCCGTGACCCTCGCCAAGGACCTGATCTCGCTCGACGACATCTCCGGCGGGCGGATCACGCTGGGCATCGGCGCGGGCGGCATGGGCTTCGACGCGACGGCGCTGGGTCAGGAGGCCTGGACACCGCGTGAACGGGCCGACCGATTCGGCGAGTTCGTGCCGCTGCTCGACCGGCTGCTGACCGAGGACTCCGTGACGTACGAGGGGACCTTCTACTCGGCGGTCGAGGCCCGCAACATCCCCGGCTGTGTGCAGCGGCCCCGGCTGCCCTTCGCCGTCGCGGCCACTGGGCCGCGTGGACTGAAGCTCGCGGCGAATCACGGGCAGGCATGGGTGACCACCGGCGACCCGAAGCTGTTCGAGACGGGCACGCCCAAGCAGTCCGTCGAGGCCATCCGCGGGCAGATCGAGAAGCTCGGCAAGGCGTGTGCGGATATCGGCCGGGATGTGGCCGAGCTGGACAAGATCCTGCTCACCGGCTTCACTCCGGAACCCGGCCGCGTGCTGGAGTCCCTCGACGCCTTCGTCGACTTCGCGGGCAGGCACTTCGAGCTCGGCTTCACGGAGATCGTGCTGCACGCTCCGATCCCGGACTCGTACTTCGCCGCGGACCAGGCCGTCTTCGAGCAGATCGCGACGGAGGGTCTCGCTCAGCTGACCCGCTGAGCCGGACCTCGTGGGGGGACGGCCTCACGGCGTCCACCCCTTGACAGTGGCCTACGCGCCGGGAAAGCGCAGAAACTCCGGCGGTACGGCGTCGGTGAGCCAGACGCCGTTGGTGCTGACGTGGAAGAGGTGGCCCGCCCGATGCATCGCCCCGGCGTGTACGGAGAGGACGACGGGGCGGCCGCGGCGGGCGCCGACGCGGGTTGCGGTCTCGCGGTCGGGCGAGAGATGGACATGGTGGCGCTTCATCGGGCGCAGGCCTTCGGCGCGGATTGCCTCCAGACTGCGGGCCACGGTGCCGTGGTAGAGGTACGCGGGCGGCTCGGCCGGGGGGAGGTCCAGATCGACCTCGACGGTGTGGCCCTGATTGGCTCGGATGCGCGTGCCGTCGATCGTGAAGCGCTGCTTGTCGTTGACGGCGACGACATGGTCGAGCTCGGCGCGGGTGAACAGGAAGCCGTGCGCGGCCGCGGCCCGCATCAGCTCGTCCACCGCCACCCAGCCGTTCTCGTCGAGGGTGATGCCGAGCCGGTCCGGCTGGTGCCGCAGATGCTTCGAGAGGTACTTCGACACCTTCACGGTGCGTTGTTCATCGGGTCTTGCGTTCATGCCGTCAGCGTGCCCGTCGGCTCGGTCCGGCGCCACCGAAAAAATCGCGCTACAGGTTTGATCCACAGCCAACTGTAGTTATCCACAAGGGAATTGACGTTTCTGTGGACAACACGGCGCCGATTCAAGGTCTTTGGTCAAATTGCCTGGAATCACCATTCTTTGAGGTCAGGGCGTCCAATGTCCTTGCCTGCACCTCCCGTTCGGCCGCGGCCGCGATGAAGGCGGCCGCATTCTCCTGGCCAACCAGACGGTGTACCGCCCGAATTGTCTCCGGCGGCAGCGTCACCGAGCGCGGCTCACTGTCCATCGTCGGCGGGCCCTCGGCCCCCAGGTGCTGCTGCAGATGCCGGGTGGCGAACGTCCGCATGGCCCGTGCCAGTTCGGCGTCGACCGTCTGCTGCGCGAGCGGCCGCAGCCGCCGGACCAGCGACGCGGCCTCGGCCGCATCAGCGTCGGTCGGCGGCCGGTGTCCCAGATAACGTGCGAAGACATGCTCGGTGGTGAACTCCAGGAAACGGGACGCTATGTGCTCCACCTGCCCGCGAAGTTCCCGCAGATGACCGGAGATTGCCGAGAGCGGCACCCCAGCCGCGTACAACTCGGCTGCCACCGCGAGCTCTTGGGGGCTGGGCACCAGGAATTCGTCGGCATGCCCCGGGATCCGCTCCAGCACACCGAGGTCCACCGCCTCCGCGACGGCCGCCTCGTCCGGCCTCCCGCCGAACTTCCCGTCCAGCTCGGCGCGGGTGATCCGGGCTGCCTCCTCGTCCGTCCACGGCCCCTGCACCTCGGCGGCCAGGCCGAGCACCCCACCGAGCCCGCGCCCGGCGTCCCAGGCCTCCAGCAACTCCTTGATCGAAGCCAGGGTGTAGCCGCGGTCGAGCAGGTCCGCGATCTGCCGCAGCCGGGCCAGGTGTGTGGAGCCGTACACATTGGCCCGCCCTCGCCGCTCCGGCTTCGGCAGCAGTCCGCGGTCCTGGTAGGCGCGGATCGTACGGACGGTGGCGCCGCTGTGGTGCGCCAGATCCTCGATCCGGTACTCGGCTACTGGCTGCTCGGACAAGCCCGCTCCCTGGATGACAGCTCGATGACAGGCCGCCTACGACAAGGCGGCACGGCCCACCGCCCCCGCCGCGGCGCGGGCCGCGGGTGAAGTCGCGAGATAGTCGACGGCCTTGCGCAGCGAGCCCTCCTGCGAGGGATGGTACGACCCCCGGAAGTAGCGGGGTATGGCTGCGCCCAACTCCCGCCAGCTGGGCAGCAGCCCCTTGCCGACGGCGCGGTTGTGCTCGCGCAGTGAGTACCGCAGCCGGCCGGCGAGCTGTGGATCGTGCCGGATCAGATAGGCCGTGCCCCACCCCCACAGCCAGAGCAGCACGGGAGCGGTGACGACCATGCCCTCGACACGGCGGGCATAGCGCGGCAGCCCCTCGCCGCCACAGTGCTGGTACATGTCGAAGGCGACGGCCCGGTGCTCGACCTCCTCCGCGCCGTGCCAGCGCAGCAGATCCAGCATGATCTCGTCGGCGTCCGCCCGGTCGAGCCCCTCGGCATGCAGCACCCAGTTGCCCAGGACCGCCGTGAACTGCTCGATCGCGGCGATGATCGCCAGCCGGAAGCGCAGCCACTCCCGGGCCGGTATCGGCGCTCCGAACGGTGGCTTCTCGCCGAGCAGTTTCTCGAAGAGGAGCTCGACGTACCTGGTGAATCCCTCGGTGTCGAGCCGCTGCGCGGCCAGGTGGTCCAGCACGTACGCGTGCTGCACGCTGTGCGTGGCCTCCTGGCCCATGAAGCCCTTGACGTCCTTTCGCAGTACCGGGTCGCCGACCAGCGGCAGAGCCTCCTTGAAGACCTTGACGAACCACCGCTCGCCGGCCGGCAGCAGCAGATGCAGCACATTGATGACATGGGTGGCGGTGGGCTCGTCCGGTATCCAGTGCAGCGGGGTCCTGCCCCAGTCGAACGAGACCCGGCGCGGCGTGATGGGGTAGCGGCCGATGTGCTCCTCGGCGCTCACAGCGGCGGCTCCAATCGGGCGATCGCACGCAACGTCCGGGGCATGAAGCGGGACAGGAAGTGGGCGCCGCGGGCTTCGGGCGTCACCGGCACCACCGCCTGGTTCTTCACGACGGCGCGCAGGATCGCGTCGGCGACCTTCTCCGGCGGGTAGTTGCGCAGTCCGTACAGCCGGGCGGACTTCCTCTGGCGCCGCTTCTCCTCCGCCTCGTCCACTCCGGCGAAACGCGCGGTGGAGGTGATGCTGGTGTTGACGAAGCCGGGGCAGATTGCGGAGACCCCGATCCCCTGGCCGGCCAGCTCGGCACGCAGGCACTCGCTGAGCATCAGCACCGCGGCCTTGGAGGTGCTGTACGCGGGCAGTGCCTTGGACGGCTGATAGGCCGCCGCCGACGCGGTGTTGACTATATGGCCGCCCTGGCCACGTGCGGCCATCTGCCGGCCGAAGAGCCGGCAGCCGTGAATGACGCCCCACAGATTGACGTCGAGGACTTTCCTCCAGTCCTCGGCGCTGGTCTGGAGGAACGAGCCGGCCAGGCCGATGCCCGCGTTGTTGACCAGGACGTCCACGACTCCGTACTCGGTGGCGACCTTGCCGGCGAGCTTCTCCATCGCCTGCTCGTCGCTGACGTCGACCGTCTCGCCCCAGGCCTCGGGCGCGCCGATCAGCCGCGACATCTCCGCAGTCCTGGCCGCGCCCTCCCCGTCCCGGTCCACGGCCACGATCCGTGCCCCCGCCTCGGCGAACGCGAAGGCCGTGGCCCGCCCGATGCCGCTGGCCGCGCCCGTCACCAGGACGAGCTGCCCCCCGAACCGCTCGGCATACGGGCCGCGGGCCATGGTCTCCCGCGCGGCCACACCGGCCGCGCCGTCCTCGTTGGCCAGGACGAACTCGCCGATCCAGGCCGACAGCTGGTCGGGCCTGGTCCGCGGCACCCAGTGCTTGGCGGGCAGGGTGCGACGCGTCAACTGCGGTGCCCACTCGCCCAGTTCGTCGTAGAGCCGCTCGGACAGGAAGATGTCACCCGTCGGGGTGATCAGCTGGACCGGAGCCTGGGCGTACGCGTCGGAGCGCGGGCGGCGCAGGCGCGCGCGGACGTTGTCGCGGTAGAGCCACGCGCCGTGCGCCGCGTCCTGCGGCAGCGAGGGCGTGGGGTAGTCACCGCCGGGCACCTTCTCCAGCCGCTGCAGGATCCTGGGCCACCGCTTGCCCAGCGGCCCGCGCCAGGCGAGCTCCGGCAGCACCGGCGTATGCAGCATGTACACGTACCAGGACTTGGCGCCCTGTCCGAGCAGTTGGCCGACCCTGCGGGGCGTGGGCCGGCTCATCCGTTTCTTGATCCAGTGGCCGAAGTGGTCCAGGGACGGTCCTGAAATCGAGGTGAAGGAGGCGATCCGGCCCTCGGTGCGCTTCACGGTCACGAACTCCCAGGACTGCACCGACCCCCAGTCGTGGCCGACCAGATGCACCGGCCTGTCCGGACTCACCGCGTCCGCGACAGCCAGGAAGTCGTCCGTCAGTTTCTCCAGGGTGAAGCCGCCGCGCAGTGGCGTCGGCGCGGTCGAGCGGCCGTGCCCCCGGACGTCGTACAGCACGACATGGAAGCGGTCAGCCAGCCGCTCTGCGACCTCCGACCACACCTCCTTGCTGTCCGGATAGCCGTGCACGAGCAGCACCGTCGGCTGCGTCGCGTCGCCCAGCTCCGCGACGCAGAGCTCGATTCCGCCCGTATGGACCCAGCGCTCCCGCGCCCCCTTGAGACTCACGCCGACTCCTCCGCCCAACGCCGCACATGCGGCAGATCGTCGTCCAGCCAGAACGCGCTCTGCTCCGGGTCCTTGGAGTCGGTGACCACCAAGATCTCCTCGAACTTCGCGCCCGTACCCCTGAATCCGAGGTGCGGCTCGACCGCCCACAGCCCAGGCCGGGGCGGGTGGTCGGAGAATTTGTACGGACTCCACAGCGGCGACCAGCCGTCCCGGTGGCCGTGCAGCGCGTCGCTCGCAAGCCCCTTCAGCGACTGTGTGCCGAACCCGAAGAGATGCGGCGACCAGCGCCGCTCCTTCACCCGGTCGACCTTGTGGGCGATGACACCGAAGGGATACGCGCGGTGCCGGTTGGCATACCCCTGCCGGACCATCAGCCGGTCCACGTCCTCGTAGATCTCGCGCAGCGAGCGCCGCTCCCGAACCTCGCGCAGTATCAGCTCGCGGTGCGCCTCAAGATCGGCGAGCAGTCTGTTGTGCACAGGGCTCGGGCCGAGGCAGCCGGAGTACCCGATGTCCGCGGTGTAGCCCTTGTAGACCGGGGCCATGTCGAGGATGAAGGGCATGCCCGCTTCAAGGACGCGGTTGGTCGGGAAGAACTGCAGCGGTATTCGGAAGCCTACGAAGGCCGTGCGGTCCCCGAACCAGGCGAAGGGGAGGTGGAACCAGTCGCGCACACCGCGCTCCCGCAGCCACTCGCGCTGCATCCGCGCCGCCCCGCGCTCGGTCACCCCGGGCTTGAGCTGCGCCGCGACCGCCTCCGCGCATTCGTACGCGAGGCGCTGCACTTCTCTGAACCCTCGCAGTTCCGCGGTCAGTTCGCTTGCTGCTGCTGAGGTCATGCCACCTGCCCGTCCATCCGTCCCGAGTGCGGTACGCAGCCATAACTTGACACTGATGAATGTGACAATGCCCGGCGGCTGCGTCAAGGGTCATGCATCACCTGTGGACAACCGACCTGTGGACAACCGGCCTGTGGACAACCTCGCCGCTGTTCACTTTCGTCGCTGCCCCCTACGGGTCCGTACCTCTTGAGTCGGACACCGATCCAGCCGCCAGGGCTGACGCTCCATGTGTCGTGCGCCACTACCTTCGAAATGTGACTGTGATCGCGACCGAAAGCCTGAGCAAGCGGTTCCCCAGGGTGACCGCGCTTGACCGGCTCTCCTTGGACATCGGACCCGGTGTGACCGGACTGGTGGGCGCCAACGGAGCCGGCAAGTCCACGTTGATCAAGATCCTGCTGGGTCTGTCCCCCGCCACGGAAGGCCGGGCCGCGGTGCTCGGCCTCGACGTCGCCACGAGCGGCGCCGCCATCCGCGAACAGGTGGGGTACATGCCGGAGCACGACTGCCTGCCGCCCGACGT
The DNA here is from genome assembly GCF_044389785.1 of Streptomyces sp. NPDC019443. NCBI lineage: Bacteria > Bacillati > Actinomycetota > Actinomycetes > Kitasatosporales > Streptomycetaceae > Streptomyces > Streptomyces sp. NPDC019443. The sequence continues at coordinate 21,859 of NZ_JBIRYJ010000026.1, forward strand.
CTCGGCCACCGAGTTCGTCGTCCATATGGCGCGCATGTCCGGGCTGCCGCCTACGGCTGCCCGCGAGCGCACCGCGGACACCCTGCGCCATGTCGGCCTCTACGAGGAGCGGTACCGCCCCATCGGCGGCTACTCGACCGGCATGAAGCAGCGCGTCAAACTCGCGCAGGCCCTCGTCCACGACCCGAAGCTGGTCCTCTTGGACGAGCCGACCAACGGCCTCGACCCGGTGGGCCGCGACGAGATGCTGGGCCTGATCCGCCGCGTCCACACCGACTTCGGCATCTCGGTCCTGGTCACCTCGCACCTCCTCGGCGAGCTCGAGCGCACCTGTGACCATGTCGTCGTCATCGACGGCGGCGCCCTGCTGCGCTCCAGCTCCACCAGCGACTTCACCCAGACCACCGCGACCCTCGCGGTCGAGGTCACCGACACGGACACGCATCCCGACGGCACCGCCGTGCTCCGCAAGGCACTTGCCGCCGCCGGAATCACGCTCCACGCGCGCGTGGAGGACGGTCTGCCCGGCGCGGGCCACATCCTGCTCATCGAGGCGACGGGCGAGGAGACGTACGACGTCGTACGCGACACTGTCGCCGGGCTCGGCCTCGGACTCGTACGGATGGAACAGCGCCGCCACCACATCGCGGAGGTCTTCCGTCCGGAGGCAGCGGCACAGCCCATGGAGGTGCAGGCGCGATGAGCATCGAGACCACCGGGATCCAGAAGGACACCACCCGGATCCACAACATCGGATACCGGAACTACGAGGGCCCGCGGCTCGGCCGTGCGTACGCGCGCCGCTCCCTCTACTCGCAGTCGCTGCGCGGCGCCTACGGACTCGGCCGCTCGGCCAAGTCCAAGGTGTTGCCGATGATCCTCTTCGCGGTGATGTGCCTGCCCGCGGCGATCATCGTCGCGGTCGCCGTCGCCACGAAGCTCAACGACCTCCCCCTCGACTACACCCGCTACGCGATCGTCACCCAGGCGGTCATCGGCCTCTTCCTGGCCGCGCAGGCCCCGCAGTCCGTCTCCCGCGATCTGCGCTTCAAGACGGTGCCGCTGTACTTCTCGCGCCCGATCGAGCGCATCGACTACGTCCTGGCCAAGTACGGGGCGATGGCCTCGGCGCTGTTCGTACTCACCGCGGCGCCGCTGGTCATCCTCTACGTCGGCTCGCTGCTCGCCAAGATGGACTTCGCGGACCAGACGAAGGGCTTCGCGCAGGGCATGGTCTCCGTGGCGCTCCTCTCCGTACTCTTCGGAGGCCTCGGCCTGGTGATGGCCGCCCTCACACCGCGTCGCGGCTTCGGCGTCGCCGCCGTGATCGCGACACTGACCATCACGTACGGAGCCGTCTCCACCGTCCAGGCGATCGCCTGGGAGACCGGGTCGCCCGGAGCGATCAAGTGGCTCGGCCTCTTCTCACCGGTCACGCTCATCGACGGCGTACAGACCGCATTCCTCGGCGCGACCTCGGCCTTCCCAGGCGAGGCGGGACCGGGAGCCGGTGCGGGCGTGGCCTATCTGCTCGTCGTTACTGCGCTCGTCCTCGGCTCGTACGCCGTACTGATGCGCCGCTACCGAAAGGTCGGGCTGTGACCGCCCACCCGTCGCCCGCCACCACCCCTCTAAGGAATGGGCTGCGCCCATGAGCACTCTTCACATCGAGCACACCTCACGGTGGTTCGGGAATGTCGTGGCCGTCAACGACGTGACCATGACGATCGGCCCGGGCGTCACCGGTCTGCTCGGCCCCAACGGCGCCGGAAAGTCCACGCTCATCAACATGATGGGTGGTTTCCTCGCCCCCTCGACGGGAAGCGTCACGCTCGACGGTCGGACGATCTGGCGCAATGAGTCCGTATACCGGCAGATCGGCGTCGTACCGGAGCGGGAAGCGATGTACGACTTCCTCACCGGCCGCGAATTCGTGGTTGCCAACGCCGAGTTGCACGACCTGGGCGCCAGGGAGGCCCAGCGCGCGCTGGCCACCGTCGAGATGGAGTACGCGCAGGACCGCAAGATCGCGACGTACAGCAAGGGCATGCGGCAGCGCGTGAAGATGGCATCGGCGCTGGTGCACGAGCCGTCCGTGCTGCTGCTCGACGAGCCCTTCAACGGCATGGACCCGCGCCAGCGGATGCAGCTGATGGACCTGCTGCGCCGGATGGGCGGCGAGGGCCGTACGGTCCTCTTCTCCTCCCACATCCTGGAGGAGGTCGAGCAACTCGCCTCCCACATCGAGGTGATCGTGGCCGGCCGGCACGCCGCCTCGGGCGACTTCCGCAAGATCCGCCGGCTGATGACGGACCGGCCGCACCGCTATCTCGTACGGTCCAGCGACGACCGGGCGCTCGCCGCGGCCCTGATCGCCGACCCGTCGACGGCGGGCATCGAGGTCGACCTGGCCGAGGGTGCGCTGCGCATCCAGGCCGTCGATTTCGGCCGGTTCACCGAACTGCTGCCGCGGGTCGCCCGCGAGCACTCCATCCGGCTGCTCACGGTCTCGCCCTCGGACGAGTCCCTCGAGTCGGTCTTCTCCTACCTCGTAGCGGCCTGAAAGGAGCTGTGACGCAGATGTACAACCCCACAGTCGCCCGGCTCACCTATCGGGCCGTGCTCGGCAGGCGCCGGGCAGCGATCCTGTTCGTACTGCCCGGACTGCTGCTGCTCATCGCGGCGGCGGTACGGAGCTTCAACGGCGTGGACGACCAGGTCGCCGCCGATGTCCTGGGCGGGTTCGCCATCGCCACGATGGTGCCGCTGATCGGCGTGATCGCGGGCACCGGGTCGATCGGGCCCGAGATCGACGACGGGTCGATCGTCTATCTGCTGGCCAAGCCGGTGAAGCGGCCGACGATCATCGTCACGAAACTGGTCGTGGCCATCGCGATCACGATGGCCTTCTCGGCGGTGCCGACGCTGATCGCCGGATTCATCCTGAACGGCAACGGCCAGCAGGTCGCGGTGGCGTACACCGTGGCGGCGTTGGTCGCGTCGATCGCGTACAGCGCGCTGTTCCTGCTGCTCGGGACGGTCAGCCGGCATGCGGTGGTGATCGGACTCGTCTACGCGCTGGTGTGGGAGACGCTGTTCGGCAGCCTGGTGCCGGGGGCGCGCACGCTGAGCGTCCAGCAGTGGTCGCTGTCGCTCGCGGAGAAGATCGGCGGGGAGGGCCTGATCGGCTCGGACGTGGGGCTGCCGCTGGCGGTGGCGCTGCTGGCTGGGGTCACGGTGGTGGCGACGTGGTACGCGGGGCAGAAGCTGAGGGTGCTGAAGCTCGCCGGGGAGGAGTGAGGCGGCGGGGTCCGTGTTTCTCGGGTGTCAACCCCCGTCCGGTGGGCGGGGGTTGACGCATATCCGCGTAACTGTACGTTTGTCGGTTCGTTGTCCACTGTGCGTGGAGGCAACTGGAGTTCGTGGCGACGAGAGTTCGTGAAACTGGGGATTGCCGGTGCCGGATCGAAAGCCGGGCCGGTCACTGGGTGAGCAGCACCGTGAGCCGACCTCCACCCCTGAAGCCCGGGGAGGAGGGCCGTCCATGATCGGTTCTGTGAACGGAAGGCATCTTCATGCCATCGGAAGTCGCCCTGCTCGAGTCGCGTGCGATGCGTGACGAGCATCAGGGGCGTGTCGAATGTCCTGGACAAGGTGAAGGCGCTTGTCATGCTCCCGGACGGAACGCACGTCCGCACAGAGGATGTGGCCCGCTACTTCGAAATCCACAGGGACGCTGTCCACAGCGTCGTCAAGCGCCATCGTGATGAGCTGCAAGCCAATGGCATGATCACTCTGAAAGGCTCTGAACTGCAGAGCTTCCATATGGCCGTTCTGGCCACATGGGACGAGAGTTATCCACAGGCGAGCACCCAGCTCCGGCTCTACACCCGCCGGACCGTGCTCAACATCGCGATGCTCCTTCGCGACAGCGACATCGCCCGCTGCGTCCGCACAAACACCTGGCCCTCCAGTCCTAGGCCCTGCCCCGGCCCCGTCTGGTTCCAGCGCCCGATACGGAGCGCCTGCCGCCCCGCCTAGCGTCACGCACATGACGAAACTCGGATTTCTCGGCACAGGCCATGTCGCGAGGGCAGTGGCGGCCGGAGCGGCCGCCGCCGGTCATGACGTCGTGCTGGGCTCGCGCGAACCGGACAACCGAAAGCATCTGGACTTTCCCGTCGTCCCCCTCGCCGAGGCCGCCGCCCACGGCGACATCGTCGTCAACGCCACACCCGGCACCGAATCCCTCGCCCTGCTCCAAGTCCTTGCTCCGCAGCTCGCCGGAAAGGTCCTCCTCGACATCGCTGTCGGCCTCACTGACAGCATGGAGTTGGCCCACCCCAACTCCAGCATCGGCGAACAGATTCAGCAGGCGCTCCCGGACACCAAGGTCGTCAAGAGCCTCTGCACCATGGACGCTTCCCTCATGGCCGCCCCCGACGCGCTCGCCGGCCCCAGCACCGTCTTCCTCTCCGGAGCCGACGCCGGAGCGAAGGCACAGGTCGCCGCGGTGCTGGGCGACCTCGGCTGGCCGTCCTCGTCGCAGCTCGACCTGGGCGGGATCACCACCGCCCGCGGCCAGGAACACCTCGCGTGGCTGTTCCTCGGCGTGGCTGCCGCCCTCGGCACGTACACCTTCAACCTCAAAGTCGTACGAGGCGCGGGGCAGGAGCACGCGTCATGACCGAGAGGTGACCCGACTCGAAAACCAGTGGCACCGAAGGGCCGCCCGGGGCACAGTAGTTGAGCCGGCGCACGCCAGTGCGACCGACGCCGCCGACCGGGAGAGGAGCGCGGCGATGACCGAGAGTACGAGTGCGAGTCCGTCGAGCTCCCAGCAGGGCAGTGCCGGGCAGGCAGCGGAGTAGCCACCGACCACTCCGCGAAGCCGCCCGCAGGCAGCTGCCCGGGGGCGGCCGCTTCGAGCGCGCATCCGCGCGGGCCGCCCCCTCCCGGAGGATTGGCCGAGTGGTAAGGCAGCGGCTTGCTAAGCCGTCGTCGGGGCCGAAAGCCCCGCGCGCGTTCGATCCGCGCATCCTCCGCAACATCGCGACACCGCAGCACCGCAGCGCGTCAGCCCCGAAGAAGCTGCTCCAGCACCACCGCGATGCCATCGTCCTCGTTCGACGCCGTGATCTCGTGTGCCACGGCCTTCAGCTCCTCGTGCGCATTGGCCATCGCCACCCCTTGCGCCGCCCACCCGAACATCGGGATGTCGTTCGGCATGTCACCGAACGCGATCGTGTCCGCAGCCCGCAGCCCAAGCCGCCGCGCCGCCAGCGACAGCCCCGTCGCCTTGCTCAGCCCCAGCGGCAGGATCTCCACCACGCCCGGGCCCGCCATCACCACGTCCACCAGGCTGCCGACCGTCGCCCTGGCCACCTGCGCCAGCGCGTCGTCGTCGAGCCCCGGATGCTGGATGTAGACCTTGTTGATCGGCGCGGACCACAGCTCGGACCGGTCCTCGAACGCCACAACCGGCAGCGGGCTCTCCTGAACCCGGTAGCCGGCGCCAACCAGCACCTCGCCGTCGAGTCCGTCCCGACTCGCCGCCAGCGCCAGCGGGCCGACCTCCGCCTCGATCTTGGAGAGCGCAAGACCGGCCAGCTGCCGGTCCAGCGTCACGGACGTCAGCAGCCGGTGCTCGCCCGCGTGGTAGACCTGGGCCCCCTGGCCGCAGACCGCGAGGCCGTCGTACCCCAGGTCGTCCAGGATGTGCCGGGTCCACGGAACAGCCCGTCCGGTGACGATGATGTGCGCGGCGCCCGCAGCGGTGGCCGCGGCGAGGGCGTCGCGCGTGCGCTCCGAGACCGTTTCGTCGCCACGCAGCAGCGTGCCGTCGAGATCAGTCGCGACGAGCCGGTAAGGGAACGTCACTTGGCGACCGGCTCCAGCACTTCACGCCCGCCCAGGTACGGACGGAGCACCTCGGGCACCCGCACCGAACCGTCTGCCAGCTGGTGGTTCTCCAGGATCGCCACGATCGTGCGCGGTACGGCGCACAGCGTGCCGTTCAGTGTCGCCAGTGGCTGCACCTTCTTGCCGTCGCGCATCCGGACCGACAGGCGGCGCGCCTGGAAGCTGTCGCAGTTCGACGCGGAGGTCAGCTCGCGGTACTTGCCCTGGGTCGGGATCCACGCCTCGCAGTCGTACTTGCGCGAGGCCGACGCGCCGAGGTCGCCGGTCGCCACATCGATCACCTGGAACGGCAGCTCCAGGCCCGTCAGCCACTGCTTCTCCCAGTCCAGGAGCCGCTTGTGCTCGGACTCCGCGTCCTCGGGAGCGACGTACGAGAACATCTCGACCTTGTCGAACTGGTGCACCCGGAAGATTCCGCGGGTGTCCTTGCCGTACGTCCCGGCCTCGCGGCGGAAGCACGGCGAGAAGCCGGCGTACCGCAGCGGCAGCTTGTCGGCCTCGATGATCTCGTCCATGTGGTACGCGGCGAGCGGGACCTCGGAGGTGCCGACCAGGTAGTAGTCGTCCTTCTCCAGGTGGTAGACGTTCTCCGCGGCCTGCCCGAGGAAGCCGGTGCCCTCCATGGCGCGCGGCCGGACCAGCGCCGGGGTCAGCATCGGGATGAAGCCGGCCTCGGTGGCCTGCGCGATCGCGGCGTTGACGAGTGCGAGCTCGAGCAGCGCGCCTACGCCCGTCAGGTAGTAGAAGCGCGAGCCGGACACCTTGGCGCCGCGCTCGACGTCGATGGCGCCGAGCGCCTCGCCGAGCTCCAGGTGGTCCTTGGGCTCGAAGCCCTCGGCGCCGAAGTCGCGGATCGTGCCGTGCGTCTCGAGGACGACGAAGTCCTCCTCGCCGCCGACCGGAACGTCCTCATGGACGATGTTCCCCAGCTGGAGCAGCAACCGCCTGGTCTCTTCGTCGGCCTCGTCCTGCGCGGCATCGGCCGCCTTGACGTCGGACTTCAGCTGCTCGGCCTTCTTCAGCAGCTCGGCGCGCTCTTCGGGAGAGGCCTTGGGGATGAGCTTGCCGAGCTGCTTCTGCTCGGAGCGCAGCTCGTCGAAGCGGAGGCCGGACGACCTGCGCCGCTCATCGGCCAAGAGCAGGGCGTCGACGAGGGCGACGTCCTCTCCACGGGCGCGCTGGGAGGCGCGAACACGGTCGGGGTCCTCACGGAGCAGGCGAAGGTCAATCACCCCACCAGGCTACCGGTGCGGACTGACGGCACCCCACCCGATATTGCCTTGCGTGTAATTTTGTCCGGATTGCTCGAATTGCCGGAATTGGATAAGGGTCGGTAAATCGGGTGCCGATTGAGCGGGCAAGCGTCAATAAACACGACGCTATTCGCCGAAATGGGGCATGGAGTGAGGGGTCACATTGACCCACACCCTTTGGGGATGGGGATGGGGATGGGGAGCTGAGCTCCCCTTGTCCACAGGGATGCGGCTTCTCGCAAGGTTATCCACAGGCTGTGTGTGAGATCTGTGGACCGCGGAAAACCACGGAAAAGATCGTTTTCAGGGTTGTGCGTGGGCCGGAGGATTCCCCATCCAAACCCACCTCACACGCTCATTCGGGTGGGAATTCCTCGCTCTAAAGAGTTGATCAATGGAATTGAGGTGACAGAGGGCACCCTGCGGCCCTGTGGACGGAAGTGGGGCGAGTGAGCAGATTTGTCGACCATGTCGGCTTGTGTTGTCGACTTGTCCCCAGGTCGAGAAGCGCGCCTGTGGATAAGTCCTGTGGACAACGAAAATCTGCAGGTAGGACCGCGCCCGTAGGCCTCTCAGCGCCTTCAGGCACGGCCGTTGGCCTCAGGCGCGGCCGTCTTGGCAGCGCGCCAGCCAGTCCGACGCCGCCGTGAACTCCGCGTCCGACGTCCCCGCGCGCAGCTCCCGTACGTCCCCCACAGCCACACCCGCCCGCGGATACGAACCGAGGAAACGCACCTTCGGACAGATCCGCTTCAGCCCCATCAGCGCCTCGCCCACCCGCCGGTCCGCGATATGGCCTTCGGCGTCCACGGCGAAGCAGTAGTTCCCGATCCCCGCGCCCGTCGGCCGCGACTGGATCAGCATCAGGTTGACTCCGCGCGCCGCGAACTCCTGCAGCAGTTCGAGCAGCGCACCCGGGTGGTCGTCGCCCAGCCAGATGACCACCGACGTCTTGTCCGCGCCGGTCGGTGCCGCGGGCCTGGCGGGCCGACCCACCAGTACGAAGCGGGTCTCCGCGTTCTCCGCGTCATGGATCTCGGTGACCAGCGGCTTGAGCCCGTACGTCGCCGCCGCGAACTCGCCCGCGAAGGCCGCGTCGTACCGCCCCTCCTGCACCAGCCGCGCGCCGTCCGCGTTCGAGGCTGCCGACTCCCACAGGACGTCCGGCAGGTTGTTCCGCAGCCAGTTCCGGACCTGCGGCTGCGCGACCGGGTGCCCGGTCACCGTCTTCACCTCGGACAGCTTGGTGCCCGGCCGTACCAGCAGCGCGAAGGCGATGGGCAGCAGCACCTCGCGGTAGATCATCAGCGGCTCGCCGGAGGCCAGCTCGTCGAGGGTGGCGGTGACGCCGCCCTCCACGGAGTTCTCGATCGGAACGAGGGCGGCAGCGGCTTCCCCGTTGCGTACGGCATCGAGCGCAGCCGGTACGGACACCATGGGGACGAGTTCCCGGGTGGCGGCTTCGGGGAGCGTGCGCAGGGCGGCTTCGGTGAAGGTGCCCTCGGGACCGAGATACGTGTAGCGCGTGGCCGACATACCGTCACCCTAATGGGCCGCAATGATTCACGACTCCAGAAGCCGCTGCCCCACGTACTCGCCCTCCTTGGGCCCGCCCGGCACCGCGAACAGTCCGCTCGTCTCGTGCCGGATGAACGGCGACAGCGCATCGCCGCGGTCGAGCTTGCGCTGTACGGGTACGAAGCCGCGCAGCGGATCGGCCTGCCAGCAGATGAAAAGCAGGCCAGCGTCCGGCGTCCCGTCCGGGCCGATCCCGTCGTGGAACGAGAACGGCCGGCGCAGCATCGCGGCACCGCCGTTCTGCTCCGGCGCGGAGATCCGGGCATGGGCGTTGTCGGGGATCACCAGCTTCCCGTCGGGCCCTGTCCTGTCGAGCGCGAGCTCGGTCGTCTCGGTGCCGCCGGTCAGCGGCGCGCCGTCGGACTTGCGCCGGCCGATGACCAGCTCCTGCTTCTTCAGCGAGAGCTTCTCCCAGTCGTCGAGCAGCATCCGGATCCTGCGTACGACGGCGTACGAGCCGCCCGCCAGCCACGCGTATTCGGTCCCGGACGGGACGAAGATCCGCCGGTCGAAGTCGGCCTCGGACGGCTTGGGATTGCGCGTGCCGTCGACCTGGCCCATCAGATTGCGGGCGGTCATCGGCTTGCCCGTGGCCCCCGGCGAACGGTTGAACCCGTTCATCTGCCAGCGCACCCGGGCCGCTTCCCCCGCCGCCTTCTGGACCGCGCGCAACGCGTGGAAGGCGACCAGCGCGTCGTCCGAGCCGATCTGCACCCACAGATCGCCGTTGCTGCGCTTGGCGTCCAGCTGGTCGGAGGAGAAGGCGGGCAGCGGGTCCAGCTCCGGCGGGCGCTGCGCCACCAGCCCCGTACGGTCGAAGAAGGTGCGGCCGAAGCCGAAGGTGATCGTCAGCGACGAGGGCCCGGCGTCCAGCGCGATGCCCGTGTCGCCGTCGCCGCCCGCCCGGCCCGCCATCAGTTCGGCGGCGAGCGTGGACCACCGGCGCATCAGCGCGGCGGCTTCCTTGCGGCCCGCTCCCGGCGCGAGGTCGAAGGCGATCAGATGGCCGCGGGCCTGCAGAGGCGTGGTGATGCCAGCCTGGTGCTCGCCGTGGAATGCGATGCCGGTCGAGCCGACCGTCGTCAGCGCGGTCGGGGCGTCGCCGGAGGCAGCCGCGTGCGCGGCGGCGCCGCCCGCAGCCCCCAGCACCAGCGCGGTCGCGCCCGCCGCGCCGACGGTGCCGAGCAGTCGCCGCCTCGAGATGTCGCCGTCGCTCGCGGGGTCGCTCACTGCGGCACTCCCTGGGGCACTCACTGGGTCGTGCACGGGATCTTTCACGGAGTCACTCACGGGTACGTCAGCCGATCTTCACGTTCTTGTCGACGGTGGTCTGATCGATGTCGGAGGTCCGCACGGTCACCTGGACCTGCCACTCGCCCGGCATCGGTATCTGGACCGCGCCCGCGCTCCAGTGTCCGGTGGTGAGGCGGTCGGGCGTGATCGGCAGCGGGCCGATCTGCTTGGCCTTGAGGGTGAAGGAAACCTTCACCTCGGGCACGTCCATCGGCTTCAATTCCGGGTTGTAGATCCACACGTGCATTTCGTTGGCGCCGGAGGTGGCCGGATCGAGGCTGAGCCGGACCGTCCCCTTGCCGTTCTGGCCGCCGGTATCGAAGGGCAGCCTGAGCTCGGTGGGACCGGCGGGTGCGGGAGCGGCCGCCTGGGCATCTCCGGGCCGGGCAGCCTCTTCTTCCGTACGGCCCGGTTCGGTGGTTGTCAGCACGGTGGTCACGGCCAGGAGCACCACCGCGACACCCGCCTCCGCCAGCACGGATCGGCGCAGTCCGGAACGCTCCGGGTCGGCGCCCCGTGCCTTCTTCTTCTGGGCAGTGGCCACCGCGGCCTTCTGGAGGGCGAGTTGAGTCGCCCTCTCTGGGTCCGACGAGTCCATCCCTTCCTCTGCTTCCTCGGCGCTGGCGTCCGTCGGCTCCGTTGCCGCCGTCGCCTCCGCCGTCGGCTCCCCGAGCTGCGCCGTCCACCGTCGCGAGATCCACGCGACACCGACCATGACGACGACCAGCCCCACCTTGACCAGCAGCAGCTGTCCGTACGACGTTCCGGTCAGCGCCGACCACGAACCGACCTGCCGCCAGGACTGGTAGAGCCCGGTCGCGGCGAGCACGACGACGCTGATGAACGCGACCCTGGAGAACCGCCGCACCGCCGCCCGCTCGATCGACGGCGCTCGGTAGAGCGCGGTCAGCAGCGCCGCGAGCCCGCCCAGCCAGGTGGCCACGGCCAGTAGATGAGCTACGTCCACGGGCATCGCGAGCCCCGGCTGGATGCCGGTCGACGCATGCTCCGACAGCGCCCAGGTCCCGGCGATCCCGGCCGCGACGACCGTGCCGCCGATGGCGAGACCGAAGGTGAGGTCCTTCTTCTCGGCTTCGTCCTCGCGCTTCGCGTACGCCCCGAAGAGCACGGCGACGAACAGCGCGGCCGCCCCGAGCAGCAGCAGCCGGGAGATCAGTGCCGCCCCGGTCTTGGTCTCCAGGACGTCCCGCAGCCCGCCGAGGTCGAAGGCGTCGGCCAGCTTTCCGGAGCCGGTATAGGGGGTGCGCAGCAGGAGCGTCGCGAGGGTGGCCGCGGTGAGTGTCACCCAGCCCTGTACGACCACGCGTTGCAGCGGGCGGACGGAAGCGCCGCGTTGCCAGCACAGGAGTACGAAGGCCGCGCCGCCTGCCAGCAGTACGAAGCCCGCGTACGAGGCGTAGCGCGCGATGTCGTAGAGGACGCCGACGACGCCTCCGCCGGCCTCCTTGTCGGGCAGGGCGACAGTGGTCTTGGAGGGCGCTCCGATCGAGAAGGTGAAGGCCCCGGAGATGGGATGGCTGTCGGCCGAGACGGCCTGCCAGGCCACGGTGTATGTGCCGTTGGGCAGACCGGGCAGCAGATCGACGCCGTAGCTGACCGTGCCACCGGTGCTCAGATCACGGATCTTCGCCTTGTCGGAGCGTTTGCCGCTGGGTTCGAGGACCCGGATCGAGTCGTTCCCCATGGCGACCTGCTCGGAGAAAGTGAGCGTGACGTCCTTGGGGGCGGTGGCGACCACCGCCCCGTCCTTCGGGTTGCTTCCGGTCAGCGCGGCGTGCGCCGAAGCGGGACTCGCGCCGGCCAGGAGTGCGCCGAGAAGCGTGCCGATGAGCACGGCCGCGGCGAGTAGCAGCCGAACGGGGGAAGGGCCGAAGCGCGGGGCGGTGGCTGTCATGGCGTGATCAGTCCCTCGGTGCTCAGTGCTTCATCGGGTTGTACGTGGGCTCCTTCACGGGAAGTTCGACCTTGATCGGGCCGGACTTCTCGAAACGCAGCTCCACGGCGACCTTCTCGCCCTGCTTCGGCTTCTGCTTGAGCTTCATGAACATGATGTGGTTTCCACCGCGTTCGAGATCGAGCTCGCCGTCCGCAGGCACGTCGAAGGACTTCACCTCCTGCATCTTCTGGTTCTTCGACTCGTGAATCGTGATGTCGTCCGAGATGTCGCTGGTGACGGAGGTGAGTTTGTCCGCGCCGCCTCCGCTGTTCTGTACGGTCAGAAACCCGGCCGCCATGTCGTCACCCACGGGCTGCGGCATGAACGCGCCGCTGACCTTCAACTCGGGCCCGTTGCCGGACGAGGTGGAACAACCCGCCAGCGCCAGCCCCACGGTCAGGGCTATGACCGAGGCGAGCGCGGGGGCGGTGGTTGCGCGGCGGTTCACGGGTTCTCCCCGCGGACGAGCTTCGGTAGGTCCTTGGCGTAGTCGTCCACCGTCGTGTCCTCGCCGTACAGCACATAGCCCTTGTCGGTCTTCGGGGAGAACGCGATGACCTGCGCGCCGTGCATGGAGACGACCGTGCCGTCCTTCTCCTTCTTCGGCGGGTCGATGCCGATGCCCATCTGGCGCGCGCCGGCCTGGATCGTGGAAAAGTCGCCGGTGAGGCCGGTGAACGACGGGTCGCCCGCGCTGGGCAGCCACTTGGCGAGCTCGGCCGAGGTGTCCCGCTCCGGGTCGGTGGTGACGAAGACGACCTGGAGTTTGTCCTGGTCGGCCTTGGGGAGCTGCTTCTTGGCGATGGCGATGTTGCTCATCGTCAGCGGGCAGACGTCGGGGCAGTGCGTGTAGCCGAAGTAGATCAGCGTCGGCTTGCCCTTGGTCCGCTCACGCAGGTCGTACTTCTTGCCGTGGGTGTCCGTGAGGACGAGGTTCGGCTTGGCGTACGGCTGGTCGAGCAAGGTCGCCGGACGGTTCGCCTGGGCGGAGATATCGGCGACGGGCCCCTTGGCGGAGTCGTCGCCGCCCGAGCAGGCGGACAGGATGAGCCCGGCGGCCACGACGAGCGCGGCCGCGGACAAAGTCTTCTTGCGCATGGAGAAATGTCCCAAATATGGTTTACGGACCGTCAGGCGGCGCGTCAGGAGGTGCGGCGGCGTCCGGCCAGGACGCCGAAGGCGACGCCTGCGGCGCCGACGAGGATGCCGACGATGCCCAGGATGCGCGCCGTGTTGTCGCTGCTGTCGTCGGACGCGGCCTCGGTCTTCTCGCCCTCGTCGTGCCCGGCGTTCTTGGCGTCCTTGGCGGCCGCGTCCGTGGCGCCGCCGCCGTGGTGATCTTCGGTGGCCGCAGACAGCTTCAGGACCGGCGCGGGGGACTCGGGCGCCTCAGCGCCCTCCTTGGTCTCCTCGATCCAGCGCACGACCTCCTTGTTGTCGTATGTCTGGATCGCCTTGAACACCAACTGGTCGCTGTCCTCGGGCAGCCGCCCGAGCGAGACCGGGAACTGCTGGAACTGGCCAGGGGCGATCTTGGAACCGTCCGCGGTCCAGGTGACCTTGGAGACCGCCTCGGTGATCTGCTTGCCGTGCACCTCGAGCGGCTTGGCCAGCTTCGACTTGGTGACCTCGACCTTCCAGCCGGGCACGGGCTGCGGCATCACGGACGACAGCGGGTGGTCGGTGGGGACGGTGACTTCGAGCTTCACGGTCGAGGCGTTGTCGCGCTCGTTGGGGACCTTGAAGTTGACCGTCGCGTAGCCGCCCTTGGCGGCCTCGCCCTGCGGTTGCACGCTGACGTGCGCGAAGGCGGTGCCGGACAGGAGCAGCACGGAGGAGGCGGCGATACCGGTCGCGACAGCGATGCGGGAAACGTTCATGGCAGAGGACACTCCACGGCTTATGGGAGGCGGATGTGCGCCGCGCACACAGGGGTGCGCCGGCACCACGGCGCCACTCCCGTCGAGTGGGCCGCGTCAGGCTGCGAGAGCGAGGTCCGCGGGAGGCCCGCGCCTGATCACCGTGTGCTGGAGCGCCTCCCCGGCGGCCGGCGCGGGAGGGTCGCACGACGTCCGGGGAGCGCGCGGATCCACCGTGGGCGCCCCCGAGAGACCGGCCCGCAGCGCCCGTACGAGAGTGAGCGCGGCGCGCAGCGGACGCAGCCACGCCGTCTGGGCCACCTCATGGGCCGAGTCCGCCGACAGCCGGGTCAGCCGTACGAGTGCGAGATCCCCGCGCCGCAGCAGCCAGCCGGTCGCGAGCGCGGCCAGCAGATGCCCGAGCAGCATGGGGAGGCTGGGCAGCAGCTGAGGCGAAGCGGTGACGGTCTGCGCCATATGGTCGTGGGTGCCGTGGCCCGGCGGGGTGATGCCCGCGGTGGTGACGATCCGCCGGGCGTCCGCGGGGCTCAGCGACGCTGCGCCCGCCCCGCACATCAGCTTCGCGGCCATTCTGATCAGCGCGTCGTCGGCCGTCGGGGACAGCTGCAACCGGTGCTGTCCGACCCCGAACAGGGCGTGCAGAGCGACCTGTCCGACGGTCAGCGCGACGGCGATGGACGGCAACGAGCGCGTCCGCCCGGCGAAAGGCGCGACCAGCGCGAACACCCCGATGAAGCCTGCCGCCAGCGTCCACCGGGGCACGGCCGCACAGGCGGCCAGCACATGTCCCGTCGCGGACAGCACGACGCAGACCGCGGTGAACACCGCGGCCCTCAGCAGCCGCAGACCGGCTCCGGCGCGTGCAACGGGGATGGACGACATGGCCGGGTCATCATCGCACTGCGGTGGGAGCGGCCATACGGCAGGTCCGGAAGATCCCCTTTGGTGACATACATCGCCGCGCGAGCAGCGCGCGTCCGCCGAATGAGCGCAATCACGTCAACTGTGTGCTTACGGACCGCGTCTTGCGGCAATACGTATCGGTATGTCGAGCCGCAGCCAGGAGGCTGGAGCATGAGCATCTGGTGGTCTCTCCACTTGCGGCGCGAAGCCGCGAGCGTCCCGCTCGCCCGGCGCCTGCTGCTCGGCACCATGGAGACCGCGGGCGTCGATCCCGACATCTCCTACGATCTGTCGGTCGCGCTCAGCGAAGCCTGTGCGAACGCCGTGGAGCACGGCGGCGGGCAGGGCTCCGGCGAAGCCTCCGCCGCATACCGCGTCACCGCGTATCTGGACGGCGAGAAGTGCCGTATCGAAGTGGCCGATTCGGGCCCCGGCTTCCCCACCAGGCGCGGCGGGTGCGCCTACGCCGTGCCGCAGGCCGCGCTCACCGACGAGAGCGGCCGCGGACTCTGTCTGATCGAGCAGCTCGCCGACCATGTCCACTTCCGCAACCGGCCCGGCCATGGCGCGGTGGTCAGCTTCGACAAGATCCTGAAATGGCGGGAGGACGCGCTGCTCAAGGTCTCCTGAGGTCTCCTGAGATTTCTTGAGTCTCCTGAGAACTCCTGAGAACTTCTGAGGTCCTGAGCCGCGCGCCCTCCGCCGTGTTCCTTGTACGTCCGGGGGGTCAGCCCTTGAGCGCGGCCATCCAGGCCTCGATCTCGTCGGCCTGCCGCGGCAGCGCCGCCGACAGATTCCGGTTGCCGTCCTCGGTGACCAGGATGTCGTCCTCGATCCGGACGCCGATGCCGCGGTACTCCTCCGGCACCGTCAGGTCGTCCGCCTGGAAGTAGAGCCCGGGCTCCACGGTCAGGCACATGCCCGGCTCCAGCGTCCCGTCGACATACGCCTCGGTGCGCGCGGCGGCGCAGTCGTGGACGTCCATGCCGAGCATGTGGCCGGTGCCGTGCAGGGTCCAGCGGCGCTGCAGACCCAGCTCCAGCACGCGCTCCACCGGTCCTTCGAGCAGACCCCACTCGACGAGCTTCTCGGCGAGCACATGCTGCGCGGCGTCGTGGAAGTCGCGGTACTTGGCGCCCGGTTTCACGGCCGCGATGCCCGCCTCCTGCGACTCGTACACCGCGTCGTAGATCTTGCGCTGGAGCTCGTTGAAGCTGCCGTTGATCGGCAGCGTGCGCGTGATGTCAGCGGTGTAGAGGGTGTGGGTCTCCACGCCTGCGTCCAGCAGCAGCAGCTCGCCGGAGCGGACCGGGCCGTCGTTACGCACCCAGTGCAGGGTGGTGGCGTGCGGTCCGGCCGCGCAGATCGAGCCGTAGCCGATGTCATTGCCCTCGACGCGGGCGCGCAGGAAGAAGGTGCCCTCGATGTAGCGCTCGCTGGTCGCCTCGGCCCTGTCCAGGACCCTCACGACGTCCTCGAAGCCGCGCGCCGTGGAGTCGCACGCTTTCTGCAGCTCGCCGATCTCGAACTCGTCCTTCACGGCACGCGCCTCGGAGAGGTATACGCGCAGCTCCTCGTCGCGCTCCGCGGTGACCTTGTCGGTCAGGGCGGCCTCGATGTCGGCGTCGTGGCCGCGCACGGCGCGGACCGGTCCGGTCGCCTGGCGCAGCTGCTCGGGCAGTTCGCGCACGTCCTTGGCGGGAATGCCCAGCAGCTGCTCGGCCTCGGCGAGGGAGTGGCGGCGGCCGACCCACAGCTCGCCCTGGCCGGAAAGCCAGAACTCGCCGTTCTCACGGTTGGAGCGGGGCAGCAGATAGATGGTGGCGCGGTGGCCCTCGCCGTGCGGCTCCAGGACCAGGACGCCGTCCTCGGACTGGTCGCCGGTGAGGTACGCGTACTCGGTCGAGGCGCGGAAGGCGTACTCGGTGTCATTGGAGCGGGTCTTCAGATTGCCCGCCGGGACCACCAGGCGCTCGCCGGGGAAACGCGCCGAGAGCGCGGCACGGCGGGCGGCGGTGTGCGAGGCCTGGGCGATGGGCTGCAGATCGTGCAGCTCGGTGTCGGCCCAGCCGGTCGTCATGTTCTCGGCGAGCTCGTCGGACACGCCCGGGTACAGGCCGTTCTTGCGCTGCTTGATTGGCTGCTCTTCTTCTTCCGGGGTCTCCGGGGTGAGCTCCTCAGCCACGTCTTCTCCTCGATACGACACTGGACCGGCTTCCATCGTATGTGCGACGGGAAGACCGCCCGGTGCCCTGTGGAAAACGTGGGGGATGTCAGTCAAAACGGGCGGCGAGCAGCACCACGTCCTCACCGCTGTCGGCCTCGTCCAGACCCTCCGGAAGCACCGTGCGCAGCACATGGTCGGCGATCGCTGCCGGGTCGTGGCGTACGGCCTTAGGCACGCTCGCCGCCGCCGCGTGCAGCCGCGCGAAGGCCCGGTCCATGGGATCTCCGGTACGCCGCAGCAGTCCGTCCGTGTACAGCAGCACCGTTTCTCCTGGCTCGGGCGAAAGCTCCACGCTCGGCGCCTCCCAGCAGGCGAGCATCCCCAGGGGGGCCGACAGGGACGTCTCGATGAACTCGGTGCGCCGCTCGCCGACCACCAACGGCGGTGTGTGCCCCGCCCCGGCCAGCACGATCTTCCTCCTGGCCGGTTCGGCGTACGCGAAGAGCGCGGTGGCGGTCCTGGCCGGCTCGGTCAGCCGCAGCAGCAGCTCCAGGTCGGACAGTACGGCGACGGGGTCCTCGCCCTCCATCACGGCGTACGCCCGCAGGGATGCCCGCAGCCGCCCCATCGCGGCCAGCGCGCTCGGCCCGGAGCCGCTGACCGAACCAACGGCCAGTCCCAGCGCGCCTTCCGGCAGCGGCAGCGCGTCGTACCAGTCGCCGCCGCCGTGCGGTCCTGTGCGGTGCCTGGCGGCGAGCTGGACGCCCGGCACCCGGGGCAGCCGGCTGGGCAGCAGCTCCTCGGCGACGGTCGCCACGGTGGCGCGGGCGTGTTCCAGCTCGAGGAGCCGGGCCAGATGCTCGGTGGCGTAGCGCATATAGAGCCCGACGAGATGGCACTGGCGCTCCACAGGCGCGGCGGGCTCGTCGTACATCCAGACGGCGGCGCCGAGCGTGCCTGCCGCTTCGGAGGCGAGCGGCTGGGTGTAACTGGCGGCATAGCCGAGGCGGACGACGACGTCGCGGTGGCGGGCGTCGAGGGTCTCTTCGGCGAGCAGGTCGGGGTGGGCGACGGCCTTCGGGACGCCGCCCGGACCGGGCTGCCCGTCGGGGAGCTGACCGTCCAGGATCCTGCCGTACGCGGTCGCGCCGCGCGGGACCGTCTCGATATGGCCAAGTTCGGCATGGGTGAGCCCGAGGCCCTTGGTGAGGGCGGGGCCGTGATCGGGCTCGAAACAGTCGGCCCGCCAGGAGCCCGGCGCGGGTTCGAGGACGACCATGCCGCGGCGGGCGCCGACCAGGGCGGCTCCCGCGCGCAGCAGTTCATGGAGGGCGTCGTCGAGCGAAGCGGTTCTGGCCAGGCGCTCGGTGAGTTCGTGGAGGGTGGTCAGGTCGGAGACCCAGCCGGCCAGCCGGTCCTGAATCACCGCGCCGGGAGGGGCCGCTGAGGCAGGAAGGGCGGGCAGGGGGGAGGGAGTGTGCGCTGGAGCGGGAACCGCTGAATCGATTCCAGCCACTTTCGGCAGGTGAGGGGCGCTCATGGCAGCCGGCTTTCCGACTGGTGCGTTTCGCTCAATAGCATCGCAAACCCCCATGTCATTCTGCGCGGCTATCAATGCATCCACATGTACACGCACACGTAAGGGGATGTCCAGCATTGCCCCAGTGGGATTGGTGGTGTCTACGGGACTGTTAACTTGGCTGAAAAATGCACCCTATGGCGGTTGATTGGGGTCGACTGAGGGCGGTCAGTAGGGCGTCATTCCAAGCGTGATGGGTACGTAAACGGTGATGGCCAGGGGCAGTTGGGACCGCCCCGGAACCTGGCGGCGGGCCCGGGCGTCTTAGCAGCCGGAGGCCGCGCCCCATCCCCGAGTGGCGGGGAAAAGTTCAGCGGGACAGCAAGCGCCAGGCGCGCGCCACCCCTCGCCACGCGTTTAATGGACTACAGCCCACGTTCGGCCCCCGGGCGGCGATCCTGTCGCAGGCGAAGCGGGGGGTCGCCCATGCCACCGGCAAGGGGCGGTGATGCGCCGACTTGTACGCACAGTGAAGAGCTGCACACATGTTGTGATGTGGACCTCGGCGTTCAACGGAAAGGAACGAGCGCTCATGCGCGAGATCCTCGGAAGGCGACGCAGGCTCGGGTTCCGGCGCAAGAGGGGGCCTGTACAGCTCGAAGCGGCGCTCACCTGCGCCGGCGAGTGGCAATGGCCGGTACTCCCCGGTGTGGGACTGAAGGCGGCCGGAAGTCGCGGTGACGGCGGGCGCGGTTGCGCCTGCCCCGACCCCGAGTGCGTCGTACCCGGCGCGCACCCCTTCGACCCCGGAATCCTGGCGGCGACGACCGACGAGCGAATGGTGCGCTGGTGGTGGACCAATCGGCCCACCGCTCCGATCATGCTGGCCACCGGAGGGCGCGCGCCGTGCGCGGTGAGCCTGCCCGCGGTTGCCGGGGCGCGTGCGCTGTCGGCGCTCGACCGGATGGGCATGCGGCTCGGTCCTGTTGTCGCGACGCCCACGCGCTGGTCGCTCCTGGTGGCTCCGTACACCCTCGAGGAGCTCGGCGAACTGCTCTTCGTCAAGGACTGCGTGCCGAGTTCGCTGCGCTTCCACGGCGAGGGCGGCTATCTGGTGCTGCCGCCTTCCGAGACGGGGACGGGCCAGGTGCGCTGGGAGCGCGCGCCGCTGCCGGGATCCGCGGCTCCCTGGCTGCCGGGTGTGGAGGCGGTGGTGGACGCGCTGGTCGAGGCGAGCACCAGCGCACCGGACGGCGGTAGCCGCCTCGCGTACTGAACGCGCACAGGGCCCGCGATACCGCGGGCCCTTGATCCATCTCTTGATCCGGGCCGGCTCTGTCACTCGTACGGGTAGGGGCCGGCCCGAGTTGTGCGGGAATTGGGCGCGGGGCCCCACTGGCGGCGACATTGGGTGGATATCTTCGGCCCACCGTCAGAATTCCCGCGCAGTCGGCAGGTGGCCCATGAATCTCCGCATGATCGGGCTCACCGCCGTCGTGGTGTTCACCGGGCTGCTGCCGCTGGCCGCCTCCGCAGGTCCGGTTGGGGGTACCTCCCGGGCCAAAGGCTCTGGGGGAGGACTCCGGCCGGGGTCGGGGGCCATCTCCGCATTCGTTCCCGCGCCCGACCCCCCTCTCGGGGACAAGGGGAGGCCGAAGCCCGAGCCGGGTCTGCTGCCCGGGCCCGGCGCATCCCCAGCCGTCGGCGTGAGCCGGCCCACTGCCCCGCACACATCCGCGCAATGTGGGCCGGAACTCGCCTCTCCCGACGGGGTCGAAGCCCAGACCTGCGTGCTTACCGAGGGGCGCGACACCTGGGCGCGTACGTACTACCGCAATGCCACAGGCGAGGAATTGACTTCCCTGCTCACTCTGATGGGACCCGGCGGGCGCACACTGCAGATCAACTGCGTGGTCGAGGTGGGGGGCGAGCCGGACGTCTGCGAAACGCCCCGTGAGGCCTCTCGTGGGGCTGTCGCGGGGTATTCCGCGGTGGCGGAGTTCGCAACTGCCGACGAGGTCGGAGAGGGGCCGCTGCTGCTGCGGTCCGGGAGCAACTCCGCGTCGCCTGCGGGCCGTTGACGGAACGAACCATTCCGTAGAAATGGAAGCGCCCGGTCGCTGGCGACGGGGGATGCACCAGCGACCGGGCTTCTAGAACGGTAACAAGAGATCGGCAGTTCGCAAATTCGATCTCGGGTATTCGGACAGGGATTTACCTGTCCATAGGGCGAGTTGTGACTGGGGTCACCTATCGGTCGACAGAAACCGTCACTCTCAGCTGAGGGTGACTTGGCGGTTGGTGAGACCGCCGCGCGCCCGGCGCTCCTCCGCGGTCAGCGGCCCGTCGGTCGCGAGAGCCTTCGCGAGCCGCTCGACGAGCTCGGCGGCCGGCTTCTCGCACTCCTCGGCACCCATCGAGCTCGGCAGGTCCCAGACCGGGACCATCAGCCCGTGCGCACGGAAGGATCCGACCAGCCTGGTCCCCTCGCCGATCGAGGAGGCACCGGCGGCGTGCAGCCGGGCAAGCGCGTCCAGGAGGTGCTCCTCGGGGTGCGGCATGACCCAGCGGAGGTGGTTCTTCTCCGGGGTCTCGCACCAGTACGCGGCTTCGACGCTGGAGAGCTTCACTGTCGGGATCGCGGCTGCGTTCGCGCGCTCCAGCGATGCGGAGACCTCGGGCGTGGCGCTTCCCGCCGAGTCCGGGACCCAGAACTCGAAGCCGGAGTGGACGGTCGGCTCGAAGTCGGCGTCCGCGTCGAGCAGCTCCTGCAGCCGCACACCGTCGGCGGGCACCCTCTGGGCGGCGACCGGGGTGCCGGGCTCGGCGATAAGCGCGCGCTGCAGGGTGTCGGCCAGATCGCGGCTGAGGTCGCCGGACGAGGTGTCGTTCTGCAGGCCGAGCAGGACGGAGCCGTCGTCACGGCGCAGGGCGGGCCAGGCCATCGGCAGTACGGTCGCGAGTGTCACGGACGGCACGTCCTCGGGCAGCCCGCCCTTGAGGGTGAGCGTGGCGGTCGCGGCTGGCACCAGCTCGCGCAGGGCCACCCAGTCGCACTCGCCGGGCAGTCCCTCGAACGGGCGCTGGACCAGCTCCGTCACGGCGTGCGCGGCGGCCCGGCCGTGACAGGCCTTGTAGCGGCGGCCAGATCCGCAGGGGCAGGGCTCGCGGGCCCCGACCACGGGGATCTCTCCGTCCCTGAGCTGCGGCTTCCCGGCCTTGGTCTGGGGTCGCTTCTTGGCCATGGTGTGGCTTTCTCCCGATTACGGCGGTGCTGTGTGCTGTGTCGTCGGGCGCGAGCCTAGCCGTCGGCCGGGTTCAGTACAGCTTGGCTGGGCCCTGCATCGGGTTGAGCCGAGCCCGGGACAGCTCGGCCGACTGTCGGCCGGGCCCCCCGCCCGGCTGTCGGTCGGCTGTCCGCACGACTGTCGGTCGGGTTGTTGGTCGGGCCCGCCGCACGGCTGTCGCTCGGATTGTCGGTCGGGCTGTTGTCGCGCCCGCCGCACGGCTGTCGGCGGGGCTCTCCGCTGAGCTCCGCCGGGCCCGTAGAACTCCGTCGGCCTCAGTCGAGGTCGTCGTACGACTCCGCGAAGTCGAATCCGGGGCCTGCGACGCGCGTAGCGAAATCTTCGCGGCGGTGACCTTCGGTGACAATCACCCACACCGTGACCTCACCGGTCGCGCTGTCGCGAACACCCCAGTCCTGGGCGAGCGCGCTGATGATGTTGAGCCCGCGGCCGCCTCGCGCGGTGACCGATGGCGTGGCTGGAACCGGCCGGGTAGGACCGCCTCCGTCCGTCACCTCGACGGTGAGCCGGCCTGCCCTGTCGACGCGCCAGGCGGCGCGGATGTCGCCGTCGCCCACCTCCGCGTGCCCCAGCGGCCTGCCGTGCCGACAGGCATTGCTGAGCAGTTCGGAAAGGATCAGTACTGCATCGTCGACGACCGATTCGGACATTCCGTTGCGGCGCAATTGCTCACGCATCCGGTGTCTCGCCTCACCCACGCCCGCAGGGCCATGGGGTACGGCCATGCTCGACGACGTGGGCACCTCCTGTGCCACCACCAACGCCACCCCCGAGACCTCCTTTGCCCCACGCCACGGTGTGAATGCCCCAATGGACTGGACCGGAAACCGGCCAAGCGCGGGCCAGTGACGCACTCGTAACGATCCAATACGGAACGAACGCGCCGGTGCACTCCCTGTAATCAGCGTTAGAGGCGGCCTAGTTGGGACAACACCTGTTTGGGGCGATTGGTGATGATCGCCTCGACACCGAGGCGGGAGCAGAGCTCGACGTCCTCCGGTTCATTGACGGTCCACACGTGCACGCGATGGCCCGCGCGGTGCAACCGGGCGACATATCCGGGGTGGTTGCGGACGATCCGCATGCCCGGGCCGGCGATCCGCGCGCCGGCCGGCAGCCGCCCGTCGCGCAGCCGCGGCGTCACGAACTGCATCAGATAGACAGTGGGGAGGTTCGGCGAAGCCGCCGAGACCCGGTGCAGGGACCGGGCCGAGAAGCTCATGATCCGTACGGGCGAGTCGTCGGCCGTGGTCGGATCGGACAGGCCGAAGCGCCCGAGAAGGTGAAGCAGCCGCTCCTCCACCTGGCCCGCCCAGCGGGTGGGGTGCTTGGTCTCGATGGCCAGCTCGATGCGGCGGCCGGAATCGGCCACCAGCTCCAGCAGCCGTTCCAGGGTGAGTACGGAGGTGAAGGACGGGTCTCCCCAGTCGGGGCTCTCCTCGCTGTCCTTCCACGACCCGAAGTCGAGGGCCGCGAGATCTGCGAGTTCCAGGGCGGAGACGGCGCCTCGGCCGTTGGACGTGCGGTTGATGCGACGGTCGTGGACACAGACGAGATGCCCGTCGGCGGTGAGCCGTACATCGCACTCGAGGGCGTCGGCGCCGTCCTCGATCGCCTTCTTGTACGCGGCCAGGGTGTGCTCGGGGGCGTCTTCGGAGGCGCCTCGGTGGGCGACGACCTGGATGTTGTGCTGCCGTGCTTGAGTCACCGCGTCATGGTGTCACCGAGGCGGGGTAGGCGCGTGCCGGGGGCTGGTCCGGAAGCGGGTTCGAGGGCGTCCGGTGGCTGTCTGACGGCCGTCCGGTGGCTTTGGAGGTGCGTCCGTTTTGTCGGACGTAAAGGATAGCCGAGATACACACAGGTCCTGCTTACAGTGGTCTGACGTGTGGTGGGAAAAGCTGACGGCAGACAGTTGCGAGCGCTGATGAGGAACCTGTGGAAAACCTGAGGAGAAAGCTGTGAGCACCGAGAACGAGGGCACTGCGGTCCCGGCCGCCCCGTCCGTACCTCCTGTGCCGGGCGCCGCTCCCGAAGGCACGCCGGCATCCGCTTCAGTAGCCGAGACACCGCAGACAGCCGAATCAGCTCACCAGGACGGGACGCACCACCACACCCAGCCGGCAGCGGCTGCGGCCGAGCGGCCCGGGCACTCCCCCCAGCCCGACCCTGCCACCGCGCCGCTGCCCGGTCCCGTCCCGGCCGTCGCGCCGACAGGCGCGCACCACCCGGCACCCGGCTGGCCGCCGCCCCCGCCCGCACTCCCCTCCTATGGGGGCGGCAGCGGCGGCCGCCCGGTCTGGGGCTCGTCGGCCCAGGTCTCCGAGCCCCCGCGCAAACGCTCCGGCGGACTGGTAGCCGCGGTGCTCGCCGCCGCGCTCGTAGCGGGCGGCGTCGGCGGCGGAATCGGCTACTGGGCCGCTGAGCGCAACGACGACACCTCCGGCTCGACCACGGTCTCCGCGGCGGACGCGCCCAAGGACTTCAAGCGCGAGCCGGGAACGGTCGCCGCGGTCGCGGCCAAGGCGCTGCCGAGCGTGGTCACCATCGAGGCGAAGGCGGGGGGCGGCGTCGGCGGCAACAGCGAGACCGAGGGCGGCACGGGCACCGGCTTCGTCTACGACAAGGAAGGCCACATCCTCACCAACAACCACGTGGTGGCCTCCGCGGCCGACGGCGGCACGGTGTCCGCGACTTTCTCCAACGGCAAGAAGTACGACGCCGAGGTGGTCGGCCGGGCCGAGGGCTACGACGTAGCCGTACTGAAGCTGAAGGACGCCCCCTCGGGGCTGAACCCGCTGGCCCTCGGCAACTCCGAGCAGGTCGCCGTCGGCGACTCGACCATCGCGATCGGCGCGCCCTTCGGCCTGTCGAACACCGTCACCACCGGCATCATCAGCGCCAAGAACCGCCCGGTCGCCTCGGGCGACGGCTCCAGCGGCAAGAACTCGTACATGAGCGCCCTGCAGACCGACGCCTCCATCAACCCGGGCAACTCCGGCGGCCCGCTGCTCGATTCGCGCGGTGCGGTGATCGGTATCAACTCCGCGATCCAGTCGGCGGGCAGCGGCGGCCTCGGCCAGTCGCAGGCGGGCTCGATCGGCCTCGGCTTCGCCATCCCGATCAACCAGGCGAAGAACGTCGCCGAGCAGCTGATCAAGACGGGCAAGCCGGTCTACCCGGTGATCGGCGCGACGGTCGACATGTCGAGCAAGGACTCGGGAGCCAAGATCGCCGCCGAGGGCGCGGGGGGCACCCCGTCGGTGACCCCGGACGGCCCGGCCGCGAAGGCAGGTTTCAAGGCGGGCGACGTCATCACCAAGTTCAACGGCAAGCCGATCGACAGCGGTCCGACCCTGATCAGCGAGATCTGGAACCACAAGCCGGGCGACAAGGTGACGCTCACGTACCAGCGCGACGGCAAGGAGCACAAAGCGGAGGTCATCCTGGGCAAGCGCACGGGCGACAGCTGATCCCGGTAGTCTGTAGCCCGCTCCGCCGCAGGTGGCTGGGGCGTGGGTGGGTTGCCCGAGCGGCCTAAGGGAACGGTCTTGAAAACCGTCGTGGCAGCGATGTCACCGTGGGTTCAAATCCCACACCCACCGCGCAGAGCCTGTAAGGCCAGGTGACAAGGGGTGTCCGGAACTTCCGGACACCCCTTGTCAGCGCCGTGATCCGCTGCAAGCCGGTTCTCAAGGCGATGAGCACAAGTCCGCCACCCGACCGGGCCTCCCCCAGGTGAGTTTCTGCTCAGCCCTCCGCTTCCAGTGCCGTGATCAGGCGCGCAGGGGCGACCAGGCAGTAGGCGTCCAGAACGAGGTCCTTCACCAGAGCCCAGTCGACGGCGACGTCGAGGTAGACGCCGATCCAGCCCCGGTGGCCGACGTAGGGCGGGCGGAAGAAGTGCACCGGGTCGGAGGCGACCATGTGTTCTTGAACTCCGGCCGGTGCCGCGCACCAGAAAGCAAGCCGGTCGTCGTGGTGGTGGTCGGAGAAGGTGACGAACACCTTCTTCCCGGCGGCGAACCAGGTGGGTTCCCCGTGACTGAGCCGCTCGTCCACCTCGGGAAGTGCCAGGCAGATCGACCGGAGCCGGTACAGCGCCGAAAGTGCCATGGCCGGATCAGCCGGGATCCGCGGCCTTGCGGGGCTCGCCGCGATAGGTGCCGAACGACCACCGGTTGCCCTCGGGATCGCGGGCGGCGAAGTCTCTGGAGCCGTAATCGGTTTCGCGCAATTCGGAGGTGATCTCCACGCCGGCGGCCTTCGCGCGGGCGTACAACCTGTCGGGGTCGGCCGTGACCGCATAGGCGCCGAAGCTTCCGGGGCGCAGCGGCCAGGCGTCGGTCTCGGCGTCCCGCTTCGCCGAGCCGAGCATGATCCCGCCGCCTTCCGGCCAGGACAGCTGGGCGTGGTCGACGCGGTCACCCTCCCCGTGGACCACGGTCTCCTCGAATCCGAACGCGTCGGTCAGAAACCGGATCAGCGCGCGGGCGTCGTGGGCACGCAGGGTGGGCCACACCTGCGGTGCCGGTGTTGTGTCGTCCATGTCCACCAGGCCTCCTCGGCCAGTCCTTCAGCACTCGTTGGGCTCTTGCCGCAGCCAATCCTGTGCTGGTCCGCCGCTGGAGGCTTGGACGTTTCGGAACTCCTCGGCCAGCCACCTGCTCGGGGCGCAGCCGGCCAGGGAGCGGAACTCGCGCGCGAGGTGTGCCTGGTCGAAGTAGCCGCACTCCGCGGCCAGGTCGGCGAGCCGGGGAGGCTCCGACCGGCCGGCACCGGCCGCCAGCAGTCTGCGGGCGTGGTCGAATCGGACCACCCTCGCGGCGGCCTTGGGCGTCAGCCCGGTCTCCCGGCGGAAGCGGTCCGCCAGATGGCGTCCGCTCCAGCCGACTTCGTCCGCCAGTGCCGACACCGGCACGGCACCGCCGGTGCGGATCAGCAGCTGCCAGGCGCGGGCGACCTCGGGCGGAGCGCCTACGTAGGGGCGGGTCGCCCGGAGCAGCAGCTTGTCCAGCACGGCGAAGCGCTCCGGCCAGCTACCGGCCGCTTGCAGCCGTGCCTGGAGCTCACCGCACAGGCGGCCCAGGACGGCGTCTGCGGGGATATCGGTGTTGGCCAGTTCACCGGCCGGCAGGCCGAGCAGCGCCCGCGCACCGAGCGGATGCAGCGCAACTTGTATGCCCGACTGCCGGCCCTGGTGGGTGATCAGCGCCGGTGACGTGTGCAGGCCGCCGAGCAGGGTGTCGTAATTGCCCGGTGCCTGTCGGGGATCAGGGTGGCCGGCCACTGTGAGCAGGTCGTCGAGCGTGAAAATCAGCGTCAGGTAGGGCGAGGGCATCCCCCGGTGCAGTGTGGCCGGGAAGCCGTCCTGCCGGTAGCCGGTGTACCAGGCCACATAGGGCCGCAGCGCGGCTGCGGCCCTCACGCGGACCGACTCGTTGACCACGCCGTGGCGCGGCAAGGTCGTAGCCGCCGCGGCGACCTGCTCGCGCGGCGCTGAGCCGGCCTGCGGCCCCGGGATGTCCACTCGTGGCGCGCTGTACACGCCACCAGTATCGGCCCGCCAGGCCAAGGAGTCGTTCCCCCGTTTCCCCAACCCCCGTTTCCCCAACCCCGTGCCCTCCGTCAGCGGCCCCGGCCCGAGGTGAGCCGGTCCGCCGAGGCGATCGTCGCGCGGGCTTCGTGCTCGGTCAGGCCCGCGCGGACCGCCGCTTCGGTGAGGGCGTCCGCGAGTTCGTCGCCGAAGCCGTTCTCGTAGGCGCGGCAAGCTGCCCAGAAAAGCCGGGTGTTGCGCTGGCCCTCGTGGGCCGCGAGGACGAACTGGACCAGGCCCTGGCCCTGGGATGGACGGGAGGGGGCGGCGTGCGTGGGGTGGTGGGGGCGTGCGGGGGGTGTGATGAGGCGCAGGAGTGCGCGGGGGCACGGCGCCGGGGACAGCTCGGCCGTGCCTGGCGCGAGTCGGTACGCGCCGTGGGCGCTCACCGAGCCGGGGCCGACGAGATAGCCGCCGGCGCCGCGGACGTCGATGCCGGCGGCGAGCCGGCTCGCGGAGTTCGGGACGACGACGTCGGGCGGGCCGGTCAGCCAGAGGTGGCGGCCGCCGCTCGGGGTGAGGACGGTGACCGTCTCCGGGATCGTGAAGAGATGGCGCAGGGCCAGGTGCTGCAGCGCGGCCACGGAGTCGGTCGAGGACTTGGTGTCGAGGTCGATGCCGATCAGATGGTGCGGCGGCCGGCCGCAGGCGATGCCATAGCCGGTGGCCCAAGGGGCGGCGGCGAACAGGGCGCGGATGCCCGCCGGGTCGGTGGTGGCGTCGTGGACGCCGTGGCCCGGCAGTCCGCATTCTCCGCGGCACAGGACCGGCTCGGGGTCGCCCCGGTGGGGTGAGCGCAGGGCGGGGAGCTTGGTGGGGGACAGGGGAATGACGGGGAGCCCGCGCTCGGCGGCGGAAAGAGCGTGGGCGAGGGCCAGGGTGGCGGTCTGCCGGTCGGTGATGGCCATGGCTCTATTTTCGTACAAGCGTTCGAAGAAGGGAAGAGGGGAATACTGGCCGAAAACATGCCGAAACGCTTCACCTCTTGTCCTGGCCGGGCTCTGTGGTGCGCGCCGACGTGAACTGAGGGCTCTGCGGGCGTGAAGGGGGTTTATCGGCATGTCATCACGCTTGAGGGCGAATTGGGTGCTCCGGCGTGGTTCGCCGGGGATTCGGTGGGCAACTCTGATCCCGCGACGTCGTGACCACGATCCGGGGCGGTCGGCCAACTGCCCTGGAGCAAGCCGTACTTCTGCAGTTCCGGTTCATGGAGGAAATGACATGGCAAGCATCCGCACCGCCCGCGCCATCGCCGCTGTCGCCGCTCTGCCCCTCGCCACCGCCCTCTTCTCGGGTGTTGCCCAGGCCGACAACGGCGCGTTCGCGGACGACGGGTCGAACGCGACGGTGGCGTCGGTCGTCAGCGGAGTCGGCGGCGACAACTGGGGCAATTCGACTACCACTCAGCAGGTGGCGAGCGGCGCCGGCGCGTCCAACCAGAACAACACCGCCAGTGTGAACGGCTCCGGCTTCACCGCGATCGACCAGTCCAACACGGTGGTGAACTTCACGAGTCTGTGGTGGTGACGGCCCGAGGGGGGTGCGATCAAGGGGTGAACGACTGCCTGCGCGGCGGCACTTCGGTGCCGCCGCGCAGGCGGTTGTGCGTCGTGGCCGTCTGCTGTTGCTGTGCGTGCGGTTGTGCGTGCCGCTGTGAGCGTGCCGCTGTACGTGGTGGCCGCGTCCGGCGCCGGCCTTGACAGCGGGTGCGTATCTGACGGACAGTCAGAAACCCTGACTCGTACGCCCGGGAGGCGGCCGCCCGTGCACCTCGCCCCGACGGAGCGGCAGCAGCAGCTGCGCGCCGAACTGCGTTCGTACTTCCGAGATGTGATGCCGGACGGACCGCCGCCCGCCGACGACGAGACGGGGCAGCGCCGGCTGCTGCGACGTATCGGCGCCGATGGGCTGCTGGGGCTCGGCTGGCCCGTTGAGTATGGAGGCCAGGGGCGGGGCCCCGACGAGCAGTTCGTCTTCTTCGACGAGGCGTACCGGGCGGGTGCGCCCGTCTCCATGGTGACGCTGAACACCGTAGGCCCGACCCTGATGAAGTACGGGACCGCGGAGCAGAAGTCGTACTTCCTGCCGCGCATCCTCAGCGGCGACGTCGTCTTCGCGATCGGCTACAGCGAGCCGGAGGCCGGGACGGACCTCGCCTCGCTGCGTACGCGCGCCGTGCGGGAACGCACAGCTGAGGGCGGCTCCTGGGTCGTAGACGGGCAGAAGATCTTCACCAGCAACGGCCAGAACGCGGACTGGATCTGGCTCGCCTGCCGTACGGACCCGCAGGCGCCCAAGCACAAGGGCATCTCGATCATCCTGGTGCCGACGGACGCGCCCGGATTCGCGTGGACGCCGATCGAGACAGTGGGCGGGCTGACCACGACGTCGACGTACTACGACGGGATACGGGTGCCCGTGGAGAACCTGGTCGGCGAGGAGAACGGCGGCTGGGGGCTGATCACCAACCAGCTCAACCATGAGCGGGTGGCGCTCGCGGCGATCGGGATGCAGGCCGAGGACTTCTACGAGGCGGCGCTGGAGCGGGCGCGTACACCCGATCCAGTGACGGGCGAGCGCCGGATTGACGAGTCGTGGGTGCAATTCAGAGCGGCTGAAGTGCACGCCCGGCTGGCGGCAACGCGCCTGCTCAACTGGCGTTTGGTGGGCAATGTGGGGGCGGGACGGCTGGCGCCCGGCGATGCGAGCGGCGTGAAGTTCACGGGAACCGAATCCGCGGTCGAGGTGTATCGAATGTGCCAGGAAATCACGGGGGAGGCGGGGCTGATCCGGGGCGGCTCGCCCGGCTCGCTCGACATCGGAGCTCTGGGTGACGGGGAGCTGGAGCGGATGAACAGAGCGGCGCAGATCAACACCTTCGGGGGCGGGGTGAGCGAGGTGCAGCGGGAGATCGTCGCGACGATGCGGCTCGGCATGAAGAGGGGGAAGAGGTGAGCGGGGAAGTGGTGAGGGGCCAGGTGGTGAGGGGTCAGGTGGTGAGCGGGGAAGTGGTGAGCGAGGAGTTCTATGGACGGCTGAAGGCGTACGAGGGGAGGGCCGCGGCCACGGCGGGCGTCGGCAAGGACCTGGTCAACGAACCGATGATCAGGCACTGGTGCGAGGCGATGGGGGACGCCAACCCCGCCTACACCGGCCCTGACGCCGTAGCGCCGCCGACCATGCTGCAGGCGTGGACGATGGGCGGTCTGTCCGGGCACACGGACCGGTCGGCGGCGCAGGACGAGCTGTTCGCCCTGCTCGACGGGGCGGGGTACACCTCGGTGGTCGCGACCGACTGTGAGCAGGAGTATCTGCGGCCGCTGCGGCCGGGGGACCGGATCACCTTCGACGCGGTGATCGAGTCGGTGTCGGAGCTCAAGACGACGAAGCTGGGGACGGGCCATTTCGTCACGACGCGGATGGACGTCCGGGCGGACGGGGAGCAGGCGGGCACCCACCGCTTCCGGATCCTGAAGTACGCACCGGCGGCGAAGGGGAGGCCCAGGGGGAAGCCCAAGGGTGAGCGGCCACGGCCAGTGATCAACCGGGACAATGCCGGATTCTGGGACGGGGTGGCCGAGCACCGGCTGCTGATACAGCGGTGCGCCGGGTGCGGCACGCTGCGCTTTCCCTGGCTGCCGGGGTGCGCCGTGTGCGGCTCGCCGGAGTGGGACACGGTCGAGGCGAGCGGCGCGGGGACCGTCTACTCGTACGTCGTGATGCACCATCCGCCCTTCCCCGCCTTTGATCCTCCGTATGCGGTGGGACTGATCGAGCTCGCGGAAGGCGTGCGGATGGTCAGCAATGTCGTCGGCGTGCCGTACGACAAGGTGCGGATCGGGATGCCCGTGCAGCTTGAATTCCTGTGGGTCGACACGGAGTTGGAGCTACCGGTCTTCAAAGGCTCGGAGGGGGGTGCGGGCTGATGGACTTCACACCCACCGAGGAGCAGTGCGTCGCACAGGAGCTGGCCGCGCGGATCTTCGATGACCTCTCCACACATGAGCGGCTGGCCGCCGCTGGGACCGGGACGGACGCCGAGCTGTGGAAGGCGCTTTGTACGGCGGGGCTTGTCGGGGCCGCCGAAGACATAGGCGTGCTCGGTCTGGTGTTGCTCTTGGAGGAGCAGGGGCGGACCACCGCACAGGTGCCCTTCGCGGCGACCTGTGTGTACGGACTGCTGGCAGTGGCCGCGCACGGCACGGACGAGCAGCGCGTCCGGCTGCTGCCCGCACTACGGGACGGCACGGCGGTGGCGACCGGGGCGTTCCCAGCGCGCGGAGGTGGGATACGGGCCACCGCGCCGGGGCAGTTGAGCGGCGCCCTCCCGTTCGTGCCGTGGCTGCGGGACGCCACGCATGTGCTGGTCCCCGACGCCGACCGGGCGCTGTGGCTCGTACAGACAGCTGACGCGGAGGTGTCGGAGGTGGAGACCACCGCGCCCTGGGCGGCCGGGCGGCTCGTCCTGTCCGGGACGCCGGGCGAACGGCTGGGCGGGCCCGGTGCGTACGAATCAGTGCTGGCCCTTGGGCGTACGGCTTTCGCCGCCCTGCAGGCCGGGGTGTGCGCGGGCTCCCTCGCCCGGGCCGTCCAATACACCTCGACCCGCGAGCAGTTCGGGCGTCCCCTCTCCACCAAACAGGGCGTGCTGCTGCGCGCCGCCGACGCGTACATGGACACCGAGGCCATACGGGTCACGGCCTACGAAGCCGCCTGGCGACAGGACGAAGACCTGGACGCGGCCGCCGAGGTGTTGACCGCCGCCTGGTGGGCCTCCGAGGCCGGCAAGCGTGTCGTCCACGCCGGGCAGCATCTGCACGGCGGGACGGGCGCCGACCTGGACCATCCCGTCCATCGGCACTTCCTGTGGGGGCGCCAGCTGGACGCCTACCTCGGCTGCGGCGCGGAACTCCTCGCCGAACTGGGCCAATTGCTCGCGAAGGAGGAGCCCGTATGACGAGTGCCGGAGAAGAGCTGCCACCACTGGCCATCCCCATCACCCGCACACTGATCGTCGCCGGGGCCGTGGCCTCCCGCGACTACCAGGACGTCCACCACGACTCCGAGCTCGCGAAGGAGAAGGGATCCCCGGACATCTTCATGAACATCCTCACGACCAACGGCCTGGTCGGGAGGTACATCACCGACTGCTTCGGGGAGCGGGCCGTGCTCCGTAAGGTCGCGATCCGGCTGGGCGCGCCCAACTACCCGGGAGACAACATGGTGTTGAGCGGCACGGTCGCCTCCGTGGAGGGCGACACCGCCGAAGTGCGGATCGTCGGCGCCAACAGCATCGGCAACCACGTCACCGGCACAGTGACGGTGACAGTTCCGGGGGAAGGATCATGAGCATCCGCAGCCGGGACACGCTCGGTGGCCGGGCGGCGGTCGCCGGGATCGGGGCGACCGAGTTCTCCAAGGACTCCGGGCGCAGCGAGCTCAAGCTGGCCGTCGAGGCGGTGCAAGCGGCTCTCGACGACGCAGGTCTGTCCCCCACCGATGTCGACGGCCTGGTCACGTTCACCATGGACACGAGCCCCGAGATCACCGTCGCCCAGGCGGCCGGCATCGGCGAGCTGTCCTTCTTCTCCCGCATCCACTATGGCGGCGGCGCGGCCTGCGCCACCGTGCAGCAGGCAGCCCTGGCCGTCGCCTCCGGGGTCGCCGAAGTGGTTGTCTGCTACCGGGCGTTCAATGAACGGTCCGGGCGGCGCTTCGGCTCCGGAGTGCAGCACCGGGAGCCGTCGGCCGAGGGCACGGCGCTCGGCTGGAACCTCCCGTTCGGGCTGCTGACCCCCGCCTCCTGGGTCGCCATGGCAGCGCAGCGCTATCTGCATACGTACGGACTCACCCCCGAGGCGTTCGGCCATGTCGCCGTCACCGACCGCCGCCATGCGGCGACCAACCCCGCCGCGTACTTCTACGAGAAGCCGATCACCCTCGCCGACCATGCAGCATCGCGCTGGATCGTCGAGCCGCTGAGGCTGCTCGACTGCTGCCAGGAGACCGACGGCGGCCAGGCGATCGTCGTCACCAGCGTCGAACGGGCCCGCGACCTGCCGCAGCCGCCCGCGGTGATCGTCGCCGCGGCGCAGGGAGCGGGCCGGGCGCAGGAGCAGATGACCAGCTTCTACCGCGACGATCTCACCGGCCTGCCCGAGATGGGCGTGGTCGCCCGGCAGCTGTGGCGGACGTCCGGGCTCGCCCCCGGCGACATCGACGTCGGCATCGTCTACGACCACTTCACCCCGTTCGTACTGATGCAGCTGGAGGAGTTCGGGTTCTGCAAGCCCGGTGAGGCGGCGGATTTCGTGGCTGCGGACACGCTGCCGCTGAACACCCATGGCGGCCAGCTCGGCGAGGCGTATCTGCACGGGATGAACGGCATGGCGGAGGCGGTCAGACAGCTGCGCGGCACCTCGGTGAACCAAATACCGGGCGCGGCCAGGACACTGGTCACGGCGGGCACCGGCGTCCCCACCTCCGGGCTGATCCTGGGCGCTGACGGGTGAGCAGCCGTGGTGGCCGTATCCGCGTCAGTATGCGCATCGGTACGCGTATCGGTATGCGCATCGGCGGCCCTGACGGTGACCGTGGGCGTGTCCGCTGCCCTGTCCGACCCTGAGGGTCTCCTCCACCTTCAGGAGGTGAGGGCAACGCCACCAGTACAACCTGAGGCGGACAACGCTTCGGGACCTGGGGCCGATCCGCGACAGTACTGCCCACTCCTAGCGTGGACCTATGACCACGCCAGTCTGCACAAGCGCTTCGAAGGCCGCCGCGCCGGTGCCTTCCTACGCGCCGACCGGGCGCTATGCGCCCGGCGCACGCTATTCGTCGTTCTCGTCGTACGTACGGGCGCGGGGGCCCGTACTGCTGCGTACCGCCCGCTCGCTCACCGCGAACCCGAGCGACGCCGAGGACCTGCTGCAGACCGCGCTCACGAAGACGTATGTCGCGTGGGAGCGGATCGAGGACCACCGGGCGCTCGACGGCTATGTCCGCCGTGCCCTGCTGAACACCCGTACCTCGCAGTGGCGCAAGCGCAAGGTGGACGAGTTCGCCTGCGACGAGCTGCCCGAGCCGGAGACGGTGCCCACGCCGGACCCCGCCGAGCAGCAGGTGCTGCACGACGCGATGTGGCGCGCCGTGATGAAGCTGCCGGACCGGCAGCGGGCGATGGTCGTGCTCCGTTACTACGAGGATCTCAGCGAGGCACAGACTGCCGAGGTGCTCGGAGTGTCGGTCGGCACGGTCAAGAGCGCGGTGTCCCGGGCGCTCGGCAAGCTCCGCGAGGACCCGGAACTTTCGCCCGTGCGCTGATCCGGACCGGCCCCGGTGTGCTGATCCAGTCCCGCCCGTGCGCTGATGTGCGATGAATCCTTACTCCCGGGTAGTGACATACCAAGCGGTACGTGAGCAGAATCTTCACACCTTTACTGCCACCTAGCGCTAGCGCCCACCGGGAGGACGCCGTGCTGAGCACCATGCAGGACGTACCGCTGACTGTGACCCGCATCCTTCAGCATGGGATGACGATCCACGGAAAGTCGCAGATCACCACTTGGACAGGTGAGGCCGAGCCGCAGCGCCGCACCTTCGCGGAGGTCGGTGAGCGTGCGACCCGACTGGCCAACGCCCTGCGCGACGAGCTCGGGATCGACGGCGACCAGCGCGTCGCCACCCTGATGTGGAACAACGCCGAACATGTCGAGGCGTACTTCGCGATCCCCTCCATGGGGGCCGTACTGCACACCCTCAACCTCCGCCTGCCCGCGGAGCAGCTGGTGTGGATCGTCAACCACGCCGCCGACCGCGCCGTCATCGTCAACGGCTCGCTGCTCCCGCTGCTCGCGCCGCTGCTGCCGGATCTGCCGACGATCGAGCACATTGTGGTGTCCGGCCCGGGCGACCGCGGACTCCTGGCCGACACCCAGGCGCGCGTGCACGAATACGAGGAGCTGATCGCCGGCCGCCCGACCAGCTACGACTGGCCGGAGCTGGACGAACGCTCCGCCGCGGCCATGTGTTACACCTCCGGCACCACCGGCGACCCCAAGGGCGTGGTCTACTCCCACCGCTCCATCTATCTGCACTCCATGCAGGTCAACATGGCCGAGTCGATGGGGCTGACGGAGCGCGACACGACCCTCGTCGTCGTCCCGCAGTTCCACGTCAACGCCTGGGGCCTGCCGCACGCCACGTTCATGACCGGCATCAACATGCTGATGCCCGACCGCTTCCTGCAGCCCGCGCCGCTCGCCGACATGATCGAGCGCGAGAGGCCCTCGCACGCCGCGGCCGTCCCCACCATCTGGCAGGGCCTGCTGGCCGAAGTCGCCGCGAACCCCAGGGACCTGAGCTCCATGAAGCAGGTCACCATCGGCGGCGCGGCCTGCCCGCCGGCGCTGATGGAGGCGTACGACAAGCTGGGCGTGCGGCTGTGCCACGCCTGGGGCATGACGGAGACCTCCCCGCTCGGCACGATGGCGCACCCGCCGGCGGGGCTGAGCGCGGAGGAAGAGTGGCCGTACCGCGTCACGCAGGGCCGTTTCCCGGCAGGCGTCGAGGCCCGTCTGGTCGGCCCCGGCGGCGATCTCCTGCCGTGGGACGGCACGTCGGCCGGTGAGCTGGAGGTGCGCGGCACCTGGATCGCCGGCGCGTACTACGGCGGCGCGGGCGGCGACGACTTCAAGCCCGAGGACAAGTTCAGCGAGGACGGCTGGCTGAAGACCGGCGACGTCGGCGTGATCAGCTCCGACGGTTTTCTGACGCTGACCGACCGCGCGAAGGACGTCATCAAGTCCGGCGGCGAATGGATCTCCAGCGTCGATCTGGAGAACGCGCTGATGGCTCACCCGGAGGTCGCGGAGGCGGCAGTGGTCGCCGTCCCGGACGACAAGTGGGGCGAGCGGCCGCTCGCGACCGTGGTGCTGAAGGAGGGTTCGACCGCGGATTACGAATCGCTGAAGGCCTTCCTCGCCGAGAAGATCGCGAAGTGGCAGCTGCCGGAGCGGTGGGCGGTGATTCCGGCGGTGCCGAAGACGAGCGTCGGCAAGTTCGACAAGAAGGTGATCCGCAGGCAGTACGCGGACGGCGAGCTGGACGTCACGCAGCTTTAGTGCGTGCGGCTGTATCGAGTACAGCTCCAGTACGTACGGCTCCAGTACGTGCTGATGCAAGGGGCGGCGGTGACAACTGCCGCCCCTTGCAGATCAGTTTGTCCCGATCTTCGCGAGCAGATCGACGATACGGGCCTGGACCTCGTTGCTCGTGGAGCGTTCCGCCAGGAAGAGCACCGTCTCTCCCGACGAGAGGCGTGGCAGCTCCGCGCGGTTGAGGCCCGCCGAGGTGTAGACGACCAGTGGGGTGCGGTTCAGCTGGCCGTTCGCGCGCAGCCAGTCGATGATCCCGGCCCTGCGGCGGCGTACCTGCATCAGGTCCATCACCACCAGGTTCGGTCGCATCTGGGCGGCGAGTGTGACCGCGTCCGCGTCCGCGCCGGCCCGGGCGACCTGCATGCCGCGGCGTTCCAGGGTCGCCGACAGCGCGAGCGCGATCTCCTCGTGCTCCTCGATCAACAGCACGCGCGAGGGGTGCTGTTCACTGTCGCGCGGGGCGAGCGCCTTGAGCAGTACGGCCGGATCCGCGCCGTACGCCGCCTCCCGCGTCGCCTGCCCCAGACCCGCCGTCACCAGCACCGGGACCTCAGCGGCCACCGCTGCCTGGCGCAGCGACTGCAGTGCGGTCCGGGTGATCGGGCCGGTCAGCGGATCGACGAAGAGCGCCGCCGGGAAGGCTGCGATCTGCGCGTCGACCTCCTCGCGCGAGTGCACGACCACCGGACGGTAGCCGCGGTCGCTCAGCGCCTGCTGCGTTGAGACGTCGGGCGCGGGCCAGACCAGCAGCCGACGCGGGTTGTCCAGGGGCTCCGGGGGCAATTCGTCGTCGACGGGCTGCGGCTGCGGCTTGTTGGCCACCTCGACCGCACCGCCCGGGCCGTCGAGCGGCTCGGGGCCCTCCGCGCCCTCGTCGGGCGCGCCGATCACGTACGCCCGGCCCTCGGACCGGTCGGCCGGCAGCCGCGACCCGGTCTGCGCCGGGGCCTGCGGGTGCGGCCGGGCGGCGGTCTCGGGCCGCTCGCCCTCCGGGGGCGTGGCCAGCTTGCGGCGGCGGCCGGAGGCGAGCGTCTGGTTCTGCTGCTGGGCGATCTGCTGCGAGAACGGCACGCCCTGCCCGAGCGTGCGCACGCTGAACGCCCGCCCCTGCGTGGAGTCCGCCGGAGCCGGAGCCGGAGCAGGAGCCTCGGCGGGCAGCGGCTGGGCGGCGCGCGGCGCGGCCGACGGCCCGTCGGCGGCGGGCTCCGGCAAGCGCTGCGTCGGTCGCTGCGTCTGCGTCTGCTGCGTTTGCGGCTCCGGCAAGGATACGGAGCCGGTGACCTGGGCCGTCTCCCCGGTGCTCGCGGCGGGGGCGGCCTCGTCGACGGCCGCCGTGTGCTGACCGGTCGAGCCGTCGGAGGCGAGCGCCGCGAGACCGGTGCCCGAGGTGTCGGCCTCCGCCCACTCGGGCTGCGTCTGCGGCTGTCCGAGGGGCTGCATCTGGAGCTGCCCGTCCGGCTGCACGCCGGGCTGTACGGGCTGCGCGTCGGGTGCCTCGGCGGGCAGCGGCTGCGCTTCCTTGCGGCCGCGGCGGCGGCCCGTCGGCACGGGATGCGGCTGCGGCGGCGTGTGGTGATCGGTGCCCGGCTCGGTGCGTACGGCGTCGTGCCGGCCCGGCAGCGAGGCATCCGCCTCACCGGCCGTCGGCAAGATCCGGTCGGCCTCGGCCGGCGGCAGCGCGAACGCCGTACGCCCTGACTCCACCTCGGCCGGTGCGGTCGCCAGCGCCCGCCTGGCCCGCCGCCCGGCGGGCGCAGCCGGAGCCGGAGACGCGCCCGGACCCGGAGCAGCGGGGAGCTCGGGCAGCCCGCCCTCCGCGCCGCGCCGCGCGCGCCGCCCCGAGGGGCCTGTTCCATGTGGTTCGACGGGCACGCCCTGCGGCGGGACCGTCTCGCCGAGCGCCGCGCGCCCGGTCGACGCCGCGCCCTCCGCGGCCGTCACCACCGAGCCCTCGGCGGGCCGGACGCCGCCCGCGGCTACCACGACGGCCTGCTCGGCGGGGCTCGGCCGCCCGCGCCGCCGCCCGGTCCCGCCGTTTCCGGCGCCTCCGGCTCCTCCGTCGTTTGCGGGACCACGCCCCTCGCCCGAATCCTGGGCCGGGATCAGTTCCTGCTGCGGCTCCTGCCCCTGCGCCCGGCGCCGCCCCGTCGGTGGTGCGGCCACCGGGTCCTCCATGGCCACCGGGCTTTCCAGGAAGGCATCCGTGGAGGCCCGCCGCGCGCGCCGCCGTCCGCGCCCGCCGGGCGTGCCCGTCTGCTGTTCCGGCAGCGCGAGCGCACCGGCCTGCTCCGGAGCCGGAGCGGGAGCGGGAGCCGTCACCGTCCCCGAGCCGTCGCCGAGCGGCACCTCCAGGACGTACGCGCTGCCGCTCATCCCCGGCACCTCATGCGTCTGCAGCACGCCGCCGTGCGCCCGTACGATCCCGCGCACGATCGGCTCGTGCACCGGGTCTCCCCCGGCGAACGGCCCACGCACCTCGATCCGTACGACGTCACCGCGCTGCGCCGCAGCCACCACGACCGTCGAGTCCACATACCCACCGCCCGGAACCACCCGGGCCTTGCCTGTCGAGTCGACCCCGGCCACGTCGGCGACCAGATGCGCGAGCGCCGTCGCCAGCCGCCCCGCGTCCACCTCGGCCTCTATCGGCGGCGCGTGCACCGCGAACTGCGCCCGCCCGGGACCGATCAGCTCGACCGCGCCCTCGACGCCCGCCGCCACGACACCGTCGAGCAGTACGTTCGCCTTGTTCAGCGCCTCAGCGCCGGTGTCGAGCCGCTGGAAACCCAGCACATTGTCGACAAGCGTCGTCATCCGGGCATATCCGGCGGCCAGATGGTGCAGGATCTGGTTGGCCTCGGGCCACAGCTGGCCTGCCGGGTCGGCGGCCAGCGTCCCCAGCTCGGCGCGGAGTTCCTCCAGCGGCCCCCGCAGCGACTCGCCGAGGACGGCGGTCAGCTGGGCGTGCCGGGCACCCAGTTCCTCGTACCGCTCCGCGCGCGCCTCGATCTCCGCGGAGTACCGATCCGACTTGTCCGCCAGCTCGGCCGTGAGTCGCTCGGTGGTCTCGGCCAGCTCGGCAGTGAGCCGCTCGGTCGTCTGTGTGACCTCCGCCGCGTGCTGCTCCGCCAGCTCCTCGTAAGGACGCCGGTCGGTGAAGGTCATCACCGCGCCTACGAGCTGGTCCCCGTCCCGTACCGGCGCCGTCGTCAGATCGACGGCCACCTTCGAGCCGTTCTTCGCCCACAGCACCTGTCCGCGCACCCGGTGCTTGCGGCCGGACTTGAGGGTGTCCGCGAGCGGTGATTCCTCGTACGGGAAGGGCTCGCCGTCCGCGCGCGAGTGCAGGATCAGCGGATGCAGCTCCTGGCCGCCCAGGTCGCTCGCCCGGAACCCGAGGATCTGCGCGGCGGCCGGATTGACCAGCACGACCCGACCGTCCGTGTCCGTCCCGACGACACCCTCGGACGCGGCCCGCAGAATCATCTCGGTCTGCCGCTGTGAACGCGCCAGCTCCGCTTCCGTGTCCACGGTGCCCGAGAGATCCCGTACGACGAGCATCAGCAGCTCGTCGCCGGTGTAGCCGGTGTACGAGTCGTAGGCCTCGCGCCCGTCCTCCAGGCTCGCGCTGGTCACCTCGACAGGGAACTCGCTGCCGTCCGTACGCCGCGCGACCATCCGGGCCGGCTTGGTACGCCCCCGCTCGTCCGCTGCCTCGGGCCGTCGCATGGAGCCCGGGATCAGCCGGGAGTCGAAGGAGGGCAGCAGATCGAGCAGCCCGCGTCCGACGAGGGCGGTGCCGGGCGTCTCGAAGAGCTCGAGTGCGATGGTGTTGGCGTTGACGACCGTGCCGTTGCAGTTGACGAGCACGAGCCCATCCGGAAGGGCGTCGAGTATGGCTGCGAGGCGAGCAGCGCCTCGGGA
Source organism: Streptomyces sp. NPDC019443 (assembly GCF_044389785.1). Lineage (NCBI taxonomy): Bacteria > Bacillati > Actinomycetota > Actinomycetes > Kitasatosporales > Streptomycetaceae > Streptomyces > Streptomyces sp. NPDC019443. The sequence continues at coordinate 62,314 of NZ_JBIRYJ010000026.1, forward strand.
TGGCCTGCTGCTCACGACGACGGTTCCTCCCTGACCTACTGCATGGTGCGGACGGCCGGTCCCATCTTGCCCCTCGGGCCCCAGCCTGTCACTGGAGGGAGTCTAAAGGCAGCGATGTGCGAGGGGCGGCGGATGAGGGGGAGCTCTCACCAAGGTTGTGTGCGCATGGCGTACGCCTTGGGCCTATGACCTGGTGTTCGGCAGTACGGGCTCCATGGTCCGCCAGCGTGAGATTTCGCAGCCGTCGGTCCTCCTGAAGGTGGCGTCCACGCGCTGCCCCTGCCAGGTGCCGGTGATGTGTGCGGTTTGGGGGCCGCCCATCTGCTGGGTACACATCTGGTCCTGGGGCACTGGAGCGAACGGGTCCATTCCGTCCCGCGCCAGCTGGTCCAGCCGGTCGCAGGCGGCCTGCGCGGACGGGTGGGTCCCGCCGGTGGGCCCGCACTCCAGCTCGTACAGCCCGTCGGTCCGCGCCCCGGTCTCGGAGACGGTCATGGTCAGCTGGTCCGTGGCCTGGGACGACAGCAGCGGCAGCGGGAGGGGCAGCGCGAGGGGCAGGGGCGAGGCCCCGGCGGCAGGCACGGCGGCGACCAGCGCGGCGAGGGACGCGGTTGCGGTGAGGACGATGCGGCGCAGCATGGGAGCTCCTGGAGCTGAAGAGATCATGAATCCTTCAGGGGCAGCGAGGCCCCGGCATCTCTAACGCTCCTTGAGCCTCGGCGTTGCGCAACCGGAAATATGTTCTCCGGGGGACCGCCGCCGGGATCCGCCCCCCGGACTTTGCTCTGCAGCCCGCGTGCCTAGTACCGTGGGCAGCGATTGGTGACACCCCGCTGGGCTGTGTCATCATCTGCACGCACCACTCGCGCCCACGCGGGTGGGCTGGAGGCGTCGCCTAGTCCGGTCTATGGCGCCGCACTGCTAATGCGGTTTGGGTCTTAAAGCCCATCGAGGGTTCAAATCCCTCCGCCTCCGCCAGTTGATCACCGAAGCCCCTGCCAATGGCGGGGGCTTCGGTGGTTTCGACGTTGTTTTCGCAGGTCAGGCTGGGTGCGCTTAACGGATTTCACCTGACGGCGCGGGTCATGTAATGTTGTTCCCGCAACGCCGACCAGGCACAAAAACCCGGAACGCCAAGCACTCGTAGCTTAACGGATAGAGCATCTGACTACGGATCAGAAGGTTGCAGGTTCGAATCCTGCCGAGTGCACACAGGTAAGAGGCCCCTCGGAGAAATCCGAGGGGCCTCTTACGTTGCCCGTACAGCAACGAAGTACAGCAACCGTGTCAGCCGGTGCCGCCCATCGCGTCGGACAGCTTGCCGATCGCGGCGCGTACCGCTTCCTCGCTCGCTTCGGCGTAGACCTCCATCGTCATGGCGATCTGTGAGTGCCGCAGGATGCGCTGCGCCACCTTCGGGTGGACCTTGAGGGCGACCAGGAGCGAGCTGCAGGTGTGCCGGGTGTTCCGGAGCGGGATCACCCGAAGGCCTGCACGGCTGGCGCGCAGGGCGAACATGCGGGTCAGGTTGCCCGGCTCGATGGGTGTGCCGTACTTGGTGGTGAAGACCAGGCCGTGACTGTCCTGCCATAGTTCGCCCGCGGCTTTCCGGTCGCCAAGCTGCTGAGCGCGGCGCATTCGCAAAGCCTTGAGGCAGAGTGCTGGCAGCGGCAGGAAGTCGTCGGAGTCCTCGGTCTTGGTCTCGCGGTGGAGGATCTGACGCCCCGCGCGCTGGATCTGGTGGTCGACGTACAGCTCGCTGGTATCGAAGTCGACGGACTTCCAGGTCAGGCCCAGCACCTCACCGCGGCGCAGTCCGAGGCAGAGCACGAGCACCCAGGCCGCGAAGAGGTGGTCATCGCGGGCGGCTGCGTCAGTGAGGAACTGGCCCGCTTCGGCGACGGACCACGGCTTGATCCGGCGGCGTCGCGGCTTGGGCACCTTCACGAGGGAGGCGACGTTCTTGCTGATCTCCTCCTCGGCGACCGAATGGGTGAGAGCGGCCCGCAGAGCGTCGCGGGAACCTTGGATCACCCGGTGGGACGGGTACGACTCGCAGCAGTCGCCGATGGCGCAGCACTTGCGGCGGTTGGGCGCCCTCTTGGCGTCCTTCTCCTGGGCGCAGCACTGGCAGACGGTCGCCAGCTTGGTCAGCCACTCGCGCACATCCCGGACCGTGAGCTTGTCCAGTCGCTTCGCGCCGAGGTAGGGGGCGATGTAGAGCCGGACGTACCCCTCGTACGAGACGTACGACAGCGGGGCGAGGTTGGGCTTCACGATCGAGTCGAGCCAGTACGTGAGAAAGACGGCGAGCGTCCGGTGCCGGGTGGCGACTGGGCCCTTCTTCGCCTCGGCGTGGAGCTTGAGCCACTTCTCGTGGACTTCCTCGCGGGTCTTGCCGTAGGCGTACTTCCGAGCGCGCTTGCCGTCCGGCTTGGTGACCCAGACGTAGGCCGCGTAGCCGTTCTTGTATGCGTAGATGGAGCCCTCGCCGTTGCCGCGCTTGCCGCTCATGCCGAACCCTCCTCGGCACGGCGGGCGCGACGTTCCACGTACTCGTCCACGTAGCGCGGAAGGATGCGCCGATTGCGACCATCCTTGATGGAGCGGATCTCTCCCGTGATGATCAGCATCTTGGTCTTGGACAGGCCGTAGCCGAGCATCTCGGCGACTTCTTTGGTTGTGTGCCACTTCCGCTCGATCACGGTGGCGGTCATGGGGTGAGTCCTTCCGTGGTGTCGGGTGCGAGGGAAGCGGCGAGCCATTCCTCGCCGCGGGTGAGTCCGGTTCCGGCGAAGGTCCAGTGCGCGAGGACGAGGGTGGTGTCGTCACTGTGCGGATCGGCCGGCACGGGGGTTTGGTCACCGTGTGCGATGGCGGCTTGGAGGCGTCGCCATTCGGCTCGAGCGGTGCGGAGTGCGCCGAGGGTGGTGGAGTAGCGGCGGGTCTTGGTGGAGAAGTGGCCGCGGAAGCCGAGCATGTGAGCCCAGGCGCGTAGGCGGAGGTCTTCCAGGTCTTTGCGGGCGCCGAGGGTCCAGGCGGTGCGGATGAGGCGGCGGGCGTGTTCGGGGATGGACTTGCGGGCGAGTTCGGCGAGGAACTTGATGGGGCGGTCGAGGGTGCCGGTCGCTGTCTCTGCTCCTTTGGTGGCGTACTTGGCGATGTAGGCGGCAACGGCGCGTTCGGTCAGCTCGGTGCCGCCGTCGAAGTCAGCCGAGCGGATGGGGCGGGTGTCGAGCTGGGTGCCGAAGGCGAAGGTGTGAGCGCGTCCGTCGAGGACCGGGCCGGGCACCTCGGCGGCATCTGCGGCGGCACGGATGGCGTCGGCGAGGAGTTCGGCGGTGGCCCAGGCCGGGGGCGGAGTGTCGCCGCCGTCCGGGCCGTCGAGGCGGATCACGGCATGGAAGTGGATCGCGCCGCGCGCCTGGTATTCGGCGACCTTGGCGAACGAGACACGGGCGTACTGGGCAAAGGCCCGTTGGGTCAGGCCTGCGCGCTTGGCGACCTCGCGGCGCAGGTAGATGGAGAACCGGGCCCAGATCTTGGAGGCGTGCGCGTTCCACAGCACGGCCGCCTCGTAGTCGTAGCGCTCTGGTTTGAGGGGGCTGCCCAACTCGGGTGCGTCCTTGGGGTGCTGGGTGCCGCAGCGGCAGCGGAGGACGGTACCGCTTCGGGTGGTGGGGCGGTTGTGGACGGGGCCGAAGCTGGGGGCGGTGAAGGTGGCGAACACCCGGGGGTGGGTGGCGACGGTCTCGGGGGTGCCCTTGCCGCCGCGGAGCCCGGCTGTGATCAGCTGGTAGGTGTCGCGGCGGTAGGTCTCCGCGCAGGCCGCACAGCGGGTGGCGCGGCGGTTGTTGCAGCGCACCAGGAGGTTCCCGGCGGGCAGATCACCCGCGTGCAGCTCGCCGAGGATTTCACCGGTTGCGGGGTGGACGTCGGTGCGGTGGCCGTCGAGGCGGATCGGGGTGGTGCAGCCGCCCAGGCCCCGCAGTTGGCGCATGAGGCCGGGCATGGTGCCGAGCGAGGCGAGGAAGGCGAGCTCACGCATCGGGCTCGGTGTGGTAGCGGTCAAGGCAGAGTCCTCCTCTCAGAGGTCAGGAAGGGATGCCGGGGCACCGGCCGCGGACGTGGCGGGCAGTGCCCCGGCGGGTGTCAGCGGTGGGGGCAGGTGTTGCGGTGGTCGATCCACTCGGCGACGAGGTCGCGTACGTTGTCGTCGCCCTGGGCGCGGCCGGAGGCGCCGCAGCAGCAGGCGTAGGAGCCGCGGGCGGGAAAGTCCCTGGCCGGTTTGGCGACGTGCAGGCCGGGGCGCTCGGGAGTGGGCGCGAGGTCGGCCATGGCCGTCAGCGGCGGGTGAACGCGGCCGCGGCGGCGGCGTTGAGGAGCTGGCGCAGGGGCGGGGTGGTGCCGGTGCCGTGGCAGGTGCGGCAGTGGACGGTGACGGTCCGCCGGTGGCCGTTGTGGTCGCGGCCGCCGAGGGTGATGGCGACGGAGGCGAAGCCGTCGCAGCCGGGGCAGAGACGGGCCGGGGCGTGGCTGTGCTGGTGCATGATGAGAAGTCCTTCCGGTCGATGAAGTCGGGTAGGGGCTGGGCCGTCCGGGCGGCGGATACTTGGCGGTTGAGGCCGCCCGGAAGGCCGGTCACTTGCGCGGGGGTTTGGGCACCTTCAGGGCGAGGGTGATCAGGCCGCCACCGCCGATGAGGGTGGGAATCGCGGTCTTGACCGCTGCGGCAGTGGTGGCGGCAACCTGCACGAGCGACAGCACGGCCACCGTGGTGATGTAGACCAGGCCGCAGATGCCGACCGTGGCGGTGAGGATCAGGACCACCGGACCGGCCCATGAGCGGGGCGTCGTGTGGACGATGACGACCGATCGCGGGTCTGTGCCCGGGGGGATCAGGTCGGCCGGGATGTGACCGTTGCGGAGCTGGGCGTCGGGACGGATCACAGTGGTTCTCCCTTCTGGGCTGGTTACTTGGTGGTGCCGTTGACGACGTCGACTCCGGTCTTGGTGCCGGACTCGATGGCCGGGGCGAGGAAGGTGTCGGCGAGGAGGAAGCCGCCGAGGAGGAGCACGACGATCAGCCAGGTCAGCGGGCGCATGAGCTTGATACCGAAGTAGCCGAAGATGGCGACCAGGACGATCAGCGGGAGTTCGACGTTCACGGCAGGCCTTTCCTGATGGGTCAGTTGACGCGGCAGCGGTGGGTGCGGGCGGCGAGCTGGGCGGCGGACCGGCTGGAGTAGTCGGAGGACCAGCCGCAGCGGTCGTTGGTGCACACCGCGGCGTGCTTGGTGCGGCCGTGCCGGTCGCGGTGGGTGCCGATCTGCACCGGGCCGATCTGCATCACGGAGTGGAAGAAGTCGCGGGCAGGCATGGAGATCAGTCCTCCGATCGCAGGCTGAGGCCGGGGAACTCGGCGAGGATGCGGGCCGCGTCGGCCGGGTCGGTGGCACGCTCCGCAGTCTCTTCGGCGAGCAGCCGGGCCAGAGTCGTGCGACCCGCGTCGACCATTTCTCGTGCCGCCGACAGGTATTCGTCTCGTGTCGGTTCGCGTCCGGGCATAAGTGATGCGTCCTTTCAGGCGAGGTGGGCGGCGAGCTGGTCGGCCATCGGGCCGGGCAGGCCGAGGCGGTCGCGCAGGGTGGCGGCGTCGATGGGTGTGCCGGTCGCCGTACGGTGGGCGTCGGCGAGCTTGCGGGCGTGGTCCACGAGCGCGGGCGGCACATCGGTGGGCGGCGGTGCGGGCAGTGCCGGGACCACCGCATCCCGATCAGGTGCGGGGGCGGGTTCGGCCGGCACAGTCACCGGCTCGACCACCGGCAGCGGCTCAGGCTCGACAGCCTCAGCGTCTGTGCCGGTGGGCGAGTGGACGAGCAGGGTGCCGCCGAGGAAGGCCAGGGCGGGCCACCCGGCGACGAGGATCCGCAGCCAGTCGGGGACGTCGTTCAGGTCGAGCAGTCCGGCGGTGGCGACGTTGGCGCCGAGGGACGCGGTCAGGGCGACGGTGAACCAGGTCCACGCGGCGCGGGCAGGCTCACCCTGGGCGCGGAGGATGCGCAGGCGTCGCCAGGCTGCGACGAGGAGCAGGTCGACGGAGACGGGGTAGGCCCAGGCTTTCCAGCCGTCTTGTCCGGCAGCGGCAGCGATGTCGTGCAGGTGGGCGAAGGACAGTGCCCCTGCGATCACGGCTTGCACGAGTACGGCATCCGGGCGGATCGAGCGGGTCACGGGTCTTCACCTCCTTGGGAGTTGGGCCGGGGCTGGGCGAGGCTCGGAGGCCTGTCGCCGAGCCCCGGCGAGTCCGTTTCAGGCATGGCGGGGGTAGGGACGTGGCGCGAGACGGTCACGCCGACCGGGGTGGGGATGCGCTCAGGCGGTGGCGGGACATGTGGCCGGGGCCGGGAGTTCGACCGGCGCCAGGGCGGGCAGCACCGGGCGGAACGGCTCCAGGCCGTCCAGCACGGGGGTGCGGTGCGCGTGTGCGGTGCAGGCGGTCACGGCCTGCCGCATCGTCGTGAATGGCGTACGGATGCGGACCCAGCCGCCCGTGGAGTCACCGGCCACCGCCATGCCCGGGCGTTCGACAGGGATCTGTGTGGTCGCCAGCACGGCATCCGGGGAGATGTCGCCGAACGCCATTTTGGCGGAGGCCTCATCGTTGACCCGGTGCGCGATGCGGCCGGTGAGCTGGGCACGCAGCATGGTGATCCCGTCGCCCAACTCGGCGCCGAAGCGCTGACCGCAGATCTCCACATAGATCCCCGCGGCGCGGCCGAGCTGCACGAGGCGGACCAGTGCGGTGATGATCCGCTCGCGCCGCTTCTTCTGCGCGGTGTTGGAAAACAGCGCCAGCTCGGCGACCTCGTCCACCAGGAGCACGACGGGCACCGGCCGCAGGTCCTCGGGCAGGCCCCAGATGTCGGCGGTGATCTCCGCATCCGGGGTGTCCGCGCTGATGCGCTGCTCGCGCCGGATCACCTGATACGTCTCGGCCATCCGCTGAACGAGAGCTTCGAGCAGGTCGGCCGCGTCGTCGGGGTTGTCGGCCAGAGCGGAGAACCGGCGTGCCAGCGGGGCGAGTTCAACGCCCTGCTTGCAGTCGATGCCCACCAGGGCGACGTGCTGCGGCGCGAGTTCCTTGACTAGGTGCCGCTGATAGACCGACTTCCCCGACTTCGTCGCGCCGAGGTTCAGAGCGTGCGGCACCTCCTGATAGTCGCGGTAGAAGACCTCCCCGTCCTCCCGCAGCGCCACCGGGATACGCAGCCCGTTGCGCTCGGTCTTCGCGGGCATCTGCACCCGCTTGAGCACGTCGTAGCCGGTCATCCGCAGCTCGATGACACCCGACTTGATCTCACGGCAGGCGACGCCGTGCATCGCGAACGAGTGGCGCAGCCGGTCGCTGGAGGCAGCGAAGTCGAAGGCGTCCTGACCCGGCTGGAGCTTGAGCCGCAGCACCAGGCCGGTACGGGTCGGCCGCATCCGCAAGATGCGCGGAGGCCGGGACTCGGGCGCCGGGCGGTTGGTCATCCGGGCCAGCGTCAGCCGAGGCCGGGACGGCGGAACGGTGAGCCCGCAGGCGTCCATGACCGAGGCGTACCGGGAGGTCACCCGGACCATGGCAAGGACGACACCGACGCTCAGCCAGTACCAGGCCGGGCGCAGTCGCCTCAGCACCAGCGCCGCGACGACGGCGACCAGGACTAAGCCGAGGAACGTGTTCGCCGACATGCCGCTCAGCCCTTGGCCGGGGCGGACGGGGCGACCAGCGCGACCGCGCGGAACGCGATGCCGAAACGCTTCTCACCGTTGAACGTGTTCTCCCAGTCACGGGCCTTGAGGCCGACGACCTTGACCGGCATGCCCAGGGTGAGCCCGGCCGGAACACCCGTCTCTGGGATCGAGACGTTGTAGAGGTTCGCCTCCCCCTCATCCGCGATGGTCAGGCCGACCGTCATCATCTTCGCTCCGGTCTCCCGGTCGACGGCGACCTCTTCGGTCTGCTTGTTGATGACCTTCAGCTTGGGCTCGACCGCGACGAAGACGACAGCAGTCGAGGTGTCGATCTTGAACGATGACATGATGGAAACTCCCTTGTAGGGGCGGAAGCGGCGGCTTGCTTGGCGGTAGGACGCCGCTTCCTGCATTGAGTCGATGGAGCCCCGTGGCAGCGCCGCAGGGCTTCTGCGTTCCCAGCTGGTGCGCACCAGTAGATTGCATCTGGTGCGCACCAGCTGTCAAGCAGTGTCGCCGTCCGGCTTTCTCAACTCGCCTTCCTGCGACACTTCTAGAGAAGCGCGCCGCTCAACGCCCCGGTAGCCAACAGAGGTTCACTGCCGCACCGTTAACCCGACCTGTTAACCCCTGCCGACCTGGTGCGATGTGAGGCATGCTTCTGTGAGGAGCTGTCGAATCAGCGGGGGCGGTGCAGGTGCTCAACCGGCTGCGAGAGGTGAGGTCCGGGCGCGAGTGGTCGCAAGCGCGGCTCATCCACGAGATCGAGCAGTACGCCAGACGCCATGTGCTAGACGTCGGTTCGACTGCCAGCCTGCGCGTCTATGTCTCGGAGTGGGAGAATGGCAAGCGCTCGATCAGCGAGCGCTACGCGAAGATCCTTCGCCCCGTCCTGGGCGTCACAGACGAGGAGCTATTCGGCCGGCATGCTCCCTCCGAGGCGCCGCCCGTAGTCGGTGGCTACGACGAGCTGATCAACCGCATCGACTCAGCACGCAGCGTCAGTCTGACCATGGTGAAGACCTTCATGGACCAGACCGAACTCCTCCGCACTGTCGACCGGCAGATGGGCGCCACAGCCCTCGTGGACCAGATGTCGTGGCACCTCGCGACGCTCGAAGACGCGCTCACCTTCGCAGTACTCCCCGAGACCCGTCGCCCCGTCGCCCTTGCCCTGGCGGGGGCCGCCACGCTTGGAGCCTGGCAGGCACTGGATGCCGGAGGGGTCGAAAGGGCATGGCGACACTACGAGTTAGGCAAGCGAGCGGCCCAAGAGGCAGGCCAACCGATGTACCTCGCTCACGCCACAGCCGAGCAGGCCTACGTACTCAACGACGCAGGCCGACCAGAGATGGCGGTTGCCCTCGTGCGGGAGGCTCAGCGTCTGGGCGGTCAGCAGATGTCACCGCGCCTGCGGGCATGGCTGTACGCGGCCGAGGCCGAGCTCTGCGCCAAGGCCGGGTTGGCGGATGACTGTCGGCGCGCCCTCGACCAGGCCGACGCTGCTCTGCCGGATGGGTCGGAAGCACGCGATGAAGACATGCTGAGCATCTTTCTGAACGGTGGGCATCTGGCGCGGTGGCGTGGAAACGCGCTCGCGATGCTCGGCGACGATGACGCGCTCAGCAGCCTGTACACCGCCCTCGATGAAGGAGACCCGACGTTCATCCGCGCCACGTCAGGCCTTCGATGCGACCTCGCCCAAGCACACCTTGCCCGCGAGGAGTACGCCCAGGCCCAGGAGCATCTACAGCAGGCACGGCTGTTGGCCAACCGGACAGGATCTGTCCGTCACCGGCGACGTATCGAGCAGCTCACGCAGAAGCTGTAGGGGCACCCTGCCCACGCGACGCCAGCAGATGCAGCAGTGCAACGAGCGTGCCCGATCCCATCAGTTCATCCCGGGCCATCAGTCCGGGGATGTCCGAGAGCGGCACCCATGCGACGTGCCCGGCCTCTTCGACGTCCGTGGGGTCGCCGACATGCTGCGCACCTTTTCCGACGAAGATCTCGTGCGGCGAGTCCACCATGCCGACCATGGGCTGATAGGTCACGACGTGATCGAGGGAGTCGGGCCGCCAGCCGGTCTCTTCCTCGACTTCGCGGAGCGCGGTCGTGTGTGCGTCTTCTCCCGCGTCCACGATGCCGCCGGGGAGCTCCCAGCCCCACTTGTCGGGTACGAAGCGGTAGCGCCAGAGCATGAGCACGCGGTCTTGGTCATCCAGGACCGCGGCGATCGAGACGTGATGCAGCCGCACGACGTGATGCTCGAAGCGCTCGACGCCCGGAGGCTCAACGTCGACAAGCGCCAGCTTCACCCAGCGGTTGTCGTAGACCGTGCGCTCACCGTGGATCTGCCACGACTCCAGATCGTCCGGCCGCTCGACAGTCACGCCGCGGGACGGCACTCGGTAGGAGCTGCGGGCGAACGATTCAATGACCTTCTCTGCAACGAGCTTTGCCAGCACGGTGCGGAGCTGAGTCCGTCCGATCTCCAGCTCTTTTTCGAGGGTGCGCTCAGAGGGCAGCTTCTCGCCGGGCTTCAGCTTCCCCGACGCAACCCACTCGCGAATCGTGCGGTAGACCCGCTCCGACTTCGGTCCCATCCCTTGAGCCCACTCCCTAAGTCATCAGCTGGCGCGGACCAGCGTAGCCGTCAGGACTGACCACCAACAGGTGACGATCACCGCCCCACGGCCGCCGCAGGGGCGGTGAGTAGAAATCTTCTCTACGGGTTCAAGGCTCGCTGCGCTCGCTGCCCCACCGGTGCTCGGCCAGCGAGCGAGGGCATTGCCAATCCAGTCTCCGCACGGCAGTCCAGCCAC
>NZ_JBIRYJ010000027.1:0-54415 GCF_044389785.1 Streptomyces sp. NPDC019443
CACCGACCGCTCACGCCGCTGCCGCCGCCACGACGACAACGCAGTCAGAGCCTCACTCCACGAAGCATCACGATCGATCGCCAGATCCCCAGCCAGGGTGTCCAGATCTCCGCCTTCTACCGCCTCCCAGAAGAGCGCATCCGCCGCGTCCGGGGCGCCGGCAGCACCGCCGGCCTCAGGCCCCGATGACTCCAGCCAGTAACGCTCGCGCTGGAAGGCGAACGTCGGCAGATCCACCCGCCGAGCCCCGGGGAAGAGCGCCCGCCAACGCACGTCCCCACCATGGACAAACGCTCCGCCGACTGCAGTCACCAGCGCTTCGGCCTCCGGGCGGTCCTTGCGCTGGGTGGGTACCAGGAGATGGCCGGGATCGTCCACGCACCCCTGTGCCATGGCGGTCAGCGTGCCGTCGGGGCCGATCTCCAGGAACCGGGTGACGCCGTGCTCCTCCAGCCGACGGATACCGTCGGCGAACCGGACAGCCTCCCGTACATGCCGCACCCAGTACTCGGGAGAGGCCAGATCCTCTGCGGTGGCCAACTCGCCCGTGACATTGGAAACGACCGGGATACGCGGCTGCTCGTACGTCACGCTCTCCGCGACCGTACGGAACTCGGCCAGCATGGGCTCCATCCACGGCGAGTGGAACGCATGACTCACCCGCAGCCGCTTCACTTTCCGACCCTCAGCCTCGAAATGCTTCGCCAGCCGAGTGACCGTGTCCTCATAACCCGAGACAACGACCGACTGCGGCCCGTTCACCGCCGCGATACTCACCCGCTCTACATCCAGAAGCGGCAGCACCTCGGCCTCCGACGCCTGGAGCGAGACCATCACCCCACCCGCCGGCAACGCCTCCATCAACCGGCCACGCGCCGCCACCAGACGACACGCATCCTCCAGCGACCACACCCCCGCCACATGCGCAGCCGCCAACTCACCGATCGAATGCCCCACCACATAGTCCGGCCTGACACCGAACGACTCCACCAGCCGGAACAACGCCACTTCGACCGCGAACAACGCAGGCTGTGTAAAGCCCGTCCGATTCAACGCATCCGCGTCATCACCGAAGACGACATCCCGCAGCGGCAACTCCAACTCACCATCAAAATACGCACACACCGCATCAAACGCCTCCGCGAAAACCGGGAACGCGTCATACAACTCCCGCCCCATGCCTGCCCGCTGCGCACCCTGCCCCGCGAACAGAAACGCCATCCGCCCACTCAGGGCACGGCCCCGCACAACAGCCGCGCTTGGCTCACCCTCGGCGAGAGCGCTCAGTCCCCGCACGGCGGACTCGTGATCGTGTGCTAGGACCACCGCACGGTGCTGAAAAGTCGCCCTCGTAGTGGACAGCGAGAAACCCACGTCATAGGGCTCGTATTGGTCACCGTCCATGCGTGTCAACAGTTGGACCGCCTGTGCTCGCAAGGCAGCCTCGCTGGTCCCTGACACCACCCACGGCACTACAGGCAGCGAGAAGCGCCCCGCCTCCTGCGCCGCATCATCAGCCACCGGAGCCTGCTCGATGATCGTGTGCGCGTTGGTGCCACTGATCCCGAACGACGACACACCCGCCCGACGAAGCCGATCGCTCTCCGGCCACTCCACGGCCTCGGTCAGCAGCCGGACATTCCCCGCCGACCAGTCCACATGCGACGACGGCTCATCCACATGCAACGTCCGCGGCAGCACACCATGCTGAAGCGCCAGCACCATCTTGATCACACCAGCCACACCCGCAGCCGCCTGCGTATGACCAATGTTCGACTTCACCGACCCCAGCCACAACGGCCGGTCCCCATCCCGGTCCTGCCCGTACGTCGCCAGCAGCGCCTGCGCCTCGATCGGATCACCCAACGACGTACCCGTACCGTGCGCCTCCACCACATCAACATCCGAGGCCGAAAGCCCCGCCCCCGCCAACGCCTGCCGGATCACCCGCTGCTGCGACGGACCATTGGGCGCCGTCAAACCATTCGACGCACCATCGGAGTTGATGGCCGTCCCCCGGATGACAGCAAGCACCGGGTGCCCGTTCCTCCGAGCATCGGACAGCCGTTCGACAAGCAGCATCCCGGCACCCTCCGACCACCCCGTGCCGTCCGCGTCCTCCGAGAACGCCTTGCACCGGCCGTCGGCGGAGAGTCCACGCTGGCGGCTGAACTCGTAGAACATCGAAGGTGTGCACATGACGGCGACGCCTCCCGCCAACGCGAGATCGCACTCGCCCGACCGGAGTGCCTGAGCCGCCCAGTGCAAGGCCACCAGGGACGACGAGCACGCCGTGTCCACTGTGACGGTGGGCCCCTCGAAGCCCAGCGTGTAGGCGATACGGCCCGAGGCCACCGAGGTGGCGTTACCGGCCAGCAGCAGCCCTTGGACACCGTCGGGGATCTCACCGGCGCCCACCCCGTAGCCCGAGGTCGCCGCGCCCACGAACACGCCCGTGCTGCTGCCGCGCACCGAAGCCGGCTCGATGCCGGCCCGCTCGAGCGCCTCCCACGAGATCTCGAGGAGCAACCGCTGCTGCGGGTCGGTGGCCAACGCCTCCCGCGGGCTCATCCCGAAGAACGCCGGGTCGAAATACCCCGCGTCATGCAGGAAGCCGCCTCCACGAGCGTAGAAAGTCCCCCGGCTCTCGGGGTCGGGGTTGTAGCCGCCCTCGATGTCCCAGCCCCGGTCGGTGGGGAGGGCGGAGATCGCGTCGCCCGCTCCCCTGAGCAACTGCCAGAAGTCTTCGGGTGTACGTATGTCGCCGGGAAAGCGGCAGCTCATCGCAACGATGGCAATGGGGTCGTCAGCGGTGTCCCGCCCTGAGACGGCTCCTCTCACCTCCGCCTCCGACTCGCCCTCACCGAACAGCTCGCTCTGCAGATGGTGAGCCAGCACCACCGGTGACGGGTGATCGAACACGAGGGTCGCGGAGAGCCGCATCCCAGTGGCCGCGTTGAGGCGGTTGCGCAGCTCGACAGCGGTGAGCGAGTCGACGCCGAGCCCCCGGAAGTCGCGTGCGGCCTCGATCGACTCTGGGCCGGGGTGTCCCAGTACGAGCGCCGCCTGGGTGCGTACGAGCTCCAGGAGCGAAGCTTCCCGCTCGCCCTGCGGCAACGCGGCAAGGCGGGCTCGAAGGGCATCGCCCGCGTTCTCGCCCGACGCTCTGGAGGCCGCCGTGCGCCGTGCCGGGATGCCCAACAGACCACGCATTATCGCTGGGAGGACTGCTCCCGACTGCTGGGAGCGCAGCACCGCGTGATTCAGCTGGACCGGGACGACCAGGGGTACGGCGGAGCGGCAAGCGGCATCGAACGCTGCCATACCCCGTTCCATGTTGAAGGGGATCATGCCGCCGCGTTCCATACGCTGAAGGTCCGCCTCGCTGAGCTCGCCCGTCATCCCCGCGCCCGATGCCCACGGACCCCAGGCCAGCGAAGTCGCCGGAAGACCAAGATCCGCACGTCGGCACGCCAAGGCATCCAAGTAGGCGTTCGCCGCCGCATAGTTGCCCTGCCCGGCACTGCCGAGCGTCCCCGCCACCGACGAGAACGCCACAAACGCAGACAGATCTGCACCCACCGTCAACTCATGCAGATTCAGCGCACCATCCACCTTCGGCGCCAGCACCGCATCCATCCGCTCCGCCGTCAACGACGACAACACCCCGTCGTCCAGCACCCCAGCGGTGTGCACCACCGCGGTCAGCGGATGCTCAGCAGGAATCCCCTCCAGCACAGAGGCCAGCGCTTCGCGGTCGGCCGCGTCGCAGGCGGCGACGGTGACTTCGGCACCGAGCGCGGCCAGTTCCTCGCGCAGTTCGTCGGCGCCCGGCGCTTCCGGGCCCCGACGACTCGCCAGCAGAAGATGCCGCATGCCGTGCTCGGCCACCAGATGCCGGGCCACCAGCGCGCCCAGACCCCCCGTACCGCCCGTGACCAGTACCGTTCCCTCGGGATCGAGAGCCATCGGCACGGTCAGCACGACCTTGCCCACATGCCGAGCCTGGCTCAGGAACCGGAAGGCCTCCGGTGCCCGGCGCACATCCCACGCCGTCAACGGCAACGGCCGCAGCACGCCCCGCTCGAACAGGTCGAGCAACTCGACCAGTATCTCCCCGATCCGCTCAGGACCGGCTTCGATCAGGTCGAACGCCTGGTAGCGCACGCCCGCGTGCTCGTCCGCCACCTGTTGCGATTCACGGATGTCGGTCTTGCCCATCTCCAGGAACCGCCCGCCACGCGGCAGCAACCGCAGCGATGCGTCAACGAACTCCCCCGCAAGGGAGTCCAGCACCACGTCCACACCTCGGCCGCCGGTCACGCCCAGGAAGGACCCTTCAAAGTCCAGGTCACGTGACGACGCGATATGCGCCTCGTCCAGTCCCGACCCGCGCAGCCTTCCCCACTTCCCCGGGCTTGCCGTACCGAATACCTCAGCACCCAGATGCCGCGCCAACTGCACCGCGGCCATCCCCACACCGCCCGCGGCCGCATGCACCAACACCGACTCCCCGGCCCGGAGCCCACCCAGATCCACCAGCGCGTAATACGCCGTCAAGAACACGACTGGCACAGAGGCCGCCTGCGCGAACGACCAGCCTTCCGGCATCCGGACGACGGTCCGGGCGTCGGCCACAGCCGTCGGGCCGAATGCCTGGGGGAACAGCCCCATGACCCGGTCGCCGGGGGCAAGACCGTGGACGCCGGCGCCGATCTCGGTGATGACTCCGGCGCCCTCCAGGCCGAAAGCACCCGCATCCCCCGGGTACATCCCCAGCGCGTTCAGCACATCGCGGAAGTTCACCCCGGCAGCACGCACAGCGATCCGGACTTCGCCGGGCTCGAGGGGCCGCTGGTCGATCGGTACGAGCGCCAGCTGATCCAGTGTGCCCTTGGCCGTGATGTCGAGCCGCCACCCGTTGCCGGCCTCTGCAGGAACGGGCAGCTCATCTCGCTGCACGTTGCTGCTCAGCCTCGGCACGTAGGCCGTGCCTGCCCGCACTGCGAGCTCCGGTTCACCGGACGCCAACGCCGCGGGCAGCGCGGCCAGCGATTCCTCTGTGCCGTCCACATCCACGAGCACGAACCGGTCGGGGTGCTCAAGCCGGGCGGCCCGCACGAGGCCCCAGACCGCGGCCTGCGCCGGGTCGGACTGCCGCTGCTCTGCCGACACGGCGTTCCGGGTCACCACGACGAGCCGGGAGTCGGCAAAGCGCTCCGCCTTCGACCACTCCTGTACGCGGGCCAGGGTCTGGTACGTCGCGGCACGCACCGCCGCGGCGGGATCGGCGGGCTCGTCACTTGCCTCGTCCAGCCGCAGGACGACGAACGAGGGAACGTCCTTTGGCAGAACGGAGCCAAGCGTCTCCATATCGACGCTCGCTTCTGCCGCCGCCTCAGGCGCCGGGATCCAGTCGATGCGGTGCAGCGCGTCCGAGTACGAACCCGCCGTCGTGGCGCCGCCGAGCAGCTGCGCGGACACCGGCCTCAGCGTGAGCGACGAGATCGCCGCCACGGGTCGCCCCTCCGCGTCAGCCAGCTCGAGCGACAGGCTGCTGCTCCCGGTTGTCGACACACGGGCGCGCAACAGGGACGCCTCGGATGCATACAGCTCCGCCCCTTCCCAGGAGAACGGCAGGCGTCCCCCGGCAAGGTCCTCGCCGGCTCCCAGGCCCAGCACATGCAGGACCGCGTCCAGCAGCGCGGGGTGCAGGCCGTAGCGCGACGTCTCGATGTCTTCGGGGAGCTCCACCGTGGCGAAGAGATCGCCACCCCGCCGCCATGCGGCTCGTAGGCCGCGGAAGGCAGGACCGTACTCGAACCCGGTGGCTGCCAGCGTCTCGTACAGGCCCTCTACCTCGACCGGTTGGGCTCCTGCCGGTGGCCAGACCGCGAAGTCGAACTTCTCCCGGCGCTCCCGGCGGTCGCTCGCTCCGAGTACACCGATGGCGTGCCGGGTCCATTGTTCGTCGGTGGAACCGGGGCTCCGGTCGCGGCGGGAATGGAGGGTGAGCGCCCGGTCGCCGGAGTGGTCGGGTTCCTCAATGCGCATTTGCAGCTGGACCGCGCCATGTTCAGGGAGCACCAGAGGTGCTTCGAGAGTCAGTTCACCAACGTGGTCGCAGCCGACCTGGTCGGCGGCGCGCAGGGCGAGTTCGAGGAAGGCTGTGCCGGGAAACAGGATCGAGCCCTCGACGACGTGATCCGCCAACCACTGCTGGGTCT
The DNA here is from genome assembly GCF_044389785.1 of Streptomyces sp. NPDC019443. NCBI lineage: Bacteria > Bacillati > Actinomycetota > Actinomycetes > Kitasatosporales > Streptomycetaceae > Streptomyces > Streptomyces sp. NPDC019443. The sequence goes on from NZ_JBIRYJ010000027.1 coordinate 6,228, forward strand.
TCGCGGAGACCCGCCCGGTGAACACCACAGTAGTGGAATCGGCGAGGGTCATGGCGGCCGCGAGCAGAGGGTGTCCGGCTGCCTCCAACCCGGCCGAGCCGAGGTTGCCGACGTCCGTGTGCGCGAGCAGCAGCCAGAAACGCTGGTGCTGGAAGGCATATGTCGGGAGGTCGACGTGCTGAGCGCCGGTACCGGCAAAGAGCGGGGCCCATTCGACGGTGACACCGTGAGCATAGGCGTGGCTGATGGCGGTGAGGAGGTTGGTCGTCTCCGGGCGGTCCTTGCGCAGGGCGGGTACGAGGAGATGGTCAGTCCGCTCCAGACATCCCTGTGCCATGGCGGTCAGCGTGCCATCGGGGCCGATCTCCAGGAACCGGGTCGCGCCGTGCTCTTCCAGCCGACGGATACCGTCGGCGAACCGGACGGCTTCCCGCACATGCCGCACCCAGTAGTCCGGGGACGTCAGATCCTCTGTGGTGGCCAACATGCCCGTGACATTGGAAACGACCGGGATACGCGGCTGCTCGTAGTTCACGCTCTCCGCGACCGTACGGAACTCGGCCAGCATCGGCTCCATCAACGGCGAGTGGAACGCATGACTCACCCGCAGCCGCTTCACCTTCCGGCCCTCGGCCTCGAAATACGCGGCGACCTGCGCAACGGCAGATTCCTCACCGGAGACGACAACCGACTGCGGCCCGTTCACTGCCCCGATACTCACCCGCTCCGGGTCGAGGAGCGGCAGTACTTCCGCCTCCGACGCCTGGAGCGACACCATCACCCCACCCGCCGGCAACGCCTGCATCAACCGGCCACGCGCCGCCACCAGACGACACGCATCCCCAAGACCCATCACACCGGCCACATGCGCGGCCGCCAACTCGCCAATCGAATGCCCGAGCAGGAAGTCGGGCCTGACACCGAACGACTCCACCAGCCGGTAAAGCGCGATCTCAACCGCGAACAGCGCAGGCTGCGTAAACCCCGTCCGATTCAACGCATCTGCATCATCACCGAAGACGACATCCCGCAGCGGCAACTCCAACTCGCCATCGAAATACGCACACACGGCATCAAACGCTTCCGCGAAAACCGGGAACGCGTCGTACAACTCCCGCCCCACACCTACCCGCTGCGCACCCTGCCCCGCGAACAGCAGAGCCAGGCCCCCTTCCGGGCGCGCCTCGCCGGTGGCGACATTCGCATGAGCCTCGCCCCGGCTGAGTGCGCGCAAGCCGTCAAGCAGTGTTTCCGCGTCACCCCCAAGTACGACGGCACGGTGTTCAAACACCGAACGAGTGGCGGCCAGTGACAAGCCCACGTCGAGAGTGTCCAGCTCCGTACGGGCCTCCGCGTACGCAAGCAGCCGCTTGGCCTGTGCTCCCAGCGCCGCCTCGCTTCGCCCGGACAGCACCCAGGGCACCAGCGGAAGGCCTGCCGTGTCAGCTACCTGGGCCGCTTGGTCGGCCACCGGAGCCTGCTCGATGATCGTGTGCGCGTTGGTGCCACTGATCCCGAACGACGACACACCCGCCCGACGAAGCCGATCGCTCTCCGGCCACTCCACGGCCTCGGACAGCAACCGGACATTCCCCGCCGACCAGTCCACATGCGACGACGGCTCCTCCGCATGCAACGTCCGCGGCAGCACACCATGCTGAAGCGCCAGCACCATCTTGATCACACCAGCCACACCCGCAGCCGCCTGCGTATGACCAATGTTCGACTTCACCGACCCCAGCCACAACGGCCGGTCCCCATCCCGGTCCTGCCCGTACGTCGCCAGCAGCGCCTGCGCCTCGATCGGATCACCCAACGACGTACCCGTACCGTGCGCCTCCACCACATCCACATCGGAGGTGGACAGCCCCGCGCCCGCCAACGCCTGCCGGATCACCCGCTGCTGCGACGGACCATTCGGCGCGGTCAGACCATTCGACGCGCCGTCCTGGTTCACCGCAGAGCCGCGTACGACCGCCAGCACCCGATGACCGTTCCGCCGCGCATCCGACAACCGCTCCACCACCAGCACACCGACACCCTCGCCCCAGCCCGTGCCATCCGCACCCGCACCGAACGCCTTGCACCGGCCATCCACAGCCAGCCCACGCTGACGGCTGAACTCCACGAACGCCCCCGGCGTGGACATGATCGTGACACCACCGGCCAGGGCGAGATCACACTCCCCCGAACGCAGTGACTGCGCGGCCAAATGAAGCGCGACGAGCGAGGACGAGCACGCTGTATCCAACGTCACCGCCGGTCCCTCCAGGCCCAGCGCATAAGCCACCCGGCCCGACACGACGGCGCCCGAGCTGCCGGTGAGGAGGTGCCCCTGGATGTCCTCGGGCATATCACCGGCGCCCGACCCGTAGCCCTGATAGCCGCAGCCCACGAAGAGACCACTTCGGCTGCCCCGCAGCGAGACCGGGTCGATCCCCGCCCGCTCGACGGCCTCCCAGGACACCTCGAGAAGCATCCGCTGCTGCGGATCCATGGCCAGCGCCTCGCGCGGTGATATCCCGAAGAATCCGGGGTCGAACTCGCCCGCGTCGTCGACGAATCCGCCCTCGCGGACATAGCTGGTGCCCGGCAGGCCAGATACGGGGTCGTAGAGCGCGTCGATGTCCCAGCCGCGGTCCTCCGGGAAAGGCGTGATGCCGTCGCCGCCCTCGGTGACCAGCTTCCAGAGGTCTTCCGGCGAGCGTACGTGTCCCGGGTAGCGGCAGCTCATCGCCACGATCGCGATCGGCTCCCCGTCCCCCTGAACCGGGTGGGCGAGCGCCGCTTCGTGCCGCTCCCGGCTCTCTCCCAGCAGTTCGGCACGCAGATGGCCCGCAAGCGCCGACGGGGTCGGATAATCGAACACGAGCGTCGGCGAGAGGGAGAGAGCGGTCGCCGCGGCCAGGGCGTTGCGCAGTTCCACGGCGGTGAGCGAGTCGACGCCGAGGTCCTGGAACGTGCGTGCTATCTCAACGGATTCGGGGCCCGGATATCCAAGTACAGTCGCGGCGTGCTCGCGTACGAGGCGGAGTAGCCGCTGTTCCTGCTCGGCCGGGGTGCGCAGCCCGGCGAGAAGGCTGCGGATGCCCTCGGTCGCGGTATGTCCCGGGGGGCGTTCCGCTGTCGCTTCGGGCAGCTTGCTGAACAGAGCGCTACGGCCGGCGGGAAACCGGGTCCAGTCGATGTCGGAGACGACCAGATGCGTCTCCTCGTCGTCGAGTGCCTGGCGCAGCGCGACAAGCGCGGGCTCCGGGTCCATGGGCGGCAGTCCTGCCCGGATGAGCCTGGCGCGTACGGCAGCGTCTTCGGCCATGCCACTGTGCGCCCAGGGGCCCCAGGCGATGCTGGTGGCGGGCAGACCGTGGGCGCGACGGTGCCTGGCGAGCGCATCCAGGTAGGCGTTGCCCGCCGCGTAGTTGGCCTGGGCGACGGATCCGAGGGTGCCTGCGATGGAGGAGAAGAGCACGAACGCGGACAGGTTGTGCTCACGGGTCAGGTCGTGGAGGTTCGCCGCGGCTTCGGCCTTGGGGCGCATCACATTGGCGAAGCGCTCGGCGTCCATCGCGGAGAACGCGCCGTCGTCAAGGACGCCCGCCGCATGGAAGACGCTGCTCAGCGGGTGTTCCTCGGGGATGGAGGCAAGCAGTTCCGCGAGTGCGGCGCGGTCGGCGACGTCGCACGCGGCGATGGTGGTCCGGGTGCCGTACTCGGCCAGTTCGGCGAGGAGTTCCTGGGTGCCCGGCGCGTCGGGGCCTCGCCTGCTGGTGAGCAGCAGGTACTCGGCACCTTCGCGGGCAAGCCGGCGAGCGACGTGGGCGCCGATGGTGCCGGTGCCCCCGGTGATCAGGGTGGTGCCGCGGGGGGTCCAGGCGCGCGCGGTCTTGTCAGGCTGTGGGGCACGTACCAGCCTGCGGGCGAACAGGCCGGAGGCGCGGATGGCGTATTCGTTGCCGCTTCCGACGTTGCGGTCGGGGTCCGTGAGGAGAGAGCAGAGGCGGGTGAGGGCCCGGTCGTCGAGCTGTTCCGGCAGGTCCACGAGGCCGGTCCAGTGGTCGGGGTGTTCGAGGGCCGCAACGCGCCCGAGGCCCCAGAGAGTGGCCTGCTGGGGGGTGCCGAGCGGGTCGGAGCGGCCAATGGTCACAGCGCCTCGGGTGGCGGCCCACACCCTTGCGGGTGCACTCTCGCGGGCGAGAGCCTGAACGAGTGCGGTGGTCAGTGCGAGCCCGGAGGGGACTTCGGGGTGGTGGGGGTGGCGTCCCTCGCTGAGGGCAAGCAGCGACAGGATGTTGGCGCCGTCTTGTTCTCGTGCCTTGCTGACCACCTGGGCGATGTGCTCGCGGTCGGCACCCGGTGGGAGGGATACGGTCACGACGGTGGCGCCATGGCTGGTGAGTGCGGCCTTGATGGCGTGTACGGGCCGGTGGTCGTCCAGCTCTTCGGGCATGACCAGCGTCCAGGTGGCGGGCGTGACCGCGGCGGAACGGTGGTCCGCCGGTTCCGCGGCGGGACGGTGGTATACCGGTTCTGCGGCGGGACGGTGGTCCACCGGTTCCCACTGCTCGTGGTAGCGCCATGACCGCGCGGTGGAGTGCTGCTGCTGGTCGCGGTGGTACGCGGCGAGCGCGGGTACGACAGGTTCGAGGAGGGAGCGGTCGAGGCTGAGGCCGGCGGCGAGTTCCGGCACGTTCTCCTGTTCGACGGCGGTCCAGAACGCGGAGTGTGCGGGCTGACGGCCGGGCGCGTCCGCGGCTGGCTGCGCGGTGAGCCAGTATCGAGTGCGCTGGAATGCGTACGTGGGCAGGTCGACACGGCGCGCGCCGGGCAGGATGGCGGCCCAGTCGAGGCGGGCACCGGCCACATGGAGCTTGCCGATCGCGGTGAGGAGGCTCGCGTCTTCAGGCGTGTCCTTGCGGAGTACGGGGGTCCGCAGGCTGTCGCCGTCGGGAAGACAGGCAGCCGCCATCGCGGTCAGGGTGGCATCGGGGCCGATCTCCAGGAACCGGGTGACGTTGCGCTCGGCGAGAGTGCGGACGCCGTCGGCGAAGCGTACGACTTCCCGCACATGCCGCACCCAGTACTCGGGAGAGGCCAGATCCGTGGCGAGCTCACCGGTCACATTCGAGACCACCGGAATACGCGGCTGCTCGTACGTCACGCTCTCCGCGACCGTACGGAACTCGGTCAGCATCGGCTCCATCAACGGCGAGTGGAACGCATGACTCACCCGCAGCCGCTTCACCTTCCGACCCTCAGCCTCGAAATACGCGGCGACCTCCGCAACGGCAGAATCCTCACCCGCAATGACCGTCGCCGAAGGCCCGTTCACCGCCGCAACGCTCACCCGCTCCTCGTCCAGGAGCGGCAGCACCTCGGCCTCCGACGCCTGGAGCGAGACCATCACCCCACCCGCCGGCAACGCCTCCATCAACCGACCGCGAGCCGCCACCAGCCGGCACGCGTCGTCAAGGGTCAGTACCCCGGCCACATGAGCTGCCGCCAGCTCGCCGATCGAATGGCCCATGAGGAAGTCGGCTTTGACGCCCAGCCGTTCGAGGAGCCGGAACAGGGCCACCTCGAAGGCGAAGAGCGCGGGCTGGGTGTGCGCCGTCCGGTTCAGCAGCTCGGCGTCGTCGCCGAAGACGGTCTCGCGGAGCGGCGGGTCGAGTTCGCGGTCGATGAGCGCGCAAGCGGCATCGAAAGCTTCGGTGAACGCGGGGAACGTTTCGTACAGCTCGCGCCCCATGCCGAGGCGCTGCGAACCCTGGCCGGTGAAAAGGAACGCGGTCTTGCCGCGTACGGGTGAGCCGGTGACCGCACTCGCGGAGGCCCCCTTCCCGTCGGCGAGTAGGGCCAGTCGATTGCGCAGCTCGGCCGGATCGGCGCCGAGTACGACCGCGCGGTGCTCGAAGCCCGACCGGGTGGTGGCCAGCGAGTACGCCACATCCCGCGGGTCCAGGCCAGGGTGTGCGTCCACATGGGAGAGCAGGCGCCTGGCCTGAGCCCGCAGCGCGGGCTCGCCGCGGGCGGAGAGCACCCAGGGGATACGCGGGAGGGGTGCGGCAGTCCGGTCGGGGGCCTCCTCCCTTGCGTCCTGCTCATCGGCGACCGGGGCCTGTTCGAGGATGGTGTGGGCGTTGGTGCCACTGATGCTGAAGGAGGAGATGGCTGCGCGACGCGGCCGTTCGCTCTCCGGCCAGGCCACAGGCTCGGTCAACAGCCGTACGTTGCCTGCCGACCAGTCCACGTGGGTGGAGGGCTGCTCCGCGTGCAGGGACTGCGGCAGTACGCCGTGCTGGAGGGCGAGCACCATCTTGATCACACCGGCCACACCGGCGGCCGCCTGTGTGTGTCCGATGTTCGACTTCACGGAGCCGAGCCAGAGCGGCCGGTCCTCGTCCCGGTCCTGCCCGTAGGTGGCAAGGAGTGCCTGCGCCTCGATGGGGTCGCCGAGCGTCGTCCCCGTGCCGTGTGCCTCGACCGCGTCGATGTCGGACGCGGACAGACCGGCCCCCGCAAGCGCGGAGCGGATCACGCGCTGCTGGGCAGGGCCGTTGGGGGCGGTGAGGCCGTTGGACGCGCCGTCCTGGTTCAGGGCGCTGCCGCGTACGACGGCCAGCACCGGGTGCCCGTTGCGGCGCGCGTCGGACAACCGCTCGACGAGGAGCATCCCGGCGCCTTCACCCCAACCGGTGCCGTCCGCGCGGTCGGAGAACGGCTTGCACCGGCCGTCGCCGGCGAGGCCGCCCTGACGGTCGAACTCCACGAAAGCGGCGGGGGTGGACATGACCGCGACACCGCCCGCGAGCGCGAGGTCGCACTCGCCCGCCCGGAGGGCCTGCGCGGCCAGGTGCAGCGTCACCAGGGAGGACGAGCAGGCTGTGTCAACAGTGACGGCCGGGCCTTCGAGACCGAGGGCGTAGGCGACGCGGCCTGAGACGACGCTCCCCGTGTTGCCGGTGAGGATGTGCCCTTCGATGCCCTCGGGTACGTCCCCGCGCAGGCCGGAGCCGTACTCCTGGTTGCTGCACCCCGCGAAGACCGCGGTCCTGCTGCCGCGCAGCGTCGCCGGGTCGATACCCGCCCGTTCGAGTGCCTCCCAGGAGATTTCGAGGAGCAGCCGCTGCTGCGGGTCAGTGGCCAGCGCCTCGCGTGGGCTCATGCCGAAGAACTGCGGATCGAACTCGTCAGCCGTGTGGACGAAGCCACCCCGCGTTGTGGCCACGTCGAGTGCGTCCAGGTCCCAGCCCCTGTTGGCGGGGAACTCGGACAGGGCATCCACGCCCCCGGCAAGCAGCTCCCAGTACTTCTCAGGCGTGTGCACCGCGCCAGGGAAGCGGCAGCTCATGGCGACGACGGCGATGGGTTCCCCGGCGGCGGCGACGAGTTGCTGGTTCTGTTTGCGCAGCCGATCGTTCTCCCGGAGCGATGCCCGGAGGGCTTCGACGATCTGATCCGCGGACGTGGCCATTGGTCAGCTCCGTAATTCTGGCTTCGTCGTTTGTGGCTTCGTCGGGACGGGTGGTGCTCAGCCGTCGTTCGTGCCGAACGCCAGGCGCACGAGGTCGTCGACCTCCATGCCGGCTATGGCGTCGGAGGTGGCGTCGGCCTCGGCGGAAGATGGTCCGGTGCGTGCCAGCGCCAGCAGGGCGTCGAGCAGGCCGGCTTGCCGCAGCCGCGCGACAGGGACCGTGGCCAGTGCCTCGCGTACCGCCGCCTCTTCCTGCGGTGTCTCGTCCTTCGGTATCTGTTGGCCGGGGATGAGTTCGGCGCACAGGCGGTCGGCGAGGGCCAGTGGGGTGGGGTGGTCGAACACGAGCGTGGCCGGCAGCGGGGTTCCGGTCGCGGTGCCGAGCCGGTTGCGCAGCTCGACCGCGGTCAACGAGTCGAAGCCGAGGTCCTTGAACGACTGCTCGTCGCCGACCTCTGCCGCGGAGGCATGGCCGAGTACGGCGGCGACCTGGGTGCGCACCACGTCGAGTACGGCCTGGTGTGCGTCGTCGCGCTCCAACGCCGCGAGCGTACGGGCCAGCATGTCGGCCGAGCCCGGCCCGGCCGATGCTGCCGGGCCCGCCGCCGTACGACGGTTGGCAGTCCGGACGAGGCCGCTCAGCAGTTGCGGTACGGGTCCGCCGGAGCTCAGAGCACGGGTGTCGACCACCATCGGCAGCAGGACCGCCTCGGGTCGGCCGAGCGCCGCGTCGAACAGGGCCAGCCCGCGGTCCGTGGGCAGCGCGGGCAGGCCCGCGCGTGCCATCCGGCGCAGGTCTGTTTCGGTGAGCCCGCTGGTCATGCCGGTCGTCTGGGACCACGGACCCCAGGCGAGCGACGTGGCGGGCAACCCGGCAGCCCTGCGCTCTGCGGCGAAGGTGTCGCAGAAGGCATTGGCGGCGGCGTAGTTGGCCTGGCCGGGAGCGCCGAACACGCCGGCGGTCGAGGAGAAGATGATGAACGCGGCCAGGTCCGCGTGGCGGGTGAGGTCGTGCAGGTGGGTGGTGGCGTCGGTCTTGGGCCTCAGGACCGCGCGCAGCCGCCGCGGTGTGAGCGACGCGACGACGGTGTCGTCGAGCACGCCCGCCGTGTGTACGACCGCGGTGAGCGGATGCTGCTTCGGTACGGAGTCGAGCAGGCTTCGCAGGGCGTCCCGGTCCGCGGTGTCGCACGCGGTGACAGTGGTGTCGGCGCCGAGGGCGGCCAGCTCGTCCAGCAGTTCGTCGGCGCCGGGCGCCTGCGGGCCCCGACGGCTGGCGAGCATGAGATGGCGTACCCCGTGCTCGGCCACCAGGTGCCGGGCCACCAGAGCACCCAGACCGCCCGTACCGCCGGTGATCAGTACCGTCCCCTCCGGGTCGAGCGCGACCGGCATCGTGAGGACGACCTTGCCCACATGCCTGGCCTGACTCAGGAATCGGAACGCATCCGGAGCCTTCCGCACATCCCACGCCGTCACCGGCAACGGCTCCAGCACACCCCGCTCGAACAGATCGCGTACCTGGGCGAACATCTCCTTGATCCGGTCGGGCCCCGCCTCGATCAGGTCGAACGCCTGGTAGCGCACGCCCGCGTGATCAGCGGCCACCTGCCCGGGCTCACGGATGTCGGTCTTGCCCATCTCCACAAACCGGCCGCCCCGCGGCAGCAATCGCAGTGACGCGTCAACGAACTCCCGCGCCAGGGAGTCCAGCACCACATCCACACCCCGGCCACCGGTCGATTCCAGGAACGACCGCTCGAAGCCCAGATCACGCGAGGACGCGATATGCGCCTCATCCAGACCCGACCCGCGCAATGTTCCCCACTTGCCGGGACTCGCCGTACCGAACACCTCAGCACCCAGATGCCGCGCCAACTGCACCGCAGCCATACCAACCCCACCCGCGGCAGCATGAATCAGCACCGACTCGCCCGCCTGCAACCCGCCCAGATCCACCAGCGCGTAATACGCCGTCAGGAACACCACCGGCGCGGCCGCCGCCTGCGCGAACGACCACCCCTCCGGGATACGGATGACGGTGCGTTCGTCGGCCACCGCCACCGGCCCGAACGCATGCGGGAACAACCCCATCACCCGATCCCCCGGGGCAAACCCGACGACACCGGGGCCCGTCTCGGTGACCACGCCCGCACCTTCCAGACCGAAGGCCCCCGCGTCACCCGGATACATGCCGAGGACGTTCAGCACATCACGGAAGTTCACCCCGGCAGCCCGCACAGCGATCCGTACCTCACCCCGCTCCAGCGGCCTCGCCGCTTCCTCGTGCGGAACGAGAGCGAGGTGATCGAGCGTGCCCCTCCCGGTCATGCCGAGACACCAGAATGCCCCTTCGCCGGGTCCGCGCAGCCCGCTGCCGGAAGGGATCGCGGCGACGCGCGGCAGGTGCACGGTGCCGCCACGGACGGCGAATTGGGGCTCCTCCGTCGCGAGCGCCGCAGGAAGCACGGCGTACGAGGCGTCCTGGTCGTCGATGTCGGCGAGGACGAAGCGGCCGGGGTGCTCGGACTGCGCGGAGCGCACCAGGCCCCAGATCGAGGCGGCCGCGGGATCGTGGTGGGTCGTGCCGGGGGCGTTCACGGCCCCCCGGGTGAGGAGGACGAGCCGGGCCGAGGCGGGTCGGTCCGCCAGCCATCCCTGGATCAGTTCCAGTGCGCCGGTCGCCGCCTCATGGGGGTCGGAGGCGGAAAGCTCCACGAGGACGGTGCCGCTGTTCTGGTCGAGGTCGGCCGGACTGGTCAGCCGGGTCATGGGCACGCCCGCGGCGTCCAGGTCGGCGGCGAGTCCCTCGCTGTCCAGAACGAGGATCCGCGTCGGCTTCCCGGCAGACGTCGCGTCCACCGGGGCCGAGAGCCAGTCGAGTTGATAGAGGGAGTCGGAGGCCTGCGCGGAGACGGCGATGCGGTCGGGCGAGACCTCACGCAGTGTCAGCGCCTCGACTTCGGCCACGGACCGGCCGTCGGCGTCGGCGAGAACCAGGGACACGGTGTCGGTTGCGGACAGGTCGAGGCGGATCCGCAGCTGAGTCGCCCCGGTTGCGTGGATCTCCACCCCGCGCCAGGAGAACGGAAGCCGTCCGGCGGCTGTGTCCTGCATCGGCAGGAACGTGGTCGCATGCAGGGCGGCGTCGAGCAACGCCGGGTGCATCGCGAAGCGGCTCGCGTCCTGCCGTGCCTCCTCGGGCAGGGCCACCTCGGCGTGGACCTGGTCGCCGTGCCGCCAGGCGGCACGCAGCCCTTGGAAGAGGGGCCCGTAGTCGAATCCGCCCGCGCTCAGCCGCTCGTAGACGTCCTCCACCACAAGCGGTACGGAGCCGGTGGGCGGCCATATGGGCAGGACGGGCTCGGCGGCCTCGGCGGGCTCGGGAGTGGCGGCGGTGAGCATTCCGGTTGCGTGCAGCGTCCACGGCTCGTGGGGGTCCGTCTTGGCGTTGCGTGCGTGGACGGTGAACGGCCGGCGGCCCGAGCCGTCGTCGGCGCCGAGAACTGCCTGCAGGGCCATCGCGCCCTGCGCGGGAAGGATCAGGGGGCTGACCAGGGTCAGGTCCTCGACGCGGCGGCAGCCCGCACTGTCTCCTGCCAGGACGGCGAGTTCGAGAAAGGCCGTGCCGGGGACGACGACGGTGCCTGCCAGGGCGTGGTCGGCGAGCCACGGCTGGTCGCGAACCGAGAGCCGACTGGTGAACAGATGGCGCCCGTCGGTGAGTTCGACGGTGGCACCGAGCAACGGGTGATCTGCCGGGGCGAGTCCCGCAGCGCCGAGGCCCGAGGCGGCGCCGGGAGTCGGCCAGTAGCGCTGCCGCTGGAAGGGGTAGGTGGGCAGGTCGACCGGCGTATGTCCCGGGTGCGCGTTGGCGACGGCGGACCAGTCGAGGTCCGCGCCGTGCACGTACGCGCGGGCGAAGCCGTCAAGCAGCGAGCGGGACTCGGACGCCCGGTCGCGGACGAGCGGGATGACCGCCGTGCCGGTGGTATCGGAGGGCAGGCAGGCGGTGGCCATGGCGGAGAGGGTGCCGTCGGGACCGATTTCGATGTACCGCTGCACGCCTTTCCCGGCGAGCAGGCGTACGCCGTCGTGGAACCGGACGGCCTGCCGGACATGGCGTACCCAGTAGTCGGCGCGGTCCAGCTCGATGGCGACCTCGCCGGTCAGATCGGACACGACCGGGATGCGCGGCTCGTGGTACGTCACCGCCTCGGCGACCGCGCGGAACTTGTCGAGCATCGGGTCCATGTGCGGTGAGTGGAACGCGTGGCTGACCTGGAGCCGCTTGGTTCTGCGGCCCTCGGCGGCCAGCCGTTCGGCGATCTCTGTCACGGCGCTCTCGTCACCGGAGATCACGACGGAGTCCGGTGCGTTGACGGCGGCGACACAAACCTGCTGCTCGCGCCCTTCCAGCAGCGGCAGCACGTCGGCCTCCGTCGCCTGGAGCGCGACCATGGCCCCGTTCGCCGGGAGCGCCTGCATGAGGCGGCCACGGGCCGCGACGAGGGCGCACCCATCAGCCAGGGAGAACACGCCGGCGATGTGCGCGGCGGCCAGCTCGCCGATGGAGTGGCCGAGCAGGTAGTCGGCGCGCAGGCCGGCGGACTCGGCGAGGCGGTGGAGTGCGACCTCCATGGCGAACAGTGCGGGTTGGGTGTACGCGGTCAGGTGGAGCAGTCCGTCGGTGTCGTGGAACATGACGTCGCGCAGCGGCCGGTCGAGGTGGTCGGCGAAGTGTCCGCAGATCTCGTCGAGGGCTTCGGCGAACACCGGGAAGGAGCTGTGCAGTTCGCGGCCCATGCCCGGGCGCTGGGCGCCCTGCCCGGTGAACAGGAAGGCGGTGCGGGCGCCGGGCCGGACCACGCCCTCGACGGCACCGGCCGCCGTCTTCTCGCCGGCGGCGAGTGCGTCCAGGGCAGCGTGGAGCGCCGCATCTGTGGTGCCGTGGGCGACTGCGCGGTGCTCGAAGGACGCCCGGGTGGTGGCCAGGGCGTGGCCGATGGCCGCGGCAGGCAGATCCTTGTGGTGTCCGGCGTGGGTGCGTAGTGCCTCGGCGAGGGAGCGGAGAGCGTCGGGGCTGCGCGCGGACAGCGGCCATACGACAGGCAGTTGGACTGCGTCGGTATCCTCCCGCGGGCCTGCGGGCCGCTCGACGGCGGGCTGCCCGCCGTCGACCGGTTCTGCCGCCTCTGCCAACTCTGCCGGTTCCGGGGTCTGTTCGAGGATGATGTGGGCGTTGGTGCCACTGAAGCCGAACGAGGACACACCGGCCCGCCGGGGGCGCCCCTGCTCGGGCCAGGCGACGGGGGCCGCCAGCAGTTCGACGGCGCCTTCCTCCCAGTCCACATGCGACGAGGGCGCGTCGACGTGCAGCGTCTGCGGCAGCAGGCCGTGGCCCATGGCCAGCACCATCTTGATCACGCCGGCGACCCCGGCCGCAGCCTGGGTGTGCCCGATGTTCGACTTCACAGAGCCGAGCCACAGCGGCCGTTCCTCGTCGCGTCCCTGACCGTAGGTGGCGAGGAGCGCCTGCGCCTCGATCGGGTCGCCGAGGGTGGTCCCGGTGCCATGTGCCTCGACGGCGTCGACGTCGCCGGTGGAGAGCCGGGCGTCGGCGAGCGCCTCTCTGATCACCCGCTGCTGAGAGGGGCCGTTGGGCGCCGTGAGACCGTTGCTCGCCCCGTCGGAGTTGATCGCGCTGCCACGTACGACGGCCAGCACCGGATGTCCGTTGCGCCGGGCGTCCGACAGCCGCTCTACCAGCAGCATGCCCGCGCCCTCGCCCCAGCCGGTGCCGTCGGCACCGTCGGCGAACGCCTTGCAGCGGCCGTCGGCGGACAGTCCGCGCTGGCGGCTGAACTCCAGGAACGCCGCGGGGGTCGACATCACGGTGACACCGCCCGCCAGCGCGAGCGAGCACTCCCCGGCCTGGAGGGCGCGTACGGCCCAGTGCAGAGCGACAAGAGAGGAGGAACACGCGGTGTCCACGGTCACGGCAGGCCCTTCGAGGCCGAAGGAGTAGGCGATCCGGCCTGAGACGACGCTCGCTGCGTTCCCCGTTCCCAGGTAACCGCCCACGCTCTCGGCGGCGTTGCCCAGGACGGTGGTGTAGTCCTGCCCGTTGGTGCCGGCGAATATGGCCGTTCGGCTGCCGCGCAGGGACAGCGGGTCGATCCCGGCCCGCTCGAACGCCTCCCAGCAGACCTCGAGCAGGATCCGCTGCTGCGGATCCATGGCCAGGGCCTCGCGTGGCGAGACTCCGAAGAAACCCGCGTCGAAGCGGTCGACGCCGGTGAGGAAGCCGCCCTTGCGTGTGTACGTCGTGCCCTCGTGCTCCGGGTCGGGGTCGTACAGGGCTTCGGTGTCCCAGCCTCGGTCGTCGGGGAACTCGCCGATGGCGTCGCCCCCGGAGGCCAGGAACTCCCAGAACTGGTCCGGTGTCCGGACGCCGCCCGGGAAGCGGCAGCTCATCGCGACGATTGCGACGGGCTCGCCCGCGGCCGTTCTGTCGGGTCCGGAAGCCGCGGATGTGTGGCCGGTTTCGAGCAGTTCCTCGAGCAGGTAGGAAGCGACGGCCGATGGCGTGGGGTGATCGAAGGCGAGCGTGGCCGGCAGCCGCAGCCCGGTGCGCCGGCCGAGCGCGTTGCGCAGTTCGAGGGAGGTCAGCGAGTCGAGGCCGAGATCGCCGAAGGCGCGGCGTGCGTCGACCCGGCCTGCCGAGGTGTGGCCGAGCACGGTGGCGATCTCGGTACGTACGAGGTCGAGGACCGCGGCGTCCCGTTCTGTCTGGGGAAGGGCGGCCAGCGAGCGGGCCGTCGAGGACCCGGCGCCCGCGCGCGATCCGGCCGCCGGGGCGGCGGTCCGCCTGGCGGGCCGGCCGGCGAGCCCCCGGAGCAGGGCGGGAACCTCCGGGTGCCGCCTGCGTATCGCGGCGACGTCGAGCGGGACGGGGACGGGTGCCACCTGGCCAAGGACCAGACAGCGGTCGAGGAGTGCGAGCGCCGCCTCGGTAGGCAGGGCACCGATCCCGCCGCGGTCCATCCGCCGCAGGTCCGCCTCGTCCAGACGGGCGCTCATCCCGCTGCGCTCCGCCCACATGCCCCAGCCGATCGCCATGGCCGGGCGGCCTTCGGCGCGGCGCCGGTGGGCGAGCGCCTCCAGGAAGGCGTTGGCGGCCGCGTAGTTGCCCTGGCCCGGGCCGCCGAACGTGGCAGCGGCCGAGGAGAACAGTACGAAGGCCGACAGGTCGAGATGGCGGGTGAGCCGGTCGAGGTTGACCGCGGCATCGGCTTTGGGGCGCAGTACGGTGGCGATGCGCTCGGCGGTGAGGGAGGAGATCACGCCGTCGTCGACCACTCCGGCGGCGTGCACGACCGCGCCCAACGGGTGCTCTTCGGGGACGGTGGCCAGCAGGTCGGCCAGGGCTCCGCGGTCGGCGACATCGCACGCGGCGATGGTGACCCGGGCTCCCAGTTCACGGAGTTCCGCGCCCAGTTGTTCGGCGCCCGGCGCCGCTGCCCCCCGTCTGCCGGCGAGCAGCAGGTGCCGTACGCCGTGTGTCGTGACCAGGTGCCTCGTCACGGCGGCGCCCACGGTTCCGGTGGCGCCCGTCACCAGGACGGTGCGGTGCGCTTCGAAGGTTGCCCCGGCCGCGGATTTGGTGGGCGTGGGTTCCGCGGGCGCGTGGTCCTCGGGCGCGGGTTCCTCGGAAGGCGCGGGCAGCCGGGCGAGGCGGGCGCCCATGACGCGCTCTGCACGGACGGCGATCTGTGTCTCCCCCGTGCGCACCGCGTCGGCGACCGCCGCGCCGGGTGTGTCGTTCCCGTCGGTGTCCACCAGGACGAACCGGTCGGGGTTCTCCGACTGCGCGGAGCGCACCAGGCCCCACACGGCCGCGGCGGGGAGGTCCCGTACGGTCTCGCCCGGACCCGTGGCGACGGCGCCCTGGGTGAGCAGGACCAGACGTGAGGCGGCGAGGCTCGGGCGGCCGAGCCAGCTCTGAAGCAGCGCGAGCGCGTCCGCCACCGCCTCGCGCGCAGCGTCGGCCGGTTCGTCGGATTCCGCTGTCCGCCATGGCACGACGACGATGTCGGGGACGCGGTCGTCCCCTTCCACGGCCCTGGCGAGAGCGTCCAGTTGGGCGTGGAGCGGGCTCGTTTCCGTGCCGGACCCGGGGGCATTGTGGCCGAGGACGGTGAGCGTGTACGGCGGCTGCCGCGGCGCGCGCGGGGAGACCGCCGGAAGCTCGGTCCACTCGACGGTGAAGAGGTCGTTCCGGCGGGCGGATGTCTGCGGCAGTTCGGCCTCGGTGACGGGCACGAGCGTGACGGAGCCGATCGAGGCGACAGGGTCGCCGAGCCCGTCGGCGAGGTACACGTCCACGCTGCCGTCGTCGGCGGATACGAGCCGGGCGCGCACCGATTCGGCGGCCGCCGCGTGCAGCGCGCAGTCACGCCAGGACACGGCGACGGCTCCGGAGTGCCCCGCCGCCGGGAGCGCCTGGAGCACCGTGTCGAGCAGCGCCGGGTGCAGTGCGAACCGGGCTGCGTCGCCGCGGTACGCCTCGGGCAGCTCGACCTCGGCGAACACCGTGTCACCGCGCAGCCATACGCTCCGCAGCCCGTCGGACGCGGGGCTGCTCGGGGACTCGTCGCATTCCCGCGCCGCGCGGAACACGTCCAGGTCCACGGGCCGGGCGTCGGCAGGAGGCCAGCTGCCGAGGTCGTGGGCGGGCCGCTGCGGCGCATGCGGGGTGAGCACGCCGTGGGCGTGCCGTGTCCACGCCGCCTCGCAGTCCTGCTCGGCGGTGGGGCGGGAGTGCACAGTGAGGGTGCGGTGTCCGTCCTGCTCCACAGGGGCGGCGAGCACCACCTGGATCTCTGCGGCGGACTTCTCGTGCACTACGAGGGGGGCGTCCACGGTCAGTTCGGCAAGGTGGTCGCAGCCGGCGAGGGCGCCGAGGTGGATGGCAAGGTCGAGGTATGCGCTCGTGGGGAGCGCGACGCCGCCGTCGACCGCCCGGTCGGCGAGCCAGGGGTGTGTGGACACTGACAGGCGTCCGGTGGAGACGACGGCACTGCTGTCCGCCAGTGTGACGGCCATCGGGAGCAGCGGGTGTTCTCCCTGGCGCGGTGCCGCGGCCGCCTCGGGGTCCAGCCAGTAGCGCTCGCGCTGGAAGGCGTAGGTGGGCAGGTCGACGTGGTCCGCGCCGGGGAAGAGCCGGACCCAGTCGGGACTCGCGCCGCGCGTGTGCAGCGCGCTCAGCGCGGCGACGACGCTGCGGGCCTCGTCCCTGTTCTTGCGCAGGGCCGGTACGAGGAGGTGGTCGGTGTCCGCGTCGAGGCAACCCTGAGCCATCGCGGTGAGGGTGGTGTCGGGGCCGAGTTCGAGGAAGCGGGTGACCCCTTGCTGTTCCAGCCACCGGATGCCGTCCGCGAAACGTACGGCCTGGCGCACGTGCCGTACCCAGTAGTCGGCGGTCCCCAGGTCGGTGGCCGGCTCTCCGGTCACGTTGGAGATGACCGGCACACGCGGCTGACGGAACGTTACGCCCTCGGCGATCACGCGGAATTCGGCGAGCATGGGTTCCATCAGCGGGGAGTGGAAGGCATGGCTCACCCGAAGCCGCTTCGCCTTGCCACCCTGCTCTTCGAAGCGCCGGACGAGCGGTGCGAGAGCGTCTTCCTCACCGGCCACGACGGTCGTCCCCGGCCCGTTCACCGCGGCGACGCTCAGCCGGTCGCGGGCGTCGGCGTCGGCGTCGGCCAGCAGCGCCAGCACATCGGCTTCGCCGGCCCGGAGAGAGAACATCGCGCCTCCGGCCGGAAGCGCCTGCATCAGCCTTCCGCGGGCCGCCACGAGCCGGCAGGAGTCCTCCAGCGACAGCACCCCGGCGGCGTGCGCGGCGGCCAGCTCCCCGATGGAGTGGCCGAGCAGGAAGTCGGGCCGGACGCCCCAGGACTCGACAAGCCGGAAGAGCGCCACCTCGAAGGCGAAGAGCGCGGGCTGCGTGAAACCGGTCCGGTCCAGAAGGTCTGCGTCCTTACCGAAGACGACATCCCGGAGCGGTTGTTGCAGCTCTGCGTCGAGGTGGGCGCAGACCTCGTCGAAGGCTTCCGCGAAGGCGGGGAACTCCTGGTGGAGGCCCCGGCCCATGCCGAGTCGCTGCGCGCCCTGGCCCGCGAAGAGGAACGCCGTCCTGCCGCGGTCCGCCGTCCCCCGGATCACGCCGGTGTCGTCACCCTGCGCGAACTGGGCGAGGCCGCAGAGCAGTTCCCCGCGGTCCCCACCCACTACCGCCGCGCGGTGCTCGAACGCGGTACGGGCCCTGGCCAGCGAAGAGCCGATGTCCGCGGGTCCGACGGTCTCGGGCAGGTCCCCGACATGGGCCACCAGACGCGCTGCCTGGGCCCGGAGGGCCGGCTCGCTGCGGGCGGAGAGCACCCAGGGCACCACGGGAAGCGGTGCCACCGGGCTCTGGGCCGGGGCGGCGAGCTCCCCGCACCGGTCGGTCGCCGCGGCGTCGGAGCCGGCATCTTCCCACCCGGTTCCGGCGGGCGGGGCCTGTTCGATCACGGCGTGGGCGTTCGTACCGCTGACCCCGAAGGCCGAGACCCCGGCGCGCCGCGGTCGGCCGGTGTCCGGCCAGTCCACCGCTTCGGTGAGCAGCCGGACGTTCCCTTCGGACCAGTCGACATGCGTGGACGGCCGCTCGACGTGCAGCGTGCGCGGCAGCACCCCGTGCTGCATCGCCTGCACCATCTTGATGACTCCGGCGACACCGGCCGCGGCCTGCGTGTGACCGACGTTGGACTTGACCGTGCCGAGCCACAGCGGCCGACGGGCCTCCCGCTCCTGGCCGTAGGTGGCGAGGAGCGCTTGAGCTTCGATCGGGTCGCCGAGGGTCGTCCCGGTGCCGTGCCCCTCCACGGCGTCAACATCGGATGCGCCCAGGTCCGCGGCGGCCAGTGCCGCCCGGATGACCCGCTGTTGGGACGGCCCGTTGGGGGCGGTCAGACCGCTGCTCGCCCCGTCCTGGTTGACGGCAGTGCCCCGTACGAGACCGAGCACGGTGTGGCCGTTGCGCTGGGCGTCGGAGAGCCGTTCCAGCAGCAGGATGCCGGCCCCCTCGCCCCAGCCCGTGCCGTCGGAGCTGTCGGAGAACGCCTTGCACCGGCCGTCGGCGGAGAGTCCGCGCTGCCTGCTGAACTCCAGGAACGTGACCGGCGTGGACATCACTGTCACACCTCCGGCGAGGGCGAGGGTGCACTCCCCCTGGCGCAGTGCGTTGCAGGCCAGGTGCAGGGCGACCAGCGACGACGAGCAGGCGGTGTCCACCGTCACCGCCGGGCCTTCGAGGCCGAAGGTGTAGGCGACGCGGCCCGAGGCGATGCTGGCCGCGCTGCCGTTGCCCAGGTGCCCTTCGAGGCCGGCGGGCGGCTGGGTGAACCGCGAGCCGTAGTCGTTGTACATGACGCCGACGAAGACGCCGGTGGGGCTGCCCTTGAGCTCCTGTCGCTGCAGGCCTGCCCGTTCGAACGCCTCCCAGGACGTTTCGAGGAGGAGGCGCTGCTGCGGATCGGTCGCCAGCGCCTCGCGGGGCGACATGGCGAAGAAGTCCGGGTCGAAGTCGGCGGCGTCGTGGAGGAATCCGCCTTCACGGGTGTAGCAGGTGCCGGGGTTGGCGGGGTACGGGTGGTACAGCGACTCGACGTCCCAGCCGCGGTCCTTCGGGAAGGGCGTGATGCCGTCGGTGCCGTCGGCGACCAGCTTCCAGAGGTCTTCGGGCGAGCGTACTTGGCCGGGGTACCGGCAGCTCATGGCCACGATCGCGATGGGCTCGCGTTCCCGGGCCTCCATCTCGCGCAGACGCCTGCCGGTGCGGTGCAGATCCGCGGTCACCCGCTTCAGATAGTCGCGGAGCTTTCCCTCGCTCACAGCTCAGCTCCCTTCCCAGGACCGCACTCGGCGGACCGGCCTGCCTCACGCTGGCGACCACGACGCTCGAATCCTTCGCTCACTGATCGCATTCTGTGGGCGTCGACCGGCCCTTCGGGGCGGCGGCCGGTGACTCTAAGAGAACCCCTAGGACGAGCTCGGCCTGCCTCGACCGGCGATTCCCTAGAGTTCCCCCGCCGCGCTGGCTCGCTGCGTGCTCTTCGTGCTGGGGTGAGGGCCGATCGGCCTGTGGCCCGAACAACGCGCCACCGCAGGGCCGTAGGAGAGGGGAGGCATGAAGGTGCCGCAGGAAACTTCCGATGCCGTACGCGAGGAGTCCTCACCGATGACGGCACTCGACGTCACGGCGCCACCGGAGATCGATCTGGACGGGGGCGCCTCGCTGCTCGCGTGGCTCCGCCGGATGCGGGACGAACAGCCGGTGTGGCGGGACGACAAGGGCAATGTCCACG
Source organism: Streptomyces sp. NPDC019443 (assembly GCF_044389785.1). Classification (NCBI taxonomy): domain Bacteria; kingdom Bacillati; phylum Actinomycetota; class Actinomycetes; order Kitasatosporales; family Streptomycetaceae; genus Streptomyces; species Streptomyces sp. NPDC019443. The sequence continues at coordinate 26,115 of NZ_JBIRYJ010000027.1, forward strand.
TCTTCCGGCACCGGGACATCCAGCGGATCGTCTCCCAGCCCGCCGCGTTCTCCTCCGACACAGTGACATCTCTGTCGGGCGGCGAGCGTGAACCTCCGGGCGGCACGCTGCTCCTGCTCGACCCTCCTCGGCACGGGAAGATGCGCCGCCTGGTCAGCCAGGCGTTCACGGCGAAGATGATCAGCGATCTCACACCGCAGATCACCGATGTGGCGACCGGGCTGCTCGACGACATCGACTCGGACCGCTTCGACCTGGTGGAGGCGCTGGCCAACCCGCTGCCCGTCATCGTGATCGCCTCGATGCTGGGGGTGCCGATCTCCGACCGGCATCTCTTCCAGGGCTGGGCGGACGACCTGCTGACGATCGACCCCACGGCCCCTGACGGCCCTGCCGCCTTCGGCCGGCTGGTCGGGGAGCTGGACGCGTATCTGCGCGCGCATGTCACGGCCCGCCGCCGCGCCCCGCACGACGATCTCATCGGCACCCTGGTACGCGCCGAGGTGGACGGCGAGCGGCTCAACGACGACGACGTGGTCAGCTTCGCCGCGCTCCTGCTGCTCGCCGGGCATGTCACCACGTCCGTGCTGCTCGGCAATATGCTCCTCAGCCTGAACACCGAGCCGCAGCGCTGGGGCGAACTGCGTACCGACCGTTCGCAGATCCGGGCCTACATCGAGGAAGTGCTGCGCTGCCGCCCCCCGTTCCTGAAGATCGAGCGGGTGCCGACCGCCGACACGGAGATCGCTGGGGTGCCGGTCGCCGCGAACACGATGATGCATCTGTGGCTGCTGTCGGCCAACCGCGACGAGCGGGTCTTCGATGATCCGGACCGCTTCGTGCCGCTCCGGCCGAACGCCCGTCAGGTGGCTTTCGGCCACGGCATCCACTACTGCCTGGGCGCTCCACTCGCCCGGCTCGAGGGGCAGATCGCGCTCAACCTGATGCTCGACCGGTTCTCCGCGGTCCGGCTGGACCGCGACGCGCAACTTTCCTACTACGAGAACAGGGTCAACGTCTTCGGTCTGCGGCGACTGCCCCTGGCGTCCCAGCGGGCGTGACCCCGCCGCCCCGAGTCCGGGGCGCACAGTCACGCGCGGCCGCTGTCCCCATCCCAGTCGGAGGAGTCATGGTTTCCGAGCCTGCTCAGGATCCCGCCTACATACCCAAGCAACCGGTGGTCCCCTACAAGCGCACCTGCCCGTTCGATCCGGCAGCCGAGTACAGCCGGCTGCGCGAGGAGGATCCGATCAGCCCGGTGTCGTTCGACCTGTCACCGGGCCGCAAGGACGGGTGGCTGATCACGCGGCACGAACATGTGCGGCAGATCATGACCGACCACCGGTTCAGCCACCGCAACGAGCTGCTGGCGCTGGTGCACTCGCCGCCCTTCGAGGTGGAGAACTACGATCCGCAGCCGTCCGCGCCGGGCAACTTCGTCCGCATGGACGCACCGGACCACACCCGTTACCGGCGGCTGCTGACGGGCTTCTTCACCGTCCGCAGAATCCAGGAGTACGAGCCCAGACTCGAAGCGATCATCGACGGCGTGCTGGACGAGATGGCGGAGATGGAACCGCCCGTCGACCTGGTCAAGGCGTTCGCTCTGAAGATCCCGGCCAGGTCGACCTGCTCGGTCATGGGCGTGTCGGAGAGCGACCTGGTCACTCTGGCCGAGCACTTCGATGTGATCATGCGTATCGACTACACCCTGGAAGAGTTCATCCACCACAACACGGGTCTGAACACGACTCTGGAACGGATGATGCGCGAGCGGTTCGCCGCCGAGCCGGGTGACGACCTCCTGAGCCGACTCATCGCCACCGGCGAACTGACCGAGGAGGAGATGGCGAACATCGCGTGGATCGCCATCGGCGGGGCCCTGGACACCACCCCGAACATGCTGGCGCTGGGTACGTTCGCGCTGCTCGAACATCCCGAAGAACTGGCCAAGCTGCGGGCGAATCCGGAGCTGATGGGCAGCGGGGTGGAGGAGTTGCTGCGCTATCTGACCATCTCTCACTTCGGAGCGAGCCGGACGGCGCTGGAGGACGTCGAGATCGAGGGCGTGAAGATCGAGAAGGGACAGACTGTGGTGCTGTCCCTTCCGTCGGCGAACCGCGACGCCGAGTACTTCGAGGACGCGGACACGCTCGATGTGACCCGCCCCGCGCGCAGACACCTGGCTTTCGGCTTCGGTATCCACCAGTGCCTGGGGCAGCACCTGGCGCGGGCGACCCTGCGAATCGCGTTCCAGAAGCTCTTCGACCGGTTCCCCGATCTGAGGCTGACGGTGCCGGCGTCACAGGTGCCGCTCCGGGAGAAGGCCATGCACTACGGCGTGTACGAACTGCCGGTGACCTGGGGTTAGTTCCCGTCCGACAGGCCCCGTTCATGCGGCAGCCCCCCACCGATCGGTGGGGGGCTGCCGCATGAACGGCCCCTTCGCGCGGGGCCGTTCCGTTCCCCGGTCAGGCCGTCACGACCCGCCGAGCTCGTTCTCGATGAAGTCGAACAGCTCGTCGTCCGACGCCTTCTCCAGCCTGCTCTCCAGCCCCGGATCCTGATCTTCTGACAGGCTGTCGAGCCGGGCCATGAGCCCCTGCAGCCGACTGCGCAGCGACGCCCTGGCCTCCGTGTCGTCCATGATCGGTTCGATCTGCGCCTCCCACGCGTCGAGCCGGTCGAGCACCGAGCCGTTGCCCAACTGCTCCTCCACCGCGGGTGCCAGCCTGCCGAGCAAGTGGTCGGCCAGTCCGGTGGGTTCCGGGTAGTCGAACAGGAGAGTCGCGGGCAGCCTGGTCCCGGTCACGGTGCCGAGCCGATTGCGCAGCTCGACCGCGGTCAGCGAGTCGAAGCCCAGCTCCAGGAAGCCGCGGTCGGGGTCGACAGCGTCGGCCGAGGCATGCCCCAGGACCAGAGCGGCCTGGCTCAGGACGGCATCGAGCACCGTCTGGCGCCGGTCTGCTTGCGGCAGCCCGGCGAGCCGGGTGCCGAGCTGCTCGGCTTCCGCGGCGGGGGCAGGACGGCCGGCGGAGGACCGGGGCAGTTTCCGCGCCAGTGACCGCAGCAGATGCGGAACGTCTCCGGCAGCGGCACGCAGCGCCGCCATGTCGAGCCTGGCCGGGGCAAGGAACGGCTCGCCCGTGGCGAGCGCGGCATCGAGCAGGGCCAGTGCCTGGTCCGACGGCATGGGGCGAACGCCGCCCCTGGCCATCCGGTGGAGGTCGGCCTCGTCCAGTTTGGTGGTCATGCCGCTGCGCTCGGCCCACAGGCCCCAGGCAAGGGACACGGCGGGCCGGCCCGCCGCCCGCCTGGCGTGGGCGAAAGCGTCGAGGAAGGCATTGGCCGCCGCGTAGTTGCCCTGGCCGACCCCGCCGAAGGTACCGGCGAGAGAGGAGAACAGGACGAAAGCCTCCAGGTCGAGGTCGCGCGTCAGCTCGTCCAGGTGGAGTACGGCGTCGGCCTTGGCACGCAGCACCGCGTCCATGCGCTCCGCGGTCAGAGAGCCGATGACGCCGTCGTCGAGGACGCCCGCGGTGTGGACCACGGCGGTGAGCGGACTCTCGGGGGATACGGAGGCCAGCAGCCGGGCGGTCTCGGCCCGGTCGGCGACGTCGCAGGCGGCGAGTTCGACGTTCGCGCCCAGTTCGCTCAGTTCCTTCTCCAGTTCGCGCATCCCTGCGGCCCGTGGCCCTCTGCGGCTGGCGAGCAGTAGGTTCCGCACGCCGTGCGCCGTTACCAGGTGACGGGCGACGAGGCGGCCGAGCACGCCACTGGCCCCGGTGATGAGCACCGTGCCTCCGGCGCCGGCCGCACCGAGGCCCCCGAACGGCTCGGCCGCCGGGGCCCGTACCAGGCGCGGCACACTGGCCGCCCCCTCACGCAGAGCGATCTCGGGTTCACCGGTCGCCAGGGCGGCGGACAGCGAGGCGACGGACTGGGCCGTTCCGTCGTGGTCGAGGAGAGCGAAACGGCCCGGGTTCTCGGCCCTGGCGGTGCGGATCAGGCCCCAGACGGCGGACTGCGGCAGCCCGGGCACAGCGGCGCCGGTCCTGGTCGCCACGGCGTTGTGGGTGCACATCACGAGCCGCGACCCGCTGAATCTGTCGTCCTGAAGCCATGCCTTGGCGACGTCCAGTCCGTGGTGCACGGCCTGGCGGGTGGCTTTGGCGGTGTCGCCCTGGGCCTGCGGGCAGTTGACGAGCACCGTTGCGGGCACCGGGGCCCCGGCGGTGACGGCCGCGGTCAGTTCGGCCAGGTCCTCGTACCGGCCGCCGTCGGCGTCGGGCGCGTGCGGTACGGCACCGATGCCGACCACCGCGTACGGCTCGCGCGCGCTGCCGGCCAGCGGCAGTTCCTCCCACTCCATCCGGTACAGGCTGTCGGATTTCGGTCCGGCGGCGGCCAGCACCGCGGGGTCGACCGGCCGCAGTACGAGCGCCGGTATCGCGGCGAGCCAGGCACCCGACGCGTCCGCCAGCTGCACGCCGAAGGTGTCCTCTTGCTGCCGGACGAGGTGGACCCGCAGGGTGTCCGGGCTCACGGCCGGCGCCGCGGTGACCTGCCGGAAGCTGAACGGCAGCACGGCGCGTTCCGTGTCGGGTGCGGCAAGCGCGACCGTGTGCAGAGCGGCGTCCAGCAGCGCCGGGTGCAGGACGAAGCCCGCGTCATGGTGCTGCTGGGGCAGTGTCACTTCGGCGAACACCTCGTCGCCCTTGCGCCAGGCGGCGCGCAGGCCGCGGAAGGCCGGTCCGTAGGCGAAGCCGTTCGCGGCCGTCCGCTCGTAGAGGTGCGATACGTCGACCGGGTCCGCGCCCCGCGGGGGCCAGGCGCTGAGGTCGGCGAGGGCCTGGGCCGCGGGCGGGCCCTCGGCCAGGGTGCCGTCGGCGTGCCGGGTCCAGGGGGTGTCCTCCTGGTCCGCGCGTGTCGCGGGTCGCGAGTGCACGCTGACCGTGCGTCGGCCCGACTCGTCTGCGTCACCGACGGTGAGTTGAAGCTGTACCGTGCCGTCCTCCGGCAGCACGAGCGGGGCCTCGATCGTGAACTCTTCGACGTGGCCGGCGCCGATCCGTTCGCATGCCTGCAGCGCCAGCTCCAGGAAACCCGTGCCGGGGAAGAGCAGCGTGCCGTCCACAGCGTGGTCGGCCAGCCACGGCTGGCGCCCTACGGAGAGCAATCCGTTGAACAGGGCGCCGTCGGAACCGGCGAGCGGCACGGCGGCCCCGAGCAGCGGATGGCCCGCCGCTTCCAGTCCCGCGGCGAACATGTCCTCCAGGTTCGCGGCGGCCTCCAGCCAGTACCGCTGCCGCTGGAACGGGTACGTCGGCAGCAGCACGCGCCGGGCGCCCGAGTGCTCGAAATAGGCGTCCCAGTCAGGGCCGTGGTCCCGCAGATGCAGATGGGCCAGCGCCGTGGTGACCGACTCCGGCTCGCCCTGGTCGCGGCGCAGCAGGGCGACGAGCGCGACCCCGTCCGCTGTCAGGCACTCGTCCGCCATGGCCGTGAGCACCCCGGAGCCGAGCTCCACGAATGTCGTCGCACCCATCTCTTCCAGGGTCCGGGTCCCGTCGTGGAACCGGACGGCCTGACGCACGTGGCGCACCCAGTAGTCGGGGCTGCACAGCTCGTCCGTGGTGGCCTGGCGTCCCGTGACGTTGGAAATGACCGGCACGGTCGGCGGCTCGTAGCTCAACTCGGCTGCGACGGCCGCGAACTCGTCGAGCATCGCGTCCATGTGGGCCGAGTGGAAGGCGTGGCTGACGCGCAGACGCTTGGTCCTGTGTCCCGCGGCGGCCAGTTGGCCGGCGACCTCGGTGACGGCGTCCTCGTCCCCGCTGATGACGGTGGCGGCCGGTCCGTTGAGGGCCGCGATCACCACCCCGCCCTCGTACGGTTCGAGGAGCGGCAGCACGTCCTCCTCGGCGGCCTGCACGGACACCATGGCGCCGCCGGCCGGCAGGGCCTGCATCAGCCGGCCGCGTGCGGCGACCAGGCGGCAGGCGTCGTCCAGGGACAGCACCCCCGCGACATGCGCCGCGGCGAGTTCGCCGATCGAGTGGCCGAGCAGCACGTCCGGACGCACCCCGTAGCTTTCGAGCAGCCGGAACAGGGCGACTCCGAGGGCGAAGAGACCGGCCTGGGTGTACACGGTCCGGTCGAGCAGGTCCGCCTCGGGCGTACCGGGCTCGGCGAACAGCACATCGCGCAGCGGCCGGTCGAGGTGGGTGTCAAGGTGCGCGCAGGCCGCGTCAAGAGCGTCGGCGAAGGCGTCGAAGGTCGCGTAGAGGCTCCGGCCGGTCTCCGCTCGCTGTGATCCCTGCCCGGGGAAGAGGAAGGCCAGCTTGCCGGGGCGGGCGCGGTCCACGGAGACCCGCGGGTGCTCGTGGCCTTCGGCGAACGCCCCGAGCGCGTCGGTCAGTTCGGCAAAACCCGTACCGAGGATCGCTGCCCGGTCCTCGAACCCGGCGCGCGAGGTGGCCAGGGACATCGCTATGTCGGCAGGCGCGAGCCCCTCGTTGTGCGTGATGTGCTCCAACAGCCGCTGGGCCTGTGCCCGCAGCGCAGTGGCACCGCGCGCGGACAACAGCCAGGGGACGACGGTTGCCGAGGCGGACCGCTCCGGAGTACAGCGCTGCGGCGTCCCGCCGGACTCGGTGACATCCGGCTCCGGCTCCTCGAGGATCACATGCGCGTTCGTACCGCTGATACCGAAGGCGGAGACCCCGGCTCTGCGCGGGCCGTTGCCCGACGGCCACTGCTGCCGCTCGTTCAGCAGCCGCACATTCCCCGCCGGCCAGTCGATGTGCGGTGACGGCTGCTCGGCGTGGAGCGTGCGCGGGAGCACGCCGTGCTGCAAGGCCTGCACCATCTTGATCACCCCTGCGACACCGGCCGCCGCCTGGGTGTGCCCGATGTTCGACTTGATCGCGCCGAGCCACAACGGGCGGTCCTCGGGCCGTCCTTGACCATAGGTGGCGATGATCGCCTGGGCCTCGATCGGGTCGCCGAGCCGCGTGCCGGTACCGTGCGCCTCGACGACGTCGACGTCCCATGTGGACAGGCCCGCGTTGGCCAATGCCTGCCGGATGACGCGCTGTTGGGACGGCCCGTTGGGTGCCGTCAGGCCGTTGGACGCGCCGTCCTGGTTGACGGCCGTGCCCTTGACGACGGCCAGCACCGTGTGTCCGAGCCTGCGTGCCTCGGACAGCCGCTCCAGCAGGACGACGCCGACACCCTCGGCCCAGCCGGCGCCGTCGGCGTCCGCCGAGAACGCCTTGCAGCGCCCGTCGGGGGCAAGCGCCCGCTGCCTGCTGAACTCGATGAAGGTCTGGGGGGTCGAGATCACCGTCACGCCGGCCGCCAGTGCGAGCGTGCACTCGCCGGACCGCAGGGCCTGGGTCGCCAGATGCAGCGCGACCAGCGACGACGAGCACGCTGTGTCCACCGTGACGGCCGGTCCCTCCAGCCCGAAGGTGTACGCGATACGGCCGGAGGCGACGCTGCTCGCGCTGCCCGTGGCCAGATATCCCTCCAGGCCTTCCGGCGCCGTGTGCGCCCGGGAACCGTAGTCGTTGTAGTTCGAACCGACGAAGACCCCGGCCTCGGTGCCGCGGAGCATGACCGGGTCGATCCCCGCCCGTTCGATCGCCTCCCAGGAGGTTTCCAGAAGGAGCCGCTGCTGGGGATCGATCGCGACCGCCTCGCGCGGCGAGATCCCGAAGAACGCTGGATCGAAGTGGTCCGCGTCGTAGAGGAACCCGCCGTCGCGAGCGTAGAAGGTGCCGGGCTTGTCCGGGTCCGGGTCGTAGAGCCGCTCGATGTCCCAGCCCCGGTTGGTGGGGAAGCCCGAGATGGCATCGGTGCCCTCGTCGAGCAGCCGCCACAGCTCCTCGGGCGAGTCGGCCTTCCCCGGATAGCGGCAGCTCATCCCGACGATGACGACCGGATCGTCGTCCATCGATACGACAGGTGCGGTCGGATCCACGATCTCTGGCGTCGTCCCGAAGAGCCCGTCATACAAGAACGCCGTGAGCGCGTCCGCCGTCGGATGGTCGAAGACCAGCGTGACGGGCAGCCGGAGCCAGGTTGCCTCGGAGAGCCGGTTGCGCAACTCCACGGCGGTGAGCGAGTCGTAGCCCAGTTCGCGGAACGCCCTGTCGGCGGGGATCGCGTCAGGCCGGTCGTAACCGAGTACGGCGGCGGCCGCCTTCCGTACGTCGTCCAGCAGCGCCGCACGGCGCTCGGTGGGCGACAGTTCGCGCAGGCGGACGACGAACGGCGGTGCGTCGTCCCGCACAGCAGCCTCCTTGGTCCCGCCGCTGTCCGTAGCCTGGGCCTCGGGCAGCTCGCGCAGGGCGGCCACCAGCCGGGCTGTGGCCTTTTGCCAGTCGACGTCCGCGACGATCAGGAACGTCTCGTCTTCGTCCAGGGCGGTCTGCAGGGCGGCGATGGCCAGGTCGGGATCCATCGGCGGCACCCCGTCACGGCGGAGCCGCTGTGCCAGCTCCTCGTCCACCATGCCGCCGCCGCTCCAGGCGCCCCAGGCGATCGAGGTCGCGGGAAGACCCTCGTCGCGGCGCTGAAGGGCGAGCGCGTCCAGGTACGCGTTCGCCGCCGCGTAACTGCCCTGTCCGGGGCCGCCGAGCGTGCCCGCCATGGAGGAGAACAGGACGAACGCGGACAGGTCCAGGTGCCGTGTCGCCTCGTGCAGCGCGAGCGCGGCACCCGCCTTCGGCCCCAGTACGCCCTGGGCCCGGTCCGGGGTGAGCATGTCGATCACACCGTCATCGATGACTCCGGCGGTGTGCACCACAGCCGTGAGCGGCTGGTCCTCGGGCAGACTCCCGACGAGCGCCTCCACCGCCGCGCGGTCGGCGACGTCGCACGCCACCACGGTGGCACTCGAGCCGAGTTCCGCCAGTTCCCCGACCAGCACAGAGGCGTCCGGCGCCGCGGAGCCTCGACGGCTGACGAGCACGAGATGCTCGGCGCCGTTGCGGGCGAGCCAGCGGGCGACGTGCCCGCCCAGTGCGCCCGTGCCACCGGTGACCAGGACGGTGCCGTGGGGTCGCCAGCCGTCGCCGGCCGGCCGGTCTCCCGTGAGCGACCGCAGCATCCTGCGGGCGAAGACCCCGGAAGCACGCAACGCCACTTGGTCCTCGCCCAGGTCCTGCGCAAGCAGCGCGACCAACCGTCGGCCGGCCCGTTCGTCCAGCTCGCTCGGCAGGTCGACGAGGCCGCCCCACCGCTGCGGGTACTCGAAGGCCGCGATCCTGCCGAGCCCCCACGCCATCGCCTGCATCGGGTGGTCGAGGGCATCGGCACGGTTGACCGACACCGCACCACGGGTCGCGCACCACAGCGGGGCGTCGATCCCGGCGTCACCGAGAGCCTGCAGAAGTGACGTCATCAGGACCAGACCTGCGGGAAGCGAGTCCGTGGCGGTCCACGGCTGCTCCTCCAGTGCCACGAGGGACAGCACTCCGGTGATCGTGTCGGCCGTCTCGGCCGTCTCGGCCTCGGCCCGCAGCCGGGTGGCGAGCCATTCCCGGTCGGAGTCCGCTGTGCCGACGATCAGGGTCCTGGTGCGCGCGGCGCCCGACCGGAGCGCGCGGACGGCGTCCTGGACGAGGTGGGCGTCCTGGTGGCCTTCGGGGACGACGACCAGCCAGGTGCCGTCCAGGCTGGTACGCGCGGGCTCCGGCTGGGGGCGCCACGCAATGGAGTACCGCCATCCGTCGACCGTGCTCCGTTGCTGCTGCTGTCTGCGCCACAGCGAGAGCGCGGGCAGGAGCTCACGCAGCGCGCGCCGGTCGGACAGGCCCAACGTCCCTGCCAGACCCTCCAGGTCCTCGCGTTCGACGGTGTCCCAGAATCCGGCGTCGACGAGTCCCGAAGCGGCCGTCTCGGCCGTGGACTTGCGTGACTCCAGCCAGTAACGCCGGTGCTGGAAAGCGTAGGTGGGCAGATCCACCACCCGCGGCCGGTGGTCGGCGAACGCCGGGGACCAGTCCACCTCCACACCCTGCACGAACAAGTCGCCCAGCGAGGTGTAGAACCGCCCAAGGCCGCCCTCATCACGGCGCAGAGTGCCGGTCACGACCGCTGCCGCGCCGACGGCCTCGACCGTCTCCTGGACCGGCACCGTGAGGACGGGATGCGGGCTGACCTCGATGAACACCCGGTGGTCCTCGGCCAGAAGCCCCCGGACCGCGGGCTCCAACCGGACTGTCTGCCGCAGATTGGTGAACCAGTACCCGGCATCAAGCTCCGCCGTATCCAGCCAGTCCCCCGTCACCGTGGAGAAGAACGGCACCCCACCCGAACGAGGACACACCGGCGCCAGAACATCCAGCAACTCATCCCTCAAAGACTCCACATGCACCGAATGCGACGCGTAATCCACCTCGACCCGCCGTGCCCGGATGGCTCGTTGCTCACACGCGGCGATCAACTCGTCCAGCGCGTCCGCATCACCCGAAACGACCACCGATGACGGGCTGTTGACCGCCGCCACCGACAACCGCCCCGACCACTGGCCCAGCAGCTCCTGCACCTCGGGCTGAGGCAGGGCCACCGACACCATGCCGCCCTCGCCGGACAGCGAACGGATGGCCTTGCTGCGCAACGCCACGACCCGAGCCCCGTCCTCCAGGCTCAGCCCGCCCGCGACACAGGCCGCCGCGATCTCCCCCTGGCTGTGCCCCACCACCGCGGCAGGCTCCACCCCATACGAACGCCACACCTCCGCCAGCGACACCATCACCGCCCACAACACCGGCTGAACCACATCCACCCGGTCAAGACCCGGCGCACCCTCAACCCCACGCAACACCGACGTCAACGACCAGTCGGTGAACCGCCCCAACGCCCCCTCACACTCCGCCAACCGCGCAGCGAAAACCGGCGAAGAATCCAACAACTCCACCGCCATCCCCACCCACTGAGACCCCTGACCCGGAAAGACAAACACCGTCCTGCCCGGATCGGTCACCGCACCTGGTGAGGTCACCGACCGCAGCCCGGCAGTCAGTTCGCCGCTCTCCGACCCCACCACAACGGCCCGGTGCCCGAACACCGACCGCGACGCCACCAGCGAATGCCCCACCTCAACCGGCGACAGCCCAGCACCCTCCACCCACGACGCCAACCGACCCGCCTGAGACACCAACGCCGCCGGGGAGCGCCCAGAAACCACCCACGGCACCACAACACCCAACGACGGCGCAGACTCCCCCCCGTCAGCCTGCTCCGTCGACCCCACCTGCTCGACAATCACATGCGCGTTGGTCCCACTCACGCCGAAGGACGAGACACCGGCACGCCGCGGACGTCCCGGCTCCTCCTCCCACGGCCGCGCCTCGGTCAACAACTCCACCGCACCCGCCGACCAGTCCACGTGCGGTGACGGCTCATCCACATGCAGCGTCGCGGGCAGCTCGCCATGCCGCATGGCGAGCACCATCTTCATCACACCCGCCACACCCGACGCCGCCTGAGTGTGCCCGATGTTCGACTTGACGGAGCCGATCCACAGGGGCCGGTCCTCGTCCCGGTCGCTGCCGTAGGTGGCGATCAGCGCCTGCGCCTCGATGGGGTCGCCGAGCGTCGTCCCCGTACCGTGCGCCTCCACCACATCCACATCACCCGCCGACAGACCCGCATTCGCCAACGCCGCCCGGATCACCCGCTGCTGCGACGGACCATTCGGCGCCGTCAGACCATTCGACGCACCATCCTGATTGACCGCCGTACCACGTACGACAGCCAGCACGGTGTGTCCATTGCGCCGGGCATCCGACAGCCGCTCCACCAACAGCACGCCGACGCCCTCGGCCATGCCCATTCCGTCGGCCGCCGCTGCGAACGGCTTGCACCGCCCGTCCCGCGCGAGCCCCCGCTGACGGCTGAAGCCCACCAGCCCGATCGGTTCGCTCATCACAGCCGCAGCCCCGGCGATCGCCAAGGAGCACTCCCCCGAGCGAAGCGCCTGTATGGCCAGATGCAGCGACACCAGTGAAGACGAGCAGCCCGTGTCCAGTGTCACCGCGGGCCCTTCCAGCCCGAGCGTGTACGAGACACGACCGGAGGCGATGCTCGTCACCGTGCCGGTGATGAGGTGCCCCTCCAGCCCCTCGGGTGCTTCCACGTTGCCATACCCCTGGTAGGCCGCCCCGAAGAACACACCGGTCTGGGTGCCCCGCAGCGTCCGGGGGTCGATACCCGCACGCTCCAAGACCTCCCAGGAGGTCTCCAGGAGCAACCGCTGCTGCGGGTCCATCGCCAGAGCCTCGCGTGGCGAGATCCCGAAGAACTCGGGATCGAAGTCACCGGCTGCGTCGAGGAACCCGCCCTCGCGGGCGTAGCACGTGCCTGTGCGGTCGGGGTCCGGGTCATACATGCCGTCCAGGTCCCAGCCCCGGTCGGAGGGAAACGCGGACACGGCGTCGACCCCGTCCCGAACCAGCCGCCACAGATCCTCGGGCGACCGCACATCACCCGGATAGCGGCAGGCCATGGATACGATCGCGATGGGGTCGTCATCGGCCGGAGCGCCGGCAGTGACAAGCGCGGGGGCAGCCGGTGCGGACAGAGCGCCGCTCTCGCCGACGAGCGTGGTCTCCAGATGCCCGGCAAGCGACTTCACGCTCGGGTAGTCGAAGACAACGGTGGCGAGGAGCCTCACTCCGGTTGCCGCGTTGAGCCGGTTGCGCAGCTCAACCGCGGTGAGGGAGTCGAAGCCCAGCTCGCGGAAGGCACGGCCGACCGCGATCTCCGCCGTGTCCGCGTGGCCGAGCACGGCGGCGACCTGCTTGCGTACGAGGTCGGACAGCAGCCGCTCGCGTTCCGTCGGAGCCAGCTCGACGAGCTGGGATCGGAGCGACGCGGAAGTACTCTCGGCAACCCCCGTGTCGGCCTCGTCGGCTTCGAGCGCCCGCAGCACTTCCGGCACCTCGTGCAGCAGCGGGCGGGGATGCGCGGCGGTGAAGACGGGGACGAAACGTTCCCAGTCGATGTCCGCCACGGCGAGGAACGTCTCATCGTGGTCGAGCGCCTGCTGAAGCCCAAGAGCGGCCAGGTGGGGCGACATGAACGGGATGCCGCGCCAGCGCAGTTGGTCCCGCACCACATCGACGGCCATACCGCCGCCCTCCGGGCTCCAGATGCCCCACGCGATCGATGTCCCCGCCAGACCACGTGCGCGGCGGTGAGCGGCGAGCGCGTCGACATAGGCATTCGACGCGGCGTACGCGCCGTGGTCACCACTGCCCCACGTACCGGCGACGGACGAGTACAGCACGAAGGCGTCAAGGCCGTCGCGGTCGAACAGGGCGTCGAGGTTGCGGGCGCCGAGCAGCTTGGCGCGGGCCCCCTCGGCGAACTCTTCGAGCGTGGTGTCGACGAGTGGCACGAGAAGGCCGACCCCGGCAGTGTGCACGACGGACCGGATGGGCGGACCGTCGGCCTCGACCTGCGCGACCAGCCCGGCGAGCGCGTCGGCGTCCGTCACATCACAGGCGGCGATGGTGACTCCGACGCCCAGTGCCATCAGCTCGTCACGCAACTCGACCGCACCCGGGGCGTCGAGGCCGCGCCGGCTGGTCAGCAAGAGGTGCTCGGCGCCACTACGGGCGAGCAGTCGGGCGGTGTGCGCACCGAGGCCACCTGTACCGCCAGTGACCAGGGCTGTTCCGCTCGTACGCCACGGCACGCCCGGCTCTCTGTCCAGCGGGGCACGGGTCAGGCGGCGGGCGAACAGTCCGGCGCCGCGGACGGCGAGCTGGTCCTCGTCACCGCCCGTCGCGAGGATCCCGGACAGCAAAGCCGTACCCCGGTCGTCCAACTCGGCGGGCAGGTCGACAAGACCGCCCCACTGCTTGGGGTGCTCCAGGGCGAACACCCGGCCGAGGCCCCAGACCGCCGCTTGGAGGGGGTGTCGCACCGCGTCGTCGTCGGATGAACCCGTGTCAGCGGACTCGGTGGTGAGCAGCCACAGCGGAGCCTCGACTGCTGCGTCGAGGAGCGCCTGCATCAGGGCGACGGACTGGATGAGTCCTACGGTGACCTCGGGGCGCTCGGGCAGGGGTCGCTCATCAAGGGCGAGGAGCGAGATGACGCCACCGGGGACGCCTGCCGTGATGGACTCGCGCAACTGGTCAGCCACGACTCGGCGATCGTTCCGCGAGCCCTGGAGGACAAGAGGTACGGCTTCGGCCCCGCTGTCCCGAATGGTCTTGAGCGTGGACCGTACGAGGTCGTCGTTCTCCTGACCGGCGGGGACGACGATCAGCCAGGTCCCCTCCAACACCCTCTGCTCCGGCTCCGGCTGGGGGCGCCACACGATGCGGTAACGCCACGCGTCCACCGTGCTCCGCTGCTCCCGCTGCCGCCGCCACGACGACAACGCCGGCAACACCTCACGCAGCGCCCCCTGGTCGGAAAGACCCAACGTCCCCGCCAGACCCTCCAGATCCTCGCGCTCCACGGCCTCCCAGAACCGCGCATCCACCGGATCAACAACCCCGGCCCCCGAAGGACGACCGGACTCCAGCCAGTAACGCCGGTGCTGGAAGGCGTAGGTGGGCAGATCCACGACCCGCGGCCGGTGGTCGGCGAACGCCGGGGACCAGTCCACGTCCACGCCGTGCACGAACAAGTCGCCCAGCGAGGTGTAGAACCGCCCAAGGCCGCCCTCATCACGGCGCAGGGTGCCGGTCACGACCGCTGCCGCGCCGACGGCCTCGACGGTCTCCTGGACCGGCACCGTGAGGACCGGATGCGGGCTGACCTCGATGAACACCCGGTGGTCCTCGGCCAGCAGGGTGCGGAGTGCGGGTTCCAACCGGACTGTCTGGCGCAGATTGGTGAACCAGTACCCGGCATCAAGCTCCGCCGTATCGAGCCACTGGCCCGTCACCGTGGAGAAGAACGGCACCCCACCCGAACGAGGACACACCGGCGCCAGAACATCCAGCAACTCATCCCTCAAAGACTCCACATGCACCGAATGCGACGCGTAATCCACCTCGACCCGCCGTGCCCGGATGGCTCGTTGCTCACACGCGGCGATCAACTCGTCCAGCGCGTCCGCATCACCCGAAACGACCACCGATGACGGGCTGTTGACCGCCGCCACCGACAACCGCCCCGACCACTGGCCCAGCAGCTCCTGCACCTCGGGCTGAGGCAGGGCCACCGACACCATGCCGCCCTCGCCGGACAGCGAACGGATGGCCTTGCTGCGCAACGCCACAATCCGAGCCCCGTCCTCCAGACTCAGTCCCCCCGCGACACAGGCCGCCGCGATCTCCCCCTGGCTGTGCCCCACCACCGCGGCAGGCTCCACCCCATACGAACGCCACACCTCCGCCAGCGACACCATCACCGCCCACAACACCGGCTGAACCACATCCACCCGGTCAAGACCGGGCGCACTCTCAACCCCACGCAACACCGACGTCAACGACCAGTCGGTGAACCGCCCCAACGCCCCCTCACACTCCGCCAACCGCGCAGCGAAAACCGGCGAGGAATCCAACAACTCCACCGCCATCCCCACCCACTGAGACCCCTGACCCGGAAAGACAAACACCACATCGGCATCCCCCTCCAGAGCCTCTACATCCCCACAGACAGCACCCGCAGGCATCTCACCGTCAGCCAACCCACGCAGTCCGGCAACCAACGCCCCCCGGTCACCGCCGACCACCACAGCCCGGTGCTCAAGACCCGCACGCGACACCACCAGCGAATGCCCCACATCCGCCGCCGACAGCCCAGCGCCCTCCACCCACGACGCCAACCGACCCGCCTGCTCCTGCAACGCCGCCGGGGAACGCCCGGAAACCACCCACGGTAGCGCGACCGGGGCCGCCGCCTCTTCTTCGGAGTTACCCTCCTCGGGCTCCTCGTCGGCAGGTTCCGCCCCCGGCGCCTGTTCGATCAGGACGTGCGCATTGGTCCCGCTGCCGCCGAACGACGACACGCCCGCCCGCCTCGGCGCGCCCGTCTCGGGCCACAACACCTCGTCCGTCAACAGGCGGACGTTCCCCGTCGACCAGTCCACATGCGGTGACGGCTCATCCACGTGCAGCGTCGCCGGCAGCACGCCGTGGCGCAGCGCCTGCACCATCTTCATCACTCCGGCGATGCCGGAAGCGGCCTGTGCATGCCCGATGTTGGACTTGAGCGAGCCGATCCACAGCGGCCGGTCCTCGTCCCGCTCCTGCCCGTACGTGGCGATCAGCGCCTGCGCCTCAATCGGATCGCCCAGCGTCGTCCCCGTACCGTGCGCCTCCACCACATCCACATCACCCGCCGACAGACCCGCATTCGCCAACGCCGCCCGGATCACCCGCTGCTGCGACGGACCATTCGGCGCCGTCAGACCATTCGACGCACCATCCTGATTGGTGGCGCTGCCACGGATCACCGCGAGCACTTGGTGGCCACTACGGCGGGCGTCCGACAGCCGTTCCAGCAGCAGCACGCCGACGCCTTCACCCCACCCGGTGCCGTCGGCGGCGGCCGAGAACGGCTTGCACCGCCCGTCCTTTGCCAGCCCTCGTTGACGGCTGAACTCCACGAAGTTCCGCAACGAGGACATGACGGTGGCCCCGCACGCGAGCGCCATGGAGCACTCTCCGTGCCGCAGCGCCTGGACAGCCAGATGCAGGGCGACCAGGGACGACGAGCACATGGTGTCGACAGTGACCGCCGGCCCCTCGAGACCGAAGCTGTACGCAAGCCGTCCGGAGAGCACAGCCGCCGATCCGCCCGTCAGCAGATGGCCCTCGACGCCCTCCGGCGCGGTGTTCCCGTCGGCGGCAGCGGCGTAGCCCTGGTTGCTCGATCCGACGAAGACACCGGCTCCGCTGCCGCGTACCGATGTCGGGTCGATACCCGCGCGTTCGAAGACCTCCCAGGAGGTCTCCAGGAGCAGCCGCTGCTGCGGGTCCATCGCCACGGCCTCACGCGGCGAGATCCCGAAGAATCCGGCGTCGAACTCCGAGGCGTCGTAGAGGAAGCCGCCCTCGCGTACATAGCTGCTGCCCGCCCGGTCGGGGTCCGGGTCGTACATGCCGTCCAGGTCCCAGCCGCGGTCGGTCGGCATGGCCGCGATGGCATCGGTACGTTCGGCCACCAGTCGCCACAGGTCTTCGGGAGAGCTCACTCCTCCCGGGAGACGGCAGGCCATGGCGACGATCGCGATGGGATCCTGCTCCCGCGACTCCACCTCCTGCAACCTGCGGCGGGTCTGCCGCAGATCCGTGGTGACCCGCTTGAGGTAGTCGCGGAGCTTGTCCTCGTTGTCCATGTAGCGTCAGCCCTTCAAGAAACCTGCGGTCGGTGTACGTACCGGGTCAGCCGATCCCCAGTTCCCTGTCGATCAGGTCGAACATGTCCTCGTCGCTCGCTTCCGTGAGTTCGTCGTCGACGGCCTCAGCTTGCGGTGGCGCTTCGCCCTCCCAATGGGTGAGCAGGCTGCGCAGCCCTTCGGTGAGTGCCCGCCGAGTGGCGTCGTCGTTGGCCCCTCGCAGTGCCTTCTCGACCTGTTGCAGCTCGCGGATCACGAGGGTTCCGGGAGCCGCATCCGGTTGCGGGAGCAGCAGTTCGTCCCGCAGGTACTGGGCGAGCGCGGTCGGTGTGGGGTGGTCGAAGACAAGCGTGGCGGGCAGTGTCAGCGCGGTGGCCGCATTGAGCCGGTTGCGCAGTTCCACCCCGGTCAGCGAGTCGAAGCCCAGCTCGCGGAAGGCCCGCGCGGGCCTGACCGAGTCGGTCGAGGAGTGACCGAGCACTGCGGAGGCGTGGCTGCGGACGAGGTCCAGGAGCATGCGCTTGCGCTTGGGCTCCGGAAGTGCGGCCAGCCTGCCGGGCAGGTCCGATCCCTTGTCGGCAGCGTCTGCCTTCTCCTCCTGGCCCGCGAGAAGTTCCCTTACCTCCGGCAGTTCGTCCAGAAGCGGGCGGGGCCCGCTCGCCGTGTACGCGGGGAGGAAGCGGTCCCACCGGATGTCGGCGACGACGAGTGTGGCCTCCCCGTGCTCGACGGCCTCGCGCAAGGCGTGGACGGCAAGGTCAGGAGCCATCGCGGGAACACCCCGGCGACGCAGCTGCTCGGCCACGGCCTCGTCGACCATGCCGCCTCCCGCCCAGGCTCCCCAGGCGATGGACGTGGCCGTCCGGCCCTGGGCCCGGCGCCATTCGGCGAGCGCGTCGAGGTGGGCGTTGGCTGCCGCGTAGGGGCCTTGACCGCCGTTGCCCCACACTCCGGCGCCGGAGGAGAACAGGACGAAGGCCTCCAGCGGGTGGTCGGCCAGCAGCTCGTCGAGGTGAAGGGCGCCGGAGACCTTGGCGTGTACGGCAGCCATGGCATCGTCGAGGGAGGTCTCGGCGAGCGGGCGGGCTTCGCCGACGACGCCCGCGGTGTGCACGACGGCGGTCAGCGGGGGCTCGTCGGAGAGCGAGTCCAGCAGCTTGGCCACTGCGGCGCGATCGGTCACATCGCATGCGGTCACGGTGACGCGCGTGCCCAGTGCGGTCAGCTCGGCAGACAATTCGGATGCGCCGGGGGCCTCGGGCCCGCGCCTGCTTGCGAGTACGAGGTGTTCCGCCCCGTCGGCGGCGAGCGACCTCGCCACGTGGGCGCCCAGGGCTCCGGTGCCGCCGGTGACGAGAACCGTGCCGCGCGGCTGCCATGGCTCCGCCCTTGCCGCCGTATCGAGGGGAGCATGCACCATGCGCCGGGCGTAGACACCGGAGGCGCGTACGGCGTACTCGTCCTGGCTGCCGCCATCACCGCTGAGCAGGGATACGAAGCGGCGCAGCGCGTGGTCATCCGGGGTCCCCGGCAGGTCGATCAGGCCACCCCACCGATCGCGGTGGTCGAGGCCGAAGACGCGGGCCAGACCCCAGATCGCGGCCTGGGCGGGGTTGCGGAGGCGGTCGGGCTCCCGGTCGGTTTCCAGTCCCCGCACGGGCGGGCAGACGGAGACTGCGCCCTGAGTGACCCCCCACAGACGGGCGTTCAGGTCTGGGTCGGCGAGCGCCTGAGCAAGCGCGATGGTGCCGAGCAGACCACCGGCGACCCCCGCGTGGCCGTCGGCGTCCTGGTCGTCGAGCGCGAGCAGCGACACGACGTTGACGGAGCCGGCGGCTTCACTGTGCAGCGCGGCCAGATGTTCCGCCAGTTCAGCGCGGCTGGTGGACGTGGATACGGGCATGAGGCGGGCTCGGTTGCCGAGGCCGCGGGATGTCGCCTGTACGAGGTCGTCGTTCTCGTGACCGGCGGGGACGACGATCAGCCAGGTGCCGTTCAGGCTGGTACGCGCGGGCTCCGGCTGGGGGCGCCACACGATGCGGTAACGCCACGCGTCCACCGTGCTCCGCTGCTCCCGCTGCCGCTGCCACGACGACAACGCCGGCAACACCTCACGCAGCGCCCCCTGGTCGGAAAGACCCAACGTCCCCGCCAGACCCTCCAGATCCTCGCGCTCCACGGCCTCCCAGAACCGCGCATCCACCGGATCAACAACCCCGGCCCCCGAAGGACGACCGGACTCCAGCCAGTAACGCCGGTGCTGGAAAGCGTAGGTGGGCAGATCCACCACCCGCGGCCGGTGGTCGGCGAACGCCGGGGACCAGTCCACGTCCACGCCGTGCACGAACAAGTCGCCCAGCGAGGTGTAGAACCGCCCAAGGCCGCCCTCATCACGGCGCAGGGTGCCGGTCACGACCGCTGCCGCGCCGACGGCCTCGGCGGTCTCCTGGACCGGCACCGTGAGGACGGGATGCGGGCTGACCTCGATGAACACCCGGTGGTCCTCGGCCAGCAGGGTGCGGAGTGCGGGTTCCAACCGGACTGTCTGGCGCAGATTGGTGAACCAGTACCCGGCATCAAGCTCCGCCGTATCGAGCCACTGGCCCGTCACCGTGGAGAAGAACGGCACCCCACCCGAACGGGGACACACCGGCGCCAGAACATCCAGCAACTCATCCTTCAGAGACTCCACATGTACGGAATGCGACGCGTAATCCACCTCGACCCGCCGTGCCCGGATGGCTCGTTGCTCACACGCGGCGATCAACTCGTCCAGCGCGTCCGCATCACCCGAAACGACCACCGATGACGGGCTGTTGACCGCCGCCACCGACAACCGCCCCGACCACTGGCCCAGCAGCTCCTGCACCTCGGGCTGAGGCAGGGCCACCGACACCATGCCGCCCTCGCCGGACAGCGAACGGATGGCCTTGCTGCGCAACGCCACAATCCGAGCCCCGTCCTCCAGGCTCAGCCCGCCCGCGACACAGGCCGCCGCGATCTCCCCCTGGCTGTGCCCCACCACCGCGGCAGGCTCCACCCCATACGAACGCCACACCTCCGCCAGCGACACCATCACCGCCCACAACACCGGCTGGACCACATCGACCCGGTCAAGACCGGGCGCACTCTCAACCCCACGCAACACCGACGTCAACGACCAGTCGGTGAACCGCCCCAACGCCCCCTCACACTCCGCCAACCGCGCAGCGAAAACCGGCGAGGAATCCAACAACTCCACCGCCATCCCCACCCACTGAGACCCCTGACCCGGAAAGACAAACACCGTCCTGCCAGCCGAGCCCGATACACCGCCGATCGTCACCGCAGGATCAGGACGCCCATCCGCAACCGCCCGCAGCCCCGCGACCAAATCACCGCCCTGCGCCCCCACCACAACAGCCCGGTGCCCGAACATCGACCGCGACGCCACCAGCGAATGCCCCACCTCAACCGGCGACAGCCCAGCACCCTCCACCCACGACGCCAACCGACCCGCCTGAGACACCAACGCCGCCGGGGAACACCCAGAAACCACCCACGGCACCACAACACCCAACGACGGCGCAGACTCCCCCCCGTCAGCATGCTCCGTCGACCCCACCTGCTCGACAATCACATGCGCGTTGGTCCCACTCACGCCGAAGGACGAGACACCGGCACGCCGCGGACGTCCCGGCTCCTCCTCCCACGGCCGCGCCTCGGTCAACAACTCCACCGCACCCGCCGACCAGTCCACGTGCGGTGACGGCTCATCCACATGCAGCGTCGCGGGCAGCTCGCCATGCCGCATGGCGAGCACCATCTTCATCACACCCGCCACACCGGAGACGGTCTGGGTGTGCCCGATGTTGGACTTGAGCGAGCCGATCCACAGGGGCCGGTCCTCGTCCCGGTCGCTGCCGTAGGTGGCGATCAGCGCCTGCGCCTCGATGGGGTCGCCGAGCGTCGTCCCCGTACCGTGCGCCTCCACCACATCCACATCACCCGCCGACAGACCCGCATTCGCCAACGCCGCCCGGATCACCCGCTGCTGCGACGGACCATTCGGCGCCGTCAGACCATTCGACGCACCATCCTGATTGACCGCCGTACCACGTACGACAGCCAGCACGGTGTGTCCATTGCGCCGGGCATCCGACAGCCGCTCCACCAACAGCACGCCGACGCCCTCGGAGAGCGCAAAGCCGTCTGCCGCCGCCGCGAACGGCTTGCACCGCCCGTCCCGCGCGAGCCCCCGCTGACGGCTGAACCCGATGAACGGCCCAGGATCAGCCATGATCATGGCGGCACCGGCGACGGCGAGCGAGCACTCACCCGAGCGGAGAGCTTGCACGGCCATGTGTAGAGCGACCAGCGACGACGAGCATGCGGTGTCCACCGTCACCGCCGGCCCTTCCAGCCCGAGCGTGTACGAAACACGGCCGGACGCGACACTGGTGGCCGCCCCTGTCGCGAGGTACCCCTCGATCTGCTCGGGGTCGGCCGCCCGCAGCCGGTTGCCGTACTCCTGGTCGGTGACACCCATGTAGACGCCGGTCGCGCTGCCGCGAAGGGACTTGGGGTCGATGCCCGCGCGCTCGAAGACCTCCCAGGAGGTCTCGAGGAGCAACCGCTGCTGCGGGTCCATCGCCAGAGCCTCACGCGGTGAGATCCCGAAGAACTCGGCGTCGAAGTCACCGGCGTCACGCAGGAAGCCGCTCTCCCGGACGTAGCTCCCGCCCGGCCGGTCGGGGTCGGGGTCGTACATGCCGTCCAGGTCCCAGCCCCGGTCGGAGGGAAACGCGGACACGGCGTCGACCCCGTCCCGAACCAGCCGCCACAGATCCTCGGGCGACCGCACATCACCCGGATAGCGGCAGGCCATGGACACGATCGCGATGGGTTCATCGCTCGAGGGAGGGGAAGTGGGCACCGCGGCCGGCTTCGCGGCGGTTTCCTCCTCGCCGAGTGTCTGAACGCCGACGTACTCGGCGAGAGCGGCCGGGCTCGGATGGTCGAACACGACGGTCCTGGGCAGCCGCAGGCCAGTGGCCCGGCCCAGCCGGTTGCGCAGCTCGACGGCGGTCAGGGAGTCGAAGCCCAGCTCCTTGAAGGGGCGTTGGGGGTCCACCGAGGCCGTCTTGTCGTGCCCGAGCACGGAGGCGACCTGTTCACGGACGAGAGCCAGCAGCGCTGCGGCGCGTTGCCGGACGTCAAGTCCGGCCAGCCGCTTGGCGAGCACCGACAGGACGGGCCCTCGCTCCTCGCCCTCACCATCGCCGTCCGCCGTGAGCTGGGGGATCTCCGTGAGCAGTCGACTGCGCCGTACCGAGGTGAAGACGCTGTCGAAGCGCTGCCAGTCCACATCGGCGACCGCGATCGTCGTCTCGTCGTGGTCCAGCGCCTGCTGGAGTGCCGTGATCGCTGTCTCCGGGGCGATGACGGGCACTCCGCGGCGCCGCAGCACGTCCTGGATCGACTCCGCGATCATGCCGCCGCCCGCCCAGGGGCCCCAGGCGACCGACAGCACCGGTAGCCCGTCGGCCCGGCCCCGTTCCGCGCGGGCGTCGAGGAGCGCGTTGGCCGCGGCGTACGCCCCGTGATCGGCGACTCCCCACGTGCCGGATATGGAGGAGAAGTAGACGACGGTGTCGAGTCGTCCGGGATCGAGTACCGAGGACAGGTGGTCGGCTCCGGAGACCTTGCCCGCGAGTGCCGCCGCGAGGTCTTCCGGTCCGGTGTCCGCCAGCGTGGCCAGGGCGCTGACCCCGGCGGCGTGCACGACGGCGCAAATCGGGTCCCCATCGTGCTCGATCTGCCGCACGAGGGCTGCCACCGCCTGCTGGTCGCCGATGTCGCAGGCCGCGACGGTGACGCGGACTCCCTGGTCGCGGAGTCCGGCGCTCAGTTCGGCCACACCGGGTACGTCGGCGCCGCGACGGCCCGTGAGGACGAGATGTTCCGCGCCCTTGGATGCGAGCCAGCGGGCGATGTGAGCGCCCAGTGCCCCCGTGCCGCCGGTGACCAGGACGGTGCCGCGTGGGCGCCAGGAGCGCCGTGGGGTTGTGCCTGCGACCGGTGCGGGAACCAGTCGACGCCCGAGCACGGCAGAACCCCGGACGGCGAGTTGGTCTTCGTCGTCACCGGCTGCCAGGACCTGCGCAAGCAGCGCCGCTGAACGGCCGTCAGCCTGGCTGGGCATGTCGACGAGGCCGCCCCAGCGCTCCGGGTGCTCCAGCGCGGCGACCCGGCCGAGTCCCCAGATCCCGGCCTGGTCCGGGTTCGCAGGCGCCTCGTCCTCACCCGTGCCGATGCCCGTGCCGATGCCAGTGCCGATGCCAGTGGCGATACCGGTCGCGATACCGGTGGCGACCGCACCCTGGGTGACGCACCACAGCGGCGCGTCGATCCCCGCGTCTCCGAGTGCCTGGACCAGGGCGAGAGTGAGCGAGAGGCCGGCGGGAACGCAGGGGTGCTCGCTGTCCGGCCGTTCGTCCAGGGCCAGCAGGGACAGCACACCGGTGAACGGTCCGGCCTCGGCGCGCAGCCGGTCCGCGAGCCCGGCCCTGTCGTCCACAATCAGCGGCTGCGCGCGCGTGCCCGCCGCCTCCAGAGCGTCGAGGGCGCCGCAGACCAGCGTGTCGTCCTCGTGCCCGGCCGGAACCACGACGAGCCAGGTGCCATCGAGTTGCCGGACAGCCGGTTCCGGGAGGGGCCGCCAGGCGATGCGGTAGCGCCATCCGTCCGCCGTACCGCGCTGCCGCCGATCCCTGTGCCACGACGAGAGCGCAGGGAGCACCTCACTCAGCGCCCCGGCGCCGGGAAGCCCGAGGGTACCTGCCAGCGCCTCTCCGTCCTGGCTCTCGACAGCTGCCCAGAACGCCTCTTCTTCAGGGGAGGCGGCCTCCGCCGCAGCTTCGGGCTCCAGCCAGAAGCGCTGCCGCTGGAACGCGTACGTCGGCAGGTCCACGACTCGCGGACGGCGGCCGGCGAACACCGGCGCCCAGTCCACGTCCACGCCGTGTGCGTACAACTCGCCCAGCGAGGTGTACAACCGACCCGGCCCACCGTCGTCGCGGCGCAGCGTTCCGGTCACCACCACGTCGGCGGCGGCGTCCTCGACGGTCTCCTGAAGCGGCACGGTGAGGACAGGGTGCGGGCTGACCTCCACGAACACCCGGTGGCCCGCGTCCGCGAGTGCTTGGACGGCGGGGGCGAACTCGACGGTCCGCCGCAGGTTGGCGTACCAGTACCCGGCGTCCATCTCCGCCGTGTCCAGCCAGTCCCCGGTGCTGGTCGAAAAAAGCGGCACGGAAGAGGTCCGCGGGGCGATCGGCGTCAGGACGTCGGTCAGCGTGTCCTCGATCGCCTCCATTTGCGCCGAATGCGAGGCGTAGTCGACCTCGATCCGCCGTGCCCGGACACCACGCCGCTCACACTCCTCCACCAGCCGGCCCAGAACGTCATCATCACCGGAGACCACCACCGATGACGGGCTGTTGACCGCCGCTACCGATATCTGTCCGTGCCATGACTCGATCAGCTCCTCCACTTCGGGCCGGGGCAGCGCCACCGACACCATTCCGCCCTGTCCCGACAGCGAACGGATGGCCTTGCTGCGCAACGCCACAACCCGAGCCCCGTCCTCCAGACTCAGCCCGCCCGCGACACAGGCCGCCGCGATCTCCCCCTGGCTGTGCCCCACCACCGCGGCAGGCTCCACCCCATACGAACGCCACACCTCCGCCAGCGACACCATCACCGCCCACAACACCGGCTGAACCACATCCACCCGGTCAAGACCCGGCGCACCCTCAACCCCACGCAACACCGACGTCAACGACCAGTCGGTGAACCGCCCCAACGCCCCCTCACACTCCGCCAACCGCGCAGCGAAAACCGGCGAAGAATCCAACAACTCCACCGCCATCCCCACCCACTGAGACCCCTGACCCGGAAAGACAAACACCACTCCCCGCCCGGGGTCGGTGGGAACGGATCCGGTGGCGGTACCGGACCGGGGGTCGCCGTCAGCCACGGCGTGCAGGTCCGCGAGCAGCGCGGCCCGGTCGTCGCCGACGAGCACTGCCCGGTGTTCGAGTGCTGCGCGGGTCGCAAGGAGGGAGTGCGCCACTTCGTACGGTGCCGCATCGGGGCGGGATTCGAGGTGGGCGGCAAGCAACTGCGCCTGCGCACGCAGCGCGTCCGGGGACCGTCCGTGCACCACCCAGGGCACGACCGTTCGGTGGGGGGCACCGTCCTGCTCGTCGCCGGTTGCCTCGTACGACGGTTCCGCCGGCGACTGTTCAACGATCACATGGGCATTGGTGCCGCTGATGCCGAACGACGAGATGCCGGCCCGTCGCGAATGCCCGTCCTCTTCCCACGGCTGGGGCTCGGTGAGTAGCCGCACCGTGCCCGCCGACCAGTCCACGTGCGGTGACGGCTCGTCGAGGTGCAGCGTTTCCGGCAGGACGCCGTGTCGCAGGGCGAGCACCATCTTGATGACACCGGCGACACCGGCGGCGGCTTGCGTGTGCCCGATGTTGGACTTGAGCGAGCCGAGCCACAGTGGCCGGTTCTCGTCCCGGTCGCTGCCGTACGTGGCGAGGAGCGCCTGCGCCTCGATGGGGTCGCCGAGCGTCGTCCCCGTACCGTGCGCCTCGACCGCGTCGACGTCGGACGGCCGCAGACCGGCAGTTGCGAGCGCGGCGCGGATAACCCGCTGCTGCGACGGACCGTGGGGGGCGCTGAGACCGTTCGAGGCGCCGTCCTGGTTGATGGCGCTGCCGCGGATGAGCGCGAGTACCGGGTGGCCGTTGCGCCGGGCGTCCGACAGGCGTTCCAGAAGCAGGATCCCAACGCCCTCGCCCCACGCCGTTCCATCGGCGTCGGCGGCGAACGGCTTGCACCGCCCGTCCGGCGCGAGCCCCTGCTGACGGCTGAACTCCACGAACATGCCGGGCCGGGCCATCACCGTAGCCCCACCGGCCAGCGCGAGTGTGCACTCCCCGGCGCGCAGCGCCTGCGCGGCGAGATGCAGCGCCACCAGGGACGAGGAGCACGCCGTGTCCACAGTGACGGCCGGTCCTTCGAGTCCGAGCGTGTAGGCGACCCGACCGGAGGCCACGCTCGCGGTTGTTCCGGTCAGGACGTGGCCCTCGACCTTCTTGCCGGCCTGGTGGAGGCGGGGGCCGTACTCCTGAGCCATGGCTCCGACGAACACGCCCGTGCGGCTGCCACGTACAGATGTCGGGTTGATGCCCGCCCGTTCGAGCGCCTCCCAGGAGGTCTCCAGGAGCAGCCGCTGCTGCGGGTCCATGGCAAGTGCCTCGCGCGGCGAGATCCCGAAGAATCCGGCGTCGAAGGACGCGGCGTCGAGGAACCCGCCCTCGCGTACGTAACTCGTGCCCGAACGTTCGGGGTCGGGGTCGTACAGCCCGTCGAGATCCCAGCCACGGTCGGTGGGGAACGGCGACACCGCGTCCACCCGATCCCGCAGGATCTGCCACAGGTCTTCGGGCGACCGTACGCCGCCGGGGTAGCGGCAGGTCATCGCGACGATGGCGATCGGCTCATCGGCGTCTGTCACCGGGAGGTGCGTGTGCTCGACGTCGTTCGTGCCGCCCATGAGCTCCGCGTCGATGTAGTGGGCGAGTCGAGCGGGTGAGGGATGGTTGTACAGCGCGGTGGACGGCAGCTGCATTGAGAGAACGAGGTTCATCCTGTTGCGCAGTTCCACGGATGTCACCGAGTCGAAGCCCAGATCCTTGAACGTCCACGTGGCGTTGATCCCGGACGGATCCCGGTGGCCAAGCACTGCGGCAGCGTTGTCCCGTACGAGATCGAGTGTCGGTCGGCGCGTTCCGAGGGCGTCGGTCTTCCCGTCGGCCGGCTGACAGGGCTCGTCGGAAGCGGGCTTGCGGGGGTGCTCGGCAGTGGTATTTATCCAGTGCCGCTCCCGCTGGAAGGCGTAGGTGGGCAGATCCACGACCCGCGGCCGGTGGTCGGCGAACGCCGGGGACCAGTCCACGTCCACGCCGTGGACGAACAAGTCGCCCAGCGAGGTGTAGAACCGCCCAAGGCCGCCCTCATCACGGCGCAGGGTGCCGGTCACGACCGCTTCCGCGCCGACGGCCTCGACCGTCTCCTGGACCGGCACCGTGAGGACCGGATGCGGGCTGACCTCGACGAACACCCGGTGGTCCTCGGCCAGCAGGGTGCGGAGTGCGGGTTCCAACCGGACTGTCTGGCGCAGATTGGTGAACCAGTACCCGGCATCAAGCTCCGCCGTATCCAGCCACTGGCCCGTCACCGTGGAGAAGAACGGCACCCCACCCGAACGAGGACACACCGGCGCCAGAACATCCAGCAACTCATCCCTCAAAGACTCCACATGCACCGAATGCGACGCGTAATCCACCTCGACCCGCCGCGCCCGGACTTTGCTCCGCCTGCATACGCCGATCAGCTCGTCCAACGCGTCCGCATCACCCGAAACGACCACCGATGACGGGCCGTTGACCGCCGCCACCGATATCTGCCCGCGCCAAGGCTCGATCAGCTCCTCCGCCTCGGGCCGGGACAGCGCCACCGACACCATGCCGCCCTGTCCCGACAGCGAACGGATGGCCTTGCTGCGCAACGCCACAACCCGAGCCCCGTCCTCCAGACTCAGCCCGCCCGCGACACAAGCCGCCGCGATCTCCCCCTGGCTGTGCCCCACCACCGCGGCAGGCTCCACGCCGTACGAACGCCACACCTCCGCCAGCGACACCATCACCGCCCACAACACCGGCTGAACCACATCCACCCGATCCAGACCCGGCGCACCCTCAACCCCACGCAACACCGACGTCAACGACCAGTCGGTGAACCGCCCCAACGCCCCCTCACACTCCGCCAACCGCGCAGCGAAAACCGGCGAAGAATCCAACAACTCCACCGCCATCCCCACCCACTGAGACCCCTGACCCGGAAAGACAAACACCGTCCTGCC
>NZ_JBIRYJ010000028.1:0-48022 GCF_044389785.1 Streptomyces sp. NPDC019443
CACCAGCGAATGCCCCACCTCAACCGGCGACAGCCCAGCACCCTCCACCCACGACGCCAACCGACCCGCCTGAGACACCAACGCCGCCGGGGAACGCCCAGAAACCACCCACGGCACCACAACACCCAACGACGGCGCAGACTCCCCCCCGTCAGCATGCTCCGTCGACCCCACCTGCTCCACGATCAGATGCGAGTTCGTTCCTCCCATGCCGAACGAGGACACGCCCGCCACAAGCGGCCGCCCATCCCCCGCCGGCCACTCGCCCGACTCCGTCTGCACGCGCAGGTTCAGCCTGTCGAGCGGGATGTCGGGGTTGGGCGCCGCATAGTTCAGGCTCGGCACGAGTCGGCCTTGCTCCACGCACAGCACCACCTTCAGCAGCCCCGCGATCCCGGCGGCGCCCTCCAGGTGGCCGATGTTCGTCTTGACCGACCCCACCCGCAGCGGGGCGCTGCGTCGCGGGTCGGTCCCCAGAGCGGCGCCGAGCGATGCCGCCTCGATGGGGTCGCCGACCTTGGTGCCGGTGCCGTGCAGCTCTACGTAGTCGACGTCGCCGGGCCGGATACCGGCGCGTTCGCAGGCCAGGCGCAGCACTTCCTCCTGCGCGGAGACGTCCGGGGTGGTGAGGCCGTCCCCACCGCCGTCGTTGTTGACCGCTCCGCCGCGGATCACGCAGCGGATGTGGTCGCCGTCCTCCAGCGCCTTGGCGAGCGGTTTGAGGACGACAAGACCGCCGCCCTCGCCGCGTACGAACCCGTTGGCCCGGGCGTCGAACGTATGGCAGAGGCCGTCCGGACTGAGCGCGCCGAGCCGGGCCATGGCGATGGTGCTCTCGGGTACGAGGTTGAGGTGCACGCCGCCCGCGAGGGCGACTTCGCAGTCTCCGCGGCGCAGGCTGTCGCATGCCATCTGGACCGCGACGAGCGACGAGGACTGGGCGGTGTCCAGGGTCATACTGGGCCCGCGCAGACCGAGAAAGTAGGAGAGGCGGTTGGCGATGAGTCCGCGGTTGAGGCCGGTCGGCGTGTGGTGGTCGAGGGCCTCGGTGCCCTGTTGGTGCACGAGTATGGCGTAGTCCTCGACGGTGGCTCCGATGTATACCCCGGCCCGGCGGCCGTTGAGCTGCTCCGGCCGGACGCGGGCGTCCTCCAGGGCCTCCCAGCCGAGTTCGAGGGCGAGTCGCTGCTGTGGGTCCATCGCCTGCGCCTCGCGCGGTGACACCCCGAAGAATCCGGCGTCGAACGCGGCGACGTCGTCGAGGAACCCACCTCGTGCGGGCTCGGAAACCCCGGTTTGTGCGAGGAGTTCGGCAGTCCACCGGTCCGGGGGTGCTTCGGTGATGGCGCTCCTGCCTTCGCGGAGGAGTTCCCAGAAGGCAGCGGGGTCGCCCGCCCCGGGCAAGCGGCAGGACAGGCCGATGACAGCGATCGGTTCGCCGTGCGGCGATGGAATCGTGGAGCCCGCGGTTTCCGACCCGTTCATCAATCGCACTCCCAACACCCGAAGCGACACACGGTCACGGCTTGACGTCACCGTTCCACAGCGCCGGCTTCGAAAAGGGGGTCGAAGGCAGGCTCTAGGGGAACTCCTAGGCGGGGCGGAGACACTTTCCGCACGGCCCTGAACAGGGCTTCCAGACCGGATACGCGGCCCCGGCCCGGGGGTCGTGCGCACCCGGACCACCGGGATACCGCTCGGCTCCATAGCCGTGCGGCCGTCGGCGGACAAGCCGCAGAGACTAGGTGAATGCCGGTGCACCCCGGTGCAGGCTGCAACGGGAGAGGGCGGCAGTCCAACTGCCGTACACACGCCGGCACGGAGAGGCACAGCGATGCATATGGACAGGGCAGCGGAGTTGTTGCGCACACCCGGCTCCGCACTGTCGTTCCACCCGGCTGCCTCGCTGTCCTCCCGACTGGCCGCCTCCGCCCTGGCCACGGGGGGCGAGGTGATGAGCGACGAGGCGTTCCACGCCTGGTTCGAGGAGCGGCAGCGCAAACATGCGCTCCGCGTCACCCGCATCAACTTCGATGAACTGCAGGGCTGGAACTTCGATCCCGCAACCGGAAACCTGCGGCACGACAGCGGGCGTTTCTTCTCTGTCGAAGGCATCCGGGTCCGCTCCGACTACGGGCGGGTCCGCGAATGGTGCCAACCGATCATCCACCAACCGGAGATCGGCATACTCGGCATCGCGGTCCGCGAAATCGACGGAGTGCTGCACTGTCTGATGCAGGCCAAGCCTGAGCCGGGGAACGTCAACGCGGTACAGCTCTCCCCCACGGTGCAGGCCACCAAGAGCAACTACACCCGGGTGCACGGCGGTTCCGCCGTCCCGTACCTGGACTGCTTCATCGACCCTGATCCGCTGCGGGTCGTGGCCGATGTGCTTCAGTCAGAACAGGGTTCGTGGTTCTTCCGGAAGCGCAACCGCAACATGGTGGTCGAGGTGGGCCCCGAGGTCGAGGCGGGCGAGGACTTCTGCTGGCTCACTCTGGGACAGCTAGGCGCGCTCCTGCGCCACCCCGATCTGGTCAACATGGATGCCCGTACGGTGCTGTCCTGCTTTCCCGACTGGCGGGCCGACTCGGGGACGGCGGGAGCCGGTACGGGCCTGCACTCCGATACGGAGATCCGCAGCTGGGTCACCGGGCGGCGAGCCACGCGCCAGATCACCACCGAGCCGCTACCCCTGCGGGAGACGGAGGGCTGGCACCGCTCGGAGAAGGCGATCTCGCACGAGAGCGGGCGCTTCTTCAGCATCGTCGCTGTCGATGTCAGCTCGCACCGGCGCGAGGTTCCCGCCTGGTCGCAGCCACTGCTCGAACCGCACGGGCTGGCAGTGGCCGCGCTGTTGGTGAAGCGGATCCGCGGCGTGCCGCACGCCCTGTTCAGTGCACGGGTCGAGCCGGGGTTCCTCGATGTGGTGGAGCTCGGTCCTACCGTCCAATGCACCCCGGAGAGCTACGCCCATCTTCCGTCCGAGGACCGCCCCAGGTATCTGGATGCCGTACTGGACCGCCGTCCGGAGCGGACGCTTTTCGATGCCGTGCTGTCGGAGGAGGGAGGCCGCTTCCACCACGCCCAGAACCGCTACCTGATCATCGAAGTGGACGAGGACTTCCCGACCGCCACTCCCGAGGACTTCCGTTGGGTGACGTTGTGCCAGATCAACGAACTTCTGAAGTACAGCCACCATTTGAACGTGCAGGCCAGGACCCTGGTCGTAGGTATGAGGACGCTGCTGTAGCCGTGCCGGTCCGGTTCGGCGTCCTCGGTACGTCGTCCATCGCCCGGCGGCGTGTGCTGCCGGCGATGGCCGCGAATGAGGACATCGACCTGGTCGCGGTGGCCGGGCGCAGCCATGCGAAGGCCCGGAGCTTCGCCGACCCGTTCGGCAGTTGTGCCGATGCCGATGCCGAGGCGCTGCTCGGCCGAGCCGACATCGACGCCGTGTACGTCTCCACGCCGACTTCCACGCACCCCGAGTGGACCGCGAGGGCGCTGGCGGCGGGCAAGCACGTCCTGGTCGAGAAGCCGATCGCCACGACGGCGGACGAGGCGTACGAACTGGTGCGGCTCGCCGAGGCCCGCGGACTGGTGCTTCGGGAGAACTTCATGTTCCTGCACCATCCGCAGCATGACACCGTCCGCGACATGGTGTCTTCGGGCAGGCTGGGCGAACTGCGCGGTTTCAGCAGCTCGTTCTGCATCCCGCCGCTCCCGGCGTCGGACATCCGCTATGTGCCGGAATTGGGCGGTGGGGCGCTGCTCGACGTCGGGGTATACCCGCTGCGCGCCGCACTGTCGATGCTCGGCCCGGGTCTCGGCGTGGCAGGGGCGGCGCTGCGGGTGCGGCCCTCTGACGGGCTCGATCTCTCAGGAGAGGCGCTGGTGTACTCCCCGTCCGGGGTGCTGGCGAGCCTCACCTTCGGCTTCGAGCACGCTTACGGCTCGCGGTACGCGTTGTGGGGCAGCCGCGCCCGGATCACCGTGGACCGCGCCTTCACTCCGCCCGCGTCCTTTCAGCCCTCGGTGGTGCTCGAGGAACAGGATCACGAGGAGACGTTTCGGCTGCCGCCGGCCGACCAACTCGCCCGCTGCCTCTCGTCGTTCGCTGCGGCCGTACGCACCGGCGCCGGCACCTCACCCGGGGAGGCGGCCTGGCACGCGGGGGCGGTGGCCACGATGGAGCTGGTGGACGCGATCCGAGAGCGGGCTGTGCAGGTCGCTGTCGAAGGTGAGGAGTAGCGATGGACATCGTCGGCAGAGGGTTCTTGGCGCGTCACCTCTCCGAGGCGTTCTCAGGGAGATTTCCCGAGGTCTCCGCATTCGCGGCCGGGGTGTCGAGCACCTCGGTGACGGCGGCGGAGGAGTTCGACCGCGAGGCGGCACTGCTGTACAAGGTGCTGCGGCGATGCCGGGAGCAACGCCGCATGCTGCTGTTCTTCTCCACGGCCTCGTTCGCGATGTACGGGTCGCAGCAGGAGCCGGCCGCTGAAGACGGGCCGCTCTTCCCGCCGACGACGTACGGGCGGCACAAGCTGGCGCTCGAGTCCAGCGTCCGGTCGGCGGGGGTACCGCATCTGATCCTTCGGGTCAGCCATCTGGTGGGCCGTCACCAGCGCGCCCATCAGCTGTTGCCCGCGATGACCCGGCAGGTGCAGTCGGGTTCCGTCTCGGTTTACGAGAGCGCTTACCGCGATCTGCTGGACGTCCGCGATCTGGTGTACGTGATCGGGCGGCTGCTGGAGGACGGGACAGAAGGCGACACCGTGAACGTGGTGTCCGGTACGCCGGTGCCGGTGGTCCGGCTCGTGGACGGCATCGAGGAGCGTCTCGGCCTCTCCCCCCGGCGGGTGCAGGTGCCGGCTCAGGGAAGCGTGGTGCGCACACTGGTGTCGACGGAGCAGCTGGAGAAGCTCGTACCGGGCTTCGGCTTGGAACGCGTCGGCACTGGATATCTGGAGCGGATGCTGGACGCCTACCTGCCGTACTACGCGTCACTGCCGACATCGTGAGCGCGGCCGGGCTCGTCCTCGCCCGCTTCCCCGAAGATCATCCGCAGGGTACCTGTCCGCGCCAGGACAATCTGCGTGATCACCTGCAGGACGACATAGGTGACGCCGTACAGGGCTCCGTCGAGCGCCGGAACGGTGTCGACGGGCAGGGTGTACGCGAAGACGACGCGTAGCACGGCATCCACGATCAGCCCCAGGCCCCACAGCCAGGTCAGTCCCCGCCACACCCTGCGGAAGAGCGGAGTGGTGCACCACAGCCGGTCGAGGAGTTGCACCCTTCCGGGCACAAGCGCCTCCAGAGCACGGTAGGTGAAGGGCCGTTTGAAGGTCAGGGTGGCGAGCATCCACAGCGCGGCCAGGCCGGTGATCCAGCCGCTCCGGGCCAGCGCCAGACGCGGGTCGCCACTGATCAGCGAGCCGACGGCGGCGGCGACCACGACGGTAAGGACGAACAGCCCGATGGTGTCCACCTTGCGGTGCCTCACCATCGTATGCACGGTGTGCAGCGCGGGCGACGCTCCGCTGAGGAGCAGGGAAACCAACTCGCTCAGGCCCGCCGCACGCAGGATGTAGTACAGCCCGACCGGAAGCACCACATCGAACAGGACGGTCCGCCCGAACGTCCCGCCCGGGGAAGCGGTGGTGTCGCTGCTCCGTTCCGGTACCGGGTTGTCCTGGCGTGCCGAAGTCATGTGCGCTCCTTGCGTTCTTCGACCGTGCGAGGCCGGCCGACGCCGGCCAGGGCGCGGTCCGCGTGGCGGGATCGAAGATGTCTGCGAGTTGACCCGATTCTGAGGGCGTTTGCACTGGGGTTTTCCCTGGACCTGACACCTTGCGGCAGACCTCGGGCCTGGGGGCAGCCGACCGCTCTGCGGCACCGGTTCCACACCCCTCCTCCGACGCTGCTCGGCGATGCGCTTGACACCTCCGCCCCAGGGTTCCACGATGACTCCTAAACTTGTCAGACAGCCAGACAGGAGTCCGAGGGTCTTGAGGATGCGACCGCCCGTTCCCACCCCTCAGCGTGCCCGCGCGGGCCGACCGCAAGCCGCCGAGTACCCTCCCGGCAAAAGCGGATCCTCAGATCTTCCTCAAGAGCGTTGCACCGCACCCGAGTTTCGTGCGCATCATGGGGCACGTCGATTACACCTCAGCAGTCCCGAAGCCGGATTTCTGATTGCTGTTACCGCGTGATCCGCGGTACGCAGGCGCCGCCCGGAGCCGGGGCATCACCAAGTATGAATCCCCACGAGAAATTCATGCTGGGCGCCCCTCAATTCTCCCTCAAAGCCCTGCCGTTGGGCGTTTCGTGTGCACCTTCCGAGGCCGGAAGGGCAGCTCTTCGATTGACGCCCTCACGAAGAGTTCGCCACCCCTCCAGCGGGCTTCGTCGAACGACGTGGACAGCCTTGTCGCGGAGAGTGAAGAAAACCCCGCACAGCAAACTCTATTTGACTGGTGAACCAGTGGGTAGCGCCAAGGGACTTGGCTATCCGCAGTTCCTTCTTCCCAGCCCCACCTGCGAACCGTGCGGGCACCATCGCGGTGCCATGCCCGTATCCCTGCGCGCCCTGTGGATTTCGTGCGCCCCGGTGCGGCATTCAATACAACGGACTTGCACCGCCCTTCCACCGTCTCCACACTGCGCACACAGGGTAGACACGCTCCGCATGCACCGCTGCGACATCACCTCGCGGCCTGGAGGGATCTGAACCTGATGTTGCTGGACCGGGAGGCCGAGCTGGGCCTGGCGGCCACCGCCGTGTACACCGCGCGGACTGGGCGGG
Organism: Streptomyces sp. NPDC019443; assembly: GCF_044389785.1. Lineage (NCBI taxonomy): Bacteria > Bacillati > Actinomycetota > Actinomycetes > Kitasatosporales > Streptomycetaceae > Streptomyces > Streptomyces sp. NPDC019443. Next base: position 6,812 of record NZ_JBIRYJ010000028.1, read on the forward strand.
GCGCTCTGATGCTGGTCAGCGGACCGCTGGGCATCGGCAGATCGGCCCTCCTCGACGCCATCGGCGAACTCGGTGCAGCTCAGGGGGTCGTGCGCCTGCGGGCGAGCGCGGCGCCGATGGAGCGTGACTTCTCCCTCGGGGTGGCCCGCCAGCTCCTCGAACCGGCCCTGCGGCACGCCTCACGGGAGGCGTTGGTGCGGTGGACCTCTGGGCCGGCGCGCCACGCTCGCACAGCCCTCGATGCCGGCTGGCTCGGCGGCGCGGAACCGAACAAGACCGTCTTGGGCGGCCTCACCGCGCTCATCGAGAACATCGGTCGCGACCGGCCGATTCTTATGCTCGTCGACGAACTGCAGTGGGCGGATCCCGCGACCCTCCACTGGTTGCGGCACCTGGGCGGGCGGCTGGCCTCCATGCCGGTCCTGCTCGTCTGTGCTGTTCGCCAGGGCGACACGCTCACCGAGCATCCAGCCGTCCAGGGAGTCATCGGGTACGCCACGCACTCCTTGCGCCCAAGGAACTTCACTGTCGACAACTCTCGCGAGCTGATCCGGCAGCACTACCGGGAAGAGGCGGAAGAGTCGTTCGTCATGGCCTGCCACACGGCCTCCGGCGGCAACCCCCTGTTCCTCGGGTCCCTTGTGGCGGACGCCGCGTCCCGGGGCCTCCATCCGACCGCGGAACATGCGCAAGCCGCCGCCGCGCTCCGGCCCTCACCGCTGCGGCACCGGCTACTCCTGCGCTTGGACGCGCAGTCGGAGCAGGTCAGGCGAATGGCGCGGGCCATAGCCGTGCTCGGCGACGACGCGGACCCCGAGCTGCTGAGCAGGCTGGCCGAGCTGGACACGGTCGGGCGGGACCAAGCCCTGCGGCACCTTTCGTCGCTCGGCCTGATGACCGACCGGCGGCGCCCCCGATTCGTACACCCCGTCGTGCAGGAGGCCGTGGAAGAGGGCATGCCCCTGGCGGAACGGACCGCCATGCACGCGCTCGCGGCCGAGTTACTGCACCGGGCAGGCCGCCCGCCCGAGCAGGTGGCGAAGCATCTCATGGCCCTCACCGCACCCACGTACGCCTGGGCCATCGAGGTGCTGCGCTCAGCGGCCTACTCCGCGCAGAGCAGGGGCGCACCCGAGGCCGCCGCCCGCTATCTGCGGCGGGCGCTGCTGGTCAGCCCACCGGGCAGCGACCGGGCGAAGCTGCTGGTCGATCTGGGCACCTCGGAGCGGAGTTTCGCCCCCTCCGCATCCGTACGCCACATAGCGCAGGCTGTAACGCTGCTCAATGAACCGGTGGAGCGCGCCCAGGCCGTGGTGCGGTTGGCGCCGACCGCGTTCTCCTCCACGGTGCGGCCCATCCATGAGCTGCTGCGCGAGGTGGCGGACGCTCTGGGGCCCGACCGGATGCGTGGGCCCGACCGTGAGCTGGCGCTGCGCCTCGAGGCCCGTATCAGGCAATCGGCCCTGTCGGTCCCGGTGCAACTGGCCGATTCCGTGGCCCGTCTCGTCGGTCTGGGTCCCGAACCGAACACCGGCACCCGGGCGGAGCGGGAACTACTGGCGACGCTGCTCGGGGCCGCGACATTCGCCAACGCGTTGCCCGCGCAGGAGGTGGCGCGGCTGGCGAACCGCATCCTGGAACGGGAGCCCGCCTTCCCCGCGTATGTGCACACCACGTTGCCCATGTTGGTGACGAACCTCGTGGCGGCGGACTCCATCGAGACCCTCGGTTCCTGGCTCGACGCGGCCCAGCAGAACGCGGCCGGGCGGCAAACACCCCTGGAACAGGCGCTGATCGGCGCCGAGCAGGCGCTCGTCTCACTGGGCCGCGGCCGTGTCGCGGAGGCAAAGGAGCGGGCGCTCGCGGCCCACGACCTGGCGGGGGCGGAGCACAAGGAAGTCTTCACCGTTTCGGCGATCGCCCTCGCCTCGGTCGCGATCCATACCCAGGACTCCAAGCTCGCCGAGTGGCTGCTCGCGGGCAGGTACCGGGCCGCGGAGGAACCGTACCTGTGGTCGGCGCTCACCATGCTGAGGGCGAAGAGCGCGGCCCGGCAGGGCGATCTGAGCACGGCCCTCTCCCACTTCCTCGACGTCGGTCACTGTCTTGAACAGTGCGGTTGGCGTAATCCTGTGCTGCTCCCCTGGGCGTCGTCCGCCGCGCTCGTGCACCTGCGCCTCGGCGACCTGAAGCATGCCGCCGAGCTGAGTTCCCAGGAGCTGGAACAGGCCCGTGTCTGGGGCGCGCCGGCGGCTCTCGGCCGGGCTCTGCGCGTGCACAGCCGGATCGTCGAAGGCCCGGGGAGCACGGAACTGCTGCTGGAGGCGGTTGACGTGCTGGATCTGTCCGCCAACCGCTACGAACTGTGCCTGACGCTGCTGGAATTCGGCGAGCGGTGCGGCCCGGCCGACGTCCATGGCAGGGCGGCTCTGGACCGTGCTCATGCGGAAGCGGTCGAGTGTGACGCCCCGTGGCTGGCCCGCCGCACGGAGGCGCGGCTCGCCGAGGCAACGCCGAGTACCCGAGCCACGCGCGGTCAACTGACCCCGGCGGAGCGGAAGGTCGCCGAGCTGGCCGCCTCGGGGCTGACGAACCAGGTGATCGCCGACGACCTGAACATCACCTGCCGGGCCGTGGAAAAACATCTGACGAATTGTTACCGGAAGATGTCAATCAAAGGACGGGCAGTTCTCGCTGCTTCATTGCGGGAACTCGACCAGTAGTCCGGCTCTCCCTGGACGGCCACCCCTTACTGACCGGTGGGTAATCTTACTGAGTGGTCAGCAACTTACTGACTGGTGAGTAATCGGATCGGGCCTGCTCTCACATTACCCGCTGCATCCGTGCGCGCGCCTCCCTTTGCCGTACCGCAGGCTTCACTTCGCCGCGTCGCCTCGCCTCCGTAATCCAGTCGCAACAAAGAGTTATTGCTACTCCACCGTATTGATACCGAACCACCGCACCGAACCCCGCAACGGGTACCGAACCATCGCACCGAGACACCACAGTGTTTTGCTCATTAGCACATGTCGCGTTGACTCTCGGGACGCGACGTTCCTACGCTCTGGTCCGCGGAATACCACTGCACAGAAAGGCACTTCGCTCCAGATATTGAGGGAGCGGAGACGGTCAAAATGCCTCATCCGATCTGTCAGATTTCCCTGGTGTGCCGACCGCAGAAAGACGGTAGCTCCCTTGACCCATCATTACGCGGACCCGATGACCCCTGCGGCGGCCCCTCACGCCGCAGTCCCCCACACCGCCGCCGCGCCCGACCAGCCCACCCTCGGGGTGGGACGGCGCCCCGAGCATCAGCGGGCCTGCATGGCCAGCCTCGACGCCTCGCTGGCGATCGTTGCCGCCGACGCGGACTTTCTCCGGCTCTTCGGCCATGACGCCGCCGAAATGTGTGGCCGCAGCCTCTACACGCTTCTGCATCCCAGTGCTCCCGGGCTGCTCAACCGGCACTTCGCCCGCCTGGCTGAGGGACGCCGCGCACGGTTCGTGGAGCGGATGGTGGGGATCCGGAACGATGCGGCGCCTTTCTCGGGCGAACTCACCGGCGTAGCAGTGCAGAGCGAGTCCGAACAGGCACCGTCGTTCGTCGTGGTCATCCGGCCCGACGACGAGTCGGCATCCCTCGCCGGCCAGGACGACGCGCCGGCCCAGCGCAGGCAGCTGCTCACCCAGCTCGACGCACAGATACTCGAGGGCGTCGCGAGCGGCGCCTCCACCGTGCAGCTCGCCGCCCGGCTCTACCTCAGCAGGCAGGGCGTGGAGTACCACGTCGGCCTGATGTTGCGCAGGCTCAAAGCGCCCAACCGCGCCGCGCTGGTCGCGCGGGCGCACTCCATGGGCATGCTCACGGTCGGCAGTTGGCCGCCCCGGGTCATCTCCGAGTTCGTCAAGGACGCGGACAACCGGCGCGGTCGCAGGCCGGACACCCCCGCACAACGCCCGGCGGCGGCGCGCCCCTAGGCCGCGGCATATCGCGCGCGGCCGACCGCGCCGGCCGCGACGAGCCGGCGGCGGGACCGCTGTGCACCATCCCCACCAGTAGACCGCTCCCGTGTGTGGGGTTTTCCCCAGAGGGAGTCCGGCGAAGATGGGGATGCCGCTGACGCGGCTGTTCATGGTCCGCACACCCCCTCCGGCGGCCGGGAGCAGCGAGGACGGCGGCGAGGCCGGCACCGTACATATCCGGCCGGAGGCGCACCCGGCTCCGCGAGGACGGCCCAATCCTCGCGGGGTCGGTGTGCGGCTCGGAGAGCGCACAGGCGGCCGCTTCTCGATATCGGCTCCCGACGAGCAGGTGCCTTCGATGGACGCTTCCATCCAGGCCATGCCCCTTTCGGCGCTCCTCGGGCAGGATGTGGTGGATCGCCTCCGTCCGCCCGCCGAGAACGCCTGGGAGACCGCATGCGCATCGGGATCCGGCTGACTCCCTCGCGGGCACATGCCGCGCTCGTGGACGAGGAGCACGTCCTCGCCTCGGCCTCGGTTCCGCTCGCCACGGTATGGACGGAGCCGCTTGCGACCCTGCTTCACGAACTGAGCGTTGCGGCTCCGGCCGCCGTCGACTCGGTCACCTGGGATGTCTCCGCCGTATTCAAAGCCTCCCTCGAACAGGCTGCGGGGGCCGGCACCCTGCCGCGCTCCGAATCCGGAACGGTGATACGCCGCCTGCGAGCCCAGCCGGTGGCAGCGGTGCGGGTCGTGCCCCGCCGCAGCCTCCCGGGAGCCGGCAGACACCCTGCGCCGCTGGTGGGGGCACTGGTCGCCTGGCGTGACACCGTCATCGGAGGGCACGACCTGTTCGGCAACGAACTCGCCGAACTCGATCTGGCGGCTGCCGACCGGTGCGCGGAAAACGCCCGGTCGGCGGGGCTGACCACACTGGCGATCACCGCGACGGGGGCAGCCGCACTGGCCACCCACGAAGAAGCCGTCGCGGCCCGGCTGCTGGAGCGCTGCCCCGACCTGCGGCTGTGCCTGTCGCACGAGGGCGGAGGGCTGGGGCTGCTCGAGCGCGAGGCGACGACGGTGGTCAACGCCGCGCTGCTGAATGTGGCCGAGGAGCTGGTCGGCCGGAGCGAGCGCGCCACAAAGTCGCTCGGCTCCGGCCGGACGTCCTGCTGGTTCGCCACGGGGGACGGCGGCCGGGTGCCCGCCGAACGGCTGCGCCGGTCCCCCGTCTCCGGACTGACCGCGAGCGGCGCTACCGCGCTGATCGGAGCGGCCACACTGTCCGGCAGCGCGGACGCGCTGGTGGTACTGACCGGCGCGTCGGGCGTCGCCTTGGGGCAGATACGCGAGGGCCTGCCTCATGTGGAGTCCGACCTCGCGGGGCCCTTCGGGGTGCGGATGTCCGCGCCGCAGCCCGTACTCACCGTGAGCCGGGTGGACGGGGCGTCCGCCGTCGCCACCCTGCTCAACGACCACAGCCGCCGTACTACGGATGTGGTGGCCGTGCTCGACGAGGGCTGGTCGCACGTCGCGCAAGAGATCCACAGGGCCGCGGAGAAGGTGCCGGTGCTGGTGGATCCGGGCGCCGACCTCAGGGCCGTCGGCGCTGCCTGCACGGAACCGGGCGCCTGGCTCGACCTGTTGGTCGCGGTCCAGGGCACCGACGAGCTCGATCAGTTGCAGACACGGGCCGAGCAGCAGGCGCGCACCCTGGTCGCGGCGAACGGCGCCAGTCCGGGAAGCGAGCGCATCGTCAGATCGGCGGCCACGGTGGTCGGCTACCTCCGCGCCAGCCTCTACCGCCTGCAAGTACGTGCGAGCAGCAGGCCCGAGCCGAAGGACGAGCGGTGAACGACGATACGGCGCTCGATCCGGTGAAACCGGTGCGGATATCCGCCGAGGATCTGCCGGCCATGGTGGCGGGCAACCAGCTGATGTGCTCGGCCACGGGCGCGGCAGGCGTGGACGGGGTCACGGTCTGTGTCGAGGAGCTGCTCCAGCGGCACGGCCCGGTGTCGCTGGTCGACATCGACGACCTCCCGCCCGACGCCCTGTGTGCCGCGGTGGGCGCGGTCGGGGGATTCGCCCCGCTGATCGAACTCCCCCCATGCGGTGACGAGTTCGTGTTGGTGGTACGAGCCCTGGAGGCGCGTGTCGGCCGCAGGATAGACGCCTTGGTGTCACTCAACGCGGCCGGGCCCAACGCCCTCTTCCCCATCGCCGCGGCGGCCGCGCTGGGGCTTCCGCTGGTCGACTGCGACGGTATGGGGCGGATCCTGCCGCTGATCCACCAGACGACGTACGCGCTCGCAGGGCTTCCCGTCACGCCGCTCGCGGCGGTGAGCCAGACCGGCGACGTGGTAGTGCTGGAGACCGGCTCGGTTCGGGCGGATCCGCTGCTGCGTGGTGTCGTGGATGCCTCGGGCGGTTTCATGATCTGTGCCATGTACCCCGCGACCGCCGGGCAGTTGAGCCGGTCCGCCATCGTGGGGTCCACCAGTCGGCTCATGCGGGTCGGCAAACTCCTGACCGCGGTTTCCGACCGCCGGACGCTGCTCGGCGACCTGGCCCGGACGGTGGGTGCGGGCGTGCTGGCAAGCGGCCGGGTCGTGGAAATCGGGCGCGCCAGCCGATCGGAGGGCACGCGTCACTACCCGTCCATGCCGAGCACCATCGTGGTGGCCGAGCATGGCGGGACCGACCGGATCGTCCGCCTCGAGGCGCAGAACGAGCTACTGCTCGCGCTGACAGACGGGGCGGTCGCTGCCGCGGTGCCGGATCACCTGTGCCTGTTCGACCGTCAGAAGCTGCGTATTGTCGGCCTGGAGTGGGTGGCCGTTGCCGATGATGTGGACGTACTCGTGGTACCCGCGGCGCCGAAGTGGCATACGCCCGCCGGGCTCGCTCTGGCCGGACCGCGCGCGTTCGGCATCCCGGTACGTCACCCCACCGAGGATGATCCGCGGTGAACCGCACCCGCTCGTCCGAGCCGCTGACCGTGGCGGAGCTGGTGCGCTGCGGCCCCTTGGCCCGGGCAGGCTCCTTCGCCACTCGCCACCAGGACCGGCCGGTGACCGGAGTGAGCCTGATATCCGAGCTGGAGAAGGCGCAGCGGTGCGAGCCGAACACGGCGCTGGTTGTGCACCCGGCGGCGGCGCACGGCATCTGGGCGCTGGAGTCGGTGCTGCGCCACGCCTGGGAACGGAACGCCTCGTGCGTCGTGGCCCCTGCGGAGATCGCCGTGACCAGCTCGACGATCCAGCTCGCCGAGCGGCTGCGGATTCCCCTCTTCACCGTGGCCGACCCGGCGCAGCAGGCGCTGGAGCTGGCGGCGGCAATCGCGGACACCGAAGCTGCGCGGGCCCGCCTGATGGCGCGCTGCGCCGTCCTCTTCGGCGAGCACGGGCGTCTGCGGGACATCGTCGGAGTGATCAACACGGAGGTGCCGGGGGTGAGCGCCGCACTGGTCACCGAGGACGGGCATGTGCTCGCCGGGCGGTCGGCCGCCGGCCGGCCGGACAACGAAGCGTACCGGGTACGGGTCGCGGTGCCCGGTCCCGACGGGCGCCCCTGGGCGGCTCTCGTGGCACAGCTCGCCGCCTGGTCCCCGTCCTGGGTGGAGACGGTCGAGACGATCCTGCGCCTGGCGCGGGCGCCACTGGTCGCCTCCGTCGCCGGGCTGCGACTCTCCCTCGCGCAGCAGGCGAGCAAGGACCGCCTGCTCCTGGAGACGCTGCTGCGGGGTTCCCACTCGGTGCCCGGCGCGAACGGTGCCAAGGCGCCTTCCGGGGATGACGGGACGAACGACCCCGAACAGCTGGCTCGCGAAGCGGGATGGCGCGTCGAGGGGAACCATGTCGCCGTGGCCCTGCGGCCCGCCGATCCGGACGTGTCCGTCTTCGAAGCGGCCGTCCCCGTGGTGGTCACGGCCTGGCAGGAGGCTTTCCCGTACGCACCGATCGTGCCTCGGGGGAACCGCTGGGTGGCCTGGTTCACCGATGAGGGGATGGAGCCGCGCGAGGTCGCGGAGCAGGTCAGGCGGAAATGGGCCTCGGCCCGCGTCCCCATCCGCCTGGCTGTCGGCATCGGCCGGGTCGGCGAGGGCATGGACGGTATCCGGCGCTCCGTGGGCGAGGCGGAGCTGGCCGCGGCAGCGGCGGGGCAGCTGGGTGGCGGCCCCATCGAGTTGTACGCCGAACTGGGCCCCCGCGCGGTCCTGGCCTGCCTGCCGGTGGCGGATGTCGCGACGGCGGCGCGGGTGCTGCTCGCCGATCTGATCGCGGACCCGAAGGCGGATGTCCTCATCACCACGCTGGCGACCCTGCTGGACTGCGGGGGCTCGACCGGCCAGGCCGCTGCCAGGCTCGGCCTGCACCGCAACACCATGCTCGGCAGGATCGAGCGTATCCGGGCCTGCGGGGTGGACCTCGAGTCGCCCGATCAGCGGCTCGCCCTCCATGTGGCGTGCTACACGCTGCTGAACACCTGAGAAACCCACCGGCTTCAGCGCATCACTGACAAATTGATGCCACGTCAGCTCAGCCGGGGATTCAACGGCAGGTGGCGATCCTGGCCGCGGGCAGTAGCACCCATTCGGCGTTGTTGTCGGCGGTGCCTTCAGGCCAGGCCAGAAGGGGCGTAACACTGAAGGATCTACGGGGAGCACCACTGAAGGGCGGAGAATGCGCGGCCATCGACCCCTTTCCCAGTCCGTATTTCAGGCCATCTGCAGCGATACGCACCATGGCCACTTCGGTGCTGCGCCGAATGACACCTCTGATGGCAGAGCAAATGTGCCGTCGACACAGTGTGTCCGGTTTCCGCTGTGCACATGGCCCACTGCCGACCGGGGGATCCGGCTAAGGTCGTATCAGATGTGGCGCGCGATGTTGATGGGGGGCGCTTTTCATGACCGATATACATCGTCAGCTGCCCGAAGAAGTGCGGGGTGCAGACCTGTCCCCGCGGGGCGCATGCCTCGCCGCACTGCTCTGCCTGGCGAATTCCGACCGGCCGCGGCGCTCGGCGAATGTGGCGCACCGCGCCGAAGTCCTCCCGGAAACACGCCAGGCCGCCTCCGTACGCCGCCACGTACGGGACGGCGCCGACCTGCCGAGGCTCAAGACCGCACCCGGGGGTGACCCTGGCGTGGCTGGTACCGGCTAGGCCCCGGATGACCTCGGCACAGTACAGAGCGGCCTTGCCCCGGGCTACGGGCCTACGGGTGTCCCCGCGCGGGGCCCCACCCCTTGCTGCCGGCATTCAGCCCTTTGCGTTCCAGCCGGCAGAACAGAGAACGCGCGGGCCCGAATTGACCGGACGGGCCACGCTTGCCATCCGGCGGACCGCCGGGCACGGCCGTGCCGGGCGCAGTAGCGGACAGGAGACTCCCGATGACCGACGGGATGCCGATCGGAACGTTCGAGTGCCAGCGGGACCAGTTGACTCTCGTCAACCGCGAGCTGGAAATGTCCGCCCTCTCCTCCCTCTTGCAAAACGCCCGCGCAGGGTCAGGCGGTATCGCCCTGCTGGAGGGCCCCGTCGGCATAGGCAAGAGTCTGCTGCTACGCAGCCTGACGTCCGCGCCTCACATCGAAGGCCTGCGCGTGCTGGAAGCACGCTGCGACGCCCTGGAGCGCGACTTCCCCTTCGGCGTGGTGCGGCAGCTCTTCGAGCCGCTGCTCGTCACACTCGACGAACCACAGCTGACACGTCTGCTGGCCGGCAGCGCCCGTACGGCCGCGCTGGCGCTCAGCAGCGAGGCCCTGCAGGGGAATGTCATGCCCCTGACCGAGGATGTGTCGTACGCCGTTCTGCACGGGCTGTACTGGTTCACCTGCAACCTGGCGGATGAGGCGCCGATCGTCATCGTCGTTGACGACGCGCACTGTGCCGATCTGGCCTCGCTGCGCTTCCTGACCCACCTCGCACGGCGGATCGAAGGGCTCCCCATCCTGCTGGCCCTGTCCCGGCGCACCGGCGACGAGGCGACCGACGCCGCGCTCCTCGACGACATCGCCGGACAGCCGCTCTGCCGGATCCTGCGGCCCGGTCCGTTGACCGCCGACGGAGTCGCCCACCTGGTGAAGACCGTCTTCGACCACGAGGCGGACGACGAGTTCCACGACGCGTGTCTGGCGATCACCGGCGGCAACCCCCTGCTCGTCCACTCCCTGCTGACCGTCCTGCGGCTCGGCGGCGAGCCGCCGAGCGTCGGCGGACTGGAGTACGTCACCGCCCACGACGGTGCGTTCTTCAACGAGGCGGTCCGGTCCGTCCTGCGGCGACAGCCCGAGTCCGCTGTGGCCGCGGCCCGCGCGATGGCCGTCATGGGTGACGAGGCCATGACGGAGGTATGCGCACGGCTGGCGGGGCTCGATGACGCGACCCACTTCGCCGCGATGCAGGCACTGCAGTCCAACGGCCTGGTCTCGGAGGTCGACGACGGCCGGACATGGTCCTTCAACCACGGCCTGATACGGGAAGTCATCGTGGCGGACATACCGCCCGAGGAGCGTGCGGAGGCACACCAGCGCGCCGCGCGCCTGATGCTGGACGTGGGCGCCCGCGCCGAGCAGGTGGCCGGACACCTCCTGATGACCGCGCTGCCGGCCACCGAGGATTGGGCGGTCACCGTGCTGCGGGAGGCCGCTCGCGAGGCGTCGTTCCGCGGCGCGCCCGCACTGGCCGTGGATCTGCTGCGGCACTGCCTGCGTGAGCAGGTGAAGGTGCCCGAGGACGCGGCCGTACTCGTGGAACTGGGGCTGGCCGAGGCGGGAGTGGACCCTCAGGCCAGTGTCCGGCATCTGCAGTCGGCTCTCGAGTACGTGAACGAACCGCTGCCGCGCTTCTTCGTGCTCACCTCGCTGGCCAGCGGCCTGATCCGCAGTGAGCAGTCCCTCCAGGCGGTGCGCCTGCTCGCCGAGCAGGCGCCGACGGTCCGCGACGTCACGGGCGATCTGCAGCGGCTTCTGGAGGGGCAGCGGCTGTTGGCCTCTGCGGAGGACCTGCAGAGCTTCGGAGCGACGCTGAAGGAGTACCCCTTCGACATCAGCCTGCCCGGCGACTCCCCGGGTCAACGGGCCCTGATCGCCGCCGGGGCCGGCCTCAGCGCCGTACGTGAGGACCGGGCGGAGGAGTCGGCTGCCGCGGCCCGCCGGATGCTGGAGCGCAGCGTGCCCGGCATCGACTCGCCGTTCTTCCTGGCCACGGCTGCGACGGCGTTGCTGTACGCGGGCCTGTCGGACGAGGCGGATGCCGCCTACAAGCGGGTCATCGACAGCACCCGGGAGAGCCAGCGCCAGCTGTACGGCCTGTGCCTGGCGTTGCGGGCCGAGGCGCTGTACCGGGTGGGCGCGCTGTCCGACTCGGTGGCGGCCACGAGATCGGCGCTGAACGTGGTACCGCCCGAAACCTGGGGCCGCACACTGGCGCTGCCCATCGCGACACAGATACACGCGCTGATCGATTCCGGTGACCTCGCGGGTGCCGACGCGGCGGCCGCACAGGAATTCCCGCCGACGAGCCTGGACACCTGGCAGTGGAACGAGTTCCTGTGTGCGAGGGGACGGCTGCGGCTCGCCCGCCACGAACCGCAGGCGGCGCTGGTGTACCTCCTGGAGGCAGGCAGACGACAGCACCAGTGGACCAGGACGAGCCCTGCCGTCTCGTCCTGGTGGGCCTGGGCCGGCCGTGCGCACCTCGCGCTCGGGGCCCTCTCACCCGCCCGGGAGCTCGCCGAGACCGCTGTGGCGCGAGCCCGGAAGGGGAACCTGACCGACGCGCTCGGCGCCGGTCTGCGGCTCCTCGCGGAAACGGAGAGTGGCCCCGGGAAACTACCCCTCCTCGAGGAAGCGCTGTCCGTCCTCGAGGATTCCCCCGCGCGGCTCGAACGGGCCCACGTGCTGGTCGATTACGGCTCTGCGCTCCATGCGTGCGGACGCACCGAGGCGGCGCGGGAGACGCTCCGCCAGGGGCTCGATCTGGCCTACTCGATCGGCGCCGCAGTGCTACGCGCCGAGGCCAATGACGCGCTGCTGACCACCGGTGCCCGACCGCGCACCGTCACGTCGAGCGGCGTGGAGTCGCTGACCCCGAGCGAAGCCCAGGTGGCTCAACTGGCCGCCGCCGGCGAGACCAACCGGGAGATCGCCGAAGAACTGTTCGTGACCCAGCGCACGGTGGAGCTGCATCTGACATCCGTGTACCGCAAGCTCGGGGTGTCCGGGCGCCGGGGTCTCGATACCTTCTTCGGCGCCGGGCGGGCGGCGCAGTAACGCCCCGACCGCGGAACCACGTCGCCGACGGCTTCGCCACGTGGGCCGTCGGCGTCAGGGTGTGCAGACTGTCAGCGCCGTGCCCCCATCGCCATCCCGGCTCCGTGCGCCGGGCGTGAGCGATCGGAGGGTACGGCGACTGCCGTCATGACCAGGCCCGCCCGCACGGCCCAGCGCCCCTCGAATCCGGTCAGCACGGAGTCACCGAGCCGCCATCCGGGCACCAGCAGCTGTGCGGTGAAGGTCCCGCCGTCCGGGTCGAAGGTGATGAACGCGTCCTCGAACTCCAGCGGACGCCCGGTCATCGGGAACCACGCCTTGTACACGGACTCCTTGGCACTGAACAGGAGCCGGTCCCAGGGCAACGACGGATCGTGGCGACGGCACCGGAGAAGCCCGGCACGCTCCCCGGGCAGCGCCACGGCCTCCAGGATCCCGTCCGGCAGTGGACTCGCGGGCTCCGCGTCGGCACCCAGAGAGAGCACGTCCCCCTGCCGCGCCACGACGGCGGCGGCGTACCCGTCACAGTGGGTGATGGCCCCCAAGACCCCGGACGGCCACCGCGGTTCCCCACGCGGCCCCGGCAGAATCGGTGCGGGCGGCACGCCGATCCCGGCCATTGCCCGGCGGGCGCACCAGCGGCCTGCCGCGAACTCCCGTTTGCGCTTGTCAACCGCGCGAGAGACGAAGGACTCCTCTTGGCTCAGAAGCGCTCCGGCCGGCGGGTCGCCGAAGAGCTCCGCCACGGAGGCCGAGTCGGGCAGCAGCTCGTCGATCATCGCGGTCTCCCGTCGGTGCACCTGTGGTGGTTGACCTCGCGAGACTTCGGCGCAGAGCAGCCACTCGCCGTGCTTGGCCAGGGTGAGACTAGGTCGCGCCCGCGCAGCGGACCACCGAAGTCGAAGACCGCCCGTGAAGTACGGGGGAAATGACCAGACTTCCCCCGCATCCTGCGGACAGCCCTTGCGCCGCGGAGCCCGCACTGCCTGGATATGTCCAGGGCAACAGCCCGCATCTCCCGATCGGCTCGGGACAACCGTCGCCCGCTTCGTACCGACTCCCGAGGCGCCGGTCTACTGGAAAGGACGGATCAGCCCCATGAGTTCATCCTCTGTGGACGAGGGTCTGTGGTGCCGGCGCTTCCATCCGGCTCCTGACGCGGGTGACCGCCTGGTCTGCTTTCCCCATGCCGGGGGCTCGGCGAGCTTCTACTTCCCGGTGGCCTCCGCGCTCAGCCCGGCCGTGGACGTACTCGCCGTGCAGTACCCGGGCCGGCAGGACCGGCGCACGGAAGCAGGCATCGACACGATCGGTGAGCTGGCCGACAACGTCGTCGACGCCCTCCGGCCCTGGACCGACCGGCCGTTGACCTTCTTCGGCCACAGCATGGGCGCACTGGTGGCGTTCGAGGTCGCCCGGCGCCTGGAGGACCAAGGCGTGGCGCCGCTGCGGCTGTTCGCGTCCGGGCGCCGGGCGCCCTCCCGTTACCGCGACGAGAACGTGCACCAGCGCGACGACGACGGGATCGTCTCCGAGTTGAAGACGCTCAGCGGTACGGACGCCAGAGTCCTCGGCGACGAGGAGATGCTGCGGATGGTCCTGCCGGCACTGCGCTGCGACTACCGGGCGATCGAGACCTATCGCTGTGAGCCGGGGGCGGTGCTGAACTCCCCCGTGACCGCGATCGTGGGGGACGAGGACCCGAAGACCTCCCTCGAGGAGGCCCTGGCCTGGGAAGATCACACCAGGGGCGGATTCGACCTACAGGTCCTGCCGGGCGGGCACTTCTATCTCACCGATCAGCAGACCGAGGTCATGAGGCTGCTCGGCGATCACTTCGCCTCCACCGCCGTGTCCGGCCGTGCGTCGTGATCACCTGACTGAACTCCAACGCCGACGAGGCGGCAGAGACCGCGCCGAGGCCCTGGACACTTCCGGGACTGAGGTGACGGGTCCCCGCTGAGCAGGCCGGCGCCGCCCTCCGCGGTCCCGCCCGGGCAGCTGCGGTCGAATTTTCGTTCCCGCCACAAGCGGAACACACGCTGCAACTAGGGTGGTCGCCACCTGCCCGGCACGCAGCGTGGCGTTCCGAGGGGGACGATGCAGAAACGGCGGCGACGATGGCAGACCCGACTCAGCCCTCCCGGGATTCCGACGGCAGCGGTACTGACGGGCTGGTCGGCCGGGATGCCGAGTTGGCAGTTCTGCGAACCCTCGCCGCAGGTGCGCGCGACGGCCGCGCCGGTGTGGCTGTCGTCCAGGGCGGGGCCGGGATCGGCAAGACCTCACTCGTGGATGCCTGGGTCGGCATCGAGCGCCGGAACGGCATGCGCGTCCTGCGCTCGACCTGCGGCCAGACGCGTACGGACTTCGCGTTCTCGCTGGTACGCCAGTTACTCGCCCCGGTCCTTGCCGACGCTGACGAGAAGGAGCGCGCAGAACTGCTCGCCGGGCCCGCGGAGCTCGCTGCCCGGACGCTGGGCACGGACGACGGCAGTCCGGAGGAGGGCCCGGTACGGAGCGATGCCTCGTTCGCGTTGCTGCACGGTCTGTACTGGTTCCTCATCCATCTCGCAGCCCGCGGCCCGCTCGTCATCGTCGTGGACGACGCCCACTGGTGCGACGCGCCGTCGCTGCGCTGGATCTCCTACATCACCCGCCGCATCGAAGGATTGCCCGTTCTGCTGGTCCTCACGGAACGGTCGGGTGAGGAACACCCGACCGGCCCCCAGCTCACGGAGATCGCCACCCAGCCCGACTGCCGGCTCATCCCCCTCTCACCACTCACCGGCCCGGACGTGGCCGTGATCGTGCGCGCTGCCACGGACGGCGACGCGGACGACGCGTTCTGCCATGCTTGCGAGCAGGCGTCCGAGGGGAACCCCCTGCTGCTGGTGGAGTTGCTGCGCACCCTCGTCGACAACCGGGTGCCGCCCTACGCGGAGCACATCGCGGCCGTGGAGGAATTCCGAGGGCACGTCCTCGCCCGCACCGTGCTCCACCGCGTCGGCCGCCAGATCGAGGATACGGTCGAACTCGCCCGCGCCCTGGCCATTCTCGGCGACGACACTCCCACCCGCGTCGCCGCGGCACTTTCCGGGCTGGGCGCGTCCGAGGTGGCCAGGCACGAGCTGGTGCTGCGCCGCATCGGCGTACTGCACGAGGACGCCCCGACGCGGTTCAGGCACCCGCTGATCCGGACCGCCATCATCGAGGGCACGATGACCCCCGACGACCTGGCCGCCGGATCCGTACGGGCCGCCCGCATTCTTCACCAGGAAGGCGCCTCCAGTGAGCAGGTCGCCGCGCACCTCATGCACTGCGAGCCCGGCGCGGGGGGCAGCTGGCCGGCCGAGGTGCTGAAGGACGCGGCGCGCGTCGCGCGGCACCGTGGCGCGCCCGACGCCGCGGTCCGCTATCTGCAACGGGCCCTGGGCGAACCGCTGTCCGAGTACGAGCGGGCCGCGGTCCTCGTCGAGCTGGGCACCGACGAACTGATGCTGGTGCCGCATACCGCGGTGGGCCGGCTGCGCGAGAGCCTGCTCATCATCGAGGATCCGGCGGTCCGCGGGCGGGTCTCGGCGATGCTCGCAGCCGCGCTGCAGATGACACAGCGCGGCCCGGAGGCCGTCACGGTGCTCCAGCAGGCGGTGGCCGGTCTCGAAGACCCGGCGGAGAACTGCCCGCAGCGCGAACTGCTGCTTCATCTCAAGGCACAGCTCATCCAGGTGGCGTACGAGGACCAGACGACGATCGATCTGGTCGGCCCGCTCATCGCGAGTGTGTCCCCTGCCTCGCTGCGCGGGAACACCCCGGGCGAACGCGCAGTGCTGGCGGCTTCACTGATCCACGCCATGGCGGGCCACGAGAGCGCGGCGCACGCCAACGAACTGGCCGACCGCGCCTTGCGCGGCGGCATCAATCTCAGTGGGCCGACGGAGATGCTGTTCGTCCTCTCGACCCTCGGGCTGATCACGACCGACCGGCTGCAGGAAGCCGTCACCTGGTACGACCAGTTGAGCGACCAGGCCACACGCTGCGGGGCCCAGCGCATTTCCATCGGTGCGTCGTACGGGAAGGCCTCGGCGGCCTCACGACAGGGACGGGTGGTGGACGCGCTGATGCAGGCGCAGGCGCTGCTCGACCGTTCACCCGACCTCGGCTACTCGACCCTTCCGATAGCGGCTCTCATCGTCAACAACCTGATCGAGTTGGGGGACCTCCGAGCGGCCGGAGAGGTGCTGGCGGCGAACCGCCGCTACGACAGTCCCGACGCGGTGTGGGACCGCGGTCCGTATCTGCTGGCCCAGGGCCGCTGGCAGCTCGTTTCGGGAGACACCGAGGCCGCGCTGGAAACCCTGCTCTACTGCGGCGGACGCCAGGACGCGGTGAGACTGGTGAACCCGGCGGTGACCGCCTGGCGGTCGCAGGCCGCGCTCGCGTACGCGGCCCTGGGCAAACGACAGGAGGCCATCGAGATGGCCACCGAGGAACTGCGTCTTTCGCGCAACTGGGGCACGGCACGCGTGATCGGGGTCAGCCTGCGACATCTGGGGCTGGTCACCGGGGGCGACGCCGGATTCGACCTTCTCGGCCAGGCCGTGGACCTGCTGGAGGACTCCCCCGCACCCCTGGAACTGGCCAAGTCACTCTACGACTTCGGAGCGGCGCAACTGCGCGCGGGGGACACGGGGACGGCGCGTACGACGCTGCGCCGGTCGTTCGACCTGGCGGAAGAGTGCGGCGCGACCGCCCTGTCGGAGAAGACCAGAGCGGCCCTGCGCACCACGGGTGCCCGGCCACGACGTGGGCAACGGCAGGAACGGCAGCCGCTCACAGCCAGCGAGTACCAGATAGCCGGGATGGCGGCCACGGGGCATTCGAACCACCAGATCGCGCAAGCACTCTTCGTCACGCCCCGGGCCGTCGAGACTCACCTGACCAGCAGCTACCGCAAGTTGGGCATCACCGGTCGGGTCCAGTTGCGCGACGCGCTGCTCACTGCGAAGTCGGCGTCGGCGTCGGCGGGCCACCCTTCCTGGAGTTAGCCCTGGCTATTGAGCCGGTGCGGTGCTGTTGCGCCGGTGTACGGGCCGGGCTGACGGACGGGCTGGAGCGGGTGCTGCCGCAGGGCGGTGAACTTCCTCGGGCGGGGTGCGGTGCTTGTCCAGCTCGCGGTGGCGCTGGTGCTCGGGGCGCGAAACCTGTCCGAGGCGGAGGCCCTGCTCGCCCATCAGGCCGGTGTGTTCGGCTCCCCGGCCTCGGATTGCACTCTGCGCAGGCTGCTGGACAGCATGGATGACACGGTCCTGGTCAAGATTGCGCGAGAACAGTGATCACCCCTGACGAATCGAGGTTTGGGTGAAGGACTGTCCGAGGGCGTCATAGCGGGATCTGGCCATCAAAGCTGGTGGCCCGCTGCTTCCAGCTTGTCAAGGACGCGGACTGTGACTACCGCATAGAGAACATGCGGGATGACGTCTGAGACCCAGTCCGAGGTTGCCCAGGTCCGTGGATCCGTGATTCCCAAAAGAATAATCGGCGCATTTGTGACAGTTAGGGCAAAGAGAGACGCAACGACATAGCGGGAAGCCTTCGTCGGAGGCCAACCAGCAGCCTGTGCCAATGACAGCGCCGCCCCCATGCCCAGCCCCACGGTGTATCCGGTCAAGGAGCCAAGGCCAGCGATCCGGTTCTCCAGGATCTGATCGTCCCCGGGGATTCGAATACGGAGCTTCGCGGCAAGGCTACGCACTGTGATCTCAGGTGTATCGCTGATGGGCCGGCCTCGAAGCGCGATGTCGGCATAACCTGCGATATTGAGCGCGGTCGTACCGGCGAGTCCCGCAACAGCGCCGTGAAGAAGCGGCCGCATAACTCTGATCATGGGCGGTCCTCCTGCTGAGCAGGCAATCTCGAGTCGGTGACCCGTACCCCGAGGCTGAGCTTCAAGAGTCCCATTTCCGTGGACGCTCCGCATCACAGGACGTGTGAGTGGACGACGGCGGGACCAGCGGTAGGAGCGTCCGCAGAGCCCCCGGTTCGGGGTGAACAACCGTCCCGGCCCGTCCTGATCGGATAGCGGTGGTGACTGCGTCTATGGTCTATGCCGGTGCGCTCGCGTGAAGCGCGTGCCGCACGGCCGCTGGGGGATGCGGCGTGGGATTGTCCTGCCTCGGTCTTTGACAGGTCTCACGCAGGTGATCGCCGTGGCGTGATCTTCTCGGTTCTGCGGCCGTCATCGTCCAGGCTGTCGCACTCGGACCTCTTGAAGCAGCCACCCATTGCCGTCCGGGTCGCTGAACGTCGCGTACGAGCCGTAGCTGAGACCATTGGGGTCTGGGCCGTCTACCTGTTCTTGGGCGCCGGTGTCGTAGACGCGGTGGAAGATCTCGCTGACCTCGACACCCTGGCTAATCAGTCGGGCGCGGGTTTGGTCGAGGTCTTGGACGACGAGGTACATGCCCTGGGCGGAGCCTGCTGCCGCAGGGGTGACTCCGCGGCCGAAGTGGATCGAGCATCCCGACCCCGGAGGCGTCAGCTGCACAATCCGGAATTCCGGGCCCGCCTCGTAGTCCGCATCGAGCCTCCACCCCAAGCCCTGGTAGAAGCGCAGGGCACGATCGACGTCAGCCACCGGCATCACGACGACCTCAAGATTCATATCCATGGTCGGCTCTTCATCGACGTCCGTTGCGCCGTCCTGCTTTGCGGTGCCCATAACGACCTCCCATGCCGCTGTCTGGTTAGGTTCATGGCCTCTGAAAGCCCGCAACTGGCGGAACACCATCGTCACCAGGGGATGCACCGGTAGTTGATCACGCCTGCCGGCGCCCGCTCCTGCGGCTACCTGGACGCGCGTGCAAGCCTCGGCGCCATGCTCGCGGAACGTGATCTCCAGCCTACGCTCGCGGACCGTGAACTGCTCGCCCACTAGCTGACGTAATCACGCGACGGCCCACCCCGAACGGCCCGGGGACATTACGGGCGAACTGCCGAGCAGGCCAGCGACCAAATCCCGCTGACGAATCGAGGTTAGGCGTCCCCGCGGCCGACGTACCGGGACTCCGTGCGAGGCCTGCCTCACGGAACCCTTTAGGGGTTTCCCGAGCGCTGCCGCTGCTCCAATGGCCTGTAGTGAATCGCCTTCCCGGAAATCGGTCGGTGAGCAGTCGAACGGCCTTGAAGAAGGGCAGTTGGCCATGCTGATGAACGAAATGAATGTACTGCTTCGCGGTGGCCCCAACCTGGTCGCGGACAAGGAGAGGGTCCGCTACGTAAAGGACGTGACCTCCAAGCTCAAGCTCGCATGCGGCAACCGCTACGAGCACTTTGAGCCGACGACGGAAATCGTCCGGCAGAACGGCCAGACGCTCCAGGTGTTCGTCTGGACGGGCTGCACCTACATGGCCGAGTAGCCCCCAAGGCGGCCGGCAGCCGGGCACCCGCTGGATGTACGGGGAGCCCGGCCGCCGCCCGTGCCTGCATCGGGAGCGGGCCGCGCAAAGGGACAACCACCGGACTCTCCTCTCGAGGCGGAACCGTGACCCTGGCCTCCATCTTCGGAACCGATGCGCGGCGCTACAAGTCGGACGGTGTGATCGAGTTCTACGAGATTTCGGCGTGGACCTCCCGGGTGACCGGGCGAGGCGCTGAAAAACAACTGAACAAACTCCTAAAGGTCCTGGGAACCCCCCAGACACGCCTTGGACGGGCCCCCTACCTTGGCCGAATGATCGACCTTACGGGCGTGACCAAGCGGTACGGGAAAAAGGTGGCGGTCGACGACCTCACGTTCTCGGTCCGGCCCGGTTCCATCACGGGCTTTCTCGGTCCCAACGGGGCCGGTAAATCCACCACGATGCGCATGGTGCTCGACCTGGATCGCCCGACGTCCGGCCATGTGCGGATCGGCGGCAAGCGCTACGCCGAGCTGAAGGAGCCGCTGCGGCACGTCGGCGCGCTGCTGGACGCCAAGGTGATGCACAGCGGGCGCAGCGCCTACGACAACCTCGAGTGCCTGGCGGTGAGCAACCGTATTCCGCTCACCCGGGTGAACGAGGTGCTGGAAGAGGTGGGGCTCGCCTCGGTGGCCAGAAAGCGCTCCAAGGGCTTCTCACTGGGCATGGGTCAGCGGCTGGGTATCGCTGCCGCGCTGCTCGGCGACCCGGAAATCCTGATGTTCGACGAGCCGGTCAACGGGCTCGACCCCGAGGGCATCGTCTGGATCCGCACGCTGATGAAGGATCTGGCGGCCAAGGGACGCACGGTCTTCGTCTCCAGCCACCTGATGAGCGAAATGGCGCTCACGGCGGATCACCTCGTGGTCATCGGCCGGGGCCGGTTGCTGGCGGACACGCCCATGCCCGACTTCATCGCTCGTAACTCCCACTCGTACGTCCGGATCCGCACCCCGGAGCCGGAGAAGCTGCATGACGCGCTCGCCGATGCCGGCATCACGCCGCGGACGACCTCAGAGGGCGCCTTCGAGGTGTCCGACGTCCCGGTGGAGCGGCTGGGCGAACTGGCCTGGCAACAGCAGGTGCCGCTGCACGAGTTGTGCACACACCACGCCTCGCTGGAGGAGGCGTTCATGAGGATGACCGGGGAAGCGGCCGAGTACCGCACCGAGCCGGGCGGAAAGGATGCCTGACATGCCCGCACTGTCCGCGGTCCTCCACTCGGAGTGGGTCAAGATCAAGTCGGTCCGCTCCACCGGCTGGACGCTGGCCGCCGCCTTTGTGATCACCGTCGGATTCGGCACCCTGATCTGCGCTCTGTCCAACAGTCAGTTCGACGATCTGCCGAAGGCCGACCAACTGTCCTTCGACGCCGCCGGTACCGCCTTCACCGGCGGGGTACTGGGCCAGCTCGCGATGGTCGCGTTCGGTGTGCTGGTGGTCGGCAGCGAGTACACCACCACGATGATCCGTATCTCACTGGCGGCCGTGCCGCGGCGCGGCATCTTCTACGTCTGCAAGCTCACGGTCGCGACGGTCGTCGCGACCGTCGTCGGCTTGGCGACGAGCGTAGTCACCTTCTTCGCCGGGCAGGCAGCGCTCGGTACCCACAGCACGACGATCGGCGAGGACCATGTACTGCGCGCGGTGATCGGTGCGGGACTGTACATGGCGCTGATCGCCCTGCTCTCGATGGGTGTTGCGGCGATGCTGCGCAGCACCATGCTGGCCATGGGCATCCTGATGCCCTTCTTCTTCCTGATCACCCAGATCCTGGCGTCCGTGCCCGGCACAAAGAAGGTCTCCCGGTACCTACCGGACCAGGCGGGCGCGGCGATGGCGCGCGTCGTGCAGCACTCCGACTCGCCGTACGGCCCGTTGGGCGGATTCGGCGTGATGATGCTGTGGGTGGCCGTGGCGGTCATCGGCGGCTATGTGCTGCTGCGGAAGCGG
This sequence comes from Streptomyces sp. NPDC019443, assembly GCF_044389785.1. NCBI lineage: Bacteria > Bacillati > Actinomycetota > Actinomycetes > Kitasatosporales > Streptomycetaceae > Streptomyces > Streptomyces sp. NPDC019443. The sequence goes on from NZ_JBIRYJ010000028.1 coordinate 28,467, forward strand.
GACGCCTGAATCAACCGCCCTTCGAACCTGAATCCACGTTCCCTTTTAGGAGAATGCCGGGGCTCATTGGTGCACGCTTCCACAGCGGGCGCCAATGACCTGCGGCACTACACACCGTTCCGGGAGAATCCCTCATGACCGACATCAGGTCTGTACAGGTCGCCGACGGCGTCTCGTTCTTCGTACCGCAGGCGGAGGGGGTGCTGTTCTCCGAGATCGGCTTCATCTACAACGAGATATTCGAGGACCGCACCTATCTCCGGCACGGCATCGAGCTCTCGGACTCGTCGCGGATCGTCGACGCCGGTGCGAATGTCGGGCTATTCACCATCTTCGTCAAGCAGCAGTTTCCCGGCGCGCAGGTGCTCGCCCTGGAGCCGATCCCGGACATCCACGAGGCCCTGCTGAAGAACCTCGACGCCCACGGCGTCGAAGGCGTCGACACCCGCAGGATGGCGCTCGGGCTGAAGCACGAGCCGGGGGTGCGCTTCACCTTCTATCCGGCGATCCCCGGCAACTCGACCCGCTATCCGGAGCAGAAGAAGGTCGGCCAGGACGTCACCGTCCAGCAGATCGGGCAGGAGGCCGTCGACCGTGTGATGCAGGGCGTGGAGGTCGACGTCGAGGTCGACCGGCTGTCCACGGTCCTTCGCGAGTGGGCTCCGGACGGCCCGGTCGATCTGCTCAAGGTCGATGTCGAGGGAGCCGAACTGGACGTCCTGGAGGGCCTGGACGCGGACGACTGGCAGCGGATCAGGCAGACCGTCATCGAGGTCCAGGACCTCGACGGACGACTCGACACGATCACCGGGATCCTGGAAAGCCACGGTTTCTCCGTCACCGTCGAACGCGCCGACCTGCCCGAGGTCTTCCACTACTTCATGGTGTACGCCACGCGTCAGCCGTGACGCCCGTCGACAGCTCGGCCCGGCACCTCGGCTGAGGTGCCGGGCCGTTGCGTTGTGGCCTCAGGCCGGATTGCCCGAAGCCTCCTGCCGGGCCCAGGACGGCACGTCGAGGATGGTGAGCACTGCCGAGGAGGAGACCCAGCCCGGCCCCGAACTCGTCATCAGGACGTGGTCGCCCGGGGCCACCTGTCCGGTCGTCAGCAGATGGTTGAGCGACACGGCCATGTCACAACCACCCATGTGCCCGAAGATCCTGCCGAATTCCCAGTTGGAGCGTGACATCGGCAGCCCGAGGGGCTGCATCTTCATCTGGTCGATCATGCGCGCGTCGGTGTTGGACGCCACCACCCATGCGAGATCAGAGGCGTTGAGACCGGCATCGACTAGCGACCGGTGCACGATCTCGAGTTCGAAGTCCCGGATCATCTCCATGCATTTGTCCAGCGGGACGACATGCTGGTTGAAATACGAGAGCAGCTCAAGAACGCTCGAAGCACCGTTGGTCTTCTCCCGGAACGGCAGCAGGGACTCCTCACCGCGGTGCCACTGCTCCAGCTCCGGCAGCGTGCCGGAATTGATCGCCCGCAGCGCCGCGCAGCCGCTTTCGCCGCTGAAGAGCACGGCGGCGCCGGCGTCACTCGCGGTGAAGCCCGTGCCGAATCCCTTCCAGCGGTCGATCATGGGGGAGGTGAAGTTCTCCGCCCCGGTCACCAGCACCGAGGAGGCCGCCGCCGCACCCGTCATCTGCCCGACGGCGATCTCGAACGCCCCGAGCATCCCATTGGAATGGTGGCGTACGTCGACGCTGGGAACGTCGCCTGCTCCGAGCTCCCGCAGGATGTAGCCGGGCAGGTGACACGTCTCGGGCCCCTGCTGTACGGAGGTGCAGTGGATGTGGAAGTCGAGGGAGTCGACGTCCTCTTCCGACCGGCCGAGTGCCTGCCGCGCGGCGAAGACCGCCATGTCGACCGCCGGGAGGTCGCCGGCGATGTAGGCACCGGTCAGCCCGGTGCCGTACTGAATCGAGTATTCATCGTAGAGGCCCTCCTCGACTGCCTTCTCCGCACTCACCCACTCGTCCGGAAGGTGCACCCCGACTGTGTCGACGTAGACGCCGTCTGTCTTCATTTACTGCCTTTCCCTAGTGTTGCGGGTCCACTGCGGCCCGGGGGCGCAGAAGCTCTTCCTTGAGGTGCGATGCCAGCCGCTGAGGAGTGTCCTGATCGAACAGGAGCGCCGCCGGTAGGCGTAGCCCCGTGGTCTCCCGCAGCCGGTTGCGCAGGGCGAAGGCGGTCAGCGAGTTGAGCCCGATCTCCCTGAACGCCCGTGTCATCTCCACCGCGTCGGACGACGGGTACTCCAGTACGGTCGCCACGTCCGCCCGTACGAGGTCCATCAGCAGGGAGTCCCGCTCGGGGTCGGGCAGACCCGCCAGACGTCGCTTCAGGAGGCTGAGGACTCCCGACGGACTGCCCGGCTGCCCTGCGGAGCGCCGGGTCGGCGTCCGCAGCAGACCGCGGAGCAGAGCGGAACCCTCACCGGTGACCTCCTCCGGGTCGAGGGCCGCGAGGTCGAACCGCACCGGCGCGACGGCTGCCGTGTCCAGACGGCAGGCTGTATCGAACAGGTCCAGGCCCTCCGCACAGGACAGCTCGGCCAGACCTGCGTGCAGCGCCCTGCGCGGGTCTGCCCCCGCCGGCTCCGCGCCGTCCCCCGCGTCCCACGGACCCCAGCCCAGCGACAGACCGGCACGGCCGCCCGCCCGCCGGTGCTGCGCCAGTGCGTCCAGGAAGGCGCTGAGTGACGCGTGGCCGCCCCGGCCGAGAGCTCCCAGAGTCCCCTCGACGGAAGAGAACAGCACGAATGCGGAGAGATCCTGATCGGCGGTCAGCTCATGGAGATTCAGGGCCGCGTCGATGCCCGGGCGCAGCAGCGCGTCGAGGCCTCCGGGGGTCGCTGCGGCAGCTTCGGCACCGTCCGGCGCGCCCGCCGCATGCACGACCGCCGTCAGCGGGTGCTCCGTCGGGATCCCGGCCAACAGCCCGGCCAGCGCGTCGCGGTCGGCCGGGTCGCAGCCGGTCACCGTGACGTGAGCCCCGAGGGCGGTGAGCCGGTTCTTGAGCGCGGCAACGTCGGCACTGTCTTCGAGGCCCGGCCGGACGGTGAGAAGCAGCCGCCGCACCTGGTGCTCGGCGACCAGGTGCCGGGCGACGGCCGCACCTGGCGTCGCGGTGGCACCGGTAACCATGACGGTGCCTTCCGGGCCGGACGGGAAGGCGGCGCCCACCGAGGCCGCGGGAGCCTGCGTCCTGATGAGTCGGGGGACCCTGAGGGTGCCCTTGCGCAGCGCCAGTTGGGGCTCCTGGGCCGCCAGCGCCGCAGGCAGCGCACGCCAGGACGCACGGTGTCCGTCCAGATCGGCCAGGACGAACCGCCCGGGGTCCGCCAGTTGTGCCGAGCGGATGAGACCCCACAGCGGTGCGGCGGCCAGATCCGGACCGGCAGCGCTGTCACCGGCGACCACTGCCCCCCGGGTGAGGAACACCAGCCTGGAGAAGGCGAACCGTTCGTCGGAGAGCCAGTCCTGGGCGAGTTCCAGGGCCCGGCGGGCGGCAGATGCCGCAGACTCCTGCAGGCCGCTGACGATCACTGCTTCCGGCGCAGGAACTCCGGCGTCGAGCGCCGTGCCCAGCGCGGCCAGATCCGCGTACATCTCCGTGTAGACCCCGGCCTTCATCAGTGACGGCCTGGCTGCCAGGGCGTCATGGCCGACCACGGCCCAGCGGGCCCCGGACTCAGGCGTGTTGCACGCCGCTTCGAGCCAGTCCAGCCGGAACAACCGGCTGCGCTGCTCCGCGCGAGCGCTCCTGAGCTGCCGGGGGGCGACCGGCCGGAGTGCGACAGCGCCGATCGACGCGACCGGCAGTCCGGTGTCGTCGGCCACCGCCGCCGTGATCACGTCCGGTTCCGTCCAGGACAGCCGCACCCGCAGCGAGGAGGCGCCCGAGGCGTACAGCGCCACGTGGCGCCACGCGAACGGAAGCCCCGGCGCCCGGCCGTCGTCCGCCCCGGATGCCAGCACATGCAGCGAGGCGTCCAGCAGGGCGGGGTGCAGACCGAACCGGGCCGCCTGTTCGCGCTGTTCCTCCGGCAGTACGACCTCCGCGAAGAGGTCGTCGCCCCGGCGCCATGCCGCCCGCAGCCCCTGGAAGGCCGGCCCGTACACAACACCCGCCTGCGACAGGGCGTCGTAGAAGCCGTCGAGTTCCAGCGGCTCCGCCTCCGCGGGCGGCCACAGTTCGAGGTCGAACGGCACGTGCGGGGCGGTCCGGGCCAGGATGGCAGTGGCGTGACGCGTCCAGGGCTCCCCGGGAAGCGCGGCCTCCGGCCGGGAGAACACGCGCAGTGTGCGCCGGCCCTGCTCCTGTTCCTGTTCCTGTTCCTGTTCCGCTCCGACCGTCAGCCGCAGCCGAACGCCCTCTCGCTCGGGCAGCACCAGCGGGGTTTCCACGGTCAGTTCATGCACGTGGTCGTAACCGACCTGGTCACCGGCCCGGACCGCGAGTTCCACGAATACGGACGTCGGCAGCGGCACGATGCCGACGACTGCATGCTCCGCGAGCCACGGGTGCGAGGTCAGCGAGAGACGGCCGGTGAGAAGCCAGCCGTCCGCATCGGGCAGTTCCACCGCCGTATCCAGCAACGGGTGGTCGGCCCGCCCGGGACCGTGCGGCGCGCCGACGGCGGCGGACGGCAGTGCGGACGGCTTCATCCAGTAGTGGCGGCGCTGGAAGGCGTACGTCGGCAAGTCCACCCGGCGGGCTCCGGAGCCCGCGAACACCGCGCGCCAGTCCACCTCGACCCCGTGCACATGGAGTTCGGCCATCGCCGCCGCCATCAGGGGGGCACCTCCCTGGCCGGCCTCTTCCGAGCACACCGTTACCGCGGCCGCCCCGGCCTCCTCCGCGGTCTCACAGACCGCGCCGGCCAGCACCGGGTGCGTGCCCAGCTCGACGAACACGCCGTGCCGGCTGTCGAGCAGCGTGCGTACGGCATCCGCGAATCGCACTGGCTCCCGCAGGTGCGCGAGCCAGTGCTCCGGGTCCAGCCCGGCCGTGTCCAGCCATCCGCCCGTGACCGTCGAGCAGAACGGCACCTGCGCGTGCACCGGCCGGATGTCCGACAGCGCCTCGACGAGCTCCTCGCGCAGTTGCTCGACCTGTGAGGGCAACGGCCGTTTCCCGGGCACCTGTTGTGCGGGGACACCGTCGGCCCGGCACTGGGCGAGCAGTTCGTCGAGTGCGTCCGGTTCGCCGGACACCACAACAGAGGCCGGTCCGTTCACCTCGGTCACCGAGATCCTTCCCTCCCACCGCGCCAGACCGGCCTGCACCTCCGCGAGCGGCAGGGCGACCGACACCGCACCCCCGCACAGCCGTTGGGAGGCGAGCGCCCTGCTGTGCAGTGCCACCGCCCGCGCGCCGTCCTCCAGCGAGAGGGCACCGGCCACACAGGCCGCCGCGATCTCCCCCTGGGAATGGCCGACCACCGCCGCCGGCGCGACTCCGTAGGAGAGCCACAGCGAGGCGAGCGAGACCGTCACCGCCCACTGGACGGGCAGGGCGATGTCGACCCGGTCCGGCCATCCCGGCTCCGCCGATCCCGACACCACCTCCAGCAGCGACCACTCCACGTAACTGGACAGCGCGCGTTCGCAGTGGGCCATCGACTCGGCGAACGCGGGTGAGGACTCCAGCAGCTGCGCGGCCGCCGCGGTCAGCGGGCCCGGCACCCGCCGCCCCGGATCCGGGCAGACGAATACCACCGCGGGGGCGTTGTCACCGGATCTGGCCCTGCCTCGCACCACCGTGCCGCCGGGATCGCCCTCGCAGAGCGTCCGCAGCTCCCGCAGGGCCGCTTCCCGCCCGGAGGCCAGGACCACCGCACGGTGCTCCAGCGCGGACCGGGTCGTGGCCAGGGACAGGCCCACATCGCTCAGCCGCAACTTCGGATCGGCCTCCAGGAACGAGCACAGCCGTGCCGCCTGTCCCCGGAGCGCATCCGCGCTCCGGGCGGAGACGGGCAGCGGAACCACCGACAGCTCGGACCAGTCATCTCCCGAGCCGGACTGCCCGCCCGTGCTCTGCGTACCGAACGAGCCGGCTGCGGAGCCGTCCTCGTCGCGAGCCTGCTCGATGATCACATGCGCGTTGGTGCCGCTGATACCGAACGCCGACACCCCGGCCCTGCGGGGCCGGCCACTGCTCGGCCAGGCCGTCTGTTCGGACAGCAGCCGGACGTCGCCCTGGGACCAGTCCACGTGCGGCGTGGGCTCGTCCGTGTGCAGGTTCTCCGGCAGCAGCTCATGACGCATGGCCATGATCATCTTTATGACGCCACCCGCACCCGACGCCGCCTGGCTGTTCCCGAAGTTCGACTTCATCGATCCCAGCCACAACGGCCGGCCGGGCTCACGGCCCTGTCCGTACGTCAGCATCAGTGCCTGCGCCTCGATCGGGTCGCCCAGCGGCGTACCCGTTCCATGGGCTTCCACCGCATCGATGTCCGAGGCGGACAGCCCCGCGCTCGCCAGCGTCTGCCGGATGAGCCGCTGCTGGGCCAGGCCGTTCGGCGCGGTGAGCCCGTGGGAGGCTCCGTCCTGATTCACCGCGCTACCTGCGACAACGGCCAGCACTGTGTGACCGTTGCGCCGGGCGTCGGAGAGTCGTTCGAGCAGCAGCAGACCGACGCCCTCGGAGAGGTTCGTCCCGTCCGCGCCCGCGGCGAACGGCTTGCACCGCCCGTCCAAGGCCAGCGTCCTCTCCCGGCTGAACGCCAGATAGGGATCGGGCTGCGACATGACGGTGACCCCACCGGCGAGAGCCAGGTCGCACTCGCCCGACCGCAGCGCCTGGGCACCCAGGTGCAGTGCCACCAGCGCGGACGAGCACGCGGTATCGACGGCGACCGACGGCCCCTCCAGGCCGAAGGCGTAGGACACCCGCCCGGCTGTCACGTTGCCGGCCGTCCCCATCTGCATGCCCGACACGTAGTCCTGGTACGTCACACCGGCGAAGACCCCGGTCCGGCTGCCCTTCAGTGAGGCGGGGGCGATGCCGGCCCGCTCGAACACCTCCCACGATGTCTCCAGCATCAGCCGCTGCTGCGGGTCCATGGCCAGGGCTTCGCGCGGCGATATCCCGAAGAACTCCGCGTCGAACTCTCCGGAGTCGTAGAGGAATCCGGCCTGCCGCAGGTATGTCGTGCCGGGCCGGTCCGCATCCGGGTCGTACAGTGCCTCGATGTCCCAGCCGCGGTCGGTCGGGAACGGCCCGAGCCCTTCCCGGCCTTCGGCGACCAGTTGCCAGAGCGACTCAGGGGAGTCCACTCCGCCGGGGTACCTGCACCCCATCCCCACGATCACGACCGGGTCGTCGTTCACCGCCACGAGCGGCGGCATTGCCGCGGACACGTCCTCCGCTGCGCCGTCGCCGTCCATACCGAGCGCGGACAGCAGATGCCCCACCAGGGCGCCTGCGGTGGGATGGTCGAACACCAGCGTGGCAGGCAACCGGAGACCGGTCTCCTGGCTCAGCCGGTTCCGCAGGGTGATCGTGGTCACCGAGTCGAAACCCAGCTCCTTGAACGGCCGCTCGGACTCGACCAGTTCGGCCGTGTCGTATCCGAGGAGCGTGGCCACCTGCGTACGCACCAGATCCGAGACCACCCGGCGCCGCTGTGCCTGCCCCATCGCGGCCAGTCGCCTGGCGAGCCCGGAATCAGCCGCCCCGACGCCGGACTCGGCGGCCCGACGGGTGGGGGCTCGCAGCAGACCGCGCAGCAGACCGGGCAGTTCGCCGGCCTCCGCACGCGACCGCAGCGACGCGATGTCCAGCCGGGTCGCCACGAACAACGCCCCGTCGGCCGCTGTTGCGGCGTCGAACAGGGCCACCCCCTGCTCGGTCGACAGCGGCAGCGCGCCGCCCCGGGTCATACGCGCGATGTGCGCCTCGGCCAGTTGCGCGGTCATCCCGCTGGTGGCCTGCTCCCACGGCCCCCACGCGAGCGAGGTCATCGGCATGCCGGCCGCCCGCCGGTGATGCGCCAGGGCGTCGAGGAAGGTGTTCGCAGCCGCGTAGTTGCCCTGTCCCAGGTTCCCCTCCAGACCGGCGACGGAGGAGAACACCACGAACGCCGACAGGTCGAGCCCACGGGTCGACTCGTGCAGGTTCACCGCCGCATCCACCTTCGCCCGGAAGACGTTGGCAACGCTCTGGGGCGTCTGTGATGTCAGCAACCCGTCGTCGAACGTCCCCGCGGTGTGGACCACGGCGGTCAGCGGGTGTTCGGCCGGTATCCGCGCCAGCAGCGCCGCCAGCGCCTCCCGGTCGCCCACGTCACAGGTCTCGACCGTCACATCGGCCCCGAGGGCGGTCAACTCGTCCCGGAGCTGCGCCGCCCCGGGTGCATCCGGCCCGCGGCGACTGGTCAGCAGCAGACGCCGGACGCCGTACACGTTCACCAAGTGGCGGGTGAACACCTGGCCCAGTCCTCCGGTGCCGCCCGTGATCAGCACGGTCCCTTCGGCACTGAACCGCGGGTCCGTTCCCTCGTCCGCGGGCGGGCGCATCCGGGCCAGCTGAGGCGTCAGCAACTCACCTGCCCGCACCGCGACCTGCGTCTCACCGCTCAGCAGCGCTTGGGTCGGCAGCTCCTCCGCGGATTCCCGGTCGACCAGCACGATGCGCCCCGGATGCTCGGACTGTGCGGAACGCACCAGTCCCCACACCGGGGCATGCACCAGGTCCGACACCGGGTCGTCCGCTCCGGCGGCAACAGCCCCGCAGGTCACCACGGCCAGCAGCGTCGCGTCGAAGCGCTCGTCGCCCAACCATGCCTGAAGAAACGCCAGTACGTCCGCCGTGGCCTCCTGCGCCGCCGCAGCGACACCGGACCCCGTTGCGTCTGCGTCCGGCCCGAGGACCAGCGCCGCCACCCCGGGCTTCGCGGCACCCGCGTCCAGGGCCGCACCCAGGGCTGCCAGGTCCGCGTACGCCTGCGCGGATACTCCGGACCCCGCGAGCCCGGCCGCCATCGGCGCACCGCCCGTGTCCAGGACCGCCCATGCGTCCGCCGCCGTCTCGATCGGCGCGGCGTCCGCAACGACGGTCACCGGTTTCCAGTCCAGTGTGAACAGCGCATCCCGCTGGGCGCTTCCCGCTCCCGCCAGCGCCTCCGTGGGGACAGGCCGCACCGAGAGCGCATCCACCGTGGCCACGGGACGGCCCATGGTGTCCGCGAGGGCGAGTGAGACCGTGTCCGTCCCCACGCCGGAGAGCTTCACCCGCGCGGCCGTGGCACCCGAGGCGAACAGGGACACGCCGCTCCAGGCACAGGGCAGAGCCATCTCTGCGGCGTCGGCCTCCGGGAGGGCCGTCAGCATCGTCTGCAGGGCCGCGTCCAGGAGCGCCGGGTGCAGCCCGAACGTACCGGCTTCCTGCCCCGGCTCCTCCATGGACACCTCGGCGAAGTAGTCCCCGCCGAGCCGCCAGACCGCCCGCAGTCCCTGGAACGCCGGGCCGTACTCGTACCCGGCTGCGGCGAGCCGGTCGTGGAGCCGGTCCACGGAGACGGGCTCTGCGCCTTCCGGCGGCCACACACCGAGATCGAAGGAGGGGACCGGTGCCTCGCGTGCCAGCACCCCCGCGGCATGGCGCGTCCAGGCGGGCTCCAACTCCTCGTCGCCCGGCCTGGAATGGATCGTCACCGCGTGCCGCCCGGCCTCGTCCGCGGCACCGACGAGGATCTGCAGCTGGACCGTTCCCCTGGGGGGCAGCAGCAGCGGGGTCTGAACCGTCAGCTCCTGGAGGAGGCCGCATCCCACCTCGTCCCCGGCCCGGACCGCAAGCTCCACCAGCGCCGTCTCCGGCATCACCACCGCCCCCGCCACCTTGCGATCGGCGATCCAGGGCTGAGCTTGCAGGGAGAGCCGGCCCGTCAGCAGGATGCCGCGCGCATCGGCGAGTTCGACGGCGGCTCCCAGCAGCGGGTGGCGCGTGGCGCCCAGGCCCGCCGCCGCGAGCCCGGCCGAGGCGGGGCCCGAGGTCGGCAGCCAGTGGTGCCGACGCTGGAAGGCGTACGTCGGCAGCTGCACCCGCTGGGTCCCGGCCGGATGGGTCCCGGCCCCGGCGAACAGCGCCGGCCAGGCCACGGCCGCCCCGTGGACGTACAGGCCCGCCATCGCCGCCGTGAACGCCCGGTCCTCGGGCTGGTTCTTGCTGAGGGCGGGGACCAGCAGCCCGCCGTCCAAAGACAGGCTCTGCGCGGCCATGGCGGTCAGGGTGCCGTCCGGGCCCACCTCGAGGTAGCGGGTGACGCCTTCCGCCTCCAACCGGCGGATGCCGTCGGCGAACCGCACGGCCTGCCGGACGTGGCGTACCCAGTAGTCCGCAGACGCGATGTCCTCGGGCCTGGCGGACTCCCCGGTGAGGGTGGAGACGATCGCGATCCGCGGCGTCTCGAAGGTCACGCTCTCCGCCACCCGCCGGAAGTCCTCCAGCATCGGCTCCATGAGCGGCGAATGGGACGCAAGGCTCACCCGGAGCCGCGTCGCTTTGCGGCCCAGCTCACGGAAGCGTTCCGCCAGTTCGGTGACCGTGTCCTCGGTGCCGGCGATGACGGTCGCGTCGGGACCGTTCACCGCGGCGATGCCCACCTCGCTCTCGCGGCCTGCCAGCAACGGCAGCACCTCCGCCTCCGACGCCTGGAGAGCGACCATGGCGCCGCCTGCCGGGAGGGCCTGCATCAACCGGCCGCGTGCCGCCACGAGACGGCACGCATCCTCCAGTGACCACACCCCCGCCACATGCGCCAGCGCGAACTCACCGGTCGAGTGCCCCAGCAGCACATCCGGCCGCACGCCCCACGACTCCACGAGCCGGAACAAAGCCACTTCGAGGGCGAACAGCGCGGGCAGCGCATAGTCGATCCTGTCCAGCAGTCCGGCGTCCTCGCCGAAGACCACGTCCCGCAGCGGGCGCTCCAGCTCCACGTCCACGTGCGCGCACACCGCGTCGAAGGCGTCCGCGAACACCTCGAACTCCTCGTACAGCTCCAGGCCCATCCCCAGCCGCTGTGACCCGCCTCCCGCGAACAGGAAAGCCGTCTTCCCCGCGCCACCCGCCGTACCGGTGACCACGGATGGCGCGGCCCCACCGGCCGCCAGCGCATCGAGTCCCGCCAGCAACTCCGCCCGGTCCGCGCCCAGCACGACCGCCCGGTGCTCGAACGCCGACCGCGTCGTCACCAGGGATCCGCCGACCTCCACCGGATCCAGCTCAGGGCGGGCACCCACCCATTCCGACAGCCGCTCCGCCTGGGCGCGCAGCGCCGCACGGCTGCGCCCCGACACCACCCACGGCACCACCGGGAGCGGCCCGGACGCCGCGGGCTCGTCGCTCTGCTCGTCGCTCTCGGCTGGAACATCGGCCGGAGCCTGCTCCAGGACCACGTGCGCGTTGGTCCCGGACACCCCGAACGCCGACACCCCGGCCCGGCGCGGACGCCCGTCCACCGGCCAGTCCGTGTTCTCCCGGAGCAGTGCCACCGCGCCTGCCGACCAGTCCACGCTCGAGGACGGCACGTCCGCGTGCAGGGTGCGGGGCAGCACTCCGTGCTGAAGCGCCAGCACCATCTTGATCACACCGGCCACACCCGCAGCCGCCTGCGTGTGACCGATGTTCGACTTCACCGAACCCAGCCACAACGGCCGGTCCTCATCCCGGTCCTGCCCGTACGTGGCCAGCAGCGCCTGAGCCTCGATCGGATCGCCCAGCGTGGTGCCGGTGCCGTGCGCCTCCACCGCGTCCACATCGGACGGCGCAAGGTCCGCGCCCGTCAGGGCGGCCCGGATCACCCGCTGCTGCGACGGCCCGTTGGGAGCGGTCAGGCCGTTCGACGCACCGTCCTGGTTCACCGCACTGCCCCGCACCACCGCCAGCACCTGATGGCCGTTGCGCCGCGCGTCCGACAGCCGCTCCACCACGAGCACGCCGACGCCTTCGCCCCACCCCGTGCCGTCCGCGTCTTCGGAGAACGCCTTGCACCGGCCGTCCGCCGACAGCCCGCGCTGCCGGCTGAACTCCACGAACACATTCGGCGTCGACATCACGGTCACACCACCGGCGAGCGCGAGGTCGCACTCCCCCGACCGCAGGGCCTGTGCGGCCAGATGCAGCGCCACCAGCGACGACGAGCACGCCGTGTCCACCGTCAGCGTTGGGCCCTCCAGACCCAGTACGTACGCGATCCGGCCCGACATCACGGACGCCGTGATGCCCGTGGCGAGATACCCGTCGGCGTCCTCGGGCCGGTTAAGCATGAGGGCCAGGTAATCCTGGCCGTTGGATCCCACAAAGACGCCGGTGCGGCTTCCCCGCAGCGCGCCTGCTTCCATGCCCGCCCGCTCCAGCGCCTCCCAGGACGTCTCCAGCAGCAGCCGTTGCTGCGGGTCCATCGCCGCCGCCTCCCGCGGCGATATCCCGAAGAAGGACGAATCGAAGCGCGGCGCATCGTAGAGAAAGGCGCCCTGGCGTGTATACGTCGTCCCCTGCCGGCCTGACGGGTCGTAGATCCCGTCCAGGTCCCACCCGCGGTCCGCCGGGAACTCCGAAACCGCGTCCTCTCCCTCGGTCAGCAGCCGCCAGAAGCTCTCGGGCGAATCCACTCCGCCCGGGAACCGGCACCCCATACCGACGATCGCGACCGGCTCCTGCCGACGTGTCTCCGCCTCCTGAAGGAGGCTGCGGGTCTGCCGAAGATCTGCTGTGACCAGCTTGAGGTATTCCCGCAGCTTCTCTTCGTTGTTCGCCATCGTCTACCACTTTCCCGAGGTGAGGTATGAGCGAGCGTTACAGAGACTGGGGTCAGGAGATTCCCAGTTCTTTGTTGATGAGATCGAACATCTCGTCATCGGTGGCTTCGTCGAGCTTCGCCACCTTGCGGCCCGCATCGTCCGCAGCCTCGACGCCCGTCCAAAGGGCCAGGAGTTCCCTCAACTTGGCGGTGACCCTGAGGTGCGTTTCCCCGTTCGTCTCCGCCGGCCCGGCCGCGGCCAGCACAGCTGCCAGCTTGTCGACGTCGGCCACGACCCCGGTGCTTTCCGGAGTATCAGTGTCAGGACCGTGAAGCTCGCCGTGCAGGAACGAGGCGAGGTCGAGCGGAGCCGGATGGTCGAACACGAGGGTGGCGGGCAGGCGCAGCCCCGTCACCGCATTCAGCCGGTTCCGGAACTCCACCGCCGTCAGTGAATCGAAACCCGATTCCCTGAAGGCACGGGCCGCGTCGACCGACTCAGCATTCGCGTGTCCCAGCACCAGAGCAGCCTGCTCCCGCACCACATCCACCAGCATGCGGCCACGTTCTTCTGCCGGGCATGCCGCCAGCCGTTCCCGCAGCCCATCGGCTCCTGCCGTCGACCGCGCCACTTCCCATGCGGCGCGCGCCTCGGGAAGATCCGCCAGCAACGGACTCACCCGGCCGGCGGTGAACGCCGGTATGAACTGCGACCAGTTCACCTGGGCCACCACGGCGGCAGGCTCCTCACCGCCGGCGATCCGGTCCAGGGCCACCAACGCGGACTCCGGATCCAGCGCGCTCAGACCCCGTCGGCGCAGGTAATCTCCCAGTCCCTCGTCAACCGCCATGCCGCCATCGGCCCACGGTCCCCAGGCCACCGACGTCGCCGGCAGCCCCAGCGCCCGGCGCTGCTCCGCCAGCGCATCCAGATACGCGTTCGCTGCGGCGTAGTTGCCCTGCCCCGGAGAACCGATGCTTCCCGCGAACGACGAGAACAGTACGAACGCCGACAGGTCACGCTCTCGTGTCAGCTCGTCCAGGTGCGTGGCCACAGCGGTCTTTGCCCGCAGCACCGCGGCGAACCGCTCCGGCGTCAGTGCTTCGATCACACCGTCGTCGAGCACACCGGCCGCGTGCACCACCGAATCCACCGGATACTCCGCCAGCAGACCCGCCGCCGCGTCACGATCGGCCACATCGCACGCCACCACCGACACGCGCACACCCGAAGCGGCCAGCTCGTCGCGCAACTCGGGAGCGCCGGGCGCCTCCAGGCCACGACGGCTCACCAGCACGAGATGCTCCGCACCTCCCGCCGCGGCCCACCGCGCCACTCGTACGCCGAGCGCACCCGTACCACCGGTGACCAGCACCGTCCCTGACGGCCTCCATCCCCCACCGAGGCCGCCGGGCGAGACCCGTCCGAGCCGACGCCCGAACACACCGGACGCCCGGACCGCGACCTGGTCCTCACCTTCCGCACCTGCGAGCAGCCCTGCCAGACGAGCCGCCGCCCGCCGGTCCACCACCTCGGGCAGATCCACCAGACCGCCCCAGCGGTCCGGGTATTCCAGCGCCGCCGCCCGGCCCAGACCCCACACTGCCGCCTGGGCCGGATCCGGAGCCCCGTCCGAGCGCCCCACCGACACGGCTCCCCGCGTCAGCACCCATACCCGCCCGCGGACATCGGCGTCGCCCAGCGCCTGAACCAACGCCGCCGTTGCCGCCGGACCCGCCGGCACCCCGTCCTCACCGACACCGGAGAGCCCCAGGAACGACAGCACACCCACGACCGGCCCCTCGCTCCCGGCTGCACCGAGGGCGGCGGCAAGCTCCGGCCTGCTCATGCCGGGCTCGTACGCCACCAGTTCCAGGCCGGCCCCTCTGGAAGCCAGGGCCTCGATCACGGATCCGGCCCAGGCGTCCTGCAGGCCCGCCGGAACCACTGCCAGCCAGCGCCCTGATACGGCGCCGGAAACCGTGCCCAAGGGCTTCCAGCTTGCCCGGTAGAGCCACTCGTCCACCCGCGACCGCTTGCGCTGCCCGCGCCGCCACGACGACAGGGCCGGTACCAAGCCGCCCAGCACCTGCTCGTCGACGCCCAGCGAACCCGCCAACGACTCGACGTCTCCACGCTCGACCGCGTCCCAGAAGCCCGCGTCCGCCCCATCGGAAGCGACCGGTCCGGAACCCGGCTGCGCGCCGTCCGGCCAGAAACGCTCACGCTGGAACGCATACGTCGGCAGGTCCACCCTCGACGGTCGCGCACGATCGAACACTGTCTTCCAGTCCACCCGCACACCGTGGGTGAACACCCCGGCGACGGCCGACAGCAGCGCGCCCGCCTCCGACCGGTCCTTGCGCAGGACCGGTACGAGCAACTGCTCGGCGTCCTCAACACACCCCTGGGCCATGGCGGTCAGCGTGCCGTCGGGGCCCAACTCCAGGAACCGGCTGACGCCCTGCTCCTCCAGGCGCTGAATGCCGTCGGCGAACCGCACCGCGTGGCGGACATGCCCCACCCAGTATTCGGGCGAGGTGAGTTCCTCCGATGTGGCCGGCTCGCCGGTCACATTCGACACGACCGCGATCCGCGGCGACTCGTACGAAATGCTCTCCGCGATCTGCCGGAAGTCCTCCAGCATCGGGTCCATCAACGGCGAGTGGAACGCATGACTCACCCGCAACAACGTCGTCTTACGCTCCAGAGCACGGAAGTACTCGGCGATCTCCCCGACCGCCTCATCAACGCCGGAGATCACCACCGCATCCGGACCGTTGACCGCCGCCAGGCCGACCTCGCCCTCCCGGCCCGCGAGGAGGGGCAGCACCTCCGCCTCCGACGCCTGGACAGCGACCATCGCCCCGCCCGGAGGAAGACCCTGCATCAACCGGCCACGCGCGGCCACCAGACGACACGCATCCTCCAGCGACCACACCCCCGCCACATAGGCCGCCGCCAACTCACCGACCGAATGCCCCAACAACACATCCGGCCGCACACCCCACGACTCCACCAACCGGAACAAGGCGACCTCGATCGCGAACAACGCAGGCTGAGCGAACTCCGTCCGGTTCAACAGCTCCGCATCATCACCGAACACCACCCCCCGCAACGAACAACCCAACTCACCCTCGAACCGCTCACAGACCTCATCGAACGACCGGGCAAACGCGGGGAACACCCCGTACAACTCCCGCCCCATCCCCAACCGCTGCGAACCCTGACCCGCAAACAAAAACGCCGTACGGCGACCGGACGGCCCGCCCGTCCCCAGGACGACACCTGGATCGGGCTGCCCCACGGCCAGTGCCCGCAGACCTCGCAGCAGTTCCGCCCGGCCTTCGGCCAGGACGACCGCACGGTGCTCGGTCAGCGACCGGGTCGTGACCAACGACAGCGCCACATCGCAGAGCCGGAGCCCCGGGTCGGCGTCCACCCGGGCCCACAGCCGCTCTGCCTGGCCCTGCAAGGCTGAAACGTCGGCCGCCGAAATCACTACCGGCGTCACAGGAAGCTCGAACTCGGCCTCCGGCTCCGGGCCGTCCCCGGTCGCTGCCGGCCCTTCCGGTACTTCCGGTGCTTCCGGTGCTTCCGGTGCTTCCGGTGCTTCCGGTGCTTCCGGTGCTTCCGGCACTCCCTGGACCTCGACCGGGGACTGCTCGATGATCACGTGCGCGTTCGTCCCGCTGATCCCGAACGAGGACACACCCGCCCTGCGCGGCCGGTCCACCTCCGGCCACTCCGTGTTCTGCGCCAGCAGCTTCACGGCCCCGGCGGACCAGTCCACATGTGGCGACAGCTCGTCCACGTGCAGGGTGCGCGGCAGTACCCCGTGCCGCATCGCCATGATCATCTTGATCACGCCGCCCACACCCGCGGCCGCCTGCGTGTGACCGACGTTCGACTTCAACGACCCCAGCCACAATGGCCGATTCTCAGGCCGGCCCTGCCCGTACGTGGCCAGCAACGCCTGCGCCTCGATCGGATCCCCGAGCGGCGTGCCGGTACCGTGGCCCTCCACCGCGTCCACGTCCGCCGCCGACAGGCCCGCACCAGCCAGCGCCTGCCGGATCACCCGTTCCTGCGACGGACCGTTCGGCGCCGTCAGACCATTCGACGCACCGTCCTGATTCACCGCACTACCACGGACCACCGCCCACACCCGATGCCCGTTGCGGCGAGCGTCCGACAGCCGCTCCACCAGCAGCACACCCACGCCCTCGGACCACGCCGTACCATCCGCGCCCGCGCCGAACGCCTTGCAGCGCCCGTCCGCAGCCAGCCCCCGCTGCCGGCTGAAGTCGACGAAGGTGTCAGGCGTCGACATCACGGTCACACCACCGGCCAGCGCCAGATCACACTCGCCCGACCGCAACGACTGCGCGGCCAGGTGCAGAGTCACGAGGGACGAGGAGCACGCCGTGTCCACCGTCATCGCCGGGCCTTCCAGACCGAAGGCGAAGGAGATCCGGCCGGAGGCGACGCTGCCCGTGTTGCCGGTCAGCAGATAGCCGTCGGACTCGTGCACGCCCTCCCGCAGACAGGAGCCGTAGTCCTGGCCCATGACGCCCGCGAAGACGCCGGTCCGCCTCCCTCGGAGCGTTTCCGGGTCGATGCCGGCTCGTTCGAAGACCTCCCACGACGTCTCCAGCAGCATCCGCTGCTGAGGATCCATCGCGAGCGCCTCACGCGGCGAAATCCCGAACAGCCCCGCGTCGAACGACGCCGCGTCGTAGAGGAACCCGCCCTTCTGCACATATGTCTTGCCGAGCTTCCCCGGATCCGGGTCGAACAGGCCCTCCAGGTCCCACCCGCGGTCGCCCGGGAACCCGCCGATTCCCTCACCGCCGTCCACGACCAGCTGCCACAGATCCTCAGGAGACTCCACGCCGCCCGGGTACCGGCAGGCCATTCCGACGATCACCACCGGATCGTCTTCCACCCCAGCCATGGCGGGCAGTGCAGATCCGGAGAGCTCTTCCTTGCCGCCCACCAACTCGCCCAGCACATGCCGAGCCAGCGCCGCCGGAGTCGGATAGTCGAACACCAAGGTCGCCGACAGCCGCAGCCCCGTCACTGCGTTCACCCTGTTGCGCAATTCCACCGACGTCAGCGAGTCCGAGCCCAGAACCTTGAACGACTGATCCGGCTCGATGTCCGCGGCCGAGGAATACCCGAGCACCGACGCGGCCTGAGCACGGATCAGTTCCAGCATGAATCGTTCGCGGTCGGCCGGGGACATCGGGACAAGGCGCTGGACCAGGTCGTCGGCCCCGCCGCCCAGTGCACCGGATCCGGCGGTACGGCGCTGTGAAGCGCGGAACAGACCCCGCATCAGCGCGGGGATCTCTTCCCCCAGTTCCCGGAGCGCCACTATGTCCAGGTTCACCGGCAGCAGTACGGCCCGTGCCAGATCCAGGTCCAGGTCCGGTCCGCCGTCCAGCACGGTGTCGAGGTGGCCCAGCCCCTGTTCCCCGCTCAGCGGCAGGACGCCGCCTCGCGCCATCCGGCGCAGATCCACCTCACTCAGGTCACTCGTCATGCCTGCGTCCGGTGCCCAGGGGCCCCACGCCAACGACGTGGCCGGCAGACCGAGAACGCGGCGCCGTTGCGCCAGGGCATCCAGGAATGCGTTCGCCGCCGAGTAGTTGGCCTGGCCCGCACCACCTAGCGTCCCGGCCGCAGAGGAGAACACCACGAACGCCGACAAGTCCATTGTCCTCGTGAGCTCGTCGAGGTTGGCCACGGCGTCCACCTTCGGCCGCAGCACGGCGTCCAGACGCTCCGCCGTCAGCGAGGAGACGACTCCGTCGTCCATCACGCCGGCCGTATGCACCACCGCCGTCAGGGGATGCTTCGAAGGGATCGAGGACAGAAGGTTTTCGAGGGCCTTACGGTCCCCCGCATCACAGGCCGCGACGGTCACCTCGGCGCCCAGGCCGGTCAGTTCCGTCACCAGCTCCCCGGCGCCCGGGGCGTCTGCCCCGCGCCGACTGGCCAGCACCAAGTGCCGCACCTCCCGCTCGGTCACCAGATGCCGCGCCACCAATGCGCCCAGACCGCCTGTCCCACCGGTAACCAGCACCGTTCCGTGGGAGAGGGTGCGCCGGGTCTTCTCTTCTGTCGGTCGGCTGCCGACAGCGCCAGGCAGGGACACGGGCGTCGGCCGGGAGCCGGCTCGCACCAGCCTCGGCACATGGACGGACCCACCACGCAGGGCCAACTCCGGCTCTCCCGAGGCGAGCGCCGCCGGGAGCACGCCCCAGGATTCCGTTGTCGCGTCGACATCCACCAAAACGAACCTGCCGGGGTTCTCGGTCCGTGCCGACCGTACGAGACCCCAGACGGAGGCCAGGGCGGGATCGGGCGCACCTTCATCGAAGGCCACCGCGCCCTCGGTGACCACGACCAGGCGGGAGTCCTCAAAACGCCGCTCGGCCAGCCATTCCTGTACCAGCGTCAGCACCTGCCGGGTCACCGCATGGGTCGCCTCGGCCAGACCGGTCCGGGAGGCAGGCAGTCCGCAGACGAAGAGAACCGTCTGAGGAGCATCCCCTTCGTCGTCGGCGACCGTGGCCAGGTCGGCCCACGCCTGTACGGGGACAGCTAGCGCGTCTTGCAGGGCAGGGCCGTCCTCTGCCGCGGACTCTCCGACCACAGCCCACTCACCCTCGGACACGGCGGGCGCGTCGAGTGTCGGCGATGTGATCCAGTCGAGTTGGAAGAGTCCGTCGCGGTATCCGTTGCGGGCACCGGCGAGCAACTCGGCCGAGACCTCTCTCAGGACC
>NZ_JBIRYJ010000029.1:0-44667 GCF_044389785.1 Streptomyces sp. NPDC019443
TACAACGAGCAGAGCCTGCGCCAGCTGCAGGCCCCCATCGGCTGGACCAAGTACCTGATCTCCGCGGACTTCTGGAGCCGCTCCCTGCAGAACTGGCAGTCCGAGCTCCTGGCCGTGGCCTCCATGGCCATCCTGTCCGTCTACCTCCGCCAGCGCGGCTCACCCGAATCCAAGCCCGTCGGCGCCCCGCACACCGCGACCGGCATCGAAAGCTGAGCCTCAAGGCGTCAGCCCAGGTCGGGAAACAGGGCGACCTTCACCTGCGCCGGCGGGGCGCCTTGCTCGGCTCCAGCATCACTCCTTAGCGCCAACCCGTGGGGCGGGGATGCTCATGGTGGCGCGCGCGACCTGTTCCAGCGGATGCGATCAGCGGACGGTCGCAGTGCGATGGGAGGGGACCGGGAGGTGAGGGTGATGCGCGTGCGATGTGGAGCGGCGTTTTGACGTTTGGACTGGTCACGGTGCTAGTGCAGCCCTACACGTCGACGGAGAGCCACACGGTCCACTTCCATCAGCTGCAGCGCGGCACCGCCGACCGGGTCCGCAACAAACGGGTCAACGAGCGCACCGGTGAGGAGGTGCCGCTCGAGGAGACCGTCAAGAGCTATGCGGGCGAGTCCATGACCTCATCCTGGGTCCGATTTACAAGGTCTCAGCCCGCCAGCTGATGAGGACATCGCGCCAGGCCACGCCAGGTGCGCAGCACGTAGAGGATGCCCGCCAGCGCGACGATCGCCGCCCAGCACTGCCCCGCGTCCAAAGTGTTCCACGCACGCAAGGAGGCCGAGGGGAGTCACCTTTTCGCTGCAGGTGTCGGCCACCCTGCGCTCAGGATCCGCACGGCAAACCTATGGTCGGTGACCAGACCACGCAGCTCGTCGGCCTCGGTAACCAGCACCGCACCAATGTCCGACGGCCCCTCGGCAGATCGCATGGTGCCGAGAGTCCCAGCGGAGCGCCTTGTGCTCAGCCTCCAGTTCCGTCATCCACTCTCAGGCGTACATTCTGCTCGAGACGCTCAAGGCTCTGGTCTAGGGCATCGTGCACCGCCTCGGCCCCGGGATCGTCGGCCTCGTCAAAGAACGAGAGGTGCACCGTTACCTCACTGGCTCCGCTGCCGATCCCGGCCACTTGAAGCCACCCTGCGTAGCTACCCTGCTCTCGCGTTCCCCACTCCAGTCGCATCTGGTCCTTCTGGGCACGGAGCAATGCGGAGATGTCTTCGCTGCTGCGGTCCTCATGAACGGTCACCGCGGGGAGGTCATCGGCCCGTACATGCAGGCTTCGAGGAAGCCAGTCGTCCATCTGATCAACGCTGGACGCCTGGTTAAAAACGTGCTCGGGCAGAGCAGGCATCGTCCGTGAGCGTTCATATTCGGTCATGATTCCACTCTCCCTCGACCTGCCATTGCTGAGGGAACGCATGCCCCACCCGCCAGGCTCGAAGCGGCACGGTCGAAGAACTCACTCATCCGCCCGCACCCGGCCGACAGCAGTTGCGTCAAGCCCTCGGCCGCTGGACACTCCCTGCCAGCAGGGAGCGATCGGCTCTGGCTGCGCCTTCTCAGAGACGTGACGGCGGCCGTACGGCGCTGCCGTCGCGCAGGGAACCGACCCGCGCAGGGAACCGACTGCGCCCGGAGCTTTACCCGGGAGCGGTGGCGGCCCCGGTCTATCGCCTGTCGCAGCTACCGGCCCACCCCACCCGTGGCGGTACGCGTCCGACCCTCTGCGGCGGCGAATGCTGCTGGTCATGACCGCCATGCCCATTCGGTGCTCTCGGGCATGTCGAACGCCGGTACGCGGTAGTTCTTTTCGGACCTCGTCGCGGCGGCTGGCGTAGTGGGTCGACAGGTCGCCAGTGGCGGCCGGACGGCCGCGCAGGTGGCCCAGTGCGGTGACTGTCAGAGCGTGCCGCGAGGTGCCGTTGCTGATCAGCAGGTCGTGGGTGGTGCCCTCCTCGACGTAGCCGCGAACGTGGAACCAGGCTCGGCGCCCTTGTCTTCACCGGGGAGATCGGCGAGGACCAGCCGGAGGTGTGCGGTCGGCTCACCATCCTCGGCCTGGCGGGCGACCTGCGCACGCCCGCCAACGGCCAGTGGGAAATCATCAGTCCGCCGGGGGCCGAGATCCCGGTCCTCGTCGTACCCACCGGAGAAGCACAGCAAGTCGCCCGCGAGACGCGGGACGCGGGCCCTCCTGCGCGACCGCTGAGAGGTGCCGCCTGCATCCTCCTGCCGCAGCCGTAGGCTTCGGCCGATGGTTTGTAGCGACGCGCACCAAACCGCGATGGGTTCGTGCCTGGCCAGCACGTGGTGAGCCTTGCCTCGACCTGTCACTTCATCCCGGATGCGGGTCTACATGCCGTCCTCGCTTCCGGGGGTTCAGGCAGCGGAAGGCTCGGTTCGGCGTGGCGGAGGGGCGAGGACGCCGCCTCGCCGTAGGACGGCGTAACCGACGCCGATGCCAATGGCTACGGGCCATTCCAGGACATCTGCGGCCCCGAGGACACCCAGGCCGAGATAGAGAGGGAGGCCCTGTTTGGCGGGCAGTACCTGACGGGCAACAGCGACGGGCAGCATTGCGGCGTTCAGGGCGCCGTTCGCCACGCGGTCCAGTGAGGGGACGGTCAAGGTGATCGTGCGCCGGCCCTGGTCGGGATGTGGTGCGGTCGGCTCGGGAGGTGGCGGGGTCGCACGCTCGCCAGCGGCAGTGGCCTCGGCACTGGGAGAGCTGTGGGTGCGGGGGGACTTTTTCTTGCTGGACACGGTCTCACCTCAATGAGTCGAGCAGGATCGTACTCCAAGTGGAATGGTGCTTTTACTCCTCATAGGATGCATTTCCCGTATAGCCGGTTTTATGGGCCTCGAGCAGACTGAAGCTCCTTACATGTCACTTTGCCCTCGCCGCTGAGATCGAGGAGGCAGGTTGATGTCGTCGGAGCCCGCCTCCTCTGCGTGGATGCCTCCGTTTCTCGCGCCGATCTTCCCGGAACTGGCTTCACAGGTGGCCGCCGGGGCAAAGGCTGCCTGGAGGGTGGCAGAGAGCCTTCTCGGGGCACCGCGCCGCGAGGTGTGGTGGGGCGCCGGGCGCTGTTACATCGCGGTGTCCGGTGTACACGGGGCCGGGGGTGAGACCGTCGGCCGTCGTGTCGAGCGGGCGCTGGAACGGCATGCAGGGGTGTTGTGGGCGCGGGTGAACGCGCCCATGGAACGGGTGGTTGTGTCGGTGGTTTCCCCTCCTCCGGCCGAGCACGAGCTGGTCGCGTTGGTGGAGCAGGCCGAGGGCGACCATGCTGCGGAAGCGGAGGCGTTCGACGAATGGCAGCCGGAGCCGCATCATCCGGCAGAGGGTCCACCCTTCCCGTCGGTGCCGGCGCTTGCGGCGGACATGCTGGGGCTGGCTGTCGTGACGTTTCGGCGGCTCGCTCCGTGGTTCGGGCTGCCACCGGAGGTGGCCGGCGTTGTCGATGCCCTTCGGTACCATCCGCGACTTCGGCATCTGGTCGAGGACGTCAGCAACGACGATCACGCCGACTCGCTGCTCCCGGTGGTCGGGGCCCTGGTGCAGGGGGTAGCGACGGGTGGCGGGGGGCTCGCCCTCGATGTACTGCAGCGCCTGGCGGTGTGGCGAGAGGCGAGCGCGGAGCGCGCGGCATGGCGGGAGAGCGAGGGCCGGCTCGTTCGCAGCCCGGAAGAGGCCTCGGCCACCGCGATGGCGGTCGACCGGGCCGGTCCACTGCCCCAAGATGGCGCCGACCGCTATGCCGAACGATCGATGGCGGCGGGCCTTGCCGCCGGTGCGGCCATACTGCCGCTCGCAGGGGCTCGGCGCGCGATCGCCGTCGCCATCGCGGCTGTGCCCAAGGCACCCAACGCCGGCCGTGAGGGCTTCGCCACGAGCCTGGGACGGTATTTGGCTCTGCGCGGTGTGGTCACGATGGACCGCACCGCGCTGCGGCGGCTGGGCCAGGTGGACACGATCCTCCTCGAGGAAGAGGCTCTGCGCGGCGACCGGTACGAGCCGTTCGACCTCGAGCTGCTCGATGAGGCCGATCCTGAACAGGCTTCCGAGCGGCTGTTTGCGCTATTTGACGCCGATACCCCTCTGGCGGTGCGCCGCGCCGAGGGCTGGGTCCTGGGGCCCCTGGACGAGCTCGAGCGCGAGGGCCCCACCGGTGGCGAGGCCGCGGAACGGCTCCGGCGCCGCGGCAGCGAGAAGGTGCTCGGTCTGGCTCACGGCCGACGTCTCCGAGCCGTGGCCGGTCTGGGCACCCAGTCCGCTCCCGGCGCCGAGGCCGTCGCGGCGGCTGCGCGGCGGGCGGGAGCTCGCGTGGTGGTGGCCTCCGACCGGGAAAGCCCTGAGCTTTCGTTCGCTGACGCCGTGATGCCGGCGGGCAGCAGCCTGGTCGCTTCCGTGCGAAGTCTGCAGGCCGACGGTGCGGTCGTGCTGCTGGTCTCCGGCAATCGCCGGCCGTTGGCCGCGGCCGACTGTGCGATCGGCGTGCACCGCGACGAGGAGCACACCCCCTGGGGGGCGCATTTCTTGGTCGGTACGAATCTCGAGGCGGCGGCCTTGATCGTCGATGCGGTCGGGACGGCCGCCGTAGTGGACCGCGACAGCCACTATCTGGCCGCCGGTGGCAGCGGGGTCGGCGCGGTCGCCGCACTGCAGGCGGCCGCATCGCGGGCGACCGCGCGGGTCCTGGCGGTGAGCAACACGGCCGGGGGTGTGGCCTTCTGCCTGGGTGCCTGGCGTGCCCGGCAGCTGCTGGCCCGTCCGCTCGCTCCATCGGTGGTGAGTGTTCCCTGGCATTTGATGCCCGCCGAGCGTGTCCTGGAGCGTCTGCAGACCCGCCCTGAGGGGCTTTCCGCGCAAGAGGCGGCAGAGCGCCAGAGCGATGCGCATGCGGGTGGGCCGGCGAAGCTCAGCCTGCCGCACGCTTTCATCGAAGAACTGTCCAATCCCCTCACCCCGATCCTTGCCGCAGGTGCCGCGCTGGCTGCGGCGGTGGGGTCCCGTACGGACGCCGCGCTGGTCGCCGCTATCACAGCAGCATCTGCATTGGTGGGCGGCTTTCAGCGAGTGCGGACCGAGCGGGCACTCGCGGAACTCTTCGCCCGCTCCGCGATCGGTGCCCGGGTGCGCCGGGCCGGGCAGGAACGGCTGGTGGCTGCCGGAGAGCTGGTGGCGGGTGACCTGGTCATCCTGGGGCCCGAGGACGTTGTGCCCGCGGACTGCCGTCTGCTGGAAGCCGAAGGCCTCGAAGTCGACGAGTCCCCACTCACCGGCGAATCCCTCGCCGTGAGCAAGGACCCGGCTCCCGTGGTCGCCTCACACATCACCGGCCGCCGCTCGATGCTCTACGAGGGCACAACGGTCTCGGCCGGACGGGCCGTGGCGGTCGTGGTGGCCACCGGATCGGCCACGGAGGCCGGGCGCAGTCTCGCCACCGCCCGGCAGGCCGCACCCGAGACCGGTGTGGAGGCGCGGCTGTCCTCCCTCACCCGTTACAGCATCCCGGTCGCTCTCGGCTCCGCCGCCGCAGTGGCTCTGTCTGGCCTCCTGCACGGCCGTCCCCTTTCCGACAACCTCGCCTCTGCGGTCAACCTGGCGGTCGCCTCCGTCCCCGAGGGCCTGCCATTCCTGGTCAACGCCGCCCAGCTGGCCGCCGCCCGTCGCCTGGCCGACGCGGGCGCGCTCGTACGCAACCCCCGCACCATCGAGGCGCTCGGCCGCGCCGATGTGCTCTGCTTCGACAAGACCGGCACTCTCACCGAAGGCACACTGCGGCTCGCCGAAGTCAGCGACGGCGACAGCACGGAGCCACTCGACCGGCTCGGTACGCATCGCAAGGACATCCTTGCCGCAGCACTGCGCGCCACCCCACCCGCCCGGCAGGCCGAACCGATGGCCCACCAGACTGACCGGGCGGTCATCGACGGGGCGCGAAGGGCGGGTGTCACCGCACGCGTGGGTCTCGCCCGCTGGCACCGCACAGACACCCTCCCCTTCGAACCAGCCCGGGCCTACCACGCAACCGCCGGCCATACCGGACGCGGCGCCCTGCTCAGCGTGAAGGGCGCGCCGGAGAACGTCATCAGCCGATGCACCCGCCGTCGGCGGCCGCACGGCGCCGTCGCGCCTCTCGACGAGAGAGCAAGCAGAGCCCTTGCCGCAGCAGCCGAGGAACTTGCAGCAGCGGGACGCCGCGTCCTGGCCGTGGCCGAACGCCGCATGGAACCAGGCGAGGAACTCGCCGACGAGGGGGTGAGCGACCTGGTCTTCCTCGGCTTCATCACACTCGCCGATCCCGTACGCACCAGCGCCGCACCCGCCTCGGCCCAGCTGCGCGAAGCCGGTGTGCAGACCGTCATGCTCACCGGCGACCATCCCGCCACGGCCGACGCCATCGCCTCCAGCATCAGCGACATCAACGAACCCAAAATCTGTACCGGCCCGGAACTCGACGAACTCGACGACGACGACCTGGACGAACTGTTGCCCACCGTGGATGTCATCGCCCGCTGCAGCCCTGGCCACAAGGTCCGTATCGTCCAGGCCTACCAGCGACTCGGCCGCGTCGTCGCGATGACCGGCGACGGTGCCAACGACGCTCCCGCCATCCGGCTCGCCGATGTCGGCATCGCACTCGGCCGCAGGGGCACCCCCGCCGCAACCGCCGCAGCCGACCTCGTTGTCACCGATGACCGGCTGGAAACCATTGTCTCCGCCCTCATGGAGGGGCGCGCCATGTGGGCCTCGGTCCGCGCCGCGCTTGCGATCCTCATCGGCGGCAACCTCGGCGAAGTCACCTTCAGTGTCCTCGCGTCCGGACTCACTGGTACCACCCCCCTCAACGCCCGCCAGATCATGCTCGTCAACCTTCTCACCGACCTGGCCCCCTCCCTCGCCATCGCCGTACGCGAGCCCTCCAGCCAAACCGGCGAACGCCTCCTCAAGGAAGGCCCCCACCGCTCACTGGGCACCGCCCTCACCCGCGAAATGCTCCTGCGCGGCGCCATCACCGCCACCGGAGCCGGCCTGGCCTGGGGAGCAGCCCGCCTGACCGGCCGCCGACGCCGGGCCAGCACCATCGCCCTCGCCGCCGTCGTCGGCACCCAACTCGCCCAAACACTCACCACCGGGGGACTGGACCGCAACGTCCTCACAGCAGGACTCGGCTCCGCGTTCGTCCTCGTCGCCATTATCCAAACCCCCGGCATCAGCCAATTCTTCGGCTCCACACCCCTCGGCCCCATCGCCTGGGGCATCACCCTGAGCGCGATCACCGCCGCCACCCTCCTCAGCACCACCCTGGCACCGTTCATCGCCACCCTCACCGCGCACCCCGCCGACGACCAGTAACCAAGGCCGCGGCTGGTCGAGATCCGCGACAACCTCGCCGACCGGATCGCCAAGCTGCTCCAGATCGGCGTGGGCCTCATGGCCAGGACGCAGGCGGCACCTGATTGGGCATCAGGAATGTCCTGGGCTTCGCAGCATCATTTTTCGTCGCAAACCCGCGGCTGCCGGTGGTCAGTCATTCGGAGTACACAAGGATGCGCAGTTCTCCGGGCAGGGATCTGTAGTGTCCGCGGAACGCGGGAGCGGTGGCTCCTCCAGGTTCTCTCCCGTGCTGAAGGCCCCGGCTCCCCTCCGTCGGGCCGGGCCTTCTGGGCTTTCCGCTCGCAGGGGGCCTTCTGGCGGCGGCTTCCATTTTTCGGGGCGTGGATTGCCTGGTGGGGGCCATCGCGGTGTCGTCCAGGACGATGTGCATGGCGTCGCTCACCTGCCGGCCACCTGAGCCAGGCGCCGGTCCAGCTCGCTGTCCAGGTCCCGCTCCTCGGCCACGGCCGGCGCGTAGCCGTTCCGCTCCTTCAACGCGGCCAGAGCCTTCTCCACGCTCGGCACGCTCATCCGGAGTCAGCAGCGTCTCAGCGAGACGGGCCAGATACGCACGCAGCGACAGACCCTCAGCAGCAGCTATCGCGGCCAGCCGGTCCTTGGCTTCCTCTGGGATACGGACGTTGGCATCGGACATCGTCGTGCTCCTTCCCATCCTCAAGGATACGGGTACGGGTACGTACCCGTATCAAGCTATTTCAGTCACACCCCTGTTTCGCGGCGGTGATCCTCTAGCCCCCGGCGGAGGTCCCCCACCCCTGACCCCGCCCGTGTGCTGCCACTTTGGGCGAGGCCGCGCCGTCCCTCCCGGTTCCTCCGCCACGGAGGGACGGTGACTACGCCGGGTCCCCCTTCTACGCGCCTGATGGGGCCTGGCGGCGCTTGGCCCGGCGCGGCCCTCGGCGCATGACCTGGGGCAGCAGCAGGTCGGCAAACTGGATGATCTCGATCGGGTCGTCGAAGGCGACAGCGCGGTGACTGGCGGGGTTCTTGTAGGCGCATATAGCACCGGCGAGCAGCGCGGAGTCCGCGCCTCCTGCTCACCGCCCTCGGCCCCGCGTCGCGAGCGGCCCGCCGGACTTCCCGGTTCCGTGAGGCTGGATGCGGCGCGCATCCGGGCACACCTCGGCCAGGGAGTTGTCCAGACAGCGGACGCCATGGAGGAAGAGGTCAACGCCGTAGCCCTCGGCCCCTACCGCGAGTTCGGGACCGATCGGGAGCATGAGGCGCTGAAGCTGTTCACCCAACGCGTTGAGGACCACCGCGACGTACAGCGGCGCCGCCAGCAGCGACTGGACCAACCCGCCGACCAGGCAGCACCGACCGCCGCCGCCCCTCCGCCAGACCCTGGGGAGCGACGACAGTCCTGACGCCGGCACGGAGTCGGGGCTGCCATCACACGAGTCCACTGTGAGGGCGGTGGCGTGGACGTGCAGATGGTGCGCGCGGTTGATCTGAACATCAAACCGGGAGTCGAAACCGACATGGGGCCAGGGGACGCCTGGCCTGGTGTCCACGCACAGCTGATGGAGTCCCAGATCCTCGTCATGGCATCGCCCACTTGGCTGGGACGACCTTCATCGGTGGCGCAGCGGGTTCTGGAGCGGATAGACGCGATGCTGGCGGAATCCGACGACCGGGGCAGGCCGGTGGCGTACAACCGGGTCGCCGGAGCCGTGGTGACCGGAAACGAGGACGCGGCCCATCACGTCATCAGCGAGATCAGCGGAGCCTTGTGCGACATCGGCTACACAGTGCCGGGCCAGTCCTGGACCTACTGGCACCTCGGGCCCGGCCCCGGGCCGAACTTTCTCGATGACCACCGTGGACACGACTGGTCGACGAAGACCGGCAGGGCCATGGCGGCTAACCTCATCGGCGTAGCCCGGGCGATGTACGCCAACCCATTGGGCCCACCGCCCGGCTGACCTGTTTCGGCACGGCCGCCGGAGAGGGCCTGATCGTGCGGCAGGTATTCGTCGAACCGATCCTTCGTCCCCCGCCACGCCACGGCGCCGATTCGCCGACGCCGACCGCAGCCCATCGCGACTGCGACTCCCAAACCATTTCACCCAGGCCGGGTTTCGCCGTACAACCCGCCCAGCTGGCCAGCCGGTTGCCACTGGTCTTTCGTCCTCCACCTCGACCGCTCAACCGCACCTCGTGTCACCTGTCTGGGCGGGAACCGTGTGCGGGCTGCCTCAGCCGCTCCCCCCGGCACGGCTCGGTCGCGAAGGCTTCGTTCCTGCTCTCCGACCGGTTCTCTGCGTCCGGGAGAAACCCGCCATAGACATGCCCTGCGAGATTGATTCGGCCGCACGAATAGTGCCGGTGAAGGCGCCCGTCCAGACCCGGCTGCCATGTGCTCCACCATGGGCATGGTCGCCTGTCGCATTGCACGGCGTGGCTTGCATACACCGAGCCGGTCGCCTTCCTTGGGCAAAAAGTACGGTCAACACCAGGTGAGTCGAAGGCGGACAAAGGAAAACGCCTGAGCGTGACGAGGCTGCACTCGAGACCCTGGCCGACAGCGACGTGCTGATTCCCGTTCCTGATGATCTGGGCCCGGAGCCGGACCTGGATCCCGGAGCCGTGATCCTGCCGCTCCTTGAACAGCCCGGCGGTGAAAACCTTGTGCCGGTGTTCACCTCGGAACTGCGCATGATCGAGCTATTTCCGTCCATCTCACGCTATCGGCGAGTGCCTCTGGGCGCGCTCGCCGCCCAGTGGCCACCCGGCGAGCTGTCTTTGACCATCGACGCCAGTTCTCCCGACGCCTTGACCCTCAGTGCCATCGGCGTACGCACGATGCTGGGCGGGCGCCCCGGCTGAAGCGGGGCGCAGATCACGCCAATCAGCTGGGCAACGGCCTGTCTTCATTTTGCCACCAGCCGAGGCCGCTGGGGCCCCTGAGCTACAGCCAGTCGGTTGACCGTCGCAGAAAATAGCGCTCTCCGCGCGTTTGGCCTCGGGGTACACGCATTCCGCCCGCGCACGTGGCTCCTCGGCCGGAGGACTCCGCTGCGCACCCCGCACCCGCCCTGGGGGCCTCGTCCCGGCATAAATGGCGCCATATAGGGCACGCGCCGCTTATGAGCCCCGACAATACTGATCCTGATCCACGTAACACCCCAGGACTCGAACCTGGAGGCTCCGTCCCCCCTGGAGAGACACCTCCGGGTGAGGCGAGTACCGCCTCGGGGACAGGCCCGCGCAACGAGCCGCCGCGCGGCTGGGCCAAGGGCCCGGTCATCGTCATTCTTGTTGTTGCTGCCCTCTGCGCGGCGCTTTTCCTCGCCATGGCGCTGAGCCTTGCTCTCTGAATCCGCTTGCGCCGGCCTTCCCCCCGGATGTCCTCACTGCAGGACCTGTCCTGCAGTCAGGCATGATCACCGCGGCTGATGAGAGCACAGTTCAGCGTGCACTCGGCGGAAGTCCCCGACGAGCTGCGCGAGCGGGCAGTCTGCGGGTCGCCGAAACCAAACATCTCGCCTCGTGGGCGCGCTGGTGTTGAGATGCGTGAGATGCCTCGTCAAGGTGGAAGTAGCCCGTCCCGCACGGAACTGTGCGTTTGACATGCGTCGGACGGATGGCAGGGTGGTAGGCGGGACCTGGTTGGGAGGCTTGTCGCGGGCGCCGGCGCTGGAGGCGGTATCCGGATCTGCATGGCGGTCTGCGGCACGACAATTGCCGCTCAGGCTCGCGGTCGGCACGTTCTTCCTGAACTCCGGGCTGTCTAAACGCAGTGCGGAGACGGCCTGAGCGAGGACCGGTGAACTGCGGCTGACGGAGGCGATTGCCACCGCTGGACGAGTCCGGCACGCTGACGAGGGGAGACCCCCTGATGGATCCGCTACTCGTCGCCAGGACCCAAGGACTGTTCAACGCGACTGGTGGAGCCTGGCCACTGCTGCACTTGCGCAGCTTCAAGCACTTCTTCGGGCCCAGGGGGATGCGGGAGGAGCAGGACTGGCTGGTGAAAACCGTGGCAGGGCTCCTCATCACCTGCGGCTGGAGCCTGCTGCTGTCCAGCCCGACATCCGAATCCCTCTCCCGGGCGCGCATCACAGGACTCGGCACGGCTCTAACGCTTCTCGCTGTTGATGTGGTCTACGTCCCCAAGGGGCAGGCACGGCGCAGCCACGTTCTCGACGCGGTCATCGAGAGCACTTGACTTGCTGCTACCAGCTGCGCCCACCGTCTCCGTGACTCTGCCCGGAAGGTGCGTGCCGAGCGCGGGTCGGAGCTGCCTTGGGCTGCTGGCCGCAAGCAGCCGTGAGCCGGGCGGCGAAGACCCGGCGCCCGTAGAGTCGTATCTATGCCGGACCTCACGCTCGACCAGGTCGAGGCGATCGCCCGCGAAGGCCATGCGCACCAGAGGGACAAGGCGGGACGGCCCTACCTGGAGCATGTCCAGGCGGTGGTTGACGGAGTGAGGGAGCGCGGCGGTTCCGACGAACAGATTGCCGCCGCCTGGCTGCACGACACCATCGAGGACGACGTGCTCTCCCGCGAGTGGCTGGAGTCAGCCGAACTTCCGCAGAACGTGAAGGACCTGGTCGACGCGATGACCAAGCGCCCGGGCGAAGGCGACGAGTCGTACACGCAGCGGATCCTCGCCACGCCGGGCACCCGCCTCATCAAGGAGGCCGACCTCGCCCACAACGCCGACCCGGCCCGGCTCGCCCTGCTCGACGAACCGACCCGGACCCAGCTCGGCGAGAAGTACGCGAGGATGCGGCGGCTGCTCGGCCTGCAGGAGCTGTGATGATCTCTCCATAGACGGTGAGATGACACGTTCTGGCAACCCCACGCCGGACTCGTGGGCGTCGGCGGCCCTGACACCCGCCCGGCCGCTCGGCATCAGAGCCGTCCTACCGGCAGCCCGCGCGGCATCGAGAGCCTCAAGGCCCCGGCCGCCGCCCACCTCCAGCCGCAGAGAGCGGCACAAGGACTGGACCAGCGGGTCACCTTCTCCGGGCCGAGGCGGTCACCATCGGGGCCGTTGCGCGGTCTGGTCACCGACCGGGACCTGGTGGTGCGGGTCCTGGCCGAAGGCCGCAACGTCGACGAGGCGACCGTGTCGCAGGCGTGCAGCGCCGACCTGGTCGCCGTATCCCCCGACGACGACATCGACCGAGCCGTGCAGTTGATGAGAGAGCAGGCAGTGCGCCGGCTACCGGTCGTAGAGAATGAGCGCCCGGTGGGCATCGTCTCCCTCGGCGACCTGGCCATCGAGCGCGACCCCAGTTCCGCGCTGGGCGACATCAGCTCGGCTGAACCCAACCAGTGAAACGCCTCGGAAGCCTGCAGGGGACCAGCATGCAGCCCTGGCAGGCTGGCCGTCATGCTGGCTGCGACATGCCGACAGCTCGCCGCGAGTAGTCCTCGCCGATTCATGATCATGTCTGCCGGGTTTCGTGCCAGCCGCCAGGGGCACCCGAGGGATGCGGTTGAGCGGCCGCGGTGAAGAGGGACAAGGGCACGGAGTGCGGGCTCCGTGCCCGGTTCGGCGTCGGCCGCGTCATCGGGGGCCGGTGACCTCGTCCTGGGCATTACGTACGCCATCTACCGGTTCGGCCGCAGGCCGCGAACCTGACCGTGGATGCCCGGCGGCCCCGGCGGTTACTTGCCGCGGCCGGTGACGAAGTCGCGGGCGCGGTCGACCAGACCGGTCCCCGGTGCCAGGAGCTTGTTGCCGGGCGGGGTGCTCGGGGCACTCGGGTGGGGCCGTGTGGGGGCGAGTTTCTTCGCCGTGCGGATCTTGTCTCCCAGTTGTTCCAGATCGCCGGGTGCGCATGCGTTGCTCAGCTGGACGAAGAGGTTGTTCTCCTCGTCCCTGACGTGAGCTTCCACCTCGGTCCTGAGCTTGACAATGACGTGATTGAACTCGGGATCGTCGGCGTTGAGCCCCTCCAGGTCCTTCAGCAGTTCCTCGACGCGTGCGTGATCGGCGATCTCCTTGTCGGCGAGTGCGTCGCCGTCCTGCAGGTGCTTGCGTACCGCGGGATACAGGTGCTCCTCCTCCGCTACCGAGTGCCGGACGAGCTCGATGGTCAGCTGATCGGCCAGCTGTTTGCGCTCCGCGCTGCCGGGCATGGCCTGCTCGATCTGTTGGAAAAGGTCGTCCACCTCGCGGTGATCGGTGGTCAGTTCGTTGATGACATCTCCGCCGTGGCCCATGCTGCACACCCTTCCTCACCTGGCGACCGATGCGGTCAGCCAGGACACGGGTGCCCAAAGGCGGCAGCTGCTAACAGCTCGCCAGCCGGATTCGGCCGGACGAGGTTCCTCACCCTAGCGTCGATGGCGATCCTGTCGGTCTACCTGTGCCCACGCGGCTCATCCGCATCCACACGCCAGGAGGCGCGCCCTACAACTTCGCCGGCATCGGACGCTGAACGCCCACTGGCGGCACGGCACCAGTGCTCCATGGCGTGCGTTCGCTTCCTGTCAGTGGCCCAGCTTCTGCTTCAGTTCGGCCTTGTTCATGGAAGAGCGGCCCTGGATGTTGCGCTTCTTGGCCTCCGCGTGCAGCTGGTCGTACGTGGGCCCCTCCGAACCGCTGTGCGAAACTTCGCCTATCGACCACGAGGTGTGAGGAGCCGACGTCTTCGGAATGCGATCTTGCCGATGTGGCCGTCGGTGGCCTCGACCCTGTAACCGATGAGGTCGATCCCTTCTGGTATCCCGCGGCCGGGCGATAGCCCAGATGTCGTCGCTCACAGCTATGCCTCTCCGGTGCGTGACAGATACGAGAATCCGTCGATTGCCGCGAACGTACTTCCGAGACCATGGGGCTGCCACTCGGGTGTCTCCTCGACAGGAGCGTCAGCCGAGACAGGGAGTTTCGAGCCTCAGGTCGCATGGGAAAGCGAAGTCGCATCGGGTCGCCGTAAGGGCCTTGCCAGTGCCGTAGCGATTGCCGGTGCAGTTGATCAGAAGTGCTTGCATGCCCCGACGCCTTCCCCCGATGACTCCAGCTCAGAGAAGAGCGCGTCGCAGAAACCAGACACCCTCCGGGCGGCGACCCGCTTCGGACCGGCAGTCCAGGCAGCCGCGCGGCACGGACCGGTGTGCCGCTGAGTGGGTGCGGCGGTGGTGGTGGAGGGCTACGCGGGCCTGCAGGCGGCGGATAAGGAGACCGCGGCGCTGGCCGAGCAGCTCGAGGCGGCCAAGGAACGCCAGAGGGCCGTCCTTGACGGTGTAGCCGAGGCAAGGAACCGCGCCCGGGAATTCGAGACGGCGGCGGGAAAACGTGCGGCCACGCCCCAAAGGCGGCCGCGCGGGCAGAACGTCTCGCAGCCGACGACACGTAAGACGAGGCGCCCCCCGGTTCTCGGTCGACCCGGCGTCCGGCGGATTCCGGGATGCGCTATGCCGCGGGTGGGGGTGCCATGGAAGAAGTCATGAGGAGGTGGCAGCGGTCATGGGGCGTCCGGTGTGGAGTGGTGCTCTGACCTTCGGTCTGGTGTCGCTGCCGGTGAAGTTGTTCACCGCGACGGACAGCCACACCATCCACTTCCGCCAGCTGCAGCGCGGGACGTCGGACCGGGTGCGCAACAAGCGGGTCAACGAGCGCACCGGCGAGGAAGTCTCCCTGGACGAGATCGTCAAGGGTTTCGATGCGGGCGAGGAGTACGTGCTCGTCGAGCCCGGCGAGTTGGACGACATCGCCCCGGGGCGCTCGCAGGCCCTGGAGATCATCGGGTTCGTCGACCTGGAACAGGTGGAGCCGATCTTCTTCGACAAGACGTACTACCTCGGCCCGAAAGGCAAGGAGTACGCCAAGGTCTACGCGCTGCTGGAGCAGGCACTGGCCGGCGCGGGCAAGGCCGGGATCGCCACGTTCGTCATGCGCAACCGTGAGTATCTGGTCGCGGTGAAGGCCGAGGCCGGCCTTCTGACGCTGCACACCCTGCACTGGGCCGATGAGATACGCGACCCGCGCACGGAGATCGACGAACTGCCCGGCCGCCAGACCCGCGTCAGCGACCGCGAGCTGAAGATGGCCCAACAGCTGATCGACGCGCTCAGCATGGAGTGGAAGCCCGAGGAGTTCCACGACACATTCCAGGAACAGGTCGCCAAGCTCATCGAGGCCAAGCGGACCGGTGAGACGGTCGAGAAGGCAGAAGCGCCCGCGAAGGCCACGAACGTGGTCGACCTGATGGAGACGCTGCGGGCCAGCGTCGACCGGGCCAAGAGTCCCAAGGACCGCGGCACGGAGAAGGCCGCATCCACCGGCGCTCCCCCTGCGGGGATCAAGGACGCCGCCGACAGGCGCCGAGCCGGCAAGACAACGAAGGCGAAGAAGCAGACGAAGGCTTCGTCATTCGATTCCCTGACCAAGGCAGAGCTCTACCAGCGCGCCACGGACGCTGGAATCCCCGGCCGCTCCTCCATGAACCGCGAGGAACTCATCAAAGCCCTCCGCGGCAACCGGGGCCGACGCAAGGCCCACGCATCCTGAAGCCTGCGCAGGAGGTTCAAGTCTGGCCAGGAACGCAGCTGCTCGGCGACGCGGGCGACTGCGGAGCAGCGGTGCCCGCGCCGCCCTAGCTGATGACTTCGGCGGTGATCCGCGAGTCGATCTTCTTGTAGGCCGCAGCCTGCCGGGTCAGAACAGGTAGTCCCGAGGTCGAGCGCCAGATGTGCGGCATGGGCGGTGGGAAGGTCGGCCGGCCGTTCCTGGGCGATCATCTGCGCGACCGCCCAGCAGGATGCTTCGCCCAGAGGCCGGAAGACGAAACAAGTGGCCGCGAGGGCGTCCTGCAGCATTTGCGCGACACACCCAAGGCGCTGCCGGTCCCGTGAGCGAACGAGACCGCCGGCACGTTGACCGACCGGAAAACGCGCGCGGCCATGTAGATATTGCCCTGATCGAGAGCGCCAACGCGGTGTGGTCGAGGAGGTACCCAGTGCTCACGCGGCATTCTGCCCCTGCTCGACGATGGTAAAGCCGTGCCGCGTCTCCGCAGCCCGTACGGCTTCCAGCGCCTGTGTCAGGTGCCTCGAGCAACTCCAGCATTGGCCAGCGGCGTGGGGGGAGGGGCCGCCCGGCAACAGAGGTCGTCGCCGGGGAGGTGCGGGCGCACGCTGGTGGAAAGGAGGCCCCGGCTAGGGCAGAACGATGCCCAGGGGTCGCGGCCGCAGCCCACGAGGCGATGAGATGAACGGAGGCGGCGGACGATGACCACATTCATGGATGTCCACCACGGCATGAAGGGCATCACGGCCGAGCAGCTCTCGGCGGCCCACCGAGCGGATCTGGAGATCGAGGCGGAGGAGGGGGTGCACTTCGAGCGGGCGTGGGCCGACCCAGAGGCGGGAGTCGTGTACTGCCTGTCCGAGGCTCCCTCCGCAGAAGCGGTGCAGCGCGTACACGAGCGCACTGGTCACCCGGCCACCGAGATCCATCCTGTGCCGCTTTCCGTCTAGGAGCACCAGAGGCCGGTACCAGCGCCAGCATGCCCCGCGCCGTCGCGGCGTCGGCAGACGACGGCGTGGCCAAGAAGGACGTCCAGAGCAAGCGCAAAGGCGCGTGAGCACACGGGGATTGAGGACAGCCTCACGAGGAAGGGCCCGCCGCTGGCGGGTCCTTCTGTCTTTGTTCGGGCCTACGCGTTCCGGGTGGGTCAGGCGGCGTCGGCGAGGGTCCGGCGGCCCGCGGAAGTGACGCGGAAGAAGTGCGGGCGCGTGCGGTGTTCACCGCTGGGGCCGGCGCTGCCCTGGACGTGGCCGCAGTCGTCGATCGAGAGCGCCGAGGCCGGGCTTTTCGAGGCGATCCCATCCGCGGCCGTCAGCCAGCCCTTCCCCCCGGGAGCCATCTCGATACGCGGGGTGTTGCCCATCGGGTGCGCAGCTGCGGCGCGGAGGGCGGCCAGTCGCTTGGGGGTCAGACGATGCGTCCTATCTCGCGGACCCATGCCGGTTCGAGCCAACGGACGGCGTCGCGGACCTGAGATGCCGCACCGCTCAGGTTGTCGGCCTCCAGGCGTTCGTCGAAGTTGTACGGGTCGTCGATGCCGTTCATGACGGCTGTCGAGGCGGAGTCCAGGACGTCGGCGTCCGCCCGTTGTGAACGCCGACGTCATTCAGGGCCGGACGACGATGTCGCGCTCGGCTCCACGCTGGATGACGTCGGCGAGCAAGCGCAGCGCGGCGGCCACTGCTGGGGCGAGGAAGGCGAGTTCACCGGTGTCGCCCGTGCGCCTTCCGGGGTATCGGCATCTGGTGGACGCCGGTACCCCGGGAACGGCGCCGGCTGCGAGGCTCGGCGCACGCCGCTCGGTCAGCCGCAGTCCTTGTTCTCGATCTGGTCGTAGGCGCTGGCCTGGAAGCCCCGGCCGCCGATCTCGACGTATCCGTTGGTCACGCCGCGGAAGTGGCGGTTGCCATCGCCAGCGCAGTGGTAGGAGATGTCGAGCGGGAGGGAAGACGTGAACGTCGCGCCGTCCTCGTCCTGGGCCTCCTCGGTCCAGTACGCCTCGTCCCACCACAGGAAGTCCTCGGTGCCGGCCAGACCCGCCAGCATCTGGATCTCGTCGACCGCCATGCGACAGGACGTCAGCGAGCTGTTGAAGACCTCGTAGCCCTGGTCATAGACGATCACCCAGAGCCCGCAGCCGGTCGGGAACTGCTTGGTCGACGGCTCGTCCGACGACGAAGTGTCGGCCATCGGCCGCGACTTGCGGTAGTCGACGTCGCCCACGCTTCGGGCGTCGGTTGGCGTGAAGGGCGCCGAATGCACGTCGCGTACATGCCCTCCCCCTTCCTCGATCTGCGCGATCTTCTCCTGGACGTTCGACGGCATGCCGTCGATATCGATGTCCGATCCGCCGGGGGCGGCGGCCGCGGGCGACGAGGCCATCATCGCCATCGCGGCAATGACCGCCAACAGGGCCGCCAGGGTTGCCCGGGCTCGTTTTAACACGCGCTTCCTCCTGCCGTTCTGTGGCTTTCGTGCTGGGTCACCACGGAAGGCTAGGGAGGCGTCATGGCCCCTTCAAGCTCGCCTAAGGCTCATCCGTCCCCTTCTGGCCATCAGGGTCGTCGTCCTTGTCAGCACCGTTTTCCTCAATTTGCTGGTCCTCGTCGGGAGCCCATCGCCAGGCATCCCCGATACCCCGACCCTCCGCTTCTTCCCGTACGGGCCAAGTGACGGGTTGTTCGGCGTTGTAATCCAGGTTCCGGTTCACTTTGTCTGCCTTACCCCTCGGCATGTTCGTCCTCCTTTCACGACGCTGGCATCAAGCCATTCCCTCGGGGCTCATAAGAATCGAACTTCACCAATACTTCATGCATTTGAGGAGGTGATCGAGAGAAGAGCGTGAACTGGAAATATTTGAAGGCGAGTTCACATGTTCCCATATGTTTCCCCTGCTGAAGAATTGATGACTATTCGCCAACCGTATCGGCACGGTTTCTTCACGGACCGAGTCGTCAGCCGAGATGTGTTCTCGTCACCGCAGGGCAGATGGCTGTGCACGCAGGATCCCTCCATGGGAGTCGCTCCGCCGGAGGCCCGCACCGGGCCCTGGCCGTTCGTCTGCCACCATGAGCCGGCCTCATCATCCTGCGGAGCCCCTTCGTCGCCAACGTCTCACGTCCGTCCGGGGCGGCTGTCACCGTCCAGCGCCGGGCATGGTGCTCGAACGGGGCGAGCCCGTCGCGATGGGCGGGCTCGTCGGTGCGTACCTGGTGGGGTCAGCTGGTGATCTCGATGCGCCGGGGCTTGGCCTTCTCGACCTTGGGGACCTTGACGGTGAGCACGCCGTCGGCGAGTTCGGCGGTGACGTGCTCTTCGACGGTATCCTGTGGCAGCGTCACCCTGTAGTCGAACTGGCCGGTGCGACGGGTGCGGCTGCGGAGTGTGCCGGTGCGTTCCCTTTCCTTGGTCTCGCCGTGTATGGACAGCTCACCGGCGTTCAGCTCGACGGTGATGTCGTCCTTCTTCACCCCGGGCAGGTCGACCTCGACGACATAGGCGTCGTGGGTCTCCTCCAGGTCGGCCAGCGGCGCCCACGCATCACCGAGCAGGCCGCCGCCGCCTGGAACGGCGGACTGCCACAGCTGCCCCATCCGCTCGTACAGGTCGTGGAACTCCCTGAACGGGTCCCACGCCGGACTGCTCTGCTGACGTCGCACGGGAAGCGTCATTTCCGATCGTCTCCTTCCGAAAGGCTCCTCGGTCGGTGGCACGCCACGGCCAGCTTGCGTTCGGAAGTCCCCCTGACCGGGACCTCCACTACCCATACTCGGCGCATTACGGCCCATATTCCACGCGTTCCGTGTGAGTGGGCACCGGACAAGATCAAGAGGTGAAGCACGGCTATGAGGTACGACGAGTTTCTGGCCCGGGTCCGCGAGCGTGGCGAGTACACCGACCAGGAGGAGGCCGAGACGGTCACCACCGGCGTTCTTCAGGTCCTCTCCCAGCGGATCACGCCGGGCGAGGCGGCGGACGTGGCCGCGCAGCTGCCTGAACCACTCCGTGCGCCGCTGACGGGCGACGGGGAGCGGCAGGCGGAGCGTTTCGGAGTGGAGGAGTTCCGCCGGCGCGTCGCTGAGCGCATCGGTGCCCGTCCCCGCACGGCCGAGTGGGATGCCAGCGCAGTGCTGTCCACTCTGGCCGATGCCGTCTCCGGCGGGGAGCTGAACCAGATCATCAGCCAGCTGCCGTCCGGCTACGCCGTCTTTTTCGGCAAGGCGGACCTGGCCGACTGACCTCAGGCCCGCCGCCGCGGCGGCGGGCGGTCGAAGTCGCCCGCCTGATGCGTGATGGGGCCATCGGTGCGGTCCTGGTCGCGCAGAACGAGGTGCTGCGCGGACTGGTGGTCCCGCCGGATCCGGCGGGGCCTGCAATTCTGCTGTGATCAGGGGGTGAGGTCCAGTACGTGACCGGCTCCCCTGCCCACCGGTGCGGGGCGGTTGTGGCGATGATCGCTCCGTCGGGACGGTCCGGGGTGGGCTGCGTACTGGCTGTGCGCCGCGGCCCAGGTCTCCTGCCGCGCGAGGGCGAGGGCGGCAGCCAGGTCCAGATCGGGGACGGTGATGCCGGGCAGGGAGGCCAGGTGCTCGGCCGTGCCGGGCCGGGCGCGATCGGCTTCGACTAACGCGCACGCCGGGGCGTACAGGAACCAGCCTGCTTCGGCGTGGGCGCGGTGGATGAGGCGGGAGGCGAGGACGTTGCCCTGACCGGCTGCGGCCATCGCGGTGTCGTCCAGGACGATGTGCATGGCGTCGCTCACTGGCCGGTCACCTGAGCCAGGCGCCGGTCCAGCTCGCTGTCCAGGTCCTGCTCCTCTGCCACGGTCGGCGCGTAGCCGTTCCATTCCTTCAACGCGGCCAGGGCCTTCTCCGCACGCTCGGCACGCTCATCCGGAGTCAGCAGCGTCTCAGCGAGACGGGCGAGATACGCGCGCAGCGACAGACCCTCCGCCGCTGCGATCGCGGCGAGCCGGTCGCCGAATCCAGTGCAATGCTGTGGCGGCGGTGACCCTCCAGTCCCCCCGGCGGAGGCGCCCCACCCCTGGCCCCGCCCGTGTGCTGCCACCTGGGCCGGGCCGCGCCGTCCCTCCCGGCCTCCCCACGGGAGGGCCGACGGCTGCGCACTGGCCGAGTGGCAGATCCGGTACTGCGGACGTACGTTCGGCGACGAGCGGCGGATTCTCCTATCTGTCATGCACCGAGAGGCACAGCTGTGAGCGAAGACATCTGGGGCTATCAACCGGCCGCGGGATACCAGAAGGGGATCGACCTCGTCGGTTACAGGGTCGAGGCCAGCGACGGCCACATCGGCAAGATCGACAAGCATTCCGAAGGCGTCGGGTCCTCCTACCTCGTGGTCGATACCGGAGTGTGGATCTTCGGCAAACGCGTACTGCTGCCCGCCGGGATCATCGAGCGCATCGACACGGCCGCAGAAACCGTCTACGTCAGCCGGACCAAAGACCAGATCAAAGACGCTCCCGAATTCGACGAGGGCAAGCACGCCGGCGAGCCCAGCTACCTGGAGCAGTTCGGCCGCTACTACGGCCAGCCGCACATGTAGCAGGAGTGAACCCCGGGGCAGGGGACTCCATCCGCAGGAGGGAGTCCCCGACGCCCCGTGCTACCGGGGCGTCTTGCCGCCCCTCGCGCGCACACGGGCCGATCAGTCGGTGGACAACGCCTGGAGGAGATCACCGACCTTCGGGTCCGGTAGGGCACGGGCGATGTCGGCCTGGGCGACCATGCCGACCAGAATGTGCCCGTCGATGACGGGCAGACGCCGGACCTTGTGCTCACTCATGGTGCGCAGGATCTCCTCGGCATCATCATCGGCCCCGATGGTGACCGCCTTGCCCTGGGCGAGGTCACCGGCCTTCGCCTCGGCCGGATCCTTGCCCACCCCGAGAACCTTCACCACAATGTCGCGGTCGGTGAGCATGCCCTTGAGCCTCTCGTCCGTGCCGCAGATCGGCAGCGCACCCACCCCCAGCTCGGTCATCTTCTTCGCGGCCTCGAGCACCGTCTCCTGGGCGCCGATGCACTCGGCGCCCGCCGTCATGACCTCTCGCGCGGTCGTCATCCGGCAGCACTCCTTCTTCCTCACCTACAGGTCCTGGCCACGCCGCTGAAGCTACCCGCGATGGCTTGGTGGCACAGATCGCAGATGTCCGGCTGCGGGAGGTGCTCGGCCTTCGGCACGTCATCCATGAGGCGGTCCTATCCCACGGTGAATGGTGCTGCACCTGCGACGAAGCCACCCGCACCGTCGGAACCAGCGGTGTCCTGGAGATCCGGCTCGAAGCTGTGAACGGCGGGCTGACGGTGCCCCCGCCCCCGAGAGAATGTTTCTGAACCTTTTGTCACTCGTTGGGCAGCGCATGGATGTTCACCGTGATGACGCCGCGGCAGGTCCGGCCTTGCTGGCGGCCTATTGGCGCCAGCCCTGGCCCGACCACGAGAGCGCTGTCGCCAAGCGCCAACACGTAACAGTCCGGCTGACGTCGCGGGGCGGACGCGCCGGGGGAATCGGCATCGCCGTGGCCACCGTTATCGCCGCGGTGGTGTGTGTCGTAGTGCGCGAGTTCCCCTGAGTGAGTCTCTTTGCGCTTTTCGGGGCCCCGGTGGTCCGGTGCTGGTGTGCTGCGGTCAGTGGGGGCCGAGCGGGCAGCAGGATATTCGAGCGGGCTAGCACCCCAACGGGAGCCACCCTGCCTGTGGGCTCGCCCGCCGTGCCGCACATTCCTCCCAGGGCTGCGACGGGCCGGTGCCCATGCCACGCCTGCGCATGGAGGGGTCCGGCGGAGACGTGAAGGTCGACGCAGGCACCGACGTCCACTGTCCAGGCCAGGTCCACGAGCACGGCCTGGGCCT
Organism: Streptomyces sp. NPDC019443; assembly: GCF_044389785.1. Classification (NCBI taxonomy): domain Bacteria; kingdom Bacillati; phylum Actinomycetota; class Actinomycetes; order Kitasatosporales; family Streptomycetaceae; genus Streptomyces; species Streptomyces sp. NPDC019443. Next base: position 22,774 of record NZ_JBIRYJ010000029.1, read on the forward strand.
ACTCTCCACGGCTCGTCAGTTGCAAAGCCTGCGCACCGTACTTTTCGGTGTCCTGGAAGCGGCGCCCTGATCTCGACGTCGGGCGAATCAGCATGGCTTTCCCCTCGACCGCCGTCCCTGGTGCTGCTCGCCGCGGCGCCGGGTGCGCGCCTACCGCGAACGGCAGGCGTCGCGGAACGGTGTCCCAAGCCGCCATCAGCGGCGTGGGCCTCATGACCAGGACGCAGGCGGCACCTGATTGGGCATCAGGAGTGCCCTGGGCTTCGCAGCATCATTGTTCGTCGCAAACCCGCGGCTGCCTGTGGTCAGTCATCCAGGGATCTGTAGTGTCCGCGGAACGCGGGAGCGGTGGCTCCTCCAGGTTCTCTCCCGTGCTGAAGGCCCCGGCTCCCCTCCGTCGGGCCGGGCCTGCTGGGCTTTCCGCTCACAGCGGGCCTTCTGGCGGCGGCTTCCATTTTTCGGGGCGTGGATTGCGTGGTGGGGGTACCCGACCAGCGGGCTCGCTGTGCGGGCCGGATTTCCTTGCCGATCAAGGGTGGAACAATGGCTCAGCATGTTCGCGAGATCATGACGGGAACTCCCGCCGCGGTGGGACCGCAGACGTCAGTGACCGAGGTCGCCCGGCGGATGCGTGAGGAAGACATCGGGGCGGTCCTCGTCGTGGAGGACGAACAGTTGCGCGGTCTGGTCACCGACCGGGACCTGGTGCTGCGGGTCCTTGCCGACGGGAAGAACATCAACGACACCACCGTGTCGGCGGCCTGCAGCGCCGACCTGGTCTCCGCTTCACCCGACGACGACATCGACCGCGCCGTGCAGCTGATGAGGCAACGGGCAGTACGCCGGCTCCGGTCATCGAGAACGGCCGTCCGGTGGGCATCGTCTCCCTCGGCGACCTCGCCGTCGAACGCGACTCCGGCTCCCCACTGGGCGACATCAGCTCGGCCGAAGCCAACCAGTGAAACGCCTGGGGCGCCCTGGCGTACACATCTCCGGGACAGCCCGGCCGCCGCTGTCCAGGAGGCGCGGACAGCGACGGCCGCGTGAACGCTCAGGTCTCTTGATCGTGGCTGACGGGTTTCGTCCCAGTCGTCAGGGGGACTCGTGGGGGTGCGGCTGAGCGGCCGCGCGGTGAGGGTGGCGGAGCTCGGGCACGGAGGACGGTGGACTCCGTGCCCGAGCGGAAAAACGCTCACCGCGCACGCAGCTTGCCCCCGTAGTTGCTGTTCCGGACAGCAGCCTCTTGGTGCGGAATGCCGGGCTGTGCTGACGTTCCGGGTAACAGGTGACGCCGTCGTGGTCTGAAGGTCGTGCACGGATGGTGGAAGGGGGGCACGGAGATTGCCAGGCGTGAGGTGTTGCTGGCGGACTTCAGGGTGGGCGAGCCCTATGAGGTGGTCCTTCCTGCGGAACGGTTGCCCAGTGGTCCAGGCGCCCGAGGGGCTATACAAAGCCCGGGCCAGGCTGATCGCGCCCTCCATAGGATTCTTGGCGAGGAGGCGTACACCTTCGAGATCACAAGGATGCTGCCCTGAGCATCCAAGGCGGCGACGGTGAATGTTCGACGCGGGGAGTTTCCCGGTGGGGCAGGGAGCCATGGACTCCGGCCTTTCCACGTCTGCGGCCGCTCAACTGCGTCCCGCAATTCCCCCGACGCTGCTGTCCGGGGGCTCGGCGTGGTTACGCAGGCTCGGGCAGGTCCTTGGCCAGTTCGTCCGCGTACTGGCCCGTGACCAGGTAGACCACGCGGCGGGCCACCGAGACGGCATGGTCGGCGAAACGCTCGTAATAGCGGCCGACCAACGTGACGTCCACGGCCGTTTCCACCCCATGCTGCCACCGGTCGTCCATCAGGCGCTGAAAGATCATGCGGTGCAGCTCGTCCATACGGTCGTCGTCCTTCTCCAGCTGCAGCGCCGCGTCGACATCCTGGGTGATGAGCACTTCGGCGGCCTGCGCCATCAGGCGCTGTGCAAGCTGGCCCATCTCCAAAATGGTGCGGCGCAGATCGCGGGGCACCGCATGTTCGGGATGGCGAAGCCGGGCCAGCTTGGCCACGTGCTGGGCAAGATCACCACAGCGCTCAAGATCCGCGCTCATGCGCAGTGAGGTGACCACGACACGGAGATCTGTGGCGACTGGCTGCTGCCGCGCGAGCAGTGCGATCGCCCGGTGTTCCAGATCCCGCTGAAGAGCATCGACCTGGACATCGGCCGAGATCACGCTCTCCGCGAGCTGCAGATCCGCATCGAGTAGAGCGCTGGTGGCCCGGCCCATGGCGGAACCGGCCAGGTGTGCCATTTCCACGAGGCTGTCTCTGATCGACGCCAGCTCCTCGTGATAAGCCGCTCGCATAGGTCCTCACCGCCCAGTCCCGCGTCACCAGTCTCCACCCGATGCCAGACGCGCACACTTTGCGCCCGTCGCAGCGGCTGCCCGCTGCTATCCCACCGACGCGGATGTCGGCGTACTTGCGAAAGTGCTCAAGTAAGTACAGATGAACGTGCTCAGCCGAATGTTCGCCTGTGCGCTCGGGAGAACTGGGCGCGTGCGACGATCGTCGTGTGGAGAGTCCTGATCCTTCGTTCCGTCGGCGCCTGTTGATCGAGTCGCTGACCGTGCTGGCGGCTGATGCCCAGACCCAGGTGGCCTGGCTGGACAAGCATGGCGTGATGACGGACGAGATCGCCCTGGACTTCGATCACGCCTTCCGCATGGCCGAGGCCCGGGTGGCCGAGGGGCGACTCGACCGCGGAGTCGTGGCCGACCTGCAGGAGATCGATGTGATCCTTAGCGGGATGAGCGGTGGAGAGAACGCTGATCGATGGACAAAAGATGCGCTGTCCACCGATGAGGGATGGGCTCTGGCCCGGCGGTTGGCCCGCCGGGTTCTCGTTGCGGATCTGGGTGCATGGCAGCAGCCTCTTCCGGAGATCGCTGTCATCCGGTGACGGGCTCCACGTCTATGACCGCACGGCTCCCCCAGCACATGCGCGAGCCGTCCTGACGGCCGTTTGCCCAGTGTCCGACGGGCGTTGCGCTCCACTGCGGTCACCTCCCGAAGTGTCGCGCGGGCCACGGTGGCAATCTCGCCGGTAAGCCGGTCGATCTCTCCCATGGCCTGGCCGGTGCGGCGCCGCAGGGTGCGGGAGATCTCCTTCAGGCGGCGGCCGGCTGACCGGCTGCGGTCCCGGAAACGGGTGCGCCCGGCCGCGCCCGCGGCCTTGATCCGCCGCACCAGCCTGCCCAGCTTGCGCACCCAGTGCTCCAGCAGATCGGCATCCGTGGGGTGGTCGATATCGGCCTCGACCACGGTGGTGTCGATGCGCAGCTTGCGGGACCGCAGCAGCTTGTCCTCGACCAGCTTGCCCAGCAGCGCGGCGTTGAGGTGTTCCACGGTCTGCGGGCCACTGCGGCGAACCAGTTTGATCAGCGTGGTGGGGTGCGGCACCGGGGAGGTCAGCGGGATCCGGCAGAACCGCCGCCAGCTGAGCGAGTCGGCCACCTCGCGGCACAACGTTTCGTAGCCGAGCTGGTAGCGGTGCTTGAGGTAGAGCAGACGCAAGAGCGTTTCGACCGGGACCGAGGGGCGCCCCAGCCGCTCGGCGAACACCGTCCGCCACGGAACGATGAACCGTTCGTCGTCCAAGAACGCATCGATCCTGGCCAGCTCGGCGGGCAACTGTTGTGCTTGCTCCGGCAGCACTTCCCACCACGTGTCCGGCACTCCCGCGACACGCAACATCGCCACCACCCCCGGCGGCCGAAGACCCGCGTCAACTGTCCCGGCCCACCGACCGCCCGCACCAGCTCTCCCCAGAGCGTCACACCACTGACAGCCCCGACTTCTTCAGGGGCAAGTAGCTAGCCGAGGACCTCATCAGGTTGGCGCGAAAGAACATCCATCCCAGAACGCGCCATCACCAGGCGGGCGACGATGCCGATCGCGGTCTTGACATCTTGGCCAATAGGTCGGCGGACCAGCCGCCGCCGGATGCAGCGGCCATGGCGACGGCGGCCAGGACAAAGGGGAACGCCAGGCCGTCGGGCTTTGAGAGCCTGGGCGCCAAGCAGGTCCCACCGGGCGAAAAACAAAGACGGTGCCGAGGGGCCAAAGGCGTAGGCAGCGCCGTTCGGCCCGGCGCCGCAGGTTCGAGGTCACACACCGCAGGACTGTTGGGGGGCCGGAGTAGTTGCAGCCGGCTCCTTCCCGGCCATCCACGACACACCCGCGGCCCCCCACGGCCAGGGCGGGCTGGTGCACGGTCCAATGCCGAGGGTCCTCAACTCCTTCGTCCTTCACCGGCGCCAGTTGGCTCTCTCCGTCACCAGCAGCGGAGCGCCGTCCGGGCCGCTGGCGCGCGAACGGATCCACCGCTTCACGGTGGCTTCCTGGACGTGCGGCGCAGCCGGTCCAGGCGGGTGATGACAGGGGTCGCCGTGATCCCGTGCACGACGACCGACACGAGGACGGTGAAGGCGATCAGCGACCACATCTGATCGGCGAGGCCGTTGAAGTCGTTGTGCCCCAGGGCGTAGGCCAGATAGAACAGCGACCCGATACCGCGGACGCCGAATGCGGAGGTGACAATTTTCTCCCGCGGTCCGGTCGACAGGCCAATCTGTGACACCCATGCGGTGACCGGACGGACGGCCAGGACCAGTAGAAGTCCAAAGAGGGGGGCGGGCCAGGTGAGGTGGTCAAAGCCGCTCTTGACGAGGTAGCCGCCCAGCAGGAACAGGAGGAACGCGGTCAGCAGTCGCTCGATCTGCTCGGTGAACTCGTGCAGCACTTTGTGGTAGCCGTGGCTGCGTTCGGCGGCCCGTACGGAGCAAGCCGTGACGAACACTGCCAGGAAGCCGTACCCGTGCGCGATTTCCGCGATGCCGTAGGAGACGAAGGTTGCTCCCAGGGCCACGAATCCTTCCAGGTGTTCGGAGAGCCGGACGGCGGAAGGCTTGGCGCGAAAGAACATCCATCCCAGAAGACGCCCGGTCACCAGGCCGGCGACGATGCCGATCGCGGTCTTGGCCAGCAGGTCGCCCAGGACCCACGGGCCGATCCAGTCGGCGGACCAGCCGCCGCCGGATGCAGCGGCCATGGCGACGGCGGCCAGGACAAAGGGGAACGCCAGGCCGTCGTTGAGTCCCGCCTCTGCGGTCAGGGTGAAGCGCACCTCGTCGTCGTCGCGCTCGGAATCAGCGGGTTCCCCGACTCGTACCTCCGCGGCGAGGACCGGATCGGTGGGAGCGAGCACGGCCGCAACCAGCAGCGCGGCAGCCGGCGGCCAGTCCAGCAGAACGACGGCAAGCAGGCCGGTCGTGGCGATCGTGAGCGGCATCGCCAGGCCCAGCAAACGCCATGGCCCTGCCCACCGGCCCAAGCCGAAGGGACGGTTGAGTGCCAGACCCGCACCCATGAGCGAAACGATCAGGCAGACCTCCGTCGCGTGCTCCACCCACAGACGGTCTTGCACCGGATCCACCACGGGCAGCGGCAGCGGCAAGAGCGCCACAGCCGCGCCGGCGGCCAAGAACACCATCGGCATCGACAAAGGACGGCGGAACACCAGCCGTGGCAGCACAGCCGCGGCCAGAGCGCCTCCTCCCAAGGCGGCATACACGACGTCAGAGAACATCATCTGCAAGATTTTCGCAGAACAATGCCCTCTACCTCCGGTCAGCTCGGCTCACAGCCACTTACGCGACCATCCCCCCACGGAGGCGTCTGCACGTTCGTGCAGGCGGCGGCCCCTACGGGTCAGCAGGGTTAAACCCCTCTCGCAGCTCCATCGCGCGGCTGCCTGAACCTGCACAACGGCCGGCCAGCTCGTCAGCCAGCCTCCGAAGCACCCGAGCGTCCACGGACGCGGCCTTCTACGGCTCGGCGTGAAGTCCAGTACTCGGGCCGGCTCGCCTTCCCGCCATTTCTGGGCTGTGATGGCGAACACCTTGTTCCAGTCACGACCCTGTTGTGTGGCCGAATCCAGTGCAATGCTGTGACGGCAGTGATCCTCTAGCCCCCAGGCGGACGACGCGACGTTACGCCAGGGGCACGCCAGTCTTGCGTACCAACCGCGGACCGAGTCAGCCCGTCCGAGGGGTCAGCCCTCGGCGGGCAGGGCCGCGATGAGTTGGTCGAGGAGCCGCTGGACTTCCGAGTCACGGCCCCACTTACCCTTTTGCTCCTGGCCGCCCGCAGGGAGCGATCAAGACCCGTCGGACGGTGCGGACCGCTCAGCTTGATTCTGTCGGGGATCTTGTAGCCGTCAAGGTCAGTCGCTGGCGGTCCGTCAGGACTTCCGACGAGGGATCCCGTGCTGATCCAGGAAGTCCTGGAAGGCGGTCGGCGGCCTGGGCGGGGGTGCTTCGCTAGTGGCCGTCAGAGCGCTCAGGCGCTCGATGTTCACGGCGATGGCCGTGAGGATGTGCTGCAGGTGGGCCTTGGACTGTCCCCGGTAGCGGCAGTGGCGCATGCCGTGTCCATGAGCGAATTCGCTGACGGTGCCTTCCACTCCGGAGCGAATCGCATAGCGGGCCTGCCAGTCGGGTGTCTGCTGCTCGGCGCGGACGCGGAGTTGCAGGTCGCGCAGTTCACGCGGAGGAAAGCCCACGGTGCGGGCGCTGTCGGAGGTGGCGGTGCAGCGGGTGCGGACCGGGCACGGGCGGCACCGGCTCTTGGTGAAGCGTGCCACGATCAGCGGGGCCGCGGTGGGTGAGGACGTCGGGTAGGGGCCGTGCCACCCCTTGCTGACCTGGCCGTTGGGGCAGGTCACCTGCTGGCGGTCGAAGTCGATGTGGAAGTCGTCGCGGCCGAAGCCTTCGTTCTTGCGATGCTGGCGGGTGGGGTTGCCCGGCAGCGGTCCGGTGACCCTGACCTGGTGTTTCTGGGCGGCCTGTTCCAGGTGGACCAGGGATGTGTAGCCGCCGTCGACCAGGTGCTCGGCGGGCAGCAGCCCGCGGCGGGCCAGGCGGGTGTGGATGCCGGGCAGGGCCTGGGCGTCGTATGTGGTGGCCGGGGTGGTGGCCACGTCCGTGATCACGTTGGTGCCGTCGGAAGTGCAGGTCTCGGTGAGGTGCGTGAGGAAGCCCTTCCAGCGGGTGATCTGCCCGCGGCGGGCGTAGCGGGCCGTGGGGTCGTAGGGGGAGACGATCGCTGAGGAGGAGGGCGGCAGCCCGCCGTCGTCGGCAGCCCGCCGTCGTCGGCGGTCCGCCAGCGCAGGCGGCCCGCCGCGTCGCGGTAGTAGTTCTGCACCATGATCTGCCGCAGGGCCTGGACCGGGGGGCCGAACGCGCGACCTGCTCCAAGCCGGCGGAGCTGCTCGAGCAGCCGCATGGCGTCCTCGCCGGTGGCGAGAATCCTGGTCTTGGGCCGGGTGGGGTTCTTGCCCAGCCGGACAGGGCGGCCGTAGCGGCGCTCCCACTCCTGGTCGACCAGCGCCCATCCAGCAGATGCGGAACGGTGTCGGCGAGCTCTTCCAGTGCGGCCCGCACCGCCTCGGCGACCAGCTCCAGCCGGGTCAAGTCGCGTACCGCAGCCAGGACATGGATGGAATCAGTGCGCTGCGTGGTGCGTTCACGCACCAGCCCGGCCTCCTTGAGGCGGGCCAGCCCGAGGTCCAGGAGACGATCGGCCCGGTCGTCCTGCGCGAGGCGTTCGCGGAAGTCGGCCAGCACGCTGTGGTGGAAGCCGGGGCCGTCTAGCTCCAGGGCCAGGGCGTATTTGAAGTCGATGCGGCAGCGCAGCCTGCCGGTCCGACAGACCGAGCAGGAACTGCAGCACACAGACAGTGGCCAGCTGGACGGGCGAGAGGCCCGGCCGCCCGTCACGCGGATACCAGCGGCGAAGTCCTCCTCATGCCACAACCCGTCAAGGCGGTCTCTCACCCACATCGCCGTCGTACCGCCCGGCTTGCTCGCCCGCGCGATCTGCGCGGTCAGAGACGGAACTTGCTCACCGGAACGAGACGGAGCGACAACAGACACCTCGGCATGTATCGATCTTCGGAACAGCCCGAGCATGCCCGTTGATCATGCAGCCGCACTGGGAAACCCCAAGATCCCCGACAGAGTCAAGCTCAGCGTGCGGGGGTGGTGTGGCCTACGACGGCTAGGAGCTGGAGTTTGTTGGCGGTGTCGGAGGCGGGCGGTGCGGTGTAGGCGACGATGCGCAGGTCGTTGTCGGCGGCGGTGAGGACGTCGCAGTCCAGGTGCAGCTGTCCGACGGTGGGGTGGTGGATGGTTTTGCGTTCCGCTGTGAAAGGTTTGGCTGTGCCTTGGTCCCACAGCGTGGCGAACAGGGTGCTGGTGTCGGTCAAGTCGGTCACGAGCTGTTGCAGGAAGGGGTCGTGGGGGTAGCGGCCGCGGGTGATGCGGAGGTCGGCGACCAGGGCCTGTTGGAAGCGTTCGAGTTCTTCCTGTTCGACCAGGATGGCGGGGTTTGAGCGGGTGAAGGCTGTCCAGGCGACGTTTCCCTGTCGTCCGGCGGGTGTGTGGCCGAAGACCGCGGTCCACAGCTCGTTGCCGGTCAGGAGGGTCCATGCGGCGTCGTACACCGCGATCGGGGTGTCGGCGAGGCGGGTGAGCAGCCGCTGGACGCCCGGGGAGATGTGGGAGGGGACGACCAGGTCCGAGGGCGGCAGATGGCCAGCGAGCCGGTAGAGGTGGCTGAGCTCGGCCGAAGAGAGCTGCAGGGCGCGGCCAAGAGCCGCCACCGTGCTGGCAGAGGGTTCCGCCCGTCCTTGCTCCAGGCGCACGATGTAGTCGACCGAGAGGTTGGAGAACGCGGCAAGCTCTTCGCGGCGCAGCCCGGGCACCCGGCGCGGCCCGCCTGTTGGCAGGCCCAGGTCGCCCGGCTGGACGCGGTCGCGCCAGGCGTGCAGAAGCTGGGCGAACTCATGGGGCTGGGAGGTCATGCCCCCAGTGTGCTTCGCGTGCCGCAGATGTGGGTGGTACTAGCAGGCCCAGGCACAGCACGTGCCAGGCACACGGTGTCCGGCGAGCCTAGCGTGGTGGTTGCCGGGTCGGAGCACGGCGCTTCGGACGGACCGAATGCGCCCCGCGCCCTATGTAGAGAACGGCAGTCATCATGGACACCACCCACCAGAAGGCCCTCGACACTGCGAAGGGCTTCATCACCGCTTTCGAGGGCCGCGACCGCGACGCTGTCGCAGACCTGCTCGCGCCCACCGCCACCTTCACCATCCCGCTGTCGATCGAGGGCACCCCTGAGCCCTGGTACGTCTTTGACAGCCCGCAGAGCGTGCTGGGCTACATCGAGTCTGTCGCGGCGAAGTTCGACCACGTCGCGTTCCTCGACAAGGTGTGGACCGTCAGCGAAGACGCCCGCTCGGTCTTCTTGCAGGCCAACGGCGACATCCTGTCCACCGCGGAGAAGCTCGTCTACAACAACGTCTACATCTTCCGCATCGACGTCCAGGACGGGAAGGTCGTCAAGGTCTGGGAGTACGCCAACCCCGTCGCCTACGCCAACCTCGGCATCGAGAACTCCGAAGCCGAAGCAGCCGCCCAGGGAGGCTGACCCACACACTGATCAGCAGGGGCACGCCCGGAAATCACAGTTCCGGGCGTGCCCCTGTTGGCAGGCATGGCTGAGAAACAGCACAGCCACACGGCGCCATCGTCGCCGCGAAGAAACGCAGTATTGGCGATGCAGGCCCCTGCCCTGAGAACCCGGACGGCCCCGGTCGGCGGGACAGGCCTTGCGACGGGTGAGCCGCCGGGTCATGAGCGTGATCGCGGCCCACGTGATCAGCGATTCGCTGACCGCGGGCATTCCTTCGTGGTCCTGGCAGTGCAGTCGGGCGCGCATCACCACGACCAAGATCGTTCTCATACCTATCTGCGCGGGAACACGCCGAAGCCCTTCGCGTCCGGGGGGGCACGGCACCATCTTGATAGTCGTGTCGAGCTACGTGTCGCCCAGGTCCCCCTGACGCACCTGCCAAATCAGCGGCCGCGGCCAAGGAGTCTGTTTCACCGCGGTTGCCCGGTCCCCGATTCGCGAGGTCGCGGAGTTGCCCAGCAGGCCGCTGAACGGCTGGTTGTAGTACCGGCCGCACTCGGGTTTACAAAGTGGACCGGCGGTCCGTATGATCCTTCCAAGCGGACTGACGGTCCGTATTTGTGTGGGGTGCCCCGTCATGAGAATCGCCATCACTGGAGATACCGCACATCTCGTGACGAGAGGCCGTAACCCGACGCGCCAGGATCGATGCGCCTTCAAGTAGGACGGAACCTTGATCATGACAATGCCCATGACGCCTGCGGAGCTGTACCGCCACGGTCTGCAACTGCTGCTGGAGAAGAACATCCCCGCCTGGGTGGACCTGTGGGACGAGGACGGCGTCCTCGAGTTCCCCTTCGCCCCCCAGGGCTGGCCCGAGCGGCTGCAGGGCCGGCAGGCCGTCGCGGAGTACATGCGCCACTACCCCGACCACGTCGATGTCCACGACTTCCCCGACGTGAAGATCCACCAGACCACCGCCCCCGAGGCAATCGTGGTCGAGATGCGCGGAGTCGGCCGCCTGGTGGAGACGGACAGCCCCTTCGACATGTCCTACATCGCTGTGGTCACCGTCAAGAATGGGCGCATCACGTCGTACCGCGACTACTGGAACCCCCTCGCCGTCCAGCAGCCCGGCGCCGACTTCGCAGGAGCGAACCGATGAATACCCCCGCCGCAACGCTGGTCATCGGGGCCACCGGCACCACCGGCCGCCGCGTCGCGGCCGGACTGATCGCCAAGCGCTACCGTGTCAAGGCCGCCAGCCGGAGTGCCACCCCGGTCGAGGGCACACAGACTGTCCGCTTCGACTGGAACGAGCCAGCGACCTACGGCGAGGCCCTCGACGGCGCCGACCGCGTCTACCTCATCCCGCCCATCGGCGCCTCGGCCCCGGCCGAGGTCATGCTGCCCTTCCTCCGCCAGGCCTACGCAGCAGGCGTGCACCGCGCCGTGCTACTCAGCTCATCGGCGATCCCCGCCGGCGGTCCGGCGGTGGGACAGGTCCACCAGGCTTTGCCCCGCCTGTTCGAGCAGTGGGCGGTGCTGCGGCCCTCCTGGTTCATGCAGAACTTCACCGGCTCCACTCCCCACGCGCGCAGCATTCGCGAGGACGGCGCCATCCTGACCGCTGCGGGAGACGGCCGCGTCGGGTTCATCGACGCAGAGGACATCGCCGCCGTCGCCGTACACGCCTTGACCGACGAACAGGCCCCCAACACCGACCTGATCCTCACCGGGCCGCAGACGCTGAGCTACGACGATGTCGCCGCGATCATCACCGAGGCAACCGGTTGGCCCGTGGTGCACCGGCATCTGACGTTTGAACAGCTGCGCGACCGTTGGGCGGCCGAGATACCGCTGGAGTTCGCCAGCCTGCTGGCCGGCATGGACCGCGCCATCGCCGATGGGGCCGAGGACCGCACGTCGGACACCGTCCAGCGCATCACCGGCCGCCCTCCGGGCACTCTCCGCGCCTTCGTTGAAAGGGAGGTGTGATGAAGCAGTTGATGTTCCAGGACGACCCACCGTTCTGGTTCGAGACCCTGCGCAACCTAGGCCTCGCCGTCTACGGCGGGTCGGACATTGGCGAAGTCATCGCCACCGCCTCCCGCGTCACCCCCGGCGACTACGACGGCTGGCACGACGCCTGGCGGGCCACCGCCGAGCGCCTGGAGACCGAGGCCCGCGCAAGCCACCCCATCAGCGCACGCGACGGACTGCTGCGCGCCTCCACTTACTACCGGGCGGCCGAGTTCTTCCTGCACGGCAACCCCGACGACCCGCGCATCGACCACGCCTACGAGCGCAGTGTCGCCTGCTTCCGCGACGCCATCGCCCACTTCCCCGACGTCACGCCCGTGGAGATCCCCTACGAGGACACCGTGCTGCGCGGCTACTTCTACCGGGCTGCGGGCAAGGGCCCAAAGCCGGCAGTGGTGATGCACAACGGATTCGACGGCGCAGCGGAGGAACTGCACTTTTTTGGTGCCATCGGCGGACAGGAACGCGGCTACCACGTCCTGACGTTCGACGGCCCCGGGCAGCCCGCGGCCATCCACCTGGACGGGCGGACCTTCCGGCCGGACTGGGAGAACGTGGTCGGCCCCGTCCTGGACTTCCTCATCCTGGACCCGGGCGTCGATCCGGTCCGTATCGCGCTGCTCGGCGTCAGCCTCGGCGGCTATCTCGCGCCCCGTGCGGCGGCCTATGAGCCGCGCCTGGCAGCCGTCGTGGCCGTCGACGGTGTCTTCGACGCCGTCTCCGCTGTGACCGCGCACCTCCCGCTGCCGCACGACGAAGCGGTCCGGCGCGCGGCAGCCGAGCACGACGAGGAGATGGACCGTATGATCGCCGACGTTCGTGCGCAGAGCCCGATCGTGCGCTGGGCCTGCGACCATGGCCGCTACGTCACGGGAACCTCGACCGACCGGGAGTTCCTGGCCGAGTACGCCCGCTACAGCTTCAAGGACGGGAGCGCGGAGAAGATCACCTGCCCCGTGCTCGTGTGCGAGGCGACCGCCGACCTGTTCTACTCCGTCACCGAGGAATCCGATCCGCGCAAGCTCTACCGGTACGTCACCGCACCGAAAAAGCTCCTGAGCTTCACCGAGGAGGAAGGCGGCGACGCCCATTGCCACCCGGGCGCCCTCCGTCTGGCGGTAGCGCGCATCTTTGACTGGCTCGACGACACGATCTGACCTGTTCGCGTCACGCGGATCGCCCGGCTGCCGCCACTACCCTTGGGGAAGTGCCGCCGGGTGCGAACCACACACCCAGACCACCGAATACGACGCCCCTCGTCCCGGTTCTCCGGGACGGCCTGAAGACCAAGGAGGACCCGTGGCCCAGCGCACGGAGCGCGCGGACGCCCTGCGCAACCGAGAATCCGTCCTGGCTGCCGCCGACGCCCTCTTCGCTGACAGCAGCAGCCCCCACAGCGTGTCGATGGACGACATCGCCGCGGCCGCGGGTGTGGGCAAGGGCACCCTCTTCCGTCGCTTCGGCGACCGGGCAGGCTTGATCGGAGCCGTGATCGCCGCCCGCCTCGAACCCCTGCAACAAGCCGTGCAGGAAGCGCAGGACGTAGGCCGGTCCTCACCGCGGCAGCGGGTGAGGGACCTCCTCGACGCCTCACTGCGCTTCAAGATCGAGAACTTGCAGCTGATGTCGGCCGCAGAGGACGCCGGACTCAGCAACCCGTACCAGGCCGCGCACTACGGCTGGTGGCACGAAACCCTACGCGTGGCACTGGATCAAGTGCCCGGCGTCCACGACGCAGAATTCACCGCCCACGCACTGCTGGCCGCCATCCGAGCCGACCTTGTGGTGCACCTGATCAACGATCAGAAGACGGCCCCCGAATGCCTGCGGGCCTCGCTCGCGGCCTACATCGATAAAGTCCTAGGCAACAGCTCCGACGCCACCCAGCACGAGCAATGAGGCCGTGGCCCGCGAGATCCCCAAGATCTCTTGCAAGCAACCGGTTGAGACCCTGACGGAGTCCAACTAGGTGGCTTTCACTGAAGCTCCGCCATCTTGAAGTGGCTGGTCAGCGGGGTGGCGTGACCTCGTTTCGGGGTGCTCGTGCTGGTCGTGGGCGGCAGTCTGTGTTGTAGATCGTCCGGCGGGGTGGTTTGCCGATGAGTTCACCGTCCTCGAACGGTCTACCCAGCGACACGACCGTTCTCGACAGGAGTGCCATGTCCACCATCCAGCCAGTGATCATTACTGCCGACCAGGACGTTCTGCTCGGCTTCTATACGAAATTGTTCGGCGCTGAGGAGATCTTCCGGGTACCGGCGGAAGGCCCGGCCTTCTACCTCGGCTTGCGCATCGGCGACACCGACCTCGGGCTGGTGGCCAAGGCGAACCCGGGGACTGGGGCGGGGTCGCGGATCCTGCTCAGCATCGGTGTCGACGACGTCGACGAGACGCTCGGCCGGGTGGTGGCGCTGGGCGGCTCGGCCCGCAGCGGCCCCAACGACATGCCGTGGGGACAGCGCGTCGCCCACATCCGGGACCCCGACGGCAACCCGGTGAACCTCACTCAGCCGATCCCGGTCCGGTGACGCTGTTCCGCGGTGCTTGTGCTGGTCGTGGGCTACCGCGGTAGAGATCAATTGTCGGTAGTGGCCGCGGTGTTCGTCAGGACGAGCAGCGCGCCAAACAGGTGGGTGGCGCGGGCGGGGTCAGCACGGAGCTTGGTGAGGATCCGCCAGTTCTTCAGGTGGGCAAAGCCGCGTTCGACGGGGACGCGTCCGGCGGCCGGGATCCGGTTGGCCTCCTTCTCGGCGGATGCGAGCCTGCGGGTGCGCGGGTGGCCTTGAAGCCGGTGACGACCAGGGCGCCGAGGCTGGCAGCACGCAGGTGGGCCAGGATGCGGTCGCGGCGGGCGGCGGTGATGTCGTGGGTGCGGCCGGGCCGGGCGGCCGATATCCACATCAGACGGCCCCGCCCGTCGGTCAGCGCGAGGACGTGCAGGCGGTGGCGGTGGTGTTTGCCGGAGTAGTTCGGGCGGTTCGCCTTGCCGGTAGGTGGATCAGCTCGTCGCGCCAGCGGCGCACGGTGGTGGCGGAGATGTCGTTGCCGCCGGCCATGTCGGCCAGGCGCTGGTCGTGCCGCAGCACGGCCAGGACGATCACCGCGATCCTGTGGACAGCCGTGCGGCACCAGCCCTGCGGGCGATGCCTTCGACGGCCTTTGACCAGGTGGAAGGCCCCAGCGGCTTGCCGTAGTTGCGGTTGGAGGCGGATCGGAAGAGCGGTCCGTCGATACGGCCGAACATGCCGCGTCGTTCGTTGAGGTAGGCCAAGAACAGCTGAGACGAGGTGACGCCGAAGGCGACTTCCCTGGCCCTCTGGAACTTGGCCGTCTCTGCCCGCAGATGGATCAGGCGGTGCGCGTGCTCGAAGTCCCCGACATCGAGTTGGACCAACTCCTCTCGGCGCAAGGCACCGTCATAGGCGAGCGTGACCATGAGCCTGTTGCGTAGTGACTGCTCGGCGCACGCAAAGAGGATCCGCTGCCAGACGTCCTCGTTGGGGATCCAAGGTGCCTGCTCGAGGCGCCGCACGAGCCCCTGCCGAGGAGGACGGCCACGGCGGCTCGACTGCCCTCGACGTACGGGATTCCGTTCGCGCAGCCCGTCTTCCACCAGGTACTCGTAGAAGGACCGCACGGCCACCACACGTTGCTGGACGGTCACGTTCGCCAGTCCCGTCTCCGGATGCAGTGGCGCCTTCGCTGATCGCTGGCGGGGACGGTCGAGCATGTCCCCGATCCAGGCGGCAACCGTGTCCGCACCGGCCAGTACGGGATCTGTGCCTTCAACTGCACAGAACCGCAGGTGGTCCTCGACCGCCCGCCCGTACGCGTCGATCGTGTTGGAAGCCCGACCGATGTTCGCCATGAACTGCAGCCACCGTCGGGCCAGTTGATGTTCAGCGAGCGTGGGGAACTTGCCCCACGGGATGGGGGCCATGACAGCAGGCTAGTAGTTGCGACCGTGCCTACTTGCGCACGTGGAAGCGCAGCATGGTGACCCCGCCCGACTGGACGTTGCTGAACGGTTCCAGGTCGATCCGGTCGAGGCCCGGCGGCGCGAAGCGGACGCCGTCGCCGAGCAGCACCGGCAGTACGTACACCAGGATCTCGTCGACGAGGCCGCGCTGCAGGCACTGGGCGGCCACGTCGGCGCCGAGGATCTCCAGGTTCTTGTCGCCGGCGGCGCGGCATGCCGTGGCCACGGCTTCCTCGATGTCGCAGGTGAGGAAGGTGACGTTGGGGTCCGGCTCGTCGGGCGGGCGGTGGGTGAGGACGAACTGCGCCCCGCCGTCGTAGTCGGTGTTCTCGTCGGACATGCGCTTGCCGACCTCGTACGTGCCCCGGCCGATGAGCATGGCGCCCGTGGCCGCCATGACCTCCGGGAACGTCGCCGACGTCATGTGCTCGAAGATCCAGTCCATCGTGTGGCCGGGACCGGCGATGAACCCATCGAGGGACATCACCCTGTTCACGACCACTTTGCCGGTGCTCGCATCCGTCATGCGTCTTCTCCAAGCAGGTGGAGGGCCGGGATCGCATCATAGGTCGGTGAGCAACATCTTCTCCGGCGGTAGCCACGACCTGGACCTGTCCAATGGCGCCACCGCGGTGTTCATCGACGTGCTGATGCTGGCCGTGTCCGGATCTCGCCTCCGAGGACTGGGACTTCCGCTTCGCGGCGCTGCTGACCCTGCAGGACCAGAACGTCATGGGGCGCGGTGCCGTCGGGTTCGACCTGGCGGAGTTCGACTGGGGCGTACATGACTACCTGCACCGCTTCACGACCATGGATACCAAGTTTCCAAGCCCGCCGGCCCGCTACTCACAGTGACCAACGAAGACGTCTCGGCGGATGGTTCTGCTAATGATCAGCCGACGCAACAGCAGCTGCAGGGTCCGCGACTCGATGCGCACTGTCGGCTGAGGATGCAGTCGAGGCGCAAGTCCGGCGTTCTGTGAGCAATGCTCGCTGTCCGTAGCGGTGAACATCCGTGTCGGCACCCGGCGTTGTCTGCTGAGCCCGGGAACGGGCACTCCCACGCGCCCCAGTGCCGTTCCCTGGATCGGCTCTGCCTGGGATTGGGCGCGCGTTGGATGGACAGGGTCAGGATCTTCCGCTGCACCCGGAACCTTTGGTCCCCGTCGATCAGATGCTCATTGTGGCTCTTCATCGCAGTTCTGGTCAGCGTCGCCGTCGTGCGGACGACGGCAGGTATGCCGACAACTTGGAACAGCGCTCGAGAACGCGCCTCACTCCCAGTGCACCAATGAGCCCTCCGAGCACCAGGCCGGTTGCGCCCACTGTCCAATAACGCTTCGGGACGGAATGGCCATCCGGCCACTCTGTAGGTTCGGAGGCGACGATTTGTTGCGGGGCCTTGGACGCGGTCCCACCATTCTGCGGCTTCCTGGGGAGAGAGATCGTGGGCTGGGCAGTGTCTGTTTCCCCGCGATAGAGGACTTGGCTCACTCGCCTCCAGGACGCGCGCTCCTTGTCGAACGCCTCCTGCGTTTCCCACCCAACTTTCGCCCAGAGTTCCCGCCGGTGAGTGTCGTAGGCGGCTCGGATGAGTTCCCCATATCCGACGGCTGCCGAGACCGCCGCCCGGTAGGCCAGGAAGCTCAGCAGGATCGCGCCACCCACGCACGGCAGCCACGCCTCCAATGGGACTGTCAGGAAGGCGAACACTGCGGCGACTACCGCGAAGAGGGCTGAGAGTGACGAGAGGACGAGCATCCGCTCGATGCTGTTGCGCGCGGCACCGAGCGGAGTAAGGAGTGCATCGGGGAGCAGGCCGTACAGCCGAGGCCAGAAGTACACCCCGTCCACGCCGTAGCGATGGTTGGGGTAGCGCTCGGCAGCACGCATCACATTGCCAAGTCGTGTTGGCAGCACAGAGCCGACGAGCGGAAACGTCCGATAGTAGCGCGCATACTTGCGATTGCGCTTCTCGATTTCTTCTTCCCGTTTCATATAACGCCAGAGGAGCCCAGAGGGGCGTTTCCGTAGGTTGAGTTTGAACTCCAGCCTCTGCTTCCGCCATGTCTGGAACCGCACGCCAGGACGCGCCATCCACGACGGCCTGTAGCCCTCGTAAGCCCGGATGATCAGGGGGAGGGTAATCTCGACAAGCCATGAAGCGATCAGCAGCGCGGTGACCGCGCCACCACAAACGAGCACCTGTCGAAGACCGGTCAGGCTCTTCCACCAGTTGTCGACCTCCGCCCAGCCGACTTCTGTGGCGATGAGTGCCCCGAGCCCGGCGCCAAACGCCAGCACAGGCAGCAGGATCGTTGTGATCAGTTCACTGGACAGCCAACCAGTGGCCTTGTCGACGAGGGTGCCGAACATTACTTCACCACGTAAAATCGTGGTCGCTCAGGCATTCGGGATTCGGACACTCGGGCATTTCGGTCGGTCGAGCGACGAAGTGTTCCCGGTGCGTGCAGATGCTGTCATCCTCGCGGTACTCGCAGCTCTTGGCGAGATCATCGATATCTTCGTCACCGTACAGTTCCGCCTCTCCTGCAAGAGATGCCAATGCCCTGTGCAGAGCCGGACCGCTCCATACGCTGAGGTGGTCCGGGTAAGCCACGATGACAGGCGAGTCGGGTTCCAGTTCCTCGATCATCCAGGAACTGGCCAACAGACCCACAGGCGCTTCGGCGGGAGCGATGACGGTCGGTGGCAACTCAGACAAAATCGACGTAAGCGGGCGATCTTGCGGATAGCCCGACAGCGTCACAGGAAGCACGGCCCCAGTTGGCCTGCCACCCTCATCCACAATCACTGCCCAC
The DNA here is from genome assembly GCF_044389785.1 of Streptomyces sp. NPDC019443. Classification (NCBI taxonomy): domain Bacteria; kingdom Bacillati; phylum Actinomycetota; class Actinomycetes; order Kitasatosporales; family Streptomycetaceae; genus Streptomyces; species Streptomyces sp. NPDC019443. The sequence continues at coordinate 41,144 of NZ_JBIRYJ010000029.1, forward strand.
TGACCGGGAGATATGTTTGCGGCCACTTCCCCAACTGACGCCGTCGAAGGAAACTGGACAGCCATCTCCGCAGGCTGATCGCCCACGCGCCCGTGATGTGAGAAGCGCTCCTCGCTACCCGGCCTCATGTATACCTCGCACCAAAGATATCTATTTGGTTCCATCAGAACCGGAAAGCGCGCGTGGTGCGCCTCTTGATGAGCTATGGGGGTGACGTCCCCGTCAACGCGGGTGTCGGGGACTGGAAGCCGACGCACGCCCTCATCAGAGGCGTTCGCGTCCCACTGTCACCCGCAGCCGGATGCCGTTCCAGCTCCACGGGCTCCTGCCCCTCGATAGCGTCGTGGAGGTCGTCGTGCGACTTGCCGATGTGAATCCTGAACAGCCTTGACGATCACACAGTGTGACCGTCGAGATGACTCGCCTCTCGACCGCCCTGACCCCGCGACGCCGGGATGATCCAGCCGAGAGGGCCTAGCCCAGATACCGGGCCACCGCCTCCTCGATCCCGGCCGCGTCCGCACCCTCCGCCGCCCAGGCCACGTATCCGTCGGGCCGTACCAGGACGGTCGTCCGGCGGTCGCCCGCCCAGCGCTCCACGGTCAGCCACCCCTCACGGACACCGGGGCCTTCGTACGTCCCGGGCGTGATCAGCACGAACCGGCCGCCGCGCAGCGCCTCGTAGAGCCGGCCGTCCTTCAGGGCGACGTCGGGGACGCGGGTGCCGGTGAGGCGGTGGGCGCCGCGGGGGGCGGGGTAGGCGTAGCCGATCCCGGTGATCTGACCCAGGGCCTTGCGCTGGACGGGCGGGGCCATGTCGACGAACGCGGAGACAAGGGCGCGGGCGGCACGCAGCAGCGGATTCCGCGCGCGGGCCAGCCGGACCAGTCCGCCACTGCTGCGCAGCACCGCCCTGCCGACCGGGTGGCGCTCGGCCTCGTAGCTGTCGAGGAGCCCTTCGGGCGCCCGGCCCTGGACGGCCGCGGCGAGCTTCCAGCTCAGGTTGACGGCGTCCTGGAGGCCGGTGTTCATGCCCTGCCCGCCGGCCGGGGAGTGGATGTGCGCGGCGTCCCCGGCGAGGAAGACCCGCCCGACCCGGTAGTGCGGTGCCTGGCGCTCGTCACTGTGGAAACGGGAGAGCCAGCGGGCGTCGTGCATGCCGTAGTCGGCGCCCAGGGCACGGCGGGTGATCTCCTTGACCTCGTCGAGGTCGAGCGGGGCGTCGTCGGAGACCTCGTTGCGGCGGTTCCAGCCCATGACCCGGTACCAGCCGTCGCCGAAGGAGGCGATCATCGCGAAGGCGTCGCCGCGGCCGTTGACGGTGAGGACGCCCTCAGGCTTCTCGGCCAGCCGGACATCGGCCAAGATCAGCGACTTGATGACGGAGACACCGGGGAAGTCCAGGCCGATCGCCTCCCGCACGGCGCTCCGGTGACCGTCGGCGCCGACGACATAGGCCGCCCGGCGGGTGACGACCGCACCGTCCGCGCCGCGCACGTCGAGGTCGACCCCCTCGTCGTCCTGCCGCAGCCCCACGACCTCGCTCTCGTACGCGAACTCGACCCCAGCCTCCCGGGCCCGCCGCTCCAGGAGCCGCTCGACCTCGTACTGCGGGGTGATGAGCAGGAACGGGAAACGCGAGGGCAGCGTGCTCAGATCGAGGGAGAGGCGGCGGAAGAGCCGCAGGCCGGTGATGGTGTCGCCGGTGGTGAGGAGTTCGTCGGCGAGGCCGCGGGCGTCGAGCTGCTCCAGGGTGCGGGCGTGCACCCCGAAGGCGCGGGAGAGGTTGCTGATCTTGCGCGGCCGCTTCTCGACGAGGGTCACGGTGACGCCGGCTGTGGCGAGGTCACCGGCGAGGAGGAGGCCGGTGGGGCCGGAGCCGACGACGATCACGGTGCGGTGGGTGGCGGTGCCGTTCATGGTGGCCTCCTGTTGCCAACGCTTGCTTGCCATCGCCTATTGCCAACAACTGTTGGCCAACGCTCGTTGACGACGATAGCGAGGCGCCAAGGACGATGTCAACAGTCGTTGGCAAACAACTGTTGGCGAACACTTGTTGACCTACGTCCGTTGGCCTACGCTTGTTGGCATGAACGGCAGCGACAGCACCTCCACGGTTCCCGGCTCCGGCGCCCCCCGCCGCTCCGACGCCACTCGCGGCGCGATCCTCGCGGCGGCCCGCGAGCGCTTCGCGACCGACGGCTACGAGCGAGCCACCATCCGCGCCATCGCCAAGGACGCGAACATCGATCCGTCGATGGTGATGCGGTACTACCGCAACAAGGAGGGCCTCTTCGCGGCGGCCGTCGCCATCGACCTGCGGCTGCCGGACGTGAGCGGGGCGGACCGCCGGCAGGACGCGGGGCGGATCCTCGTCGAGCACTTCCTCGACATGTGGGAGAACAACGAGGTCCTTACCGCCCTGCTGCGGGTCGGCGTGACCAACCAGGCCGGGGCGGAGCGCATGCAGGGCATCCTGCGGGACCAGCTGCTGCCGGTCGCCCGGCAGGTGTGCCCCGACCCCGAGCAGGTCCCGGCACGGGCGGCACTCATGGCGTCGCAGCTGCTGGGGCTGGCGCTCACGCGGTACGTGCTGGGAATGCCACCGGCGGTGGGGCTGGCGCGGGCGGAGATCGTGGCATGGCTGGCACCGACGATCCAGCGGTACCTGACCGCGCCGAGTCCATGAGGCTTGCCGAGCACTCGTATCCGCCGGGGCCACGGGACCGGTAGGGCGCTGGAAGGCCGCCCAGTACATGAGACCCGCCGGGCGCCGAGAAATCCGGGCCCAGGAGGCCAGCCGAGCGCCGAGAACCCGCCGAGCCCCTGACACGCCTAGTGCTGGATTCCGCTTTGGTTGGGTATATGTCCTGGTGGCGGGGTGATTAGGGTACTCGGGGGCGGGTGCTGGTCGGTGGTGTTACGGGCACGGCAGAGCCGTGACAAGAACGAGCAGGCGGTGGTCTGCAGGCTGGCGCGGGCTCGGAAGGCGCCGCGGGACCTGGTGATGCGGGCCCGCATGGTCGAGTTGAGCTGGTCCGGCCGGAGGGTGCCTGCGATCGCCGCTGAGTTGGGCTGCAGCCAGAAGACGGTGCGGTGCTGGCTGCACCGCTTCAACCGGATGGGGCTGGAAGGTCTGGAGGATCTGGGAGGTCAGGGCCGCAAGCGGCGGATCACCGAGGCCGAGCGCTCGACGATCATTGGTCTGGTCAAGCGGTCTCCGCCGGGGCGGCTGACCACGGGGGCCGACGGTGAACTTGTCGCCGAGGATGCGGCGGGGCCGCCGGAATGGACGTTGGACGGCCTGGCCGAACAGGCCCGCATGCTGGGGATCGAGGTCGGTCGCTCCCAGGTCCGCAGGATTCTCCTGGCCGAGGGCGTGCGCTGGCGCCGCACCCGCTCCTGGACACGGTCGAAGGACCCGGACTCTGAGGGAAAAGGACGCGGATCATCGGCCTCTACACGAGTCCGCCCGATGGTGCGACGGTCGTCTGCGCCGACGAGCTCGGGCCGGTGATCCCGCG
>NZ_JBIRYJ010000030.1:0-43269 GCF_044389785.1 Streptomyces sp. NPDC019443
GCCAACGCCAGATTCACCACACCACCATGAGCGACCTGCACACCCTTCGGCCGCCCCGTCGACCCCGACGTATAAATCACATACGCCAACTGATCTGCACAGACGTCTACTTCGGGCGGTGTGGGCGGCAGATCCGCCAGCGCCGCGACGACCTCCGGATCATCCAGCCACACCACCGACTCCGCCGGCACCGCCGGCAGCCCCCCGGCCTCGGCCACCGACCTGTGCCCGATCAGCACCTGCGCCCTACTGTCGGCCAGCATGAACTCCAGCCGCTCGACCGGGTACTCGGGATCCAGCGGCAGATACGCACCACCCGCCTGCCACACCGCCAGCATCGCCACGACCATGTCGACCCCACGCGGGATGCACAGCCCTACCACCGACTCCGCGCCGACACCAAGCCCCCGCAGACGATGCGCCAGCCGGTTGGCACGGGCCATCAAACCGCCGTACGTCAGCACCTCAGCGTCCGACACGACAGCCACCGCGTCCGGGCCCGCATCCGCCCGCCCGGCGATCAGCTCATGCACTCCACCCACCGCGGGAAGAGACACGACAGCGCCCTGCCACTCCCCCACCAGCTGATCGCGTTCGGCGGTGGTCAGGATGACGAGGTTGCCTACTTGCTGGTCGGCGTCCGCGGCGGCGGAGGTCAGGAGCGTGACGAGGTGTCCCGCCATCCGCTGCGCCGTCGTCGCATCGAACAACGCGGTGCTGTACTGGATCTCGCCGCCCAGTCCCCCGTTCTCCCGGTCGCCGAGGCGCACCGCCAGATCGAACTCCGCCTGGTCCGCGGGCGAGAGCTGTTGCCCGCGTCCCTCGGAATCGGTGTAGCCGAAGCAGACGGGGAAGAACGTGGTGTCCGACTCGTCCGGCGTGGTCCGTCGCACCCGGCCCAGCACCTCACGGAACGTCGGGTCGCCCGACAAATCCGTGCGCGTCACCGTCGTGCCGGCAACCAGCGACACGTCGTCCGTGGCGGCATACCGTCCCAGCAGTGCACTCAACGCCGCGAGCAGAGTCGTGCCCATGTCGCCGGACAGGGTCCGCAGCCGTTCCGTCGTGTCCGCCGGTACCTGGAACTCGATCACCGCCGCTTCGGGGGACCGTGCCGGTGTGCGTGGCCGGTCCATGGGCAGGTCCGGTACCGGCTGATCGGCCAACTGCCTGCGCCAGTAATTCAGTTCACTGTCCATGACGCCCCCACTAAGCCCTTCGAGCTGCCACACCGCGATACCGGCGTACTTCTCCTGCTCGTCCCGATGTTTTTTCTCAGCTCATTCCGTCAGCTCATCCCTTCGGTCCTCTCCTTCAGTATTTTTCTTCAATCTTTTTCTTCAGTCTTTTCCTTGCCGCTGCCCTCAGCGGACTTCTCAGTGGTTGTTCAGGAAGTCGATGACGGCCGCGTTGACCTCGGCGGGACGTTCGAGATAGCCGAAGTGCCCGCAGTCGGGAATCTCCACGTAATCGCACTCCGGAATCGCCTCGGCGACTTCGGCGGCCAGATGGGGCGGGGTGACGAAATCGTCACTGAAGCCGATGACGCGGCACGGCGCGGATACGTCCTGGAGTGCCTTGCGCCGATCCTCGTCCGTGTTGATCCAGGTCTGGCCGACCGAATTCTCCGCGCCGGCCAGCCGGAACGTCTCCAGCCACAGGGAGACGGCGTTGTCGTCCTTCAGCGTGGCGGGCGAGAGCATTTGCAGTACCGACATCGCGGATTGGTAGTCGGCCGGCAGCTTCACTCCGCTCTGCATCAGGGCGCGTTCGGCCGTGCCAAGAGCGGTTCGGAGGGCGTCCGAGCGCGATTTGGTGGCGATCAGGACGGCGCACCGGACCAGGTGCGGGTGGCTGATGGCGAGTTCCTGCGCGATCATCGCTCCCAGGGATACCCCGACGATCCGGCAGGGCGCGGCGTCGAGGGCCTCGATGAGGCCCTTGGTGTCGGCGACCATGTCGGCGAGGGTGTATTTACCCGGTGGAATGTCCGAGGGGGCGATTCCGCGATTGTCGAACGTGATGGCCTGATAGCCGGCCTCGTTCAGTGCCGGGGTCTGGTGCAGGCTCCAGACCCGGCCTGCGGCCGAGGAGCCCATGATCATGAGAACTCGTTCACCTCGGCCCGACCGTTCGTAGGAGAGCCGGATGCCGTTGGTGAATACGTGCGGCATTCCGTGACCCGCTATTCGCCGTCGAGCGCGATACGCAGGCTCTTGGGCCGCATATCGGTCCAGGTCTCCTCGATGTACTTGTCGCAGTCTTCCTTCGAGGCGGTCACGCCTGTCTCTTTCCAGCCGCCCGGGACATCGAGGTCGGCGGGCCACAGGGAGTACTGCTCCTCATGGTTGATCAGTACCTTGAATCGTGCCTCAGGGGTTTCGAAGTCGAAGCTCACGGTGCGCAAGGCAATCTCCTCATCACGACGTTGACCGAGAAAGGAACTGCGGGAATGGGAACTGCGGGAAAGAGTTCTGGGGTGTGCATGGGCGCGCGGGCTGTCAGCGCTTGGGACCCGCGACGTCGAGCACGGTTTCGTCGGCGGCCGTCTTCTGCCGGGCGAACTGTGTGTCGTAGAGGTCGGCGTAGAGGTCACCGTCGGCCAGCAGCGATTCGTGGGTGCCGCGCTCGCGGATCTGGCCCTCGTCGATGACGAGGATCTGGTCGGCCTCGCGAATGGTGGACAGCCGGTGGGCGATCACCACGGAGGTGCGGCCCGACAGTGCGGTCTTGAGGGCCCGTTGGATCGCGGCCTCGGACTCCGAGTCGAGGTGGGCGGTGGCTTCGTCCAGCACGACCACGGGCGGGGCCTTGAGCAGCAGCCGGGCCAGGGCGATGCGCTGCTTCTCGCCGCCCGAGAGCCGGAACCCGCGGTCGCCGACGACGGTGTCGAGACCGTTGGGCAGGGTGGCAATGGTGTCCCAGATCCGGGCCGCCTCGCAGGCCTCGACGAGGTCGCGTTCGGAGGCGTCCGGGCGGGCGTACAGGAGGTTGGCCCGGATGGTCTCGTGGAACAGGTGGGCGTCCTGGGTGACCACGCCGACCATGTCCTGCAAGGAGCTCAGGGTGACATCGCGGAGGTCGTGGCCTGCGATGCGTACCGAGCCGGAGACAGGATCGTAGAAGCGCGGCATCAGGTTGGTGATGGTGGTCTTGCCGGCGCCCGAGCGGCCGACGAGTGCCGTGAGCTTTCCGGCGGGTGCCCGGAAGCTGACCTCGTTGAGGACCAGCCCGTCGTCGCCGCGCTCCGAGTTGGGCAGCTCGATCGACTCCAGTGAGGCCAGGGAGACTTCGTGGGCGGCGGGGTAGCGGAAGGAAACCTTGTCGAACTCGATCTCCGGTGCGGCCGTGCCCATGGAGCCGCCGCCGGCGACGAGCAACGCTGTCGCTCCCGGCCGTTCCTTGACCAGTGGTTCGAGGTCGAGGATCTCGAAGACGCGGTCGAAGCTGACCAGTGCGGTCATCGCGTTGGCCTGCACGCTGGACAACTGCTGGATGGGCGTGTAAAGGCGGCCCACGAGCGTGACCAGGGAGACGAAGGTGCCGAGGGCGAAGGCGCCGTCGACGACGAGGAGGCCGCCGATTCCGAAGAGCAGCGCGAGAGTCACCGCGGCGGTAAGACCCATGACGATGCCGAGGAGTTGTGCCGTCACATTGGTCTTTACCCCGATGTCACGGACGTCGCGGGCTCGTCCCGCGAACACGGCGGACTCGTGGGCGGGGCGCCCGTACAGCTTGTTGAGCATCGCCCCGGCGACGTTGAAGCGCTCGCTCATCAGCGAGCCCATCTCCGCGTTGAGCTGCATGGTGCCCCTGGCGAGGCGCTGCATGCGATGGCCGATGATCTTTCCGGGGAAGAGGAAGAAGGGGACCATCAACAGCGCGATGAGGCTGAGCTGCCACGAGAGGTAGAACATCGCAGCGAGGACGAGGACGAGCGTCAGCACGGTGTTGACAGTCTCGGCCATCAGCACGGTGATCGCCTGCTGTGCCCCGACGACGTCCGTGTTCAGCCTGCTGACGAGGGATCCGGTCTGGGACCGGGTGAAGAACGCGAGGGGCTGCGCCTGGACGTGTCCGAACACGGCGGTGCGCAGGTCGTAGATGAGGCCCTCACCGATCTGCGCGGAGAGTTTGGCCTGCCAGTACGTCGTGAGGGCTTCGAACAGGGCCAGCGCGAGCAGGGCGCAGGCCACTGCGATCACGACATCCGTCTTCTGCGGAGTGATGCCCTTGTCGATGATGATGCCGAACAGCAGGGGGCTGGCCGCGGTGACGAGTGCGCCCAGCGCGGACGCGCCTATCAGGAACAGGAGACGCAGCCGATACGGCTTTGCATAGGGAACAATCCTCGGAACGATTCCGGGGCGAATTCGCTGATGGCCTTCTCGGCCCGGAGGATTTCCCTCGGGCGGCGGTTCGTCGGCCGGAGCCTGTACCGTCACTTTCACAGCGGGTATCTCCTCACGGAATTCTCTCGAATTGTTTCGGCACAGCTTCGCTCGGCTGCAAGCATCCCCGAGTGCGCTCTGAAGTAGCAATAGGTTCAGGCGACGACGGCGGTATTCAACTGACGCCGTGCCGCAGTTGAACACTCGGACGCGCCGCCGAGGCGGGCATGGTCCGTGGATGAGCCGTCGAACGAGCAGTGTCGGCGGAGCGCTATTCCGACTTGCGGGAGCCGGGAACGACAAGTCCCGTTTCATACGCGGCGATCACGGCCTGCGTACGGTCGCGCAGCGCGAGCTTCGCGAGGATGCGGCTGACGTGTGTCTTCACCGTCTCCTCGCTGACGACCAGCCTGGCGCCGATCTCCGGATTGGAGAGGCCCTCGGCGACGAGCAGCAGGACCTCTCGCTCGCGTGCGGTGAGCGCCTTCATCCCGGGCGGCGGCGAGGCGTCGGGTCTGGCGGGCATCAGGGCGAACTCGCTGATGAGCCGGCGGGTGATGCCGGGCGCGAGCAGGGCGTCCCCGGCGGCGACGACGCGTACGGCGTCGAAGAGCCGTTCCGCGGTGACCTCCTTGAGGAGGAAGCCACTGGCTCCGGCGCGGAGCGCGTCGTACACGTACTCGTCGAGGTCGAACGTCGTGAGGATCAGGATGCGCGGTGCGTCGACGCCGTCGGGCGAGGAGCCGACGAGCTGCCTGGTGGCCTCGATGCCGTCCATCTCGGGCATGCGGATGTCCATGAGGACGACGTCCGGCGAGACCTCGCGGCAGACCCGTACCGCTTCCGCTCCGGAGGAGGCGGTCTGCACGACGGTGAAGTCCGGCTGGCTGTCGAGCAGCGCGGCGAAGCCGGTGCGGACCACGACGTGGTCGTCGGCGACAACGACCCGGATCAGCGAGGACGGGGTGTTCATGGGGTCTCTTCCGTCTTGGCGGGGAAGCGTGCCTCGACGACGAAACCGCCGCCGCCGAACGCCGAACCGGTGTGTACCTGGCCGCCGACCGCGGACGCGCGTTCCCGCATGCCGAGCAGGCCGTGTCCGCCGGTGGTCCGGTCGGGCGGCGGTCCCGGGCCGTTGTCGCGGACGCGCAGGTGCAGGGCTTCGTCGGTGTAGGTGAGCTCCACGTCGACGGCGGCGCCGGTGGCGTGTTTGCGGGCGTTGGTGAGGGATTCCTGGACGATGCGGTACGCGGCGAGTTCGATGCCGGGGTCCAGTTCGCTCGGCGATCCGCTGAGGATGAGGCGGATGGACGTGGCGGACGCCTTGCGTGCCTCTTCGAGCAGTTCGTGGAGCTGTCGCAGGTCGGGCTGCGGCCGGCGGTCGCCTCCGGCGACGGAGTCGGTGTCCTCCCGGAGCACGCCGAGCAGCCGACGCATTTCGTTCAGGGCCGCGCGGGCGGTGTCCCCTATACCGAGCAGCCGTTCGGCGCCCTCGGCGGGCATGCCGGGGGTGGCCATCCGGGCCGTCTCGGCCTGCACGGCGATCATGGAGATGTGGTGCCCGACGACGTCATGCAGCTCACGGACGATACGGACGCGTTCTCCGCGTGCGGCGTTCTCCCACTGGGTGCCGTCCATGACCTCGCGGATGGCGCTGTGCTGCCGGTGCTGTTCGTTGGAACGGACGACGAGTCCGACGAAGGCGGCCAGCGGGGCCAGTGCCGCGACGAGCACGACCCGTACGCGGTAGTCGGTGTCGTCGGGCCCCGTCAGGGCCAGGACGAGGAAGGGTGTGCCGAGGAGCGCGGCGGACAGGACGGAGCCGCTGCGGCTCAGCCGGTACTGGGCAACGAGCTGGGCGGCGATGCCCGCCAGGGTCAGCGTCTCGAAGATCAGGAGCGAGCCGACGCTCGCCGCGGTGACGGTGATCCCGGCCACCAGAGGACGCAGGAAGACCAGGGGCAGTGCGGTGGACAGGCACAACAGGCCGACCACCATGGCGAACTGCACGCCTGCCGCGCTGCCGTGCGGGCCGGCCTTCGCGGTCGCGTCAGCGAACAGCCGGGGAATCGACCCGTGGGCGCCGATGAACTCGACTAGCGATTCCAGGACGGCGAGCAGCACGAGAAACGTCCCGGACAGCGCACTCACATGCGGTAGTTCCGTCACCCGCCGTCGCGTTGCGATCCAGGTGTCACGCCAAGCCGTCACACGGTGCACGTTGGTCATTATGGCAGTCGGCGCCGCTCGGGATCGTCCCTGCAGCCAGCCACGACACCGTCCCCCGTGCGAGGGACGGCGCCGTCCCCGGACAGGGGGACTGGGCGGACCGACCGGGTGTCAGCGGTTCAGCCGCGGGCCTCGGTCAGTGCGAGCGTCAGGCGCTCCAGGCCTTCCTGGAGCAGATCGGGTCTGCCGCCGAAGCCGACACGGATGTGCCGGGGGCGGCCGAAGCAGGACCCGGGAATGACAAGGACGCCGCGCTTCTGGAAGAGCTCGTCGCAGAACTCGTCCACGTCGGCCGGGCCCGTCAGCCGCGGGAAGGCCGTGACTCCGCCCGCCGGCGCCGCGAGCGTGACGAGCTCGGGGTGGGCCGCGGCCCAGTTCGTCAGGGTCGCGCGGTTGATCCTGGCCTGGTCGAGGCGCGGCCGGATGAACGCCTCGGCGTTCTCCAGGACACCCAGGGCCAGGAGTTCGACGAGCGGCGACACGTGCAGCGTGGTGTAGTCACGGATGCGGACGCAGTCGGTGAGGAGCTCCGGGGGTGCCGCGCACCAGCCGAACCGCAGGCCGGGCAGCCCGAACGCCTTGGAGAAGGTGCCGAAGCTGACGGCGCGCTCGTACCGGGTCGTGATCTCCGGCAGCGGCGGGGCGTCGTAGGTGAGGTCGGTGAACGCGCCGTCCCAGAGGACGTACGCGCCGACGCCCTCCGCGAGGCCGACGAGACGGTCCAGCTGAGCCTCGGTGAGGGTGGCGCCCGTCGGGTTCTGCGGAAAGTTCACGATGATCGCCCGGGTGCGCTCGCTCACCAGCTCGGCGAGCTCGTCCAGCGAGGGCTGCCAGTCCTTGTCGGGATCCAGCCGCCAGGTCTTGATCGTGCAGCCGAGCGCGATGGCGTATTCGACGAGCAGGTGGTAGCCGGGCTGGACGACGACGACCTCGTCGCCGGGGCGCAGCAGCGCGCCGAGGACGAGCGACAGGGCCTCGCCCGAGCCGCTCGTCGTCATCACCTTGTCCGGGTCGACGCCCCCGCAATGACGGGCGACGGCGGCCCGTACCTCGGGCGCGCCGAGGGAGTAGCCGTCGTCGAAGACCAGCCGGTCGACGTCCGCGTGGCGCAGGCCGGTCTTCGCGCGCAGCTCCGCCATGGAGTACGAGTGGAACCCGCTGGAGCTGATGTCGATCTCGGCGGTGAAGTAGTAATCGCGCAGCCAGTCCTCGAGCGGTGCGGACCGAAGTCTCATGGTGTGCCCTCGTTCTCCGTGTCGGAATGTCGGAGTGCCAGATGCGAGTACGACGGGTTCGGCGGGTTCGGCGCGTGACCGCCCGGCTCGTCGGCGAGGCCGGCCCCGGAGGGCTCGTCTCGTCGGCGACGCCTCCCGGGCGGTCACGCGTCGGACAAGTCAGCGGCTGGCGCGCACCGCCCTGGCGTCCCGCGCGGCACGGGACTTGCGCAGATCGCCGGTGACGTTGACACGCTTGAGCCACCGGTCCGTTCCGTCGTGGCGGGCCTTGAAGGGCTTGCGGCCGTGGACGACCCGGAAGTTGTCCAGGAAGCAGAAGTCACCGCTGGCGAGCGTGAGATCGAACATCGCCTCGTCCATCGCCTTGACCAGCGTGTCGAGTGCGAAGCGCGCCTCGTCGTCCCCGTCCGCGACGCTCATGAAGTACGGGTCGGCCCGGACGTAGGGCTGCTGCGGGTTGCCGAAGAGGACGGCCACCAGGTCGGGGTTGCGCTGCATCTCCTCGATGTCCTCGAAGGATTCGAGGCGTTCGGGGTCCTTCACGGAGTTGTTCTTCCCGAGGTGCGACTCGTCGGGGCGGATGATGAACCGCTCCTCGAACAACGTCTCCCGTACGTCCTGCGGCAGTTCGAGTGCGTCCGCGTATCCGACGGTCGTCGCGGCACCGTAGGGGTTGCGGAGGCAGGCGAACGACAGGAAGTCGCCCCTGAGCGGGTGGAAGGCGTCCTCTGTGTGCCAGGTCAGTAGCGCCTCGCTGCTGGAACCCAGTTGCTCGTGCTCATGGCCCTGGATGGGGATGATGTCGTGGATCATCCTGCCGTCCTGCTGTGTCGCCCAGCAGAACGGGTCGCCCAGGAGCGAGCTGCAGAGCATGAGAAGCAGTTCCTCGCGGTGTGCGGGGGAAGGCCCGGACCGGCCGCGCCAGTGCGCCGGCGTGGGGCCGAGCCGATCCTGGTCGACCGGGTAGCCGGATATGCACAGCACGCCCGACAGCTGCTCCAGCCGGAAGGCGTTCAGGTGGAGCCGGACCCTGTTTGGAAGTCGGTGGGCGAGCACGGTGGCGCGGTGCAGCGCCTCCTCGGAGTCGAGGGTCGCGAATTCGTCCTCGAACTCGTCGACGAGTTCTGTCATCGCGCCGATTTCAGTCTCGTCGAGTTCCAGCCTGTCCATGCTGATTTCCTCTCCGTACCTTGCATACGACGAATTGGTTTCCGGATACGCCGTCGAGAGCATCTCTCGGGCCCGTTGAGAAGGTGCTGGCCGATACGGTGCCCGTCAGGGCGCACCGCCGGTCGCGATCCTTCGACATCGACATCCGCACAATGAATCTGATTGATGTGTGCTCTGCGCTGCCGCAGCGAACGCTGATTCGCACTCCTCACCGGGCGATGACGCGTTTTCTGGAAACGATCGCCGGTCAAAGCAGGAGCTGGTCAACTCATGTGATCGTGGTGATCACGCGGTCGGGGTGATCAGGTGGGCGTGATGATCAGGTGGGCGTGATGATCGTGGTGCCGTGGTGCTCGAAGTGCTCGTGGTAGAGCTTTCCGGCCACCGCCACGTCGTGCAGTGACATGCCGAACGGGTTCACCACGATGCGGTCTTCGGCGGACCTCCGGCCCGTCGCGGCGCCGCTGATGAGGTCACACAGTTCGGCTGCGACCTGGACGGCGGGCGCCCGGCGCCCGGCGTCGCCAGGTGTCCGGTGGCGCGGTGGCGGCAGTACGTCGCCGGAGCGGTGCATCCTGCCGAGCAGCCGCGTGGTGTCGGCGGCGACCAGGCTCCAGTCGTCCACGATCACCTTATCGGCGGCGGTGAACGCGTCGGGGAGCAGGTCGTCCAGCGACACGTTGACCGTGACGGTACCGGGGGCGATCCAGTCGGCCGGGATGTAGCCGGTCGTCGTGGTGGTCACGGGGATGATCAGATCCGCTTCGCGCACCGCCTGCTCGGCGGTGGAGGCGACGTGGAAGGCGACCGTGCGGAACGTGTCTCCCAGACGTTCGGTGAGGCGTACCGCACGCTCGGGCACCAGGTCGTGGAGGTGGACTTCCCGTACCGACGGCCATCTCCGCAGGGCCAGGTCGAGATGTGCCTCGGCCAAGGCTCCGGCGCCCACCACCCCGATGGAACGGGCGGGTCGGGCCCACAGCAGCTCCGCGGCGAGCACGCTCACCGCCGCCGTTCGCCCGGCGGAGATGTGTGCCGCGTCCATGGAGCACACCAGCCGGGCGGTGGTGACGTCGAAGAGCAGGACGATTCCGTCGGCGCGGGGCAGACCGCGGTCCGGATTGCCCAGACTCGCGTTGATGATCTTCGTGCCGGCGATGCGCCGGCTGTCGATCTCCACGAGACCGGGCATGTTGAGACTGCGGCAGGACTCACCCAGGTCGTTGGTCCACCGCAGACAGCTCTCCTCCGGCAGCACGGTCCGGTCGGACGCGTGCGCCAGTAACACCTCGCGTACGACGTCGACGAGATCGACCTTGCCGAGCAGCCCGGCCACGTCCGCGCCGGTCAGCTCAAGCATGGAAGCGCCGCTCGGTGTACGCGATGTCTCGCACTGCCACGGGAGTACCTCCGGCGAAGGAAAAGGGTCCTTGCCGCAGCACTATGACCCGACGTCGCACGGGCGATCAATGGTGTGTTCACCAGGGCAGTCGTTCAACTGCGGCCCCGCGCGGGTTGAACAGCCGGTGATCACTCACGCGTTCGGCCGGACGGATCGTGGGCCGCTTGACACGCCGTCGTCGCCGACATGACGATGGCGCGGGCCGTGGGCTGTCTCGATCGTGTCGTCTGCGAGGTGTCTTTCGCCGTGATGTTGAACAACCGGCGCTCCTGATCCATACGGTGAGCGGAAGCGTATTCTCACGCTCCGGTCGGCGGCGCCTCGCCGGCCGGTCCGAGACGAGGCGACAGGAAGTGACGCATGGCCAGGACGTCCGGCATTCCGGGAACGATGAGCCGCCGCACCTTCGTGACAGGGCTGGGGACGGCGAGCCTCGTGGCCGCGCTGTCCGCGTGCGGCCACAAAGACAAAGAGCAGGCCCCTCCTCAGGACAGTCCGTCGGACAGCCCGAGCCCGTCCCAGGACAGTCCGAGCCCGTCCGACAGCCCGAGCCCGTCCCAAGGCAGCCCGAGCCCCTCGTAGCGGAGCTGACAGTCCGGTCACGGGTGGCCGTGCCCGGGGCGGGCTAAAGTCCCCGGCATGCCTCAGCGTTCAAGAGTGCGCTACGAGAAGAGCGCCCACGTTGCCCGGATAACGCTCGACAGGCCCGAGGTCCTCAATGCGATGGATCTGCGGATGCACGAGGAACTCGCGGAGATCTGGGACGACTTCGACGCCGACGACGACATGTGGGTCGCCGTTCTCTCCGGCGCCGGTTCCCGTGCGTTCTCCGTCGGACAGGATCTGAAAGAGCTGGCGCGCCGGGAACACGAGGGGCAGGCCGCTCCCTCCACCTTCGGCAGTCGGGGAAAGCCCGGTTGGCCGCGGCTCACCGAGCGGTTCGATCTGGCCAAACCGGTCGTCGCCAAGGTGCGCGGATACGCCCTGGGCGGCGGGTTCGAACTCGCCCTGGCCTGCGACGTCGTCGTCGCCTCCCACGACGCGACCTTCGCCCTGCCGGAGGCCAGGCTCGGGCTCGTCGCGGGGGCCGGCGGGGTGTTCCGGCTGAGCCGGCAGCTGCCGTGGAAGACGGCGATGGGGCATCTGCTGACGGGGCGGCCGATGACCGCGCAGCGTGCCTACGAACTCGGCCTGGTCAACGAGGTCGCGGCGTCCGGCGACCTCGACGACGTCACCGAGACCTGGGTGGCGGACATCGTGCGCTGCGCGCCCCTGGCGGTCCGCGCCGTCAAGGAGGCGGCCACCAAGTCGGCCGCCCTGCCCCTGGAGTCGGCGTTCGCCACCCGGTACCCGTGGGAGGAGCGCCGGATGCACAGCAACGACGCGGTCGAGGGCCCGCGCGCCTTCGCCGAGAAGCGCGAGCCCGAATGGCAGGCCCGATGAACTACTCGCCGTTGCCGGGCGATGAAACGCGGCGCGCGGCTCTGCCTTCAGGAGCGAAGACTCCTGTAATGCGTCGGACTGCGCCTTCGGACCGTGGCTTCGCGCCGACTGCCGCTGTCCACCGATGCCGGAGGCCCGGCGGACAGTGCGCGGACACCACCGCCTGCCAACGCCGGGTCGTCGGGATGATGACCATGCATGGCGTACGTACCGAGATCGTCGGCCTCGACGATGCCCGGGAGGGACCCCCCTTCACGCAAGGGCGTGACGTAGCGGGTCGCTGTGACTTCGGAGAGCATTCCCACAGTACGAGATCGGCTTCCTGAAGAAATCCTTGAAATCGTGAGGATGTGAACATCCCGGCCCGCCTGCGCGTACAACATCAGGAACCGGCCGATGGAAGGCCGACCGTGGAGAGGGAGCCAGCATGACCGGATCGCAGGTGCCGTCGCGGACCGTGACTCGCCGTACCGTCGTCGCCGCGGTGGGCGGGGCTGGCCTCACCGTCGCGCTGACCGCGTGCGGCGGCTCGGACGACGGCGGGCAGAAGGTGGCCGACACACCGGCAGGCGGAGCGGGCGACGGGGGCAAAGTGCTCGCCAAGACCGCCGACATCCCTGAGGGCGGCGGCAAGGTCATCGGTGATGTGGTGGTCACGCAGCCGAAGCCCGGGGAATTCAAGGCGTTCTCGTCGAAGTGCACCCACCAGGGCTGCGCGGTGAAGGACGTCGCCGCCGGCATCATCAACTGCCCGTGTCACAACAGCGAGTTCAGCGCCACGGACGGCAGCGTCAAGAAGGGGCCCGCCACCTCGCCGCTGCCGCCCGCCTCCATCACCGTGGACGGAGACTCGATCAAGCTCGCCTAGCGCGGCGCGGCCGCTTCCAGCAGGAGAGCACATCGTCGGTCGTGGTGATCGTGGCGACAAGAGCGAGAGTGTTTCGGATCATCGCGGGGGTGTAGTCGGCGGGCACCCCCGCGATGGCGTCCTTGGGAACCACCGCCGTGTAGCCGAGGTTGACCGCGTCGAAGACGGCGTTGGGGATTGCGACGTTCGCCGAGACGCCGGTGACGACGAGGGTCCGGCAGCCGAGGTTGCGCAGCAGCGCGTCGACGTCTGTGCCGGCGATGGGCGACAGGCCGTGCAGCCGCCGTACGACGAGATCTCCGTCCGCGACCTCTATCGGCGGCGCGATACGAACGGCCGTCGTGCCGGAGTGCTGCTGCACGGGGAGCCGGGCGGCCGCCCGGAACAGCCGCGCGTTGTGGTTGGCGCCGCGCCCGTCGGGACGCCGCTCGGCCACCGCGTGCAGGACCTGTACGCCGGCTTCGTGAGCGCTCGCGACCAGCAGGGCGATCCTGAACAGCGCGCCGGACGACCGTGCCTGCGCGGCGAGTTCTGGCAGGGCGCTGTCCTCGCCGACCACACCTTGCTGGCACTCGACGGTGAGCAGCGCCGTGGTGACCGGGTCGAGCTGTTCCGCGAGCTGTTCGAAGGACGGCACGACTCCCCCTCCTCGACTCATCGGACCGATTCTTCGGACCGGGCGCGCGACAGTAACCGCCATTGCGCGACGAAGGAAGAGCCTCCATGATTTCTGACACACAGTCAGCTACGAGGAGGAGGCCACCCATGGCCGCCACACAGCGCCGGGGCCGTCGCATCATGATGACGCCCGGCGAACTGGACGAGTTCCTGGCCGAGCAGCGCACCTGCCGGGTGGCCACCGTGTCCGCCGACGGCCGCCCGCATGTCAGCGCCCTGTGGTTCGCCTGGGACGGGACCTCACTGTGGCTGTACTCCATTACGCACAGCCGCCGCTGGGCACAGTTGCGGCACGATCCGCGGCTCGCGGTCGTGGTCGACGACGGCGAGGAGTACGGGGAGCTGCGCGGCGTGGAGCTGTCAGGCACCGCGGTCTTCGTGGGCGAGGCCCCGCGCACCGGCGAGCCGTGCCCCGAACTGGACGTTCCGGAGGGGCTGTTCGCGCGGAAGAACTTCGGGGTGGACGAGATGCCGCACGACGGCAGGCATGCGTGGCTGCGGCTGACCCCCGACTCGATCGCGTCCTGGGACTTCAGGAAGCTGTCAGGCCTCTGACCGCTCTACCGCGCCCGCGGCCTCGCGCAAGGCCCCGACCGCCGCCCTGATCGACGGGCGGCGGTCCGCGTCCGTCCGCCACACCGCATAGATGTGCCGGCGCATTCGCTGCCGTACGGGCACAAGCCGCACCCCATCAGGCACCCAACCGCGCCCCAGCCTGGGCGTGACGCACACCCCAAGCCCCGCCTCGATCAGCGCCAGCTGCGTATGGTGCTCCTCCGCCATGTGCGCGATCCGCGGCTCGAAGCCCTTCGAGCGCAGCGTGAACATCAGCCACTCGTAACAGAATTCGCCTTCCGGCCAGGACACCCAGTCGTCCTCGGCGAACTCCTCGAGATCCACCTCTGCCCGGTCCGCCAGCGGATGGTCCGCATGCATGGCGACATCCGGGACGTCGTCGAGCAGATGGACCTGCGCAAGCCCGCCGGGCACGGGTAGCCGCTTGTTGCTCCAGTCGAGCACGACCGCGAGATCGAGGTCACCCCTGACCACCTCCTTGATCCCCTGCTCGGGCTCCAACTCAACGGAGCGCACGCGCAGTTCGGGGTGGCTCGTGCGCAGCGACGTCAGGGTCGCGGGGAAGAGCCCGCGGGCGGCTGTCGGGAACGCGCCGATCCTGACCTCGCCCACCACCTGCCCGCGCTGCGCCTCGATATCGGCCTGCGCGAGCTCGACCTGGGACAGGATGCGCGCGGCGTGGTCCGCGAGCAGCTGACCGGCGTCGGTGAGGCGCACGCCGCGCCCGTTCTTGGCCAACAGCTGCTGGCCCACCTCCCGCTCCAGCTTCGCCATCTGCTGGGAGACGGCCGAGGTCGTCACATGCAGCCCGTCGGCCGCTCCGCTCACTGAGCCATGGCGGGCCAGCGCGTCCAGGGTCCGCAGGCGCTCCAGATTCAACATGTAAGCAATGCTAAGCGAACTCGGCAAATAATTCTCGCTTGTCCTACGAGATCAGAGCGAGCAAGGTGGACGGCATGAGCACCGCCGTCCCCTCCCGGACCTCATCGGCCCCCACCCCCGCACCCGCCGGCTCCGCACGCCGCCGCGGCCTCGACTGGCGCATCCGCTTCGCGGTGCTGTCCACGGTGTGGGGCTTCAGCTTCCTCCTCATCAAGGTCGGCACCGGCGGGTACGCACCCTTTCAAGTCACCTTCGGCAGGCTGCTCTTCGGTACGGCGGTACTGGCCGTCGCGATGGCGGTGCGGCGGGAGCGGCTGCCGCGCGGGATCCGCACCTGGATGCACCTCACCGTCGCCGCGTTTGTGCTGAACGCGCTGCCGTTCTCGCTCTTCGCCTACTCCGAGCTGACGATCCCGTCGACGCTCGCCGGGATCTGCAACGCCACCTCGCCGCTGTGGGGCATGGCCCTGTCACTGGTCGCCCTCTCCGAGGACCGGCCGACCCGGCGCAGGGTCGCCGGGCTCGGCATCGGCTTCCTGGGCGTGCTGACCGTGCTCGGCGCGTGGCAGGGGTTCTCCGGGCTCGACTTCGGCGGCACGGCGATGGCACTGCTCGCCTCACTGAGCTATCCGATCGGCTGGATCTACGTACGCCGCACTCTGGCCGGCAGCAGCCAGTCCAATCTCTCGCTGACCGGCGCGCAACTGCTGCTCGCGACGGTCCAGCTCGCCGTGATCACACCGCTGTTCACGACGCTGCCGACGTCCTTCCCGCTGGTGCCGCTGCTCGCGGTAGTCGCGCTCGGTGCGCTGGGGACGGGCTTCGCCCTGCTCCTCCAGTACGGTCTGGTCGCCGAGGTCGGGCCGACGACGGCGCAGATGGTCACGTACTTCATCCCGGTCATCGCGACGGCCGCGGGCGTCGCGGTGCTGGACGAGCAGCTGGGCTGGAACACTCCGGTGGGCGCGCTGATCGTCCTGGCGGGCGCGGCACTGACCCAGAGCCGGCCGAAGGCACCGGCCGCGGCCACCGGCACCTCGGCTCAGCCACAGTCTCGCGCCGAGGCCGAGGCGGGGGCCGCGGCTCAACCGTAGCTGCGCGCGGGCGCAGGCCCGGCAGCAGCCGCGACCGCGTCTGCGACCGGCTCGATGTCGTCCATCGCGAGGCCCGAGACAGTGAGCCGCACGCCGGGTGGCGCGGACATCCGGAAACGAGCCCCCGGCGCGACCGCCCAGCCGGCGTGCAGCAGCCGCGCCACGGCCCCGGTCTCGTCGGGGACGGGCACCCAGACGTTCATCCCGCTACGCCCATGGGCCTCGATGCCACGCTCCGCCAGCGCCCGCAGGAGCGCGTCGCGCCGTTCCCCGTACGCGTGCGCGACGACGAGCGGGTCCACCGCGCCCGAGGTCCACAGCTGGACGACCGCGCGCTGCAGCAGTCTGCTGACCCAGCCGGGACCGAGCCGCTGCCGTCCCATGACGCGGTCGACGGTGACGGCGTCGCCGGTCAGTACGGCGACGCGCAGATCGGGTCCGTACGCTTTGGCGGTGGAGCGTACGAGCGCCCAGCTGTCCGTGACCCCGGCGAGCGGGTGCAGCGGCAGATCGACGATGGCGTGCCCGTGGTCGTCCTCGATGAGCAGGGTCTGAGGGAACCTGGCGAGCACGGCACGCAGTTCACGCGCGCGTGCCTGGCTCACCGCGGCGCCGGTGGGGTTCTGCGCCCGGTCGGTGACGATGAGCGCGCGCGCCCCGCCCGCGAGCGCCTTTTCCACCTCGCTCGCCAGCGGCCCGTCGTCGTCGAGCGCCACGGGCACGGGCTTCAGTCCCAGCGCCGGCACCAGGTCCAGCAGGCTGCCCCAGCCGGGGTCCTCGACGGCGACCGTGTCACCCGGCTTGAGGCGCGCGGCGAGCAAGCGCTCGATCGCGTCCAGCGATCCGGAGGTGACGGCGACCGGCCCGTCGGGCACGCCGTCGGCGTCCATCGCGGCGCGGGCGAGCCGTGCGAACTCCGCGTTGACGGGAGCCTGTCCGTACAGACCCGGCTCCTCCGCGTTTTGCCGGGCCGCGGCGGCGAGCGCCTCGCCCAGCGGCGGCAGCAGCGCGGGGTCCGGGTTCCCCTCGCCCAGGTCCCGTACGCCGGGGGGCGCGTCGACCCGGATCGACCCGCGGGCCGTACTCGCCGGCCGCGGGCGCACCCGACTGCCCTTGCGCCCGGCGGTCTCGATGACTCCACGGTCGCGCAGGGTCCGGTACGCGGACGCGACGGTGTTCGGGTTGACGCCCAGCTCGATCGCCAGCTCCCGCATGGGCGGCAGCAGTTGACCCGGTTCCAGGTCCCCTGCACTGACCGCGCTCTCGACGCTGGCGGCAATCTCCGATGCGCGGCGCCCGACAATCCGATACTCTCCTAGCACAAACGAGATTATGCACTAGTGCAATGGAGTTTGCAATGCCGGACGCTTACGAGCCGACCGAACGCACCGTCCCCACCCGCTCCCGGGACCGCGCCGCGTACGACCGAGAGCTGGTCCACTCCATACTCGACGAGGGATACGTCTGCCATCTCGGCTTCGCACGCGACGGCGCGCCGGTCGTCCTGCCGACGCTGTTCGCCCGCGTCGACGACCACCTGTACATCCACGGCTCGACGGGCTCGCGCCCCTTGCGCATGGCGGGCGAGTCGGACCCCGGCCTCGACGTGTGCCTGACGGTCACCCACGTCGACGGCCTGGTCCTTGCCCGCTCGGCGTTCCACCACTCGATCAACTACCGCTCGGTCGTGGTCCACGGCACCGCCCACCAGGTCATGGACCCGACCGAAAAGCGCACGGCCCTCGACGCCCTGGTCGACAATGTCGTCCCGGGCCGCTCACTCGACTCCCGCCCGGCGAACCCGAAGGAACTGGCGGCCACGGCGGTCCTGCGCCTGACCTTGACGGAGGTCTCTGCCAAGCTCCGTACGGGCGGCCCGAACGACGACCCGGAGGACGCGGAACTCCCGTACTGGACGGGAGTGGTCCCGCTGACCACCCAGCGGGGCACACCGATCCCGGCGGCGGATCTGGACGACTCGATCGGGGTACCGAGCTATCTGGCGCGGAGGGGCTCACTTTGAGCCCCTCCGCCGATTGAGGAGCGGGGGTCCGGGGCGGAGCCCCTACCCCCTCCCCACCCGCGTCTCCGCCACCGCCAGCCCCGCCACTGCCGCCAGCAGCAGCGCCGTCCCCACCACCGTCGCCGCCGTAAGCCGCTCATCCAGCGCCGTCACCGCGATCACCGCCGCGCTCACCGGCTCCAGCAGCATGATCACCGAGACCGTCGCGGCCCGCACCACCGCCGCCCCCGCGAAGTAGAGCGCGTACGCAAGCGCCGTCGGCACCGCCGCGACGTACGTCAACAGCCACACCACCTGCCCCAGTTCCGCGGTGTGAGGCACCAGCCCTTCGCCCAGCGCCATCGGCAGCAGCCCCACCGCGCCGATCGCGAACGCCCACGCCGTCGTGGCCAGCGAGTCACCGCCGCCCCCGTCACGCCCCAGCCACCGCGTCAGCAGCGTGATCGCCGCGTACCCGGCCGCCGAGAGCAGCGCGAGCGCGACCCCCGCAGGCCGTACCGTCCCGCCCTCGCCGCCGAGGACCAGGACGAACAGGCCGGCAAGCGCCCCGGTGACGGCGACGAGGCCGCCCCGCCCGAGCCGCTCCCCCATCGTCAACCGCGCGCCCACCGCGATGAGGACAGGCCCGGCGCCCAGCGTGACGACCGTGCCCACCGCGAGACCCGTCGCCTGGACGGCCGCGAAGTAGGCGCTCTGGAAGAGCGTGAGCCCGATTCCCGTACCGAGAATGCGCAGCAGCCGGCGCCGTCGCGGCTCGGCGGGCCCCGCGACAACGCCCCCAGCCACAGCAGTACGCCGCGCCCGCAGCGCAAGCGCGCCCAGCAGCAGCACCAGACCCCCCACGCAGCGCCAGAACGACAGCGCGAGAGGACCGAGATCGCTCACCCGGAAGACCAGCGAGGCAGCCGCGCCCGCGGTCCCCCATGCGATTCCGGCAAAGATCAGATAGAGGAGGCTCCGCCCGACGGGCACGCCGACAGCAGGAGCGTAGGAAACATTCGACACGTGACTTCTCCGTGTGAAGAACGGGATGGGTGGTCGCTCGACTGCGTCACGCGGGCAGCGACGAACCGCTCGGGGACACCCCGAGCCCGGTCTTCGTCAGAAAAGCGGCCGCCCGCGCTAGGCGGCAGGCGGCGGAAGTACGGTCAAATGCATGATCGGCACCCTACGGTGCGACGTGCGGCGCCGACAACTCACCCTCGGTAGCGACGGCAGCGCCGCTCTGTGCGGGCACACCCCCGGCCACCGGCCCCGACGCCGCCTTCGGCGCCTGTGACTGCGCGATGAACGCCCCCACCAGCACCACCACTCCGCCGAAGATCTGCGGAGCCGACAGATGCTCCCGCAGCAGTACCCAGGCCAGCACCGTCGCGATGACCGCCTCCAGGCACGCCACCACACCCGCCACCTGTGGCGAGAGCTTGCGCACCGAGATGACCCCGGTGACATACGCCAGCACCGTGGCGATCAGCACGATCCAGCCCAGTAGCAGCGCCGCCGGCACCTGCGTACCACCCATGTCCGCGCTACCGCCGAGCAGCGAGAAGTCCATCCCCCACGGCCGCGCCAGCAGCGTCAGCACCGCCGCGCCGATAAGCAGTCCGTACGCGATCACGCCCAGCGGATCCGCCGCGTCGTCCCCTTCGCCGCCCTGGTCGGACAGGACGAAGTAGCCGACCTGGCAGCACGCCGCGGCCAGCGCGAGCAGCAGTCCGATCGCGTCGAAGCCGACCCCCGCCCACACCTCGACGACGCACGCGAGTCCGGCGACCGCGAGGACCACGCCGACCGACGCGGCCCGGGTGACGGGTCGGCGCTGCACGAAGCGGACCCAGCCGAGAACCAGCGCGGGGGCGAGGTATTCGATGAGCAGCGCGACGCCGACGGGGATCCGGGAGATCGCCGCGAAGTAGCAGGCCTGTACGCCCGCGACGGCGAGCAGCCCGAAGCCGACGAGCAGTGCGGGCTTGCGCAGCACCAGGTCACGGTGGCGCCAGGCCACCGGCAGCATGATGAGGGCGGAGCCGGCCACTCGGAGCCACACCACATGCAGCGGGTCGAGACCCGCTTCGATCAGCGGCTTGGCCGCGACACCTGATCCACCGAATGCGAACGCCGAGCCCAGGGCGAGCCCCAGACCGGCGCTCCTTCCCTGAGACGCGCGCATCGGCACATCATGTCAGCGCGAGTCAGGACCGTCATCCCCATGACACATGTCGAGACGTCCGGGCCGTCCATGGGTCATTCGGACACTATTCGGCCGCCAGCCGCCCGCCCAGCAGCTCCATGTCCACCCCGGCCCGCTCCAGCACCTCCACGGCCCGGCACTCCGGGTCCGCGGCGAGGCAGGCGAGCAGATCGGTGCCGCCGGCCCGCTCATCGCCGCGCACGTGCGCCCGCTCCAGCGCGCCCTCCATCGCGGCGGCTGCCGAAGGCGACCATCCCGACATCTCCGGGTCCGTCTCGCGTACGACGGGTACGGTGCCCGAGTCCTCCACCGAGCCCTGCCAGCGCAGCCCGTATCCGATGCTGCGCTGCACGAGATACCCGAGCACCCGCGCGACCTGCGGTCCGGCGCCGAGAGCGGCACGGACCTCGGGGTCCGACTCGATCAGGGAGTGCAGCAGATGGGCCGTGTCGATCTGCCGGTCACCGTCGCGCAGTGCCCTCCTGCGCGCACCCGCGACCACCGAGGCCAGCTCCACGGTGAGCCTGGCATCGATCTCCGTACGGGTGGCGGCGGGCTGCTGAGGCACCCGAGGGACAGGGCTTTGCACACCTCCTACCTCATCAGCTTCCGGGGGCCCGGGCGTCGCCGTCGGGGCCCATTTGCGCATCCCACGGAGGTTGGGCACGCACGAGCGTTTTCTCCTCCTCACGGATGAGATCACGACAGTTCTCCCCGAGGGGCGCGCGCCGCCTTGCCATACGACAGATCTGACTGTTCATCAGTATTGAATGTTCACGTCGGCACGGCTACGTTCCGCGACACCGAAACCCGACATGGAGGGGTGGTCGTATGGCCGAAGTCAGTGCCGAGGCCCGTATCGAGGCGCCGGCCGAGAAGGTCTGGGCCCAGCTGACGGACTTCACCAGCTACGGCCAGTGGAACGCCACCCACACCAGCTTCCCCAACGGCGCCCCTGGGACGCTGGAGCTCGGAGCCACCTACGAGGAGAACATGAAGCTCATGGGCTTCCCGGCCGAAGTGGCCTGGACCGTGGACGAGTTCGACGCGGGCCGGGTGCTGGGCGTCAAGGGCAAGGGCCCGATGGGCGTCAGCGTGGGCAACCGCTACACCCTCACTCCGGACGGGGACGGCACGAAGGTGCGCATCGACGGGGAGTTCACCGGCGCCGCCGTGTCGCTGATGGCCGGAAAGCTCAAGGACTCGGCGACGGCCGCGCTCAACGAGTCACTGCGCAAGCTGGGCGGCCTCGTCGCCTGACACCCCGGGCTGACACCGGCAGCCTGACACCCGGCGCACGAGAAAGGGCCCCGCGCTGTTGCGCGGGGGCCTCCTCGCACCGGCTCAGTGCTCGTCGGCGAGGATCAGATAGAGCTTCTTACGGGCTTCGTTGATCACGGCGACGGCCTTCTGCCGCTGCTCGGTGCTGCCGGTCTTCCAGACCTGGCCGAACGCCTCCATCAGGCCGAACCCGGCCTGCCGGATCTCGTTGACCGTCTCCCAGTCGACTCCGCGCCCGGCCTCTTCCCATGGAGCCTCCGGCCCCGATTCGGCCTCGGCGCGCCCCGATTCGGTGAGCGTGAACAGCTTCTTGCCGCCCTCGCTCTCATTGGTGATGAGACCTTCGTCCTCGAGCAGCTGGAGCGTCGGGTAGACCGAGCCCGGGCTGGGCCGCCAGGCCCCACCGCTGCGCTCGCCGATCTCCTGGATCATCTCGTAGCCGTGCATCGGCCGGTCCTTCAACAGCGCCAGGATCGAGGCGCGCACATCACCGCGCCGCGCCCTTCCCCGACCACCGCCACGACCGCGTCCGCCACCGAACGGCGGCCCGAACGGACCGAACGCCCCGCGGCGTCCCTCGAAGTCGCCCCGACCCTGATGGCCGGGCCCGCAGTGCCCATGACCCTGACCGTGTCCTTGTCCATGTGAACGCATCGCTACGCTCCTTCCATCGTTGATCTGTCGCGATGCGTCAACGATATATCGGAATGTGTCGGCTGGCAACGCCCAATCGGTCCAGCAACCCCGAATTGGCCTTGGCCTGCGGCTTTGCGCCGCCCCTACGGTCAGCTCATGCGGATTCGAATCGTCGACGCCTTCACCGACCGCCCCTTCACCGGCAACCCCGCCGGAGTCCTGCTCCTGGACTCCGACCGGTTCCCCGACGACTCCTGGCTCCAGCAGGTGGCGACCGAGGTGAACCTCTCGGAGACCGCCTTCGCCCACCCCCTGCCCGCCGACGGCGAGGCCGACTGGGCACTGCGCTGGTTCACCCCGGCCACCGAGGTCGACATGTGCGGGCATGCCACGCTGGCCACCGCCCATGTGCTGCACACCACCGGCACCGCGAGCGGCACGGTGCGCTTCGCCGCACGCTGCGGCATCCTCTCCGCCACCGCCCACGAGGACGGCACGATCACCCTCGACTTCCCAACGTCCCCGCTCACCCCCGTCGAGATCCCGGACGGCGTCGCCGAGGCGCTCGGCGCCAAGGTCATCTCGGCGCACGACACGGGCCCGCACATCGGCGATCTGGTCGTCGAGCTGGCCGACGAACAGGCCGTACGGACACTGACCCCGGACTGCCGTGCCCTGACGGTCCACTCGAAGCGCGGCATCATCGCCACCGCCGCCGCCGAAGACCCGGCCGGCTCCTACGACTTCGTCTCACGCGGCTTCTTCCCCCGGGTCGGCATCGACGAGGACCCGGTGACCGGCAGCGCGCACACGGCGCTCGCGCCGTTCTGGTCCGCCCGTCTCGGCCGTACGGAACTCACCGGCCTGCAGGCCTCCGCCCGCTCCGGCCTGGTCCGCACCTCGCTGCGCGGCGAGCGCACCCTGCTCACCGGCCACGCCGTCACGGTCATCGACGGCGAGCTGCTGACCACGCCCAGCAGCTGACCGCGCCGACCGGCCTACCGCACATGCCAAGGGGCGTACGGCAGCCGCCGTACGCCCCCTCACTCCACCCCGGTCACGGCGTGGGCAGCCATCCCACCTTCCCGGCCAGCAGCGCGTACCCGACGAAGGCCGTGATGTCGAGCAGCGCGTGCGCGGCCACCAGCGGCCCGACCCGCCCCCACCGCCGGTAGAGCAGCACGAAGACCGCGCCCATCACCATGTTGCCGACGAAGCCGCCGATGCCCTGGTAGAGGTGGTACGAACCGCGCAGCACCGAGCTCGCCACCAGCGCCGCCATCGGCGTCCAGCCCAACTGCCCCAGTCTGCGCAGCAGATACCCGACGACGATCACTTCCTCCAGTACGGAGTTCTGGATCGCCGAAAGGATCAGCACGGGGAATTTCCACCACACCTCGGGCAGCGCTTCGGGCACCACGGTGAGGTTGAACCCGGAGGCCCGCGCCACCAGATAGAACGCGAGCCCGGCACCACCGATGCCCGCCGCGACGAGCGCGCCGCGCCCGAGGTCCGCCCATGGTCTGCTCCGGTCGAAACCGATCGACCGCAGCCCTACGCCCTCCCGCAGCAGCAGATGCGCGACGAGCAGGACGGGCACCAGGCCCGTCGCGATGTCGAAGAGCTGCCAGGCGAGATCGAGCCACGGCCGCCCAGGGGCGTACGACGCGTTCAGCGTCGCCGCCTGTTCCTTGAGGCCACCCGGCTTTGTCAGCGATCCGACAAAGCTGATCAGCGCCGATACTCCGCTCGCACCCAGCGAGACCGCGAGTACGAGCAGTGTCTCGGATCGCAAGATCCTTCGCGACATGCCCTCTTGAGGAAGAGAATCAGCCACGCGTCCCGCCTCCGCCTGCACACCTGCCTCCAGTTGAGTAATCCCGCCTCATCCCCATCCTCGTCCCGCTAGGGTCTCGAATACAGGTACGAAGATCGCGCGCGACAGGCCGGGGGACGAGCGTCATTGCGATGACGCGGTCCCCTTTTCCTTGCTCATCGTTCAAGGAGGGGCACACCGCATGGGACGTCACAGCTTGCCCGACGAGGAGGCGACGGACGCAGGCAGGTCCCGTCCCCGGGGGCGCCGTCGCACGATCGCCGTCGCCACGATGCTTGTCCTCGCGGTGGTGGCGGGGACTGGGATCGCGGCGCAGAGCGGCCTGCTGTCCTTCGCGGAGTCGTGCGAGGACTCCGCCATACGCCTGGACATCGTCGCCTCCCCCGACATCGCCCCGGCCGTGCGCGAAGTCGCCGACCGCGCCCGCGCGGAGAAGATCACCTCGGACGGCCAGTGCATGGACGTACGCGTCGCCGCCCGCGAGAACTACGAGGTCGCGCAGGCACTCGCCGCCGGCAGCGCCACGCCCGACTACGAAGTGTGGCTGCCCGACTCCGGCGTCTGGTCCAAGCGCGCCAAGGCGCTCGGGGACGGCGTGCCATTGACGCCGGCGGGCAATGTCGCGGTCTCCCCGGTCGCCCTGGCCACAGTCCAATCGGCGGGCGCCACGCTGGGCTGGCCCAGGAGGACATACACCTGGGCGCAGTTGGCGGCGGCCACCACCACGACGGACAAGGTGCGCCTCGGCGCCGCCGACCCCGCCCGCAGCGCCACCGGGCTGCTCGCGCTCACCAGCGTCTCCCGGTCCGTGGCGAAGGAGGGTCCGGATGCCGACACCAAGGTCGCGGCCATCGCCAAACTGCTGTCTCAGCGGGTCTCCGAGGCGGACGCGCAGGTCCTGCGCACCCTGGCGCCGGACTCCGGCACAGGGGCCGACTCCCGACGCAATCACGCCGTGTTCCTCTCCGAGCAGGCCTCCTTCGCGTACAACTCGGCCCATGGCGGCGCCGACGGCCTCGAGCTCTTCTATCCTACGGACGGCGTGCCCCGGCTGGACTTTCCGTACCACCTGGTCGACGAGGGCGAGCTGAGCACCGACGAGGCCCGGGCTGCCATCCGCTTCATGGCGCTGCTCGGCGAGCAGGAGTCCCGGCGGACGCTGGCGGCGCACGGCTTCCGCCCGCCCGACAACTCGGCGGTCGGCGAGAGCCTCGTACGCACCGCGGGCGGCGACGACCCGCAGCCGTACGACGCCTCCAACTCCAAGATCACGGCCGAGCCGCTGTCGTCGGACGCCCTCCAGGAGACGCTGGGCATGTGGACCATCACCGTGCAGAGCGCCCGGCTGAGCACGGTCGTCGATGTCTCGGGATCCATGCAGTCGCCGGTGCCGGGCCGTGGCTCGCAGAGCCGGCTCGATGTCACCAAAGCCTCCCTCCTCCAGGCGCTCGACCAGTTCACGCCCGAGGACGAGATCGGGCTGTGGGAGTTCGCGACCGGGCTCGACGGCCCGCGGGACTACCGAAAACTGGTGGCGACGGCTCGGCTCGGCGCTCCCGCCAAGGGCGAGGGCACCCAGCGGGCGCGGCTCGCCAAGGCCTTCGAGTCGCTCGCACCCGTGCCGGACGGCGCGACCGGACTGTACGACACGACGCTCGCGGCCTACAAGGAGGCCCAGGCCACCTATGTGAAGGGCAAGTTCAACGCCCTGGTCATCCTCACCGACGGCGCCAACCAGGACCGGTTCGGCATCTCCCGCAGCTCGCTGATCTCCGAACTGAAGGAGCTCGCCGACCCCGAGCGCCCGGTGCCGCTGATCGCCATCGCGGTCGGGCCGGACGCCGACCTTCAGGAGGTCGACCAGATCGCCAAGGCGACGGGCGGCGCGGGCTACCAGGTCAGCGACCCCGCCGAGATCCAGGCCGTGATCCTCAAGGCGATCATGGCGGTCGGCCAGGCGGGCCAGACCGCCGCTCAGTGAAGGCCGCTCAGTGAAGGCCCGCTCACTGAAGGCCCGCTCACTGAAGGCCCGTTCAGGAGTGCGCGCCGGGGAAGCCGACCGGCCAGGTGTGCACCGGCTCGCCCTGGTGCATCAGCTCGCAGTAGCGACGGGTGGTGGCGGCGAGGGCTGCGTCCCGTTCGAGACCGGCCTCCAGCGCGCGATGGTATGTGTCGGCCTGCCACGACGCCCCGTTCACCCGCCGCTTGCACCGCTCCTCGATCACTCCGAGATAGAAGTCCCGGTCGGCGGGCTCGACGTTCCACGCGTCGAGTCCCGCAGCGGCCAGCGGCAGCAGTTCGTCGCGTACGAGTTTGACGGCCGGCACACGCGTGATTCCGCCGGCCCGGCCGGGGCGCGGCCACTGGAGCTCGGCGTCGATGCCGTGTCGGCACGCGGTGTCGAAGTTGTCGGCCGCCGCGGCGAAGGGCAGCCTGCTCCACACCGGCCTGGCCTCTTCGGCGAGCGCGCGCACCAGCCCGTAGTAGAAGGCGGTGTTGGCGATCACATCGGTGACGGTGGGCCCGGCGGGCAGTACGCGGTTCTCCACCCGCAGGTGGGGCACGCCGTCGACGACTCCGTACACCGGGCGGTTCCAGCGATAGACCGTGCCGTTGTGCAGGACGAGTTCCTGCAGCCGCGGAACACCGCCGTCGTCGAGCACCCGCAGCGGGTCTTCGTCGTCGCAGATCGGCAGCAGGGCAGGGAAGTAGCGAAGATTCTCCTCGAAGAGGTCGTACGCCGAGCTCACCCACCGCTCGCCGAACCAGGTACGCGGCCTGACTCCCTGGGCCTGGAGCTCGGGCGGTCTGGTGTCGGTGGCCTGCTGGAACAGCGGCGGCCGCGACTCGCGCCACAGCTCCCTGCCGAACAGGAAGGGCGAGTTGGCCCCCACGGCGACCTGCACGGCGGCCACGGCCTGCGCGGCGTTCCACACATCGGCGAAGCGCGCGGGCGTCACCTGGAGGTGCAGTTGCACCGAGGTGCAGGCGGCTTCGGGAGCTATCGACGCCGAGGTGCAGGTCAGCCGCTCCACGCCCTCGATGTCGAGCATGAAGTCCTCGCCGCGCGCCGCGACGATCTGGTCGTTGAGCAGCATGTATCTGTCGACGTCGGAGAGGTTCGCGGAGACCAGGTCATGCTGGGCGAGTGTTGGCAGAATTCCAATCATCACGATCCCCGAGCCGACCTCGGCCGCTTTCCGGTTCGCATATCCGAGACCGGTACGCAACTCCTCGGCAAGCTGGTCCAGAACCCTCCCGCTCAACCGGTGCGGAACAATATTTACTTCCAGGTTGAACATTCCGAGCTCGGTCTGGAAATCACGGCTCGCGATGCGCTCGAGAACTTCCGCATTCATCATCCGTGGCAGCCCGTCGGCACCCGCGAGATTCAGCTCGATCTCGAGGCCCATGAGATTCCTGGGCCGGTCGAATCTCTTCTCCGCCAGCAGCCTCCCGAGTCCCGCGAGGCACTGCTGCAACTTTCGCCGGTACCTTTGCCGATCGGACAGGTCGATCCCGCCTGCCACGACCTTCTCCCCCATCGAAGCGTCCCTCCTCGAGTGGGCACCACGGAGCATCAGCCGCTCGCGTCACGGACGATAATGCCCAGACTGACTGATCCCTAACGTCCCGCGAACGGTCCGCAGCCGGTACTGTGTACCGAGTGATCGAGCGGCACATTCCTTCGGCATGATGCACTCCGCAGTTACACCGCCTGATGCCTGGTGAAAAACACCGACTGGTTTCGGCCTACCGTTCGACCGATAAAATCCCAGGCTGCGGACCTGCCCTCACGAAAAATCGGCAGAAAAACCGCAACAGAAAGACCTGATACCGCCTTACCGGAAATACGCACGAGCGCTAGCGGAAACACTGTGAGAACACGTTTCGTATAAACTCCGTGAACGAGGCAGAGAGTTGGCGCCCGGTGGCCTTTCCGGCCCCTCTGGTCCCCGCACGCTGACAGCGCCGTCCGCACCTGCCCTTGCCCCTTGCACCAACCCTTGCACCAACGTGTCTCCGAAGTGAGAGGCGACCCATCATGCCGCTGCTTGTCCCCCCGGCTCCCGCGCCTGCCCTGCGCAGCGTCCTCGCGGCACTCGGTTCCCCGACAGCCGTCCGCGAGGCCCGCACACCCGCCCTCAGGTCCGTCCAGGGACCTCTGAGCCCCGAATTGCCGCTGCCCGTCCACGTACTGGATCAGATCGTGCCGAGCGACAGTGCCCCCTACACCCGCCTCGCGGGCTGGCGTTTTCTGATCCGCAGCGGCGAACGAGCCGTGGCAGCGGCGGAGACGATGCTGACCCCCGACGGCTGGACCTTCTCCCACTTCTTCGAAGGGCCCTACCTGAGCTCCACCGAACGGGCGTTGCGCCAGGCCGAGTCGATGAAGACTCACTTCCAGCCACGGCTGCTTTCCATCCCCGAGCTCTACATGCTCACTCTCTGGCTGCACGGCGACACGGACGCCGACGCCTCGACCGGCACACCCCTTCCGACGGACGTCCTGGTGCCGCTGCGCCCCGCGCCTCCCGGCATAGCGGCACACCGGGCGCACCGCGTCGCCGATCTGCTGCCGGTGATGACCCTGCGGCTCACACCGGCACCACTGCTCGGCTCCCCAGCCTGACCGTCCGCCCCCCTCCGCCCCGCTCGAGCCCGCACGCGCGCTGCTCGAGCCCAGCTCACGCCGCCCTTCGCGCCCCGTGACCACCCGGTCGCGGGGCGCACTCCTGCCCCATCCGGACTAGCCCATACCGGCCACCCCGAACCACCCGAAAGGACAGTGGAGTTGAGCTGAACCGTCCGCCCGAGTGATACGTCATTAACCAGTAAGAAGAGCTGCCGCGAAATCCCTGCGGATTGACGCCCGTAGGGCAACACTGGGATCGGACCGACAGATACGGGGGGCGGCCATGAACACCTCATCGAGCCGCAGGACAGTCACAGTCACTACAACGCAGCGAGAGAACCCACCCATGTGCCAGCACCAGCCAGCCTGCCCGACATCCGACTCAGCCGACCGGGAAGCCGCCCGTCTCATGGCGCACCACCCGGAGCAGGGCTGGAGCCTGCTGTGCAACGGCGTACTGCTCTTCGAGGACACCGGTGAGCTGCTGCCGGACGGCCAGATCATCGCGCCGCACCGGCCGCGGGCGAGTGGGCAGGTGATGACGGCCGCCTAGCGCCGTCCGTACGACAAGGGGCCGGCCCGGAGACTGATCTCCGCACCGGCCCCGACGCATGAGCGCCGCCGCGCCCGTCAGTTCTCGTACTCGTCCAGCGGCGGGCAGGAGCAGACGAGGTTACGGTCGCCGAACGCACCGTCGATCCGGCGCACCGGCGGCCAGTACTTGTCCGAGGCGCTCACTCCGGCCGGGAAGACCGCGTCCTCGCGGCTGTACGAGTGCTCCCACTCCCCGCCCAGGGCCGCCGCGGTGTGCGGGGCGTTGCGCAGCGGGTTGTCCTCCGCGGGCCACTCGCCCGAAGCGACCTTCTCGATCTCCCCGCGGATCGCGATCATCGTGTCGCAGAAGCGGTCGATCTCGGTCAGGTCCTCGCTCTCGGTGGGCTCGATCATCAGCGTGCCGGCCACCGGGAAGGACATCGTCGGCGCGTGGAAGCCGTAGTCGATCAGACGCTTGGCGATGTCGTCCACGCTGACGCCGGTCGCCTTCGACAGCGGCCGCAGGTCCACGATGCACTCGTGCGCGACCAGACCGGCCGGGCCGGTGTAGAGCACCGGGTAGTGCGGCTCCAGTCGCTTCGCGATGTAGTTGGCCGCGAGCACGGCGACCTGCGTGGCCCGCTTGAGGCCCTCGCCGCCCATGAGGCGTACGTACGCCCAGGAGATCGGCAGGATGCCCGCCGAGCCCCACGGAGCGGCCGAGATCGGTCCCACGCCCGTCTCGGGTCCCGCGGTGGGCTGGAGCGGGTGGTTCGGGAGGTACGGGGCGAGGTGCGCCCGTACGCCCACCGGACCGACGCCGGGGCCGCCGCCGCCGTGCGGGATGCAGAAGGTCTTGTGCAGATTGAGGTGCGAGACGTCGCCGCCGAACTTGCCCGGCTTGGCAAGGCCCACCAGCGCGTTGAGGTTGGCGCCGTCGACGTACACCTGGCCGCCGGCCTCGTGCACCTGTGCGCAGATGTCGGCGACATGCTCCTCGAACACGCCGTGCGTGGACGGGTAGGTGATCATCAGGACCGAGAGCTGGTCGCGGTACTGCTCGATCTTGGCGCGCAGGTCCTCGATGTCCACCTCGCCGTCGTCGGCGGTCTTCACCACGACGACCTTCATGCCCGCCATCACGGCGCTGGCGGCGTTGGTGCCGTGCGCGGAGGACGGGATGAGGCAGATGGTGCGCTGGTCGTCACCGTTGGCGCGGTGGTACGCGCGCACGGCGAGCAGACCCGCGAGCTCGCCCTGCGAACCGGCGTTGGGCTGGATGGAGACCGCGTCGTACCCGGTGACCTCGGCGAGGCGCTCCTCCAGCTCATGGATGAGCGTGAGGTACCCGGCGGCCTGCTCGACCGGCGCGAAGGGGTGGATCTGCCCGAACTCCGGCCAGGTGACCGGCTCCATCTCGGTGGTCGCGTTCAGCTTCATGGTGCAGGAGCCGAGCGGGATCATGCCGCGGTCCAGCGCGTAGTCGCGGTCGGCGAGCTTGCGCAGGTAGCGCAGCATCGCAGTCTCGGAACGGTGCTGGTGGAAGACGGGGTGGGTGAGGTAGTCGTCCGTGCGCAGCAGGGCGGCCGGCAGGGTGTCGTCGGTCGCCGCGTCGAGCGCCTCGACGTCGGCCTCGACGCCGAAGGCGACCCAGACTGCGGTCAGTTGGGTACGGGTGGTGGTCTCGTCACACGCGATGGAGAGGTGGTCGGCGTCGACGAGGTGGAGGTTGACCCCGCCCTCACGCGCGGCGGCCACGACGTCGGCGGCCTTGCCCGGCACCTGTGCGGTCAGCGTGTCGAAGTACGCCCCGTGGACGACCTCGACGCCACCGGCCCGCAGCCCCTCGGCGAGGATCGCGGCGTACCGGCGGGTGCGCTGCGCGATTCCCCTGAGCCCATCCGGGCCGTGGTACACGGCGTACATCCCAGCCATCACGGCGAGGAGCACCTGGGCGGTACAGATGTTGCTGGTGGCCTTCTCGCGGCGGATGTGCTGCTCACGAGTCTGCAGCGCGAGCCGGTAGGCCTTGTTGCCGTCCGCGTCCACGGAGACGCCGACGAGCCGGCCGGGCAGGCTGCGCGCGAACTTCTCGCGTACGGCCATGAACCCGGCATGCGGGCCGCCGAAGCCCATCGGGACGCCGAAGCGCTGCGTGGTGCCCACCGCGATGTCGGCGCCCAGCTCGCCGGGCGAGGTGAGCAGGGTGAGCGCCAGCAGATCGGCGGCGACGGTGACGATCGCGCCGAGCTCGTGCGCCTGCTCGATGACGGGCTTGATGTCGCGTACGGCACCGGAGGCGCCCGGGTACTGCAGCAGCACGCCGAAAACGCCGCGCTCCGCGATCTCGGCCGGGATGCCGTCGCTGAGGTCGGCGGTGACCACCTCGACGCCGGTGGGCTCGGCACGGGTCTCGATCACCGCGAGGGTCTGCGGCAGAGTGTCGGCGTCGACCAGGAAGACGCCGTTCTTGACCTTGCCGACCCGGCGGGCCAGCGACATGGCCTCGGCGGCGGCCGTTGCCTCGTCGAGTAGCGAGGCACCGGAGGTGGGCAGACCGGTCAGGTCGGCGACCATCGTCTGGAAGTTGAGCAGCGCCTCGAGCCGGCCCTGGGAGATCTCCGGCTGGTACGGCGTGTACGCGGTGTACCAGGCCGGGTTCTCCATGACGTTGCGCAGGATCACCGGCGGCGTGAAGGTGCCGTAGTAGCCAAGGCCGATCATGGGCGCAAGCACCTGATTGCGGTCGGCAAGCGTGCGCAGCTCGGCGAGCACATCCGCCTCGGTACGCGCGCCCGGGAGGTTCAGCGCCTCCGCGCTCTTGATCACATCAGGCACCGCGGCGGCGGTCAGCTCGTCGAGCGAGCCGTAGCCCACCTGTGCAAGCATCTTCGCCTGGGCCGCGGCGTCGGGCCCGATGTGGCGCTGCTCGAAGGGGGTGCCTCGCTCAAGCTGGGAGAGCGGAATGCGGTTGGCGGTCATTTGGGAGGCCTCCTGGTCTGACACGACCGGCGAGGGGCACCACGGCGCGGATGCCCGAACGGCCTCCCCCTCTGTCATCTCAACCTGAGAGTTTCACCGGGGCGTGCGCATGCCACGCTCCGGCTTTCACCGTCGGTGAGAGCGGATGCCGTCCGACGCCCGCCCTGCTTTCCAGAGTGACCTCGTCCGTGCGGTACAGGGGCCTGAGAGATTCCGGGGAGGATTTGCTCCTTCGGCGCCGCCGGCACTTTCACCGGTGGACTCTCCCGCACGGGGTCAGCAGCCGCTTGCCAGCCTACCAGCGCGTCCCTCGTCGATCGCTCAAGTGGCCGACACCCTCGATGTGCACTTTTGTAGTATTTAAACAGCAGTTGCGACCTATTGGAGGGACCGTGCAGACCGATATCGATCCGCGCAGCCTGATCGGCCGCAAGGCGTTCGACCGCAACGGCCACAAGATCGGGACTGTGGACGAGGTGTACCTGGACGATGCCACGGGAGTGCCCGAGTGGGCGGCTGTGCGGACCGGCCTGTTCAGCCGGGACGCGTTCGTCCCCCTGGAGCCGAGCAAGCTGGTCGACGACACCCTGCATGTCCCGTACGAGCGCTCGCTGATCAAGGATGCCCCGGACTTCGGCGTCGGCCGCCATCTCTCCCCGGAGCAGGAGCTTCAGCTGTACCACCACTACGGCCTCGACCTCTCCGAGGCCCCCGAGACGCCCGCTCCCTCCTCGGGGGACCGGTCCTTCGGCCGCGTCGCCGGCCAGGAGGACTGACCCGCACTCTCCACCGCCGCGGGCAGCGCGACGAGCGGCAGCGGATCGGAGAGCTCCAGATCGGGGTCGTCGACCCGGAAGGTGCGTACGCGCCCCGGCGGCGACCCCGGCTCCTCGAACCGGACGGTGACGCGGCCGAGCCCGCTGCCCTGCACCCACCCCGCCCCGTATTCGGCATGCCGCACGTCGTGCCCCGCGGCCCAGCGCCGCGCCGCGAGCGCCTCGTGCTCCGCCCCGCCCGCCCCGGCCTCTGCTCCCGCCCGGGCCCCTACCCCGGCCGCGACCCCGGCCCCTGCGCCTGCCCCGGCCCCGGCCCCGGCCGCGACCCCGGCCCCTGCCCCTGCCCCTGCCCCTGCCCCTGCCCCTGCCCCTGCCCCCACCGCGGCGTCGGCCTCGGGCGTCTCCCGCTCGCCCTCCGCCGCCTCCTCGTGTGCTTCGCGCTCTGCCTGCTCATCGGCCGCGGCCTGCGCGAAGAGATCCTCCTGGGTGTAGTCCGCGAGCCCCGTCACGCCCACCCCCAGCAGCCGCACCCCGCCCGTGGTGTCCACCGCCTCCAGCAGCCGCCCGGCGGCCTCCCGCACCACCGCCGGATCGTCCGTCGGCCCGCGCAGCGTCTCCGAGCGCGTCAGCGTCGAGAAGTCGTACCGCCGCACCTTCAGCACGATGGTCCGCCCCGAGTGCCCGGACGCCCGAAGCCGCTGCACACACCGGTCGGCCAGCCGCTCCACCTCGATCCGCACCCGCACCCGGTCGTGCAGATCCACATCGAAGGTGTCCTCCACCGACACCGACTTCGCGTCCCGCTCGGCCACCACCGGCCGGTCGTCGTACCCCATGGCCATCAGGAACAGCGAGGTCCCGTGTGCCTTGCCCAGCAGCCGTACGAGCTCGTCCTCGCCCGCCTCCGCCAGCTCGGCGACTGTCGTCATCCCGGCCCGCCGCAGATGCTCCCCGGTGGCCGGCCCCACCCCCGGCAGCGTCCGCACGGACATCGGCCCGAGCAGCTCACGCTCCGTCCCAGGCTCTATGAGCAGCAGACCGTCCGGTTTCGCCTGCTCGGAGGCGATCTTGGCGAGCATCTTGGATCCCGCGAGCCCGACGGACCCCGTCAGCCCGGTGACGGCGAGGATGTCTCCGCGCAGCCGCTCACCGGCCGCCCGCGCGGAAGCCGAGTCATCGGCCGAGCCCCCCGCCTCCAAGTCGACGAAGGCCTCGTCCAGGCTCAGCGGCTCCACCAGCGGCGAGAGCCTGCCCAGCAGCTCCATCACCTGCTCGCTGACCGCACGGTAGAGCGAGAAGCGCGGCACGAGATACGCGGCGTTCGGCGCCAGCCGCCTTGCCTGCGCCATCGGCATCGCCGAGTGCACGCCGAAGCGCCTCGCCTCGTACGAAGCGGTGGCGACGACCCCGCGCGGCCCGAGCCCGCCGACGACGACCGGCTTTCCGCGCAGACTCGGCTTCGCCGCCTGTTCGGCGGCGGCGAAGAAGGCATCCATGTCCAGATGCAGAATCGTCGGCGCGGTTCTCACATGTTCGATGCTGCCCTACGCCACTGACAATGGCGCCGCCGGACGAGCGCGCCATCCGGCAGTGGCGACGGCAACGACGACCGGCCTCGGCGCTCAGACGGCCCGGTCGCGCCTGCGCCTGGCCAGCTCGTCCGCGGGGTTGTTCCCGACGAGGGTCTCGCCGGTGTCGATCCGCTCGCCGTGCAGCTGAGACAGCGCCGCCTCGACATCCCGCCACACCACGCCGACCGCGATCCCGAAGACCCCCTGGCCGCCCTGGAGCAGGTCGACCACCTCGTCGGGCGACGAGCACTCGTAGACCGTGGCGCCGTCGCTCATGAGCGTCATGCGTTCGAGGTCCGTGAAGCCGCGCGCCCGCAGATGCTGCACCGCGGCCCGAATGTTCTGCAGCGCCACACCGGTGTCGAGAAAACGCTTGACGATCTTGAGGACGACCACATCGCGGAAGCTGTAGAGCCGCTGGGTGCCCGATCCGTACGCCGGCCGCACACTGGGCTCGACCAGCCCGGTACGCGCCCAGTAGTCGAGCTGTCGATAGGTGATGCCCGCCGCCGCACACGCGGTGGGCCCCCGGTAGCCGATCGTCTCCCTCAAGGAGTCGGCCGCACTCTCGTGAAGCGGATACGGCCCGCCCTCCCCCAGACTCCGTCCGGGGGCGCCCCCTGCCGTACCGTCGCCGCTGCTTCTCACGCCGACCTCCGTCCTTGACCTGCCATCTCGACGGTAGGCAGTCACCCGGGGTGCGTCAACGATCGCCACACTCGGCACGCCGAGTGATAATCACCCTAAGAGTGGTTTCTCGTGCCCGTATTCGGGGAAAGGCTACTCGAATGTGCCAACGCCGCCTGTCGCGGCGGTCACTGGCTGTTGGTGCCGAAGTCCTCGGGCGAGATCTGATCGAGGAACTCGCGGAACTTCTCCACCTCGTCCTCCTGCTCGTCCGGGATGGCGATTCCCGCGTCGTCGAGCACCCCGTCACTGCCGTAGATCGGCGTACCGGTGCGCAGGGCCAGCGCTATGGCGTCGGAGGGTCTGGCGCTCACCTCGACTCCGCTGGCAAAGACCAGCTCCGCGTAGAAAACCCCTTCGCGCAGGTCAGTGATGCGGACCTCGGTGAGCTCCTGGCCCACCGCCTCCAGCACGTCTTTGAAGAGGTCATGCGTCAGCGGCCTGGCCGGTGCCATGCCCTGCTGGGCAAAGGCAATGGCGGTGGCCTCCCCGGGACCGATCCAAATGGGGAGGTACCGATCGCCTCCCACTTCACGTAGGAGCACGATCGGTTGGTTCGAGGGCATTTCGACCCGGACACCCACAACGTCGAGCTCGTTCACACAGCAACCCTAGGACTTGCCCGACCGGTTTGGGTAGTCGGGCTCCCCCATGATCAGTGCAGCCGTACTCCGAGCGCCGTCTGCACCAGGGCCGCGTGAAGCCGCACCGACAGGGCCGCCAGCTCTTTCGTGGTCGCCTCGGCATGCGCTCTGGTCTGCGGATTACGGTGCCGCCGCAAGGGTGCGACCAGCTGCTCGACCAGTCCTGCCTCACGGTCTGCGGCTGCCTTCATCGCCCGCAGATGCCGGGGTTCGAGACCGAATCTCCCCAGATCCGCAACCAGCCGTGCAACGGTCACCGATTCGGCGTCGTAACCGCCGTCCACGTCCCGCGCGAGCAGGCCGTACGACTCCCACTCGTCCAGCTCCGCCTCACTCACCTCGGCGGCGGCGAGAAGCTCTGAACGGCCCACCCTGGCTGCGGTCACACGCTCCGAGTCGGATTCCCAGGCGCCGTCGAGCAGCTCCCGCTGCGGCCCCTGCGCGGGCAGCTGCACCTGCTCGCCGCGGCCGAGGGCGTCGAGATGCTCGCGGATGACCTTCAGCGGAAGATAGTGGTCCCGCTGCATCCGCAGCACCTGGGCCAGCCGCTCCACGTCCTCGGTGCTGAATTTGCGGTACCCGGACGGGGTGCGCCGCGGCTCGACCAGCCCCTCGGCTTCCAGAAAACGGATCTTGGAGATGGTCACTTCGGGAAACTCGTCGCGCAGCTGGCTGAGCACCGTGCCGATGCTCATCAGCCTCTCGCCCGCTGTGGCGGTGCCGTGACCGGCACCGCCAGTCGGTGTTCGCAGCATGTACCTTCCCTGGGGGTCCCCCCGGACGGAGTCTGGGGGAGGGTCACACGCCCCGCTGGCTCGCATAGAAGACCAGCCGGTACTTGCCGATCTGGACCTCGTCACCGTTCGACAGGAGGACCGAGTCGATCCGCTCGCGGTTGACGTAGGTGCCATTGAGACTGCCGACGTCCGCGACGCTGAACCTACCGTCAGGGCCCCTGCGGAACTCCACATGACGCCTCGAGACGGTGACGTCGTCGAGGAAGATGTCGCTCTGCGGGTGACGGCCGGCCGTGGTCAGCTCGCCGTCGAGCAGGAAGCGGCTGCCGGAATTGGGCCCGCGGCGCACCACCAGGAGCGCCGAGCCGAGCGGCAGTGCGTCGACTGCCGCCTGGGCCTCGGGAGAGAGCGACGGAACCTGCGTCTGGCCCGTCACTTCCGAGTCGTACGCCTCGAGGCCCGAGATGGAGATCGTCGAGGTCGTCTCCGAAGGACGCTCCGCCGGCGCCCCGGCACGCAGCGGCGCGCCGCAGTTGGAGCAGAACCGGCTGGCCTCGGCATTGCGGTGCCCACACCTCGTACAAACCAAGGCCGACATGGAAAAATCCTCCTGCCGCGGCTGCCCCGCGTGGGGATTGGTCGCATACGGGTCCGAGGAAAACCCTCCACCCGTACTTGAGGTTGATGGTTCCCCGAAACCTATGCGGCCGGGACCTGCAGGGTCAACAGACGACGCGCCCTGACCGCCCGAAATGTCACCGCCCGGACCACCGACCTCGTCCCGGAAGAGCGGGCGCTCACCGCCCTGCTCCTCACTCTGGCCATGGCGCGGTGCGCGATGCCTGGCGTTGCCGCCGTCCTCGCGTGCGCTCTTGCCGAACAACTTCCCAAACAACTTCACGGGCGATTCCCCTTGACCGAAATAGACCCGCCCGTGGGGCAGGACGAACCCTCAATGACCACACCTGCCGACCCGGACATCCTCACAACGTCCGTAACCACCAGACAGTTTCCACCACGCGGCACGCTTGTGATGGGCCGACCCCCCGCAACGTCATGCCCTGGTCCGCCCGACCCCATGCATCCCCGCCTCACGGCGCCGACGACCGAGCGTAGTCAGGCCGCTTCGCAGGTCGCAAGGCATCCACGACGATCTTCTGCGAGCGCTCCACCGTGGCGGTGGCCTGCTCCTTCTCGAGCGTCTGCACCACACCGCCGGGGATGTTGAGGGCGGGCTCCAGATCCTGCGGCTTGCCGATGACCTTGAAGCGGTACGGCGCGGTGATCTTCTTGCCGTCCACCTCGATCTCACCACCCGTACCTGTGAAATGCGTGTCAGCGACGACCCGGATGTCGTTGACCTGGATCGCTTCCGCACCGGCGGCGCGCAGTTCCTGGATCGCGTCGAGCAGCATGTCCGACTCAACCGTGCCGGACGGGTCCTCGATGGTCAGCGTGATGCCGGGGCCCTGTGCCGCGACCGTGCCCGCCAGGATGCCGAGTTGCTGCTCCTTCTGCCGCGTCTGCTTGCGCGCCTCTTCCGCCTGGTCCGAGCTGTTCTCCAGTTCGGCGCGCTGGTCCTCGAGACGCTGCTTCTCGTCCTCGAGGCGCTGGGTGCGATTGTCGAGTTCGTCGAGGATGCGGACCAGGTCCTCCTGGCGGGCGCCCCGCAGCGCGCTGTTGTCGCTGGTCGAACGGACCTGGATGGCGAGCCCCAGGCCGAGGACGAACAACAGCACGGCAACGATGAGTTGAGCGCGGCTGACCCGCGGCGGCCACAGCACCGCGACGAGCCGCTGGCGGCCGGTCTGCTGCTCGGCCTGGGGTTGGTCCGGCTCAGCCTGCCCCGGCACGGCCTGCTCGGGCTTGGGCCGCTCGGCCTGCTCGGGCTTGGGCTGCTCGGCCTGCTCGGGCTCGGGCTTGCGCTCGGGCTGGTCCGCCGACGGCACAACCGCCTCCGGCTCCTCGCCCTTCGGCTTCGGGTTCTCTTCGCTGTTCATCGGCCTCACGCCCGGAACACATGCCGGCGGATCGCGGCAGCGTTGGAGAAGATCCGGATGCCGAGCACGACCACGACACCCGTGGACAGCTGGGCGCCGACGCCCAACTTGTCGCCCAGGAACACGATCAGCGCTGCCACCACCACGTTCGACAGGAAGGAGACGACGAAGACCTTGTCCACGAAGATCCCGTCGAGCATGGCCCGCAAGCCGCCGAAGACCGCGTCGAGAGCCGCGACGACAGCGATCGGCAGATAGGGCTCGACCACCGCCGGTACCTCGGGTCGGACCAACAGTCCGACCACGACTCCCACGATGAGGCCCAGTACGGCGATCACGATGTGCCCTTCCCTGTGTCAGCCGTGCCCTGCCCGTTGCCCTTCCCGGCGTCGGCGGTCTTCGGCTCTGCTGTACGTACGATCAAGCTCGGCGCCGCCGGCAGACGCACCTTCTCTTCGTTGGAGATGCTGGCGCGGATACCGAAGTTCTCCTGCAACGCGTGCAGATACTGTCCGTCG
This sequence comes from Streptomyces sp. NPDC019443, assembly GCF_044389785.1. Lineage (NCBI taxonomy): Bacteria > Bacillati > Actinomycetota > Actinomycetes > Kitasatosporales > Streptomycetaceae > Streptomyces > Streptomyces sp. NPDC019443. Next base: position 39,022 of record NZ_JBIRYJ010000030.1, read on the forward strand.
GCACTGTCCTGGAAGGCAGTGCTCAACTTCTTGCCGTCCCCCACCGCGAGCACCGTGTACGGCGGCACCAGCGGCCTGTTGTCGACCAGTATGGCGTCGCCCGCCGCGCGGATCGCGGACAGGGCGGTCAGCCGCTGCCCGTTGATCGCCACTGCTTCCGCACCCGACTCCCAGAGCCCGTTGACGATCCGCTGCATATCGCGGTCGCGGACCCGGCCCGTGTCGCTGAAGCCGCTGCTCTCCCGCGGCCCGTCGCCGCCCTGGTCGGTGTCCTTCGCATCGTCGACGACGAGCTTCACACCCGGCCCCTCGACCTCGGTGGCGCCGGCGAGCAGTGCGACGAGTTCCCCCTGGCCCCCGCCCTGTGTCTTGAGGGCCTTCCGCTGCCGGTCCCCCACCTCGTCCCGGAGTTTGTCGACGCTCCGCTCCAGCGCGTCGGCGTCGGACGTCTCGGCGCCGATCCGGTCGATGAGCTCCTCGCGCTCCTTCGCCACGACCGGTGCCGATATCCGCGCCTGCGCGGCCCCGACGGTGACGACAAGAGCCGCCAGCACAAGTCCGGCGGCGAGTCCGAGCTTCGCACGCAGCGTACGGGGCAGTCCCCCGCCCTCGGCCTCCCTGCGGGCCGTCGCCTCCGCGTAGCCTTCGTCGAGGCTGTGCTCCATAACGTTCGTCAGCAGCGACATGGACGCATCGGGACGTACGGGTGGAGCGCCGGTGCTCCGAACGGGGGGCTGCTGCGACATGCCGCACATCGTCGCACGTCGCAGGCGCTACCGCCGAATGGCCCCACCGGTGTGCCGGAAGCCATCGAAAGACAACTTCCGGCACACCTGTCCCACCTCAGTTACCTGCGCTGTCCACGACGGCCGACCACTCGTCGAGCAGCGCCTGCGCCGAAGCGTCGTCGGGCCCCTCTGCCCACAGATGGGTGACGGCCTCCGCGGGGTCGGGAAGGACCATGACCCAGCGGCCGTCGGGCTCGACGACCCGCACCCCGTCGGTCGTATCGACGTCCCGGTCGCCGGCCGCCTCGACGACGCGTCGCATCACCAGTCCCTTGACCGCCCACGGCGTCGCCAGATCACGCCGCAGCACATGCGCCCGCGGAATCCGGGCATCGATCTGGCTCAGCGTGAGCTGCGTACGAGCCACCAGGCCGACCAGCCGCACGAAGGCCGCGAAGCCGTCGAAGACACTGCTGAACTCCGGAACGATGAAGCCACCACGGCCGTCTCCGCCGAAGATGGTGGTCTCCTCCCGGCCCACACGCGTCAGATCGTCGGGCGATGTGGTCGTCCACTCCACCTGTGTGCCGTGGTACGCCGCCACCTGCTCGGCGATCCTGGTGGTCGTCACCGGCAGCGCCACCCGCCCGCTGCGCCGTTCGGCCGCGACCAGGTCGAGCAGCACCAGCAGCGCGCGATCGTCCTCGACGATCCGCCCGCGTTCGTCAACGAAGGACAGCCGCTCGCCGACGGGGTCGAAGCGCACACCGAAGGCCGCCTGTGAGGAGGCCACGATCTCGCCCAGCCGCACCAGCCCGGACCGGCGGGTATCCGCCGATTCGGTGGGCCGGGACTCGTCGAGCCCCGGGTTGATCGTCAGGGCGTCCACACCGAGCCGTCCGAGCAGGTTGGGCAGCACAAGCCCGGCGCTGCCGTTCGACGCGTCGATGACGACCTTGAGCCCCGATTCGGCGATGCCCGAGGTGTCGACATTGCGCAGCAGTGCGCCGGTGTACGAGTCGAAGACACTGGACGGGAAATGCAGGTCCCCGATCTCGCCCGGGAACGCACGCCGGTACTCCTGACGCGCGTACACCCGGTCCAGCTTCCGCTGCCCGGCCTGCGAGAGGTCCGCCCCGCGCTCGTCGAAGAACATGATGTCCACGGAGTCGGCCACACCCGGCGACGTACGGATCATGATGCCGCCGGCGCTGCCGCGCGCGGTCTGCTGTCGCGCGACCGGCAGCGGTACGTTCTCCAGATCCCGTACGTCGATGGCACTGGTCTGCAGCGCCGAGATCACGGCCCGCTTCAGCGCCCGGGCACCCCTGGAGTGGTCACGCGCCGTGGTGACCGACGCCCCCTTCTTGAGGGTGGTGGCGTACGCACCTGCCAGCCGCACCGCCAGCTCGGGCGTGATTTCCACATTGAGGATTCCGGTGACGCCACGAGCGCCGAAGAGATGCGCCTGGCCCCGCGACTCCCAAATGACCGAGGTGTTGACGAACGCGCCCGCCTCGATCGTCTTGAACGGGTAGACCCGCACATTGCCCTGGATGATCGATTCTTCGCCCACGAGGCACTCATCGCCGATCACGGCGCCGTCCTCGATGCGAGCGGCACGCATGATGTCGGTGTTCTTGCCGATCACGCAGCCGCGGAGGTTGCAGTGCTCCCCGATGTACACGTTGTCGTGGATCACGGCCCTATGGAGAAAGGCGCCACTCTTGACGACCACGTTGGACCCGACGACCGTGTGCTCGCGGATCTCCGCATCGGCTTCGACCTTGGCGTAGTCACCGATGTACAGCGGACCACGCAGCACGGCGGCCGTGTGCACCTCCGCACCTTCAGCGACCCAGACACCTGGGGAGATCTCGAACCCGTCGATCTCCACATCGACCTTGCCCTCCAGGACATCGGCCTGTGCCTTTACGTAGCTCTCGTGTGTGCCCACGTCCTCCCAGTAGCCCTCGGCGACATAGCCGTAGATCGGCTTGCCTTCCTTCATGAGCTGCGGGAACACATCCCCGGACCAGTCGACCGAAACGTCTGCCTCGACGTAGTCGAATACCTCGGGCTCCATGACATAGATGCCCGTATTCACGGTGTCCGAGAAAACCTGTCCCCAGGTCGGCTTCTCCAGGAAACGTTCGACCTTTCCCTCTTCGTCCACGATGGTGATACCGAATTCCAGCGGATTCGGCACCCGCGTCAGACACACTGTGACCAGTGCGCCCTTCTCCTTGTGGAAGGAGATCAGATCAGTGAGATCGAAGTCTGTGAGCGCATCACCGGAGATGACAAGGAACGTATCGTCCTTGAGCGCTTCCTCGGCGTTCTTCACACTCCCCGCGGTGCCGAGTGGCTTCTCCTCATTGGCATAGCTGAGCTCCATCCCGAGCTCTTCGCCGTCCCCGAAGTAGTTCTTGACGAGTGAGGCGAGAAACTGCACGGTTACGACGGTCTCATTGAGCCCATGCCGCTTGAGCAACCGCAGCACATGCTCCATGATCGGCCGGTTGACCACCGGCAGGAGTGGCTTGGGCATACTCGAGGTCATGGGGCGAAGTCGGGTACCTTCGCCACCGGCCATCACGACGGCCTTCATGTCGGAAGCGTCCTCCTTGAAGAGACGACGGTCTAGCCGACTTCACCCGCCCAAAGAGGCGCTCGGGCGTCATACGCGGCCGGCAACACTGCACGACAACGCATCGACGAGGTCAATCGGCCACTGCATCCGCCTTGACGAGGCGGCGGACCTGGACCACATAGAGGATCCCTGCCCACCAATACAGAGTTGTACCCCATCCCGCGAACGCCCATCCGAAAATAGCAGCCAGTGACGCAAGCCACCCACTTCCGTCACTGAGGAGCAGTAGGGGGAAGGCATACATGAGGTTGAACGTGGCCGCCTTGCCCAGGAAGTTCACCTGGGGCGGCGGATAGCCGTGCCGGCGGAGGATTCCCACCATCACCAGCAACATCAGTTCCCGCGCCAATAGGGCCGCGGTGAGCCAGATGGGCAGAATCTCGCGCCAGGTCAGCCCCACCAGGGTGGACAGGATGTACAGACGGTCAGCGGCCGGATCGAGAAGCCGCCCCAGGCGACTGATCTGGTTCCATCGCCGGGCAAGCTTGCCGTCGAGATAGTCACTGACGCCGCTCAGCATCAGCACGAGCAATGCCCAGCCATCGCTCTTGGGGCCCCCGAACTCGGGGCGAAGAATCAGCCACAGGAAGAGCGGCACACCGGCGAGGCGCGCCATGCTGAGAATGTTGGGGATGGTGAGTACCCGGTCCGTCTGAACGCGGGTCTCCTGGACCTCCACCCGGGGGCCTCCTGTGTGGAACGTGCCAACGATGCCCCCTGACCTTACCCTCAGCCACTGCCGACGCCTGCACAGGGGTAGTACCGCCCCCTGAACGCAGAAAAGCCCCGCACCAAAATGGTGCGGGGCTTTCCCACAATGATTGTTCGGCGGCGTCCTACTCTCCCACAGGGTCCCCCCTGCAGTAC
>NZ_JBIRYJ010000031.1:0-34550 GCF_044389785.1 Streptomyces sp. NPDC019443
ATCCAGCGCGAGATCGAGGACATCCTGTCGGAGAAGATCCTCTTCGGCGAGCTGCGCCCCGGTCACATCGTGGTCGTGGACACCGAGGGCGAGGGTGAGGAGAAGAAGTTCACCTTCCGCGGCGAGGAGAAGTCGGCGCTGCCGGACGTCCCGCCGATCGAGCAGGCGGCCGGCGGTGCCGGTCCGAACCTGTCGAAGGACGCGTGACGCTCGAGCTGAGCTGAGCGATCGAAGGGGCTGTCCCGGACCCGTACGGAAACGTACGGACCGGGGCAGCCCCTTTTCGTGGTCGTCAGCGGTAGCCGATGATCTGTCGCTTCGGAAGGCCGGAGACATTGAGTTTCAACCCGGCCACGGCCCGCAGCGGCGTCAGATTCAGCTTTTCCCCCTCCAACGAGGGGTACGAGATGTAGACGGAGCGCAGCCGGGATATCCGGGCCATGGCCCCCACATCGGCGGCGGAAACCCGCACGGCATCCAGGTCGACCACCTCCAGCGCTTCGAGCTCTGGGAGGAAGGCGAGGCTTTCCACGGCGGGGCAGCGCCTGATGGCCACCTGCAGGAGCTGTGAACCGCAGCAGCGCAGGAAGGCCAGGTCGGTGAGGAGCTTGTTGTCCGCGATACCGATGGTCTCGATGCTGTGGCCGTCGAGGCGGGACTCGAGTTCGGCGGTACTGATGTCGCCCGTGATGTCGAGGTGCCGAGCGTGTGACAACACAGGGAGCTGTGCCAGCTGTTCGCGGTTGGTGATGTGCAGGGGCACGTCCGTCAGGTCGACGCGAGCCAGGACTTCGCGGGCGAAGGTGTCGACCGGATAGTTGGCCCAATTGCGCGCGAGTGAGAAGGCCAAGCGGTTGGAGCCGTCGGCCCTTTCCGCGAAACGCCGGGCGTAGGGGATGGCGTCGACGCCGCCGATCTCGTTGATCAGATCGACCACATGCTTCTTGTTCCATGTGTCCCGGTGGTCGGGGCCAGGCAGAAGCGGCAGCACATACGGACCCAGCCGGGCCAGCAGGTGCAGCTCGGTGGCATTGCGGGGCGGGACGACAGACGTGATCCCCGACCGCACGCGCTTGAGAGTGGTCGCGTCCAGCCACGCCGCGTGCTGTGCGCACAGCGCCGCCAGTACGTACAAGGCGGTACGCCTGCCTTCCCGCTTCCCCAGCGAGGAGCCGGCGGCCATCAATCCATTGACCAGCAGGGGCAGTTCGCGACGGGAGCAGTGGCCCGCGGCCAGCAGCAGGACGTCCTGCCATTGCTGCTCATGGGCGTGCTGCAGCGCCTCCTTGAGCTGGTCGCCCTCGACGAACTCCTTGGCCGCCAGGAAGTCCTGGAAGGTGCGGTGGGCGAACTGGAAGTTGTCGTCGCCGCGTTCCTGGAGGAGACCGCTGCGGTTGAGCAGATGATTCAGTACATCCTCGGGGGTGCCCTGCTCCTGTACCCGTGGCATCCCCGGCAGGGCGCGGTTCAGTTGGTGCAGGGCCTGTTCCCGGGTGAATTCGGCCTGGCCGCCCCGCACCAGCCATACCGCGATCCGCTGGAGCAGCTGCAGATGCTCCTCCACATTCATGGAGATGCCTTCGGGCGCGTCGATCTTGCGGCGCTTGTCGCGGTTGCCGAGGAGCATCTGGAGCGCGGACTGGTAGAGCGCCCATCGGGTCTCCGGCAGGAAGCCCTGGCGCAGCCGGTGCAGGGCGCAGATGACCGCGCAGAGCAGCGGTGTACGGGCGAGATCGCTGAGTGCGCGGTTCTGCTCGAACTGCTGGGCCAGGTCCCGTTCCAGGTCGTGCAGGTTCTCGCCGTCGTCGCTGTCGAGGCGGGCTGCCCTGTGCCATGCGGCGACGAAAGCGTGGATGTCCGAGCCGGTCATCGGGAGCAGGCTGAGCTCCTCGAAGTGCTCCGACTTCAGCCAGTCCGGCTCGACCGCGAGCGGCCGTACGGTCACCACGCACCTGGTGCCGGGGAAGCGGGCGAGCAGCCCGGAGAGCCACTCGTGGACCTCTTCCCGGTCGTTCTTCGGTACCTCGTCCAGACCGTCCAGCAGCAGCAGGGCGCGACCGGCCTTGAGGACCCGCCCCGCCCAGCCTTCGGGCGGATCGTCGGCCGTCAGCTGCGCCACCGAGTGGAGCTGGGAAGGGGTGGGGAAGGTGCCGCCGCGGGCGCGCAGGGTCCGCAGGGGGACGACGAACGGCACCAGGCCGTTCAGCTGATCGAGCCGTGGACCGAGCGTCCCCGCAGAGGCGTGCGCGGCAAGCCACCACATGAGTGTCGTCTTGCCGGCGCCCGCCTCGCCGCGCAGCAGGACGCGCGGGCGGTCGGCCAGCAGCTCGTCGATCCTCTTCGGTACGGAGGCCACGGCACCGCCCGCTTCGGGGACTTCGGGGCCTATGGGGACTTGGGGCAGGGCGCCGGGCCTGTCATGACCCTCGCCCTCCCGGGGCTGGGCCTCCAGGCTCACATAGGCCGTGTCGAGGTCCCACTCGGAGTCCCGTTTGCGCAGCTCGTCGAGGCCGAAGATCCTCGTTCTGCGGTAGGCGGCGCCCACCGCCTCCGCATACTCCCGCTCAAAGCGGAGGTCGTTGATCGCCGGGCTGCTGAGCTCGGTCAGGCGCGGCGGCGGGAAACCGGTCGACGCACCGTACGCGTCAAGGAATCCTTGGCTCATCGCGAGCGTCTGCAGGGGAAGGCACTCGACTCGTTGGTGGCCACGGCCGCGAGGGACCTCCTGGACGATGCCGAGAAGCCCGTCGTCGGCGAAGACCGGCGCACCGGAGAGCCCCGCGAGCGGCGATGTACCGTCAGCGGGCTCGCTCGCGGGAGGCCGGTCGAACTCGAACACCATCGTGCGCCGGATGAGTCCGGCCATGGGGAGGATCGTCCCGGTGTACTGATCGAGGTCCAGCTTGCGGCCACCGTCGTACCGCTGGATGCGGGGAAAGCCGATGATCTCGCAGTGCGGCAGCGGCCGGTCGGTGGCCACGGTGCTCATGCGGGGCAGCTGCGTGCGTGCTTCCGGCTTTCGCGTGATGTGCAGCAGCGCTGCATCGAGGACCTCGTCGGACCAGACCAGTCGGCAGGCCAGTTCGCCGGTGCTGCCGGGGACGGCCACCCGGGCCGTGTCGGCGGCGCCGATGACATGCGCGCACGTGAGCACTGTGCTGCGGCCGATCAGTACGCCGCTGCCCTGGTGTTCGGACAGGACCGCGACGACACTCCGTGACGGTGTCATGGATGACGAGCGGGCCATCAGTCAGCGGGTCCGGTGCCGAAGTCGTCGGTGCTGCCGAGGTGTTCGTTGCCGACTTTCCAGGGCCCGCCCGTGGCCGCGGAACGCGGCTTGAGGGTGAAGGCGATCTTGTGGGTGTGGCCGGTGGTACGGGCGGCGTCCGCACCTGCCTCCACCACCCAGGCCTTCACCTTCGCGCCCCCCTTGACCTCCTTGCGGAGTTCGATCGTGAACTCCATCTGGATGTCCCCGACTTCGAAGGTGACCGGCTGGCCGGTGGCCCGGGTTGCCGCGTCGAGTAACTGGTCCCGTACCGACTGGATGGCGTCGGCGAGCTCGATGTCCGTCATGCCCGGACCGTACCTTCCGTACGGTCCGGGCCACCGGCGTTTCAGCAGAACTTCGGCTTCTGCCATGAGCATTCGAGGTCCGCCGCCGGATCCGAGCTGCGCGGAGCCCGCGGCGGTACGGCGGCGATCGTGCCTCCGGCCGTGTCGGACCTGGCCAGTGTGACCACGATCGAGTCCTCGATGCTCTTCACCGACGAGGCCAGGTAGTTGTTGAGCACGACGCTGTAGACGAGCTCGCGGCCGCCGGCGTCCGTGACATACCCGGAGAGAGCCGAAGCGCCCGTCAACGAGCCGGTCTTGCCTCGGGCGTTGAGGGCCGCCGGGGTCGCGCACATCCGGGAGCGCAGGGTGCCGCCGATGGCGCGGTCCGGGTTGCAGGCCACCGGGAGGGACGCTGACCAGTCGGGGTACCAGGGGGCGTCCCGTACCGAGAGGAGCAGGGTGGCGAGTTGCTCGGCCGGGAAGAGGTTCATCCGGGTCAGGCCCGAGCCGTCGAGCTGGCGGATGGTGGAGGTCTGCACGCCCTCCTGCTTGAGGTAGCCGGTGATCGCCGACAGGCCCGCGTCCCAGGTGCCGCGGCCTGCCGTCTCGTAGCCGATCGTCTTGGTGAGCGCCTCGGCGTGCATGTTGTTGGACAGCTTCATGAAGGGGACCATCAACTCCCGCAGAGGCATGGAGCTGTGCGAGGCGAGGAGCTTCGCGTCGGGCGGGGTGGGACGGCCGAGGCGGGGGCTGCCGGCGATGCGTACGCCATGGGCGGCGAGCGCGTCGGAGAAGACCGCGGCGGCGTAGCCGGTGGGCTCCCAGACGCTCACCCACTCCCTGGTGGCGCTCGCGCCGACCGGGATGTTCCCGCTGACGCTGATCGTGTTGGTGCCGTGCTGCCGCTCGACGGAGAGGGTGTCGGGCTGTCCGGCGGGGACGGTGGTGCCGCGGATGTCGATGCGTACGTAGTCGGTGGGCGGGGTGAGCTTCACGCGCGGCTTGTCGCCCGGCGCGGCGCCGGGGAGCGCCTCGACGACGACCGTGCCGGAGTCGTAGTCGGTGTCGGGCGCGACGGTGAGCGGGGAGATCTGCGCGGAGTAGTACGAGGACTCGTCGTCCCCGGCCCAGGAGCGGCCGAGGCGCTGGGTGTCGAAGCGGGTGTCGTCCGCGACGAGGCGGCCGGTGACGCGGGTGACGCCGGAGGCGGCCAGGTCGGCGGCGAGCCGGTCGTAGTCCTTGGCGAGCGTGGTCGGGTCGCCGCTGCCGCGCAGATAGAGGTCGCCGCGGAGGGTGGAGCCGTGGCGGCGGCCGGTGGACAGGACGTCGGTGCGGTAGCGGTAGTCGGGGCCCAGCAGCGCCATCGCGGCGGCGGACGTGGCCAGCTTGGTGTTGGAGGCGGGCATGAGGCGGTCGGCGCCGTCCCGCTGATAGAGCCGCTCCCCGGTGGCGGCGTCGGCGATCACCACACTTGCGGCTCCGCCGTCCATGCGGGCATCGGCGAGGATCTTGTCGATGGCGCCCTTGAGGCCGGTGTCGGAGGGGCCGGCGCCGGCGGGTGCGCTCCAGGTGAGCGTGCAGGCGAGCCCGATGACCACGGGCACGATCCAGCCGCGGGGGCGCCGGTTCGAGCGAATCACGGGTCTACTCGTGGCACACACGGGTCTACTCATGGCACAGGAGCATCCCGGACGGGGGTGCGCGCGGGAAGAACGCGTGGGCCAGTCCGGAGGGGGCCAGACGGGTCCCGTAGGGGTTCCGAAGGGGTCTCGGAGGGGTCTCGGAAGGGGCTCGTGGAGTAAAGGTTCTCGGTTGAATCCGTGACAAGGCACACAGGGGTTTCGGGCCCTACTAGCCGGAGTAGTGGGCTGGATCGGCTCCGATGCGGGACCTCGGGCCTGGGTCGGCCGGAGCCTTGGGCCGTCCGGTGTCCGATGGCAGGTGATCCGGGGTGGATGTCTTATTCGCACGGTTCGTGTGCGGTTCGTACGCGGGGGCTAAACCTGTCCGAGTAGATAGATTTTGCCCGATTTGCGAACTGGCTCCGACGGGGGATCGAGGGGCGTCAAGGGCTGAATTCCGGGCGGGGCGACTACGACCCTATGTCGTAGATGGCCCGTTTTGGGCCTTGTGGGGGCTTGGGTTACCAAGGGATGGCCAAGCCCGGCGCAGAGGTGCCGGGTCCCCTTATGCCCCGGAGGTTCACTCCAATGTCGCAGCGCGCCACGTCCCACCTTCCCCGCCCGTCCGCCCTCCGTACCCGCGCCGCCGTGCTGGCCGCCGGCCTGGGAGCGTCGATGGTGCTCGGGGCCGGGGCCGCGTTCGCCGCTGGGACCAGTGCGCCGGCGGCTGCCGGGTCCGCCACTGCGGTGGACGCCTCGAGCGCCGTCGCCGCGCAGGCTCTGGCGCAGTCCAAGGCCGCCGACGCCGCGAAGGCCGCCGCTGCAGCGAAGACGGCAGCCGCTGCGAAGGCCGCCGCCGCGAAGTCGCAGGCTGCCAAGTCCAAGGCCGCCAAGCCCAAGGCCGCCAAGCCCAAGGCCGCGAAGAACGCCGTGACCTGGGTCAAGCCCGTCACCGGCTATACGCTGACCGCGAGCTTCAACCAGGGCGGCAACATGTGGTCGCACAAGCACTCCGGCCAGGACTTCGCCGTCCCCGTCGGCACCCCGGTCAAGGCCGCCTACAACGGTGTCGTCGTGAAGGCCGGCCCGAACGGCGGCGGCGACGGCCCCGCGTACGGCAACGCCATCGTGATCAAGCACACCAATGGCAAGTACTCGCAGTACGCCCACCTGTCGAAGGTCAACGTCACCGTCGGCAAGAGCGTAAAGGCGGGTCAGACCATCGCCCGGTCCGGCAACACCGGCAACTCGTCCGGTCCGCACCTGCACTTCGAGATCCGTACCACCCCGAACTACGGTTCCGCGCTCAACCCGATGGCCTACCTGCGCTCGGCCGGCGTCACCATCTGACGCTCGGGCGTCTGACACTGCGAAGCTGCGGCGGATGTGCCTGCCGGTGACCGTCAGCCCGTGACGTGGTGAGCCCGGCTCACCAGATCGATGGCGACCTCGAGGACGGCCTGGCGCTTGTCCTCAGGGTCGGCCTCGATGTCCTTCAGTACGAACATTCCGGCGTGCATCGTGAAGAGCGCGCTGATGCAGCGGACCTGGTCGGCCAGGGCCGCCTCCGGCTCCTTGATGAGCTCGAGCATCACCATCATGCGGTCCTTGAAGGTCTCGCCGATGCTCAGATCGCGCATCGTGGCCTGGTTCTCCTGCATGAAGCGGAAGAGCGGGGCCGCGCCGACGAGCGCCTCGCTGTAGCGACGCAGGATCTCCTGCTTGGTCTCCAGCGTGTGCGGCTGGGTCTGTCCCCACTCGATCAGCTCGTCCATCGGCCTCGTCAGGTCCTGGAAGAGGCTGATCAGGATGTCTTCCTTGGTCTTGAAGTGGTAGTACAGCGCCGCCTTCGTGACATCGAGGGCCTCCGCGATCTCGCGCAGTGACGTCTTCTCGTAGCCCTGCTCGGCGAAGAGCTCCAGGGCCACGTCCTGAATGCGCTGGCGGGTGTTGCCTCTGGCCATGGGGCTCTCCTGAGAAACTTACTTGACGCCCGGCTAGTTGCGGGTCTACGTTCCCCAGTGTAGTCAACTAGCCGGGCGGCAAGTAAGTGCCAGGGGAGCGGGAACGATGGTTGGTATAGCGAAAGACGAGGCACAGCCGAGCGCTGACGCGCAGCCGCGCGCAGGGGCCCGGCCCGGGGCGGAGGGGCCGCCCGGCGCCGAGGGGCGGCCGAGCACCGAGCCTCAGCCCCGCAGCGTGCGGGTGGTGATACTCGCGCTCATGATCGCCATGCTGCTGGCGATGCTCGACAACATGATCGTCGGCACCGCGATGCCGACCATCGTCGGCGAGCTGGGCGGCCTCGAGCACCTGTCCTGGGTGGTCACCGCGTACACCCTGGCCACCGCCGCCTCCACCCCGATCTGGGGCAAGCTCGGCGACATGTACGGCCGCAAGGGCGTCTTCCTCACCTCCATCGTGATCTTCCTGATCGGCTCGGTCCTGAGCGGCATGGCCCAGGACATGGGGCAGCTGATCGGCTTCCGCGCCATCCAGGGTCTGGGCGCGGGCGGGCTCATGGTCGGCGTCATGGCGATCATCGGGGACCTCGTGCCGCCGCGGGAGCGCGGTAAGTACCAGGGCATGATGGCCGCCGTCATGGCCGTCGCCATGATCGGCGGACCGCTGGTCGGAGGGACCATCACCGACCACCTCGGCTGGCGCTGGAGCTTCTACATCAACCTGCCGCTGGGCGCCGTCGCGCTCGCCATGGTCACCGCGGTGCTCCACCTGCCGAAGAAGGAGCGGACCAAGGCGCGCATCGACTACGTGGGCGCCGGGCTGCTGACACTGGGCATCACCTCGATCGTGCTGGTGACGACCTGGGGCGGTACGGAGTACGCCTGGGACTCGGCCGTGATCATGGAGCTCATCGCGATCGGCGTGGCCGCGCTCACCGGCTTCCTGTTCGCCGAGACCAGGGCGGCCGAGCCGATCATGCCGCTGCACATCTTCCGCAGCCGCAACTTCACGCTGATGTCGGTGATCGGCTTCATGGCCGGGTTCATGATGTTCGGCGCGGTGCTGTTCCTGCCGTTGTTCCAGCAGTCCGTCCAGGGCGCTTCGGCGACCAACTCCGGTCTGCTCCTGCTCCCGATGCTGATGTCGATGCTCGTCGTCTCGATGGTCGCGGGCCGGATCACCACCAGCACCGGCAAGTACCGGCTCTTCCCGATCATCGGCGGCGGGCTGATGGTGACGGGGCTGTTCCTGCTCGCGCAGATGGACACCGAGACCTCGCGGCTGACCTCCGGCATCTACATGGCGGTGCTCGGCGCCGGTATGGGCTTCCTGATGCAGATCACCATGCTGGTAGCGCAGAACAGTGTCGAGCAGAAGGACATGGGCGTCGCATCCTCCGCGACCACTCTCTTCCGTACGCTCGGTGCCTCCTTCGGCGTCGCGATCATGGGCGCGCTGTTCACCGGCCGGGTGCAGGACGAGATGGCGGCGCGCGGCGGGTCCGCGGCCACCCAGCAGTCCGCGCAGCTGGACGCCGCGAGCCTGGCGAAGCTGCCGGACCCGGTCCGTGAGGCGTACGAGTTCGCTGTGGCCTCCGGGACGCACGTGGCCTTCCTGGTGGGTGCGGCGGTCGCGGTGATCGGCTTCGCGGCGGCCTTCTTCGTCAAGGAGGTGCCGCTGCGCGGGGCGGGACCGGCGCAGGCCGAGGCCGCCCCGACCGTGGACAAGGTGGCCGAACAGGTCTGACCTCGACAAACCCCCTGGCCGACGGCCCCGGTGTGCACGCCTGTGTGCACGCCTGGGGCCGTTGTCAGTGGTGCGTGTCAGCATCGGGTGTGTGGAAAACACCACCGCGGCGCCGACGCGCCTCGCCCATCTGCGGCAGCTGCGTCTCGCCAAGGACGCCATGGACCGCGACTGGGCCGAGCCGCTCGACCTGGACGCGGTGGCCGCCCATGCCGGGTATTCGCGCTACCACTTCGTACGCGCCTTCAAGGCGGTGTACGGAGTTCGTGCAGCCGCCACAGGACCGTCCGTATGGCACGGAGGCGATCCTGCGCGACGACTCGGGCAACTGGTACTCGTTCACCCAGCGGCGCGAGGGCGGGCTCGACCTGGACAAGGGCTGGTCCTGCTAGTCCGGGAGCGGGGCGCGCCCTAGTCCGGCAGCGGCATCATCGGGAAGCTGCCGGTGTTCGTCGGCGCGTGCTCGGGGAGCCAGAGCACCGCGATCGCGCCGCCCGACTCGCCCAGCGGCGTCGCGATCCCCTCCGGCGCGGCATTGCGGAACGTCAGCCGCGCGCCGAGGACCCGCGCCTGGCCCGCCGCGATCGTCAGGCCCAGGCCGTGGCCGGTCCCCGCGCGGTCGCTGGCGCCCGTACGGAAGCGGCTCGGGCCCTCCCGCAGCAGCGCCTCGGGGAAGCCGGGACCGTGGTCGCGGACCCGCACCACGCGGCCCTCGACCGTGACCTCGACCGGCGGCTTGCCGTACTTGGCGGCGTTGGTCAGCAGATTGAGCAGGATGCGCTCCAGCCGCCGCGGATCGGTGCTGACCCACGACTCGTGCACGACGCGGACGACCACATCGGGGTTCAGCACTGTGATCCGGCGGCTGACGAACTCACCGAGCGAGATCTCCTGGAGCTCGGCCCGCTCCGACGCGCTGTCGAGCCTGGCCACCTCCAGGACGTCCTCGACCAGCGTCCGCATGGCCTGCGCCCGGTCTCGTACGAGCTCGGTGGGGCGGCCGGGCGGCAGCAGCTCGGCGGCCGTGAGCAGCCCGGTCACCGGGGTGCGCAGCTCGTGCGCGATGTCGGCGGTGACCCGGCGCTCCGCCTCGATGCGCTCGTTCAGGGCGTCGGTCAGCGCGTCCACGGCGCGGGCCAGATCGTCGGTCTCGTCGCGTACGACACCGCCGATCGCGTCCCTGACCCGTACCTCCGTATTGCCCTGCGCGACGTTGCCGGCGGCCGCGGCGGCCTTGCGCAGCCGACGGGAGAGCTGCCCGCCGATCAGCACGCCGAGCGCGCAGCCGCCGAAGACCACGGAGACCGAGCCGATGATCAGCGCCCGGTCGAGGTCCTTCATGACGGTGGCGCTGCGGCCGGCGAACTGGGTGTGCAGGGAGAGCACGTCGCCGTTGGACAGCGGTACGGCGGCCCAGATGTCGGGCGTGCCGCCGTTGCCCTCGTCCACATAGGTGCCGCGCCGCTTCTCGCGCATCAGCTTCTGGAGTGACCTGGGCAGGGCGGAGTCATTGATCTTGGTGTTGAAGCGCGGGTCCTTGTTCTTGGACGTCTCGTACCAGCGCTGAGCGAGCAGCACCCGGTCCATCTGCACATCGCGGGCGTTGTCCAGCATCGAGACGCGGGCGGCGTTGTGCACGACAAGGCTCAGCGCCATGGCGATCAGCGCGCCGACGCCCGCGATCGCGATGCTGATCTTCCAGCGGACTCCTGTGCGCACTACGAGCCGCTTCATACTGGGTGGTCCTGTTCCATGCGCGCGGGCCCGGTCGTCTTTGCTGCCGGGGGTCCGGACCGCGGCGCAGCCGCTCGTGGGTGCAGCGCCCCCTGGAGATGCAGCCGGCGGACTCCTGTGCGCAGTACGAGCCCCTTCATGCCTTGAGCTTGTAGCCGAAGCCGCGGACCGTTTCGATCCGGTCCTGTCCGATCTTGGTGCGCAGCCGCTGGACATGGACGTCCACGACCCGGGTGTCGCCGCCCCAGCCGTAGTCCCACACCCGCTCAAGAAGCTTGTCGCGGGAGAGCACGGTCCCGGGCGTGGACGAGAACTCCAGCAGCAGCCGCATCTCGGTCGGCGTCAGCGCCACCGGCGCACCCCCCTTGCGCACCTCCATGCCCTCCGTGTCGATCTCCAGATCGCCGAAGGCCAGCAGCGGCCCCTGCGGATCCTGACCCGCCTGGGCCGCACCGCCGCCCCCCGCGCCGACCGCGTGGCCGAAGCGGCGCAGCACCGCGCGGATGCGGGCGACCAGCACCGCGCCGTCGAACGGCTTGGTGACGTAGTCGTCGGCGCCGGCCTCCAGGCCGAGCACCACGTCGATCGAGTCGGCGCGCGCCGACAGCATGATCACGGGCACGGTCGACTCGTCCCGGATACGGCGGCACAGGCTCACGCCGTCCAGACCCGGCACCATCACATCGAGCAGCGCGATGTCCGGCTGGTTGGCGCGGAAGGCATCCAGGCCCTGCAGTCCGTCGGGCATCGCGGTGACCACGAAGCCGTCCCGCTCCAGGGCGAGCTGGGTCGCCTCACGGATGACGTCGTCGTCCTCGACGAACAGGACATGGGTCTCTGCCATCCCCGCTGCTCTCAGTTCTCGTTCGGTACGGGCGGCTCGGTGGCGACAACCTCGCCCTCTCCGACCGTTCTGCTGAATTCGTTGCGTACCCAGTACTGCTGGACGAACTTCCCGCTCGACCAGTGGTACGTGGTCACTTCCTCGCCGGACGGCTCGGCGACCGGATCACCCTTGGCGTACACCTGCTTGGTCACCACCAAGTCGCCCCGGTCGATCGCGGAGTACACCGCGGGCTCCTCGGCGGCGAACACATTCTCGTACTTGTCGCCGGTCTCGCGGTACACATACGTGCCCATGCCCACCGCGTCGCCGCACGTCAGCACATTGACGACGACATCGGGCGAGGAGCCGCCGGTGAGGTTCCCGTAGGAGGTGTCCACCGGGTAGGAGTCCCGGGCGCACGGCCTGAGGTCGGCCTTGACCCGCTCGCTGACCTTCGGATCGCTCATGATCAGCTTCACCGCGCTGACGGCCTCGGTCTTCTGCGCGCCGCCGGTGGGGGACGCGTTGGACGAGGGGGTGGCCTTGGCGACCGCGTCGGTGTGCGCCGCGCCTTCGTCCTGAACCCCGGTGCCGCCCGTGGAGCACGCGACGGCGAACACGCCTACGGCGGCGAGCCCGGCCATCGCCGCGCCGCTCGCCGCCAGGCTCCTGTTGCCGCCTCTGCCAGTCAGGCCGCGCACCGCTCCTGCCCCCGTCCGTCGCACTCACCGTTACGCCGAACCTCGCCGCGCTCCAGGGCGCGGACGTCCAGGTCCCGGCTCTCCAGCTCCTGACGGAGCCGGGCCAGCGCCCGGTGCAGCGTGCTCTTCACCGTACCCGCCGACATACCCAGCGCGGCAGCGGTCTCCTCCGTGCTCATCTGCTCCCAGTGTCGCAGCACCACGACGCTGCGCTGCTTGGGTGCGAGCACCTTCAGGATGTCCATCAACAGGGCGCGGTCCGCGCGCTGCTCACTGCCGTCATCGACGCTCGCGTCGGGCAGCTGCTCGGTCGGAACCTCTTCCAGCTTGCGTGCGCGCCACCACTCCGTACGCGTATTTATCATCACGCGGCGGAGGTACGCGTCGGCCAGCGACTTGTCCGCGATGCCGTCCCAGCGACCGTAGGTGCGGACCAGAGCGGTCTGCAGCAGGTCCTGCGCGTCGATCGGGTCAGGGACGAGACGCCGGGCGCTGCGCAGCAGCGCCTCCTGCCGGTTGCGTACGTACTCTTCGAATTCGAGCACCTCGCCGTGCGCCATTCCAACCGCCTCCGTCCCCGTGAGCCCCGCGACAAGCACTGCCGTTCCCTTGTGTCAGCAAGAAGCTACGGAGGTGTTGTCACGGGCCTGTGCGGAGCAGCCGTCGGAGGGCGCACGGCCATCCATCGGTTGTGTAACAGCAGATGTTTCAGGTGCGGTTCGAGTGGGAAACGGCCGAGCGCTCAACTGTGAGGGAGTCGGTAGAAGCCATTCTCCAGAGGTTCCACGAGCCCGTCGGCGACCAGTCCGTCCAGCGCCCGGGCCCGCTGGACCGGCTCGTGCCAGACCGCGTCCAGCGCCGACTGCGGCACCGGCGCCACCGTCTCGCGCAGCACGGCGAGTAGCCTGCCGCGCACCTGCCGGTCCGTTCCCGCGTACGTCTGGCCGCGGCGCGCGGGGCCTTCGTACGCGGGCTTCCCGGCCAGCCGCCACGCACACCGCGCGGCGATCGGGCAGCGCGCGCAGTCCTCGTTCTTCGCCGTGCACACCAGCGCGCCCAGCTCCATGGAAGCCGCCGCCCAGCGCGCCGCGGTCGCCTCGTCGTCGGGCAGCAGCGCGCGGGCCAGCTTGCGCTCGACGGCGGTCGTCGCGGTCGGCGGGTACTGGATGCCGGTCGCGGCGCGGGCCAGGACCCGGCGGACATTGGTGTCGAGGACGGCATGGCGCTGTCCGTACGCGAAGGAGGCCACCGCGGCCGCCGTGTACTCCCCGATGCCGGGCAGCGAGAGCAACTGCGCGTGGTCGCTGGGCACATCGCCGCCGTGCCGCTCCGTTATTGCCTGCGCGGCCCCGTGCAGGCGCAGCGCGCGCCGCGGATAGCCGAGCCGGCCCCAGGCGCGGACCGCCTCGCCGGGCGCGTCGGCCGCCAGATCGGCCGGGCGCGGCCAGCGCGCCAGCCACTGCTGGTACACGGGAAGCACCCGGTTGACGGGTGTCTGCTGCAGCATGAACTCGCTGACCATCACACCCCAGGCGCCGGCCTCGGGGCGGCGCCAGGGCAGATCGCGGGCGTGCTCGTCGAACCAGGCGATGACCGGCGTGTGGAGGGACGCCGCGTCGGCCGGGGCAGGGTCTGTGGTGATGTCAGTCATGGCACTCTGATCCTGGCACGACAAGGGGAGCGGACGCTGCATACGCTCCGGGCGCCACCGAAGCCTCAGTCCCGGCCCGCCGGTGAACCAGAACACCACGCACGCGAATTCCCGCTGCGGGCCCGCCCGCCACCAGGTCACGACGAACGCGGCTGATGCTGCGGCTCATGGTCACGGACCGTACCCGCCAGGCCCGTACGGTCACGCGGAGCGATCGGCAAGGGGTGGCCTTGACGAAAGTCGGGGTGCGTGCGGCGCCGACCGTGATGATGATCGCCAGAACTCACGAAGTCGGGCGGCGGATGGGACGAGAGTTGGCCGTGATCTCTCGTAGAGTTTGGGCCGTGGGATCTCTGCGCAATCCGATCGGGCCGCTACCCTCCTCCATCTACTGGCGACGGAGGGCAGTCGCGGCGTCTTTGATTGCGCTGCTCGCGCTGCTGACCGTATGGGCCGTCAGTTCCGGCGGCGGCAACGGCAACGGAGACCGGGACGACGGCAGCGCCAACGGCTCCGGTCCCGCGCCCTCCATCACCCCGGGGCCCTCCCAGTCCGGACCCGCGATCAGCGAACAGCCGGGCGGGCGCGACGAGTCGGGCGACTCCGGCGAGAGCGACGGCAGCGCCGACAGCGGCGGTACGGACGCGGGCGGCGACGGCGGCACGGGCGGTGACGGCGGCAAGAACGGCGACAACGGGGCGGGTGGCGCGGCCAGTGGCGGCGCGGGCGGCCAGCAGGTCCCGGCCGGTTCGACCCTCCCCGACTGCTCCCCCGGCGCACTGAAACTGACCCTGCGCACGGTCAAAGTCTCGTACGAGCCGGGGGAGAAGCCCACGTTCCAGCTGGTCGCGTCCAACTCCTCGGCGACGACCTGCAAGGCGGACTTCGGTCCCAAGGTGGCGGTGCTGACGGTCACCGACGACGAGGACGACGACGTGTGGTCCTCGAAGGACTGCCCGCGCACGGCCGGCGGTCTGCTGCTGCGGGTTCCGGCGGGCGCGACGATCACGCACACGGTGGAGTGGGACCGCAGGCGGAGCGCGCCGCAGTGCGCGACGCCGCCCGCGGGGGCGGTCGCCTCCGGTACGTATCTGGTGGAGGCGAAGTTCCCGGGGGTGACGGTGCTGCCGGCGTCGTTCCGCCTGGAGAAGGAGTAACCGGCCGGGGCCGTCAGGCTTACACGTACCGCTCGAGGATCGACGACTCCGCGAGCCGCGAGAGGCCCTCCCGCACACTGCGGGCCCGCGCCTCGCCCACTCCGTCGACCGTCTGCAGATCGTCGACGCTCGCCGCGAGCAGCTTCTGCAGGCCGCCGAAGTGCTCGACGAGCCGCTCGATGATCGCCCCCGGCAGCCGCGGCACCTTCGCCAGCAGCCGGTAACCGCGCGGCGACACCGCTGAGTCGAGCGTCTCGGGCGAACCGCTGTAGCCCAACGCTCTTGCCACTATGGGCAGTTCGAGCAGCTCGGCGTGGGTGAGGTCGTTCAGCTCGGTGAGTGCCTCGTCGACCGTGCGGGACCGCTTCGCCGTCGGCTGCGGCACATAGTCGCGTACGACCAGCTCGCGCTCCGGCTCCACGCCCGCAATCAACTCGTCCAGCTGCAGGGAGAGGAGACGGCCGTCGGTGCCCAACTCCACCACGTACTCAGCGATCTCCGTGGCGATCCGGCGCACCATCTCCAGGCGCTGCGCCACCGCCGTGACGTCCCGGACCGTCACCAGGTCCTCGATCTCCAGCGCGGAGAGCGTGCCCGCGACCTCGTCGAGGCGGAGCTTGTAGCGCTCCAGTGTCGCGAGCGCCTGGTTGGCGCGGGACAGGATCGCGGCCGACTCCTCGAGGACCCGGCGCTCCCCGTCCACGTACAGCGCGATCAGCCGCATCGACTGCGACACGGAGACGACCGGGAAGCCGCACTGCCGGGAGACCCGGTCCGCCGTGCGGTGGCGGGTGCCCGTCTCCTCGGTGGGGATGGACGCGTCCGGGACCAGCTGCACACCGGCCCGGTGGATCTTGCTGATGTCCTTGTCGAGGATGAGCGCGCCATCGAGTTTGCACAGCTCACGCAGCCGGGTCGCGGTGAACTCCACGTCCAGCACGAAACCGCCGGTGCACATCGACTCGACGGTCTTGTCCATGCCGAGGACGATCAAGCCTCCGGTGTTGCCCCGGAGGATCCGCTCCAGGCCGTCGCGCAGGGCCTGACCGGGCGCGACCGCGCTCAGGGCGGCGCGGATCAGCGCTTCGTTGCCGGAGCCTCCGCCGGACTTTCCGGGTGCTGCTGCCCGGTCGTTGGCTGCCACTGCACTCCTTCGGCTCGTACGGATGGGCGAGACCAGGGCAAAGTCTACCGGCGCGTGTCGTCGTCCTGTGGGGCGTCCGTCCGTCCTTTGCGCGGAGCAGCCACCGAGCCCCCCTGACGCCCCCGCGGGAGCACCATCAGCGCGTCTCCCATATCGGCCACTTCTGTGACCTTCATGCCGGCCGGGACCTTGCCGGGGTCGGACGGGACGAGGGCGTGTGTGAAGCCGAGCCGGTGTGCCTCTGCGAGCCTGCGCTGGACGCCGGTGACCCGTCTGACCTCGCCCGCGAGGCCGACTTCGCCGATCGCGACCAGGTTCTTGGGCAGCGGGGTGTCGCTGGCGGCCGATGCCAGGGCGAGCGCGATCGCCAGGTCGGCCGCGGGCTCGGAGAGCTTCACGCCGCCGACGGTCGCGCTGTAAATGTCGCGTTTGCCCAGTGCGGTGATCCGGCCGCGCTGCTCGAGGACGGCCAGCATCATCGAGACCCGGGAGGTCTCCAGCCCCGATGTGGTGCGCCGGGGCGAGGGGATCTGCGAGTCGACGGTCAGCGCCTGCACCTCGGCGACGAGTGGACGGCGGCCTTCGAGGGTGACCGTCAGACAGGTGCCGGGGACGGGGGCGTCCCGGCGCGTGAGGAACAGGCCGGATGGGTCCGCGAGGCCGGTGATGCCCTCGTCGTGCAGCTCGAAGCAGCCGACCTCGTCCGTCGCGCCGTAGCGGTTCTTGACGCCTCGTACGAGACGCAGACGCGCGTGCCGGTCGCCCTCGAAGGACAGCACGACGTCCACCAGGTGCTCAAGCAGCCGCGGTCCGGCGATCGCGCCGTCCTTGGTGACATGGCCGACAAGGAGCGTGGACATGCCGCGGTCCTTGGAGGCGCGGATCAGCGCGCCGGCGACTTCGCGGACCTGGGCCATGCCACCGGGCGCACCGTCGATCTCGGGGGATGCGACGGTCTGTACGGAGTCGAGGACCAGCAGCGACGGCTTGACCGCGTCCAAGTGGCCGAGGACTGCCGAGAGATCGGTCTCGGCGGCGAGATAGAGGTGGTCGTGCAGCGCGTTGATCCGGTCGGCGCGCAGGCGCACCTGGCTCGCGGACTCCTCGCCCGTGACATACAGCGTGCGGTGGTCGTCGCTCGCGGCCTTCGCGGCGACGTCGAGCAGCAGCGTGGACTTGCCGACGCCCGGCTCGCCCGCGAGCAGCACGACAGCCCCCGGAACCAAGCCGCCGCCGAGGACACGGTCCAGCTCGTCCACGCCGGTGGGGCGGGCTGTCGCCTGCCGGCCGTCGACCTGGCCGATGGGGAGGGCCGCGGTGGAGACGCGGCCGGCGGCGGTCGTGCGGACAGCCGGTGCGCCGTACTCCTCGACCGTCCCCCAGGCCTGGCACTCGGGGCAGCGGCCGAGCCACTTGGCGGTCGTCCAGCCGCAGTCGGTGCAGCGGTAAGACGGCCGGTCCTTCGCGGATTTCGTACGGGCAGCCATGCGCAAACCGTAGCGGGGCCCACTGACAACGCCGTCGCCACCGCCCCCGGCGGCTACTTCACGACCTCGAAGCGCAGGTGGGTGATGTCCGACGACTCCAGCGACCAGGTCCGCCGCAGCTCGACGGGCCCGCCGACATGGTCGAACAGCCGCTTTCCCGCGCCGAGCAGAACCGGGACGAGCATGATGTGGATCTCGTCCAGCAGACCCGCGTTCAGCGCCTGCTGCGCGGCGGTCGCACCGTGCACGCCGACGTGCTTGCCGCCGGCGGCCGCCTTCGCCCGCGCGATCGCCGACGCGATGCCGTCCGTGACGAAGGTGAACACGTCCGGCGCGACCACGTCCGCCGGGTCCGGCGGACGGTGGGTGAGGACGAAGCAGGGGATCTTGCCGGCCGGACCGCCGTCGCCCCAGCCGCCGTCGCCCTCGCATACGTCGTAGGAGTGCCGGCCCATCACGATCGCTCCGAGGTTCTCCACCATCTCGGCAAGGACCTTGGCGTCGGTCTCGTTCATCTCCTCAACCCACCGGTGCAGGCGGCGTCCGCCCACGCCCAGCGGCTCCTCGCGGGTGTCTTCCGGCGCGGTGATGAAGCCGTCCAGTGACATCGACATACCTGAGATCGCCTTGTTCATGAAGGGTTGACCGTCCTTGGCCTCGGAACTCATCGGAGCCCGGCGTACGCCGGTGGCCCGCTAGGGGTGGAATTAACGATTCCTGTCCCTCTTCGAGCGATCTGTTCACCCGAAAGGATTAAAAGTGTTCAAGGGGTACGAAGGGGATGTGCTCCAGCGCCTACGGTCACGGGCGTGACGAGCAGCAGGCTGGAACCTCCCACGCACACCACCGGCGCACACCGGGCGAACCGGCGCGTGTCCCGTCCGTCCGCGCAACAGCCGCTCGCGCGCTACGAGCCGTACCTCGACGGCCTGTTCACGTACTGCCTCTCCGTGCTCTGCGACCACGAGGCGGCGACCGCGCTCCTCGGCGACGTACTCGCCATCGCCGAGCGGCAGTACGGGCGTTGCCCGGCGGGCGAGACCGAGCGGAAGGCATGGCTGTACGCGCTCGCGCGGTGGGCCTGTCTGCGCCGGCTGACCGAGCAGCGGCGCATGCGGCAGGGGACGCACACCGGACGCCCGGCGCGGCTCGCCGCCTCCGGGGAGGCCGCGCCCCCGGTCTCGGAGGAGGCCGCCGAGCGCCGCCACCGTGAACTGGCGCTGCTGGCCTGGCCGGAGGCGGCCGGGACGACACCCGAACAGCGCGAGGCCCTGGAGCTCGCCGTCCGGCACGGGCTCGGCTCGCGCGAAGTCGGCGCCGTCCTCGGCCTGGACGCGAGGGCCGCGCGCGAGCTGCTGGCCGCCGCGGCCTGCGAGGTCGAGCGCACCTGGGCCGCGCTCGCCGTCGTCGAGACCGGCAACTGCCCGGCCGTCGCCCGGCTCACCGGCGACCACCAGGTGCTGCTCTCCGCCACGCTGCGCCAGGAGCTCGTCCGGCACGTCGCCGACTGCCCCCGCTGCCGCCGCACCGCGGAGCGCGCGGGGACGGGCGGGCCGTGGCCGGGGTCGGCCGTCACCCCGGCCGCGCTGCCGCTGGTCGAGGCACCGCGGGCCGCCTCGTACGCCGCGATGCTGCGCGTACCCCGAGCCCGGGCCGCAGCGCCCCGCTTCGGCCCCGGCGGATTCCCGCTCGACCCGAAGGACCACGCGGCCCGGCGGGACCGGCTGCGGGCGCGCGCCGTGACGACCACGGTCGTGGCGACCGTCGTCGCGGCGCCGGTGCTCGCGCTGTGGGCGGCGTACCGGGGCGCGCCGCTGACGGGGGAGGGGCGCGACGGGTCCTCGGTCTCCGCGAGCGCGGCGGACGGGCCGAGCGGCATCGACGGCGAGCCGTACGACCACTACGAGAACGCGGGCAACGCGCAGGCGGAACCGGATCCGAGGTTCACCGCGGGCTCGCGCTCGCCGGACGTCTCGGTCGAGGTCATCAGCGCGGGCACCCCCCTCTCGCCGTCCCGCTCCGGCGTTTCGGGCCCGGGCCGCCTCACGGTCGAGGCGGAACCCGCCGGCGACACGACGCGGATCACGATCACGGCCTCGGGCGGCTCCCCGGTGACGTGGTCGGCGTGGACGGACGCTCCCTGGCTGTACATGAGCCACTCCTCGGGCACTCTCAGCCCGGGCGAGTCGGTCACGATCTACGTCACGGTGGACCACGACCGGGAGCCGACGGGGCCGTGGACGGCGCGGGTGGGCGTGGACCCGTCGGGCGCGGTGGTGGAGATCGACGGCTACGGCTCGACGAGACCGCCGACACCCTCGGACCCGGCCCCGACGCCGACCCCGACGCCCACGCCGACGGACCCGAGCCCGACGCCCTCGGACCCATCACCGCTCCCGACGCAGGAAGCGCCACCGGCGGACCCGCCGCCGTCGGACCCGCCCGCATCCCCGCCACCGAGCTGAGCGACGGGCGGGCCCCGGCCGCCTACGGTGGAGGGGTACGCGGGTGCGGGTGGGGTCCTTTCCCCCACCCAGCCCCTTCCCGAGACTGGGGGCGCTGCCCCCAGGCCCCCTGGCGGGGGGCGAAGAGGCACGTGGGGGCTGACGCCCCCACACCCCGGCCGCTTGGGCGGCTTCGCCCCGGAGCCCGAGGGAAACGGGGCGGGGCTGACGGCCCCGCACCTGTGCCGCTCGGGCGGCTTCGCCGCTGAGCCGACGAAGCGGGGCGTGCCCCCAGGCCCCCTGCGGGGAGGGGAAGGGGTACGTGGGGGCTGACACCCCCACACCCCCGGCGGCTTCGCCGCGGTGCACAGGAAAGTGGAGCTCAAGGCCCCGCACCCCCGGCCGCTCGGGCGGCTTCGCCGCGGTGGCCCACAAGGCGGGGAGCTGAGGCGTCCACCCCTCGGGCGGGCCCGTACCGGGGTACCTCCCGGTGGGGAGGGGCCGTGCAGGGTCGTCCCCGCAGGGGATCGGCGGCCGGACCCAGTGATCAACACCAACCCCTTCACGCCGCCGACCCCGAGGAGTCGAGCCCAGAGGGGCACCGGAACCCGCACCCCACGACACCGGACAACCCCACGACCCACACAACGCACCCCCGCGGCACCGGACAACCCCACGACCCGCACCGCGGACCCCCGCACCGCGGACCCCCGCCCCGCGGCACCGGGCACCCCGCGACCCGCGCCACACCCGCAGCCCGCACCGCGGACCCGCGGACCCCGCACCCCCCGTACGTGCTACTTCGGGTCCGCCGGGTGTGGGGCCACCAAAGGGAGCTGCGACGACAGGCGGGCCTCGCACAGTTCCGCCAGGACGTCGTACGCCTCCTTGCCCATCAGCTCCGTCAGCTCCGGGCGGTACGTCACATACACCGGCTCCCCCGCCCCGTGCGCCGACGTCGCCGACGTGCACCACCAGTGCAGGTCGTGGCCGCCGGGGCCCCAGCCTCGGCGGTCGTACTCCCCGATCGAGACCTGCAGCACCTTCGTGTCGTCGGGGCGCTCGATCCAGTCGTACGTACGCCGCACCGGCAGCTGCCAGCACACGTCCGGCTTCGTCTCCAGCGGCTCCTTGCCCTCCCGCAGCGCCAGGATGTGCAGCGAGCAGCCCGCCCCGCCCTCGAATCCCGGGCGGTTCTGGAAGATGCAGGACCCCTCCCAGCGGCGTGTCTGGCGTTCCCCGTCGTCGTCGGTCTGGACCCAGCCCGTCTCCGTACCCACGTCGTGGTACTGCCACAGCTCCGGCGTCAGCCGCGCGACATTCTCCGCGACCCGCTTCTCGTCGTCCTCGTCGGAGAAGTGCGCGCCCAGCGTGCAGCACCCGTCATCCGCGCGGCCCGCCTGGATGCCCTGGCAGCCGCTTCCGAAGATGCAGGTCCAGCGCGAGGTCAGCCAGGTCAGATCGCAGCGGAAGACCTGTTCGTCGTCGCCGGGGTCCGGGAACTCGACCCACGCTCGCGCGAAGTCCAGGCCCTTCTCGTCGTGCTTGGAGGGCTTGATCTGCTTCGGGGGCGTGGCTTTGCCCTGCTTCGCCTTTTTCGTCTTTGGCACAGGGCAAGCGTAAGCGCGTGACAGCAGTAGCGTTCGGTTCATGAGACTCGGAGTCCTCGACGTCGGTTCGAACACAGTGCATCTGCTGGTGGTGGACGCCCACCCGGGCGCCCGCCCGCTGCCCGCCCACTCGCACAAGGCGGAGTTGCGACTCGCCGAACTCCTCGACGGGGACGGGGCGATCGGACCCGACGGCGTCGCCCGGCTGATCGAGGTGGTCGGCGACGCGGTGCAGGCCGCAGAGGACCAGGGCTGCGAGCAGGTGCTGCCCTTCGCGACCTCCGCGGTTCGGGAGGCCAGCAACGCCGACGGGGTGCTGGCCCGGGTCAAGGCCGAGACCGGGGTTGATCTGCAGGTGCTGACCGGCGAGGAGGAGGCCCGGCTGACCTTCCTCGCGGCCCGCCGCTGGTTCGGCTGGTCGGCCGGAAAGCTGCTGGTCCTGGACATCGGCGGCGGCTCACTGGAGATCGCGTACGGGATCGACGAGGACCCGTACGTGGCGGTGTCGCTGCCGCTCGGCGCGGGCCGGCTGACGGCCCTGCTGCCCGGCGACCCGCCCGACCCGAAGGACGTGAAGGAGCTGCGCCGCCGTATTCGGGCCGAGATCGCCCGTTCGGTCGGCGAGTTCAGCCGGTTCGGGAAGCCGGACCACATAGTGGCGACGTCCAAGACCTTCAGGCAGCTGGCCCGTATCGCGGGTGCCGCGCGCTCCGCCGATGGCCTTTACGTGCAGCGTGAACTGAGTCGTAAGTCACTGGAGGAGTGGATGCCGAAGCTCGCCGCCATGACGGTCGAGCAGCGCGGCACCCTCCCCGGTGTCTCCGAGGGCCGGGCCCGTCAGCTGCTGGCAGGAGCGCTGGTCGCGGAGGGTGCGATGGACCTGTTCGGGGCGCCGGCGCTCGAAATCTGTCCCTGGGCGCTGCGCGAGGGCGTCATTCTGCGGCGCCTGGACCATCTCCCGGCCTCCTAGCGGCGGCCCGTACCCTGTCTCCCGTGGCAGAACCAGTGGTGCGTATCCCGGATGCGAAGGTTGTCCTGTCAACGGCTTCCGTCTATCCGGAGTCGACGGCGACGGCCTTCGAGATTGCCGCGCGCCTGGGCTACGACGGCGTCGAGGTCATGGTCTGGACCGATCCCGTCAGCCAGGACATCGAGGCCCTGCGCCGTCTGTCCGACTACCACCAGGTGCCGATCCACGCCGTGCACGCGCCCTGTCTGCTGATCACCCAGCGGGTCTGGTCCACCGACCCCTGGGTGAAGCTCCAGCGGGCGCAGACGGCGGCCGAGAAGCTGGGCGCCTCGACGGTCGTCGTGCACCCGCCGTTCCGCTGGCAGCGGCAGTACGCCCGGGACTTCGTCACCGGGATATGGCGGATGGCGCACGAGACGGATGTCCGGTTCGCCGTCGAGAACATGTACCCGTGGCGCTACCGGGACCGCGAGATGCTCGCGTACGCCCCCGACTGGGACGTCACCAAGGAGGACTACCGGCATTTCACGATCGACCTCTCGCACACCGCGACGTCCCGTACCGACACGATGGCCATGATCGACCGGATGGGCGACCGGCTCGGCCATGTACACCTCGCCGACGGCAAGGGGTCCGCGAAGGACGAGCACCTGGTCCCGGGGCGCGGCAACCAGCCGTGCGCCGAGCTGCTCGAGCGGCTGGCCCGTACCGGCTTCGACGGCCATGTCGTCATCGAGGTCAACACCCGGCGCGCGATGTCCGCCGCCGAACGCGAGGCCGACCTCGCCGAGGCGCTCGCCTTCACCCGGCTGCATCTGGCGTCGGCCGCATCTTCCGGGGTGCGCGGCTCATGACCGGCGCGGCGGCTCGGCGGCGGCGCGGCCGTCCGGCCCGTACGGGAGCGGGCGAGGGCCCCGGCGCCCGCGAGCGGATCCTGGAAGCGGCCCGTACGGAATTCGCAGAGCGCGGCTACGACAAGACGACCGTCCGTGGCATCGCCAAGGCGGCGGACGTCGACCCCGCACTCGTCCACCACTACTTCGGTACGAAGGACGAGGTCTTCGCCGCCGCCATCGAGGTCTCCTTCGAGCCGGCGCTGGTCATCCCGGAGATCCTGGGGCAGGGCGCGGAGGGCATCGGCGAGCGGCTCGCCCGCTACTTCATCGGGGTGTGGGAAAACCCGGCGACCCGGGCCCCGCTGCTGGCGATCATCCGTTCCGCGCTCACCCACGAGGCGGCGGCGAAGGTACTGCGCAGCTTCGTGCTGCGGCGGCTGCTCGAGCGGATCGCGGGCGATCTCGACGTACCGGACCCGAAATTCCGCGCGGAGCTGGCCGCCTCGCACATGATCGGCATCGCGATTCTGCGCTATGTGATCAGGGTGGAGCCGCTGGCCTCGGCGGACCCGGAGGAGATCATCGTGATGGTGGCCCCCACGCTGCAGCGGTATCTGACCGAGGCCTGAACGGCAGCTGACCGAAGCGTGAGCCCCGCGTCCCGTATAACGGACAGACTGTCCAGATCTTGGAGTCGCGGCGTAGGCTCGATGGGAGTCCCACCCGTCTGAAGGAGCGAGCGACGATGCCCGAGCTGAGGTCCCGCACTGTCACCCACGGCCGCAATATGGCGGGCGCCCGCGCCCTTATGCGGGCGTCGGGCGTAGCGGGCGCAGACATCGGCAAGCCGATCGTCGCGGTCGCCAACTCCTTCACCGAGTTCGTGCCCGGGCACACGCACCTCGCCCCGGTCGGCCGGATCGTCTCCGACGCGATCCTGGCCGCGGGCGCCGTGCCCCGTGAGTTCAACACGATCGCCGTCGACGACGGCATCGCGATGGGCCATGCCGGCATGCTCTACTCCCTGCCGTCCCGCGACCTGATCGCGGACAGCGTCGAGTACATGGTCGAGGCGCACTGCGCGGACGCCCTGATCTGCATCTCCAACTGCGACAAGATCACCCCCGGCATGCTGATGGCCGCGCTGCGCCTCAACATCCCGGTGATCTTCGTCTCCGGCGGCCCGATGGAGGCCGGCCAGGCGACCCTCGTGGACGGCACGGTCCGCAAGCTCGACCTGATCAACGCCATCGTGGACGCGGTCGACGAGAACGTGTCGGACGAGGACGTCCTCCGTATCGAGGAGAACGCCTGTCCCACCTGCGGGTCCTGTTCCGGCATGTTCACCGCCAACTCGATGAACTGCCTCGCCGAGGCCATCGGCCTGGCCCTCCCCGGCAACGGCTCGGTGCTCGCCACCCACACCGCCCGCAAGGCGCTCTACGAGAACGCCGGCCGCACGATCGTCGAGATCACCAAGCGCTACTACGAGCAGGGCGACGAGTCCGTCCTGCCGCGCAACATCGCCACCCGCGAGGCCTTCGAGAACGCCATGGCGCTCGACATCGCCATGGGCGGCTCCACCAACACGATCCTGCATCTGCTCGCCGCCGCCCAGGAGGCCGAGCTCGACTACGACCTGACCGACATCGACGCCGTCTCGCGCCGCGTCCCGTGTCTCGCCAAGGTCGCGCCGAACGTCGCCCCCGGCGGCACGTACTACATGGAGGACGTGCACCGCGCGGGCGGCATCCCGGCGATCCTGGGCGAGCTCTACCGCGGCGGGCTCCTCAACGAGGACGTCCACACCGTCCACTCCGCGTCCCTTGCCGACTGGCTCAAGACCTGGGACGTGCGCGGCGGCTCCCCGTCCGCCGAGGCCGTCGAGCTGTGGCACGCGGCCCCCGGCTGCGTCCGCTCCGCGACTGCCTTCTCCCAGTCCGAGCGCTGGGATTCCCTCGACGTCGACGCCGAGAACGGCTGCATCCGGTCCGTCGAGCACGCGTACTCCAAGGACGGCGGACTCGCCGTGCTCAAGGGCAACCTCGCCGTCGACGGCGCTGTCGTGAAGACCGCCGGCGTGGACGAGTCGATCTGGACCTTCGAGGGACCTGCCGTCGTCTGCGAGTCGCAGGACGAGGCCGTCGACAAGATCCTCCGCAAGGAGATCAAGGAGGGCGACGTCGTCGTCATCCGCTACGAGGGCCCGCGTGGCGGCCCCGGCATGCAGGAGATGCTCTACCCGACGTCGTTCCTGAAGGGTCGCGGGCTCGGCAAGGCCTGCGCGCTGGTGACTGACGGCCGCTTCTCCGGCGGCACATCGGGCCTGTCGATCGGGCACGCCTCGCCGGAGGCGGCGAGCGGTGGAACCATCGCGCTCGTCGAGGACGGCGACCGCATCCGTATCGACATCCCGAACCGGTCGATGGAACTCCTCGTCCCCGAGGCGGAGTTGGCGACCCGTCGCGAGGCGCTGGGCGGCGTCTACGCGCCGAAGGACCGCGAACGGAAGGTCTCGGCGGCGCTGCGCGCGTACGCGGCCATGGCGACGAGCGCCGACAAGGGCGCGGTCCGGGACGTGTCCCGGCTGGGCTGATCCCGGTCGTACAGCGGGTCGTACAGCAGGTCGTACAGCCGGTCGTGCTGCAGGCTCACCACTTGGCGGGGTCCCGGGCGTCCAGCGCGAAGGCGGAGCCGTCCGGGGCCGTGCCGAAGACCTTGTCACCGGCGGCGACGGGTGCGGGCAGCACCGACGCGAAGGTGTAACGCCCGTCGTCCATACGGGGTTCGGTCTGGCCGATGAGCACACCGCGTACGGCGTCCACGGCCAGCAGCCGCCCGTCTCCGGCCGTCACATACACCGCGCGGGCGTCGGCGGCGGGGCGTGAGAGATGGGTGACGGAGGTCTCCAGCCGCCACAGCTGGGCGGGCTTCGTCCCGCCGGTGTCGAGGGCGAGGAGCGAGCCGCCCGATCCGCTCAGGTAGACGGTGTCCCCGGCCACGGTCGCCTGCGCCTGGTCGACGGGCGTGGGCAGCGGGATACGGCGTACCGCGGGCGGCTTGCTCGCGGTGCCGAGTCGTACGACAGCGTCCGTGAAGCCGTCGGTGTTGGCGGAGAGCAGATACAGGAAGCCGCCCGCCGACCGCGCCGGGCTCAGCGTTCCCTTGACCCGCTTCTCCCAGAGCAGGTCGCCGTCGGCCAGGTCGACCGCGCTGACCAGCGTCGACGTACCGTCACCGGAGGGTGTGACGGCGAGCGCGGGTCCGTCGCCGCCCGCGGACGCGACCCACTGGCTGCCCCTTCCGCCGCGCTGCCGGGTCCAGCGTTCCTCGCCCGTCGCGGCGTCGACGGCCCGCACCAGCCCGGCGTCCGTCACCAGCAGCGCCACGTCACCGGCGGGCCGGACCGTGGAGTACCGGGAGATGTCCATGTCCCAGCGCACCGCGCCGGACTCCGGGTCGAGCGCCTCGAGCCGGTCCCCGCCGGGTGTGACCACCTGCAGCAGCCCTCCGGCGACTACGGGCGCCATGCCCTCGTCGCTCTGCGCCGTGCTGTCGCCCGCCTCCGCCGACCAGAGGGTCTTGCCGTCGGCGGGGTTGAGGCGGGCCGCCTTGATGCCGGGCGCCGTGCAGTAGAGCCCGGAACCGGCCGACGCGCAGACCGGCGTCCTGTTCTCGTCGTCCCCGCCGCGCAGGGGCACGCTCCAGGGGCGGAAGGTCTGCTCGGCGCTGGGCACCGCGGGTGCGGGAGCCGCGGTGTTGCCGTCGCCCACGGTACGCACGACCACGATCCCCGCCGTGACCAGCACCGCCAGCGCCGCGCACGCCCAGCGGATCCTCCGCCGGGTCAGGGGGCGGCGTCCCGCAGCGGGCACCAGGGGCGCGCTCTCGCGCGGGTCCGGGGTGCGCTGGGCCGGTATGTAGGCCTGAGTGTCGTACGACGAGGAGGGCGAGGACCCGCGCAGCGCGACCATCAACTCGTACGGCGTCGGCCGTTCCGCCGGGTCCTTCGCCAGACAGCGCCGGAACAGCGGCACGAGATCCGCCGGCACACCCGCCAAGTCCGGTTCGTTGTGCACCACTTGGTACGCCACGATGTACGGACTGTCCGAGTCGAAAGGCCCGCGCCCGGTCGCGGCGTGCACCAGCACGGCCCCCATCGCGAACACATCGGCGGCGGGGCCGACCTCGCGCGGACGCTGGAACTGCTCGGGCGCCATGAACGGCGGCGTACCGATCAGCTTGCCCGTCTCCGTACGCAGATCGCTGTCCGCGGGACGGGAGATGCCGAAGTCGATGACCTTCGGCCCGTCGGGAGCGAGCAGTACATTGCTCGGCTTGAGATCGCGGTGCACCACGCCTGCGCGATGGATGTCACGCAGCGCCTCGGCGAGACCCGCGCCCGCCTTGCGCAGTTCCTCCGAGCCCAGCGGCCCGTTCCGCTTCACCCGCTCGGCGAGCGTCGGGCCCTCGATGAACAGCGTGGCCATCCAGGGCCGTTCCGCCTCCGGGTCGGCGTCGACGACGGGCGCGGTGAAGGCACCGCTGACCTTGCGGGCGGCCTCGACCTCCTGCCGGAAACGGGCTCTGAACTCCGGGTCCGATGCGTGTTCGGCATGGATGACCTTGACCGCGAGGCGCAGCCCGGAGGCGGAAGTGGCCAGGTGGACGACGCCCATGCCGCCGTTGCCGAGGCATGCCTCAAGACGGTACTGGCCGGCATATTCCGGATGCTCAGCTTCCGGGAACCGCCCGGTGCTGCGCAGCGGTGGCATCTCCCACCCCCGTGTTGTTCGTGCACATGCGCGACTCACGGAGCCTAGTCGATGATGCGTGTGATGCAGGTGTGGGTTGCTAGCCTGCGCG
The DNA here is from genome assembly GCF_044389785.1 of Streptomyces sp. NPDC019443. NCBI lineage: Bacteria > Bacillati > Actinomycetota > Actinomycetes > Kitasatosporales > Streptomycetaceae > Streptomyces > Streptomyces sp. NPDC019443. Next base: position 28,318 of record NZ_JBIRYJ010000031.1, read on the forward strand.
GCGTACGGAAGAGACCGTACAGATCAAGCCACATCGGCGGGGGAGAGTTTCATGGCTGTTGAAGAAGTGCAGTCCGAAAGTTTCGACGAGGCCACGGCCAAGCGCTATCCGGTCGCGCCGGGAGTGGCGCTGAACGTACGCAGTGGCCCAGGCACCAACTACCGGCTCATCAAGGTGCTGCCGGTCGGCTCTCGGGTGCCGATCAACTGCCAGAAGCCGGGTGAGTGGATCAGGGGTCCGTACGGCACCACCAACCTCTGGGACAACATCGCCAATGGGCAGTTCGTCTCGGACGCGTATGTGAACACCGGTAGCGACGGCTATGTGACGATCCGCTGCTCCTGACGGGGTGGCCGTGACGTCCGGGGATAATCGACCCCGTGAGCGAGCAGAGTAAGCAGGGCGGGACGAACGTCGGCGGCGGTCCGCAGCCCGAGCCCATCCGTTTCTTCGGCACGACCTGGATCGGCCACGACGGGGGCTACGGGCTGCGCCGCGCCGGCGTCGCCGCCGGTGCCCTCGCCGCCGCCGTAGCCGGATGTCTCGTGCTGCGCTTCGCCTACCAGGGTCTGGCGATCGCCGACGTCGGCGGCTTCGTCAACATGCTGGTCGTCGTGATGTTCGCGATCTGCAGCGCCGTCGCCTTCCGCAAGACCTGGGAGGGTTTCACCCGCCGCTCCACCGGTTCCGCGACCGAGGATTCGCTGCGCAGTCTCAAGGCGATCGGCTTCGTAGGCTCGCTCCTCGCCTACTTCTTCCGCTCGCTCACCGAGGCACCGGGCGAGAAGCTGCGCCGTGAGGAGTACGAGACGGCCCGCAGCCAGTACGAGAAGCGCCGCGGCGTCCGTACCGGCAACCCCGCCGCCCGCAAGGGCAAGGGCGGCAAGTCCAAGCGCAAGTAGCCACGGCCTGATCCGGTTCGTACGCTCCGACGCTCACCCGGCACCCGCACCGGCCCTCACCCGGCACCCGCACCGGCCCTCACCCGGCACCCGCACCGGCCCTCACCCGGCACCCGCACCGGCCCTCACCCGGCACCCGCACCGCCCCCTACCCGCACCCGCACCGCGCCCGCGTCCTGACGGGCCGGCGCGCGGCGGTCCGGCTGATCCCCGGGCCTCAGCGCGGCCTGCGCGAGAACCGCCCGACCAGCCCGACGACGCCCATCACTAGCGCGCCCCGCCACAGGCCCTCCCACAGGCTGCCGAGGAACCCCTGCCCGGTGAGCGCCTGCTGGACCACCACATCCGCGGCGACCATCAGCGCGCCCGGCACGGCTGCGACCCGCCATGGGTGGGCCGCGGCCCAGCGCCGAATCCGGCGGTCGGACGGGCTCCCCGTGCCCGGCTTGTCGCCGAGCACCGCGCCCGCTCCGCCGACCATGAAGAACAGCATCAGCGCGACCGACAGCGCGCCGGCCAGCACGCCGAGGCCGATTCCGTCGCCGATCGTGCCGAGCGCGAGGGCGACGCCGCCGCCCAGCCCGCCGACCGCCGCGGCGGCGCGCCACGGCCCGAGCGTCACCGACGCGACGGCCAGCCGCCGCTGCTCGGCCTTCGAGATCTCACTGTTGTGGCTCATATGTCCACCGTCCGCCGCCCGTGCCCCCAACGCTATGGGGGATGCCCCTGACACGCCCCCCATCTCTCGACGCTGCACCGCTCTCTTGACGCGCCTCCCATCTCTTTACGCTGCACCACTCTCTTGACGTGGCAAGGCCGCAAGGGCATTATTCATCGCATGATGAATTCGTCTGGAGTTGCCGTCCTGGCCCGCGGCCTCACAGTCGTACGAGGCGAGCGCACCGTCCTGCGCGGCATCGACTTCACCGTGCCGCCCGGCCGGATCACCGGCCTCCTCGGTCCCTCCGGCTGCGGCAAGTCGACCCTGATGCGCGCCGTGGTCGGCACGCAGGCCAAGGTCACCGGAACCCTCGACATCCTCGGCAGTCCCGCGGGCGACGCCACCCTGCGCTCCCGTATCGGCTACGTCACCCAGGACCCAGCCGTCTACGACGACCTGACGGTCCGCCAGAACCTGGACTACTTCGCCTCCGTCCTGCAGCCCGGCCGCCGCCACCGCGACACCCGCCGCGACTACGTCACCCGTGCCATCGCCGACGTAGACCTCGTCTCGCACGCCGACTCCCTCGCCGGCCGGCTCTCCGGCGGCCAGCGCAGCCGCGTCTCCCTCGCCGTCGCCCTGCTCGGCACACCCGAACTGCTCGTCCTCGACGAACCGACCGTCGGCCTCGACCCCGTCCTGCGCCGCGATCTGTGGAATCTCTTCCACCGCCTCGCCGACGAGCGGGGCGCGACGATCCTCGTCTCCTCGCACGTCATGGACGAGGCGGAGCGCTGCCACCGCCTGCTCCTGATGAGGGAGGGCAAGATCCTCGCCGAGGACACCCCCGACGACCTCCGCCTGCGCACCCGCTCCCAGACCGTCGAAGCCGCCTTCCTCCACCTGGTCGACGAGGCCAACGCCCGACAGGCCGATTCCCCGCAGCAGGCCGATCCTCAGCCCGGGGCCATTCAGGAGAACGCCCGATGAACGCCGCCCGCACCCTCGCCACCGCCGCCCGCGTCCTGCACCAGCTCCGCCACGACCCGCGCTCCATCGCACTGATGGTCTTCGTGCCGTGTGTGATGCTCTTCCTGCTGCGCTACGTGTTCGACGGCAGTGAGCGGACCTTCGACTCCATCGGCGCCTCGCTCCTCGGCATCTTCCCGCTGATCACGATGTTCCTGGTGGCCTCCATCGCCACCCTGCGCGAACGCACTTCAGGCACCCTGGAACGCCTGCTCGCCATGCCCCTGGGCAAGGGCGATCTGATCGCCGGCTATGCCCTGGCCTTCGGCCTCGTCGCCATCGCCCAGTCCCTCCTCGCTACCGGCCTCGCACTGTGGGCACTGGGCCTGGACGTCATCGGCTCGCCGTGGCTGCTGCTCCTCGTCGCGCTCCTTGACGCTCTGCTCGGCACGGCACTGGGACTTTTCGTCTCGGCCTTCGCCGCCTCTGAGTTCCAGGCGGTCCAGTTCATGCCGGCCGTGCTCTTCCCGCAGCTGCTGCTCTGCGGCCTGTTCACGGCGCGCGAGAAGATGCAGCCCGTCCTCGAGGGGATCTCGAACGTCCTGCCCATGTCGTACGCCGTCGACGCCATGACCGAAGTCCAGCGCTACCCGGACGCCACCGGAGACTTCACCCGCGACGTCCTGATCGTCGCGGCCTGCGGGGTCCTAGTCCTGGCCCTGGGCGCGGCGACGCTACGCCGCCGCACCGCCTAGTTCAGCGTGATGGTGACCCGACCTTGAGCTGGCCGTAGAGCCACTCGGCATGTGGCGCTCGCCCCGATGATGCTCTTGGAGGAGTTCTTCCCCCAGGTGTCCGCGAGGACGAACTCCATGGCGCCGCCAGGCCTCGACAGCTCCACCACCCAGCTGGCGTTGATCGTGTACTCGCCCATGCCGAACACCGCCGTAGGCAGCTTGCGCGTAGGGGACTTGGACACAACCGTCAGTCGGCCGGGGGCACGCCGGCCGCAGCCCCGTCACCCACGGCTGTATCGGCCTCGCGTCCGACGGCACGGCCCGCCGCTTCTACGAGCAGGTCATCCCGGGCGACGTCATCCGCGTCACCAACTCCAGGGACCAGGTCGCCTCCGGCAACGGCTACGGCGACCGGAACCTCTCCTGGTCCGAAGGGCGCTCCCGTAGCGCCCTCCAAACCAGACGGGCACTGGCCTCCGAGGCGCGGACGGGCCTGCCCCCGCCCGTACCGCCCCTCGGACGCCCCGGCACAGCCACGCCCCCGGTGCGAGGATGGCGACACGTATCCCCACCGGCGAGGTGAACAGAGCCATGACCCAGACAGTCGCAGTCCTCGGTACGGGCAAGATCGGCGAGGCCCTCCTCAGCGGCATGATCCGCGCCGGCTGGCGGCCCGCCGACCTGCTGGTCACCACCCGCCGCGCCGACCGTGCCAATGAGCTCCGCACCCGCTACGGCGTCGAGCCTGTCACCAACCCCGAGGCCGCCAAGCGCGCCGACACCCTCATCCTGGCCGTCAAGCCCCAGGACATGGGCAAGCTCCTCGACGAACTCGCTCCGCACATCACCGCGGACCGCCTTGTCATCAGCGCCGCGGCCGGCATCCCCACCTCCTTCATCGAGGAACGCCTGACCGCAGGCACCCCCGTAGTCCGTGTCATGCCCAACACCCCCGTACTCGTCGACGAGGGCATGTCCGTGATCTCGGCTGGCAGCCACGCGACCGCCGAGCACCTCACCCACACCGAGGAGATCTTCGGCGGTGTCGGCAAGACCCTCCGCGTCCCCGAGTCCCAGCAGGACGCGGCCACCGCCCTGTCCGGCTCGGGTCCGGCGTACTTCTACTTCCTCGTCGAGGCCATGACCGACGCCGGCATCCTCCTCGGCCTGCCCCGCGCCCAGGCCCACGACCTGATCGTCCAGGCCGCCATCGGCGCCGCCGTCATGCTCCGCGACAGCGGCGAACACCCCGTCAAGCTCCGTGAAGCCGTCACCTCCCCCGCCGGCACCACCATCAGCGCCATCCGCGAACTTGAGAACCACGGTGTACGCGCCGCCCTGATCGCCGCCATCGAAGCGGCCCGCGACCGCAGCCGCGAGCTTGCGTCGGGCAACGGCTGACGGCCCCGGTCACGGCTGGACGGCTGGGACGGAGCCGTCCTCCGCTACCCGGGCAGCAGCCCGATCGCCTTATAGGCGGCATCAACTCTCGGCCGGGCCATCTCCCTGGCCCGCTCGGCTCCCTTCCTCAGCACCTCATCGACGTGTCCCGGATCCGCCGCCAGCTGCGCATGTCGCTCCCTCACCGGCCTCAGCAGCTCCACCACCGCCTCGGCCGTGTCCTTCTTCAAGGCCCCGTACGACTCATATACACCGGCCAGGTCGATTGGGTTCCCACCCTCACAAGCCGCCAGCATTTCGAGAAGATTCGCGATGCCCGGCTTGCCCTCGCGGTCGTACTCGACCTCGCGCCCGCTGTCCGTGACCGCCCGCATGATCTTCTTGCGCACCACATCCGCGTCGTCGAGCAGATAGACGATCCCCGCCCCGGACTCGTGCGACTTCCCCATCTTCGAGGTCGGGTCCTGCAGATCCATGACCCGCGCGGCCACCGGCGGATGCGTCGCCTTCGGCACGGTGAAGGTGTGCCCGTATCGCTGGTTGAACCGCATCGCCAGATCCCGCGTCAGCTCCACATGCTGGGTCTGGTCCTCGCCCACGGGCACCTCATCCGTCCCGTAGGCCAGGATGTCCGCCGCCATCAGCACCGGATAGGTCAGCAGGGACAGCCGCACACTCTGCCCGCCCGCCCGCGCCCGCGCGCCCTTCTCCTTGTACTGGATCATGCGTCGCAGCTCGCCGTCCGTGGCCGTGCACTCCAGGAGATACGACAGCCGCGCGTGCTCGTCCACATGACTCTGTACGAATACGGTGCACAGCTCCGGGTCCAGCCCCGCTGCCAGCATCAGCGACGCGGCCTGACGACTGAGTCTGCGCACCCGCGCCGGATCGTGCTCCACGGTCAGCGCATGCAGATCGACCACGCTGAACAGCGCGTCCGACCGGTGCTGATCGACGTCGACCCACCTGCGCAGCGCCCCGAGGTGGTTGCCCAGCGTCAGATGCCCCGTGGGCTTGATCCCGCTGAAGATCCGCGTCATCACGCTCTCCGTCTCCTGATCGGAGCCGCCGCGTCCAGCGGCCGGACTCCCGGAGGGAGAAACGTGAACGGCCGCCGAAGCGGCGGCCGTTGAGTGCATGCGTAGGTGCCGGCCGCCGTCAGGCGGCCCACCACTGGAGGAGGCACATACGCGTTGTCATACGTGCGAGACTACGGGGCCCAACCCCAGGTTGACAGCGGATACCGCCATCCGTAGTGTTCTCCGAGTTGTCCGACGTGAGCACCGACTTCGGCCGGTCCCCGGACAGCCATTCCGCAAGACCCACTACAAGCGAGCGACACCCTGTCGTCCGGCTTTCTGTGCGCTTTTGCGAAATGAGGAATCCGCGTTCGAACGAGCGCAGCCCCGATTAGCGTCGGGGGCCAGGATTCCGCTAAAGTCTCACTCGTCGGAACGGCCTAACAGACCGGAAAGGCAACCCGAGTTCGACCGGGAATCAGGCCCGAAAGGATCTGATAGAGTCGGAAACGCCGGAAAGCTGAAAGGCTGGAAAGCGAGCCCC
>NZ_JBIRYJ010000032.1:0-33447 GCF_044389785.1 Streptomyces sp. NPDC019443
CGCGTCCGCCAGGATCTCCAGGATCTGCACCTGTCGGCGCAGTTCACCGGAGACCAGCGGGCCCGCACCGTCCGGCTCGCCCTCGCGGCAGCGCTTGAGCACCTCGACGACATCGGCGGCGGCGGGCTCGTCGGCCCCGGGGCCCGCGTCGAAGCGGTGATGGAGTTCGAGCGCGGCTACGGAGCAGTCGTCCGCCCACTCGCGCAGCGGTTCCGCCGCCCAGTCCGAGGGCGCGGCGCCGAGCATCTGCCGTACGAGCACTGCGGCTTCGTCGTCGGCCGCCTCACTCTCCATCGCCTCTCTGGCCGCCGCGAGACGTCCGGACCAGTCGGCCTCACCGTCGACCAGCCCCGTCCACAGTGGACGCAGCGCGTCGGCCTCCGACGCAAGCAGCGGCAGACAGCGGTCGAGACAGGCGAGCCCACTCGCGGCCAGGCCTCGCTCATCCGCCTGTGCGATCAGTTCCCTCAGGCTCTTCGACGCCACCGGACGCTCCTATCGCGGACGCAGTACTTCCTCTTACTGCGCCCCGTGGCTCAAATGCGTCACTCCCTCGGGCCGGGAATCCCCAGTTCCTTCCAGCAATCGGAAGCAGAGTTCCTCGGCGCGGGCCGCGGACCGCTTGGCGCAAAGTACTCCCTTTGGCACCCATGCCGCCACAGTCCTGCCAAGCCGACGTGCGCTATTCACCATGCGCAACTCGTACACATATACGCCACAGCTCTGTTACATTTTGCGCCACCGGAACTCGGCCTGCAGAGCGCCCCGTTTGGGAGCGCCTCGGCCGAATCACGCGGTGTGAGCCCGCGCGCCCCCGGGCGGGCTCACACCGCGGCCTTCTCCGCTCCCCGCATCGCCTTGGTGAGCTGCATACGCGTGAGCCTGCGCACGACGACGACCGCCAGCAGCGCGGCCCCGATGTCGACAAGACCGCCGACGATGAAGGCGTCCGCGCCCGCCTGGACCTCGTCCGCCGTCTGGGCCATGTCGTACTGAGCGCCCGCGATGCCGTTGACCAGATTCGAGACGAGCCATGCGATCCACCAGACGTTGATGATGGTGTGTGGCTCCTGCTTCCCCGTGCCGTACGGGTCTTGGCGGCTGGCCGCCCAGATGTCGGCTGCGATCGCGCGCGGGAGGTAGAAATTCCCGAACGGGACGAACCAGCCGCCGATCGCCCAGCCCCGACCGCGCCGCTGGAGATCAGGCGCGAACACATCGGCGTTGGCCCGCACCCGGTGGAACCAGATGATGAAGACAACGGCAGTGGCGATCTGCGCGACCCCTTGGACGACGCCGGCGGCATCCGTCACCGACAGGGCCTGCTCCAGGTCCGTCTCCGAATAGGCCGTGCCCATCAGGTTCCGCAGGCCGGCCGCGGCGAACATGCAGAAGACGTCGGCCGCGACGACGATGCAGAGCAGAGCGACCACGGCATAGGAGAGCCCGACCGGCGCGCGCAGAACACCCGGCCGGCGCTCCGCGGGCCGTCCCGGCAAGGTGAGGTCCACCACCGGGACGGCCGGGCAGCCGTCGCAGAGTCCGTCATCGGTTGTGGCCGTGTTCTTCCGGCAGTTCGAGCAGAGCATGGCTGAGCAGACCCCCCACGGGCGCGATGACGCCCCTCCCCGGAGGCGTCGTGGAACCGGGACCGCACTCCGTGCGACCGCTCACGGACGATATGGCTCCGGCCGGGCCACCGTCCAGCGTGAACCCGCAGCTCAGGCCAAGCCCAGCGTCCGCGCCAGCTGTTCGAAGCTCTGCCAGCTGCGGCTCGGCTTGCGCGGGTCCCACAGTTTCTGGGACGTCGCCGCCAGCGGCATGGCGATGCCGCGCGCCACCTGGTCCTGGGTCTGGGACTGGGACAGGTCGCACCACACCGCGAAGCGGCCGCCCAGGATCTGGTCCGAGTACTGCCGTGACACCGGCTGAGTGCCGCGGATCACGAACGGGTTCCACTGCTCGTATATCCGCCGACCGGTCGGATATACGAAGGTCTGCGGCTGGCCCAGCACGTAATAGAGGTACTCGTCGTTGACGTTCACCAGCCGCCGGCCCTCGCGCAGATACTCCACCGGCGGACGCGCGCCGATCTCCTTGCCCGTCCAGTACTCGACCTCGATGTCCTTGTCCACGGCGACCACACCGCCGCGGAAGAAGCCGTCGTTCCAGGCCTTGAGCTTCTTGCCCTCCGGCCGCAGCACCGCCGCGCGGTCGTTCACCCAGGCCGTCGCCAGGTCCTGGACCCGCCCCTGCGGTCCGTATTTCTGCCGGGCCAGGGCCGCCAGCCGCGGGAAGGACGCCTCCGGGTTCTGCCGGACCAGCGCCTGGTACTCGTCCCCGCCCAGATGCCAGTACGCGCCGGGGAACAGTTCCGCGTACTCCTTCAGCAGCTCATCGACGATCTCCGCCGACGCCGGCTGCCCGATGTCGATCGCGCCCCGCACGGACCTGCCCGCCGCGTCCCGCAGCTGCAGTTGCGGATGCGCGGCCAGCACCGCGCCCAGGTGGCCCGGGGAGTCGATCTCCGGGATGACCGCGATGTGCAGCCGGGCGGCGAGGTCCACGATCCGCCGGACCTCGTCCTTGGTCAGGTGCTGACTCGAGACCACTTCGGGATGCGAGTCCGATGCGATACGGAAGCCCTGGTCGTCGGAGAAGTGCAGGCCGAGCTGGTTGAGCTTGAGGTCGGCCATCTCGCGCAGCCGGTCCTCGATCCAGCCCGCGGTGAAGTGCTTGCGTGCGATGTCGATCATCAGCCCGCGCTGCGGCCGGTCCGGCCCGTCCCGTACGACGCCCTCCGGCATCAGGCCGCCGGACTTCACGGCCTGCTTCAGGGTCCGTGTCCCGTAGAAGGCGCCGGCCTCGTCGGCACCGGTGATCCGCACCCGGCCGCCGCCGGTGAGGACGGTGTACGACTCGCGCCCGCCGTTGCCCGCGAGCGCCAGTTCCACGTCGCCGGCACGGGCCGGGACGGCGCCGCGGTAGCCGAGTTTCAGTTCGCCGGCTATCAGCCGGCCCTCGTCGGCGAGCGCTTCACTGCCCTTGGCGACGACAACTCCGCCGCCGGGCCCGGGCCGCCAGCCAGGACCGCGGGCCGGCTCGTGCGTGCGTACGGAGGGGATGGTGGCGGGCGCCTTGGAGAGGGCGTACGTCCGGGACGGCGACGGCGACGGGCTCGCGGTGGGGGCCTTCACGTCGCCCCGCGCACCACCGCCGCCCGCCCTGTCGGGCTCACCGGTCGAGCAGCCGGACAGCGTCATCGAGAAGGCCGCGGCTGCGGCGAGGACCACTCCGGTGAACCTCGTGCGCCCAAAGTGCCGTATCACTCGGATACCTCCCATTTATTGCGTAACTACGGCGAAGCACCCCCGTCCATCGTCCATCACATGATCGAAACTCTCTCGTCCGGGTGAAAATTGCGCATCCGTCGGACAGCTCACGTCAGGCGCGGATAGCGTTATGACCCATCCATCCCCTGCGTCGCAGCCGTCCAGCTGTCCTTTTCGAGGAGCCCCCGCTGTCCAGCGAATCCCACGCCGGCCTCCCGAAGCGACCGCCGACACTCCACCACACGCCCCGCGCCCTCACGCCATCGGCCATACCGTCCCAGCTGGCCTCCCAGGCGTCCCAGACCTCGCATGCCTCCCCCTCCCAGGTCTCACTACCGGCCCCGCCACCGGGCCGGCACCGCGGCACTCCCGGCCTCGAGCGCTTCAACACCGCCCCCGCCGACGCCGCCGAAGCCACCCTCCTCGCCTGCTGCGGCAGCAGTCGCTGGGCGCAGCGACTCGTCGCCCACCGCCCCTATCCCGACCTCGACGCGCTCCTCGCCGCCGCCGACGAGGCCAGCTACGACCTCTCCCCCGCCGACCTCTGCGAGGCCCTCGCCGACGAGTCGTCCGCCGGAGTGCACCCGGGCGCGCCCCAGGCCGCCCACACCGCGATCGGCGCCGCCCACGCCGCGTACGAGAGCCGCTTCGGCCACGCCTTCGTGATCTGCCTCGACGGGTACCACCCCGAGGAGTACCTCGACCAGGTACTGACCGGCATCCGCGCCCGTCTCGGCCACGAACCGGACGAGGAGCGGGCCGTCTCCGCCGAGCAGCTGCGCGGACTCGTGCGCTCCCGACTGGCACATGTAGTGGCCAACCATCCGGAATCAGACGTCGCAGGGGCTTCCCGATAGCCCGTCCGAGGCTGTTTGATTGCCTGTTTGATCACACCTGTGGACCCCGGGCAAGCGAACCGACAAGTCGTCGCTACGATGGCCGGGGCCGGTGGACCGTACCCGGCCGGGCCAGACCGACCCCCCAAGCCGGCAGGCCCCAATCCCCGCTCCCGGAGGGTTCTTCCGTGCCGGCTGGAACGCTGTACCGCGGCCGGGAAGGAATGTGGTCCTGGGTGGCTCATCGAGTCACCGGCGTCCTCATCTTCTTCTTCCTGTTCGTACACGTGCTGGACACCGCTCTCGTCCGCGTCTCGCCAGAGGCCTATGACGATGTCGTTGCCACGTACAAGACGCCGATCGTGGCGCTGCTCGAATACGGCCTGGTGGCCGCGATTCTCTTCCACGCGCTCAACGGCCTGCGTGTCATCGCCGTGGACTTCTGGTCCAAGGGCCCGCGCTACCAGAAGCAGATGCTCTGGACCGCGATGGCCATCTGGTTCGTGCTGATGGTGGGCGCCCTTTACCCGGTGCTCGGCCACGCCGTACGTGAACTGTTCGGGAGCTGACGCCAGACCATGTCTTCGAACAACACAGTTGCTGACACCACGTCCGCGGTCGGCCCCGTAGAGGGTGTGGGCCTGTACGACGCCGACAACCCGGCCCCGTACATCGAGGCGCCGCGCCGACGCACCAGAACGACCCCCAAGGCGACCCGCGGCAACTTCGAGATGGCCGCGTGGCTCTTCATGCGCCTGTCCGGCGTCGTCCTCGTCGTCCTCGTCATCGGCCATCTGCTGATCCAGCTTGTGCTCGACGGCGGCGTCTCCAAGATCGGCTTCGCCTTCGTGGCCGGCCGCTGGGCGTCCCCGTTCTGGCAGACCTGGGACCTGCTGATGCTGTGGCTCGCCATGCTGCACGGCGCCAATGGCCTCCGAACTGTCATCAATGACTACGCGGAGCGCGCGAACACGCGCCTGTGGCTCAAGGGCCTGCTGTACACCGCCACGGTGTTCACCATCCTTCTGGGCACGCTGGTGATCTTCACCTTCGACCCGAACATCCGCTAAAGCCGGGGCTGACGAGACCAATGAAGATCCATAAGTACGACACCGTCATCGTCGGCGCCGGTGGCGCCGGTATGCGCGCGGCCATCGAGTCGACCAAGCGCAGCCGTACCGCCGTGCTGACGAAGCTCTACCCGACCCGCTCCCACACGGGCGCGGCGCAGGGCGGCATGGCCGCCGCGCTCGCCAACGTGGAGGAGGACAACTGGGAGTGGCACACCTTCGACACGGTCAAGGGCGGTGACTACCTGGTCGACCAGGACGCCGCCGAGATCCTCGCGAAGGAGGCCATCGACGCGGTCCTCGACCTGGAGAAGATGGGTCTGCCGTTCAACCGCACCCCGAACGGCACCATCGACCAGCGCCGCTTCGGCGGCCACTCGCGCAACCACGGCGAGGCGCCGGTCCGCCGGTCCTGTTACGCCGCGGACCGCACCGGCCACATGATCCTCCAGACGCTGTACCAGAACTGCGTCAAGGAGGGCGTGGAGTTCTTCAACGAGTTCTACGTCCTGGACCAGTTGATCACCGAGGTCGACGGCGTCAAGAAGTCGGCGGGCGTGGTCGCGTTCGAGCTGGCCACCGGCGAGATCCACATCTTCCAGGCGAAGGCCGTGATCTACGCCTCGGGCGGCACGGGCAAGTTCTTCAAGGTGACCTCCAACGCGCACACGCTGACCGGTGACGGCCAGGCCGCCTGCTACCGGCGCGGACTGCCGCTGGAGGACATGGAGTTCTTCCAGTTCCACCCGACAGGCATCTGGCGCATGGGCATCCTCCTCACCGAGGGCGCCCGCGGCGAGGGCGGCATCCTTCGCAACAAGGACGGCGAGCGCTTCATGGAGAAGTACGCGCCCGTCATGAAGGACCTCGCCTCGCGTGACGTCGTCTCGCGCTCCATCTACACGGAGATCCGCGAGGGCCGCGGCTGCGGTCCCGAGGGCGACCACGTCTTCCTGGACCTGACCCACCTGCCGCCGGAGCAGCTGGACGCCAAGCTCCCGGACATCACCGAGTTCGCGCGTACGTACCTCGGCATCGAGCCCTACACGGACCCGATCCCGATCCAGCCGACGGCGCACTACGCGATGGGCGGCATCCCGACGAACGTCCAGGGTGAGGTCCTCGCGGACAACACGACCGTCGTCCCGGGTCTGTACGCCGCCGGTGAGGTCGCCTGCGTCTCGGTGCACGGCGCCAACCGCCTCGGCACCAACTCCCTGCTGGACATCAATGTCTTCGGCAAGCGGGCGGGTATCGCCGCCGCCGAGTACTCGGCGAAGAGCGACTATGTCGAGCTTCCCGATGACCCGGCCTCGCTGGTCGAGGCGCAGGTCGAGCGGCTGCGCAGCTCGACGGGCAAGGAGCGGGTCGCGGACATCCGCCGCGAGCTGCAGGAGACCATGGACGCGAACGTCATGGTGTTCCGCACCGAGCAGACGATCAAGACCGCGGTCGAGAAGATCGGCGAGCTGCGCGACCGCTACAAGAACGTGTCGATCCAGGACAAGGGCAAGCGCTTCAACACGGATCTCCTGGAGGCCGTCGAGCTGGGCAACCTGCTCGACCTGGCCGAGGTCATGGCCGTCTCGGCACTGGCCCGCAAGGAGTCCCGCGGCGGTCACTACCGCGAGGACTTCCCCAACCGCGACGACGTCAACTTCATGCGCCACACCATGGCGTACCGCGAGGTCGGCGACGACGGCGTCGAGTCCATTCGTCTCGACTACAAGCCGGTCGTCCAGACCCGCTACCAGCCGATGGAGCGTAAGTACTGATGGCTACCCCAACTCTGGACAAGGTCGAGGCGGAGGCTGCCGCCTCCCCGTACATCACGGTCACCTTCCGGATCCGCCGCTTCAACCCCGAGGTCTCCGACGAGGCCCAGTGGCAGGACTTCCAGATCGAGATCGACCCGAAGGAGCGTGTGCTCGACGGTCTCCACAAGATCAAGTGGGACGTCGACGGCTCGCTCACCTTCCGGCGCTCCTGCGCGCACGGCATCTGCGGCTCCGACGCGATGCGGATCAACGGCAAGAACAGGCTCGCCTGCAAGACGCTGATCAAGGACATCAACCCGGAGAAGCCCATCACGGTCGAGGCCATAAAGGGCCTGACGGTCCTCAAGGACCTGGTCGTGGACATGGAGCCGTTCTTCCAGGCGTACCGCGATGTGATGCCCTTCCTGATCACGTCCGGCAACGAGCCGACGCGTGAGCGTCTGCAGACCGCCGAGGACCGCGAGCGCTTCGACGACACCACCAAGTGCATTCTGTGCGCCGCGTGCACATCCTCGTGCCCGGTGTTCTGGAACGACGGTCAGTACTTCGGCCCGGCGGCGATCGTCAACGCGCACCGCTTCATCTTCGACTCGCGTGACGAGGCCGGGGAGCAGCGCCTGGAGATCCTCAACGACAAGGACGGCGTGTGGCGTTGCCGTACGACGTTCAACTGCACGGACGCCTGCCCGCGCGGTATCGAGGTCACCAAGGCGATCCAGGAAGTGAAGCGTGCGCTGATCACGCGTCGCTTCTAGCCTTTCCGGCTGAATCTGTACTAGGGCCCCGCTCCCAGGACTTGGGAGGCGGGGCCCTTCGTGTACCGGCTTCGCTTCACCGACCGGGCGATACCTGGCAGGATCGAGCCCGTCTGACGTAACACAGCAGGAAAGCGGGGACGAGACCATGAGCGAGCCGAATCCGTACGCGGACGGGGAGTACAAGTGGGGGCCGACGCAGCCTCCGGGGACGCCGGGGTACGGCTACCCCAATCCGGCGCCGGGGTACGGCTATCCGGGCCAGGGCCAGGACTACAGCCAGACCATGCCCGCAGGGGTTCCGGTTCCGATGGGTGCGCCCGCTCCGACGGGCGGTGCTCCGCTGGTGTCGATCGGTGACATCACCGTCATGGGCGACTCGATCGTGACGCCGGCCGGCACGCTGCCGCTGCGGGGATCGGTGTGGAACGCGACCGACATGTCGCGCACCGAGGAGAAGATCCCGACGCACGCCATCGTGCTCGCGATCGTCTTCTTCATCTTCTGTCTGCTGGGTCTGCTCTTCCTGCTGATGAAGGAGAAGACGACCACGGGCTTCATCCAGGTCACGGTGACCAGTGGCGGCAAGCACCACTCGACGATGATTCCGGCCCAAGGTCCTCAGACCTTCCAGATGGTGATGGGCCAGATCAACTACGCGCGGTCGCTCAGCAGCATGTAAGGCGTGCTGGGGCCTCGTTCACGCCTCTGCGGCCGGCGGGACGCGACGGAGCATGCTCAGCCCAGGCGCGACGCGTAGGCGGCCTGCTCGGGCAGAAGGAGGACGCCGAAGCGGCGGTGCAGGGCGAGTACATCGCGTACGTCGTCCTCGTCGAGCTCGTATCCGGCGTGCGATCCGACCTGGAACTCGGCCGTGCAGCACGGCACCTGGCGGCCCAGGACCGTGCCGGTTGCCCCGAAGGCACCGACCGGGTAGGCGATGCCGTCCGCGCCGTACACCCGGGCGCCGTGCTCGTCGGTCCGGGTGGCGGACAGGTCGACGAAGTGGACGTCGACCTGGCGGCCGAAGTCGTCGACGAGGACGAAGTTGTGGGGGCCGTCGTCCCGGGAGAGCCGGAAGCCCGCGTCCCGCATGGTCCGCCGGTAGCGGTCGGCATCCTCGGAACGTACGGCGATGTCGAGATCGTTGTGTGCCCGGGTCTGCTCACCGAGCAGCGCGTCGACGCCCCAGCCGCCGTCCAGCCAGGCCTCGACACCGGCCCCGTCGAGGAGGTCCAGGAGGTCGAGCACGTCCTGGTCGCGCAGGTCGGCGCGGCCGCCCAAATGCTCGGCGAGGAAGCCGCGGAGCAGCGCGGTGGTCTCGTCGGGCCGCTCCAGCGAGGGCAGATGACCGGCCCACTCCAGTTCGATGTGACGGGCGCCGGGGAGCAGTTGCGGCAGCCGGGCGGCGATCCGGCGGAAGTCGGCGATGTCGTGCGCGCCGCCGACTGCGAGGCAGGGCGCCTCGATCGTTCCGAGGTCGGGCTCCGCAGCAGGCGCGGGCGCGGGTGACAACGGGCCTTCGCCGGAGGCCTCGGACGCCCCCGCTTGCGCCGCCTCGTCCGCCGCCTCGTCCGCTGCCAGCTGGACCTCGAACGCATGGCGCTGCATCATCCGCGCCTTCTCGCGGGCCCGCTCGTCCGCCTGCGGGCCCAGCCAGGTGTCCAGGTTGAGTTCGACCGCGGCCGACACGTCACCGACGTCGAGGAACGCATCCTCGCGCGCACCGAAAGCCCGCAGCTCCGAGCTCGGTTCATGGCCCGGCATGCCGGCGCAGAGCAGGGCCAGCGCTGTCACCCGGTCCGGCCTGCGGGCCGCGGCCTCCAGGGCGACGCGCCCGCCGAAGGAGGAGGCGACCAGGGCCGCGCGTTCGATGCCGAGATCGTCCAGCAGCTCCAGTACGTCCTCCGCGTCGCTGTACTCACCCGCGTCCGCGGGCGTCTGTCCATGCCCCCGGAAGTCGCAGCGCACCACTTGGTATCCGGCATCCGCCAGCGCCTGCCACTGCGCGTCCCACATCCGCCGGTCGCACACCGACGAGTGCAGCAGCACCACCGCGGGCCCCTGACCGGCCATGTCGTAAGAGAGCGTCATCCGGCCGAGGTTAGAGCCCGCACGCGAGTCGCGCCCCTCGTTTTCCACCCACCCTCCACCCCACCCTCCAGCTCGCTTGAACATGTTCAAAAGTAGGTCTACAGTCCATGACATCAGCTTTTGAACGCGTTCAAGGGAGGGTGGGGGATGGACCTCACTGTTGTTGCGTATGTCGTCTACCTGCTGATCAGCGTGGCGCTCACCATCTGGGTGGCGCGGACTCTGAGCCGCAACGGGCGCATTTTCATCGCCAGCGTCCTGCAGGGGGACGAGAAGCTGGCCGACGCCGTCAACCACCTGCTGGTGGTCGGCTTCTACCTCGTGAACCTCGGCTTCGTCGCCCTCTACCTCAAGGCGGCGGATGCGGTCGAGGACGCCCGCGGACTCTTCGAGGCCCTCTCGGTCAAGCTCGGCGTCGTACTCCTCGTCCTCGGCGTCATGCACCTCGGCAATGTCTGGGTCCTCAACAAGATCCGCCGACGCGGAGTGATGGAGCGCGAGCAGGTGCCGCCGGTCGGGCCGCAGGGCTGGACGAACCAGGCGAGCCAGGGCCCGTGGGACGCACCCACCCCCGGTCCCGCCGGAGCGTGAGCGCGATGGGCACCCCGGTCCGGAGACTGACCGTCCTGTACGACGCCCAGTGCTCCCTCTGCGTCCACCTGCGCAGCTGGCTGCTGCGGCAGAAGCAGCTCGTACCGCTGGAGCTGGTGCCCGCAGGGTCGGCCGAGGCGCGGCGCAGGTACCCGCGCCTCGACCACGCCACGACCCTGCGGGAGATCACCGTCATCGGCGACAGGGGCCAGATCTACACCGGGCCCGCCGCATGGATCGTCTGCCTCTGGGCCCTGGCCGAGTACCGGCCCAAGGCCCACTGGCTCGCCACCCCGGCCGGACTGCCGTTCGTACGGGTGACGATGCTCGCGGCGGCCAGGTACCGCGAGGCGACCACGGCAGGCGGGGCCACCGGTACGCCCTGCGACGACCAGTGTTCCGTCCCCGGTTAGGCTCGGACACCGTGACTGAAGTGAAGGCCCCCAAGAGCGAGCAGACCCGCACGCTCATCCTCGAGACCGCGCTCCGGCTCTTCCAGGAGCGCGGTTACGACAAGACGACGATGCGGGCCATCGCCAAAGAGGCGGGGGTCTCGGTAGGGAACGCGTACTACTACTTCTCCTCCAAGGAACACCTCGTCCAGGGGTTCTACGACCTGATCGCCGCCGAGCACCAGGCGGCGGTCCGGCCCTTGCTCGACCGGGAGACCGATCTGGAGGCCCGGCTCGCCGGAGTGATGACGGCATGGCTGGACATCGCGGCGCCGTACCACGAGTTCGCGGCCCAGTTCTTCAAGAACGCGGCCGACCCGGAGAGCCCCCTCAGCCCCTTCTCCCCCGAGTCGGAACACGCCCGCGAGGCTGCCATCGCCGTCCACCGGGAAGTCCTGGCAGGCGCCAAGGGGAAGGTGCCGGAAGAACTGGCCGACATCCTCCCCGAGTTGATGTGGCTGTCCCAGATGGGACTCGTCCTGTTCTGGGTCTTCGACCGCTCAAAGGGCAGTGAGCGCAGCAGGCGCCTGGCCGAACGCGGGGCGCGGCTCACCACGCGCGGTATCGCGCTCGCCCGCTTCCGGGTGCTGCGGCCGCTCGTACGCGATGTGCACGAGCTGTTCACGGACTTCCTGCCGGGGATGGCGGAGAGGGTCGCCGCCCGCAAGAAGTAGTCCGGAACAGCGGAATTCCGAATGCGGAACGACGAATGCGGAACGACGAACACCCCGGCCGCGGCCGGGGTGTTCGTGGACCTCACCGTCAGCGGCTGACACCCACGTCCGAGAGCACCACATCGTGGACCAGCGGATCGCCGCCGATCATGATGTGCCCGGCCCAGGGTGCATGGACACCCGCCGTCACGGCCAGCAGATACGCCCCGCCGGCCGGCGCGGACAGGATGTACGAGCCGTCGGCCAGCGACTCCACCCGGTCGACCTGGCGGCCGCCCGGCGAGACGAGGGTGAGGATCGCGTCCCCGACCAGCTCGCCCCGCGGCGTGCGGACGAACCCGTGGACGACGGACCCTCCGATCCCCGCGGGCACCCCGGAGCGCGGCGCGGGAACGGAGCCGGAAGCGGCTGACCCCACCGCCTCCCGCGCGTCCTCCCGCGGCTCCACCGCCAGATGCGGCAGCCGCTTCCCAAGACCCGCCGGCAGCCACCAGTTGGACTTCCCCAGCAGATGCATCGCCGCCGGCACCAGCGCCGTACGAAGGATGAACGCGTCCAGCGCCACCGCCGCCGCAAGCCCGATGCCCGCCATCGCGCCCTCCATGTCGCCGCTCAGCACAAAGGCGCTGAAGACGCAGATCATGATCAGGGCGGCGCAGTTGATGACCCGGCTGGTCTCGGCGAGGCCGACCCGGACGGCCCGCGCGTTGTCCTTCGTATGCACCCACTCCTCGTGCATCCGGCTGACCAGGAAGACCTGGTAGTCCATCGAGAGCCCGAAGAGCAGGGACAACATGATGACCGGCAGGAATGCCGTGATCGGGCCCTCCTTGCCGAGGCCCAGCGCCTCCGCTCCCCAGCCCCACTGGAAAATCGCGACCAGTACGCCGAAGGAGGCCGCGGCCGCGATCAGGTTCATCAGGGCGGCGGTCAGCGGGACGACCAACGAGCGGAACGCGATCAGCAGCAGCAGGAAGCCCAGCGCGATGATCGTCCCGACGAAGTACGGCAACCGGTCGCCCGTCACCTCCGCGAAGTCCTTGAAGATCGCGGTCACTCCGCCGACATGGACCTCCTCTCCCGACTGCGGGATGACTTCGCCGCGCAGAATGTCGATCAGCTGGTCCGTCTCCTCGGACTGCGGCGATGTGGTCGGGACGACCTGGATCACCGTGACGCCGGAGTCCGGCGGCGAGGGCAGCGCGACGGCCTGGGCGACACCCTCCGTGGCGCGCACCGTGCTCACCAGTGCCTGGACGGCCGCCGGTTCGGCGTCCCGCGCGACCAGTTGCAGCGGCCCGTTGAAGCCGGGCCCGAAGCCCTCGGCGAGCAGGTCGTATGCCTGCCGGGTGGTGGTGTCCTCCTTGTGGTTGCCCTGATCGGTCGCACCGAGCCGCAGCGAGAGCACGGGGATCGCCAGCGCGGCCATCACCACGACCGCGACCAGCGCGATCGACTTGGGCCGCTTCTGCACGGCCGCGGACCAGCGGGCGGCGGCGCCGCTCGACTCCGCCGTATCAGGACCATCGGCGGCAAGCCTGCGGCGCTGGCGACGGCTCAGCACCCGCGGGCCGAGGACGCCGAGGAGCGCGGGCAGCAAGGTGGTCGCGGCCAGCACGCTCAGCACGACCGTCAGCGAGGTGGCGATCACCACGCCGTCAAGGAAACGCATGTTCATCACGAGCATGCCGGCGAGCGCGATGCACACCGTGCCGCCCGCGAACAGCACCGCGCGCCCCGAAGTGTTCAGCGCGGTGACCGCGGCGTCCTCGGGCGCCATGCCCCGCAGAATGCCCTTGCGGTGCCGCGTGACGATGAACAGCGCATAGTCGATGCCGACGCCGAGGCCGATCAACGAGCCGAGCAGCGGGGCCACTTCGGGCACATCCGTCGTATGGCTGAGCAGCATGGTCGACAGCATTCCGGTGCCGACGCCGAAGATGGCCACCACCAGCGGCAGCACCATCGCGAAGAGCGAGCCGAAAGCCAGGAAGAGGACGACAGCGGCGGCCGCGATGCCGACCAGTTCGGCCGTGCCGGCCGGCGGCTCCTGGATACGGGTGATCGCCTGCCCGCCGAGCTCGACCTGCAGACCCGCCCGCTCAGCGTCCTGCGCGGCGTCGACGACGTCCTGAACCAGCTCCTTCGGCACGGCGTTGGCCTGCTCGGTGAAGGTGACCTGGGCGTAGGCGATCCGCCCGTCCTTGCTGATCTGCGTCGCGCCTGCCTGCGAGTACGGGCTCGCGACCTCGCCGACCCCCTTCATGCCCGCGATCTCCTTGAGCGCGGGCTCCACCCGCTCCCGTACCGCCGTGTCTCGCACGGATCCTTCGGAGACCCGCCACACCACCGTGTCGGTGTCGCCGGAGCGCTCCGGGAACGCCTTGACCATCAAGTCGTACGCATGTGTGGAGTCGGTGTCCGGAAGGCTGAAGCTGTTGGAGTAGTTGGTGCCTGCCGCGCTGCCCGCGGCCCCCAGACCGAACAGCACCCCCACCCACAGCACCAGGACCACCAGCCGGTGCCGATAGCACCAACGTGCCAATGCCGCCACGATTCCTGCCCCTTCGTCGATCCGTCTCCCCCGGGCCGGTCTCCAGAATCGGCCGCGGACACGGTCCGTGGCGTGACGCGGCCATGACTCTCAAGGAACTCCAAGACAGTGACCCGCCCCCCGCACCGGGAACACGCCGATACTGAGGGCATGGACCATGAGGGAGCGACCGTGCTGGTCGTCGAGGACGAGCCGAGCATCGCCGACGTCCTCGCCATCGCACTGCGCTATCACCGCTTTGAGGTGATTACGGCCGGAAGCGTACGGCAGGCACAGCAGCTGGCCGGGCAGACGCGCCCCGATGTGGCGCTCCTCGATGTGATGCTTCCGGACGGCGACGGGCGGGCGCTGGGGCGTGAACTGCGCGCCCTGCACCCCGATACGGCCGTCGTCTTCGTCACCGCGCGCGACGCGCCCGCCGAGATCGTGGGGGCGCTCGGCTTCGGCGACGACTACATCACCAAGCCGTTCAACGTCGACGAGGTGATCGCCCGCATCAGAGCCGTACTGCGGCGCACCAGGCCCGCGGATGTGCTGCCGGTGCGGCCGCCGCTGCGGTACGGGGATCTGGAGCTGGACGACGCGACGTACGCGGCGCGGCGCGCGGGCTGCTCGGTGCAGCTCACGCCCACCGAGTACGCGCTGCTGCGTTTTCTCGTACGCAACGGCGGGCGCATCGTCCCCAAGGAGCAACTGCTGCGCCATGTCTGGCAGTACGAGCACCAGGCCGAGTCGACCGTCGTCGAGACGTACATCAGCTATCTGCGGCGCAAGCTGGACCCCTTGGGACCGCCGCTGATCACTACCCGCAGGGGCGTCGGATACGGGCTCGCATGAGGTGCAACCACCGCGGCATCCATTCCCTGCGCGGCCGCCTCACCCTGGTCAATGTGGCACTGCTGGCTCTCGGCATCGTCGCGGCCACCGCGGTCAGCCTGATGGGCATGCGGCACTATCTGCTGGACAACGTCGACTCCGAGCTGCTTGGGTCCCGCAACGCGCTGCAGGGCGCCGGCCTCACCCAGAAGCAGATCGACTCGCTGAGCGCGATCGGGGCGCTGCGCGACAAGTACGACCCCGAGAGGGCGGCGGCGAGGACCCTGCCCCGGGCGGACACCGTCTTCGTCGCCCTCGACGCGAAGGGGCAGCCCATCGCCTTCGCGGGAATCGCGCCCACGGAGAGGCAGCACGAGCTCACATCGGCCGTCGGCGACCCGGCTGTGTTCGCCGGGTCCGCAGAGGCGCACGACCTGAAGCTCGACGGCGACGCGTACCGCGGCGTCGGGGCGCGCCTCGCCGACGGCACGTTCGTGCTGATGGCGACCTCCACCGAGTCCGTGCACGGGGCCATCAAGAAGGCGCTCAAGCTCGATCTCGCGCTGGGCACCGTCCTGTTGACCTTCCTCGCAGTGGGCACCATGCTCGGCACGCGCCATCGGCTGCGGCCGCTGGAGGACATGGTGGAGACGGCCTCCGCGATCGCCGAGGGCGACCTCACGCGACGGGTGCCGGGCAGCCGCGATCCGGTCACCGAGATCGAGCAGCTGCGGGTCGCCCTCAACTCGATGCTCCACCAGGTCGAGTCGGCCTTCGAGACGCGCGAGCACAGCGCGGCCCAGCTGCGGCAGTTCGTCGCGGACGCCTCGCACGAGCTGCGTACGCCGCTGTCCGCGATCCGCGGCTATCTGCAGCTGTACGACAAGGGGATGCTGCGCGAGCCCGCCGAGCGGACCAGGGCGCTGGCCCGGATGACCGCCGAGGCCGACCGGATGGGACGGCTCGTCGAGGAGCTGCTGACCCTGGCCGGGCTGGACCAGCAGGCCCAACTTCGGCTGTGTTCGGTCGACTTGAGCGCTCTGGTGCGGGACGCGGCGGACGATCTGCGGGCCCAGCAGCCGCAGCGCCCGCTCGACGTACGGGCCGACGGCGCGATGGTCGTGCACGGCGACGAGTCCGGGCTGCGGCAGGTCGTCGGCAATCTGCTGGCCAATGTACGTGCCCACACCCCGGCCGACGCGCCGGTACGGGTGGAGCTTGCGCGCGAGGACGGCGCGGGGCACGGCTCCGGAGCGGTGCGGCTGCGGGTCGCGGACGAGGGGCCCGGCATGTCCCGCGAGGACGCGGACCGCATCTTCGACCGCTTCTTCCGGGCGGCCGGCGGCGGGAGTCAGCCTGCGGGCAGCGGGCTGGGCATGGCGATCGTGCAGGCGGTGGTCGCCTCGCACGGCGGCGCGGTGACGATCCGGACGGCGCCGGGCAAGGGCCTGGCGGTGACGGTGGCGCTCCCGGCGGCTGTGACCTAGGCCCGGACATCACCGTTCAGATCCAGCCGAACCGTTCAGATCCAGCCGAGCTCCCAGAGACGCCAGATGCCGGTGCCGTCCGTCAAATACTGCGAGCCGTTGACGTCCTCGCTGCTCAGTACGTAGTCCTTCTTCTGCCACAGCGGCACCAGCGGCACATCTTTCGCGACCTCCCGCTGCAGCGATTTGAAGTCCGCCGTGGCGCGGGCGCGTTCGCTGTACTGCTGAGTCGAGGCGATCAGCCTGTCGACGGTCTTGCTCTCATAGCCGTTGTGGAGGGTGGAGTCCTTGCCGACGAGCGGCTGGCTGAAACTGTCGGGGTCCGGGAAGTCCGGGATCCAGCCGATGGTGTACGCGTCGTACCGCCCCTTCGCGTAGTCCTTCTGGAACACCTTCCAGTCCTCGGCCACGACCTTCACCTTGAACAGCTCGGTCGCCTCCAGCTGGCGGCGCAGCTCGGCGGCCTCCTGCGCCGGGCCGCTGTCCGCACGGTGCACCAGGGTGAAGCTCACCGGGGTCCCGACCCCGGCGTCGGCCAGGAGTTTCCTGGCGCGCTCCGTGCTGGGCTGCGGATACACGTCGAAGAAGGGGTTGCTGTGCGCCAGCGTCCCCTGCGGGATCAGGGAGTACAGCGGCTCCACCGTGGAGTGGTAGACCGAAGTGACCACCTGGGGGCGGTCGATGACCGAGGCGATCGCCTGCCGGACCGCCTTCTTCGCCATCGGCGATCCCGGCCGTACGTTGAAGACGAGGTTGCGGATCTCCGCGCTCTCCGACTCGTTGATGCGAGTGCCCGAGCCGCTGGGGTCGAGGCCGGCGATCACCTTCGCCGGCAGCTGCCGGTGGGTGACGTCGAGCTGCTTGGCCTTCCAGGCCGCGGCGAGCTCGTCGGAGCTCTCGAAGTAGCGGATCAGCACAGGCCCGCCGGTCTTCGTCAGCGCGCCCCTGTACTTCGGGTTGGGTTCGAGCCGGGCACTGACGCCGGGCTCGTACGCCTTCAGTACGTACGGTCCCGAACCGTCCACGGCAGAGCCCTCACGCAGGCTCTTCTCCGGGTACTGGGTGTGGTCGACGATCGACCCGGCGCCGGTGGCGACCTTCTGCGGGAAGGTCGCGTCGCGCGCGCTGAGGTTGAAGGTGACCGTCTGGCCCTTGGCGACGACGTTCATGAGTGTCGCGAAGAGAGGCTGCGGGCCGACGTCCGTCTTGATGCGCAGCATGCGGTCGAAGGAGTACTTCACGTCCTCGCCGGTGATCTTGCGGCCGTTGGAGAAGGTGAGGTCGTCGCGCAGCTCGCACTGGTACGTCTGGAGCTTCATCCCGATGAAGCGGCAGCCGCGGGCGGCGTCGGGGACCGGGGTGATGCCGCCGGGCTTGAAGGTGAGGAGCGACTGGTAGACATTGCTGTACATGGCCCAGGAGCCGGCGTCGTACGCCCCCGAGGGGTCAAGGGAGGTGACGACGTCGGACGTCCCGACGGTGACCGGATCCCTATTGGCCTCGTCCGACGGTAATAACTGCCAGCCGCCCACTGCCGCGGCCAGGACCACCACGCAAGTGACAAGTATCCGTAACCGAATCGACTGCACTGCAGTGCTCATCTTCACGCCCACCCCTGTTCGTGATGGCGCTCAGCCAATCACAGGGGCTTGACAAGAGGAAGGGAAGCTTGTATTGCACAGGGAACTTTGACCTCGGCTATGCCTGGCGGGAAGCGAGCTGTACGACGGTGATGTCGGAGGTGGCCCCCACGCGCACGGGCGGGCCCCACGCGCCCGCTCCCCGGGTCACGTAGAGCTGGGTGTCGCCGTACCGTTCGAGACCGGCGACGGTGGGGTTGGCGAGAGCGGCGAGGTAGTTGCCGGGCCACAGCTGACCGCCGTGGGTGTGCCCGGAGAGCTGGAGGTCCACCCCCTGTTTCACCGCGTCATGGATGACGACGGGCTGGTGCGCGAGCAGGACTGAGGCGCGGGCCCGGTCCCGGTCGCCGAGGGCCTTGCCGAAGTCGGGGCCGTCGCCCTCGCTCTCGCCCGCGACGTCGTTGACGCCGGCGAGGTCGAAACCGGCGATCTCGACGCGCTCGTTCCGCAGCGGGCGGAGCCCGAGCTCGCGGACGTGGTCGATCCACTCCTCGGCGCCGGAGAAGTATTCGTGATTGCCGGTCACGAAGAAGGTCCCGTGCCTCGCCCGCAACTGCGCGAGCGGCTCGGCGGCGGGCCCGAGGTCGGCGACGCTGCCGTCGACGAGATCGCCGACGATGGCGACGAGGTCGGGCGAGGTGGCGTTGATGGTGTCGACGATGCGCTGGCTGTGCGCACGGCCCAGGATCGGCCCGAGATGAATGTCGCTGACGACGGCGATCCGGAACCCGTGGGCTGCGCGCGGAAGTTTGCCGAGCGGCACGGTGACCCGCTTCACCCGGGGCCCACGGAGGACGCCGTACGTCCCGTACCCAACGGTTCCGAGAGCGACGGCGGCGGCGCCTCCGCCGACGACACGAGCCACGAACAGCCGCCGGGAGAGGGCTGCACCGCGGCCCGCGACGTCGGCGCCCGGGTCGGGCACGGCGTCCGAGGCGGCCGCGGTTCCGGCGGCCGCGGCGGCAGGCCCGGCCGGATCCGCGTGCGTGTCGGGGACGACAGGGTCGGCGGGGGCCTGGGCGACCAGGTCGGCGGGCTCGGCCCGAACCGGGGCCGGACCGGCCGGGTCGGCCGGGTGCGTGTCCACCACGGCAGTGCCCGGCGCTGCGGCGAAGCCCGCGGCGGCCGGGTCAGCGAGACCGGCCGCCTCAGTCAGTTCGGTGGACTCGGCCCGAACCGGGGCCGGGGCCGCGTCAGTCAGGTGCGCGGCCGGTGCCGCGGCGACCGGGTCAGCGGGCTCGGCGGGAGCCGCGGCGACCGTACCGGGGTCCCCGTGCGCCGCGGTGCGGAACGCACCCACGTGCGCGTCCGGTGCCGCGGCAGGCTCGGGGGCCTGGGGGGCTTGCCCCCCAGTTTCGGGAAAGGGCGGGGTGGGGGAATTCCCACCCGTCGCCCCGGACGCCCGCCGCTCCAGCACCCGCCGCAGCAGCGGCCGCACCCCCTCCCCCACCACCAGCCCCAGCGTCAGATACAGCAGCACCGCCAGCCACAGATACCCCGGCCACGCCAGCACCCGCTCCAGCCAGAACGGCGCCCCCGCCCGCCCCGACACCAGCGCCCCCACCGTCAGCACCGGCAGTACCCACGCCGCCGCCGTGCCCACCCGACGGGCCACCCCGCCGCGCGCCGTCGTGTCGCGGACCAGCCGCCGCCACACGTACCAGTGCACGCCCCCGAGCAGGGCGACAACCACAACCACCACGAGCAGGACAACCACCAGCACGGACCGCTCCTCTAATCCCTGTCAGCCCGAGCGCGCCCGTCGCGCCCCTCTCGGCGCAATGCGCGCACCCCACGCAACCCGATCACTCCGACGACCGTCCCCAGAAGAAAGGACGTGATGGCGAGCAGCAGATGGACCCAGAAGTAGGCCGTCGGGTCACCCGCGTCGTCGAAGGCAAGCCCGCTCCCGTCCTTCCACAGGTTCTTGACGAAAGTGATCCAGATGAACCAGCTCCACACCCCGAAGGCGAGCAGGAACCAGGAGACGGGGCGGCTGAGCTTCATGGACTCAGTATCGCGGCCGTCCTCCGACCGGGGCCTCCGGGGTGGGCTGTCCCAGCGTTGCTCCCGGCGGGTCACCGGGCTGATAACCATATTTTCTGCAAAGGCATGTACGTTCTCGTCCGTGTCTGCTTTGAAGAGGACCGCATTGACGGTCGCCGCCGCCGCGTTGCTGCCTGCCCTCGCCGTCGCCCCCGCGTCGGCGGACACTTACGACGACCTGGCAGACGAGAAACGCCCGAACCCTCCGGCCTCCATGTCCACCGTCGGCGGCGCCCAACTCGGCAAGGCAGGCACCCAGGTCAGCCTCGGCCCCGGCGCGCCCGTCCTGCCCGAGGAGGTGAGCGGCCGGTCCTGGATCGTCGCGGACGCGGAGAGCGGCGAGGTGCTGGCCGCGCACAACGCCCACTGGCGGCTGCCCCCGGCATCGACGCTCAAGATGCTGTTCGCGGACACCGTGCTCCCCCGGCTGCCCAAGACCGAGATCCACAAGGTGACCAACGACGAGCTCGCGGACGTCGGCGACGGCAGCAGCCTGGTCGGGGTCAAGGAGAACCAGACCTACTCCGTGCACGATCTGTGGCTCGGCGTGTTCCTGCGCTCCGGCAACGACGCCGTGCATGTGCTGGCCTCGATGAACGGCGGCGTTTCCAAGACCGTCCAGGACATGCAGGAACACGCCGACGAACTGCAGGCGCTCGACACGCATGTCGTCTCGCCCGACGGTTACGACGCGAACGGCCAGGTCTCCTCCGCGTACGACCTGACCCTCATCGCCCGCAGCGGCATGCAGAAGAAGGACTTCCGCGAGTACTGCTCGACGGCGAGCGCCGAGTTCCCCGGCGAAAAAGTCGAGGGCAAGCAGCGTGGGACGTTCGAGATCCAGAACACCAACCGGCTGCTCACCGGCGCCTACGGCATCACCCCGTACAAGGGCATCGCGGGCGTCAAGAACGGCAACACCACGCACGCGGGCGCGACCTTCACCGGAGTGGCCGAGCGGAACGGCAAGGTGCTGCTCGTCACCGTCATGAACCCGGACTCCGGGGAGAGCCAGGCGGTCTACAAGGAAGCGGGAAGGCTGCTCGACTGGGGCTTCGCGGCCGCCGGGAAGGTCAAGCCGGTCGGCGAGCTGGTCCCGCCGAAGTCCGCCACCCCGTCACAGGGCGCGGAGCCGGCCAACAACGGCGCTCCGGCGAAGACCGCCGCCGACGCGAAGCAGGGCTCCGGCGGCATCGGCATCGCGCTCGCCGTCATCGGCGGGGTGCTGGTGCTGCTGACTGCCGGCGTGTTCCTGGTCAACCGCCGCTGGCCGCTGCGCCGCCGCTAGCCCTGCCGGCCGCCGCTTCTTCAGCGTTCTTGCTCGGCGTCGCCGTCCAGGCGGCGCAGAACAGCATGAGCTTCGCGGTGAAGTTGATCCACAGCAGCAGGGCGACCGGGACGCCGAAGGCTCCGTACATGCTCCTCGCGGCTACGCCCCTGATGTAGCCGCCGAGCAGCAGCTTGAGCAGTTCGAACCCGACCGCGCCGATCAGCGCCGCCACCACCAGGCGGCGGCGCTGCGGCTGCACGCCCGGCAGCAGCGTCAGAACGTAGAGCAGCAGCAGGAAGTCGGCCAGCACGGCGATCGCGATCGCCGCGATCTGAAGCAGTACGCCCTCGGCTCCGCCTTCGTCGATGCCGAGCCGGTCAGCGCTCCAGCCGACGGCGGTGGAGCCGAGGACGGAAGCGGCGAGCGAGACGAGCACGGTCACGCCCAGCCCGAGCAGTACGAGCCCGTCCTTGAGCCTGCGCAGGACCGGGTTGTCCTCGTCCTCGTCGTCCAGCTCCCAGACGGCGCGCAGGCACTCCCTTATCGAGCCGACCCAGCCGATGCCGGTGACGAGCAGCAGCGCGCCCGCGACGAGCCCGACCGTACCCGCGTTCGCGACCAGGGAGTTGATGTCGAGCTGGTCGGAGATGCCGGGCACCTGCTCGGAAATCTTGTCCTCGAGCTTCTTCAGCTGCTCCTTGTCGAGCAGCGCGGCGCCGATCGCCGCGGCCACGGTGATCAGCGGGAAGAGCGCGAGAAAGCTGATGAAGGTGATCGCGGCGGCGAGCCGCGACCAGTGCACCCGGTCGAGCGTCTCGTAGGAACGCCAGGCGTGAGTCCGCATCAGCCGGGCGACGAGCGGGCCGATGACGGGGAGTTTGGTCAGCCATTCCATGTC
This sequence comes from Streptomyces sp. NPDC019443, assembly GCF_044389785.1. Taxonomy (NCBI): domain Bacteria; kingdom Bacillati; phylum Actinomycetota; class Actinomycetes; order Kitasatosporales; family Streptomycetaceae; genus Streptomyces; species Streptomyces sp. NPDC019443. The sequence goes on from NZ_JBIRYJ010000032.1 coordinate 22,294, forward strand.
GTACGCGTACCCTCCGCACCGAATACCAGCGTCCGGGTGCCCCAGAATCGCAGGCAGGTCTTCGCGGTAAGCGGGTCCCGGCCGAGCTCGGGGCACGGGACGTGCCGCGCGAGCCGGACGCGGGCCCGCCCGCCGCAGTCCGCTCACAGGTCGGCGACCGCCAGTCCGTACATCGCCGCCCACATCAGGCCGATGACGGCGAGCGCCCGGTCGCGCAGCACGACGTCCTCGGGTGCGCCGGCCGTGCCCCGGTCCGCGAAGACCGCGTACCGCAGCACCGCCAGGATGAACGCGATCACCGACAGCTGCCGCCAGGGAAGCAGCGCCTGGGCGGCCACGCCCCCGCTCTCCAGGGCCCACAGGCAGTAGGCAAGCACGGCCACGCCGGCCGCGAGCTGCCAGACGAAGCGCAGATACCCGGTCGTGTACTCGCCCAGCAGCGCCCGGGTCTCACCCTTGCGTCCCTCCATCTGCACGGCTTCGGAGTACCGCTTTGCCGCCACCATGAACAGCGCGCCGAAGCCGGTGGTGATCAGGAACCAGCGCGACAGCGGGATACCGAGCGCGACCCCGCCGATGATCGCGCGCATCAGGAACCCGGCGGTGACGACGGCGAGATCGACGACGAGGACGTGCTTGAGCCAGACGCAGTAGGCGAGTTGCATCGACAGATACGCGATGATCAGCGCGCCGGTCATGGCATTGCACAGGGCCGTCGCCCCGGCGACCGCGGCGACGCCGAGCACCGCTCCCACGGTGTGCGCGACGGTCACGGGCACCTCGCCGGCGGCGACGGGCCGGTGGCATTTGACCGGGTGGGCCCGGTCGGCGTCCGCGTCGAGGGCGTCGTTGATCAGGTAGACGGCCGAGGCGGCCGCCGTGAACAGGGCAAAGACGATGGCCAGTTGGACGGCGGCGTGCCGGGAGCCCAGATCTCCGGCGGCGGCGGGCGCGGCCACGACCAGGACGTTCTTGATCCACTGACGTGGCCGGGCGGTCCTGAGCAGCCCGACGGGCAGGGTCACGGCCCGGGGCTGAGCGGGCCGTCCTGGCCGGCCGGGGCGTTCCGGCCGCTCGATCAGCGCGGAGCCGCGCTCAGCCATTCCGCCCGCCTCCCGCTGCGGGCGGAGCCAGCGGGCGCGTCATCCAGGCCGCGCCCATGCCGGCGGTCAGACCGCCGAGTACGGCACCCGCCGCGATGTCCGTCGGGTAGTGGACGCCGACGACGAGACGGGACACACACATCGCGGCCGCCAGCGGCGGTGCCAGCCGACGGCCGGCCGGGCGCAGCGCGCCGAAGGCCACCGCGGCCGCGGCCGCCGAGGTGGCGTGTGAGCTGGGGAAGGAGTGGCGGCTCGCGATGCGGACGAGCGGCTCACGGTGCGGGAGTCGGGGGCGGGGGCGGCGTACTGCCCGCTTGACGCCCATGCTCGCCAGATGCGCGGCGCCCACGAGTGCGATGGCGCGGAGCCAGGCTCCGCGCCGCTCACGGTCGATCGCCGCGCCGACGAGCCCCCCGGCGAGCCAGAGCGCACCGTGCTCGCCGCTGAGGGAGAGCGCGCGGGCGGCTGCGGCGATCCGCGGCTGACTGCCGCAGTCACGCATCGCCGCCAGCAGCCGCCGGTCGGCGGCCACACAGTCGACGTATCTCATCTGCCACCCCTCTCATGAGCCAGGGGCGACTCTCGTCGGCGACCGGCCGACTTTCACGCCATTCTTTGATGACACTCGTATAATCACCCATTTCGGCGAGTCACCTGAGGTACCGCAGAAAGAGGGCATAGGTGGCTATACGGTCATGGGCGTGGCTCCCGACACCCGCATCACCGACGCACGTGCCAGTGCCGCTGCCAGCGCCGCTGCCAGTGCCGGTCCCGAGTTCGTGTCCGTCACCGGCTGGGGCCGGACGGCTCCGACGACCGCCCGCCTGCTGCGTCCCCGTACCCACGAAGAGGCCACGGCAGCGGTACGGGAGTGGGGCGCGCGCGGTGGCATCGCGCGCGGGCTGGGGCGGGCGTACGGCGACGCGGCGCAGAACGCGGGCGGAGCCGTACTCGACATGACCGGGCTGGACCGCATCCGCACCATCGACGCCGAGGCGGGCGCCGTCGTGTGCGACGCGGGCGTCAGTCTGAACCGGCTGATGGAAGTGCTGCTGCCGCTCGGCTGGTTCGTGCCGGTGACGCCCGGGACCCGCTATGTCACCGTCGGCGGCGCGATCGGCGCGGACATCCACGGCAAGAACCACCATGTGTCGGGTTCGTTCGCCCGCCATGTGCGCTCGCTGGAGCTGCTGACGGCGGACGGTTCAGTTCACACCGTCCTCCCCGGCACCGACCTGTTCGACGCGACGGCGGGTGGCATGGGCCTGACCGGCGTGATCCTCTCGGCGGCCGTCCGGCTCCACCGGGTCGAGACCTCCCTGATGTCCGTCGACACCGAACGGGCGGTGGATCTGGACGACTTGATGGCAAGGCTCACCGCCACCGACCACCGGTACCGGTACTCCGTCGCCTGGATCGACCTCCTCGCGCGCGGGCGCGCGCTGGGGCGCTCGGTCCTGACAAGGGGGGAGCACGCGCCCCTGGCCGCGCTCCCCCGGCGCGCCCGGCGGGCCCCGTTGTCCTTCCGCCCGGGACAACTGCCGCCCGCCCCCGGATTCGTACCGGAGGGGCTGCTCGGACGCGCAACGGTAGGGCTCTTCAACGAGCTCTGGTACCGCAGGGCGCCCCGCTCGCGCACCGGTGAGCTGCAGAAGATCTCGGCCTTCTTCCACCCCCTGGACGGCGTCCCGCACTGGAACCGGATCTACGGCCGCGGCGGCTTCGTGCAGTACCAGTTCGTCGTCGGGTACGGGCAGGAGGAGACCCTGCGCCGAATCGTGCAGCGCATCTCACGGCGCGGCTGCCCGTCGTTCCTGGCGGTGCTGAAGCGCTTCGGCGAGAGCGATCCCGGGTGGCTGTCCTTCCCGGTGCCCGGCTGGACGCTCGCCCTCGACATCCCGGCCGGGCTGACCGGGCTCGGCGCCTTCCTCGACGAGCTGGACGAGGAGGTCGCGGAGGCGGGCGGCCGGGTCTACCTGGCGAAGGACTCCAGGCTGCGCCCGGAACTGCTCGCAAAGATGTATCCGCGGCTGCCCGAATTCCGTTCCCTGCGGGCCGGTCTCGACCCCGGCGGAGTCTTCACCTCCGACCTGTCCCGCCGACTGACTCTCTAGGAGAACCGACCTATGAAGGACGCCTTCGGCAGCCCTCAGTCCCTGCTCGTCCTCGGCGGCACGTCGGAGATCGGCCTGGCCACCGCCCGCCGGCTCATCGCCCGCCGCACCCGCACGGTCTGGCTGGCCGGCCGCCCCTCCCCCGGCCTCGATGACGCGGCCGCCGAGCTCCGCAGGCTCGGGGCCGACGTCCGCACCGTCGCCTTCGACGCCCTGGACTGTGCCGCGCACGAGGATGTGCTGGGCAAGATCTTCGCGGAGGGCGACATCGACATGGTGCTGCTTGCCTTCGGCGTCCTCGGCGACCAGGCGAACGACGAGGCCGATCCGCCTGCCGCGGTCCGGGTCGCGCAGACCAACTACACGGGTGCGGTCTCGGCTGGTCTGGTGTGCGCCGGCGCACTGCAGAGCCAGGGGCACGGCTCGCTGGTGGTGCTCTCCTCGGCCGCCGGCGAGCGCGCCCGCCGCGCCAACTTCATCTACGGCTCCAGCAAGGCGGGCCTGGACGCCTTCGCCCAGGGTCTCGGCGACGCGCTGCACGGGACTGGCGTGCACGTGATGGTCGTACGCCCCGGATTCGTCGTTACGAAAATGACGGCGGGGCTGGCTCAGGCACCGCTCGCCACCACCCCCGAAGCGGTCGCCGCGGCCGTCGAACTGGGGCTGCGGCGCAGGTCCGAGACGGTGTGGGTGCCGGGGGCACTGCGCGTGGTGATGTCGGCGCTGCGGCATGTTCCGCGCCCGCTGTTCCGCAGACTGCCGCTCTGACGGAACCGGGGGTCAGAGGGTGGTGGCGGGCTCGTCGACCGGGGATCCCTGGGCGGGAACGGCCGTGACGCCGCCGCCGAAGGCGTACTCATGGAGCTTGCGCCACACGCCGTCCGCGCCCTGCTCGTACAGCGCGAAGGAGGCACAGGTCCAGGCCGCCTCGTACTCGGACAGCTCTTCGTAGGCCCGGTCCATCGCCTCCTCGGCGATGCCGTGCGCCACGGTCACATGCGGGTGGTACGGGAACTGCAGCTCACGCACGAGCGGCCCGGACGTGTCCCGCACCCGCTTCTGCAGCCAGGAGCAGGCCGCCGCGCCCTCGACGACCTGGACGAAGACGACGGGCGAGAGCGGGCGGAATGTCCCGGTGCCAAAGAGCCGCATCGGGAACGGCCGGCCGGCCGCCGCGACCTCGGCGAGATGCGCCTCGATCGCGGGCAGGGCCTCGGCGTGGACCTCGGTGGGCGGGAGAAGGGTGACGTGTGTGGGGATTCCGTGCGCGGCGGGATCCCCGAAGCCCGCGCGCCGCTCCTGGAGCAGGCTGCCGTAGGGCTCCGGGACCGCGATCGAAACGCCGAGCGTTACGGTCCCCACGTCGTTCTCCTCAGTCGTCGGTAGTTAGGTGTGCGCCGCCAGTGTGGCTGCTGCACCGTATGTGTGGCCAGAGTCCTTGGACACAGTGATGATTCAGTGCCGATTCGGTACGTACTCACTACGGACTCAGTGCTTCGCCGGCAAGAACCCCACCTTGTCGTATGCGGCGGCCAGCGTCTCGGCGGCGACCGCCCTGGCCTTCTCCGCGCCCTTGGCCAGAATCGAGTCCAGCGTCTCGGGATCGTCCAGATATTCCTGCGTACGGGTGCGGAAGGGAGTGACGAATTCCACCATGATTTCGGCCAGGTCGGTCTTCAGCGCGCCGTACATCTTGCCCTCGTACTCCGCCTCCAGCTCGGCGATGGTCTTGCCGGTGAGGGTGGAGTGGATGGTGAGGAGGTTGGAGACGCCGGGCTTCTCGACGGGGTCGAAGCGGATCACGGTGTCGGTGTCGGTGACCGCGCTCTTGACCTTCTTCGCGGTCGCCTTGGGCTCGTCGAGCAGATTGATCAGTCCCTTCGGCGCGGAAGCCGACTTGCTCATCTTGATCGACGGGTCCTGGAGGTCGTAGATCTTCGCGACCTCCTTGACGATGTGCGGCGCCGGGACGGTGAAGGTGTGGCCGAAGCGGGTGTTGAATCGCTCGGCGAGATCACGGGTGAGCTCGATGTGCTGGCGCTGGTCCTCGCCGACCGGGACGGCGTTGGCCTGGTAGAGCAGGATGTCCGCGACCTGCAGGATCGGATACGTGAAGAGCCCGACGGTGGCGCGGTCGGCGCCCTGCTTGGCGGACTTGTCCTTGAACTGCGTCATCCGGGAGGCCTCGCCGAAGCCGGTGAGGCAGTTCATGATCCAGCCGAGCTGGGCGTGCTCGGGGACGTGGCTCTGGATGAAGAGGGTGCAGCGCTCGGGGTCGAGACCGGCGGCGAGCAGCTGGGCGGCGGCGAGCCGGGTGTTGGCACGCAGCTCGGCCGGGTCCTGCGGCACGGTGATCGCGTGCAGATCCACGACCATGTAGAACGCGTCGTGGGTCTCTTGCAGCGCCACGTACTGGCGGATCGCGCCGAGGTAGTTCCCGAGGTGGAACGAGCCTGCGGTGGGCTGGATACCGGAGAGCGCGCGGGGTCGGTCTGAGGCCATGTTCATCATTCTCTCAGGTGTGGAACCGATCCCCGGCCGCCGGTGTATGAAAGGTGTGAGGACGCGGGAGGGGACCCTGGAAGCGGGTCCGGAGGGGGGCCGCATCGTCGACGAGGCTGCGGTGATCACGCGCGTGCGCGCCGGAGAGCCGGAGGCGTACGCGGAGCTGGTGCGCGCCCACACGCATGTCGCGCTGCGGGCGGCCGTGGCCTTCGGGGCCGGTGCGGACGCGGAGGATGTGGTGCAGAGCGCCTTCCTCAAGGCGTACCAGGCGCTGGGGCGGTTCCGGGACGGTGCCGCGTTCCGTCCGTGGCTGCTTCGGATCGTGGTCAATGAGACGAGGAACACAGTGCGCTCGGCGGTGCGGCTGCGGGCGCTCGCAGGGCGGGAGGCACTGCTGATCGGCTCCGAGCCGCTGATACCGGAGTCGGCGGACCCGGCGGTGGCGGCCCTGGCGGAGGAGCGGCGGACGGTGCTGCTGGCGGCGCTGGAGGAGCTGAGCGAGGAGCAGCGGCAGGTCGTCACCTACCGCTATCTGCTGGAGATGGACGAGGCGGAGACGGCCGAGGCGCTGGGCTGGCCGCGCGGCACGGTGAAGTCCCGGCTGAACCGCGCGCTGGCGAAGCTGGGGCAGCTCATTCCTGGGAAGGGAGGTGAGGAGCATGAGTGACGAGGAGCCGCACGAGGCCCTGGGCGAGATGCCGCACGAGGAGCCGCACGAGGAGCCGCACGAGGAGCCGCACGAGGAGCCGCACGAGGCATTGCGCCAGGAGCTGCGCGGGCTGGGGCGCGGGATCAGGATTCCGGACGTCGACGGCGAGACGATGGCCGAGCGGGTGCTGGCCCAGCTCCTCGCCGAGGGGGTGCCCCCTCCTGCCGAGCCGGGGCGGGCCGAGCGGTTCAGGCTCTGGACGCGCCGGAGGTGGCGCGCACTGACGATCGTCCTGTCCGGGGTGCTGGTGGTGCTCGTGCTCACGCCTCCGGTGCGGGCGACGGTGGCCGACTGGTTCGGATTCGGCGGGGTCGAGGTGCGGTACGACCCCACGATGCCGCCCCGGCAGGGGACCCAGCCGCCGTGGTGCCACGCGCCGGTGCCGCTGGCAGAGGCGGAGCGGCGCGCGGGATTCCGGGCGCGGGTGCCGGGCGGGCTGGGCGACCCGGACGCGGTCTCGGTGACCGAAGGGCCGGCGGGCCGGTCGGTGGTGAGCCTGTGCTGGAGCGAACGGGGGCGGACGATCCGGCTGGACCAGTTCCCGGCGAAGCTGGACCTCGGCTTTGCCAAGCAGGCGCGGATCATGCCGGAGTGGGTGACGCTGAGCGGCGGGATGGGGCTGTGGTTCGCCGAGCCGCATCTGCTGCGGTTCGGCATGACCGACGCCCGTGGCGAGATATGGATACACGCCGAGCGGACGGCGGGCCCGACGCTGCTGTGGACGGCGGACGAGCGGACGACCCTGCGGCTGGAGGGAGTGGCTCAGTTGCTGCGCGCCAAGGAGATCGCGGAATCGACGCGCTGAAATTGGCAGCCGGCGGGGTGGAACCTGAAGCGGGCGGGCGGTGTACCAGAGGTGACGCGGTGCGGACGGGCCGTACCGGACGTCGGCTGGGGGAAGTATGCGACTGCTGGGACGACTTGCCGCACTGGTGACGGTGCTCGCGCTGACGTGGGTCCTCGCCCCGGGCGCGGTGGCCGGAGGGCCGACCAGTGTGCTGATCACCTCCCCGGAGAGCAGCGAGACCGCGTCTCTCTACTACTCCGACACGGACTACACAGCCCTGTTGAACCTGCTGGGCGACGGTCCGACCAAGGGACAGACGGACCGGCCGCCGTCGCTGGACATGGCGGTGGACGCCCGGCAGATCAATGTGACCTGGATGGTCCATGACGTTCAGCCCTGGCGGGTGGACCGGGTGTATCCGAGCGACCGGGCGGGCGTGGTCTGGATACATACGGCGCGGAAAATGGAGTCGCAGAGGGGCTACTGGCACCAGGCACGGCAGCCCGCGGAGCTGAGCGGGCTCTTCAATAAGCTGGGCCTGATGGGCAAGAAGTCCGGCGGGGCCGGGGTGACTGAGTACCCGCCCGCCTGGGACGACGGGCAGGCTCAGGACCAGGGGCAGAGCCGGCAGGCGACGGCACCTGCCGCCGCGGGCTCAGCCTCCGACGACACCACCACGGGCTGGTGGTGGGCGATACCGGGGCTGGCGGCCGGGGCGGCACTGACTCTGGTGCTGCGGCCGCTGGCCTCACGGCTGCCGCGCCCGCCGTTCGGGCGGGGCGGCGGCACACCGGAGCCGGGACCGCGCCAGCAGTTGCTGGACGGCTAGGCGGTAGAGCCTGTTTCACGCGAACCGGCCGTCGGCCGGACCCGGTCAGCCGTCGCGGTCACCGATCCCCGGTCACCGATCCCCGGTCACCAATCACCGATCACCGGTCGCCGGTCGCCGGTCGCCGGTCATGGGTCATGGGTCATTCGTCGCGGTCACCGCACTAGGCGGTCAGCCCGGGCGCGGGGTACTCGGCCATCAGAGCCGCGACCTCGGCGCGAATCGCGGCCAGCGCGTCCTCGTCGCCCGCGCCGGCCGCGGTCACGCCCCGGTCGATCCAGGCGGCGACGGCGGCCATGTGCTCCGTACCGAGACCGCGGGAGGTGAGGGAGGGGGTGCCGATGCGGACGCCCGAGGGGTCGAAGGGCTTCCTCGGGTCGTAGGGGACGGTGTTGTAGTTGACGACGATCCCGGCTCGGTCGAGGGCCTTCGCCGCCACCTTGCCGGGCACCTCCTTGGGGGTGAGGTCCATCAGGATCAGGTGGTTGTCGGTGCCGCCGGAGACAAGGTCGAAGCCACGGGTCAGGAGCTCGTCGGCGAGCGCCTTGGCGTTGGCGACGACCGACTGGGCGTAGGTGCGGAAGGAGGGCTGGGACGCCTCGTGCAGGGCGACGGCGATCGCGGCCGTGGTCTGGTTGTGCGGGCCGCCCTGGAGGCCGGGGAACACCGCCTTGTCGATGGCCTTGGCGTGCTCCTCTCGGGACATCAGCATCGCGCCGCGCGGCCCCCGCAGGGTCTTGTGGGTGGTCGTGGAGATCACGTCCGCGTGCGGCACCGGCGAGGGGTGCGCGCCGCCCGCGATCAGGCCGGCGATGTGCGCGACATCAGCGACCAGGACGGCGCCGGACTCGCGGGCGATCTCCGCGAACGCTGCGAAGTCGATGGTGCGGGGCAAGGCGGTGCCGCCGCAGAAGATGATCTTCGGCCGCTCCTTGAGGGCGAGTTCACGCACCTCGTCGAAGTCGATGAGGCCGGTGTCCTGGCGTACGCCGTACTGCACGCCGCGGAACCACTTGCCGGTGGCGGAGACGCCCCAGCCGTGGGTGAGGTGGCCGCCCATCGGCAGGGCCATGCCCATCACGGTGTCGCCGGGCTCGGCGAAGGCGAGATAGACGGCGAGGTTGGCCGGGGAGCCGGAGTAGGGCTGGACATTGGCGTGCTCGACGCCGAAGAGGGCCTTGGCGCGGGCGATGGCGAGCCGCTCGACCTGGTCGATGTTCTGCTGGCCCTCGTAGTAGCGGCGGCCGGCGTAGCCCTCGCTGTACTTGTTCTGCAGCACGGTGCCGGAGGCTTCCAGGACGGCCCTGGAGACGTAGTTCTCGCTGGGAATCAGCCGGAGGGTCTCGGCCTGAAGCTGTTCCTCGGCGCCGATGAGGGCCGTCAGTTCGGGGTCGGTGGCGGAGAGTGCGGGGTGCTGCAGGGGAAGAGTCATGGTGTCCTCCGGGGCGATCCGTTGCTCGGTCGTTGTCCCGGGGTGCGGCTCGGCATCCCTCGCCGGAGGCGGAGGGCGCGGGCCGCACCACACGGGACGTGTCCCGGGGTGCAACTCGGGTTCCTCCGCCGAAGGCAGGGAGCGAGCGGCACCACACAGGACGGGTCCCGTGGTGCCCAGGCGGGCGGCACCTCGTGTGATCTTCCGCGCGCGGTTCCCTCGGGGTCACTTCCCCGTACGCCAGTCGCCGTGCGTAGTGTCCAGCCTAGCGGCCACGCCCCACAGCAAGGTTTCTTCGTCCACCATCCGAGCGACGATAGAAACAGGGGCATGACCCCGCCCCAGCCGGATGTCTTGTCTCTACTCGAACGGAGATCCCGTGTCTGCATCGGAGAGTGCCATTGCCTCCGCGGAGGCGCACAGCGCGCACAACTACCACCCGCTTCCCGTCGTCGTCGCCTCGGCCGACGGCGCGTGGATGACCGATGTCGAGGGGCGTCGCTACCTCGACATGCTCGCCGGGTACTCGGCGCTCAATTTCGGCCACGGAAACCGCCGGCTGATCGACGCCGCCAAGGCGCAGCTGGAGAGAGTCACGCTCACCTCCCGCGCCTTCTACCACGACCGGTTCGCCGACTTCTGTACACAGCTCGCCGAGTTGTGCGGCATGGAGATGGTGCTGCCGATGAACACCGGGGCGGAGGCGGTGGAGACCGCCGTGAAGACCGCCCGGAAATGGGGTTACCGGATCAAGGGCGTCCCGGACAACATGGCGAAGATCGTCGTCGCGGCCAATAACTTCCACGGCCGTACGACGACGGTGATCAGCTTCTCCACGGACCAGGAGGCGCGGGCGGACTTCGGTCCGTACACCCCGGGCTTCGAGATCGTTCCGTACGGGGACCTGACCGCAATGGACGCCGCGCTCACCGAGAACACCGTGGCCGTGCTGCTGGAACCGATCCAGGGCGAGGCCGGGGTGCTGGTGCCGCCGGCCGGGTATCTCGCGGGCGTACGACAGCTGACCCGCGAGCGGAACGTCCTCTTCATCGCGGACGAGATCCAGTCGGGCCTCGGGCGGACCGGCAAGACCTTCGCCTGCGAGCACGAGGGCGTCGTGCCGGACATGTATGTGCTGGGCAAGGCGTTGGGCGGCGGCGTCGTTCCGGTGTCGGCGGTCGTCTCCTCCAATGAGGTGCTCGGCGTCTACCGTCCCGGTGAGCACGGCTCGACGTTCGGCGGCAATCCGCTCGCCTGCGCGGTCGCCCTGGAGGTGATCGCGATGCTGCGCACCGGCGAGTTCCAGCAGCGCGCCACCGAGCTGGGTGAGCACCTCCACCACGAGCTGGGCCTGCTGACCGGCGGCGGTGCGGTGGAGACGGTACGCGGCCGCGGGCTCTGGGCGGGCGTCGACATCGCGCCCAGCCACGGCACCGGCCGGGAGATCTCGGAGAAGCTGATGGACCGCAGGGTCCTTGTCAAGGACACGCACGGTTCCACGATCCGGATCGCCCCGCCGCTGGTGATCAGCAAGGAGGACCTGGACTGGGGCCTGGACCAGCTGAGGGCCGTCCTGGGCGCCTAGTCTTCTGAGTCAGGAATTCTGTTGAGATGTGTAGGCTTGCTCTATGGCGGGGATGGGGCGGCCGAAGGCCGAGTTGACGCTGTCGGATGA
>NZ_JBIRYJ010000033.1:0-29314 GCF_044389785.1 Streptomyces sp. NPDC019443
CCGGCACGTCTTCCATCGGCGCCTGCTGGCTCAACCTGCAGGAAGGCTGGTGGCGCATGTTCCGCAAGGCCGCCCTCGCTGCCCAGTCCTTCGCCGGACCACCCGAGATCGACCAAGCCACTCAACTGGCAACTGCCCAGCTCAACACCCGTGCCAGACCGTGGATCTGGGGCAGACCCGCACCACCCACCCGCCGCTTACGCCGCCGCTATGTGTACTGCCTTTGAGGAATCCAGCACTAGTCAACGCTGGATCTGCCCCACGAGTCCTGCCGCAGCAGCAGCCGACGCACGCCGCGGACGGTACCGGCTGACGTCTCCAAGGCGGACATGTTCTGAGTCCGGGTTGCCGGGCGCGCAGTTGCTTGGCGTCGGGAAGAGCGTCCGGCCCCGCCGGGGGCAGTGGGGCCGGACGGGCAGCGCAGGGGGTCAGAGGTGCCGTTCCACCCAGACGGCGAGGATGCTCACGGCTCCGGTGCCGAGGGCTGATGGCGCTCTTTGAATCTCCTCAGGTGCTGCTCTTGAGTTGGCCAAACCTGCTCAGTTGATCTCCCCACCTATTGCGTGATCTTCCTCGGCGTGTCTGGATGCCCCGGTCTTGGTGCGGACAGCCTCGGTGCGCGACGGATTCGGCCTGTTCGAGGGGCCTGGATGCTCACCTGGGAGGAAGACGTGGATGCTCACGCGCTGCGTCGTCAGGGCTGGTCGATCTCCGCGATTGCCCGGCATCTGGGCCACGATCGCAAGACGATCCGCGCTTATCTGAACGGCGAACGGGTCTCGGGATATCGGCGTCAGTCGCCGGACGCGTTCATGCCCTTCTTGGAGTACTGCCGCCAACGGCTCAGCGACGACCCACACTTGTGGGCGTCGACGCTCTTCGAGGAGGTCGTCGAACTCGGTTATGCGGGTGGCTATTCCATTTTCACGCGGGCCCTGCGGCGGTATCAGGCGCGTCCGCACTGCGAACCGTGCCGGGCCTCCAGTGGCAGAGACGTGGCGATCATCGCGCATCCTCCGGGCGAGGAGATCCAGTTCGACTGGGTCGAACTGCCGGACCCACCCGCGGAGTGGGGTGTCGGCGCACACGCGCACCTTCTTGTCGGTGCCCTGTCTCACTCGGGGCGGTGGCGAGCCGTGCTCGCCGAGGCCGAGACGTTTCCGCATCTGGTCCAGGCCCTCGATTTGGTGCTGCGGCGCCTGGGCGGGACCGCCCGCAGGTGGCGGTTCGACAGATGTCCACCGTCTGCCACCCGCCGACCGGACGCATCCTGCCGACCTTCGCTGCCGTCGCGAAGTACTACGGGGCCGGCGTTGATATCTGCCCTCCGCGTCGCGGCAACCGCAAGGGTGTGGTGGAGAAGGCCAACCACTCAGCGGCACAACGCTGGTGGCGAACCGTCCCGGATGGAATCAGCATCGATGCTGGCCAGAACGGCGTCGACAAACTGGCCGTTCAGATGGACAGCCGCAAACGCAAGATCGACGGATCGTCGACCACTGTCGGCGCACTCGCCGAGGCCGAGCCGCTGCTCGAACTGCCGGTCAGGCCGTTCCCCGCCGAGCTGGAACAGACCCGCATTGTCAGCCCGCAAGGGCTGGTGTCCTTCGCCGGGAACTACTACTCCGTTCCGCCGGGGCTGACCGGCGCCCAAGTCACCGTCCGCGTCCGGCTGGGAGAAGACGACCTGCATGTGGTCACAGCCGGACGCGCCGTCGTCGCCCAGCACCGCCGGGCACCGGACGGGGCCGGGCAAACCATCCGCGATTCCGGACACGTCATCGCCCTCGAACGTGCGGTGCTGGCCTCATTCTCCGACAAAGCGCCCTGCCGCACCAAAGTCCGCCGACCGCCGTCGGCCGCGGCCCAGGCGGAAGCCGAAAAGCTTCGCGGCCGGCCCACATCGGACGTCGCGAACCGGGTCGTGATCGACCTGTCCCACTACGCCGCCGTCGCCGACCGGCTGCGGCAGGCCCCCACCCACGAGGATCAGGAGCGTGAGAGTGAGTGACCCCATGCCGATGAGCGAGGCACGCCGATACCAGCAGCTGCGAGGCCACCTGTCCTATCTGAAACTCAACGACGCCGCCGAAGCTCTGCCCCGGGTTCTGGATCAGGCGCGAGCCGAGCGGATGACGCTGACCACGGCCCTGGAAAAACTGCTGGAGATCGAAGTCGAGGCGACAGAAGCCCGCAAACTCTCCTCCCGGTTGCGCTTCGCCTGCCTGCCAGAACCATGGACGTTGAACGATTTCGACTTCGCCGCCCAGCCCGGCGTCGACGAGAAGCTCATTCGCGATCTGGCCACCTTGCGGTTCCTCGACAACGCCTCCAACGTTCTGCTAGTCGGTCCACCCGGCGTCGGCAAGACGATGCTGGCCGTCGCTCTCGCCCGCTCCGCAGTCGACGCCGGCCACCGCGTCTACTTCACAACCGCCGCCGAACTGGCGGCCAAGTGCCACAAGGCCGCCCTCGAGGGGGCGGTTTCTAGGGATCGTCGCAACACGTGGTCGTGTTGATCAGGCCGCGAGCAGTTTATGCAGGCGCTCGGCTGGGGTTTCCCAGCCGAGCGTTTTGCGTGGGCGGCTGTTGAGTTCGGCGGCGACGGCATCGAGGTGGTCGCGGGTGTGGGTGGCGAGGTCGGTTCCCTTGGGGAAGTACTGCCGAAGCAGGCCGTTGGTGTTCTCGTTGGAGCCGCGTTGCCAGGGGCTGGCCGGGTCGCAGAGGTAGACCGGGATGTCGGTGGCGACGGTGAAGGCGTGATGGGCGGCCATCTCGGAGCCCTGGTCCCAGGTCAGCGAGCGGACCAGGTGGCCGGGCAGGGTCTGGACGGTGTCCACGAGGGCGTCTCGGACGTGTTCGGCGGTGCGGCCGTCGGGCAGGTGCAGGAGCATCACGTAGCGGGTGGCGCGTTCGACCAGGGTGCCGATGGCCGAGGCGCCGTCTTTGCCGATGATCAGGTCGCCCTCCCAGTGACCGGGTACCGCCCGGTCGTCCGCCTCGGCGGGGCGTTCGCTGATCATGACCATGGGGTGGGTGAAGCGTGGCTGGCGGCAGGCGGCCTGCCGGTGTGGTTTGCGGCGAGTGCGTCCCGACCGCAGGGCTTTGGCCAGCTCGCGGCGGAGCTCCCCTCGGCCCTGGACGTAGAGGGCCTGGTAGACCGTCTCGTGGACCACGTGCATCTCCGTGCGCTGGGGGAACTGGGCCCGTAGAGCCTGGCAGATCTGCTCCGGACTCCACCGCTGGTCAAGGCGGTCCTGGACAAAGTCCCGCAGCTCGGGATTCCGGCCGATCTTCCCGGGCTTGGGGCGCGGCCGGCGGGCATCGGCACGGGCCTGGGCCGCATAGGGCCGGTACTGCCCGTTGACGGGATGCCGGTTGCGGCGGATCTCCCGGCTGACCGTGGAGGGGCTGCGGCCCAGCTCGGCGGCGATCGCGCGGACCGGGGCCCTCTCCAGCAGCCGGTCGGCGATGTGGATCCGATCGGCTTCAGACAGGTACCGCGACGGCGCAGAAAGCGGCACCACCGCACGAATCGGTGGTGCCGCCTTGTTGTTGCCGGACGCATGGCGCCCGTTGCTCCATCGCTGGCCGGTTCGCCGGTTGATCCCGAGGATCCGGCATGCCTCCCGGCCGCTCACACCCTGCCGCATGAGCCGGAAGTATGCCTCGCGCTCCTTGGCGAGCTTCCGCGGTCCCTGCGGCTTCCGTTCCTCGCGGATCTCGAAGTCCATCGCATCCCCTGAACTGGGGTGTTGCGACGACCACTAGTAGGACTCCGTTAGGTCGTTCTCGATCTTGGCGTGGTGTGTGTTCTGGCGGGCAGGGGTTGGTGGCAGGTGGTGCAGATGCCGGTCCAGCACCTCAGGACGTCCTGGAGGGCGTCGAGGACTTGGTAGAGGGTGAGAGCGGTCCGGGCACTTTTGGGGCCAGGCGCTGTTCGGTGAGGAAGGCATGGGCGGCGGTCACGAGGGTGACGTGGTGGTGCCAGCCCGGCCAGGAACGCCCCTCGAAGTGGTCCAGGCCCAGGCCGTGTTTGAGTTCGCGATAGTCGTGCTCGATGCGCCAGCGGACCTTGGCCAGACGGACCAAGTCGGCGATCGGAGTGTCGGCCGGCAGGTTGGACAGCCAGTAATCGGTCGGCGCCTCGGCGCCGACGGGCCATTCGATCAGCAGCCAGCAGTCGGGCAGGACCCCGTCCCACCAGCCCTGTTCGGCTGAGGCGGCGGCCTTGACAGGGCGTTCGACTGCTTTGCCTGCGGGGCGTACACGCACGGCGGCGAAGCGGGAGCATAACTCCCCTCGTGAGCCGTGCCGCCAGGTGAGGGGGGTGAATGCCTCCTGTCCGAGGCCGGCGGCCAGGGCTGCCACCGACGGTGCGGGCTGCCGGTAGCGGGGCTGGGGCCAGCAGCCGACCGGTCCGTTGCGGTCCGGGGCGACGGGTTTCGCATCAAACGGCTGGGCGGTGACATCCGCGCGGACGGCGAGCACGTAGGCGAGTCCGCGGTCGGACAGGGCGGCCCGTAGGTGCGCGTTGGTGCCGTAGGCGGCGTCGGCGACGATGACCGGCGGCGTCAGGCCCCAGGAGGCAAGGGTGTCCAGCATGTCCAGGGCCAGTCGCCACTTCTCGCGGTGTGTGACATCGGGCGGGATACGGGTCGTGGCGCGGCGGTCGGTGTCGGACGCCCAGTCCTTGGGCAGGAACAGGCGCCATTGCAACGGGCAGGAGGCGGTGTCGGTTGCGGCGTGGACGCTGACCGCGACCTGGCAGTTGGCCTGCTTGCCCAGGGCCCCGCAGTATTGCGGGGCAACGGCGACCGACATCCGGCCGTCCTTGGGCACCGACACATCGTCGATCACCCAGGCCGTCGGGACGATCTGCGGCAGCATTCGTTCGCAGATCCGCCGTTGCACCGGCACCGGATCCCAGGTGGACTGGTTCACGAACTGCTGCAGATTCTGCTCGTTGCCGTCCGGCAGCCGCGAGGCCATCGCCTGGATCGACTTGCGGCGACCGTCCAGCATCAGTCCCCGCAGATAGCAGTCGCCCTTGGCCGCTGGTCCTTGCGCGGCACCGACGCGAATACGTCAGCCACGAATAACGCCAACGTCGCCCGAACACGGTTCACTTGGTGTGCGTCCACACACCCAACATGCTCCCGAACAGGCCCGACAGGAAGACCTAACGGAGTCCTACTAGAACCTAAGGGGACGCTGGGCGACCATCATGCGGTTCTTCGCCGGCCCACGCTTGCTGGTGATCGATGAACTCGGCTATCTCCCACTGCCGGGCGACGGCGCCTCAGCCCTGTTCCAGGTGATCAACCAGCGGTATCTGAAGTCGAGCACGATCCTCACAACCAACGTCGGCATCGCCGACTGGGCCGGTGCCTTCGGTGACGCCACCGTCGCTGCCGCGATGCTGGACCGCCTCCTGCACCGGGCCGCGGTGGTCGGCATCGACGGCCCGTCCTACCGCCTCCGCTCACATCAGGCCCACTCCGACAACCTCCGCAAAGGAGTGACTGGACGTGCTGGCTGAACTCCGAGACTGCCCGATCTGCTGGACCCAGTTCCACGTCACCCCCAAGGCAGCCGCCCGACATACCTACTGCTCGCCCCGCTGCAAAGCAGAAGCAGCCCGCCGTCGGCGGCGGGAACGCGACGAGGTTATTGCCACAACAGAAACCGAAGCGATCACACCGCTGACGCCTGCCTCCGCACCTCTCACTCCGACCTCCATCCGCAACTGCCCGCATTGCGACAAGCCGGTCACCATCGTCGCTCTACTGGCGACCCCGGAAGCTGCAAGACCCACCATCCCCGCAGCCAGTCCCGGCGTCATCCCCATGCGTCGCAGCTGAGCTCGCGCAAGCCCCTGACCTTGTCGGACCAGGTGACGACAGGGTCAGTCGGCGTTCTGGAACAAGCTGCCGATGTTGTTCCACATGAAGGCGTCCTTCCACCCCGGCGGACCGCCAGCCCACCCGGTCAGCGCGTCGATCACCTTCTCCTGGGAGATCGTCCGGGTCTGATAGTGCTCAGCTGCAGTCCCGTCCCGGAACTCCAGTTGATAGGTGTTGTCGTCCCTCAACCAAACTTGCACATACCAATCGCCATCTGCCTCGTCGTCAACTCGCTCGACGATCACGAAGGCATTACCCCGGCCCAAATTGGCCACCATTTCACTCAGCACTGATGGCTTGGGCTTCTTCACCAGACGACCGCGTTCGTCTCTCGCTTGCAGCATGACCCGATCTTCACCCATGGGTCTGACACCAGGACCAGCCCCTGACGCTCACTGACCATCCCCAGTTGGTTCGCTCCGCGAACCAACTGGGGATCAAGAGCACCTTTGAGGAAAATTCGAGATCGGCATCAGGTTCGCCTCCTTCCTGAAGGGCACCACGACGACCAACCGGCAGCTGGGGATCCGGTTCCTGGGTCGCGACGGCGCGATCGTCGTGAGCGAGGCCGGCATCCTCTTCCCCGGCGAGTCCGAGGTTCCCGCCGACCGGATCGTGTACGCGACCTGGGTGTTGGAGAAGCGCGACGACGCCTGGCTGATCGCCGCCTACCACAACAGCCCGGTCAGGTCCGCTAGCTGATCCAGAGTCAGTCCTCCCGGGTCCGCCCGCACCTGTCGGGCGGGCCCGCCCGACAGGTGCGGGCGGATCAGCCGTCGACCTTCTGCGCCAAGCCGAAGGCGGCGAACACGTCGGCGTCCTGGAAGACCGAGACACGGCTGATGCCGCCAGCCGTGACCGTGAACACCTGCAGGGTGTGCAGCTCGAACACGCCGGCGTCCCCGCGCCGATAGGCGGCGAAGCCGGCCTGCCCGTTGGCCCGCACCGGCAGCAACCGCCAGGCCTTGCCGGCCTTGGCGAACACCCAGCCCATGAAGCTCGCGTAGTTCTCCCGGCCGGTGAACCAGTTGACCATGGGCGGCATCTCAATGAGGACGTCCTCGGTCACGACCTGCAGCAGCCCTTGGATGTCCGCCCGGACGAAGGCCGCCATGTACCGGTCCACCCACGACCGTTGCTCTGCGTCGGAAGGCTCAGCGACCTGCTCCTGCAGCACTCCCGCGGCCCGGATCCGGGCGCGAGCCCGCTGCAGCGAGCTGTTCACGGCCGCGACCGAGGTCTCCAGGATGTCCGCTGCCTCCGCCGCCGGGTAGTCGAGCACGGCGCGCAGGATCAGGACGGCGCGCTCTCTCGGTGACAGCAATTGCAGTGCTGCGACGAAGGCCAGCCGCAGGCTGCCCCTGTCGATCGCCGCGGTGGCCGGGGCGCCCAGGCCGAGCAGGCTATCCGGGAGTGGTTGCAACCAGGTTGCCTCCCCGCCGTGGACGAGCGGGCGCAGCGGTTCGCTCTCGGTGACCAGACCCGAGGGCATGGGGTGGCGGCCGAGCCCGTCCAGCGCGGTCAGACACGCATTCGTGGCGATCCGGTACAGCCAGGTCCGCAGGGAGGCACGCGACGGGTCGTAACGGTCCCGCGCGCGCCACGCCCGCAGACACGTCTCCTGCACGAGTTCCTCGGCGTCGTGGACCGAGCCGAGCATCCGGTAGCAGTGCGCCAGCAGCTCCGGCCGGTACCGCTGCACCAAGGTCTCGAAGTCCCCCGTCGACGTCATCCCCGCGCTGCCGCCCTTCCGGTCGGCTCATCCGCCCCTACGGTAGCCGCCTCACGGGGCCGGTTGCAGCCGTTCTGCTGCCGGGAACATCGGTCGCGGCGGGCGCTGTGCTCTCGCCGCGTCCTGCGCGGAGCAGGCGGGTACGTGAGGAACCGAGCGCTTCCACGCCGCCCATGAGCACCCGCGCCTCTACCCACCCCGACCAGCAGGATTACGACCTCACCGATTGATCGCGAGCTTCACTCGAAACGAACCGCACCCAACGGCATTCCGATCCACCTGGAACTGTGTTCCTCCTGCGACACCGAGAAACCGGCAGCCGGCGCACTGCTGCGCTGGTTCGCCACTGGCGGCGGTCACGACATGTCACGCGTCCACGAGGGCGCGGACCTGCTGATGGCATGGACCAGGGAAGGCATGGCCGAGCACGGCTGGAGCTGGATCGCCCGCGAGCCGGACGACGAGCACAGTGAGCCTGCCCGCCCTACCCCGGACGAGACAAGCATCCGGGTGCTGATGACTCAGGAGATCCCCGGGAACATCGCGGACGTGGATCGCCTCCAGGAGATCCGCGACACCCTCCGCGCCCAGCTCACCAACGCTACCCCCGAACAGCGAGCCCGGCTTCAGGAAGTCATCCGGCGCTTCGGAGCAGCCACCGCCGAGGGCCTGGCCGCCCAGGACCCAACTGCCGCCGAACTGCGCGACCAAGTCCCGCAGCCACCTGGCCCACTGAGTCCGGAAGCCGAACAACGCCTTATGGACCTCATCCGGCGCCTGACAGACGAGCCGCCGCGTCACGACTCAGACGGCTGATTGTCGATGGCGAAGCGCACGTGCAGGGTCCCACGCCTGCGGTCAAGCATCTTCCCCATTGCCTCCCCACGCATTCCCGTCACGGACGTCACCTGCCAGGCAACCATCAGGCTCTGATTCACCCTTCGGGAAGGGAATGACCTCCTAGCGGCGCGGGGTGATCAGGTGCCGTACTGCTCGGGCTTGGGGGACCGTGCCATCAGCATGGCGGCGGCCTCGGCGACGGTGACCGTTCCCTGGATGACGGCGACGACGACTTCGGTGATGGGCATCTCCACCCCGTGCTGTTGGGCGACTTCCAGGATCGACTGGGACGACTTGACGCCTTCTGCTGTCTGGCTGGTCGCGGCGGTTGCTTCGGCCACGGTCATGCCCTGGCCGAGGTGTTCGCCGAAGGTGCGTTCTTCGCGCTCAGCGTGTCTCATGAGACATGTGGCTTGGCGCCGGCCACGTGATTGGCCTGGAGGTCAGCGGTGTTGGCGAGAGCCTGCCGGGGGGCGGTGGCGAAATGGCGGCTGAGACGTCTTGGCCGACACTATGCGTGAGGTGCGCCCGTCTCGGCCCCGACGCCTGGTCAACGCCCCCTGGACGATCGCTAAAAGACCCGCTCGTCCCCGTACCGGCGGGGCGTCGCCGTCCCTGGCTCCTCTCGACGACTCGATTGGGTAGATACAGCGCACCAGCTAGGGTTCGCGCTGTTGCTGAGATTCTTCGAGGTGGGGGCCCGGTTCCCGGCGGACGCCGGGGAGATCCCCGTGCCGGCGGTGGCGTACGTTGCCCAGCAGCCGAGCCGGCCGCGACTCGGAGGGAGAGGCGCGGTCACCGTTGACCATCTGGACGAGATCGGCCGCGCCATCGGCGGCGTCCGTCCTTCTCCGCCTACTCAAGTCCACCGAGGCGAAGGGCATCCTCGATCTCGCCGAGCTTCGCGGACGGCAGGACGCCCGCACGCCCGATCAGATCTTCCCTGGTCAGGGTGACCAGCCAAGTGCAAGGGATGAGGTCGGGACGTGGAAGTGCGACTCTCAGGACGCCTTCGAGAGGCAGTCCTTCGGGGGCACCTACTGCCACCTCAACGGCCACGCCGCTGAGATCGGTGCCCGCGGGAGCGACGACCTGCATCGCCAAGAAGCCGGACGCCTCTTCTCCCGACAGCAGTACGACTGCCCTCCGCTCGTCGAAATCTGCCCACCAGACTTCGCCACGTCGCATGTGTCCTCCTGACACGGGACGGCGCGCCTGCGTCGCCCCTTCGGCCGCCGCCTACTCCAGCCACAGATTGCCAAATGTTGGCTGGTCAGGGCCGGTGAGACGACGGCTGTGGCGTGATCATCGTGAGCTGTGTGGACAAACGAAGATCATGCGGTGGCCGCAGGTCACAGCGTAGACCCTGCCCGGTGGCAGGAGGCGTTCGAGGGTCTGATGGGCCGGATAGCGGCGAGGTTTGCGCGGGTCGAACCACGGCTTCGGGCGCGGGACTTCGTGCGCGGGCTGCTGCGGACCAGTTCGGACCACGCGTCCCGCTCACGGTCGAGCTCGCGACCTACGGGGCGGCGGCAGCGTTCACCTGCTCGACCACCGCGCTGCTCGCCGCCTACCAGAGCAGTGCGCGGGACCGGGAGATGGGCGGGCGCACCACCGCGACGATCGCCGGGGGACGCCTACCCGCTGGCCGCCGGGGCTGGGCAACCACTCCTGGCAGCCCCCGTTCGCGATCTACCTGGTCGGCCTCTGCCGCTGGGAGTTGCCGCGCTGCTGGGACGCCCTCTCGAAAGCGCGGCCTGACCCACTCTGGCGAGCCAATGCGGTCACAGCTCCCGCCGAGCCCAGTGAGGTGATCTGATTCACACCCTGTCACAGCGACCGATGGTGCGGTGACTTATGGCCGAACACCCGGAAACGGAGGAGGCACCATGACTGGGAACACGCATGTGGTCGTGATCGGTGGCGGATACGCGGGCGTGATGGCCGCGAATCGGCTGACGCTGCGCAACGACGTGACCGTGACGCTGATCAACCCGCGCCCGGATCTTGTCCACCGGGTCCGCCTGCACCAGCTGGTGGGCGGGTCCCACGACGCGGTCGTCGCCTACCAGGACGTCCTGGCCGAGCGGGTTCGGCTGGTGGTCGACACCGTGACGCGGATCGACGCGGCCGCGCGCAGCGTGACGCTGGCGGCCGACGCCACGCTCGACTACGACTACCTGATCTACGCCGTGGGCAGCGGCAGCGCGGAACCGAGCGTGCCCGGCGCGGCTGAGTTCGCCTACCCGATCGCCACCCTGGAGGAGGCACAGCGGCTGCGTGCGGTCCTCGACGCCACGCCCGCGACGGCCCCGGTGACGGTGGTCGGCGCCGGTCCCACCGGCATCGAGACCGCCGCCGAACTGGCGGAACAGGGCCGCCGGGTGACCCTGGTCTGCGGCGGAGTTCTCGGCCCGTACCTGCACACGCGGGGCCGGCGCTCGGTTGCGAAGCGGCTGGCCAAGCTCAGTGTGACGGTCATCGACGGCTCCGACGCGAAGGTGACGGCGGTGACCCGCGACGCCGTGCGGCTCGCCGACGGCCGTGAGCTGCCGAGCGAGGTCACCGTCTGGACCGTCGGCTTCGGCGTTCCCGACCTGGCCGCGCGCAGTGGGCTGAGCACCGACGCCGTGGGCCGCCTGCTCACGGACGAGACGCTGACGAGCGTGGACGACGCGCGCATCCTCGCGGCCGGGGACTCGGCGGCGCCGTCCGGCCTGCCGTTGCGGATGAGCTGCCTGAACGCGTCGCCGCTGGGCGCGCGGGCCGCCGACACCGTGCTCAGCCGACTCGCCGGTGAGCAGCCGGAGAACCTCCACCAGTCGATGTACGCCCAGTGCATCAGCCTGGGCCGAAGCGCGGGCATCTACCAGTTCGCCAACAGGTCCGACGTTGCGGTGTGGCTGCACATCGACGATGGCCTGGGCGCCAGGATCAAGGAAATGGTCTGCAAGGGCATCCCCAAGCACCTGGCGGGAGAGGCGCACAAGCCCGGTTCGTTCAGCCTGCACCGCATGCCGGGCGGTGTCGCCAAGCGTCGGCAGCTGCTGCGCGCCCACCGCGCCGAGGCACCGGCCGCCGCCGACCGGGCAGCCTGACCGGTGCGTGCTGCGAGGCTCGTGCTGTGGACGCACGCGAACGTGGTCGGCCACCACGGCCGACCACGAAGGACGAGGAGAAGGGACGAGAGTTGAGCGACGACGCCACCGACCCGGCGACCGAGGCGTTCCTCGACCACCGCAACCTGCTCTTCACCGTCGCCTACGAGGTACTCGGATCGGCCGCCGACGCCGAAGACGTCCTCCAGGAGACCTGGCTGCAATGGGTCAAGGCCGACCGGGGGCAGGTGCGCGACCAGCGCGCCTTCCTGGTCCGGATCACCACTCGCCAGGCGCTCAACCGGCTGCGCACCATGAAGCGCCGCCGGGAGGCATACGTCGGCCCCTGGCTGCCCGAGCCGCTGCTCACCGCGCCGGACGTGGCCGAGGACGTCGAGCTCGCCGAGAGCGTGTCGATGGCGCTGATGCTCGTCCTCGAGACGCTGTCACCGACCGAGCGTGCTGTCTTCGTACTGCGCGAGGTCTTCGACATCAGTTACGACGAGATCGCGGCCGCCGTCGACAAGAGCCCTGCGGCCGTCCGCCAGATCGCCCACCGCGCCCGCCGGCACGTCGATGCCCGCCGCCCCCGCCAGGTGGTCTCCTCCAACGAAAGCCAGGCGGTCCTGATGTCGTTCCAGCGCGCCGTCGAAACCGGGGACCCGCAGGCCCTCCTCGATGTACTCGCCCCCGAGGTCGTCCTGATGAGCGACGGCGGCGGCATCAAACACGCCGCGCTGCGGCCGGTCACCGGCGCCGAGCGAGTGGCCCGTATGTTCGCCGGCGGCATCGGCAAGGTCGAAGGAACGATCACCACCGAACCGACCGTGATCAACGGCAACCCGGCACTGCTCGTCCGCCTGGACGGCGAGATCGACGGCGTCATGGCGATCAGTGTCGAGAACGCCCGCATCACCGGCCTCTACTACGTCCGCAACCCCGAGAAACTGTCCCACGTCACATCCGCGACCGCGCTCACTCTTCACTGAACACCAACGGACTCGATCTCGGATCAGGAAAGGAAGCAATTGATGACTATGACGGAGCAAGGAACGGTTTCGCTGGCCGGGAAGGTGGCGGTCGTGACCGGGGCGGGGTCCGGTATCGGCGCGGCGACTGCGGCAACGCTGGCGGCCCTGGGAGCGCGGGTGTGCTGCGCCGGACGTAACGTCGAGCGTGTTGAGCGGACGGCCGAGAAGATCGCGGCTGCTGGTGGCGAGGCGTTCGGGCTGCGGGTCGACGTGGCATCGCCGGAGGACAACGATGCGATGGTCCGCGAGACGGTTGCCCGTTACGGCGCCGTACATATCGCACATCTCAACGCTGGAACGGGGCACTGGGCCGGTGTTCTGGAGTACCCGTTGGAGGAGTGGGACCGCACGATGGCGGTGAACCTGCGCGGTGTACTGCTCGGTCTGCAGGCGGCGGGTCGGGCGATGCACGACGTGGGTGGTGGCTCGGTTGTGGTCACCTCGTCGGCGGCCGGGATCACCGGTGTTCGGATGTCATCGGCGTACTCGGCGTCGAAGCACGGTGTGATCGGTTTGGTCAAGTCGGCTGCCCTGGAGCTGGGGCCGGTCGGTATCCGGGTCAACACCATCTGCCCGGGGTACATCGCCAGCAACGATCTCATGCGGAAGATGGGCGAGGAACTCGACGTCGATAGCCGATTTCCACTGCGCCGACCGGGGCGCAGCGAGGAGGTCGCCAACCTGGTCGCGTTCCTGGCCAGTGATAGCGCGTCGTTCATCACCGGCAGCGTGTTCACCATCGATGGCGGCTGGCTGGCCGGCGGCATTGACCTCCAGGATGATTCCGTGGATCAAACAACCAGAGACGACCGGGTTGCCGCCCTTGCCAACACATACTCCCCGAACTCGTAGGACTTGTAGGAGCGCGTGGGCAGACACGCGAAGACAGATACCGCAGGCTAACAGCCCGAGGTCGGGTGGCCCAGGCGCAGATCCCCTGCCGGAGCGTCCCCGCCCCGGTCCGGGCCGATCCCCCTCGACAATGCGGGACCGGGGATCGCGGAACCGGTGCCATCCCATATTTGACGTGCTCATATGCCTCTGGATGTCACGGATGTGCGGGCGACAAGCGGGCTCGGACGGCGGCGTAGTTGGCCCAGTCGGTCGCGAGGACCGAGGCGCGTTCCGCGGCGAATCGCGGGTTGCAGCCGACGAGGTCGGCGAGGACCGGTGCGGGGATTCCGTGCAGAAGCTCGTTGAAGGCTGCAACCCGGCTGCCGCAGGCTGGTCAGGGCGCGTGGGTTCAAGATCTCAACACCTTCTAGCGTGGAGGCTGAGGATGAGTCAGTGCCGCTCAGGCTTCGCTGAACGCGACATGAGTTCCTTGACGGCTGCCTGAGGGGGTTTCCCGCTGTGGACGATGTCGACGACCGTGTTGGTGATGGGCATGTCGACACCGTGGCGGTGCGCGAGGTCAAGCACGGACAGACAGGATTTCACGCCCTCCGCAGTCTGCTTTGTTGCGGCGATGGTCTCCTGCAGCGTCATTCCGCGGCCGAGGTTGGCGCCGAAGGTGTTGTTGCGTGACAGGGGTGAGGAACAGGTGGCGAAGAGGTCGCCCATGCCGGCCAGACCCGCGAAGGTGCGTGGGTCGGCGCCCATCGCCTCGCCGAGGCGGGTGGTCTCGGCGAGGCCCCGGGTGACTAGTGTTGCCTTGGTGTTGTCGCCGAGGCCCATGCCGTCAGCAATGCCAACGGCCAAGGCGATGACGTTCTTCACGGCGCCGCCGAGCTCGCAGCCGATCACGTCGCTGCTGGTGTACGGGCGGAAGAAGCTGGTGTGACAGGCGGCTTGGAGCCGCATGGCGACGGATTCGTCCTTGCAGGCTACGACGCTGGCCGCAGGCTGTCGCCGGACGATCTCACCGGCCAGATTGGGCCCCGACACAACGGCGATGCGCTCCGGGCCCGCACCTGTGACGTCGGCGATGACCTCGCTCATCAACTTGGCGGTCCCGAGTTCGACGCCCTTCATGAGGCTGACCAGCGCCGTGGTCGGGGCGATCGCAGGCGTCCAGGCGCTGAGATTGGCGCGCAGCGTCTGCGAGGGGGGCACGAGCACCACGAAGTCGGCGCCCGACGCGGCCTTCGCCGGATCGGTCGTCGCCGTGATCCCCGTCGGGAGTTCGACGCCTGGGAAGTACTCCGGGTTGGTGCCAGTGGTGTTGATGGCGTCGACCAGCTCGGAGCGTCGCCCCCACAGGGAGACCTCGCATCCCGCGTCGGCCAAGACCACGGCGAACGCCGTGCCCCAGGAGCCAGCGCCGAACACGGCGAATCGGGTCGTCACCGACCGGCCTCCCTCTGATCACGCTGCTGGTACGACGTGCACGTCAGGGCCGGCACCGGTACACGAAAGAGTCGTACGCGGCTGGGGACGTTCAGTTGTACGCCGACACTTGACGTCGGACTTTCCCCGTCGTCGACATATACGCCACGCATTCGACCCGCTCAAGGACGACGTGAACACTACGGCGTTCGGAAGACTCGACCACGGCCGCGAAACTCGGACATCGCAGCGTGGACATCCTCGCCCGCGTCCATTCCAGCAGGGCCAAGGACTACGTGCGCGAGTTCATCCACCGGACCCGCAAGGAGCTCGGCGGGCTCTCTCCCTCAGCCTGGATCGATCTCAGCGTGGTTGGCGAGGACCGCGCGGGCGGAGGGGCGTGACGGTGGCAGATGTGTCCTTGTCGAGCTGTTGGCGCAGGGCTTCGTTGTCGTGGAAGAGGGCAGCGATCGCGGTGTGGGCGGCCTTGAGCTTCTTCTCCAGTAGCGTGCATTCCTGGGTCTTCGCCGTCAGACGCCGCTTGAGGTCTGCGATCGCCACGTCGCGTTTGGCCTCACCGGGGGTGACGCTGCCGTGGGCTGCGAGATGCGCGTCCCATTCGGCCAGGACAGCGTGTGCGCGGTTCATCGTCGCGCGGCTGACCTGGGCTTCTTTGTAGAGGTTCTCTTTCGTCAGGCGGCCGTCGGTCCGTTGCGGACGCCCTTCGAAGAGTCGGGTCATCGCGGCCCGGAGTGCGGCGGCGGTCTTGGGGCTGACCTGGTCTTCGGGGGCGGAGTCAGGGCTCGTCACGGGCCCCTCCCGCCATCTTGAGCACGTTGCGGGTGATGTCGAGTTCACGTTCAGCGAGGTCCCGGCGGCAGGCCGGGGTGGCGGGGCTGTTGATGAGTTCGAGCTGTGTGCGCTGGTGGGAGTCGTAGATCGGCAGGTGCTCGGGGCCGATCATGCTGTTGGCGCATCGGTCGGGCCGGCAGCGCTCATCGAGGGGGCCCGTGTGGCCTTCCGGGACGATCGCGTTCTCGAGGCAGACAGCGCCGACGGGGTTGGTGTGATCGGCGGTGCAGTTGTTGAGCATGCCGAACCGAGTGTGGATTCTGGTGGTTCGTAGCAGGGTGTCGCTGGTGCGGGCGTCCCCGTTGCGGGCCTTGACGGTGGCGTTGATCTGGTCGAAGGCGTCTTTGACGCGTTCGGCGCCGGGGCCGAACCCGATTTCCTCGCCAGCGGTGTGGCGCTCGTATAGGTCCTTGATCTTGCGGAACTTGACGTTGTCGAGGGCGTCTTCGAGGTATTTGGCCCACTCGGTGTCGGAGGCGGCGTAGCCGCGGGTGGTGGCGTTGGCCAGGGCCCTCTTGGCGAGGTGCTTGAGCTGGATGCCGGTGGCGGTCTCGGAGTTGGGGAACTGGTCGGTGAGCATCGCCATCGTTCTGCGGAACATGTGCGGGCGGATGTATGTGGTGGGGATCTTGTCGAGCCCGGTCCAGTTCCGGGCGGCGTTCACGAAGGTCACGAACGACGCCAGCATGTCGACACCATCGAGGGTGCCGTCCTGCTTGGTGGCGTGGACGGGCGAGAAGACACGTTCGGGGTGCAGAGAGACGGCCTCGGCAACTTCGAGGGCTTCCACGAGGGGTTCAGCGATCCACCAGTGTTTGCCGGCGCGGTTGGTGGTGCCCTTGATCTTCGTGGAGGAGATGGCGGGAGTGCTGTAGTGCTCGACGACGGGCTCCCGCAGGATCTCGTGGATCTCCGAGTCGCGCATCATCGAAAGACCCACGACCAGTGTGAATGCCGCGTCACGAAGTGCCGTCTTCGCCCCGAACAGTGCCTGCTGGTCGAGGCCCGGGTGCCAGGGCCCGGTGCTGCCGTCCGGCCGGACTACCTGTACGAGTTCTCCGGTCAGGGCGTGGGTCGTGATCCGCCCCTCGGCGACCGCATCCAGGATCAGGGTGCGCCGACGCCGCGATCCTATCGCACGCCTCCGGCCGCCATCTCAGCATCCAGGCCGACGATCGTGGCGACGGTGACCGCCTTCTTCACCGGGATGGCGAGCGGAGAGCCAAACTTGAAGTAATCGGGGGCGTACAGCTCTGCCCGGATGCTTCCGAAGGCGGCAGGCACGAGTGGTGGCCTCTCATCGCTGTGCAGGGCGAGTGGGGTGGTGGCCGCCGCCAGCGTGGACGAAGGCCGCGGCCTGATCGGAGCGGGATCCAGTTGGTGGGTCATCTCCGCGCAACGACGGGGGTCCAGCTGCGGGGCGATGACCGGCTTCAGGGGACGTGCGAGACGTACTGAACGGTGAGCCAGCTCACGACAGTGACGACGAAGGCGCCGATGATCGTGAGTTGCAGAAGTCCGAAGCCGCTGTGACGGATTGACTTGCGGTGGTTGCGGCGCAGCGTCTTGACCGGGTGCCTCATGGCGAACCGCACCCGCGGCAGCCGCCTCTTCTCTGTCACCGTGATCAGGCGTCCTGCCCCTGCTCCCGACTGAGGTACGTCGGCATCGGGAACGGGCAGCTTCGCAGGCGTCCCGCTACAGGCGTGCTGCGGGTTGCGGCGCGGCAGCTCACCGCGCCTCACGGTCGTCTGCGAAACCGCGACCCCGTCGGCACGGTGTTCAGACATTGCGGTCCTCCACCGGGGGCGCGGTCGGCGACAGAGCCGGCTGCCACCCACAGGGCACGTGTTCGAGAAACGCGCGGTACGTTCCGAGGCGGTCAAGGGCCCCCTCGTACTCGGCGTCATCCGTGCGATGACCAGGACTGGGACAACTACGGATCCTGGAACGTGGACGTGCTGCTGTACCGCAACCCTCTCCAGGACGGCGGATTCGAGCAGCAGCGCACCGCCACCGTCTCCCAGCCCTGGAACAGGGACGGTCCCGACTTCAAGACCATTGCCTCCGTCCCCGGCTCTGCCAACTCCGGCGACAAGTTCGCCGTCCTCAGCTCCCCGGGGGACCGGGTGTGGAACGCACTGTCCCAGCCCATCCCGGTACGCCCCCCACACCAACTACGTGATCACCGGGTTCTTCCGCACCTCGACCAACGTCAACACAGCATTCTTCGGAGTCCGGCTCCCCGGCGTCTCGCAGCCCGTCGAACGCCACTTCGGACCCGCACCCGCATGGTGCCCGTCGGACCACGCCCGACTGCTACGGGCAGATCAGCGTCTCCTTCAACTCCGGTGACCACACCACAGTCACCGCCTTCGCCGGATTCTGGGGCGTCGGCCAACCAGCCAACATGTCGATCGACGACATTCGGGTCCTCTCAAGCTGACGGTCTCGTCAAGAGCCTCGGTGACGGCTGGACAACCTCCGCGCCGCCGGCCTCCGTCGCCCGCGCCGACTGCCGATTCTTCAACCAGCACAAGCTCTTAACGATGGGTCACCGACCTGAATTGCGGCCGGTGCCCCATCGTTGCCCATCGCCTTGTGGACCGGCACCGTCTCACCCAGCGGGTAGTACGTCGTGTTCCCGGCGCTCGCGTACCGCGCCACGAGGGCCAGCTTGTCCCGGAGAAAACTCTGTGGAGCTGTCGATCTGGCTGTGTCCCGTTCGTCGTCATGTTGTACGGCGACGCGCCGCGCGAGGAAGCCACAGGACCTGACAGGAGTCGGACCATGAAGTACATGGGTCGGTGTCCGGGGGGACGCGACTTCCTCGCCTTCGCCGACATCGCAGCCGTCCTGACCGGCGTCTCTTTACCAGGGCGGAAAGAGATGGTGCTGCGTCCTCATACTCAGGCAGTCTCTGACGCATTGGGGCAGGGGACTCCTGTAGTCCATGACGGAACCTCAAGCGTGGATGTCGGTCAGCGCCTATCAAGACGAGTCGTGTCCATCGCCTTCGCGTCAATGCGTAGCGATCCATCTAGGAGCCAAATGTGAAGAGCAGGTTCAAGCACCTCGCGACCATGGCGGCAGCCACCGCCTCGCTCACCGCTGCCCTGGTCGTGCCGACCACTCCCGCGCACGCTGACGCCGCCAGTTGCAAGGCGGTGAAGGTGGACAGTTACCACACCTACGCGACATGTAGCTCGGGAAGCGGATACTTTCGGGCCACCCTCCGGTGCTACGGCTGGATAACGCTCAACCAGCCTGCATACGTGTGGTCTGACGGCCCTTGGGTGAACGTGGGGGGGAAGTCGAATGCATATTGCGGGCATAAGGACTGGTACCGCGATCCCACCGTCGACCAGTACGGTTACGAGGTAGACCACGGCTGAGTACACCTGCACCCGCGGTGACACCACTGGCCCGGCCGCCTCAAGAACGGCACGCGGACGCTGAGGCTGGCCGTGGCCAAATATGGAGGTGAGGCGGACCACTCGGTGTAGTCGCCGTTGCCTCACAGGTACGGCGCATCGCTCCGTGCGGGACGCAACGGCCTTGGGGCCTGCCGATATTCGTGGCCGCTTGTTGGGTCTTGCCCTCGGCGAAGTGCTGGTAGTCAAGACAGCGAAGGGCCCCCGCCACGGCGGGGGCCCCTCAGCATGTACGGCAGGGTCAGTTCAGGGCTGTTTACGCGGCGACGGACCTCGGCCCCGCGAGAACAGCTTGCCCAGCTGCGCACGCTCCTCGTCGGTCATTGCCTCGGTGCGGGCGCGCCAAGCGTCCTGCTCGGTGGAGGCGAGCGCGTCCGAGGCATCGGTACGGACCCACGAGGCCGGTAGCGGCGGCGGTTGCTGGGCGTACAACTCCGCGGTCTCGGCGCGCAGTCGGTCCGCCTCGGTGATGGCGTCCGCGACGGTCCGCTCGGCGAGCTGCTCGGCGGCGGCCAGACGCGACTCCGCCTCGGTGTGCAGCTGCTCGGCCTCGCCGCGCAGCTGGCGCGCCTCCTCCTGCAGCTCGACGGTCTTGGCGCGGTACTCCTTGGTGTAGTCCTTCACGGCGCCCTTGAGCTCCTCGGCTGTCTCATGGGCCTCGGCCCGCAGCCGGTCCGCCTCCGCCTCGGCCTCGGTGGTGGCAACGCCGACCAGCCGGGCGATCTCGACCTTGGCGGTACGGGTGCGCTGCTCATTGAGGGACTCGGCGGACGCCAGCTGCTTGGCCGCCGACTCCTTGGCCTCGGCCAGTACCCTTCTCGGACTCCGCGCGAGCCTCGCGCAGCGTCTCCTCCGCCGACCGCTGCGGCTGGCGGACGATCCGGATGTGGGAGGCTGGGCGGTGCGTGACCCGAGGCTCCCCGCCGGGGAGCTGATGCGGCGGCTCACGCTGCCGGACAGTGCGTTCGCCGCCGCGGCCAATCCGGCGCTGCCGCCAGCATTGATGCATCAGCTGGTTGACCTCGCAGAGGCCCGGTAAGCGTTTCGGCTCACCGTGCCAAGGCAACGCCGACTGACGAAACCTTCGGCGCCACAGCGGCGACGCACGGATCCGCCCCCCCTGCCCGATCAGCGCCGGATGCGCCAAGTGCCATACAGGCCGGCGACTGCGCCGATGATCACGGAGAAGCCGGCGTTCCCGACGGCGCGGTATACCCCGGCGCATACGGCCAGCAGGGCGACCAGGACCACCACGTCAAGTACTTGGTGCCGCGTCGGCTCGGGCGGCAGCGCTGTACCCCTGGGGGCGGGGGGCAGTTCGGGATCGGGCATTGGGGAGGTTGTGTCGATGTCAGCCATGCCTCCAGCAGACCGCCGCACACCCCCGGGCACCTAGTGATCTGTACAGCCCCGCATAGACCCGGACGCCGCAGGTCACCGGCCTGTGTGAACCGGCGCAATGCTGAACGGCCCAAGGCGTTCAGGATCGTTCGACCCAATCCGCGGACGTTCAGACACCGGACCCTCTAACGTGGCAATTCGCAACAGGGAGTGTGATCCGGTGACATACAGCAATCCCCAGGTGGAGCCGGACGACGCGGCCGCCGTCGCCGCGTACGAGGAAGCATGGCGCGAGTTCACCATTGAGCTGAACCGCCTCCACATCGCGTACGGCGCTGCGTCCTACGCCACCCTCGTCAAGGCGTCCGACCGGCCGAGGCTGACGAAGGCCGGGCTCAACGAGGTGCTGTCCGGCAAGCGATTTCCCTCCCTGGAGGCATTGCTGGAATTCGTCCGGGTGGTCAGCACCCCGCAGCCTCCCCTGCCGGACACCCCGGCCGCCTCCGGGGCCCGCCCGGAGCTCGTGGACCAATGGCGCGGCCGGTGGCAGCACGTGAAGTTCCTGCAGCGGCAGGCCCACGCCCCGTGGGCGCGCGTGCGCGCCACCGTGCAGGACATGGTCGACCAGGCCCTTAGGGAAGCCGAGGAGGTCCGCGCAACTACGCACGAGGAAGCCGCCCTTATACGTGCCAGCGCGAAGGTTGATGCGGAGCGCTTGCGCACCCAGGCTCAGCATGATGCCGACGAGCTGCTGCAGCGGGCGCAGGCGGAGGCCGAGCGGCTGCAATTACGGGCACTGCAGGACGCCGAGGAGCTGCCCGTCCCTGCGCGCGCTGACACTGACAGGACGTCCTCGCGGTGGGGCGCGGGTCTCTTACCTCCTCGCCAAGCGTGGCGCCCTCTGTTTGCGGCGGCCGGAGTGGGAGTGGCCGGGATGGGGCTGGCCATCACGCTGGCTGCGGACTCCCTCACCGGGCAGCTTTCCAACTCCTGTCGGCCCACCCGCGCCCACTCTGTCGCGCCGCTCCCCCCTCGGGCCACTCTCCAGCCCGGCGGGACCACGGCACAGGCGGCAGTCGCTCACGAACCGCAGATGATCATCACCAGTCGGCCGTTCTACTGGCCCTCCCCCACCTGGGCCGAGGATCCCTCCCCCACCTGGTCCACGGACGACTCCGCCACACCCTCCGAGGATTCCTCCTCGACTGCCAGTGGTTCCTCAACTCGTAGCGCTTCGGCGACCCCCACTCCCTCCGGAACCCAAGCCCCGGCTGGTGCATGCGGCCGTACCGCTCCGTCCGCGAGCCCGACGCGATCGCCTAGCTCATCCGCTTCATGAGAGCGATCGACTCTCTGCGCCATCCCGTGACGGCCCTCATCCGTCACGCTGACGACACGGCGAGCATCGATTGCCCCTGCCGACGCGAACTGGCGCCCTGTGAGCGCATTTCGTCGCTTCTCTCCGTTCCGGAAGGGCCGTGATTCGGTTCAGCAGTGGCAGCGGAGCCGTATCAGGAGGGTGTCCTCCGGCAGCGAGTGCAGGTACTGCTCGGTCTCCGGCCCGACGGCCGGGGCGGTGTGAGGGCACTCTTGCGGGTCGCAGGCGCCGTGGACTGTGTGCCCGCTGGGCTCGATCCACCAGCCGTCGACGGTGAGCACGTCCCGGTGCCACCAGTCCTGATCGGCTGCCGGGCGGAGATAATCCGCCCGGTCTCCCTCGAACGCGATCACCGGGTGCTCGGTTGGGTTCGGAAAGTACAGCTCACCCAGGCCGAGGCTGAACGGATGATCCAAGTACGCCTTGATCAAAGGCTGTTCGCGGTAGGCGGCGAACATCGCATCCCCGTACTTATCGCCGAGGAACGCCTGCGGATCGGTCTCCCAGCGGTCCAGGAAGTCTGACAGGGGCACCGCAGGGGGATGTGTGGCGGACAGTTCCTGCCACAGGTCCCAGGACGCTCCGCGTGCCCGCTCGGCGGCAGTCATGGGGCGGGTGAAGTCGAGCAGGCCGCGCGGCCCGCCTGCGCAGACCCCCGGCGCGCTCAGCAGGGGCGTTCCCTCCCAGCCGGGCATGTCGTGGATGAGCCGGGGATCGTCCCAGTGGCCCGGGGTGACCGCGAACCCGGTGCCGTCGCTGCCGCCCAGGATCGTCCAGTGGTCCCACATGCCACGGTCTACGGGGTTGTCGGAGTCCATGTCGAACGGAGCCAGGGCGGCGGTCAATGCGGCCTGGGGATCGTCCGCGGCCTCCGCCGGTAGGCACACTGTCACGCGCAGCTTCGCCACGGCGCTTCCCCGCTTCTCGCTCCTGGATCGGCTAGCTCTTCCACGTCTTACGTCACCGCTGCCTGGTCTTCACGGCACGCTTTCCCAACGCTGGGATGCCTCCAGGCGATCCAACGCCGTCTTGGCCGATTCCCGACTGCGGATCAGCTTCCATGTCTCGACCCCGCACTCCAACACCAGCCCGATGCCGACGAGGAGGGCCAACACGCGCAACGGCAGCCACCACCGCTCACGAGCCAACGCATATCCCGTTGTGAGCACGCCCATCAGCAGACGTCCACCGGCCTTGCGCAGCCACAGCTCTATCCCGTCCAACATCGCCCCGCCCCTTTTGCCTGGCCCACCGCCGTTGCGGAGCCGGAGCGTGAGCATACGAGGCGCTGCAGGGCAGTGTTGCTCGGGTGCCCCCGTACGGGGCCACCGGCGGAAGGCTGTGACCTGCTGAAATGTCGTTGTGCCACTGACGATCTTCGATTACGCCTGGGCCGTGGTCTTCTGCTTGAGGCGTTCGTAGGGGGTCTGGCCGCCGAGGCCACCGTGGGGGCGATGGTAGTTGTAGTAGTCCTCCCACTCGCGCAACTTGTCGTTGAAGACCTCGGCGTCGTCGATGATGACGCCGTCGAGGAGCCGGTAGAACTCCTCGGCGTCGATGCGGTGGGAACGTTCGACCTTGCCGTTCAGTCGCGGCGTGCGGGGCTTGATGTAGGTATGGGCGATGCCCTTGTCGAGCACGTGCCAGTGGAAAGCGGACTGGAACTCGGCACCGTTGTCGGTCTGGATGACCTCGACCTGGAACGGCAGGCGCTGGGTGACGTAGTCCAGAAACTGGATGGCGGTGGTCTGGTTCAGCGTCGGGTAGATGCGCAGCCTTGTGCAGTCGTCGATCGCAGTGAACTGGTAGTACTTGTTGCGGCCGCCCCGCCTCCCCTGGGGCGCGTTGGCGAGTGGCTCGATGAACTTCACGTCGATCTGCACCCGGTGGCCGGGCAGTTGCTTCTCGTACCGCTTCCATCTGCGGTCGTGACGCTTGTAGCGCTGTGAGGCCGGCAGGCGGCCCATATCCAGGCGGTTGAGGATCCGCCACACGCCCGACTTGCTGATGGTGACGTCGTGGTACCGCTTGAGATACATGGCGATCTTCTCGGGTCCGAAGTGGTAGTTCTGCCTCAGATAGATGATCTTTCCGACTACCTCGACGTGCGTCGCGTTGGGGCTGTGCTTAGGTGCCTTGGAACGGGTGCGCAGCCCCTCGGCGCCCTCGGCCTGGTAGCGGCGGTACCAGGTGTAGTACGCCTGCCGACTGATCCCGAAGTACCGGCAGGACATCGCGACGTTCCCGGTGACCTCTTCGACGTGGCGTATCACCGCCAGGCGCCGCTTGGCCTCACGGTCAAGCGGCGGAGTTGCAGGGGTGGACTTCGACATGTGGATCTCCGTAGTGGCCGGAGACCCAGGTGTCAACGATGATCGTCAGTTTTAGATCAGTTTTAGATCAGTTTTAGAGATCACTTTCAGTGCCGGTGACCCTCCGTGGCCCCGGCACTGAAAGTGATCCAGAACGACGATTCACGCATCGCCGACACTAGACGTTGCCCGCACCTGCGGGGATGGTCCCCACAACGGCCTTGGCCTCCCTGCGGATCTCAACTGCTCCCCGCACCCGCGGGTATGGTCCCCAGCCGGTCTGCTCCTGCACCAGTTCGTGGATCTGCCTCGCATCCGCGGGGATGGTCCAGGCGGCTACGACATCCAGGTGGCCGCCAGCCACTGCTCCCCGCGCCCGCAGCGATGGTGCCGCGGCGATGGTGTCGGCCGGGTCGCCGATGTTCGCGGCTGTGACCGCGACGACCAGGAGCAGGCCCAGGCAGTCGGTCACGATGTGCCGTTTGCGGCCCGCTACTTTTCTTCCCGCCGTCGTAGCCCGTGAGGCGGCAGGCACCGAAGCCGCGGCCCGCACCGACTGCGCGTCGATGATCCCCGCGCTCGGCTCGGCCTCACGGCCCTCGCGCTCAGAGTCGATCTCCTGTCCGGCCGTCCCGCAATACGGCGGCTGACGTCCAGTCACCCCCCCCTGCGCCGCGGGCCCGCCCGGTCGACGCGCAAGGCCTGATCCAGGATTGGCACGCTCTCGCCATGCTCGGTATCAACGGTGAGCCGGCTCGAAGGAGTGGGGCATCGCGAACGCGATCGGTCAGGCCGGCCTGCGAATGGTCTAGCTACTTGCCCCTGAAGAAGTCGGGGCTGCCAGCGGTGTGATGCCTTGGGGAGAGCTGGTGCGAGCCATCGGTTGGCCGGGACAGTTGACGTCGGTCATCGGCGGCCGGGGGTGGTGGCGATGTTGCGTGTCGCGGGAGTGCCGGACACGTGGTGGGAGGTGCTGCCGGAACAGGCGCGACAGCTGCCCGCGGAGCTGGCCAGGATCGATGCGTTCTTGGACGACGAACGGTTCATCGCCCCGTGGCGGGCGGTGTTCGCCGAGCGGCTGGGGCGTCCCTCAGTCCCGGTCGAGACACTGCTGAGGCTGCTGTACCTCAAGCACCGCTACCAGCTCGGCTACGAGACGTTATGCCGCGAGGTGGCCGACTCGCTCAGCTGGCGGCGGTTCTGCCGGATCCCGTTGACCTCTCCGGTGCCGCACCCCACCACGCTGATCAAACTGGTTCGCCGCAGTGGCCCGCAGACCGTGGAACACCTCAACGCCGCGCTGCTGGGCAAGCTGGTCGAGGACAAGCTGCTGCGGTCCCGCAAGCTGCGCATCGACACCACCGTGGTCGAGGCCGACATCGACCACCCCACGGACGCCGATCTGCTGGAGCACGGGGTGCGCAAGCTGGGCAGGCTGGTGCGGCGGATCAAGGCCGCGGGCGCGGCCGGGCGCACCCGTTTCCGGGACCGCAGCCGGTCAGCCGGCCGCCGCCTGAAGGAGATCTCCCGCACCCTGCGGCGCCGCACCGGCCAGGCCATGGGAGAGATCGACCGGCTTACCGGCGAGATTGCCACCGTGGCCCGCGCGACACTTCGGGAGGTGACCGCAGTGGAGCGCAACGCCCGTCGGACACTGGGCAAACGGCCGTCAGGACAGCTCGCGCATGTGCTGAGGGAGCTGGCCGAGACCGCGGCGGGCACCCGCCGACTGCTGGAGCAGACCGCTGTGCGGCTGGCGGGCATCCGCTCGATTCCCGACCGGCTGGTCTCCCTGGCCGACCCCGATGCCCGGCCGATCCGCAAGGGCAAGCCGCAGCACCCCACCCAGTTCGGCTACACCGCACTGGTGGCCGAGGACGAACGCGGCTTCGTCGTCGACCACCAACTTCAGCGCGGGAACCCACCCGACGCACCCCAACTGGTGCCCTCGGTGGAACGCGTCACCACGCTGACCGGCCGCCCGCCCGGCACGGCCGTCGCCGACCGCGGCTTCGGCACCGCGGCCAACGACCGGGCACTCGCCGAACTCGGCGTCCAGCGGATCGGCCTTCAACGAGCGGGAAAGCCCGGAAAGGCACGCTGCGAGTACGAACGCAGCCGCTCATTCCGACGGATGCGCAACTGGCGAGTCGGCATCGAGGCCCGCATCAGCCACCTCAAACGCACCTTCGGACTCCGCCGCACCCGCCTGCGCCGCCTGGCGGGCGCGCAGACCTGGACCGGACTCGGGATCTTCGCCTACAACCTGCAGCGGATGGCCGTCGTCAGCCGATGACACGACACCCACCCACAGGAGACACCGCCACGATCCCACCCGATATCGCCTCTCAGCTGGACAAACCCTTTTTCAGGGGCAAGTAGCTAAGCTTCAGAACCCGATCCTGCCGCCACTGATGACCCAATGCCAATACCACACGGCCGCCACAGTTCCCGCAAGGCTCAATACGATCGAAACAACTAAGAATGTCCAGGCCGGAGCCTCCCCTGCACGGGTTGGCTTCAACGGATCATAGAAGACAGCGACGGTGCTACCGCGCTTGATACCGGAGCTGACCTCGACTTCGACGTAGTGCTCCCCGTCCGGCGTCCAGTAATAAACCTCTGCCATGTGGTAGCG
This sequence comes from Streptomyces sp. NPDC019443, assembly GCF_044389785.1. Classification (NCBI taxonomy): domain Bacteria; kingdom Bacillati; phylum Actinomycetota; class Actinomycetes; order Kitasatosporales; family Streptomycetaceae; genus Streptomyces; species Streptomyces sp. NPDC019443. The sequence goes on from NZ_JBIRYJ010000033.1 coordinate 26,831, forward strand.
GGTGTTGGTCGTAGCGGTACCGCGTGAACGTACCCGCACCCGCATCGCCACGCCTTGAGCGGTGACGCCACGCTGCAGTAACCGAAGCTCCTTGACGGGGGCTGAAGCCGCTCCTACTGCCCAGACAACCAAAAACACTCCCACGAGCGCGGTTGGATAATTGTGCCACAACCAAAATATCCAAAATAAATGTCTCACTCAGTCCCACCATGGTCGGGAGGCTGGCCAGATGTTCCGTCAACCCCGCGCCCCAGGCGGAGCCTCAGCCACGCGCGCAATCCGCTTGAGGAGTCGGTAGAGGCAGCTGACCTGTCCTCACCTCGCGTGTCTGGGCCAGGCGCCAAGTCAGCCGCTACGAGCCGAGCAAGGGCTCTCTCGTAGCCGAGCAGGTTGGCGACTTCGATGCTCATGCGCTTCAGTTCGCAGGAGGGATGGTGGGCCAGAGTGTGATGGCAGGCCGGACAGGATGGCCCTCAGGGGGAGCCGCCCCCAGCGGGTCCTCTGACCAGTCCGGGGGCTCCTCCCAGGGCCAAGGCTCCGGCGGCCTCGGTTCATCACTCGTGTGCGCCTCCAGCGAGAACTTGGCGCCGACGAATCCAGTGCCTCACTGGCGTATAGGCAGTCCACACCGCTTCCACCACCGCGGCGGCGGCCGCGACCGCGACCGCCGCCCATCGGAGCTGGCCAGCGGGGAGGGTACTACGCACCGGGGGCACCAGGGCCAGTGCGACACCGGCCCACAACATGACCATGCCTGCGCTGTACGCCGCGTGGGCCCATCGGCGCCACCGGCCCCAAAGCTGGAAGTCAGCATGCTGTTCTACGCGCAGGAGGTCTAGATGATCATGTACTTCGTCCTCGGTCCACCACGCCGTGATATCCGCCCACGAGTACAGGTGCCGGCGGGCATGGAACCCCAATTGCAAGCAGCTTACGAACATGAACGCTGCCGAGGTCAGGCATAACAGCACCGCTCCGGGCCAGCGGAACTTGTCACCGTCTGCGCTGACGACGCCGACTGTGACGATGCTGAACCCCGCAAGGAGCGGAGCTGCAACGTTGGTCACCGCATCGACGGCAGGACCGTAGCCCAGTGGTGCAGGCTTTCGCCATCTGGGCTCCCTCCCTGGGTCCAACCCGGCCTCCCCATAACCTGGCTATCAGTTCCGACAGTGTGACAAGAACTCGCAACGGTGGGGCGACAACGTCCGCAACCAGATTCCGGTGATCGAACAAGGCGCAGACCGCCGCAGCGGCGTGGGGAGATTGCATCTCGGGGATGTTTTCTCGGTCTGTGGATGTGGAACCGTAGGAGATCCCATCATCCCAGCTCAGAGGTACCCGTCCTCATTTCCAAGCTCTGAACCGGCCAGTGCTCGGTGAATTGAGGCTTAGTCAGGAGTGAACGCGTCCGGTCTTTTCGGGGTGCGCTGTGTGTACATATTTCATGGCGGTGGAGTCGGAGATGGCAAACAGGCGCATGAGATGGACGGGGTCGGCGCCGTGGCGGGCTTCGTTCAGGACGCGGTCCTGCCACAGGGCTCGGGCGGTGAGGCCGGTGCGGTCGAACGCCGTACTGAGCAGCATCTTGCTGACGGGTGGGCCGGAAGGGTCGAGGGCCGTCTGGCTGCTGACGAGCAGGTGGGGGTTGCTGCAGGCGGGCCATGTCTGCTGCCGCATGCGGAGCCACTGGGTGAGCAGCTCCGTGGTGAGGGTTTCGAGGTAGATGGTGCGCCTGGGCAGCCGTAGGACGCCGTGGGCGAGGTCGAGTTCATCGAGCTGGATCTCAGCAGCTTGGGAGGGCAGCAGGGCTGAAGGACTGTGACCCAGCCGCGCAGTTCACTGTCCATGGGGGCGGGGAAGCTGGCGATCAGACGGTCGACGGCGGCGAGATGGCGGTCCGCCGTGCGTGCGGGATCGGGGATGAGCATTCCGCGCTGGGCGAGAAAGCCGATGACGCGCGGGGCATTGATGTTGCGGTCCAGCGCGGCCAGGGCTCGTAGGTCACGTTCATGGACAGGCGCGGCGGCACCCAGGTGGGCCAGCACGATGCGCAGGGCGCGCAGGGCTCCGGCGTGGCCGTGCGGGTCAGGGTTGACCCGCCGCATCTGCGCGCGGCAGAACTGGGTGAACTCCTCCAGCAGCTGCCCGGCATCGGTGGTCAGGGCGGGCAGCTCGTCCACGTTGCGTGCCGCGACGCGGCTCCAGTCACGGTCCAGGGTGAACAGCGCGGGCTGGTGCGTGTCGGCCAGGTGCGCGGAGACGGTACGTGGCACAGGCCGACGCCGCGCCCGCGCGGTGTGCCGCTTTCCCCACGAGCGGTCGGTGGTGTCGTAGCCGAGCCAGTGAGCGTGGTGCTTCAGCTGGCGGACGCGGTGCTTGCCGAGGGCTAAAGCGTGTTGCAGAAGGTTGCGTTTTGGCAGGTCGGGGCCGTGTCCGGGGTGGTTCTGTTCACGCGGCGAGGGCGAGGTTGTGCATGTGGGC
>NZ_JBIRYJ010000034.1:0-26805 GCF_044389785.1 Streptomyces sp. NPDC019443
GCAACCGACCCCGTTCGATAAAGTCCCTCCGAGGCCTCGAAGTAGCCAATATGACCGCTGCTGACCGTTCTGGATAGAGCTACGGATCAGAAGGTTGCAGGTTCGAATCCTGCCGAGTGCACAACAGCTCAGAGGCCCTGTGGAGAGATCCACAGGGCCTCTGGCTTTTGTCTTGACGGCAGTGTTTGACGGCAACCGTCCCTAGATCGCGGCTGTGACTCCGGCGGGGCCGTCATCGTCATCCGGTCCGTTGCCGTCATTGCCAGCCAGCGCATCGCTGACGCGATCGAAGGCGGCTCGCTGTGTGTCCAGTCGGACGAAGGTGTAGACGTCCATGGTTACGCGGATCGAGCTGTGTCCAAGGACCTCCATGATCGTCCGAGCGTCGGCCCCTTGCTCGTGGACCAGGCAGGCGCAGGTGTGCCGAAGGTCGTGGAAGCGCACTGACGAATGCCGGCGCGTCGACTCAGGACCTCGAAGGCGCGGTTCAGGTTGCGCGGCTCGATCGGTGTTCCGTTGCGAGTCGTGAAGGCCAGATCGGTTGTAGTCCACTGGTCCCCGCGTGCCAGTCGGTCGGCGTGCTGCTGAGCGCGGCGAGCACGCAGGGCGGTCACGCACACGGCGGGCAGCGGCACACGGCGCGTGGAGCGAGCTGTCTTCGTGGCCGCCCGCACCAGCTCACCGCTGACCCGCTGGAGACTCTGCCGAATTGGATCACTCCGAACTTGAAGGTCCACGTCCTTCCAGCGAAGGCCGAGTACAACGCGCCCGCGCCGCCGGTGCCAGCCTCGACCCCACGACCCGCAAAGCGCTGGACCCCGACCGCATCTCCTTCACCGTCATCCTCCGCGCCACACGCCGCCACCTGCACTACCGGCCCACCGCCGGGCAGCCCCCGCTGATCGCCATCGTCCAAGCCGAGGCCCTGGCCCTGCTCATCCCCAGACGACCCCACCGCACCAGAGCCCGCGCCACGCAAGGAAAGCAACCACCGCATCCGAGCCCCCGGACCTCTGCCAACCGGCAACGTCACCTACACCATCTGCCGCCGCGACGAGACACCCCGCGTCACACCTCAACCACCAGCCACATAACGACGCGACGTTAGGGGACAAGCCTGCCCGAGTAGCCGGCAAGCGTACGGCCGCCTGATCATGCTCGACCCCAAACCGGGCAGGACACCGGCCAAAGCCCCTCCGCCGACCTGACGTGGATGCCACCATCTGCTGGCGCCCTGATCGATGCGACAAGTGGAGCGCCCAGACGCGGGCTTCGCGGCGGCCGCGGGGTAGTGGACTCCAACGGGGTTCGTGCGGTGGAAGACGGCCACCCGCAGCACCCGGTCTGCCAGCAGCAGGCACCACGGCCGCCCGCCACCGGGACCGTTCCCGCCCGTTCCCGCACCACCTTCAACAACGCTCGAACTGCCTCATCCGCAGCTTGGTAAACGTCTCCTTCCACAACGGCCCAGCCCTCAACGCCCCACGCACAAAAGGGAAATTCTCAAATCACTGTCTTCTGCACACGCTCTAGCCGGCTTTATACGGTGTTGCGCTGCGCGGTCAAGAGGGGGTGGTCTCTGCCGCCCCGGCTGCCTCGCCGAGGCGGATCCGGAGAGCCAACGTGCAGGCCGTGAAGTCCCCCTACGATCAGGCATATGGTCCTCACCGTGCCCGCGAAGCGGCGCACCACCACGACGGGGGACAATCCATGCGGCGCTTTTCTATGACTGCTGCAGTAGATGCTGGTCTTCTTCTGCTCGGATCGTCCCCGCCCACGGCCCGTCCGACGGCCGACTGGTAACCAGTCAAGGCCAATTTGATCTGACGGTCGACGGCTGGACTGCCCGCGTCGACAAGGGCTGGGAATACACCTGAAAGTAAGCGGCCGCGAAGGTGGCGGCCGCAACACCCCAGTCGTCAACCCCGCCTCGTTCGGCTCAAGTCAGACACTGGCGCTGTGATCTGGGCACAACTCTCGCCAACTGTCCGCTATGGGGCCCGCTTACTCTCACGGCGGCCGAACGACAACTACTGAGGAAAGACCTGATGAAGAAGAGACTTCTCAGCCTGCTCGCCGCAGGCGCGGCAGTTATTGGCTCCGGCCTTGCTATCGACACCCCCGCGGTGGCGACTCCTCCGTACTGGCAGGCGGTGAGTACCAACTCGGACTGGGACTGTTCGGACTACAAGGCGCATCGTCTGTCGCTCAATATCAAGTTCAAGACGTGTATCGTGCGCAATTCCAGTGGTGGTGCCCAGGCTGTGCTTGTGGTGCAGAACAGTGGCACCAAGGCCGCCCTTATCCGTGGCGAACTCAATACATACAACACTGGCGGCGCACGCGCGGCTGCTTCGGCACAACATTCCCCGGCACGAGTGACATTTCCGCCAACTCTTCGCTGTACATGAATGGTTACGACGATCTCCACCTCTCTCAGGACTCGTGGCACGGCTAGCCTCGAACTTTCGTGACGGTCTGTCGGTTCTCCGGCGGGCCGTTTCGGCTGTTCGGGGTGGTAGCGGGCAAGCTGGTGGCCCCTGTCACGTTGGGTTAAGCGCCGGTTCCACCCTCCGGTGGGGTGGTGCTGCTCGCAGGGACGGGAAGGTGCTGGTAAGCCCGGCATTCGGCAGGGCCGCGAGCAGGCACTGGCTGCCCTCGCCCCACACGTCGAACCGTGCACGATCTGCCGTCGCGACCGAGACCTTGGCATGCTGTGACCGGCCACCCGTCGCAGCCTGAAGGCGTGCGAGGCGCCCCCCGATTGTGGTGCACCGGATTTCTCCGACCGGCGGTCGGCGGGTCACCGTGCGGGACCAGATCATGGGACTAGCCCACTCCGACCGGGACCTGCTGGAATTCCTTCGCCAAGCAGGCCTACCCGACGCAGACGATCTCCTGGACGACCCCACATGGGTCGAATGGGTGGGCGGCAGGGCGCACGAGTACAGGCCGACCGCTCCGAGCTGAGCGCTCCCGTCCACGCCCTCGATACGGGCTGTCAAGCCCCATCTTTATGCCGACATCAGCAGCTGACACCAGCAACAGCAAACCGCAGCGGTCCGCAGCGAACCTCGGCGAAGCGCTAACCGGGAGGCATTCGCCAGCGAGTAGGGTCGAGAGTGGCTCTGGACCGACCTGATAAGGATGAGGCCACAGGTTCAAATCCTGTGTACCGCGCGGGGCGTTGTCTTCATCAATGGACGGCGCCCTGTCGCCTTGACTCGGCCATTGAGTAGTCCGATCTCCTGATGGCGACCCCCCGAAGGGGAGAAAATCGGCTGTGGCCGTCCGGCTGACGTCGCGGTGTCTTGGCGCCACCGGAACCCGACATTGAGACTCCGTCGACCTTGATTCGCCTAGACCGCCCTCAAGAGGGGCGGCACCGCTGCCTGAAGACGCCCCGGGGCGCTTCCCCTGTGGAGCGCAGCGCATGCTCGCGCTAGGGTTGTTACTAGGTCATGCCGTGGGTCCGAACGCCTCTCATCAGCAACCACAGGGGCGCCTGCACGGAAACGGAGAGATCCGGCATGGGTCAGCCGCACAAGAATGAAGAGCGATTTTATCTCTATCCAGTTCAGCGTGTAGTGGCAGTCTTTCAGAGCGACGAACAGGCAGAGCGTGCCTGCCGAGACCTGGAGGCCGCGGGCGTCGATCTGTCCTGGGTGCACCTTCTGTGCGGGCCGGAGGGAGCCCGCCTTTTGGATGCCCAAGGTTCTCGCCATGGGCTAGTTGCGCGACTTACACGTTTTTTGCAGCGTGGTGCCTACGAGGGAAAAGCGCTGAGCGTCCACCACGCTGCATTGCAGCGCGGGGAGTGTGTGTTGTACGTTCCAGCGCGCAACAGAAAGAGGGTCCGCAAAGTGGTGGACGTCCTGCGTAAACACGAAGGGCGCGGGATTCTCCACTTCCGCAGGTGGGCTATCGAGGAGTTTCCCAGCACTGCCGGCGCCCCGTAGGCCATTTCGTAGCAGGGCAAGTCGTAGCCTCCAAGACAGCTGCGGTCCTCGCAAGTACGGAGTTGCGAGGAGTACGAGCGATGTAGCCGCTCTGCCCCAGGTCAGTGTCCCCGCAGCTCAACAGGACTCCGCATTCGGCGTCTTCCAAAACTGGTGCTCCGTGCCCGGTCGCGCCAGTGCTTGACTGTGTCATCGTCCGCCGACCGCTCGCTATGAACGATGATGCTGCCGACGGGTCTCACGACTCACAACGCCTTCGCGGCCCGGCGGCGCCTGCGCAAGAGGATCACACCAGCGCTGACAGCAAGCGCGAGTCCACCGCAGAGGACCAGTTTGTCGACGGGGATTCCCCAGCCAGGCTCGATCCGGAAGCGATACGTTTCCGACTCGATCCGGACGCGGTACGTGGCCGAGGCGGCGTCCCGGCACGGACCGGACTCCTCCCATGATTCGCCCGGAATTGGGCTCTGGTAACGGGATCCGGCCCACACCACGAGGCTGGCCTTGCCGGTCGGGGCTCCGCTGCCCACGCTCAGGCGCACCGTCACCCTCCCCGGATTGTCGACCTGATCCGCCTTGATGTGGTCCGGGCCCAGCGGGCGCCAGGTGCCTTCCTTATCCCTGTAATCAACCTTGGTGGCGGCAGGACGCCTCACCTGTTCGACCTCCCCAGAACCCTTGTGGAGGTCCAGGTACCACCTGAAGTCGTTGGCTGCGGTCGGCGCGGCGTATCCCCTGAAGCGTATGGAAAACGTGTGCCAGCCGCTGCCCGCGACGATGGTGCGAGGCGCGTCGATGAAGTCGAACCTGTACGCGGGGCCCACGCCTTCATCCCCATCAGCAGGCCAAACGCACTCACGGAGCGGGTCGTCAGTCGTCAGCCGAGCGTCCGCAGCTGGGGCCGCTGCAACGATCGCGACGGCGGCAACAGCGGCAGCCACGGTTCTGCCAGGCTTCATAGCCCCCCCTTGGTACGCCTGCATGTCGAAGACGAGACACCCAACCTCGGACAATGGTTGCCCCGCGGTCAGGAAATCGGAGCGCACCAGTGGCTAGGACGGTGAGGCGGTGACCGTCAGCCGGCCGGGATTTTCACTGTTATGCCGCGCTCGCGCCCATGGGCTTCGCTCGTGAAGACGATGCCGCGGGAACGGGAGAGCGGCTTCGTCGCCGCCAAAGTGAAGCGGAAGAGATTGTGGCGGCCCGGATACAGGGAGAACTGCTCTCCCTCCGTCCGGAGAGGCTCGGTGCAGTAGTACAGCGCCCCTGTGGGAACCGGCACGTCCTTGTAGTCCTCATGGAAGCCGGGCCATCTGCTCTTCTTGCATCGTCCGTCGGCCTCGCGTACCTCGACCCACTTCGGGATCTCTACGTGGACATCGGGTGCGATCGATCGCGTGCGGGCTGTCCTTCGTTGCGTATCCCTATGCGCACGTCGAAGGGCTCGCCGACGGTCACACGGACGTCGGCGCCACGGCGGCGACGTCGGGGCGTTGCTTGGCGCCGGGCGGGGGTGCAGGGTCCGGTTCCTGCTGGGTGACCCGAGGGGGAGGTGACCAGACTGCGGGAAGCCATCGAGGACGTGGCTCTGACGGTCTCCACGCGCATCAGGATCGCCCTGGAGCACCGAGAACGGCTGGGCCCCCTCGAGGGTGTGGAGGCGCGCTACAGCAGCGCGGAGAACGCCGTCAGCCACGTCAGCCTGTCGGTGTTCCTGTTCGATGACGAGGCCCTGGTCACGCCGCACCTGGGAAGACTCGTCGGGCACGACTCACCAATGCTGCACCTGCGTCGCCACGGGCCGAGCGGCATGTTCGCCCGGTTCGCCGACCATGCCGAAGAGCTCTGGAGTCACGCTCAGAGCATCGGCTGAGCGTGCCCTGGCACAAGCTGTCTGACCGTGCCGCGGTTGACGGCAGCGCTGACGGCAACGACGGCACACAACGCCTGCCAGCCGCTCACCCCACACCCGAGCCAGCAGGCCAGAATGGCCGCCACCAAGGGGCTGCCCGATCCTACGGATCAGAAGGTTGCAGGTTCGAATCCTGCCGAGTGCACACAGGTGAGAGGCCCCTCGGAGAAATCCGGGGGGCCTCTTGCGTTGCCCGTACCCCTTCGTCCGTCCCGGTCGCGCGGTCGCCGTTGACCGCCCATCATCGACAGCGACCAGAGCGTGCGTCCGACGAAGGAGTTCGGAGTGCGAGAGCCGGCGATCATCGAGGCGCCGTCCGTCCTTGGGCTGCGGCCGTCCGGGGTTGAGGAGCTGCCCGCGGCGCTGGTCGGGGCCGGGCTCGGAGATCGGCTTGGGGCGGTGCGGGCGGGGAGGGTTGAGGCGGCGGCGTACGACCCGGCGCGGGACCCGGAGACCGGGGTGCTCAATCCGGTTGGTATCGCCGATTACTCCGTACGGCTGGCGGACGCTGTTGGCGGGGTCATCGATCGAGGGCTCTTCCCCGTCGTCCTCGGCGGGGACTGCAGCATCCTGCTCGGCAATCTCCTCGCGCTGCGCCGCCGGGGTCAGTACGGCTTGCTGTTCCTCGACGGGCACACCGACTTCTACCAGCCGACCGCGGAGCCGACCGGTGAAGTGGCGTCGATGGAGCTCGCCCTGGCGACCGGGCGCGGGCCGCGGGTGTTGGCCGACATCGAAGGTCTTGGGCCGCTGGTGCGGGACGAGGACGTCGTCGCCTTCGGGTTCCGGGACTCCGAGGAGTCCGCGGCGGCCGGGATGCAGCCACTGCCGGAGCGGCTGCGTGCCGTCGACCTCGACGGGGTGCGTGCGATTGGGGCGGCTGCGGCGGCGCGGCAGGCCGTCGGGCGGCTCGGCGACTACTGGGTGCACCTCGATGTCGACGTGCTGGACGACGCGCTCATGCCGGCTGTCGACTACCGCCTGCCCGGTGGGCTGAGCTGGGCCGAGCTGGAGAGCGTGCTGCGGACGGCGCTGGGCGACGAGCGGGCCGTCGGCCTGGATGTGACGATCTTCAATCCGCGCCTCGACCCCGACGGGACCATCGCCGCTCGCCTCGTCGAGTGCCTGTGCCGAGGGCTCGGGTAGCGTCCCGCGTAGTGGGCGGAGGTGTGTATGGCGTGGCGGTGCGCCGGGCTCAGCTGGCCGCGCGGGGCGCGGATGGCCGTACTCGCGTGGGAAGGCGGGCGGGTCAGCCCGCTGGCCCCTGGGAAAGAGCTGGGGTTCCGGGCGGAAGGGCAGCGGCGGTGTGTCGGGGCGCGTGGGAATCCCTGTCCCCTGCTGGCCGTCGTGAGCGGGCGGGCGACAGGGGCGCGGTGTGCGGAGTGTGCGCGGCTGGACCGGGCGCACTCGGTGGCCGCCGACACCATGGCCGACGACCCGCGGACGTACCGCGTGTATCTCGCCTGGTTCGGGCCGGGGATGGTCAAGGTCGGGATCACCGCGGAGGAGCGCGGGCCCGCGCGGCTGCTTGAGCAGGGGGCCGTGGTCTTCAGCTGGCTCGGGCGCGGGCCGCTGATGGCGGCGCGGCGGACCGAGGAGTTGCTGCGCAGTGCGCTGGGGGTGCCGGACCGGATTCCGTACGCGGACAAACGGGCGGTGCGGTCCGCGCTGCCGGGGGCGGCCGAGCGGGCCGCGGAGGTCGAGGAGCTGCACGGGCGTGCGGTCGGGCTTGCCGGGTGGGCCGAGTCGCTGGAGCGCATCGGCTTCGAGGCGGTCGACCACACCGGGGTGTTCGGTCTCGAGGGGCTGCCGGCCGCGACGGGGGTGGTGCGCGAGCTGGTGGACGGCGGGGTGGTTGCCGGGCGGCTGGTGGCGGCCGCCGGGCCCGATCTGCATCTGCGGACCGCGGGGGACGGACTTGTCGTACTCGATACCCGGCTGATGACCGGGTGGGCGCTCGTCGGGTCCGACTCGGGGGCGGGGGTGACGGTGCCCCTCGCCGACATGGGCCCCGCGCCCGGATCGGTGCAGGACGGGCTCTTCTGACCGGATGGTCAAGTCTTGGATCCCGTTTGGATCCCTTACGGCAATGAGGGTGGACACCTCCCTGACCTGGCACGGAAGGTGGGCGTCATGAGCATCGAAAGCATCAGGCCTGTCGCGGCACATGAACCGCCTTACTACACAGTGGTGTTCACCTCCGTTCAGACCGAGCGGCCCGAGGGCTACGGCGAGACCGCCGAGCGGATGAAGGAACTTGTGCAGGGGGTCCCCGGCTTCCTGGGATACGAGTCGGCGCGCACCCCCGGCGGGCTCGGGATCTCAGTCGGCTACTTCAGGGACGAGGAATCCATAGCCGTCTGGCAGCGGAATCTGGAGCACCAGGCCGCGCAGAAGCGCGGACGCGCCGAGTGGTACGAGAGCTACAGCGTCCATGTGGGCAAGGTCGAGCGGAGTTATGGCTTTGAGCGTGAGTGACGGCAGTGAGACGGCGGACCAGGACGAGGCCGCGGAAGTACGGGAGTTCTGGACGCGGCTCGGACTGCCCGGGCTCGTCGACGTACACACCCACTTCATGCCGGAGCAGGTCCTCAGGAAAGTGTGGGCCTACTTCGACGCCGTCGGGCCGCTGACCGGCATGGAGTGGCCGATCACCTACCGGCACGAGGAGGAGCGACGGGTCGCGCTGCTGCGTGACTTCGGGGTTCGTGCCTTCACCTCGATGCTCTATCCGCACAAGGCGGGCATGGCCGAGTGGCTGGGCGGCTGGGCCGCGGACTTCGCCCTGCGCACACCCGAGTGCCTGCAGACCGCGACCCTCTTCCCCGAGGAGGGAGTCGAGCGGTACGTGCGCGAGGCCGTCGAGCGCGGGGCCCGGATCTTCAAGGCGCACCTTCAAGTCGGGGCGTACGACCCCAATGACGCGCTGCTCGATCCTGTGTGGGGGCTGCTCGCCGATGCCGGGGTACCGGTGGTGGTGCACTGCGGGTCCGGGCCGGTGCCCGGCAAGCACACCGGGCCCGAGCCGGTGGGGCGGCTCCTCGCGCGGCATCCGCGGCTGCGGCTGGTCGTGGCGCACATGGGGATGCCGGAGTACGCCGACTTCCTCGATCTCGCGGAGCGGTACGGGGAGGTCCGCGTCGACACGACGATGGCCTTCACGGACTTCAGCGAGCGCTTCGCGCCCTTCCCCGAGCGGGAGAAGGGGCGGCTGCTGGAGCTGACGGACCGGATTCTGCTCGGGTCCGACTTCCCCAACATTCCGTATCCGTACGCCCACCAGCTACAGGCGCTCGAACGGCTGGGGATCGGGGACAGCTGGCTGCGGGCGGTCTGCCACGACAACGGAGCGCGGCTCTTCGACCTGCCCGCCGCTCCCGACCCCTCCTAGCGCTTTCTCAGGGAATTCACAGGGAAGGGCAAGGACCCTCTCAGGGCGAGGTCGCAGGGTACGAGCATGACCGCGACCTCGCCCCAGGGGCGTACCGAAATGCTCAGGCCGGACGGCAGCCCCGTCCGGGTGCTCGTCGTGGACGACGAGGCGGCGCTGAGCGAGCTGCTGTCCATGGCCCTGCGCTACGAGGGCTGGGAGGTGCGCAGCGCCGGGGACGGCGCCGGCGCGGTGCGTTCGGCGCGCGACTTCCGGCCGGACGCGGTGGTGCTCGATGTGATGCTGCCCGACATGGACGGGCTCGCGGTGCTGGGGCGGCTGCGGCGCGAACTGCCCGAGGTGCCGGTGCTCTTCCTGACCGCCAGGGACGCGGTCGAGGACCGGATCGCGGGGCTGACGGCGGGCGGCGACGACTATGTCACCAAGCCGTTCTCGCTGGAGGAGGTCGTGGCCAGGCTGCGCGGGCTGATCCGGCGGTCGGGGACGGCGGCCGTACGAAGCGAATCCCTGCTGGCGGTGGGGGACTTGACGCTCGACGAGGACAGCCACGAGGTGAGCCGGGGCGGGAAGTCGATCCATCTGACCGCGACCGAGTTCGAGCTGCTGCGCTTTTTGATGCGCAATCCGCGGCGGGTGCTCAGCAAGGCGCAGATCCTCGACCGGGTGTGGTCGTACGACTTCGGCGGGCAGGCCAATGTCGTCGAGCTCTATGTCTCGTATCTGCGGAAGAAGATCGACGCCGGACGTACGCCGATGATCCACACCAGGCGTGGGGCCGGCTATCTGATCAAGCCCGGTGAGTAGGACCCGGAGCCGCCGGTGGTCGCTGCGGACCCGGCTCGTGGTCTCCGCGGTGATGCTGATCGCGGTGGTGGCGGCGGTGATCGGTACGGTCACGACGATCGCGTTCGACAGCTATATGTACGGGAAGCTCGACGACCAGCTGCGCAGCATCGCCGTACGGGCCGATCCGCCCAAGGGTCTGCCGGGGCCCGCAGCGCTTGAACCGGCCCGCGAGCCGCTGGAGTTCCTCGGCGGCGGCGGCCAGCCCTTCGGCACCGTCGGTGCTGTGGTCTCCCCGGGCGGTGGGACGACCGAGTCCAGGAGGACCGTCGAGAGCACCACCAGCGGGCTGCACCGGGACGACTCCAGACCCCTCGACGATGCCCAGGACCGGGCGCTCGCCGCGGTGGCGCGCGACGGGCAGGTGCACAGCGTCGAGCTGCCGGGCCTTGGCGGCTACCGCGTGCTGTCCGTCAGCACGCACACCGGACTGACCGTTCTCGTCGGGATCCCGGCGGGCGAGGTCGAGGACGCCCTGCGCACGCTGATCGTCGTCGAGTTCTGTGTCGCGGGTGCCGGGCTGACGGCCGCCGGGATCGCGGGCACCGCTCTGGTCGGGGTCGCGCTGCGGCCGCTGCGGCGGGTCGCCGCGACCGCTACGCGGGTCTCCGAACTGCCGCTGCACAGCGGCGAGGTGGCCCTGCACGAGCGGGTCCCGGACGCCGAGGCCGATCCGCGGACCGAGGTCGGTCAGGTCGGCGCGGCGCTCAACCGGATGCTCAACCATGTGCACTCCGCGCTGCACGCGCGGCAGGAGAGCGAGACGCGGGTACGGCAGTTCGTGGCGGATGCCAGCCATGAGCTGCGTACACCGCTGACGTCGATACGCGGCTACGCCGAACTCACCCGGCGCGGCCGGGAGCACGTCGGCGCGGACACCCGCCATGCGCTGGGGCGGATCGAGGCAGAGGCGACCCGGATGACGGGCCTGGTGGAGGATCTGCTGCTGCTCGCCCGTCTCGATGCCGGACGCCCGCTCTCGTACGAGAACACTGATCTCTCACCGCTGGTCGTGGACGCGGTCAGCGATGCGCGGGCGGCGGGCCAGGACCACAAGTGGCTCCTCGAGCTGCCGGTCGAGCCCGCGGCGGTACGGGGCGACGGCGCCCGGCTCCATCAGGTGCTGGTCAATCTGCTGGCGAACGCCCGTACCCACACACCGCCCGGCACGACCGTCACCGCACGGGTGTGGTGCGGCGATGTCGCCGGGGCGGGCCCCACGGTCGTGCTGGAGGTCGAGGACGACGGGCCCGGCATCCCGCCCCAGCTGCTCCCGCACATCTTCGAACGGTTCGCGCGGGGCGACGCGTCCAGGTCCCGGCACGCCGGGTCGACCGGTCTCGGCCTGGCGATCGTGCAGGCGGTGGTGACCGCGCACGGCGGCACGGTGGGCGTGCGGTCCGAGCCGGGGCGCACGGTCGTCGGCGTACACCTGCCCGCGGACCTGGTGGCCCGGGCTCCCGCGTACGACTCACAGACGGGGCACAGGCACATCACACAGCCGTGACAGCGCGCCCGCCGAGTGTCGTTCCATGCGAACCGACACCCCAAGGGGGACTCTGCCGGCCCGGGAGCATCTGCTCGCCGACACGGCCGACCTGCCCGTACTCGACGTGGTGATCCCGGTCTACAACGAGGAGGACGACCTCGAGCGGTGTGTGCGCAGACTGCACGACCACCTCGCACGGACCTTCCCGTACGGCTTCCGGATCACCGTCGCGGACAACGCGAGCACCGACAGCACGCCCGAGGTGGCCGCCCGGCTCGACCGCTCGATCGCCGAGGTACGGGCGTACCGGCTGGAGCAGAAGGGCCGGGGGCGTGCGCTGCGCACCGTGTGGTCGCACTCCGACGCGCCCGTCCTCGCCTATATGGACGTGGATCTGTCCACCGACCTCAACGCCCTGCTGCCGCTGGTCGCGCCGCTGATCTCCGGGCACTCGGATCTCGCGATCGGATCCCGGCTCGCGCGCTCGTCGCGCGTGGTGCGCGGCCCGAAGCGGGAGTTCATCTCGCGCGCCTACAACCTGATTCTCAAGTCGTCGCTGGCGGCGCGGTTCTCCGACGCGCAGTGCGGATTCAAGGCGATACGGCGGGAGGTGGCCGAGCGGCTGCTCCCGATGGTCGAGGACACCGGATGGTTCTTCGACACCGAGCTGCTGGTGCTGGCCGAGCGAGCCGGGCTGCGTATCCACGAGGTGCCGGTGGACTGGGTCGACGACCCCGACTCGACGGTGCACATCGTGAGCACGGCGACCGAGGACCTCAAGGGTGTGTGGCGGGTGGGGCGGGCGCTGGCGGTCGGCGCGCTGCCGCTGGACCGGCTGGCGCGGCCCTTCGGGGACGATCCGCGGGACAGGCAGCTGACCGGAGTGCCGGGCGGACTTGCCCGGCAGCTGGTCGGCTTCTGTGTGGTCGGCGCGCTCTCGACCCTGCTGTATCTGCTGTTGTACTCGGTCTTCCGGGCGGGAGCCGGGCCTCAAGTCGCCAACGCGGGCGCGCTGTTGCTGTCCGCCGTCGCGAACACGGCCGCGAACCGGCGGCTCACCTTCGGGGTGCGCGGCCGGGACCGCGCCGTACGCCATCAGGCCCAGGGCCTGGTCGTGTTCGGCATCGGCCTCGCCCTGACCAGCGGCTCGCTGGCGGCTCTGGACGCGGCCGCCGGGAACCCGTCCCACGGCACGGAGCTGGCGGTCCTGATCGCCGCGAACCTGGCGGCGACGGTGCTGCGGTTCCTGCTTTTCCGCGCGTGGGTCTTCCCCGACCGGCGCGGTGACGTGCCCGTGCCGGGCGGACCGGGCGCACCCGCCGCCACCACTCGCGGGGACACGACCGTGCCTCTGTACGCCATGCCCCTCGACGACGAGACGATCACGATGACGAGGAATCGACGATGACCACGCAACATGACCGATACCGGGGTATGCAGCCGGGCGGTGCTGCCGCAGGGGATGCCGTGGCTGCCGCCGGGGACGCTGTCACTGTGGCTCCGCCCGTGTGGGCGGATCCCTCGGCCCCCGCGGGGCACGGACGACGGAGTTCCGCGTCGGCGCCCGCGCGCTGGTGGCGCGGGCGTGCCGAGGACGCCCGCTGGGTGCGTCCCGCCTTCCTCGCGCTCCTTGTCGCCACCGCGCTCCTCTACCTCTACAACCTCAGCGCGTCGGGCTACGCCAACTCCTTCTACTCCGCGGCGGCCCAGGCCGGCAGCGAGAGCTGGAAGGCCTTCTTCTTCGGCTCGTCCGACGCCGCGAACTCCATCACCGTCGACAAGCCCCCGGCCGCGCTGTGGCCGATGGCCCTGTCCGTACGGCTCTTCGGGCTCGGCTCCTGGCAGATCCTGCTGCCCGAGGTGCTGATGGGGGTCGCCACGGTGGGCGTGCTGTACGGGGCCGTACGCCGGCGCTTCACGCCCACCGCCGGGCTGATCGCGGGCGCGGTGCTTGCCGTGACGCCCGTCGCCGCGCTGATGTTCCGCTTCAACAACCCGGACGCGCTGCTCGCGCTGCTGATGACGGTGACGGTGTACTGCGTGCTGCGCGCCCTCGAAGGCGCGCGGACGAAGTGGCTTGTCTGGGCGGGCGTCGCGGTCGGCTTCGCGTTCCTGACGAAGACGCTCCAGGCGTTCCTGATCCTGCCGCCGCTGGCGGTGGTGTACGCGGTGTGCGCGCCGACGACGCTGCGGCGGCGACTCGGCCAACTCGCCCTCGCCGGGCTCGCGATGGTCGTCGCGGGCGGCTGGTGGGTGGCGATCGTCGAGCTGTGGCCCGCCTCCTCGCGCCCGTACATCGGCGGCTCGCAGAACAACAGCTTCCTGGAGCTGACCTTCGGCTACAACGGCCTCGGCCGGATCAACGGCAATGAGACCGGCAGCGTCGGAGGCGCTGGTGGCGGGGCCCGCGGAGGTGGCGGTGGCGGCTGGGGCGAGAGTGGCATCGACCGGATGTTCAGCGGGAACATCGGCGGCCAGATCTCCTGGCTGCTGCCCGCCGCGCTGCTGCTGCTCATCGCCGGATTCGTCGTCACCTGGCGGGCTGGGGGTACCTCCCAGGCCGGCAGGCTCTGGGGGAGGACTGACACTGCGCGGGCGGCGTTCCTGGTCTGGGGCAGTTCGCTGCTGATGACCGCGGGGATCTTCAGCTTCATGGCCGGGATCTTCCACGAGTACTACACGGTGGCGCTGGCGCCGTACATCGCCGCGCTCGTCGGCATGGGCGCCACCGTGCTGTGGGAGGAGCGGCGTTCGTTCCTCGCGTCGGCGGCGCTCGGCGGCACGGTCGCGGTGACGGCGTACTGGTCGTACATCCTCCTAGGCCGGAGCACGGACTATCTGCCGTGGCTGCGGTGGGCGGTGCTGATCGGCGGTCTTGCGGCCGCGGCGGGGCTGCTGCTCGCGGGGCGGCTCGGCCGTCGACTGGCGCTCGGCGCCGCGGTGTTGGGGATTGCGGCGTCGCTGGCGGGGCCGGTCGCGTACTCCCTCACGACGGTGAGCGAGGGGCACGCGGGCTCGATCGTGACGGCGGGGCCCGCGGTGGCGGGAGGCCGCGGTGGTCCGGGGGGTGGTGGCCCGGGCGGTGGTGGCCCGGGCGGTGGTGGCCCGGGCGGCGGGGTCGGCGGCCGGATGCAGCCGCCCGGCCAGGCGCAGGGCCAGGGCCAGAACCAGCAGGGTGGTCCCGGGGGCGGCGTGGGCCAGCCCCCGACCGGCGGGCAGCAGGGCCAGGGCCAGGGGCAGGGGCAGGGTCGGGTCCAGGGCCAGATGCCCGGCGGGTTCCAGGGCGGCGGCCAGGCCGGCGAGCGCGGCATGGGAGGCGGCATGGGCGGTCTCCTCAACGGCGCGAACGTCAACTCCAAGGTCGAGGCCGAGCTGAAGCAGAACGCCGACGACTACACCTGGGCCGCCGCGGCCATCGGCTCCCAGAACGCGGCCAGTTACCAGCTCGCCACCGAGAAGCCGGTGATGGCGATCGGCGGCTTCAACGGCAGTGACCCGTCCCCGACCCTCGCGCAGTTCAAGCAGTACGTCGCGGACGGGAAGATCCACTACTTCATCGCGAGTGGTGGTCAGGGCGGCGGGCCCGGCGGCAACTCCAGCTCCGGGATCACTTCCTGGGTCGAGTCCACCTTCACCAAGGTCACCGTGGACGGCGCGACTCTTTACGACCTGACCGACGAGAAATAGTCCTATACGGCGTACGAGGATTCCCTCGGCGGAGATGCGTACTCCGGCATGCTGCTCGGTCTTGTCGTGATGGGCGCGGGCGTCGCGCTCCCGAAGGCGGCGATGGCCAACGCGATCACGAGCGCGATCCCGCCTGCGAGGGCGGGGGTGGGCGCGGGCATCAACGGCACGCTCGCGGAGTTCGGCAACGGGCTGGGCGTGGCCGTCCTCGGTGCCGTGCTCAACTCCCGCTTCGCCGCGCTCGTACCGACGGTGGTCGGGGCGGCCTCGCTGCCCGCTGCGCCGGCGGCCGCGGGGGCGCCGGTGAGCGGGAGCGGATCTCGGACGCCTTTGCCTCCGGCCTCCAGGCGAGTCAGCTGGTCGGCGCGGTGGCGGTGCTGGCCGGTGGCCTGCTGGCCGCGATGCTGCTGGGGCGGGCGGACCGGGCAGAATCACCCAGGGCAGCGGAATAGCATCGGGGCGGGGGCCAACCGAGGAGGGTGCGCGATGGTGAGTGCGGCCGACCGCGCGAAGGGTCCCGCGCGGACGAGTGTGTGGCTGGACGGCAAGGACCGGGATCGGGATCGGGACCGGAGCCGTAAGTCGGGCCAGCCGGCCGGACTGGACCGCGACAAGATCATCGAGGCGACGGTCCGGCTGCTGGACTCCGAGGGTGCGGCCAAGTTCTCGATGCGCCGCCTGGCCGCGGAGCTGAACGTCACCGCGATGTCCGTCTACTGGTACGTCGACACCAAGGACGACCTGCTCGAGCTCGCCCTCGACGCGGTGTTCGGAACCCTCCCACTGCCGGACGTGAGCACCGAGACGGACTGGCGAGACCAGCTGCGTGAACTGGCCACGGGCTACCGGGCGTTGCTGGTGCGGCACCCGTGGGTGTCGGCGCTGATCGGTACGTTCCTGAACATCGGGCCGCACTCGATGGCGTTCTCGCTGGCGGTGCAGCAGGTGATGCGGAACACCGGGCTGCCGCCGCACGGGCAGATGGGCGGGCTGTCGGCGGTCTTCCAGTTCGTGTACGGGTTCGGAACGATCGAGGGGCACTTCATCCAGCGGTGCGCGGCGGCGGGGATGAGCCAGGACGAGTACTTCCGCCAGGCGATGGGGACGATCAGCGAGCAGCCGGAGTTCAAGGAGAGCTTCGCGAACGCGTCGGAACTGATGGAGGCGCGGGGCGGGGACACGGTGGAGGAAATGCGGGAGCGGGACTTCGACTTTGCGCTGGAGCTGCTGGTGGCAGGCATCGAAGCGATGGTTGCTCGCGCGTAGGGGGTGGCCCGGCGCCGCGGGGTGCGGGGGTCCGCGGTGCGGGCGGCGGGGGTGCCCGGTGCCGCGGGGCGCGGGCGTGCGTTGCGCGGGTCCGGGATGCCGCGGGGCGGGGGTCCGCGGTGCGGGCTTCGGGGTTGCCCTGTGCCGCGGGGTGCGTTGTGCGGGTCGTGGGGTTGTCCGGTGTCGTGGGGTGCGGGTTCCGGTGCCCCTCCGGGCTCGACTCCTCGGGGTCGGCGGCGTGAAGGGGTTGGTGTTGATCACTGGGTCCGGCCGCCGATCCCCTGCGGGGACGACCCTGCACGGCCCCTCCCCACCAGCGGGCACCCGGTACGGGTGGCCCAAGGGGTGGACGCCTCAGCTCCCCGCCTTGTGGGCCACCGCGGCGAAGCCGCCAGAGAGCGGCTCGGGGCTAGCCCCGCCTTCCTGGGCTCGGCGGCGAAACCGCCGGACCGGCCCGGGGTGCGGGTCCCTCAGCGCCACTTTCCTGTGCACCGCGGCGAAGCCCCCGGGGGTGTGGGGGCGTCAGCCCCCCACGTACCTCTTCCCCTCCCCGCAGGGGGCCTGGGGGCACGCCCCGCTTCGTCGGCTCAGCGGCGAAGCCGCCGGACCGGCCCGGGGTGCGGGGACCTCAGCCCCACCCCGTTTCCCGCGTGCTCTGCGGCGAAGCCGCCGGAGTGGCCGGGGTGTGGGGGCGTCAGCCCCCACGTACCTCTTCGCCCCCGCAGGGGGCCCGGGGGCTTGCCCCCAGTTTCGGGAAGGGGCGGGGTAGGGGAGAAAGACCGCGCTCGCACCCCGCGTACCCCTCCGCCAAGGGGACCTGGGGCGCGCCCCCCCACGCGGCGGAGGGTGGGGGAATGACCGCGCCCGCACCCCGCTCCACCACGGGGCCGAGGCACGCCCCCCACCGCGGCGCAGCCGCAAAACCCCCCGCGCGTCAGCTCTCGCTCAGCCTCGCCGGGAACCCGCCCTTCGCGATCGGCCCCCACCTCCCCGGCGTCACCCGAATGATCGACTTCCCCTGCTTCACCATCGCCTCGCGATACTCGTCCCAGTCCGGATGATCCCCCGCGATATTCCGGAAGTACTCCACCAGCGGCTCCACCGACTCCGGGGAGTCGATCACCTCCGCCGTGCCGTCCACCTGGACCCACGGCCCGTCCCAGTCGTTCGACAGGACGACCAAGCTGACCTGCGGGTTCCGCTTCGCGTTCCGGGTCTTCGCGCGTTCCGGGTATGTGGAGATCACGATCCGGCCCGAGTCGTCGACCCCACAGGTCAGCGGGGAGCCCTGCGGGGTGCCGTCCGCGCGGGCGGTCAGCAGGATTGCCCGGTGCCTGGGGCGTACGAACTCCAGCAACTCGTCCAGTTCCACCGTGGTGTTGGTGGCGATGTTGGGTGCCATGCGCGGCAGCCTAATCCTCAGGCCGTCGGCAGGCCCTCACCCTGGACGGCCCGGATGGCCGGCTTCACCCTCAGCGTCGTGCCGATGGCCGAGGAGCCGCCTCCGCTCGGAACGCCCCCCGGGGGATCGACTACTCGCCGGGGTGGGCGAGTTCGATGTCGTGGCCTTCGACCCCGCGACCGGCCACCGTCAGCGCGCCCTCCACCGGAGGGTATCCGGTCGCGATGACCGTGTACTCCCCCGTGTCCAGGTCGGCGAAGGCGTACGCCCCGTCGGCCCCGGTCGTCGCGGTGGCGACCACTTTCCCCGTGGCGTCCAGCAGGGACACCCGGGCGTCGGCCAGCGGACGGTGATCGGTGCCTGCCCACACGACACCCCGCGCGACACCCCGCGCGACACCCCGCGCGACACCCCGGACAGAACCCTCCGACGTCTCCGGCTCCGCGCTCGACTTGAGCGCCACCTCCTTGATGAACAGCGTCACCAGGAAGGCCAGCAGCGCGAACGGCGCCGAGTAGAGGAAGATGTCGCCGACCCCGTGCCCGTACGCGCTCTCGATCACCGTACGGATCGGAGCCGGCAGCTTGTCCAGGTCGGGGATGCCCCCGCCGCCCGTGCCGCCGTGGCCCAGCGCCGCGCCCTGCGGGCCGAGTTCGGCGAGCCCGTCCTTGACGTACTGCGTGACCCGGTTGGACATCACCGCGCCCAGCGCGGAGACGCCGACCGCGCCGCCCAGCGAACGGAAGAAGGTGACGACCGAGCTGGCCGAGCCGAGGTCTGCCGGAGCGACCTGGTTCTGCGTGCAGAGCACCAGGTTCTGCATCATCATGCCGAGGCCGAGACCCATGACGGCCATGAAGACCGCGATGTGCCAGTACTCGGTGTCGTACCGCACGGTGCCCAGCAGACCGAGGCCCGCCGTCAGCAGCACGGCGCCGCTGACCAGCCAGGCCTTCCAGCGGCCCGTCTTGGTGATGATCTGGCCCGAGACGGTCGACGAGATGAACAGGCCGCCGATCATCGGGATGGTCATGACGCCGGACATCGTCGGCGACTTGTCGCGCGCCAGCTGGAAGTACTGGCTGAAGAAGACCGTGCCCGCGAACATCGCGACGCCGACGAAAAGCGAGGCCAGCGAGGCGAGCGTGATGGTGCGGTTGCGGAAAAGCCGCAGCGGGACGATCGGCTCGCTCGCCTTCGACTCCACGAGCAGGAAGAACGCGCCGAGCACGACCGAGCCGCCGACCATGGCGTACGTCTGCCAGGAGATCCAGTCGTACTTGTCACCGGCGAAGGTCACCCAGACCAGCAGCAGCGAGACCGCGGCGCTGATGAAGAACGCGCCCGCCCAGTCGACCTTGACCTGCCTCTTCACCACCGGCAGCTTCAGGGTCTTCTGCAGCACGATCAGCGCGATGAGCGCGAAGGGCACGCCGACGTAGAAGCACCAGCGCCAGCCGAGCCACTCGGTGTCGGTGATGACGCCGCCGAGCAGCGGGCCGCCGACGGTGGCGACGGCGAAGGTCGCGCCGAGGTAGCCGCTGTAGCGGCCGCGCTCGCGCGGGGCGATCATCGCGGCCATCACGATCTGCGCGAGGGCGGAGAGACCGCCGACGCCGATGCCCTGGACGACGCGGCAGGCGATGAGCATGCCCGCGCTCTGTGAGAGCCCGGCGACCACCGAGCCCAGGACATAGATGACCAGGGCGATCTGGACCAGCAGCTTCTTGGAGGAGAGGTCGGAGAGCTTGCCCCACAGCGGGGTGGTCGCGGTCATCGCCAGGAGCGAGGCCGTCACCACCCAGGTGTAGGCGCTCTGTCCGCCGCCGAGGTCGGTGATGATCTCCGGCAGGGCGTTGGAAACGATCGTGGACGACAGGATGGCGACGAACATGCCGAGCAGCAGCCCGGACAACGCCTCCATGATCTGCCTGTGTGTCATCGGCGCGCCTTCGGCGGAGGAATGCCCTCCATGCTTGGCGTGGCCGCCCCGCACACCGGCTGGTGTGGTCGTAGCCATTGAGTTCCTTGTCTTACGTCGTGTCATGCGGGTGTACGGGGGCGTGGGCCCGGCAGTCTCCGAAGGAGTCGCGCAGTCTGGCGAGCATCACGATGAGCTGTCCGACTTCGTCGTCGGACCAGTCGTTGAGGTGGCGGGCGAACATGTCGGTGGTTCGCTGGGCGAGCTCGTCGAGCATGTCCAGGCCCGCGGGGGTCAGCCGCAGGATGCGGGAGCGCTTGTCGCCCGGGTCGGGGGTCCGTTCGATCCAGCCGCGCTCGGCGGCGTGGGCGACATGCCGGCTGGTCACCGACATGTCGACGGCGAGGAGTTCGGCGAGCCGGCTCATCCGCATCCCACCGTGCCGGTCCAGCAGGGTGAGCACGGCGGCGGAGCCGGACGGGCACTCGACGGGCAGGATCCGCGCGATGCCACGCTTTATGGCGCCGATGGCGCTGAGCTGGCGGGCCAGTTCCGCGTACTGACTCTGTGCGGCCATGGCCGGACCCTCCCCATCTTGTTGCTTAGGGCAACCATAGAACCCGTTGGTTGCTACAGGCAAACGAAAACGGGCTTGCAGTAGTAAAGGAACACCAAAGGCTTCGCATGCCGCCGGTCATGGCCCGCACAGCGAGATATCTGCTACCCGCCCGGGGTTGGGCCCGCCACCTGGGTTCGCTAGGGTCCTGCCCCATGGCACACAACCCCCACGCTCCCCAAGGTCAGGGCCCCGAGGGCAACTACGACCCGGCGGGCAGCACCCAGATGTTCCGCGCCTTCGTCGACGAGGGTGCGCCGCAGGGCCGCCAGGCGGCGGCACCCGCGCAGTCGTCCTCGCGCGCCGGGCTGATCGCCGGCGTCATCGCGGTCGTCGTGATCCTCGGCGCGGTGGCCTGGCTCGCGCTCGGCTGATCACGCCGACCGAGTCACCTTCCGCCGGGTCACTTCCATACGGCGGTGACGCTCTGGGTCTCGATATGCATGCCCAGCGGCACCCGCCAGGCGTCCACGCACACGGTGTACGCCTGCTTTCTCAACCCTCCCGCGGCGATCGGCGCGGGCAGGGGCTGAGCCGACTCGATGGTCGCCCAGTCGATCCCGAGTGCGCCGATGATGTGTGTCGCGAAGGTGACGGTGCCCGAGGTCACCGGTGAGCCGCCGGTGTTGCGGAACTGAACCGTCACCTTCTCGCACCAGCGCTTGTCGAGGGCGGCGCGGATCGGTTCGCCGAGCGTGAGTACGGCGGGCCCTTGGGGTGTTGGGGCAGGCTTCGGCGGTGTACCGGGCGGGGTTGGGGTGGCAGGAGGGCCGCCCGGGCCGCCCGAACCACCTGATCCGCCCGTACTTCCCGTACCGCCGCCTGAGGCTCCGCCCGTACCGGCCGGGCTTCCGGTGCCGCCTGTGACGCCACCAGTACCGCCGACGGCACTCCCCGTGCCGCCGCCCGGGACGGCGGGCAGCTCCCGCTCACCCGGCTTCCCCGGCGTCTTCCCCTCCGAGTCACCGGACGGCACGGCGCCGTCCAGCGGCACCAGTACGACCTCGCCCTTCGGCGGCACGGCGGCGCTGGGCGCCTCGTCGGGCCCGGACCCGGCGGCGCCGACCGCCACATAACCGTCGCCGCCACTGCTCCCGCACGCGGTCATCGCCCCGCCGAGGCAGAGCGCGACCGCTGCGAGAGCTGCTCCATGACGTCGTCGCATCGCGTCAGTGTGTCTGACGCACCGTCAATAAGGAACCCCCGGCCACTGGGTTCCGCCGGGTTCAGTCGGCGATCAGGCCCTCCCGCAGCTGCGCGAGCGTACGGGTCAGCAGCCGCGAGACATGCATCTGGGAGATGCCGACCTCCTCGCCGATCTGCGACTGGGTCATGTTCGCGAAGAAGCGCAGCATGATGATCTGCCGTTCGCGGGGCGGGAGTTTGGCCAGCAGGGGTTTGAGCGATTCGCGGTACTCGACGCCCTCCAGTGCCGAGTCCTCGTACCCGAGCCGGTCCGCCAGCGAGCCTTCGCCGCCGTCGTCCTCGGGCGACGGGGAGTCCAGCGAAGAGGCGGTGTACGCATTGCCGACGGCGAGGCCGTCGACCACGTCCTCCTCCGACACCCCGAGCACCGCTGCCAGTTCGGGAACGGTCGGGGAGCGGTCCAGCTTCTGCGCCAGCTCGTCGCTGGCCTTGGTCAGCGCGAGCCGCAGCTCCTGGAGCCGGCGCGGCACCCGCACCGACCACGAGGTGTCGCGGAAGAAGCGCTTGATCTCGCCGACGACCGTCGGCATCGCGAACGTCGGGAATTCCACGCCCCGTTCGCAGTCGAACCGGTCGATCGCCTTGATCAGGCCGATCGTGCCGACCTGGACGATGTCCTCCATCGGTTCATTGCGGCTGCGGAAGCGGGCAGCGGCGTACCGCACGAGGGGGAGATTGAGCTCGATGAGGGTGTCGCGCACATAGGTGCGCTCCGGGGTGTTGCCCGTGCCCGCGGCGTTCTCGGTGTCCAGCGCGCGCAGCCGCAGGAACAGGGAGCGGGACAGGGTGCGGGTGTCGATGGCTTCCGAGCTGTCAGGCACGACGGGTGCGGGAGCGCTCTTTGTGAGCGTGAGCACCTTGGAGCTGCCCTGTTCTGAGGACATGCCACCCCCTTGAGGTCGCGGACGGTCGCGGCGGCCACGACCATCGGAGGAACGCAGCCTCCACCTGAATACCGGAGGCGGGGCTGCGGCAAACGCGGTTCCGGCAGAATGTCACATGTCGGCAACACGCTGTAGTGACATGTCGACATGTATCGGGTGAATTTGCGCTGGAAAGAGGGGGTGTGCGGCTTATAGGTGGCTGAAAGGAACCCTGGAGAGGTCTACCCGTTCCAGCTACGCCTCGATCCTGTTTGCGGATCGCAGCCGCGCAAAGCTTCTGGCCAGCAGTCTTGACACATGCATCTGGGAGACGCCCAGTTCCTGGCTGATCTGCGACTGCGTCAGATTGCTGTAATAGCGGAGCATCAGGATCCGCTGCTCCCGCTCGGGCAGTTGTACGAGGAGGTGGCGTACGAGATCACGGTGCTCGACGCCGGCCAGCGCCGGGTCCTCGTAACCGAGCCGGTCGAGCAGCCCGGGCAGCCCGTCGCCCTCCTGGGCCGCCTCCAGCGAGGTCGCATGGTACGAGCGCCCGGCCTCGATGCAGGCCAGCACCTCGTCCTCGCCGATCTTCAGTCGCTCGGCGATCTCGGCGGTCGTGGGTGTGCGGCCGTGAGCGGTCGTCAGATCCTCGGTCGCGCCGTTGACCTGCACCCACAGCTCGTGCAGCCGTCGTGGCACATGCACGGTCCGTACGTTGTCGCGGAAGTACCGCTTGATCTCGCCGACCACGGTGGGCATTGCGAAGGTCGGGAACTGCACCCCGCGATCCGGGTCGAAGCGGTCGATCGCGTTGATGAGCCCGATCGTGCCGACCTGGACGACGTCCTCCATCGGCTCATTGCGGCTGCGGAAGCGGGCGGCTGCGTACCGCACCAGTGGCAGATTCGCCTCGATCAGCGCCCCACGGACCCGGGAGTGTTCCGGGGTGCCCGGTTCGAGTCCCTTGAGCTCGCCGAAGAGCACCTGGGTCAGTGCCCGGGTGTCCGCGCCCCTGCTCTGGGGCTTCCCGGCAGTGGCCGGGGGATCGTCGGGCCGCTCGTTCTGGGGCGGCACCTGAGGCGCAGTACTGGCCGGCACGGTCACGCGACCCCTTTGCGGTCAACTACGGTCAACTCATCCGTCAAAAGCGGTCATAGCATCACAAGACATGTCCACTGTGTGCAAGCACCTGATAACGCCGTGTTGACGGTAAGTTGGGATTTAAACCTCAAAAAACCCCTCGCCAGAGTGGCGAGGGGCCTGGGAAGCCGGGGGCTCAGAACTCGTAGTCGGCGATCACCCACGTGGCGAACTCGCGCCACTGTCCGGCGGCCGCCTGATGGGCCGGGTGCTCGATGTACCGGTTCAGCGCATCGCGGTCGGCGACTGCCGAGTTGATGGCGAAGTCATAGGCTATCGGCCGGTCGGTGATGTTCCAGGCGCACTCCCAGAACTCCAGCTCGGGTACGACGCCATCCAGCTCCTGGAAGGCCTTCACACCGGCGAGAACACGCGGCTCGTCGCGCTCGACGCCCTCATTGAGCTTGAAGAGGACCAGATGGCGGATCAAGGGGGCACTCCTAATTGACGAGCTCGGACATGAACTCTCCGACGCCCTGCGCGGCGCTCGAAATGCCCTCGAACCCTATCTGGACCAGGTCGGCGGCCTTGGCCGGGGAGGTGATGATCGTGTACAGCACGAAGACGACGACGATGTAGAGAGCTATCTTCTTCGTTTGCACCATCAGCCCCTGCCTCCCCTGCGATCCCTTTGGCCTCTGCAGCCCCCTGTCGTGCGTCGCGTGAGTCTAACGGGCCAGGAACCGGCCCCCACTGGGGGGCCGCACACGTCAAAGACGAAGGGACCCCGGTGCGATGCACCGGGGTCCCTTCGACAAGAGCGGTAGCGGAGGGATTTGAACCCTCGGTGAGTCTCCCCACACTCGCTTTCGAGGCGAGCTCCTTCGGCCGCTCGGACACGCTACCGGGAGAGAGCTTAGCCCAAGGTGGGCCGTGCTCTGAAATCCGTATCGGGAACCCGCATCGGGAACCTGTCGGTCAGCGCTCGCGGCGGTCAGCGCTCGCGGAAGAAGTCCGTCAGTTGCTTCGCGCACTCCTGCTCCAGCACGCCGAGGATCACCTCGGGCCGGTGGTTCAGCCGCCGGTCCCGTATGACGTCCCAGAGCGAGCCGGCCGCACCCGCCTTCTCGTCACGTGCGCCGTAGACCACCCGGTCCACCCGGGACTGAACGATCGCGCCCGCGCACATCGTGCACGGCTCCAGCGTCACGACGAGCGTGCAGCCGCTCAGCCGCCAGTCGCCGGTCAGGGCCGCGGCCCTGCGGATCGCCAGCACCTCGGCGTGCGCCGTCGGATCGCCGGTCGCCTCGCGTTCGTTGTGCCCGGCGGCGAGCAGCGTGCCGTCCCTGGCCAGCACGACGGCGCCGACCGGCACATCGCCGGACAGCGCCGCGCGCTCCGCCTCGGCCAGGGCGAGACGCATCGGCTCCTCCCAGGGATCGCGTACTGGATCACCTACGGGAGGGGATGGGGGAGCCGGAGTCACTAGCGGACGGTTTCCAGCACCTCGGCCGCGCCCAGCGAGTCCGCGATCTCCGCCAAAGCGTCCGTGTCCAGTGCCAGCAGCTCCTTCTCCGACAGCCCCAGGTCCGCGAGGACGAAGCGGTCGCCGACCGGTCCCGCAGGCACCAGCTCGCCGACCGGGGCGGACTCGCCCTCCTCGTCGTCCTCGTCCGGCTCTCCGTCCTCCGTGCCGTCGAGGTCCAGCGCGTCCAGATCGTCGGCCGGGTCCTCATCGTCCCCGCCGAGCAGTTCATTGGTGAGGATTTCCCCGTACGAGGAACGCGCGGCCGCGGCCGCGTCCGAGACGAAGATACGAGGATCCTCCTCACCCTCGACCCGGATGATCCCGAACCAAGCGTCCTCCTGCTCGATGTAGACGAGCACCGTGTCCTCGTCCACCGAGGCCTCACGGGCCAGGTCGGTCAGATCCGACAGGGTCTCCACATCGTCGAGCTCTGTGTCGCTCGCTTCCCACCCGTCTTGAGTGCGCGCGAGCAGTGCGGCGAAGTACACCGTGACTCTCCCACTGATCAGAGGTGTGACGACCGGCGGTGCAAATGCTCTGTGCCCCGCCCACTCGGAATCGTGGCAGAAACCAAGCCGATGCGAGAGGTCTTCCGTCGTTGCGTCGGCCATCAGTTCTCACCAGGACCGGTTACCAGCGGAAGGTCCGCATGCGCATCTGCTGGCGCATCCGGGCCGCTCGGGCCCGCCGTGGCTGGACGCGGTCGCGCAGTGCCTTGGCCTCATTGAGTTCGCGCAGGAACTGGGCGCGTCGCCGCCTCCGCTGCGCATCGCTCTCGGTTTCTATGTCGTACTGCTCAGGATCATGCTCAGGCTCCGGCATCGGCCACACACCACCCCACGGCTGGGTCCGTACGGTTCCACCTTCCCTCCGGACCCTCCCTTGATGCGACCCCGGGCTACTGTTGGCGCCATGCGGATCCATGTCGTCGACCACCCGCTGGTGGCGCACAAACTCACCACGCTGCGCGACAAGCGCACCGATTCCCCGACCTTCCGGCGGCTCGCCGACGAGCTGGTCACCCTGCTCGCGTACGAGGCCACCAGGGATGTGCGCACCGAGCAGGTGGACATCGAGACCCCGGTCACCGGGACGACGGGCGTGAAGCTCTCGCACCCGCGCCCGCTGGTCGTGCCGATCCTGCGGGCCGGCCTGGGCATGCTCGACGGCATGGTGCGGCTGCTGCCGACCGCCGAGGTGGGTTTCCTCGGAATGATCCGCAACGAGGAGACCCTCGAGGCTTCGACGTACGCGACCCGGATGCCGGAGGACCTCTCGGGCCGCCAGGTGTACGTCCTGGACCCGATGCTGGCCACCGGCGGCACGCTCGTCGCGGCGATCCGGGAGCTGATCAAGCGCGGCGCGGACGATGTGACCGCGGTCGTGCTGCTGGCGGCGCCGGAGGGCGTCGAGGTGATGGAGCGCGAGCTGGCGGGCGCGCCGGTCACGGTCGTCACCGCCTCGGTCGACGAGCGGCTCAACGACAACGGCTACATCGTGCCGGGGCTCGGCGACGCGGGCGACCGGATGTACGGCACGGCGGACTAGGGCGTGTTTTAGAAGTCCCTCCCCCAGAGCTTCGCCTGGGAGGTGCCCCCAGCCCCGCGACGCCTGGCACGCACTCCCCCAGCTACCGCTG
>NZ_JBIRYJ010000035.1:0-23881 GCF_044389785.1 Streptomyces sp. NPDC019443
CGCGGGATCACCGGCCCGAGCTCGTCGGCGCAGACGACCGTCGCACCATCGGGCGGACTCGTGTAGAGGCCGATGATCCGCGTCCTTTTCCCTCAAAGTCCGGGTCCTTCGACCGTGTCCAGGAGCGGGTGCGGCGCCAGCGCACGCCCTCGGCCAGGAGATGATCTTGCTTTGTGGCACGTGGAGATCTCACGGATGCGCAGTGGGTGCGGCTGGAGCCGTTGTTGCCGACAGGCAAGAAGCGAGGACGGCCGACGATATGGACCAGGCGGCAGCTGATCGACGGCATACGGTGGCGGACGCGGACCGGGACGCCGTGGCGGGATGTGCCGGAGCGGTATGGGCCCTGGGGCCGGGTGTACGACCTGTTCCGCCGCTGGCAGCGGGACGGCACTTGGAAGCGCATCTTCGCCGAGCTGCAGGCCCAGGCCGATGCGAAGCGGCTGATCACCTGGGACATCAACATCGACTCCACCGTCTGCCGAGCCCACCAGCGCGCCGCCGGGGCACGGAAAAAGGGGACCTGCAGGTCGAATCGCCCGGTGGCGTCGACACCGAGCCGGACGACCACGGGCTCGGACGCTCGCGCGGCGGCCTGATCACCAAGCTGCACCTGGCTGTCGAGCAGGGCCAGAAACCCATGTCGATCGTGATCACGGCCGGGCAACGCGGGGACTCTCCGCAGTTCGAGCCCGTTCTGAAGAAGATCCACGTGCGTCGTCCGGGGCCGGGCAGGCCGCGTACCCGGCCGGACCGAGTGCGGGCCGACAAGACACCCCATGCGGCTATCAGGTCAAGCCGCCGTCGTGAGCGGGGGTGGGGCGGGTGTGCTGAAGGCGATTGTTTCGTCGAACTTCTGGTGGCTGGTCAGGCAGTGGTGGAGCTGGCCGAGCATGCGGTTGAACAGGTTGCGGAGGGCGGCGTGGTAGCGGTCGCCGGTATCCCGTCGGCGGTTGTAGTGGGCATGGGCGCCGGGTGAGGCGGTCAGTGCGGCGAACGCCCAGTGCTGGCCGGTCGAGGCCAGGCGGCTGTTCTTGATCCGACGGTGGGTGACGTGGCGGCTCTTGCCGGACTGGCGGGTCACTGGTGCGCTTCCGGCATAGGCCTTCAGATCGCCGGCCCGGGTGAACCGGCTGCGGTCGTCGCCGATCTCGGCGAGGATCCGCGCGCCGGTGAGCGTGGCCAGGCCGGGGAAACTCGTGATGATCTCCGCGTCGGGATGCTGCAGAAACAGTTCCTCGGTGTCGCGTGCCAGGTCGTCACATGCCTGGCAGGCTGCGTCGAGTTGGGCGAGGAGGGCGAGTGTCTGCCGTCCCATCGCCTTCTCGACCAGGGCGGGCTGGCGGAGCCAGGTCCGGTGGAACACTTCAAGGAGCCGGTCGGTCTCGGCCTGGATGCGGCGTTGGCGTCCGGCCCTGGTGACGGCGGTCCTCAGTCGGCAGCGCGTCAGCCGGGTGGCCTCGGCCGGAGTGGGCGCGATCGCCAGGATCGCGCGGGCCTCCCGGGACAGCAGCCGCTCACGCTTGTCGGCAAACGCCTCGAGGATCGCGGGGTAATACTCGTGCAGGTGGGATCGGAGCCGGTTGTGGGCGCGAGTGCGGTCCCAGACCGCGTCCTGCTGAGCTCTGGCGAGGACGGCTATCGCTTTCACCAGGTCGGAGTCCCGCGGCAACGGGCGGTGCAGCGAGGCATCGGTGCGCAGGATGTTCGCCAGGACGACGGCGTCCTGGTGGTCGGACTTCTTCCGGGAGACGGCGTGCCGGTCGCGGTAGCGGGCGACGGCCATCGGATTGATCGCATAGACCCGGCGCCCGGAGGCCCGCAGGCAGGCAACCAGCAGTCCCCGGGAGCGCATCCCTCTTGTCGAAGCACTCGCGGTGCTGCTTACAGCACAGATGTCCCGCCCGGGCCCCTGCCTGGACTGACCAACGGCCAACCCACGTGCCTATTAGGCGTACGCCTCCCGCAAGAACCGCACTTACCTGCGTCGGCGCGGCATCCGCTGCACCATCCCGGACAAGGCCGACCACATCCGCAACCGCAAGAAACTCGGCTCTCGCGGTGGCCGCCCGCCGAAGTTCGACAAGGCGGACTACCACGAGCGCCACGCGGTCGAGTGCGGCATTAACCGCCTCAAGAGGCACCGGGCGGTGGCCACCCGCTACGAGAAACTCGCCGTCCGCTACGAAGCGACCGTCCTCATCGCGGCCATCAACGAGTGGCTGTGACCAGCACATTCGATACACGCCCTAGTCACCCGCTCCGGGCGCAGAGTCGTACGTCCACCAGTACGGCACCGGCGCGCTGCTGTGCCACTCCTTGACCGCGGCGGTCGGCCAGTCCTTGACCGGCAGCCACTCGTCCACGATCCGCGCCGACGTAGGCGTGGCCCTTGCCACTGCCGATCATCCACTTGTTCACGGGTATGGTGATCACGAAGGAGACTGCAAACCCGCCCAGCAGGGCTGACCAGAACAGCCCGCCGGACAGTTGAGAGTCCATCGCGCCCGGGGTGAGCGCGACGATCGCGTTGTCGACCGTCTCCATCACCCACCGCGATGGAGACGTCGGCGGCCAGCGCGACCTTGATCGCGCTCTTGAAGTCCAGGCCTGCCCGGCGGACCGCCAATAGGGTGAAGGAGTACCCGAAGAGGAACGCCAGCGCGATCTACCGGATGCTCCATCGGCAGGATCCTGGGCACGGTCGTCGGCACCACCCTGCTGTGGGGCAACGCGCCGACCACGGTCCTGGCAAGGCAGTGCAGCGTCGCCTTGACCGCCGTGCCCCAGGTCGCTTCCGCGTGTCCCTGATGAGGCATCGCGTGGCTGGCGTGAGCCTGCTGGCCTTCGTGGGTGGCGTGGTCGTGCGCGGCGTGGGTGTGGTGAGCGCTGTGGTCGATGACCTTCATCCCCAATCCCGATTCGTACAGGGTGTCGGCGCTGTCGGCGGCCAGCAGCCGCTGGGTGGTTACGGGTGATAACTGACCGTCCTCTGACCGCTGAGGTCCCCTCTGTGGCCGCGCGGGTCAGTTCCCGCCGAGCGCCGGGTGCATAGGTTCCCGGCAACGCCTGATAGGCGCCAGGACAAGGAGGCGGACTGGTGAGCGAGACCCAGTACGACGCGTGTGTGATCGGGGCGGGACCCGCGGGGCTGGCGGTGGCGAGGGCGCTGGCGGAGCGGGAGTTGCCGTACACGCACATCGAGCGCCACTCAGCGCCGGGAGGGCTCTGGGACATCGAGAATCCGGGCAGTCCGATGTACGAGTCGGCCCACTTCATCTCCAGCAAGACGCTGTCCGGCTTCGGCGGCTATCCGATGCCGGACCACTTCCCGGACTATCCGTCGCACCGGCAGATTCTGTCCTACCTGACGTCGTTTGCCGAGGCATACGGGCTGAAGGAGCGGATCGAGTTCGGCACCGAGGTCCGCAGCGTGGAGAAGAACCCGGACGGCACCTGGACGGTCACCCGGGCCGACGGGCGGGAGAGTGTGCACCGGCAGGTCGTCATGTGTACGGGCGCGCAGTGGCACCCCAACGTCCCGGACCTTCCGGGCGACTTCACCGGCGAGATCCGCCACACCGTCACCTATCGCAGCAGCGAAGAACTGCGCGGCAAGCGGGTGCTGGTGGTCGGCGCGGGGAACTCCGGCCTCGACATCGCCTGCGACGCGGCCCGGTCCGCGGACCGGGCGGTGATCAGTATGCGGCGCGGTTACTGGTTCATCCCCAAGCACCTGTTCGGCCGGCCGGTGGACACCATAGCCGTCGGCGGCCCGCACCTGCCGATGTGGCTGGAGCAGTGGCTCTTCGGCGCAACTCTGCGGCTCGTCAACGGCGACCCGCGCCGCCTCGGCCTGCAGAAGCCCGACCACAAACTGTTCGAGACCCACCCCGCCATCAACTCGATGCTGATCCACCACCTGCAACACGGGGACATCACCGCCAGGCCCGGCATCGCCCGCACCGAGGGGAGGACAGTGCACTTCACCGACGGCTCCAGCGACGACTTCGACCTGATCCTGCTGGCGACCGGATACATCCACAAAGTCCCTGCCGCGCAGAAGTACCTTGGTGACGAGCAGCACCCGGACCTGTACCTGTCCTCCTTCTCCCGTGAGCACGAGGGCCTGTTCGGCGTCGGTTTCGTCGAGACGAACTCCGGGGCATACCAACTCTTCGATGCCCAGGCACAGTTGATCGCATCCTTCATCCAGGACGCGCTGCGCGGGCTGCCGACCGCCGAACGCTTCGCCCGCATGATCCGCAACGACCGGCCGGACCTGTCCGGCGGACTGAAGTTCGTCGACTCGCCCCGCCACACCGGATACGTCCACAGCGACGCGATCGTGAAGTGCCTGACCAAGACCGCCGCCGGAATGGGCTGGCGCACTGAGGGCCTGCGGCCTCGGGTGACGTCCGTGCGACGGGAGGCGGTGACGCCGTGACGTACGACCTCCGTGACAAGGCCGTCGTGGTGACGGGCGGCGCCGGCGGCATCGGCAGCGCCCTGTGTCACCGGTTCGCCTCCGGCGGTGCCCGGCTCGTCGTGGTCGACATCGACAAGGTGCGGGCCGAGCGGACCGCTGCCGACCTGCCCGGGAGTGGGCACGTGGGGCTGGGGTGCGACCTGCTGGACCGCGCCGCGGTGGAGCGGATGGCCGACAGCGTCGCCGTCACCCACGGCCGTATCGACGTCCTGGTCAACAACGTCGGCATGGCCAGCGCCGAACGCTTCGACGTGCGCAGCGTGGAGAGCATCGAGCAGGAGATCGACCTCAACCTGCTCTCCCCGCTGGTCACCACGCGGATCGCCATACCGCTGCTGCGGGCCTCCGGTGACCCGCGCGTGGTGACCACGGTGTCCCTGGGCGGGATCTTCCCGCTGGGCGAGAGCCCGATCTACACCGCGTCCAAGTTCGGGCTGCGCGGCGCGATGCTCGCCATCGGGCTGGATCTGCGGGGCAAGGGCATCAAGGCCGGTTCGGTGCTGCCGTCAGCGACCGACACCCGGATGCTCCGCCAGGAAGCCGTCGACGGCGGGAACTCCATGCAGTTCCAGGCAAGGCCGCAACAACCTGCGGACGTTGTCCGGGCGGTCGTGAGCCTGCTGGACAAGCCCCGCCTGGAGGCCTACGTCCGGCCCGGCGAGTCCCGGCTGGTCCGGTTCGCGATGCTGGCGCCAAACCTGCTGCCGAGGCTCTTCCCGCTGTTCCGCAAGCGCGGCGAGCGGGGCATGGCCCGCTATCTCGAGGACCTGCATCGCAGGGGACTGGTCCTGCAGGTCGGCGGTCGTTGGGAACTGGTGGAGGAAGCATGAGCGGGACGAAGACGGACTCCACAGACCCGGGCGAGAAGCTCCGCGTCTGAATCCGGCGACCGGCGAGCTGATCGCGACGATGCCCGCCCGAGCGCGGGCCATGCATCGGCGGCGGCCAAGCGGGCGTACCGCCTGTTCGGGAGCGGTGTCTGGTCCGGGCAGTCGCCGCGGGAGCGTGCCGCGGTGCTGCTGCACCTGTCCGCCCTGATGGAGCGCGACGCCGAGATCCTGGCAAGGCTGACAGGGAGGACACAGGGAAACCGATCACGGAGTGCCGCACGGGCGACGTACCCGGGACCATCGAGCCCTTCCGTTGGGCCCCTTCGACCGCGTCGCGGCGGTGGACGCTGCCCGCTCCGCGGGAGCCCACGTCCACACCGGCGGATTGCCGCACGGTCTGCCGCCGCGCGGCGCCTACTACCCGCCCACCGTGACCAGCCGTGCCCCAGAGCACAGCGACGTGCTTACCAAGGAGCTGTTCGGATCGCTCGTCACCGTCCACACCTTCACCACCGAGGACGAGCCGGTCCGGCTGGCCAACGCCACCGAGTACGGGCTCCACCTCCGTGTCGACTGGCGACACCGACACGGCGATCCGACTGGCGCAGGGCATCGAGGCCGACATAATCCCGGTCAGCGCCCACGGCGAAGGCGACATCACCACGCCCCCTCGGCGGCTGGACGCCAGTCCAGGTTCGGCGGGGCGGAGAAAACCACGGAGGCCTTCGCGCAGTCAGCAGGGAGAAGACGGCCTGCATCCGCACCGCTGACTGAGTGACGGGCGCCCGGCTCAGGTGCGGGCGCGCCCATCGTAATTCCCGGCCTCCCCGCGCAGCTGCGCCGGAGTCGCGCCGTGCCAGCGGTGCACCGCACGCCGCAGGGCACGCATGTCAGAGAAACCGGCCTGCCGGGCGACGTCACGCAAGGTCAGCTCCGGTCGGCGCAGCAGCTGTTCGACCCGTTCGCGGCGCACTCCGTCCACGACCGCCTCGTACGTCGTGCCGCACTCGGCCAGACGACGGCGCAGGGTGCGCTCGCTGGAGGCATGCCGACGAGCCTGCTCGACGAAGGACGGCACGTCGGGCAGGCTCTGCGCGATCGAGACCTCCAGCACCTCCAGCAGGTCCTGCTGACCGCGGCGCGATGCCATCTGTTCCTCCAGCAGTTCCATGACCGCGGCGTAGGTGACGGGGTCACGGCCCGGCATCGGCCGGCGGGCCCATGCCATGGGGAACACCAGGCGGCTCTCCGCGGCGGCAAAACGCACCGGGCAGCGGAACAGCTCGGTGAACGGGCGCGTGTCGCGTGGGGCGGGGAAGGCGAACTCGACGCTGTGCGGGGCGAAATCGTCTCCTGCGCTCAGGCGTGTGAGGGTGACGACGCTGGCGAACGCTTCCTCGGCCAGGAAAACCGCGACCGCCGGATCGAGGGCGGGGTCGGGCAGGTCGGCCCGCAGCACATATCCGGCGTTCTCCGGCCCGGCCGACCAGACCATCATGGTCCCGGACAGGTTCTGGAAACGCACACCCGTCTCGATGGCGTCCCGCAGGGTGTCGGCGGCCATCTGGGCGAAGCCGAGCAGACCCCAGGCGGTCAGGTGCTGCGCGGCACCAACCCGCAGGCCCAGGTGCGCGTCGCCGGTGAGCTCCACCGCGCGGCGGATGACGGCGCTGCCCTGCCGGTAGGAGACCCGCAGTGCGGCCGAGCGCATCACGGTCTCGTCCAGCCCCACGCGGGTCAGTTCGGGCTGGAGGTCGACGCCGCACCCCTCGGCGACCGGGGCGAGGTAGCGCAGGATGTTCGGCGGAATGGTCGCCGAGGTGCTGCGACTGGTTCCCGAAGAGTGCGCCGGGGCGGGGCTGTGGGGCATGGCGTTCCTTGTGACCAGGGTGTTGCTCGCTGCACACAGGAGAAGGTGAGGTGGGCTCTGGCAGCACCTGTTCTCGTTCTTCGGTCTTCCCGAGGTGTGCATGATCTGGCAGCGAGGAGCCGCCGAGCTCGGCCTGCAGCATTTCCCGTGCCGACGCTTCCCCGCATCCCGTCGGAATCGCCGGGTGGCATCCCGCGAACATCGCATCCACGACGGTGCCGAAGAGCGTTGTAGTGGAGGTGCGCGAACACGAGGTTCCAGCCGCGGCGTCGGCAGATTGAGGGCGCTCAGTCGGCATGAGTGACTTGTGCTTGTCATCGCCGGCCTCCTCGGTTTCCCTTACCGGATCTGTATTCGAGTCGGCTGGTCCGCACCTGGAAACAACAGGCGCGTGACAGATCAGGACCGGTAGCGGGGGTCGGCGAGGACGTCCGTGAGGTAGAGCGTCACGACGCGCTTGGCCTCTGCCAGTGTCGTCGGGTCTCCTTCCGGGTCCGTCCTGAAAGCCAAGTGCAGGAGTGCTTCGGCGGCGTACACCCCGGCCCGGCAGGCGGTGGTGAGCGCCGGACTGTCGGTCAGGCCCTCCCGTGTCACCAGGATGTGCCGTACTCCGTCCGCGACCGCGTCATTGTTGGCGGCGTCGGTCGCCAGCAGTTCGGGGGTGAGGTGCCGGCCTATCCGGATGGACAGGTAACCGGGATTGCGGCGATACAGCTCGACGTAGCCGTCGAGGACGCTGTCGACCAGTTCGGGCCAGGGCGCTGTGCTCGCCTGGTCCACCAGTGCGGCCATCGCAGCGGAGGACCCCTCCATGTACTGCCGCACGACCGCCGTCAGCAGTGCGGACTTGTCCTCGAAGAACTGGTACACGGTTCCTGTCGGCACCCCTGCCTCGTCGGCGACCCGACGGATCGTCAGCGCCTCGAATCCTCCGGCGTCCAGGATCTGCCGCGCGGCGGTCAGGATCGCTTCGACGCGTGCCTTGCTGCGTGCCTGTTGGGGCGCTTTGCGCAACCCGCTGGCGGAGAAGTGGTCGATGATCGTTTCCCTCGTGTCATAAGTGGCGGACGCCGGGCGGGAGTTACGCCGGTCGCCCCCTTCTGCGACCGAGGGGTGGGCTCGCCCGGCAGCGGTTCTCCCTCCGTAAAGTAAACATGATTCGCGTTCATCTTTACAGGGGGGGCGCCAGCAAGTACGGTCCTCTGCACCCCCCAGGAGGTTCTGGTATGAGATTACGTTCCGTCATTCTGAGAACGGCCGCGGCGTTGCTCTTGCTGAGCGCGGGCATGGCGGCGGCCCCTACCCCGCAGGCCCTCGCTGGCCCGCCCGTGACCGACTACTGCGGGGAGCAGTGCAGCGACATCCTGCCCCCCGGCGAGAACGGCAACGCCACTCTGGCCGACATCCTGGCGCACCGTATGTTCGGCACCCGCCCCCCGCACGCCGACGACCAGCTCGGCCGGTACGGGGCTCTGGCCGACGGCTATCCGTCGCTCACCGACGCCACCCTCGGCAAGTTCTACAACAAGGCCGCGTTGGGTGTGGCGCCGGACCAGGTCGCCTCCGTCGCCAAACCGCGCTCGGACGTCACCATCACACGGGACAAGGCGATGGGCCTCCCGCACATCAAGGGAACCACCCGCTCGGGCACCGAGTTCGGCGCCGGATATGCCGCGGGGCAGGACCGGCTGTGGCTCATGGACGTGTTCCGGCATCTGGGCCGGGGCCGACTCACGTCGTTCGCCGGCGGCGCTCCGGCCAACCAGGGCCTGGAGCAGGGCTTCTGGCGCGTGGCCCCCTACACCGAGGAAGACCTTCAGCGGCAGGTCGACCGGATGGCGGCAGCAGGCGGCGAACGCGGCAGGCAGGTGCTGGCTGACATGCAGAGCTATGTGGCCGGCATCAACGCCTACATCGGCAAGGCGAAGCCCGGCCGTTACTTCCCCGGCGAGTATGACCTGACCGGGCACGTCGACCCCGTCACCAACGTAGGGGACATCGAGCCGTTCAAGGTGACCGACCTGATCGCGCTGGGCTCGGTCGTGGGCGCGATGTTCGGCTCCGGTGGCGGCGGTGAGGTGCAGGCCGCGCTGTCGCTCAGGGCGGCGCAGGACAAGTACGGGGTCGCCGAGGGCACCGAGGTCTGGGAATCGTTCCGTGAACGCAACGACCCCGAGGCCGTGCAGACCCTGCACGACGGGCAGTCGTTCCCCTACGCGGACAAGCCCGCCAAACCACAGGGCGTCGCACTGCCCGACCCCGGCTCCGTCGTCCCCGAGCCGATCGTCTACGACCGCACCGGCTCCGCCGGGTCCCCCAAGCCGGCCCACACGCTGGTCAAGGCGCCGGCGAAGCTCACGCCGCTGCGAGGCGTGTTCGACAACGGCGTGCTCCCGGCCGACCTGCTCTCCACGCCCCGGAAGGGAATGTCCAACGCGTTGGTCGTCTCCGGCAGGCATACCAAGAGCGGGCATCCGGTCGCCGTCTTCGGGCCGCAGACCGGGTATTTCGCCCCCCAGTTGCTGATGCTGCAGGAGCTCCAGGGCCCGGGGATCAGCGCTCGCGGCGCCTCCTTCGCCGGCCTGAGCATGTACGTACAGCTCGGCCGGGGCCAGGACTATGCCTGGAGCGCCACCAGCGCGAACCAGGACGTCACCGACACCTACGCCGTGGAACTGTGCGACCGCAACGGTGGCACACCCACGAAGGACTCCACCTCCTACCTGTCGCACGGAAAATGCGTGCCCATGGAGAAGCTCGAACACGGCAACTCCTGGACGCCGACGGTCGCCGACTCCACCGCCGCCGGCTCGTACCGGATGCGGACCTACCGCACCGACTACGGCATCGTGGCGTACCGCGCCACACGAAGCGGCAAACCGGTCGCATACACCACCCTGCGCAGCTCCTACCGGCACGAAGCCGACTCGCTCATCGGCTTCCAGATGCTCAACGACCCCGGCCATGTGCATGACGCGGCGAGTTTCCAAGGCGCCGTCCAGCACATCGACTACACATTCAACTGGTTCTACGCCGACTCCAAGGACACCGCCTACTACAACTCCGGCACCAACCCGGCCCGCGCCGCAAACGTTGACGCAGCACTGCCCATCAAGGCCGAACCCGCCTACGAGTGGCGGAACTTCGACCCCACCGACAACACCGCCGACTACACCCCAGCCGCGCAGCACCCGCAGTCGGTCAACCAGGACTACTACATCTCCTGGAACAACAAGCAGGCCGACGACTACGCCGCGGCCGGGTTCGGCAACGGCTCGGTCCACCGCGGCAACCTCCTCGATGACCGAGTGAAACGCCTCGTCCAGCAAGGCGGAGTCACCCGCGCTTCCCTCACCCAGGCGATGGCCGACGCGGCCGTCACCGACCTGCGCGGCGAGGACGTGCTGCCGAAGCTCCTCGCGGTGCTGCGCACAAAGCCGATCACCGATCCGCAACTGTCCCGCGCCGTCCGGAAGCTCACCGATTGGAACGATCACGGGAGCAAGCGCCGCGAGAGCTCACCCGGCTCCC
Source organism: Streptomyces sp. NPDC019443 (assembly GCF_044389785.1). NCBI lineage: Bacteria > Bacillati > Actinomycetota > Actinomycetes > Kitasatosporales > Streptomycetaceae > Streptomyces > Streptomyces sp. NPDC019443. The sequence continues at coordinate 10,721 of NZ_JBIRYJ010000035.1, forward strand.
ACACCTACGCCGACTCAGACGCCATCCGCATCCTGGACGCCTGGTGGCCGCTGCTGGTCAAGGCCGAGTTCCAGCCCGGCCTCGGCGACAACCTGTACCAAGCTCTGACCGCCAACCTCCCCACCGACGAATCGCCCTCAGCGGGCGTCGGCCCCACTGGTTCGCATGCCGGAAGCGCGTTCCAGTACGGCTGGTGGTCCTACGTCGACAAAGATCTGCGCAGCGTGCTCGGCAGGCCTGTCAAGGGCGGCCTTGCCCGTCAGTACTGCGGCGGCGGCGACCTCGACACCTGCCACGCGGTGCTGCTGGACTCCCTCAAGCAGGCCGTGGCCCTGCCGGCAAACCAGGTCTACCCGGGCGACGACGGCGGCTGCTCCGCCGGTGACCAGTGGTGCGCCGACACCATTGTGCAACGGCCGCTCGGAGGCATCACCCACGACCGGATCTCCTGGCAGAACCGGCCCACCTACCAGCAAGTCGTCGAATTCCCCTCCCACCGCTAGCGGCTCTCGCACACGACCGGAGCCGGGGCTCCGCCCCCCACTCGATTTGAGGTGTGACATGCGCACCGCGTTGCCCCGCAATTCCCGGAGCCGCGTCCGGCCCACGGAAACGCCACGTTCAACAACTACAGACCACTACCCGGTGACAGGAGCACCGATCGCGCCCTGACGCCGCGACGATGCTGGGGCCGGCCCGGAATGGCTCTGGGCCGCCCCAGCCGAAATCGGGGGTCATCGGCGACGAAAGGCCGCCCACTCCGTTCGCCGTTCCCGGTGAGCAAACCGGGCGCCCCCCCGGTGCAGGTCCAATGCCGCTCGCGATCGCACGAACGTCCTTGGCCACCTGCACAGGCCGGATCGGCTTCACCAACTCCCCGAAGCCATCGACCAAACCTACGGCGCCTGCAGGCTGCACACCCGCCGGACTCACGCGACCCAGTCCTCGCCCTGCCCGCGGCTGCACCACCTGGTCGAGACCCTCGACGACACCGAAGCGGACCTCCATCGGCAACGGGCACTTCTGCCCCGCTTCGGGGCAGAGGTAGGCACCGTGATCACAGCCACGCTTTGCTCGCGGCGATGGGGATGGTGGTCTCCTGGCGGGCAGCGAGCCTCTCGCACCTGGTGGCTCACTCGGTTCCAAGCGCCCACGGGACATACAGCGGAGTGCCGGCAGAGCGTTGCGCTGGTCTCGGCTGGATCGCGCCTGCGTGGCAGGGGAGACCCGAGGAGGCCGCAGGACGTCTCGTTCGCCCAGGTGGTGAGTATTGCGGCGCCGGCGCGGTCACGGCGTTTTTCGTCTGGCGGTGTTCCCGCGGCCGGCGACTTGCGGGCTGGCTTCTCGGCGGTCCGCGCCATCTCGACTGACGCCACGGATCTCGTTCCTCACCGGCCGCGAATTCCGGCCCATGGGCCAACGCGGGAGGGCGCGGTCAGCAGCTATATGACCTGATTATCGAGGCTGACATGATCGATCGATTCACCACATCCTCCCCGGCGCGGACGGCGGCCCTGAGCCCCGATCTTGCCGGGATCCTCCGGCCCGAGCTGCCGTCGCTGGCCGACGAGATCGTCGAGGAGATCCGTACCTGTGTCCCGGAGTTCACCCGGCCCCTCCAGGGGCAGTTCGGCGAGGGCATCCGGCTCGGGGCTGAGCAGGGACTGCGCCAGTTCGTCGAGCAACTCCGCGACCCCGCCGCGCCACGTGATCAGGGCATCAAGGTCTACCGGTCGCTGGGCCGCGGCGAATACCTCGAAGGCCGCAGCCTGGACGTGCTGCAACTGGCCTACCGCATCGGCGCCCGGGTCGCCTGGCGACGCTTCGCGCGCGTCGGTCACGAGGCGGGGGTGGCGCCCAAGCAGCTGTACGTCCTGGCCGAGGCGATCTTCGCCTACATCGAGGAGATCTCAGCGCACTCCGTCGAGGCCTACGCCGAACTGTCCGCCGGCACGGTCGACCTGGTTCAGCGCAGACGAGGCCGTCTGCTGGAACTGCTGCTCGCCGAGCCGGCCGTCACCGCTCCGCGCAGCCTGCACCAGCTTGCTGGTGAGGCGCGGTGGAAGCTGCCGACCACCGTCGCCTGCGTCGCACTCCACGAGCAATGGAGTTCGAACCACGTCGTCAGCCCCGCCCTCGGTCCCGACGTGCTGATGGATCTGGAGCGGCCGGATCCGTGCCTGCTGATCCCCGATCCCGAAGGTCCCGGTCGGATGGAGACCTTGCGCCGGGGGCTGCACGACGTGGGGTTCGCGGTCGGCCCCGCCGTCCCCCTGGCCAGCGCACCCTCCTCGCTGCGCATGGCACTTCATGCACTGTCCCTGCTGCGCCGCGGCTTCTTCCCGGGCGAAAGACAGATCTACTGCGAGGACCGTCTGTCCACTCTGCTGCTCCTCGGCAACGAGGACGCGGCACGGATCCTGGTCCAGCGATGCCTCGAGGACTTCCCCCAGGTCAACGAACGCCTGGCGGAAACGCTGCTCGCCTGGCTCGCCACGGGCGGTTCCATGCCCGAGATTGCAGAGCGGCTCTGCGTCCATCCCCAGACGGTCCGCTACCGCATGCGCCAACTCAAGGAACTCTTCGGGGATCTTCTCCACGATTCCGCATGGCGATTCGACATGGAACTCGCCTTGCGCGTCAACCGCCTCTTCAAGGCCCCGGGCGCGCATCAGATACCTAGGGGGCAGCTTCCCTCAAGCCCTCGCGACAGGCGTAACTCGCAGAGATGACGATTGATCCGGCTCGATTGGCGCGTTTTCCGGGCTCTGTCCCCGAGAGCGGGCGTTGGCAACTCAGTAGCTCCACACGTTGGTCGATGTCGGGCATGCGTGCGTCAGCTCAACAAGATGGTGTGGGCGTCGTTTATGGCGAAGGACGGCAAGCCTCTGACAGGCCAGGCTTCGGCAAGAAGGCGGCTCGTGTGTAACGAGATGCCGGAAATCCCTTTGGCGGAGCGCGATGCCGGGCCCTTCCCCATCGGCTGATCATCCGCTCCGCACAAGTCCGCCGTCGAGTTCTGCGCTTGTGGGACAGGACGCCGGATGCCGTCGTGAGCCACCGTTGGAGTAGGGCGGAGAAAGGCTGGCGATGGCTAGACATGACACGGCGAAGCACTCGGGTATCCCCCTGGCGCGGGTAGGCGGCAACGGGCGGCAACGGCCCTGGTTCCGCCATTACCCCGTCGGAACACGCCGTCGTCCCCGGGTGCCCAACATTCCCGTCACCGCGCTGCTCGACCAGGCCGCGGCCCGTTTCGGCCGCCGCACCGCCCTGGTGTTCTTCGGTCGCCGCACCAGCTACCGGGCGCTCGCTCGATCGGCCGAGTGCTTCGCCGCGGGCCTGGCCGGGCTCGGCGTGCGCGCAGGTGACCGGGTCGCGCTCATCATGCCGAACTGCCCGCAGTTCGTCACCGCCTACTACGGGACGCTCAGGCTCGGAGCGGTGGCGGTACCGGTCGATCCCCGGTACACCAGGAGCGAGCTGCAGCGTCAGCTCGTGGATTCGGGGGCCGTGGTGGCCGTCGTGTACGACGGCGCCTACGAGAAAGTCGCCTCCGTCCGGCCCCACTGCGTGATCCGCCATGTCGTCAGCGCATCTCTGAGCGATGAGCTGCCGCTGCGGCTGAGATGGCTGCTGCGGATGCCGTTGGCCCGTTCCAGAGCCCTGTGCGCCCGGCTGGGCGTCGCCGGGCACCAAACCGCGGACGCCGTGCCGTACACGCGGCTGCTCCGCTCGCGCCCCACGCCGGGGCGCCGTGCCGAAGACGTTCCCGCGAACCGGGCCGCGGTCCTGCAGTACACCGGCGGCACCACGGGCGCGTCGAAGGGGGTCATGCTGAGCCATCGCAACCTGGTCGCCAACGCGCACCAGATCCGCAGCTGGTATCCGCAGCTGCGGGATGGCCGGGAGACGTGGATCGCCGTGCTGCCGTTCTGCCACCTGTACGGCCTGACCCTGGCGTTGCACGTCGGTGTCCTGGCGGGGGCGCGGATGGTGCTGCATCCGGATTCCGACGCCGAGTCGCTGTTGCGCTCGGCCCGCCGCTGGAAGCCCACGTTCCTGGCCGGGGTCCCGCAGGCCTTCGACGCGCTCCTCGGTCGGCCCGCCGAGGAGCGCGAAGCGCTGAGGCCGCTGCGCATCTGCGTCTCGGGGCGATGCGGCTGCCGCCCGAGACCGTCGACCGCTTCCGGGCCGAGACCGGAGCCGAACTCGTCGAGGGCTACGGGCTGACGGAAGCCGCGCCAGTGGTCCTGTGCAATCCGTTCAACGCCAACGCCCGCGCGGGCACGGTCGGGATCCCCCTCCCCGGCACCGATGTGCGCATCGCCGACGAGTACGACCCCTCACGTGCGCTGCCGCCTGGAAGGGCGGGGGAGCTGGCGGTGCGCGGCCCCCAGGTGTTCCTGGGCTACTGGCGAGACCAGGCGGGCACTGAGCGGGTGCTGCGGGACGGTTGGCTGCTCACCGGTGAGATCGCGGTGATGAGCCCCGACGGGTACGTCACCGTCATCGGCCGCAGGCGTGACGTCATCAAGGTAGGCGGCTTCTGCGTCCACCCCTCGGAGGTGCAGGAGGCGTTGCTGGCGCACGGAGCGGTGGCGGAGGCGGCGGTGGTCGCCGCACCCGACCCGGAGCTGGGGCAGGTTGTCAAGGCGTGCGTGGTGCCGCGGGCCGGAGCGGTGCTCACCGCGGAGACCCTGCGGGTTCACTGCAGGCAGCGGCTTGCCGCCTACAAGGTGCCGATGCTCGTGCAGTTCTGGGCCGCGTCGCTGCCCCGTGACGTGCCCGGGGAGGTGCTGCTGCGTCGGCTGCTGCGCGAGGACCCGGACGGGTGACGTCACCGCCCTGCCTGGTCCCGTTCACGCTTGCGCCCTGCGGTGCCGGCCATTCCGGGGCAAGGTCACCGCCGTGATGACGGCTCCGCACAGCACCAGTGCGGCGGCCAGGCGCAGTCCCGTCTCGTACCCGCCGAGGAACGCCTCGCCGGGTGACGAGCCGTGGCGCAGCGCGCTGCTTTCCCGGCGGGTGATCACGACACCGACGAGTACCACTCCGAAGACCCCGGAGACCTCCCGTGCCGCGTTGATGACTCCGGAAGCCGTGCCGGAGCGGGCGGCCGGGACTCCCGTGATGGAGCAGACGGTCAGCGGCGTGGTGAGGCCCGAGCCCGCGCCGATGAGGATCAGTCCGGGCTGCAGGTCCGCTTAGGAGGCGGTCGCTCCGGTCGCCGATATGCACACCAGCCCCGCCGCGACCATGGCTAGGCCGACGGAGATCACCCGGTGCGTGCCCACCGACGCGGACAGGCGTTCGGCCACCGGGGCGGCCACCAGCAGCACGGCGGCCAGCGGGAGGAAGACGAGCCCCGCCTCGGTCGGCGAGAAGCCAAGGGTGCGCTGCAGGTAGAGGGCGGTGTAGAAGAAGACACCGTTCACCCGGTGCCCCACATGACCTGGGCGCTGATGCCACCGCTGAAGGACCGGCTGCGGAAGGTCGTGAGATCGACCAGCGGCAGGAAGGTGCGGGCCTCCACGGCAATGAACGCCAGGCCGGTGATCCCGGCGGTGGTGAGGGAGGCCAGGGCCGGCGCGGACCCGAAGCCCTGGGTTCCGCCCTCGATCAGCCCATGGGTCAGGAAGTACAGCGCCGCACCGGACAGCAGTACCCCTGGCAGGTCGAGCGCGCTCAGCAGCCGGGGCCTGCGGCGGGGTGCGGCCGCGGGAACGGCCAGGGCGAGGAGCGCGGCCATGGCGCGGAATGGCAGGTTGAGCAGAAAAACACAGGCCCAGCCCCAGCGATCGGTCAGGTAACCGCCGACGACTGGCCCGGAGGCGAGGGCGACAGCGAGCGCGGCCGTCCACGGCCCCACCGCCGAGGTGCGCCGCCGCTCGGGCAGGTCGCAGGCGATCACGGCGAGCGACGCGGGGATGACCAGCCGGCTCCGAGGCCCTGCAGGCAGCGGGCGCCGATGAGTTCGGCACCGCTACGGGCGACTCCGGCGAGCCCGGACGCGGCCGTGAAGACGACGAGCCCGGCGGCCAGGACGGGGCGCCTCCGATCAGGTCGGCCAGTCGGCCGCCGAGCAGCAGGAGCGTTCCGAAGGCCAGGACGTAGCTGGTGGCGACCCACTCCAGCCCGTCGAGCGTCAGTCCCAGATCGCGCTGGACCGCAGGCAGGGCCACATGGACCACGGTGTTGTCCAGGGTCGTGATGAAGCCGCCGAGTGCGATCACTGTCATGACGGCCCATGAGCGCGAACCGCTCATGACGCTTCCTCTCCCGGTATCGCGGACTTGGCAGCGGCAAGTTAACCGTTTCCGATCGGTTATTGCCGGGGCATGCGGCAATTCGTTCCACCGTGACAAGGGCAGGCGGATTCTTTGTCATTCACGGAGCACTTCGCGGTACTCGACAGTCCGGCGCCCGATTGGAATGGTGATCATCCTGCGCATGAGTGCTCGGAGTTCCGTGTCCGCAGCCTCCACGAATGTCAGGACCTCTACGGCCCCGCCGGGAAGCGCGGTGCCCGGCACGGATGAGCCCTGCCGTCTGTCAACACGGTGACAGAATCTTCCGGCCGAATTGTCACTGACCCGACTTCCGGCAGCGAGATCCCTTCCTGGATTCTTGCCGTCCCCGGCATTCCCGGGAATGTCAGACGGAGAAGGCGTTATAGATGACAGGACTTACCTCGGCCGAACCGGGTGAAACACCGGCGCGCAGTACGGCGGAGCACTGCCGCGAATTGGTCAGACGCCGGGAACAGGCCGGCACGGGCGGATCGCAGGCAGCCGTGCAGCGCCAGCACGCTCGCGGCCGGCTCACCGCGCGGGAGCGGATCGCCCGGCTGCTCGACAAGGGTTCGTTCACCGAGACCGACGCATTCGTCCGGCACCGCTGCACCGCCTTCGGCATGGCGGGCGACCGGCGCGACGGCGACGGGGTCGTCGTGGGCCACGGAACCATCGGCGAGCGGCCGGTCGTGGTGTTCGCACAGGACGCCACAGTCTTCGGCGGCAGCATGGGAGAGGCGTTCGGCGAGAAGGTCCTCAAGGCCATGGACCACGCGCTCAAGACCGGATGCCCGGTCATCGGGCTCAACGACTCCGGTGGAGCCCGGATCCAGGAAGGCGTCGTCGCTCTCGCGCACTACGCCGAGCTGGTCCGCCGCAACGTCCGCGCCTCAGGCGTCATCCCGCAGATTTCCCTGATCCTGGGGCCCTGCGCCGGAGGCGCGGCCTACTCGCCCGCGCTCACCGACTTCACCGTGATGGCCGAGGGCATCTCGCACATGTTCGTCACCGGCCCAGAGGTCATCAAGTCGGTGACGGGGGAGCGGACCACCGTCGAAGAGCTCGGCGGCGGCCTCACCAGCGCGAGCGTCAACGGCAACGCGCACTACCTGGCGTCCGACGAGAACGACGCCTTCGACTACGTCCGGATACTGCTGTCCTACCTCCCGTCCAACAACGCCGAATCACCACCGCGCTACCACGCACCGGCCGACCTGTCCGTCACCCCCGAGGACCGGCGCCTGGACTGCCTCGTACCCGACAGCCTCAACCAGGCGTACGACATGTGCGCCCTGGTCCACCAGGTCCTCGACGACGGAGAGTTCCTCGAGGTCCATGAGCGCTTCGCGCCCAACATCGTCTGCGGCTTCGGCCGGGTGGAGGGCGCGAGCGTCGCGATCGTCGCCAGCCAGCCCCTGCACCTGGCCGGAGCCCTGGACATCGATGCCTCCGAGAAGGCCGCGCGCTTCGTCCGCTTCTGTGATGCCTTCGGCATCCCGCTGCTCACCTTCGTCGACGTCCCCGGTTACATCTCCGGGGTGCAGCCGGAGCACAACGGCATCGTCCGCCACGGCGCCAAGTTGCTCTACGCCTACGCCGAAGCCTCCGTCCCCAAGATCACCATCGTCGTCCGCAAGGCATACGGAGGCGGCTACGCGGTGATGGGATCGAAACACCTCGGCGCCGACGTCAACCTCGCCTGGCCCACCGCCCGGATCGCCGTGATGGGCGCGCAGGGGGCGGTGAGCATCCTGCACCGCCGTGCCCTCGCCGACTCCGAGGATCCGGAACGGCTGCGCGCGGAACTGGTCGCCGACTACGAGCGCGACTTCGCCTCGCCATACCCCGCGGCCGAGCGCGGCTACCTCGACGCGGTCATACCTCCGCACGAGACCCGCCCGCGGATCGTCCGCGCACTGCGCGCGGTGCGTGGCAAGCGCCGCCCGGACCCGCAACGGCTGCACGGCAACATCCCCCTGTGACTTCTCTGCCGGGCCCTTCCAGCCCGGGCGTCCCAACCCCCCAACGCCCACGAACACCTCACGGAGCCGTCATGCCTGCCGCCCCGCTGCTGACCGATCACCTGGACCACTGGGCCGCCCACCGCGGCACCGAGTGGGCTTTGGCCGCCGTCGAGTTCCCTCACGGTGACATGACCGGTTCCCGCCGGTCGCTGACCTGGAGCCGTCTGCGTGCTCGCGCCCTCGCGGTGGCGGCCCGCATCGCACGGACCGCGCGTCCCGGCGACCGCGCCGCCCTGCTGCTGCCGCAGGGACTCGACTACGTTGCCGCATTCCTCGGCTGCCTGTACGCGGGCGTGGTCGCGGTCCCGCTGTTCACCCCCGCCCTGCTTGGCCATCAGGGCAGGCTCGGCGCCGTCCTCGCCGACGCCGCGCCGCAGTGCCTGCTCACGGACTCGGCCACCATGCCATCCGTCCAGGCCTTCGCCGACCGGTACTGCCGCGAGGCGGTGGTGATCGCCGTGGACCGGCATCGCGACGCCACCGAGGCGGCAGGGGGAGCGGCGCCGGCCGGCACACCATCGACCGACCCCGACTCGCCCGCCTATCTGCAGTACACCTCAGGATCAACGCGGACGCCCGCAGGAGTAGTCGTCAGCCACCGCAACATCGTCGCCAACGCACGCCAGGCGGTCGACGCCTACGTCGACGGCCGCCGTTTCACCACCGCCGTCGGCTGGCTGCCGCTCTTCCACGACATGGGGCTCGTGCTGAGCGTCGCCGCGCCCCTGACCGGAGGCTTCCCCTCCGTCCTGATGGACCCGACGGCGTTCCTGTACCGGCCGGCGCGCTGGCTCCGGTTGCTCGCCCAGTACCCCGGGGCCTTGAGCGCCGCACCGGACTTCGCCTACGACTACTGCGCCAGGCGGGTCAGCGCACGCGAGGCGGAATCGCTGCGGCTGCACCGGGTCAAATGCCTGATCAACGGAGGTGAGCCCGTCCGCTGGCAGACCGTGCAACGCTTCCACGAGGCGTTTGCCGCCAGCGGGTTGCGGCCCGAAACTCACTGTCCCTCCTACGGCCTGGCCGAGGCCACCGTCTTTGTCTCCGCCGATCCGCCGGACAGCGTGCCCACCCATGTGGCCGTCGACCGCGACGCCCTCGCCGGAGACAAGATCGTGGCCGTCGGTTCGGACGATCCGCAGGCCGCGCACTTCGTCACCTGCGGCACCCCGGTCGGGCAGCGGATCCTCATCGCCGACCCGGAAACCGGTGCTCTCCTGCCCGACGGTGAGGTCGGCGAGATCCGGGTACAGGGGCCGAACGTCGCCGCCGCATACCGGAACCGCCCGAACACCTCCAAGGAAACGTTCCAGGCGCGCATCCCCGGTGTGGACGGTCGATGGCTGCGCACAGGCGACCTCGGCGCCGTGCACGACGGCGCCCTCCCGCCCGGCACGTCCCTGTACGCATCGCTGGCCTCCACCCACCGGGTGGTGATGGCCTGCACCATCCAGGCCACCGGCGTCCCGGGCAAGATCCGAAAGGACCTCGCATCAATCTGCGGTCAGGGCACCCCCGTTGACCGCGTCATCTACTTCACGGTGACCGCCGTGCCCACCAGGAAGCGGCACGACCTGATCGAAGAAGCTGCCCGCGCACATCAGGTCGACCTGGAGATCTGGGACGCGGCCGCCCTCGCCCTTCACCTCGCCGACTACGACCTGTTCTACCTCGCCGTCCAGTACCTCCACCTGCCCTCCGACCTCGTTCCGCCGCGCCCGGATGGAGCCGGTGAACTGCCCGACTGGTATGCCGAAGCCCGCCGGCGATGGCAGGCGAACGACGAGCCGGCCCGCACCCTGGGCGACCTGGTTGACCTGCGGGCCCCGCTGCGCCACGCCACCTTCCACGACGAGGCCCGGGCGGATCTGCCGGAATGGATCGGCCACGCACGTGCTCTGCTGGCCGCCGCGGCGGGGGAGCACACCGCTCTGCGGGCCCGCTACGAGATCGTCGTGGCAACCCTGCGCGGCCTCGGCGACATGCATCCGGCGGACCAGCTGGCCTGCGACTTCTTCGACACGGTCACCGCCGACGACACCCTCACCGACCCGGGAATCCTCGAGGACGCCGTCGTGCTTCTCGGATACGGATTCGGCGCACTGCTGCGCGGCCTCACCGCCCTGAACGCAGACGACCTGTGCGGCTGGCAGCGCCTGCTGGCCGACAAGACCGACCGCCTGCTGGAGGCGGACCCGCCCGCCAACGCCATGGCCCATCTGCTGGCCATGCGGGCCCGTCTGGCCCTGCATGCCGACATGACCGCCGAACCTCGATCCGTGCCTGAGGACCTGCCGACCGTCGCGGAGGTCACCGCAGCCGTCGTCGAAGCGGTGGAAGCCGGTGAACCGGTACCTGCCCTGCAGACAGGGCCGCCGCTCATGGACCTCGACACCGGCATGCGTATCCTGCTGCGGCTGGGCCGCCACCTGGACTATGCGCCGCTGTTCCCCATCGAGCACACCGCCGACCTCTTCGACTACCTCACCCCCGTGCTGGTGGACCATCCGCTGTACCGCGAGGTCCGTGACCTGCTCGACCAGGCCACCGACCGGGTCACCGGCCAGACTGCACGAGGCGAACGCGCCCAGTCCCGCGGCCACGCCCTGATCAAGAGCGGCCGCCTTCCGCAAGCACTCCAGGAGATCCACGAAGCCAAGGCCAACTGGCTGCGCGGCGAAACGATCGAGGGCGGCCTGATCATGCTGCTGCTGTGCGCGCGCCTCTACAGCGAACTCGGCTTGCCCATCGCCGCCAAGCAGTACGCGCTCGCAGCCGCCACCGCCGCAAAGTCCGCGCCCAGCCCCGAACTCAGCCGCTTCGTCTCCCGCGGCATCATCCATGCCGCCCAGTACGACCGCCAGGCCGGAAACTGGATCTCCGCCACCCGCCTGTTCTGCATCGGCCTCATGGCACAAACCGACTACTGCGACGAGCCGTACAACAACGAACGCTCCCCCTACGTCTGGGAGATGATGGCCGACCAGGCGCTCACCCTGCGCGTGGCCGGCGCGGTGCGGCCCGGTTTCGTCCCCCTGCTCCGCGCGATCACCGCCTCGGTGGGTATGGACACCGTCATAGACGAGATGCTCGCCCCGACCGCCGACGTCCCCACCACAACCGAAGAGGCGTACGCCGAAGAGGCTGATGCACACGGTGTGGGGCGGCCCTTCAGCGACGTCCGCCCCACACGCCGCTATGCCTGGAACGCGCTCGGCGTCGACTGGGAGATCACCTGCCCGAACGAACGGTTGTCGGTGCTGGCCGCGGAACGCTACACCGCAGCACTCCAGGTATTCCTCGGCGAACTCGCCACACAGGACCCGCTGTTCCTTCCCGGACGCGTCAGCGTCGAGATCCGCGCAGACGCCACCCTGCCGCACGACCAGCCCGCTGTCTGCGGCCAGAGCGCAGGCCGGGACATCAACCGGTGGAGGCTGCGCCTGCCCACGGCCGACCCCGCGGACCTGGAAACAGAGCCATCCCGTCTGCTCACTGCCCTGATCAGGGTGGTGCTCTCCCAGTCACTGCTCTCCGACGAGGCCTTCATGCACCTCGTCGAGCAGGCGCTCGCCGGCGGCCTCTGGCACAAGCTCCTCGTCGGCCGACCCTACGACGAACTGGCTGATTTCCTGGGACCCGACGACTACCAGACGATGGCTGCACTCGCCGACCCAGCCGTCGGAGCAGGCACGCCGCGGGGCCAGGCGAAACCGGCTGTCCTGCCGGCTCGGACCGGGCCTGGACTCGGCTATGAGCACGAGGCAGCCCTCGAGACCGTCCGCAACCGCTATGCCGTCATGCTCCCCATCGTGCGCTACACCCTTCCCCGCCTGGCCGCGGACTCCGGCTTCCGGCGCACGGTCACGCAGTTGAGACAGGAAGGGTGGCGCGACTGGCACCTGCTGACCGCCATCGCCAACGCGGTCGGAAACCATCGCGCCCAGCAGCAGGGTCTGCATCCGTCCCCGGACGACTCCGAGGAACACCGAGCCGCCTCGCCGCCATGCAGGCCCCTGAACGTTCCGACGACCCTCCTGTTCCTGCTGAGGCATTCACGGAACGTGCCCTGCACTCACACCCTGGCCGTGGCTGCCGTGAGCACCGCGCGCGGCTTCGGCCTCGTCATTCGCCCTGGCTCGCTCGACCCACAGGCACTGCTGTCGGTGCTCGGTGACCGGTACGGCTACTGGACCGACGACATCGAGCACAAGGACCCGTTCGGCCGACCGGGCGCGGAGGAAGACATGGCTTGACCAGCTGATACGTGGGTGAGCGCGCCGACCACTCCGCTACGCCGAGTGCTCTCCGGAGATGGGGCCCTCGGCCGCCTGAACGACGGTCCTCGAAGCCCGCCAGGGGTCACGCCACACCACCGCGATAGCGCGCTTGGCGTCGCGTGCCATTTCACGGGCACGGCGACTCGCAGTGGCTGGACAGCTCGATGACGCGTTCGCCTGCCCCGGGGGAGTTGCCGGCAGGTCATCGGAGCGCTGGGATGCACCGGTGGATGGTGTGAAGTTCTTTGTGCCCTGACGAGTCGTCGGTAACGAATGCGTCTGTTGCTGTTGTTGGCGGAGATTCGAGAGTTATCGTGTGCGTTCGCCGCGCTCCGAGATCGGTCGGGTACGCGGGGGTCGGGCGAAGATCGACTGCGACAAAGTTTTGACGGTGTCTGGGTCGTATTCGATCCGGGCCTGGATTCGGGTGTGCGTTCGGTCGATGGGGAGCAGTGTGAAGGTTCCTGCCAGGTCGGGGCCTTTCGTGGTCTGCCACTCCATAGTGTTGGCCTTGCTACGGTCGGTGATCTCGGCTTCGAGTTCCTGAGCCCGGCCGCCCGC
>NZ_JBIRYJ010000036.1:0-19757 GCF_044389785.1 Streptomyces sp. NPDC019443
TGCTGGACCGGCGTCTGCACCACCTGCCAACAGCCCCTTCCCAGCAGGACACACACGACGCCAAGATCGAGACAGACCTAACGGAGTCCTACTAGAGAACAGGATTAGGCCAGGTCACTCGTCCTTCTCGCTCTGACGTCCCTTCTCGTCCTCGCCCTTGTGTCCTTCCTTCCTGCCGTCTTCCTCTTCGTTGTCGCTCCACTGGCCGGCTGAGGCGTCGTCGGGAGTGGGGAGGCGGCGGGGGCCGTGTCGAGATCGCGGCTCGGCGTCGGTTCCGTATCAAGGTGCGCCGGGGCGGATGTCTCCTCGCCAGGGCTGTTCGCCGAGCTTTTGTCGGGTGAGAACCACGCCACGCCGATCAGCACGGCGGCGAGGAAGGAAGGGCGCGGCACCGGCGACGGCGCTCGCCACCAACCTTGATCCGATCGATCCTGCGATCCAACTCGACGTCGACGGAACAACTTCACCGTATGAGTGAGGTGGTGGGGGGACCGCGAGGGCAGCGGCCGTGCCGATGTCCCTGCCCTTCTGGACCGGTCAGGCAGCCTGGGTGAGTTCGGCTCGTCCGAACAGGAGCGCGTAGCCGGAGGGGAGCTGGGCGAGGACGCGGTCGAGGAGGCCGGGGCCGGCGAGGTGGGCGACGGTGGCGAAAACGGCTCCGGTGTCCCAGCGTGCTGTGGCGGGGGTGCCGCCCGTGCGGGTGGCGAGGTCCTTGACGAAGCCCCAGCCGGTGAGTGATTCGGTGTCGGGGATCTGGGCGGTGAAGGTGAGGGCGGCCTCGGTGGGGAGGCGGGCGGCGAGGTCGACCCGTTCGTCGCCGGTGAGCTGACGGCCGAGGGCGGCCAGCACGGCGCGTGTGACGTCCTCGGCTCGTTCGCGGGTGGGATACGCGCCTTCGTAGCGGATCCTGTCCAGCATCTGATTGAACGTCATGCCCGGTGTGGTCGGGGCCGGTTCGGGTAGGGGCAGCATCGGTGGAGTGGTTGCCTTTCTCGTCCTGAGGCTTCTCTTGGGTGCGAACGGGGCATGCACCGGCCTGCGCTGCTGAACTCGCGAGGGGGGCTGGCCTCTCCCCGCGTCAGGTGCGCTCGGGGCGGCCGAAGAGGAGGTCGTAGCCCGGGGGAAGCTGGAGCAGGATGCGGCGGGTGAGTTCCTCACCCGCCGCGTCGGCGGTCACGCTCAGCACGGCGCTGACATCCCAGGTCGCGGTCTGTTCGGTGGCCCCCTCGATCCAGGCCGCGGTGGCCCGCACGAACCGGTCCGCAGCGAGGGGTTCAGCGGCCTGCAGTGGGTTGAGCAGGATCATGGCGAAGGTGTCGGGGAGCCGGGCTGCCAGCGCGGCCCGGACCTCACCCACCAGATGTGCGCCCAGCAGCGCCAGAACGGTGCGTGCTGCCCGTTCGGCTTCCTGGTGTGTGCCGTACTCGCCGCGTTCCTGCACCTGGTCGAGGAACGCTTCCCATCGCATGGCGACCACTGCCCCCTTCCGTCATGGTGCTGGTACGAAGCGCGGAGGACGGGTCTGGAGGGGGAGATCACTTCCCGTCCTCCGCCGCTGGCTCGGGTGAGTGTGGCTCAGCCGCTGATCTGCTTGTGCGCGGACTCCCCGCCGATGGCGATCTTGCGGGGCTTGGCGCGCTCGGCGATCGGAATCCGCAGGGTCAGGACCCCGGCGTCGTAGTCGGCACTGATGCGCTCAGTGTCCAAAGTATCGGCCAGAACCAGCTGGCGGGAGAAGACGCCCAGCGGCCGCTCGGAGAGCTCCATCTGCACATCATCGGCCTTCGCGACCGGTCGCCGCTCGGCCTTGACGGTCAGCATGTTCCGCTCGACGTCGATGTCGATCGCATCCTTCGCGACACCGGGCAGATCGAAGGCGATCACGTACTCCTCGCCCTCGCGATAAGCGTCCATCGGCATCGCCGAGGGCCTGGACCACGTACCGGCTGCCCCCGTCAGCTGCTGGGCGAGCCGGTCGAGTTCGCGGAACGGGTCGGTGCGCATCAACATCGCGAAACACCTCCAAAGGGTCGGGCAGGAACTGCCAATGCGCTTCACCTGACACCGTTGTAACATGTCATCCAAACGATGACAAGCATGATGTCGTCAGAAGGGTGACACCTACGAAAGGGACTCCATGACCGCAGCCGACCAGCCCAGCAACCCCACATCCTTCTTCGCCGCCGCGGCAGCGCTGAGCACGATCAACGAGGCCGTACGCACCGCGCAGAGGCCACAGACCGGTCCCGAACCCGGGCGGGCCAGCTCAGAGCAGGCCCTGGCTACTCTGGTTCTGCTGCGCGAGCTGCGCGAGCAGCTCGCCGGATGGGAGCCGGGACTGATCGAAGCAGCCCGTACGGCGGGCGCCAGCTGGGCCGACCTTGCCCACCCCCTCGGAGTCGCCAGCCGGCAGGCCGCCGAACGCCGCTACCTGCGCGTACGCCCCGGAACTCCCGGCACCACCGCCGAACAGCGCGTACAGGCGACCCGCGGCCGCCGCGCCGCCGATCGCAGCGTTACCGCCTGGGCCCGCGACAACGCCGCCGACCTACGCCAGATCGCCGGCCAGATCACCGCCCTCACCGACCTCACCGACCTCCCCACCGGCGCCCGCACTCCCCTTGCCAGGCTCGCGGAAGCCCTCGCCGACAATGACGCTGCCAACCTCGTCGGCCCACTGACCGACACCCACACCTACCTGAAGGCCCACCATCCAGATCTCGCGTCCCGGATAGACACCATCACCCGGCATACCGATCAGCTCCGCCAAGACGTCGGCGACCACCGCTGAAAGGCGTCGTACACCAACCCCTACCGGCTCGGGCTGATCAAGCTGCTGGGCATGCTGGAGTTTCGCTCTTCCAACCACGCCCACCGGCCCATGATCGAGGCACTGGCACCGGTGGCCAGGTACGCGAACGCCGGGAACACGACCTACTACCCGCTGGGCGAGACGGTGCGGGTCCACAAGGCGATGGGCGGGGACTGGGCGGAGGTCGGGCACCGCACCGACAAGCGCGGCCGGCGCCAGCTTTCCAGCGCCTGCCAGGCCACCCCACCGGCTCGCGTTGGTCGGGCTGGCCCTCCCCCACCTGGTCCACCTGGTCCACGCCGACCTCGGCCGCCCCCTCCGAGGATCCCTCACCAACTGCCAGTAGTTCCCCAACGCCCAGCACCTCGCCGAGGCGCACTGCCTCCGGAACCCACGCCCCGGCTGGTGCATGCGGCCGTACCGGACCGTCCGCGAGCCCGACGCAATCGCCTAGCTCATACGCCTCGTGAGGACCCTGGCCGGATCGTGCGGGCGCGCTGCATGGGTCCGGTCCCCAGCAGGACGGAGCAGGCAGGAGGATCGGGCGTCGGACCTGTGGCGGGGGCCCGGTAGCGGGGTGGCGCAGTTCTTCGTTGATGCGCTGGGCTTCTTCGCGTTGGTCTTCGAGGATGACGATGCGGCAGCCCGCCTCGACGAGGGAGCCCTGGTGACGAGTTCGCGGGCGCGGTGCCCGGTTGAGGTCCAAGCCTCGGACCGGCTTGCCCTCCCACCACCTATGAACGCGGCCGAGCGGCCAGGCATGCGCACCTGTTCTTCCTGTGCGGAGCCGCCGAGGCGGTCGACTGCACGGCGTTGGCTCGCCACGGTCGGCGTCGAATCCGGTCGCCGCGGCGTGCCTGGGCCGCGACGCGAGGGAATTCCTGGGCTCCAAGACTGCCCGGATCGCGCGGTTCATGGGCCCGGACACGCACCGCCGACTATCACGATCGGCGAGGCGGAGCCGAAGCGGAAGGACTGCGACAGAGACAAGGCCTGGCCGTCGAAGCCGGTCATGACACCGCGCAGTTGCAGGAGCTGATGGAGGTCATGGCGCCGGACGTGGTCCTGATCGCCGATGGTGGCGGGGCTGTGACCGCCGCTCTGGCTCCGATCCACGGGGTTCAACCGGTGGCGAAGTTGCTCGCGCCCGCGAACCGGGCGCTGGCCGCGTTCGAGACGAAGACCGTATGGCTCAACGGCGCGCCTGCGGGCGATCGAGATCGACGGCGAGCCGGGCCGCGGTGAGCCTCGTGGTGGAGAACGGGCGGTCACCCGCGTCTACGTGGTGTGAAACCCGCGGAAGCTGACGAGGCTGGATGAACTGGCCGAAGTCGCCAGGCAAGCCCCCTGCTGCTCCGGCGTCGTGAGTGTCCCGGACGGTTGGAACCGCTCGGACCACTCACGACCGCACGGTGGTCAGACGTCGAAGTCGGCCGAGTTCGTCGGCGCTCCAGCGGACCGCATCAAACGAATGCCTCACTCCTGATCAAGTGGTGGAATCATCGGGCCTTCGGTCAGAGGCATGGCTTCGTGACGGGTGGAGGCTGGAAGTGGTTGACGGCTGGGAGTGGGACGAAACCTTGTTCTCAGGAACGGCCGGCTATTACCAGCACGGGCGGCTGCCTTATGCCCCTGGGCCGGTGGAGATGCTGGCCGAGGTTCTCAAGCTCGACGGGAGCGGACGTCTCATCGACGTGGGATGTGGACCAGGCACCCTCGCCCTGAGCTTGGCGCATTTGTTCAGTGAGGTCGTCGGTGTGGACCCGGACAGCGGGATGATCGCCGAAGCCGGACGCCAGGCCGAAGATGCTGGAGTGATCGGGAAGTCGGAATGGGTGCAGGCCCGAGCCGAGGATCTTCCGGCAGGCCTCTGCGCGTTCACTGTGGCGGTCTTCGGCCAGTCCTTCCATTGGATGGACCGCGACCTGGTGGCGGCAACCATCCGGGACATGCTCCGGCCGGGAGGGACGTTGGTGCACATTTCTGACCTGAAGACCGAGACCCGCAGCGTTGACGGTCTTCCGTATCCGGCCGTGCCTTATGCCGCACTGGACCGGCTGGTCAAGCACTATCTGGGACCGGTGAGGCGCGCCGGCCGCGGGGTGCTGCCGCAAGGGACGCCCGGGGGCGAGGCGGCGGCGCTCGCCCGGGCCGGGCTCCTGGGCCCTGAGCGGCATGTCGTTTCCGGCGGGCAGGCGCTTGAACGCAGCTGCAGCCACCCGTCCCGAGGTCGCAGAGAACCCACTCGATGCCCGTACGCAGCCGTGCCTGTTCCCGCATCCCCTCCGCCGGGTCCACACCGCACAGCCGTCCGCCATGACCGGCCTCCCGGGCGGAGTGCAGCAGCGTGCCGGTGCCACAGCCGGCATCCAGCACGGACCGGGCGAACATCACCAAGGGCAGATAGAAGCCGAAGCGCCCCGGTCCTCGGCCGGGTTGAGTACGTCGTACAACGCGCCGAGACCGGGATCGGCGAACAGATGGCCAGGCATCGCGCCGTCCTGTCAGGCCAGTTGGTCACACCGCCTGCCAATTTTGCCTGCCATCATGGACGGATGCGTGTGCTGATGCCGGTCCCCGACCGCGATTTCGACGTCACCGAAGTGGCCGTGCCCTGGCGGATGCTCACCGGCGCCGGGCACCAGGTCGTCTTCGCCACCGAGCACGCGGGCACGCGGCCCGCGGCGGATCCGAGGCTCCTGACAGGTGTGCTCTTCGGGCAGCTCGGCGCGGAGAGGGAACCGAAGGCTTTCTACGAACAGCTTGGCCGGTCCGAGGAGTTCAGCGCCACCGTGGCGTGGGCGGATCTCGACGTGACGGGCTTCGACGGGCTGATCCTGCCCGGCGGTCACGCACCAGGGATGCGGCAGTACCTCGGCTCCGCCGGGCTGCAGCAGCAGGTCGCGAGGTTCTGGGCGCTGGACAGGCCCGTCGGGGCGATCTGCCACGGCGTGCTGGTCCTGGCGCGGGCGCGTGAGGACGGCTCAGACCGGAGTGTGCTCGCGGATCGCCGTACGACATGTCTGCCGAAGTACATGGAGCGGACGGCCTATCTGACGACGGCTTGGCGGCTCGGCCGTTACTACCGGACCTATCCCGCCTACGTGGAGGACGAGGTCAGGGCCGCACTGGCCGACCCGGGCGGGCAGTTCGAACGCGGCCCCAAGTCCCTTACTACCCGCGGGACAGCCACGGACGACACTCCCGCGTTCGTCGTGGAGGACGGCAACTACCTCTCCGCCCGCTGGCCGGGCGACGCGTACCTCTTCGCCCGCCGCTTCATCAAACTCCTGGACCCCCCGCCGCCCTGACCCCCGTACCACCCGGGGCCACTGCCGGTGGGCCTGCGCCACCTCACGCCGCATGCCGTGCGCGCCGCCGTCGCCAGGTCCAGGTTCGTGGTCTCCGGGGCCAGGAAGTGCGACACCACTCCCCCGAGCGCCAGCACACCCGCGCCGACGAGCAGCACGAACTCCACACCGAAGCGGTCGAGTCCCATCGGGAGCAGGAAGGTGCCCACCGCCGCACCGACGCGGCTCATCGCCGTGGCGAAGCCGACTCCGGTCATGCGGACCGATGTCGGGAACACCTCCAGGGAGCAGACCGCAGTGAGCGCGCTGGACGCGGCGTTCAGGAAGATGAAGAAGAGGAAGCCCGCGACGATCACAAACGTCGACTCCAGCCAGAGAGCGGCAAGCGCCAGACCGGCGTTCGAGGGATCCACCAGGGCCTCGGTCGTGGCTTGGAAGCGGGTGCAGACGAGCGCCCCCGCGGCGCCCAGCGCCAGGGCCGCCGCGACACCGCGGCCGTCGGCGATCCCAGTACCGGCACTGGTGCCGCAAGATCCACCACGACCGGCACGAACGGCAAGGTAGAACGCCCTTGTCGGGCCCCATGCCCACCGCTTTCGGTGCCCTGCGCCACGATGACATCGGCGCCGAGGTCAACCGCCCGTTTGGCCTCCTCCAGGTCGGTCACCTGAGTGATCAGCACCGTGCCCGCCGCGCGGATGCGCTCAGCGAACGGGCTCGGGTCCCCGAAGGACAACATCACGGCCCTGGCCCCACACGCGGTAGCCGGTGGCCGGCGTCTTGGCGAGCTCCTCGCGAGCGTCTTCGCGGACGACGAACCGGTCCTATAGTCCCTGCCCCTGCCAACGGCCGCAACGTCGGCGGTCCCGGCTCAGGCGAAGAGGGCTTCGACGGCGTCCAGTTCAAAGCCATGGGCGACGCAGTCGGCGGAGACGTCGCCGCCGCAGTACACACATGGCTCACCGCCACCGGCCATCTCGATCCTGACGCAGTCATCGTGAACCTGGAGATCCGCGCGTGGAAGCCCCGAAGGTACTGCATCGGCGCTTGAGAACGGGCCGGGACCGGTATGCGAGTGCCCCTCCTTCGTCGGCATCCCCGTGCTCGACGGCCCGACCTGGCCGCTGGACCGGCGTTCCCGCCCTCCGACCACGATCCGTTCGTGGAACCGGGCCTGCCGCACGAGATGGCGACGCGCGCGATGGAGTGATCGTCGGCAAGGTATCTTCCTCCCGCGGCACGTCGAGCGTCTCTCCGCGCCGCGTCAGGGAGGGAAGAAATGCGCGTTTCACTGCTTCGGCGCCTGGCCACGATGGCCACGACGCTGGGGCTCACCTCGCTCGGGCTCCTCGGTGCGGGCGCGACGCCCGCACAGGCCGCGATCAGCGACTGCCCGTCGGGCTATTTCTGTGCCTGGAAGACCGACAACGGCACGGGCACCATGTTCAAGACGAACGCGAACAAGGCGACACTGGGGACGTGGGACAACACGTTCCAGTCCGTCGTGAACCGCACGTCCAAGTTCGCCTGCCTGCACGACGACACGAACTACAGCCGGAACGGCGGCGTCTCCATCTGGGACCCCGACCCCGCGGGTACCGAGTGGGGCTACTCCCACCGCACCGTCAGCTCGGTGAGCCTCGTCCCCACCGAGCGGGAGTGCTTCCTCCCGGCCTACCCGGAGTGGTACGCCACGACCGCGCCCCAGGCGGCGGGCTTCGGTGACCTGAACGCCGACCTCCGGGCCGACGTCCTCGTCCGGGACAAGGCGGGCCGGCTGTGGTTCCTGCGCGGCGACGGCACCGGGCAGCTGGTCGGCAACAGTGGCTGGAACGCCATGAACGTCCTCGTCCGCCACGGCGACTTCAGCGGTGACGGCCGCGAGGACGTGATCGCCCGCGAGGCGTCCACCGGGACGCTGTGGCTGTACCCGGGCGCCGGCACCGGCAGCCTCGGTGCGCGCAAGCTCATGGGCAACGGCGGCTGGAACGCCATGAGCGGGATCGTCGCCTACGGTGACCTCTCCGGCGACGGCCGCTCGGACGTGCTGGCCGTCGAGAAGGTCACGGGCAAGCTCTGGCTGTACCCCGGCACCGCCGCAGGCACCCTCGGTGCCCGCAAGCTCATCGGCAGCAGCGGCTGGACCGGCATGAGCGCCCTGGTGGGGGCCGGCGACATGAACGGTGACGGCCGTGCGGACCTGATCGCCCGCAAGGCCTCCACCGGGGAGCTGTGGCTGTACCCGGGCAAGGCCGGGGCCCTCGGGTCCCGTGTGCTGATCGGCAAAAGCGGCTGGAACGGCATGGACACGTTCCTGGGCCTGGGCGATGTCACCGGCGACGGCCGTGCCGACCTCGTCACCACCACCAAGAGCAGCTATGTCGGCCAAGGCTGCCGAGGCGTCGGCTGCCAGCTCGTGTACCCGGGCAGCGGCAACGGCGCGCTGGACCCGCGCGAGGAGACGGCCACCGACTGGTGGAACCTGAACGGCTTCTTCTGACCGAGGGAAAGGCCTCCGCTTCCGGGCGGAGGTCCTTTCGCACGTGAGGGCGCGGTCATCGTGATCTGCTGGCCGTCGGCTATGCGCAGGGCGCCGTAGACCCAGGTCTTCTCCGGGCCGCGGCCGTAGTCGAGCTCCTTCTTGATGCGGTGTCCGTCCGGCGACCAGCCCGGCATCGGCGGGAAGGTACCGGGGATCAACGGTCCGAGCTCGTCGGCGCAGACGACCGTCGCGCCGTCGGGCGGGCAGGTGTAGAGCTCGATGGTCCGCGTCCTTTCCCTCAAAGTCCCGGTCCTTCGAGCGGGTCCAGGAACGGGTGCGGCGCCAACGCACGCCCTCGGCCAGCAGGATCCTGCGCACCTGCGACCGGCCGACCTCGATTCCCATCGTCCGGGCTTGTTGGGACAGTGCATCCAGCGTCCATTCCGGCGGCCCCGCCGCGTCCTCTGCGGCGAGTTCGCCGTCGGCCTGCGTGGTCAGTCGACCTGGCGGTGGCCGTTTGATCAAGCCAATGATTCTCAACCGCTCGGCCTCGGTAATCCGCCGCAGTCCGGGTTCCATCGACCACTGTCTGACGGCTGCCCTGCCTGTTGCCGGAACGACCTGTGGGCCGTCGGGGCGGCGACTCGGCATCGAGCCCGGGGGCGCCGCGAATGGCTGGGACCCGTCAGGCTCTTCGCGCGAGTTGGCCACTTTGATTTCCTCTTGACCAGTAGCCTCGGCCAGATCGTGGGCGAGCGGGTAGGGCCAGCGGCCCAGAACCTCCCGGGGGACCAGTTCGTTGAGCCGCTCGACCTGCTCTCCCAATGATCAGAAGGACTCGTCGTGAGCAGTGGTATCCCAGGAGTGGAAGACAGCTGTATCAGCGCATTCCAGGAGCTGAAGAGCGAGCGGGAGATCAACACAGTGATCTACCGGCTCGGTGACAATCTGGAGACCGTCATCCTCGACTTCAAGGGAAACCTGACGCACGACGAACTACTGGAGTCTCTGCCAGCCGCCGAGCCTCGGCTTGTCGTTTACGACCTGGTCTTCGCGACGTCGGACGGGAGCCGGAGGCAGATGATTGTGATGATCTCCTGGTGCCCCGAGGCCACGGAGATCAAGCAGAGGATGGTGCACTCCTCCAGCTACGACACGCTCCGGAACATGCTCGACGGTGTCCAGGTCTACGTACAGGCCACGGAGCTGTCCGACGTGGAGTACGACGCACTCGTATTCCGGGCTTCTTGACCCAGCCACAGCCTCCTTGGCCTGTGGCGGTTCAACGGCCTTCCTTGCCGAAGCCTCGAATCCGCGCAGCACGGGGTCCCGGTCTTGGGCGCCCAGCACGGGAGCCCAGGCGGGTGCATGGGCGGGTGCATGGGCGGGGGGCAGGCAGCTTCATTTTTGCGGGTGTCGCGGAGCTGGGCATAGGGGGCTCTCTTGCTCCGGCGGGTGGCCGGCTTCGATGGCGCGGCCGCGTGCGCGTTCGGCGTTGAACTCCAGGCCGACGAGGATGGCGATGTTGGAGAGCCACAGCCAGATCAGGAAGATGACGACTGCGGCCAGGCTGCTGTATGTCTTGTCGTAGGTGCTGAAGTTCGCCACGTGCTGGGCGAAGGCGGCGGAGGCGATGATCCAGATGACAACCGCGAAGATGCTGCCGGGGCTGACCCAGTGGGAAACGGCGTTTCACGTTCGGGGCCGCCAAGTACGGCAGCGCGATGACCAGACTGAACGCCGGGATGCCGAAAAGGCCGTCACGGTCGTCATCGAGGACATCCACTTCCAAGTCTTCCACGGTAAGACGAACTCGCTGTCAGCCCCCGCAAGAACCCCTGCCGATAACCCGGCTCTACGTCAAAGGCATGGGCACCCAGAAGAATCGTCGGGCGTCTCCTGACGAGAAGCCGTCAAGAAGGAAGTACTGAGACCTCGCAGGACAGCTGTCCGCTCCCGACGGCTGCCCGCTGTGGCGGCCTTCAGTGGATGCTGTCGTGCCTGCCTACGGGCGGGCAGGGTCAGGGCTGTTCGGGCGGATTCAGCGCTCGACGTGAGCCGCTCGCATGTCACATTGCATCCGCTTCGCTACTTGGGGCTATCTATGGGGTCAAACCAGGCACTGCTGTTGTCCTGGAGACCCTTCGCTCCTGCCCTGGAGGTTCCATGCGCCCGCCCCACCGCCTTACAGCCAAGATCGCCGCCGCTGTCGCTCTCGCAGCCGCGGGCAGCCTGATCGCATTCCATCCAAGCGCCTCCGCGGTTTCAGCCGCACCGGTACATGCCGTCTTCGCTGACGTCCAGTCCGCCGCGGCTGTGACGGGCTCGGTGCGCATCAGCCTGTCGGCCGGCGGCACTGTCACCATTCCCGCCTCAAAGCTCTCCGTCGGCGCCACCTTTGACACCGGGGCCCAGGTGTCGCTGGTCTCGACGGTGACCAACAACACCAACGCCACCCTGGTCTTCTCAGGTGGCGGCAGCGCCAGCATTACGGTCGCACCGGGTGCTTCAGCGAGTGTCAGCGCACTCGCCAGCGGCAGCTTGAAGATCAGCGTCGCCTAACGGGCAGACACCGGCGGTTGGTCCATCCCCCCATGCGCGGGAGCACCCTTATCGACCTGCGGTGCTTTCCCGCGACACGCTATGGAATTGGGTGTCCCGGTTGGGCCACCCCGCTTCGACGCGCCATGCCACCCGAGCCCCTACCACCAGGGGCCCAAGTGGTAGCGCCGGTCATCAGATTGGTCGAGTATCGGCGCGGAGCGCAGGAGCAATGCCGCGCTGACCCAGACGTGGACACGTTCGTCGCCGAGCTGCTCGCCGTACCGGCCTACTACGCGCACATAGGCCCGGCGAACCCCGCCGGGCCCGCGCAAGTTGACCTCACCCCGCGAGCGGGCTGCGCGCGAATCGCTGCATCGCTACTGGACGCAGCGGGCCGGCACTGGCGGCTGATGCCGTACTAGCGGCAGGTTGCGGCCACATTGCCGCTCACCTCCTCCACATGGCGCAGCGCCGCCGGCCGGTGCCCGCCTTGAAAGCTCGCGTTCGGTCATCATGCAGGTCTCCTAGATACGAGAGACCCACCTGTCAATAACGTCCGTCAGTTTTAGAGTGTGCCGTCTCATGAGGTTGGTTCCGCGAGTGGCGGCAGCCTTCGCGCAGAAGTCCACCCGTGTCGGTGGCGGCCGGTACGCCCGCTGCACGTCGGCCTGACTCCGAGTCGTACCCGCCCATGCAGGGTGTGGCGACTGAGGACAAAGGGTGCCGCCTCACGTGTTGCAGCCGTCTGTCGGTGGTCGGGGCGGACTGCGTGCCCAGCGACGGTGTGGACGACGGGTGCACGCCCTCGCTCGACAAGGGGGACGTGGTCAGCAAGGAGACCTACCTCTTCGCCCGCCCGGTCGACAAGATCGGCGACTGACCGGCGAGAGGCCGATCCCTCACCGGTCCGTCGGCCCACCGCCATCCCGGCGCCGGGGCGATGAACAACGACGATCACCACTCTCAAAGGCCTCAGTACGCGACCTGCCGGGACTTTGATCAGAGCGACGAGGTGAGTCGATACACCCCCGGCGACCACACATGGTGACACCGGTCCACCCTCACCGAGGAATACGCGACACCGCAACATGCGAGCTCACCACTCCCCGGGGCCGACGCCACAGGGCTGGCCTTCCGGTATCAGCCAACGAGCAGCGGAACATCCCGCCGCCCATGAGCTGGATCAGCCGATCGTCTTGGACGCGCCGCACGACCATGTGCTGCCGGAACTGCCCGAGTTCTTCCAGGAGCACAAGGTGGCCTTCCCGCTGATGAATGTGCCAGGGAAGGACTTCTGGCGCGTGGCGAACGTGTACGCCGTATTGTTGCCGACCGTCGCGAACGGGATGTTGTAGGTGCCGGTCGTCGATGTGATGTTGATGTAGAGAGCGCTCGACCCCCTGTGGAATCCGGTGTCCTCGATTGTCCCGTTGGCCTTGACGACCCCGGTCTCGACCACGATCGAGCCGCTGTAGTCGCCGTCGACGCTGGCGAGGGTGACCCGCTGCCGGACCTCGACCGCTGACGCCGGCGCAGCCAACGCGAAGGCGGCCGCGGCCGCAGCCGTGGTCACTCCGAATCCCTTGAACAACAGACGCATTGTCTTCCCCTTCAGTCTTCGCTACTGACGGCCTCAAGGGTGGTGAAGGCGGAGAAGGGCAGCAATAGGCGGGAGCTGTCCCGGACAGAGTATGGGTTGTCCGGCCTGGTCAGAACCTTGTCCGAGAGGTGTCCGAGACAAGTGCCGATGCGCTCCCCTGGTCACCCCTTCGGCGGGGCTTGAGCGTTCGATCACGCGTCAAGATCGCGACTCGGGGCCGCGTGCACGCATTTACCGCGGCAGAACCAGAGCGGGGGCACAGGTAGCGCTCGAATGGGCAGCCGCGCCGGAGAGCGAGGCGCGGTCCGGCTGCCGCGCGCCCAGGTCGTGCCGCTGTCACCCCCACCGTCGTCGTACGCCGCGGCGGCCGAGCGGTACCTCACCGACGCAGGCATCGCGAAGTCCGGGCCAGTCGTTGCCGATCCAGGCCCGCTGGTACATCCAGCGGGCGAGCGCGAACCACTGGTCGAACTCGAACTTCGTGTACCCGTACTCCTTGCGGATCTGCTCCTAGTGATCCCAGCGGGCCTCACCGGTGCCGTACCCGGCGAGCTCGCCGGGGTCCAGACCGAGCTGCTCGGCGACATAACCGACCACCACGGCGGGCACCTCCTCGGGATTCTCCAGGAAGGGGCCCAGGTAGCGGATGGTGCCGAGCTGAACGGCCCAGCCGATCCGGTTGCGCCCGCTGCGGGCGGCCATTGCCCGGCGCCGTGCGGTCTGATCCAGCAGGAAGGACCCGGCGAGCTGTCCCTCGTCCGGGTCCTCGGTGAAGTGACCGAAGCGCCTGCGCTGTTCGTCGCTCAGAAAGTTGGTGGGCACCGCCCGCTCCTTGACCTGTCGGCGTGATTCGCGCGCGACGGTGCCAGGTGACCTGACGGTGCGTGAGACGATCTCTGATTCCAGACCAGAGCAATACCCCATGTGATAGACCAGGTCACGAACCCGGCGCACGATCAGCCGGGCCGTGACCCGGTCGGCTGATCGTGCGGCTGGCGAACGCGGTCTACGCGGAGCGGTCTGCTTGCTGAGCCCCGGCTCTTGTGCGGTCAGCAGGCGGCGACGGCCTCAGCGGCTTCTGTCTCGTCCGCGACCGCGGAGGGCGTGTTCTTGGGGCCGCGGAAGGCGACGTAGACGAACAGGACGCCCATGACGGCGGCGCCTACCCACATGGCCTGCTGCCAGCCGTCGACGAAGGACTGCTGCGCCGCGTGGAGCACGTCTGGTGCATGCAGGCCGGTGCTGCCCGCCGCTTCAACGGCGTTGGCGACGCCTTCCCGGGCGGTGTCCGCGGCCCCCCTGGGGATGCCGTGCAGCCTGTCGTCGATGGCGCTGCGGTAGCCGGCGGACACGAGCGCGCCGAGCAGGGCGACGCCGAGTGCGGTGCCGAACTCGCGGGTGACGTCGTTGAGGGCGGAAGCGACACGCTGCTTCTCGCGCGGCAGGGAGGCGGTGATGGCCTCCGTGGACGGGGTCATCGACAGGCCCATGCCGACGCCCATGGCGAGCAGGCCGGGCAGGATGGACAGATAGCCGCCGCCGACGGAGACGAACAGGGCCATGAGCGCGATGCCGACGCCGGCCATCGCAATGCCCACCACCATGGTCGAGCGAGCGCCGATGCGGGCGGCAAGCCTGGGGGCCAGGCCGGAGGCCATCATCATCATGACGGCCATGGGCATCATCGCCACCGTGGACAGCAGCCCTGACCAGCCGAGTACGGCCTGGAAGAACGGGAAGAGGACCACGCCGATGCCCCCCTGGACACCGAAGACCACCAGAAGCGTGATCGAGCCGCCGGCCAGACCGCGCTACCGGAACAGCCGCACGTCCAGCAGCGAGGCGTCGCGGCGGTGCAGCTCCCAGGCTACGAAACCGACAGTGGCGATGAGGCCGACGGCGAGGCTGATCAGCGTCTCGGGGGCGGTCCAGCCGCGTTCGGGGCCCTCCTGCAGGACGAAGATGAGGCCGACTACGGCGACGGTGGAGACCAGCGCGCCGACAGTGTCGAATCGGTGGGCCGAGGTCTCGCGGGAGTTGGGAACCGACTTCACCGTCATGGCCAGGGCCACGAGGGCCAGGACCACCGGCAGGACGAACAGCCAGCGCCAGTCGGCGACGTCGACGAGGAGCGCGGAGAGGAACATGCCCAGGATGCCGCCGCCTCCGGCGACACCGGTCCACACGCCGATCGCCTTGCCGCGCTGCTCTTCGGGGAAGGTGGAGGTGATGACGGCAAGCGTGATCGGCATGATCATCGCGGCGCCGATACCGCTGGCCACGCGCGAGGCGAGCATCACCTCCGCCGTCGGGGCCAAAGCCCGCGACAACGGTGGCGATGCCGAAGACCCCCAGTCCGGCGATGAGCATGGGCTTGCGGCCCAGGCGGTCGCCGACAGCGCCGAGCGGCAGCAGCAGCGCGGCCAGGGCAAGGGTGTAGATGTTGATGATCCACAGGACCGTGCTCTGGGAGGCGCCAAATTCCACGGCCATGTGGGTCTGCGCGACGTTCAGCCCGGTCACCGAGGCGACGACCGCCATCAGGGCGATGGAGACGGCGATCAGGATCGTGCGCAGCTGACGCGCGTCGGGGACACCTCCGCCGCTGGCTTGCACGGCCCGTACGGGCTGGCTCGTACTCATGGATTCCTCTCAAAATGGGCATGTCGAGTCAGCGCCGGAGCAGCGCCGGTCGCCGAGTGAAGGGGTGGGCGGGGCCCGGGCTCCGCGCGCATCGCCGGGTGCGGTCGAGCGGTGGGCCGGTGCCGTGCCAGGACGTCAGGGGGCGAGGGTCTCGCCCTGGGCTGCGGCGAGGGCCGCGTCGGTGTCGGCGGTGGCCAGCAGGCCGTTGATGTGGGAGCCGGCCAGGGCGCCGGCCGCTGCGGAGGCGCCGACCTGGGCGGCAAGGTCGGTGGCGTTGCCGGCCACCCACACACCCGGCACCTCGGTGGTGCCGGCCATGCCGGAGGCGAAGCGGCGGCCCATGTTGTCGGGCAGGTCCTCCATCGGCAGCTTCAGACCGTCCAGGCCCTCGATGCGGGCCTGCATCTGCGTGGCGACCGCAAGGACGCGACGGGCCACGACCTGGCCGTCCGTCAGGCGCACCCCGGCGAGGGTGCCGTCCTCGTCGCTGATGACTTCCCGCACCGGCGTGTCGACGATGCGGATGCTGCGGGCGGCGAAGCGGGCGCGGGTGTCCTCATCCAGGTGAGTGCCGTGGCTGAAGTAGGCCAGGTCCTCGGTCAGCTGGCGGAACAGGAGTGCGTGGGCGATGGAGGCCGGGCCGATGGCAAGGATGCCGATGGGCTGATCGCGCACCCCCCAGCCGTGGCAGTACGGGCAGTGCACCACCCCGTGGCCCCAGTGCCCTGCGAGCCCGGGAACCTCGGGCAGCACGTCCCGCAGGCCGGTGGCCACCAGGACCCGGCGCGCACTCACGCTCCGGCCGTCGGCCAGGGTGATGGTGAACCGCAGATCCCCGTCAGCCGACGGGGCGGCGGGCTCGGCGGAGGCCACCTCGCCGAAGACGACGCGCCCGCCGTACTGGCGCACCTGCTCCCGGCCCCGCCGAAGGATCTCAAGGGGCGGGGTGCCGTCCAGGACGATGAAGCCGTGCATGGCCTCGGCCGGCGCGTTGCGCGGGGAGCCGCTGTCGATCACGACGACCGAGCGGCGGGAGCGGGCGAGCATCAGCGCACCGTTCAGCCCCGCGGCGCCCCCGCCGATCACCACCGCGTCGACGGTCCGACCGGGCAGTGCGTCGCTCGCGTACGGAGAAGTCGTCACAGCCATGTCCTCCCACCCTTTCCTCGTGCGTGGCCCCAGACGTTGCGGACCACCTGCACACGACGCTAACCCCGCATTGCATCAAGGGCATACAATGTTGCTCATGGCGCAAGAAGGTGGAGAGCTGGACAGCCTCGTACGCAAACGCATCCGCGCTCTGCGGGTGGCGCAGGGCTGGTCGCTGGAGGAACTGGCCACCCGCGCCCACCTCAGCCAGTCCTCACTGAGCCGCATCGAGAACGGCCAGCGCCGCCTCGCACTGGATCAGCTGGTCACTCTCGCCCGCGCCCTGGACACCACGCTGGATCAGCTCGTGGAGACCGCCACCGACGACGTAGTCACCAGCCCGACGATCGACAGCACCCACGGCCAGATGCGCTGGACCGTCAAGGCCGACCCCGGGATGAGCGTGGTGCGCCAGCGCATGACCGAACCACCACCCGAGAACCCGGCGCGCATGCGTGCCCACCCGGGGCATGAATGGCTCGTCGTCCTGTCCGGCACCGCGATCCTCATGCTCGGCCACCGCCGCTTCCGCCTCGAGACCAACCAGGCCGCCGAGTTCCCCACGATGATGCCGCACGCCATCGGCGCCGAGGGCGGGCCCTGCGAGATCCTGGGCATCTTCGACCGCGACGCCCGCCGCGGCCACCAGCGCGACGGCGGCGACGCTCAGGGCGCTCCCGAATGACGGCACGGCCCGCGCGACGGCCTCCGCAGCGGTGACCTCTTGCGCGTCGGGCAGCACCCCCGACCATCGTATTGCGTAAACGGGAAGATTTCGTGCCGCAGGCGCATAACCGTCTTAGCGTGAAGAGCATGAACAACGCACAGACGCACGGCGCTTCGCACGGTCACCACCACGAGCACGGAACCGCCGGCCAGGCGGAGATCCTCGACCTGGACGCCGAGGTCCTCGCCGAGCACACCGCCTCCATCACCGCATGGCTGCCACTGCATACCGGCCCCCACCACATCGTGGACCTGGGCTGCGGCACGGGCGCGGGCACCTTCGCCCTCCTCGACCGCTTCCCCGACGCGCACGTCACCGCCGTCGACACCTCCGCCGAACACCTGCAGCGCCTGCGCACCAAGGCGTGCGCCCGCGGCGTCCAGGAGCGCGTACGCACCGTGCAGGCCGACCTCGACGACGACGCCTGGCCCGACCTCGGCTCACCGGACCTGGCATGGGCGTCGGCCTCGATGCACCACATGGCCCACCCCGACCGCGCACTGCGCACCGTCCACGACACGCTCGCGCCCGGCGGCCTTTTCGCCGTCGTCGAACTGGTCGGCCACCCCCGCTTCCTGCCCGAAAACGCCCCCAAGGACCGGCCCGGCCTGGAAGAGCGCGTCCACGCCGCGGCCGACCGCCTCCAAGCCGAACACATGCCCCACCGCGGCGCCGCCTGGGGCCCGATGCTGACCGCCGCCGGCTTCACAGTCGAGGACGAACGCACCATCGCCGTGAACATCGAAGGCTCCCGCAGCGAAGCGATCGGCCTCTACGCCACCGGCGTCCTGCAGCGCATCCGCAGCGTCATCGCCGAAAGGCTCTCCCCCGAGGACCTCACCGCGCTCGACCAGCTCCTCGACACCAGCAGCCCGCACAGCATCCTGCGCCGCGACGACCTGACGGTACGCACCGAGCGCACCGTCTGGGCCGCCCGCCGCACCTGACCCCGAACACGAGGTGCCGGTTAAGAACGCTGTCACCAGTCGCAAACGAGGGGGTGTCACGTCCGGCGGGGTCGCGCTCAGCAACGCGTCGGGCGACTGCGTAGACGCCGGGTCGGGCGTACCGCCCCAGAGAGCAGACGGAGGCATGCCGTGCCGCCACTGCTCTCGGGGCAACCGCGCTCCAGCAGCGGCACAATCACCTTCGCGAGAGCGAGGCACTTGCTTGTCCATCGCGTTCAGCACCATGGCGCCGAACGAGGGATCAAGGACAAGGGCAGTGAGGAACCAGCCCGGCACGTCCGTGTGACGCAGGGTCATTCTCACAAATGACCATCTCTGCGAGTTCTGCGAGACCCCCTCGAGGTGATCACGTTTCCGCAGGTCGCCATTCGCAGAAGTCCTCTCAGAACTCGGGGGTTCTGCGAGACACTTCGGACACACTGATCGCGTCGATCTGGCGCCCAATCAAGCCGCAGCTGCGGTAGAACGAAACGACTGCCCGAAGTGCGAGGTGCCCGGCGGGAGTCCGTGCCGCACGCGCGGCGGGAAGACCGCCTCGAAGTACCACACCCCGCGCTTCGTTCTCATTGCCGCGCTGCGCGAGGAACTCGAAGTGCCCGTGCCCGCCGACCGTGGACCCGGACGGCCGTGGAAGGAAGGACCGGCGCCCGCCGCCGTGCCCGCCCAGCGCGGCAGCAAGCCCATCCGCATCGGCTACGCAAGGACGTCGACCGCGAGGCAGGAACTGGCGAGCCAGCTCGAAGCCCTCGCCGCGGCCGACTGCCACAAGATCTACTCCGAGCAGATCAGCACCCGGATCAAGGTGCGGCCCGAGCTCGAGGCCGCGCTCAAGCTGGCCCGCGAGTTCAAGGAGGCCGCCCCGGACACCCCGGTCATCTTCACCGTCCACGAGCTCAAGCGCCTGGCCCGCAACGCGGCCGAACTGATGACGCTGTCGACCGAGCTGCAGGCCGCCGGCATCCAGCTCGAACTCCTCACCGGCCCGCTCACCGGGATCTACGACCCCAATGGCATGGGCGCGATGTTCTTCGCCGTGCTCGCCGTCGCCGGGCAGATCGAGCGCAACTACATCCGGGAGAAGACCCTCGAAGGCCAGGTCACCGCCGCGAAGAAGGGCAACCACGGCGGACGACCCAAGGTCATCGACGACGACATGCTCACCTTCGCCCAGGCGCTGAAGGACAAGGGCGTCCCCGTCCCCGACATCGCGAAGAAGCTCACCATCAAGACCGGCAAAAACGCGGGCACGAGCCCATCGGTCGCCTCGCTGTACCGCGCCTTGGCCCAAGCCGAGCAGGAGACGGAGGTGGCCTCGTGAGCGCAGGAGCGGAAGCCCACCTCACAGGTCGTCAAAAGATTTGACGGCTACACCGGTTTTCTGTTCCGTTCCTACTCGGCCCCATGCCTCCAGCAGACCGCCGCACACCCCCGGGGACCTACTGATCCGTACGGCCCCGCATAGACCCGGACGCCGCAGGTCACCGGCCTATGTGAACCGGCGCAACGCTGAACGGCCCAAGG
>NZ_JBIRYJ010000037.1:0-19332 GCF_044389785.1 Streptomyces sp. NPDC019443
ACACAAACAGCCCCACGAGTCACCACCCACAAACGACCCGCAACACCCGCATCCCCCAACGCCTGCACCACAACAGCCGCATCCACCACATCCGCGGCACCCACCACCAGCACACCAGCAACCGGCCCATCACCCAGCACGGCGAATCGCTCAGCCAGCACAGCCCGATCCACACCAGGACCGCACTCCACCCGAACCGGTGCAACCCCCCGTGAGACCAGCCCATCCACCACCGAGGAAGCCCAACTCTCCCCCGCCGGAACCACACAAACCCAACGCCCACCCAACCGGGCAACCCCAACCCCAGCCCCAGCCAGCGGCTTCCACTCAACCCGATAACGCCAACCGTCCACCACCGACCGCTCACTCGCCCGGACTCCGGCGCCCGTTGGCTCCAGCCAGTACCGCTCGCGCTGGAACGCGTACGTCGGCAGATCCACCCGCCGAGCCCCGGAGCCCGCGAAATACGCCGCCCAGTCGATCGGCGCTCCCGAAGCGAAGACTCCGGCCACCGCCGACATCAGGGCGGTGACCTCCGGCCTGTCCGCTCGCAACGCGGCCGCACACACCCGGTCCGTGTCCTCGTCACCGACGTCGGCGAGGCACGCCTGGGCCATGGCCGTCAGCGTTCCTCCCGGTCCCAGTTCCAGGAACCGGGCCACGCCATGACCAGCGAGCCAGCGGACACCGTCGGCGAACCGTACGGCTTCGCGTACATGCCGTACCCAGTAGTCGGCGGTCGTCAGATCCGTGGCCGGTTCCCCGGTCACGTTCGAGATCACGGGAATACGCGGCTGCTGGAACGTCATGCTCTCCGCGACGGCACGGAACTCCGCGAGCATCGGTTCCATCAGCGGCGAGTGGAAGGCATGGCTCACCCGTAGCCGCTTCGTCTTCCGTCCCTGCTCCTCGAACTTCCCGGCGATCTCCGCGACAGCGGCTTCCTCGCCCGCGACGACAGTTGCCGAAGGACCGTTCACGGCGGCGATGCTCACCCGCTGCTCGTGCCCCTTCAGCAGCGGCAGCACCTCGTCCTCGTCGGCCTGGAGCGAGATCATCGCCCCACCAGTGGGCAACGCCTGCATCAACCGGCCACGCGCCGCCACCAGACGACACGCATCCTCCAGCGACCACACCCCCGCCACATGCGCAGCCGCCAACTCGCCGATCGAATGTCCCACCAGATACTTGGGCTTGACACCCCAGGACTCGACCAGCCGGTAGAGCGCCACTTCCACCGCGAACAGCGCAGGCTGGGTGACGGCGGTGCGGTGCAGGGCAGCATCAGCGCCATCGCCGAAGACGGCGTCCCGAAGCGGCCGTTCCAGCTCCGTGTCGAAAAGCGCACACACCTCGTCGAAGGCCTCGGCGAAGACCGGGAACGACTCGTACAGCTCCCGTCCCATTCCCGCACGCTGGGCGCCCTGGCCCGTGAACAGGAAGGCGGTGCCACCCCGCATCGTGCGGCCCCGCACTACGCCGGCGTCGGCCCCACCAGCACCCTGGGCAGCCAGGTCCTCCAGGCCGCTCAGAGCAGCAGCTCTGTCCTCCGCGAGCACCACTGCCCGGTGTTCGAACGCGGTCCGCGTGCTGGCGAGGGAGTAACCGACATCGATCAGGTCCAGGTCCAGCTCGTCATCACTGACCCGCGCCAGCAGTTGCGATGCCTGCGCGCGCAGTGCCGCCTCGCTGCGGGCCGAGACCACCCACGGAACGAGGGGCAACGCCCGTGAGGACTCGCCCTCTCCCTGCGGTTGCGCGACATCCTCAGCTACTTGTGCCGCCTGCTCGATGATCGCGTGTGCGTTGGTCCCGCTGATGCCGAAGGACGAGACCCCCGCCCGGCGCGGATGTTCGTCCTTTTCCCACGGAATCGCCTCGGTCAGCACCCTCACATCCCCGGCTGTCCAGTCGATGTGCCGGGACGGCTCGGAGACATGCAGGGTCCGGGGCAGGGTTCCACGGCGCATGGCCATGACCATCTTGATGATGCTGCCGACCCCGGCTGCCGACTGGGTGTGACCGATGTTCGACTTGAGCGAGCCGAGCCGCAACGGCTCGTTGCCTGCCCGGTCCTTTCCGTACGTGGCCAGGAGAGCCTGCGCCTCGATCGGGTCACCCAGAGAGGTTCCCGTCCCGTGGGCGTCGACGACGTCGACCTCGGCCGGCGAAAGCCCTGCCTGGGACAGCGCGGCTCGGATGACCCGCTGCTGCGAGGGGCCGTTGGGGGCGGTCAGGCCGTTCGACGCTCCGTCGGAGTTGATGGCCGTCCCCCGGACGACAGCGAGCACCGGATGGCCGTTCTTCCGCGCGTCGGACAGCCGCTCGACAAGCAGCATCCCGGCGCCCTCCGACCACCCTGTGCCGTCCGCGTCGTCGGAAAACGGCTTGCAGCGGCCGTCAGCCGCGAGGCCGCGCTGCCTGCTGAACTCGAAGAACATCGCCGGAGTGCACATGACCGCGACACCGCCGGCCAGTGCGAGATCGCATTCGCCGCGGCGCAGCGCATGACATGCCCAGTGCAGCGCGACCAGCGACGATGAGCACGCCGTGTCAACCGTGACGGCGGGGCCCTCCAGACCGAGGGTGTACGCGACACGGCCGGAGGCCACGGATGTGGCGTTGCCCGCGAGGAGGAGTCCCTGTACGCCTTCGGGGAGCTCTGCCACACCGACGCCGTATCCGGAAGTCGCGGCTCCCACGAACACCCCACCGCTGGTGCCGCGCACCGACGTCGGATCGATGCCCGCCCGCTCGAACGCCTCCCAGGCAACTTCGAGCAGCAGGCGTTGTTGCGGATCGGTGGCCAGGGCCTCCCGCGGGCTCATCCCGAAGAACGCCGGGTCGAAGAACCCCGCGTCATGCAGGAAGCCGCCCTCGCGCACGTACATCGAGCCCGGCTTGTCCGGGTCCGGATCCGGGTCGTAGGCCGCGTCGACATCCCATCCACGGTCGACCGGGAACCCGGAGACGGCGTCTCCGCCTTCTGCGACCAGCTGCCACAAGTCTTCCGGCGAACGCACGCCTCCGGGATAGCGGCAGCTCATCGCGACAATGGCGATGGGCTCCTGGTCCCTGGTCTCGACTTCGCGAAGCTGGCGGCGAGTCTGCCGAAGCTCGGACGTCACCCGCTTGAGGTACTCCACGTACTTCTCGTCGTCAGCAGTCATCAACGTCACATCCTCGAGCCAAGCCGAGCGGTTCCCCGCGTCCGGTCACGACGTTCCCAGTTCCTTGTCGATGAGGTCGAACAGTTCGCCGGCCGTCGAGGCCGACTCCAGTTCGCCGTCGTCGTCATCGCTCTCCGTGTACGGATCCGCCCCTCGCTCCACCTGGCCGTTGCTGCTCTGCCATTGCGTCATCAGCTCGCGCAGCCGGTCGGTGATCCCGGCCCGTTCCTCGTCACCGACCGTGGAGCCGGCCATCGCGGCCTCCAGCCGGGTCAGCTCGCCGAGGATCGGCTGTGCACCCGATGTCTCGGGCAGTTCGATCTCGTCCAGGACATGACGGACCAGGACGAGCGGCGTCGGGTAGTCGAAGACGAGGGTGGCCGGCAGCCTGAGCCTGGTCGCCGCGTTGAGGTGGTTACGGAGTTCCACCGCCGTCAACGAGTCGAAGCCCAACTCCTTGAATGCCTGGTCGGGTTCGATGTCCTCGGCCGACCCATGGCCGAGGACCACGGCCACCTGTGTGCAGACCAGATCGAGCAGATACTGCTCGCGGTCCGCCGAGGGCAGCGCTCCCAGCCGCTCTGCGAGATCCTGCTGTCCTTCCGCTCCCGCCGTCGCGATGGACGCTGCGGTAGTGCGACGGGCAGGTGCCCTGACCAGGTTGCGCAGCAGCGGCGGTACGGCCTGGGGGTGCGCGCGCAGCGGCGCCGTATCGAGGTTCATCGGCAGCAGCAGCGGACGGGCCAGGGTCGTCGCGGTGTCGAGCAGGCCGACGCCCTGTTCCGGAGTCAGCGGGATCATGCCGCCGCGTGCCATGCGTTGCATGTCGGCTTCGCTCAACTCACCCGTCATACCGGCACCCGGAGCCCAGGCACCCCAGGCCAACGACGTCGCAGGAAGACCCAACCCACCACGCCGACATGCCAGAGCGTCCAAGAAGGCGTTCGCTGCCGCGTAGTTGGCCTGACCCGCACTGCCGAACGTCCCAGCCACCGACGAGAACACCACAAACGCCGCCAGATCCAGCCCACGCGTCAACTCATCCAGATGCAGCGCAGCATCCGCCTTCGGCGCCAGTACCGCATCCATCCGCTCCGGCGTCAGCGAAGAAACCACACCGTCATCCAGCACACCCGCCGTATGCACCACCGCAGTCAACGGACGGCCGACAGGGACACCCGCCAGCAACGCGGCCAACGACCCACGGTCAGCGGCATCACACGCCACAACCGACACCGAAGCTCCCAGCCCTGCCAACTCGCCGCGCAAATCCTCGGCGCCGGGCGCCTGCGGGCCCCGGCGGCTGGCGAGGAGCAGGTGCCGCATGCCGTGCTCGGCCACCAGATGCCGGGCCACCAGCGCGCCCAGACCACCCGTACCGCCGGTGATCAGTACCGTGCCCTCCGGGTCGAGAGCGACCGGCATCGTGAGGACGACCTTGCCCACATGCCTGGCCTGACTCAGGAATCGGAACGCATCCGGAGCCTTCCGCACATCCCACGCCGTGACCGGCAACGGCTCCAGCACACCCCGCTCGAACAGATCGAGGAGCACGCTCAGCATCTCCGCGATCCGCTCAGGACCGGCGTCGAACAGGTCGAAGGCCCGATACGCGACACCCGCGTGCTCAGCCGCTACCTCCTGCGGATCCCGCACATCGGTCTTGCCCATCTCCACAAACCGCCCACCCCGCGGCAACAGCCGGAACGAGGCATCCACAAACTCCCGCGCCAGGGAATCCAGGACCACGTCCATGCCCCGGCCACCGGTCGATTCCAGGAACGACCGCTCGAAGTCCAGATCACGCGAGGACGCGATATGCGCCTCGTCCAGACCCGACCCGCGCAGTGTTCCCCACTTGCCGGGACTCGCCGTACCGAACACCTCAGCACCCAGATGCCGCGCCAACTGCACAGCGGCCATACCAACCCCACCCGCGGCAGCGTGAATCAGCACCGACTCGCCCGCCTGCAACCCGCCCAAGTCCACCAGCGCGTAATACGCCGTCAGGAATACGACCGGCGCGGCCGCCGCCTGCGCGAACGACCACCCCTCCGGAATGCGCGCGAGCAAGCGGCGGTCTGCCACCGCCACGGGACCGAAGGCTCCGAAGAACATGCCCATGACCCGGTCACCGGGCTTCAGATCACTCACCCCGGGGCCGACCTCCAGCACCACCCCGGCGCCCTCACTGCCCAGCAGGCCGGCCTCACCCGGGTACATGCCGAGCGCGTTCAACACGTCGCGGAAGTTGACCCCTGCCGCACGAACCCCGATGCGTACCTGACCTGCCCCTACCTCCGCCTTCACCTCGGGGCACTCCACCAGGCGCAGCTTCTCCAGGGTGCCCTTGTCGGCGATGTCCAGTCGCCAGGCGTCCGCCTCGGGCCGGGCCAGAGCGTCCGTGGACGCGACTCGGGCGAGCCTCGGTGCGTGTACCGCTCCCGCTCGCACTGCCGCCTCAGGCTCTCCACTCGCCAGTGCGCCGGGGAGGGCAGCCGTCGAGTCCGCGGTTCCGTCGAGGTCGACGAGCGTGAATCGCCCCGGGTTCTCGACACTGGCAGAACGGACCAGGCCCCAGACGGCAGCCTGCGCCGGGTCCGGCCGGTCCGCGTCCGAGGTGCTCACGGCGCCGTGGGTGATGAAGACAAGCCGGGAAGCGGCGAAGCGCTCGTCCTCCAACCACTCCTGCAGCAGTGCGAGCGTTCGGTTGGCGGCGGTGTGCGCCGCGGTGGCAGCGCCGCTTTCGCTCGCACCGCGCGCGCAGGTGACCAGGACCACGGGAGGCGCCTCGTCGGCGAGATCGCTCAGACTGTCGCTCACGTCCACCCGTATGCCGACGCCGTCCAGGGCCGCAGCCTGTGCCACGTCCCCGACGACCGCCCACGGCTCTTCCACCTGAACTGCAGGCACGGGCACGGTGACCCAGTCCACCTGGAACAGCGCGTCGTGGAAGGGAGCGTTGCTGCTCGCCTGCTCACCAGACACCTGACGTAGCGTCAGCGACTCGATGGAGGCGACCGAACCTCCAGTGGGGTCGGCCAGTTCGAGTGAGACCGACTCGGGTCCGGACTGGACGAGGCGCACGCGCAGGGCGGTGGCCCCGGCGGCCCTCAGGGAGACTCCGTTCCAGGAGAACGGCAACCGGCCCCGGCCGACATCCTCCATGGACACGAACATCATCGCGTGCAGCGCGGAGTCGAGCAGCGCGGGGTGAAGCCCGAACGCACCGGCCAGCCCGTCATGCTCCTCCGGCAGCTCGACCTCGGCGAAGATCTCATCGCCGCGTTGCCAGACGGCCTTCAGCCCGCGGAAGACCGGGCCGTAGGCGAATCCGGCCTCGGCGAAGCGGTCGTAGAAGTCGTCGACCGAGGCGGCGTCCGCGTCGCGCGGCGGCCAGACGGCGAAGTCGTACGGCTCGTCCTGGTCCGCTGCTGCGCCGGTGGACACCACGCCACTGGCGTGGAGTACCCACGGCCGCTCGGCGAGGTCGTCCTCCGGTCGCGAGTACAGGTTCAGCGTCCGCCGTCCCGACTCGTCCGGTGGCTCCACCGCGAGCTGCAGCTGTACCGCACCGTGCTCCGGCAGGACGAGCGGCGCGGCGATGGTGAACTCGTCCACGCGGCCGCAGCCCACCTCGTCGGCCGCGCGGACGGCCAGTTCGAGGAAGCCCGTGCCGGGGAACAGGACGGTCCCGGTCACCGCGTGGTCGGCGAGCCAAGGGTGGGTGCGCAGCGACAGCCTGCCGGTGAAGAGGAAGGCGTCGGAACCGGCCACCTCCACCGCCGCACCCAGCAGGGGGTGGTCCGCCGATGAGAGACCCGCCGAGCTGATGTCACCGGTCGGCATGACGGGCGGCTTGGGCCAGTAGCGGTGCCGCTGGAAGGCGTACGTCGGCAGGCCGACCCGGCGGGCACCGCGCCCTGCGAAAGCGGCTTCCCAGGCGAGCGGCACACCGTCGGCGAACGTCCGGGCGAGAGCGGTGAGAAGGCCGGCTGCCTCCGGGCGGTTCTTGCGCTGGGTGGGTACGAGAAGATGGTCAGCCCGGTCTACGCAGCCTTGGGCCATCGCCGTCAGCGTGCCGTCGGGGCCGATCTCCAGGAACCGGGAGACCTCGTGCTCCTCCAGCCACTGGATACCGTCGGCGAAGCGTACGGCTTCCCGCACATGCCGCACCCAGTACTCGGGAGAGGCCAGATCCGTGGCGAGCTCACCGGTCACATTCGAGACCACCGGGATACGCGGCTGCTCGTAGTTCACGCTCTCCGCGACCGTACGGAACTCGGCCAGCATCGGCTCCATCAGCGGCGAGTGGAACGCATGACTCACCCGCAGCCGCTTCACCTTCCGGCCCTCGGCCTCGAAATGCTTCGCCAGCCGAGTGACCGTGTCCTCATAACCCGAGACAACGACCGACTGCGGCCCGTTCACCGCGGCAATGCTCACCCGCTCCAGGTCGAGGAACGGCAGTACTTCGGCCTCCGACGCCTGGAGCGACACCATCGCCCCACCCGCCGGCAACGCCTGCATCAACCGGCCACGCGCCGCCACCAGACGACACGCATCCTCCAGCGACCACACCCCCGCCACATGCGCGGCCGCCAACTCACCGATCGAATGCCCCACCACATAGTCCGGCCTGACACCGAACAACTCCACCAGCCGGTAAAGCGCGACTTCGACCGCGAAAAGCGCAGGCTGCGTAAAGCCCGTCCGATTCAACGCATCCGCGTCATCACCGAAGACGACATCCCGCAGCGGCAACTCCAACTCACCATCAAAATACGCACACACAGCATCAAACGCCTCCGCGAAAACCGGGAACGCGTCGTACAACTCCCGCCCCATACCTACCCGCTGCGCACCCTGCCCCGTGAACAGCAGAGCCATCCGGCCGCCTGCCTTGGCCGAGCCGGTGACCGCGTTCGGAGACGGTTCGTCGTCGGCCACGGCGGCGAGGCCGCGCAGCAACTCGTCCCGATCCTCACCGAGGACCACGGCCCGGTGCTCCATGGCGGACCGGGTAGTGGCGAGCGACAGCCCCAGATCGGTGGCGCGCAGATCCGGATGTGCCTCCACATGCGCGAGCAGCCGTGTGGCCTGCGCACGGAGCGCGGACCTGGTCTTGCCGGTGATCGCCCAAGGCACAGCGGAGGACTCCGTCGGCGTCGAGTTGCCTTCGGCGTCGTCCGCAGGTGACGACGGAGGCGCGGTTTCCAGGTGCGAGGCCTCGTCCAGGGACGGGGCTTCCTCCAGGATCGTGTGTGCGTTGGTGCCGCTGATGCCGAACGACGACACACCAGCGCGCCGCGGCCTTTCGGTCTCGGGCCACTCCACGGCCTCGGTCAGCAGTCGTACGTTCCCCGCCGACCAGTCCACATGCGACGACGGCTCCTCCGCATGCAACGTCCGCGGCAGCACACCATGCTGAAGCGCCAGCACCATCTTGATCACACCGGCCACACCCGCAGCCGCCTGCGTATGACCGAGATTCGACTTCACCGAACCCAGCCAGAGGGGACGATCGTCCGCATGCCCCTGACCGTAGGTGGCGATCAGCGCCTGCGCCTCGATGGGATCACCCAGCGTCGTCCCGGTACCGTGCGCCTCCACCACATCCACATCGGAGATGGACAGCCCCGCCCCCGCCAACGCCTGCCGGATCACCCGCTGCTGGGAGGGACCATTCGGCGCCGTCAGACCATTCGACGCACCATCCTGATTCACCGCAGAACCAGCCACCACCGCCAACACCTGGTGACCATTCCGCCGGGCGTCCGACAGCCGTTCCACCACGAGCACACCAGCACCCTCGGAGAACCCCGCGCCATCCGCCTGATCCGAGAACGCCTTGCACCGGCCGTCAGCAGCCAACCCACGCTGCCGACTGAAATCCAGGAAAAGCCCCGGCGTCGACATGACGGTCACACCACCGGCCAGCGCCAGATCACACTCACCCGACCGCAACGACTGCACCGCCAGATGCAACGCCACGAGCGACGCCGAACACGCCGTGTCCACCGTCACCGCCGGCCCCTCAAGACCAAACGTGTACGACAGCCGCCCCGAGACCACGCTCGCCGCATTGCCCGTACCGATATAGCCCCCCAGGTCCTCCTCCCCCGATGCCACCAACAGGCCCGTGTAGTCCTGCCCGTTCGTCCCCGCGAAGACGCCTGTACGGCTGCCTCGCAGCGTCACCGGGTCGATCCCGGCCCGCTCGAATGCCTCCCACGACGTCTCCAGCAGCAGCCGCTGCTGCGGATCCATCGCCACCGCCTCCCGCGGCGAAATCCCGAAGAACCCCGGATCGAACTCATCGACACCCGGCAGGAACCCACCCTCACGCGTGGAAACCTTCCCCGGCCGTCCCGGCTCCGGGTCATACAACCCCTCGGCATCCCAACCACGATCGGCCGGGAACGGGACCACCCCGTCCCCGCCCGCGCACAACAGCCGCCACAACTCTTCCGGCGAACCCACACCACCAGGGAAACGACAGCTCATCGCCACAATCGCCACCGGCTCGTCGTGCTCTGCCACCACAGCCGGAAGCGCGGCAGCGGGCTCGGCATTCGCTGCCGTGCCGGACAGTTCGGCCAGCAGGAAGTCCGCGAGCACCGCGCAGGTGGGGTAGTCGAAGACGAGAGTCGCCGGCAGCCGCAGGCCGGTGATGCTGTTCATTCCGTTGCGCAGCTCGACGGCGCTGAGCGAGTCGAACCCGAGGTCGCTGAAGGCCCGTTCGGGGTCGACCGCCGAGGGTCCGGCGTAGCCGAGCACGGTGGCGACGTAGCTGCGTACGACGTCCAGGACCGTGCCCGCGCGTTCGGACTCGGAGAGTCCCGCGAGGTGCTGGTGCAGCTTGGACGCGTCGGAGCCGCTGTCATCGCTCTCCTGCGCTGCCTCCAGGACGCGTTGCGCGTCGGGAAGATCGCGCAGCAGTGCGCTTGGCCGGGGAGCCGTGAACGCGGAGGTGAACTTGTCCCAGCCGATGTCGGTGACGGAGATGTATGTCTCGTCGTGGTCGAGGGCCTGCCGCAACGCGCCGCAGGCCATCTCGGGCTGCATGTCGTACACGCCGTAGCGCCTGAGCCGGTCGCCGACGGCTCCCTCTCCCATACCGTCTCCCGCCCAGTGTCCCCAGGCGACAGCGGTGGCGGGGAGTCCTGCGGCGCGGCGCCAATGGGCGAGGGCGTCGAGGAATGCGTTGCCGGGGGCGTAGTTGCCGAGCCCCGGGCCGCTGATGGTGCCCGATGTGGAGGAGAAGAGCACGAACGCGGACAGGTCTCGTTCCCGGGTGAGCTCGTGCAGGTTGAGCGCTGCGGTGACCTTGGCGCGGAGCACGGTGTCCATGCGGCCGGGGTCGAGGGAGTCGATCACGCCGTCGTCGAGGGAGCCCGCGACGTGCATGACCGCGTCGAGCGGGTACTGCTCGGGGACGGATGCGAGCAGGTCGCGCAGCGCCTCGCGGTCGGCGGCGTCGCAGGCGGCGATGGTGACGCGGGAGCCGAGCGCGGTGAGTTCGGCTTCGAGTTCCGCTGCACCCGGCGCGTCGGAGCCGCGGCGTCCGGTGAGCAGCAGGTGCTCGGCGCCTTCCCGGGCCAGCCAGCGGGCGATGTGGCCGCCGACCGCTCCGGTTCCGCCGGTGACAAGTACGGTGCCGCGGGGCCGCCAGCTGCGCTGCGCCGGGGTGCCGGCGAGCGGGGCGCGTACGAGGCGGCGGCCGTAGGTGCCGGAGACGCGTACCGCGATCTGGTCCTCGCCATCCGGCCCGGCGAGCAGTCCGCACAGCCGGTCCGCCGCCCGCTTGTCGAGGACCTCGGGCAGGTCGACGAGGCCGCCCCAGCGGTCGGAGTGCTCCAGAGCGGCGATGCGGCCCATGCCCCAGACGAGCGCCTGGTGGGTGCTGGTGACGGACTCGGAGCGGCCGATGGTGACAGCACCGCGGGTCCCGCACCACAGGGGCGCCTCGATGCCGAGGTCACCGAGTGCCTGGATGAGGGACAGGGACCCGGACAGGCCTACGGGCACGGAGCGGTGTTCGGGGTGCGCCCGCTCGTCCAGCGGGAGCAGCGAGAGGACGCCGGTGACGTCGTCGTCGCCGAGCGCGTCCCGCAGTTGTCCGGCAACCCGCTCGCGGCTGGAGCCGTCCTCGGGGGTCAGCTCCACGAGGCGTACTCGGGCGCCGTGGGCGGCGAGCGCGTCCCGTACGGCGGCCACGCGGTCGCCGACGGCCACGCGGTCGCCAGCGGCTTGCGCCGACGGGGCGGCCAGCAGCCAAGTGCCGTTCAGGGCGGCGGACGTGCGCTCGGCGAGCGGCGACCAGCGCACGGTGTAACGCCAGCCCTCGACGGTGGACTTCTCTCGGCTGTTCCTGCGCC
The DNA here is from genome assembly GCF_044389785.1 of Streptomyces sp. NPDC019443. Taxonomy (NCBI): domain Bacteria; kingdom Bacillati; phylum Actinomycetota; class Actinomycetes; order Kitasatosporales; family Streptomycetaceae; genus Streptomyces; species Streptomyces sp. NPDC019443. The sequence goes on from NZ_JBIRYJ010000037.1 coordinate 11,552, forward strand.
ACGAAGACAGGGCGGGCAGTACGGCGCTGAGCGGCTCGCTGCCGTCGAGGTCGAGCGTGTCTACGAGTGCCTCGAGGTCTTCCTGTTCGACGCTCTGCCAGAACCGCGCTTCGACGGCGTCGGACGTCGGCCCGTTCTCGCTGTCGGCTGCGGCCAGTTCACGTGCCTGCGGCCAGTACCGCTCGCGCTGGAACGCGTAAGTCGGCAGGTCGACGCGGTGCGCGCCTGTGCCGGCGAAGACGGCGGCCCAGTCGACGGCCACGCCCTGCGCGTGTGCCTCGGCGAGGGAGGTGACGACCCGGTCGAGTCCGCCTCCGTCCCGGCGCAGGGTGCCGAGCACGGCGGCGTCCGCGCCGAGCGCGTCCACGCAGTCCCGTATCCCGCCGGTCAGCACGGGGTGCGGGCTGACTTCGATGAACGAACGGTGTCCGGCCGCCATGAGGCCGCGGACGGCGTCCTCGAACCGCACCGTCTGCCTCAGGTTGGTGTACCAGTAGTCGGGCCCGAGCCCGGAGGTGTCCTGCCACTGACCGGTCACGGTCGAGAAGAACGGGATTGAGGCGTCGACCGGGCTGATCCCGTCCAGCGCGCCGAGCACCTGCTCTCTCACCGCCTCGACCTGCGCCGAGTGTGAGCCGTAGTCGACGGCGACCTTGCGGGCCTGCACGCCGTCACCGGTCAGCGCGGTGAACAGCTCCTCGAGCGCTTCCGCCTCGCCGGAGACGACGACAGACGCGGGCCCGTTGACGGCGGCGACGGACAGCCGCTCGCCCCACGGCTCGATGCGCTCGCGCACCGCACCGACGGGCAGCTGCACGGACATCATGCCGCCGCTTCCCGTGATGGCGGTGATGGCCCGGCTGCGCAACGCCACCACGCGTGCTCCGTCGTCCAGGGTCAGTGCCCCGGCGACACAGGCGGCGGCGATCTCGCCCTGGCTGTGCCCGACGACCGCGTCGGGCTCCACTCCGTATGAGCGCCACAGTTCGGCGAGCGAAACCATGACGGCCCACAGTGCGGGCTGTACGACGTCGACCCGTTCGAGGTCCGGCGCGTCGGCGTCGCCCAGCAGGACGGCCGTCAGCGACCAGTCGACGAAGGGGGCGAGAGCCTGTTCGCAAGCGGCCAGGCGGTCGGCGAACACCGGCGAGCTGCCGCGCAGTTCACGTGCCATGCCCGCCCACTGGCTGCCCTGCCCGGGAAAGACCATCACGGGGCGGGCGGCGCCGCCATGTGCGACGCCTCGCGGCACATCGGAAACCATCGCCCCCTCGGCGATCTCACGCAGGCCCCGGTCGAGGTCCTCCCGGCCCGCCGCGACCAGCACCGCCCGGTGCTCGAAAGCGGAACGGGTCGTGGCGAGCGAGTACCCGATGCCGGTGACGTCGAGCTCACCCGGCCGGGCGAGCAGATGGGAGCGGAGCCGCGCGGCCTGGTCACGCAGGGCGACATCGGTGCGCGCGGACAACGGCACCGGCACCACCGGGAGTACGGATTCGGCGCGGGTCCCGGGGGTCTCGGGAGTGTCCCGCGGGGTCCGCTGCCGGGGTGCTTCCTCGACGATGACATGCGCGTTGGTGCCGCTCATCCCGAACGAGGAGACACCTGCCCGGCGCGGCTCGTCCGCGTCCGGCCACGCGACGGCCTCATTGAGCAGCCGTACATTGCCTGCCGTCCAGTCGACGTGCGGGCTGGGCTCCTCGGCGTACAGGGTCCTGGGCAGCAGACCGTTGCGCAGCGCCATGACCATCTTGATGACGCCGCCGACGCCGGCTGCGGCCTGGCTGTGTCCGATGTTCGACTTGAGGGAACCGAGCCACAGCGGACGGTCGTCGTCCCGGTCCTGGCCGTAGGCGGCGATCACGGCCTGCGCCTCGATCGGGTCACCGAGTGTCGTCCCCGTGCCGTGCGCCTCGACGGCGTCCACCTGCCGCGGGGCGAGGCCGGCGCCGGCGAGCGCCTGCCGGATGACGCGCTGCTGGGCAGGGCCGTTGGGCGCGGTGAGTCCGTTGGACGCGCCGTCCTGGTTGAGGGCGCTGCCGCGTACGACAGCCAGCACCGGGTGCCCGTGACGGCGGGCGTCGGACAGCCGCTCGACGACCACCATGCCGACGCCCTCGGCCCAGCTCGCTCCGTCGGCACCGGCCGAGAACGGCTTGCACCTGCCGTCCTCGGCGAGCGCCCGCTGCCTGCTGAACTCGATGAGTGAGCCGGGAGTGGACATCACCGTCACCCCGCCCGCGAGCGCGAGGTCGCACTCGCCCGCCCGGAGCGCCTGGACGGCCAGGTGCAGGGCGACGAGGGAGGACGAGCAGGCCGTGTCGACGCTGACCGCCGGCCCTTCGAGGCCGAGGGTGTAGGCGATGCGCCCCGACAGCACGCTGGGCGAGTTACCGGTGCCGATGTACCCCTCAAAGCTGTCCTGCGCTCCGCTGAGGATGCCGACGTAATCCTGGTAGGTGACGCCCGCGAAGACACCGGTCAGGCTGCCGCGAGCCGACGCCGGGTCGATTCCGGAACGCTCCAGGGCCTCCCACGACACTTCGAGGAGCAGCCGCTGCTGCGGGTCCATCGACAGCGCCTCGCGGGGGCTGATCGCGAAGAAACCCGGGTCGAAGTGGCTGGCGTCGTGCAGGAAGCCGCCTTCGCGGGCGTAGCACGTGCCGGGGTGGTCCGGGTCCGGGTCGTACAGGCTGCCGAGGTCCCAGCCGCGGTCGGCGGGGAACGGAGAGATGCCGTCGCCGCCCGAGGCGACCAGTTCCCACAACTCCTCCGGGGTGCGGATACCGCCCGGGTAGCGGCAGCTCATACCGACGATGACGACCGGGTCGTTGTCGAGGGGAGTGCTGACGGGCTTGGGCGCGGAATCGCCGGTTTCGCCGGTGAGTTCGCCGTCCAGATAGCGGGCGAGCGCTGCGGGGGTCGGGTAGTCGAACACGAGCGTGGCGGGCAGTCTCATGCCCGTCTCCTCGTTGAGCCGGTTGCGCAGTTCGACAGCGGTGAGGGAGGTGAAGCCGAGCTCGGTGAAGCTCCGGGAGTGCTCCACCTCGTCGGCATCGGAGTAGCCGAGGACGCCTGCGACCTGGGTGCGTACGAGAGCCAGGAGCACGCGGCCGCGTTCGCCCGCTCCCTTTCCGGCCAGCTGCCGCGCCAGGCCGGAGGCCGCCCTCGCCCGTTCACGTACGGCGATCCGGCGCCCGGTGCCCTGCGCCAATGTGGTGAGGACGGCCGGCGGGGGTGATGCGGAGCCGCGCAGGGCGGCGCGGTCCACGCGCGCGGGCAGCAGCACGGTCCGGCCCAACGCCTGGGCGGTGCCTACCAGCCCGGCGACATCTTCTGCCGACAGCGCGGCGAGCCCCGGGGTGCCGGCGTGCGGCGGCGGGAGCAGCGCGAGGGCGGGCAGGCCGACTGCTGCGCGCTGGTGGGCGAGCGCGGCCAGCTGCCCGCACGACGGAGCGTCGGCCGGGCCGATACCGATGAGGACGAACGCGGACAGAGCGCTGTCACTGTCTACGTCGATCCCACGCGTCAGTTCGTCCAGGCGCCGGGCCGTACCAATGTCGCTGCTCCGGCTGAGGTCGGCGGTGTGGACGACCGCGCTGAGCGGCCGTCCGGCCGGGATCGCGGCGATCACCGCCTCCAGGGCGTCCGGATCCTGGCCCTGGTCCTGGTCCTGGTCCTGGTCCTGGTCCTGGTCCGCGAGGGTCTCCACATGCGCCTCGACATACGCCTCGACGTCGAGCGCTTCAGCGAACTGCTCGGCGAACGGGCCGGTGACCAGGACGGTTCCGCCGGGCTCCACGTCGAGCTTCGTGGGCGCGGTCGAAGGGCACCTCGTCAGGCGCGCCGCCGACACCTCACCCGCACGGGCCGCGATCTCGGACTCGCCCGTGGCGATCGCGGCGGGCAGGACACGGAGGGAGTCGATGTGGCCGTCGACGTCCACGAGAACGATCCGGCCCGGGTGTTCGGTCTGGACGGCGCGGAGTTCTGCCCACAGTGCGGCGGCTTCGGGGTCCGGTGTGTCATCACCGATGGCGACGGCGTCGCGGGTGACGAACACGAGGCGGGCCTGCGGTTTCTGGGCAGGCTGCTCGCTGAGGACGGTGCGTGCTTCGGCTGCGGTGGCGACACCGGTCACGAGTACGGCGTCGGACGTCGTGGAATCGGACGCCGTGGTGCCCAGAGCCTCGGCCACGCCCAGCGGGTCGCTCCCCACGATGGTCAACCGCGCCCCATCGGCGTCCGCTCCTACGGTGATCGGCGTCCAGTCGAGACGGAGCAGCGAAGCCGGCAACGACACCGTTCGGTCGCCCCGGTCCTCGTCGGTCTTCCGCATCAGCATCGACTCGACCGCGATCACCGGCTGCCCGGAGCCGTCGGCCGCCTGGAGGGACACCCCGTCAGGCCCACGCCTGGCCAGCCGAATCCGCAGCGCTGTCGCGCCGGTCGCGTGCAAGGACGCCCCGGTCCACGCGAACAGCACGGCCCCTGTCGCTACCCCGTCCAACAGGCCGAGGCCCAGCGGGTGCAGCGCGGCGTCCAACAGCGCCGGATGGAGGGAGAAACCCTCGGACTCGGACTCGGGCAGTTCGACTTCGGCGTACACGCCGTCGGCGCCCTGCCACACGGCTCGCACGCCGCGGAAGTCCGGACCGTATTCGAACCCGGCCGCCGCCAGCCCGTCGTACAGGTCGTCGAAGTCCACGGGTTCCGCTCCGGCGGGCGGCCATACCCCGAAGTCGAAAGCCTCCGGCTGGGCGCACTCCGCCAGGACGCCGCTCGCATGCCGCATCCACGGCGCATCGGGCGACGCCGCCCCGGGGCGCGCATACACCCCGAGAGCCCGGTCACCGGCAGCATCCGGATCCTCGATGCGTACCTGGAGCTGGACCTCGCCGTCCTCGGGGAGTACGAGCGGTGCTTCGAGGGCGAGTTCCCTGATGTGGGAGCAGCCGACCTCGTCCCCTGCGCGCACTGCCAGCTCCAGGAGAGCCGTGCTGGGTACCACGATCGCGCCTGCGATGCGGTGCTCGGCGAGCCACGGCTGCGTCCGAGGGGAGAGCCGCCCCGTCAGGACCATCTCATCGCCACCGGCCAGGGATACCGCTGCTCCCAAGAGAGGGTGATCGACGGCGGCAAGGCCGATCGAGGAGGCATCTGCGGTGGGGGAGGGCATGTCAAGCCAGTAGCGCTGGTGTTGGAAGGCGTAGGTGGGCAGGTCGACGGGGGCGGAAGCGGTGCCGGTGTTGGCGTTGGCGTTGGCGTTGGGGAGGAATGTCTGCCAGTCGACGTCGATGCCGTGGACGAATGCCCGTCCGGCGGCGGAGAGCACCGCGGTCACCTCGGAACGGTCACCACGCAGAACGGGTATCAGGACATGGTCCATGTCTTCGTCAAGGCAGCCCTGGGCCATGGCGGTCAGCGTGCCGTCGGGGCCGATCTCCAGACACCGGGTCGCGCGGTGCTCCTCCAGCCACTGGATACCGTCGGCGAAGCGTACGGCTTCCCGCACATGCCGCACCCAGTACTCGGGAGAGGCCAGATCCGTGGCGAGCTCACCGGTCACATTCGAGACCACCGGAATACGCGGCTGCTCGTACGTCACGCTCTCCGCGACCGTACGGAACTCGGTCAGCATCGGCTCCATCAACGGCGAGTGGAACGCATGACTCACCCGCAGCCGCTTCACCTTCCGCCCCTCGGCCTCGAAATACGCAGCGACCTCCGCGACGGCGGATTCCTCACCGGAGACGACAACCGACTGCGGCCCGTTCACCGCGGCGATACTCACCCGCTCCAGGTCCAGAAGCGGCAGCACCTCGGCCTCCGACGCCTGGAGCGAGACCATCACCCCACCCGCCGGCAACGCCTCCATCAACCGACCGCGAGCCGCCACCAGCCGGCACGCGTCGTCAAGGGTGAGTACCCCGGCCACATGAGCTGCCGCCAGCTCGCCGATCGAATGCCCCAGCAGGAAATCGGGCCTGACACCAAACGACTCCACCAGCCGGAACAACGCCACTTCGACCGCGAAAAGCGCAGGCTGGGTGAAGCCGGTGCGGTTCAACGCATCCGCGTCATCGCCGAAGACGACATCCCGCAGCGGCAACTCCAACTCACCATCGAAATACGCACACACGGCATCAAACGCCTCCGCGAAAACCGGGAAAGCGTCATACAACTCCCGCCCCATCCCGACCCGCTGCGCACCCTGCCCAGTGAAGAGCAAAGCCAGCCTTCCGCCGGTCTCCACCGCACCCGTCATCGCATTGGCAGCAAGGGTTCCCTCGGCCACATCGGCAAGTCCCTGGAGGAGTTCATCTCGTTCGGTGCCGAGTACGACGGCTCGGTGCTCAAACTGTGCCCGCGTCGTGGCCAGGGCGAACCCCACATCCGGCAGACCGAGTTCGGGCCGGGCCTCCACATACGCCCGCAACCGCTCCGCCTGCCCTCGCAGACCGGCCCGACTCCGCGCCGAAACCACCCACGGCACCACACCCGAACCATCCACAACAGCCACCGGCGGGGAAGGAACCTCCTCCACCGGGGCCTGCTCAATCACCACATGCGCATTGGTGCCACTCACCCCGAACGCCGACACACCCGCCCGACGAAGCCGATCGCTCTCCGGCCACTCCACAGCCTCGGACAGCAGCCGGACATTCCCCGCCGACCAGTCCACATGCGACGACGGCTCATCCACATGCAACGTCCGCGGCAGCACACCATGCTGAAGCGCCAGCACCATCTTGATCACACCAGCCACACCCGCAGCCGCCTGCGTATGACCAATGTTCGACTTCACCGACCCCAGCCACAACGGCCGGACCCCATCCCGCCCCTGCCCGTACGTCGCCAGCAGCGCCTGCGCCTCGATCGGATCACCCAACGACGTACCCGTACCGTGCGCCTCCACCACATCAACATCCGAGGCCGAAAGCCCCGCCCCCGCCAACGCCTGCCGGATCACCCGCTGCTGCGACGGACCATTCGGCGCGGTCAGACCATTCGACGCGCCGTCCTGGTTCACCGCAGAGCCGCGTACGACCGCCAGCACCCGATGACCGTTCCGCCGCGCATCCGACAACCGCTCCACCACCAGCACACCGACACCCTCGGCCCACCCCGTGCCATCAGCAGCATCCGAAAACGCCTTGCACCGGCCATCAGCAGCAAGTCCGCCCTGGAGACTGAACTCAACGAAAGCTCCAGGGTTGGCCATGACCGCCACACCGCCGGCCAGGGCAAGATCGCACTCACCCGACCGCAGGGATTGCGCCGCGAGGTGCAAGGCGACCAACGAAGACGAACACGCTGTGTCCACCGTCACCGCAGGCCCTTCAAGCCCCAGCGTGTAGGCCACTCGACCCGACAAGACGGCTCCCGAGCTGCCGGTGAGCAGGTGCCCGCCGAGCCCCTCCGGAGCCTCCCGAAGGCCTGACCCATAGCCCGAACTGCTGGCACCGACAAAGACACCAGTACGGCTGCCCTTGACCGACGTAGGCCGGACACCGGAGCGTTCGAGAGCTTCCCACGAGGTTTCCAGCAGCACACGCTGCTGCGGGTCGATCGCCACCGCTTCACGCGGGCTGATGCCGAAGAACGCCGGATCGAAGTGCGTAGCGTCCTGAAGGAAGCCACCCGACCCTGTTCGGCTCACACCGGACTGGCCTGCATTGTTCCCATAAAGGGCGTCGAGGTCCCAACCCCGGTCGGTGGGAAGCTCGGAGATCGCGTCCTCGCCGCCAACCACCAGCCGCCACAGGTCCTCGGGGCCC
>NZ_JBIRYJ010000038.1:0-15779 GCF_044389785.1 Streptomyces sp. NPDC019443
ATCGCGGAGGATGCGGGGCGGCGTGTTGGTGAGTTGCCGGTGCTGGGTGCGGGTGAGCGGCGGCGGGTGGTCGAGGAGTGGAATGAGGCCGTCGACCCGCTGCCGGGTGTGGGTGGGGTGCATGAGCTGATTGCCGCGCGGGCGCTGGGCGGCCCGGATGCGGTGGCTGTCGTGTCGGACGGTGAGGTGTTGACGTATGGCGGGTTGATGGCCCGTGCCAACCGGCTGGCGCATCACCTACGGGGGCTCGGCGTGGGTGCGGAGTCGATCGTGGGGCTGTGCCTGCCGCGTGGGGTCGACATGGTTGTGGCGATGGTGGCGGTGTGGCAGGCGGGTGGCGCGTATCTGCCGCTGGATCCGGAATATCCGGTCGAGCGGCTGGAGTTCATGCTCGCCGACAGTGGTGTCGAGGTGGTGGTAGGGCGTGGGCCGGTGGCCGAGGGGCTGTCGGTCGAGCGTGTGGTTGATCCGCAGGTCTCCGAGAACCTGCCGTCCACGGCGCCTGAAGTGTTGGTCCGGGGCGATCAGTTGGCGTATGTGATTTATACGTCGGGGTCGACGGGGCGGCCGAAGGGTGTGCAGGTCGCGCATCGCAGTGTGGTGGGCATGGTGACCGCCTTGGCTCCGGTGCTGGAAGCCGGTCCGGGTGGGCGGGTGCTGCAGTTCGCGTCGTTCAGCTTCGACGCGGCAGTGCTGGATGTCGCGGTGACGCTGGCCTCGGGTGGCGCGCTGGTGGTGGCGAGCAGCGCCGAGCGCACCGCTCCCGAGGTCCTGACCGGAATGATCGGGGCGCAAGGCGTCACGGCGGCCAGTGTGGTGCCCTCCCTGTTGGGCGTCCTGAACCCGGACGAGGTGTCCGGTATCCAGACGCTGCTGCTGGGCGCGGAACGTTTGACGCAGCCGGTGGCCCGGGCCTGGGCGGCGGACCGCCGACTGGTGAACACCTACGGCCCCACCGAGGCCACGGTCATGGTCACCACCGGGGCGGTCGACCCGGACGCGGCCGTGGCCCCGCCGATCGGCGCCCCGGTGGCGAATGCCCGCTTGTATGTCCTGGACGCGCGGTTGAATCCAGTTCCGGTCGGGGTGGCTGGGGAGGTGTTCATCGCGGGCCCGCAGGTAGCCCGCGGCTACCGCGCCCAGCCCGCCCTGACCGCGGAACGCTTCCTGCCGGACCCGTTCGCCGCCGACGGCACCCGCATGTACCGCTCGGGTGACCGGGCGCGCTGGCTGGCGGACGGACAGGTCGACTTCATCGGCCGCGCCGACGATCAGGTCAAGGTCCGCGGCTTCCGGATCGAACCCGGCGAGATCGAAGCCGTCCTGACCACCCACCCCCAAATCCGCACCGCCGTCGTGACGGCATTCGGCGACACCGAAGAACGCCGCCTGGCCGCCTACCTCGTCCCCGCCGACCAGGCCGACGGCCTCCCTTCCACCCCCGACCTCCGCTCCTTCGCGAGCGAACACCTCCCCACCTACATGGTCCCGGCGACCTTCACCCAACTCGCCGCCCTCCCCCTCACCCCCAACGGCAAACTCGACCGCACCGCACTCCCGCTCCCGGACGGCACGGCCCGCAGCGGCTCAGCAGGGGAGTACGTAGCTCCCCGTACCGAGGTCGAACGGATCCTGGCCGAGGTGTGGGCGCAGGTCCTCGGCGTGGAACGGGTCGGGATCGAGGAGAACTTCTTCGACCTCGGCGGCGACTCGATCACCAGCATCCGGGTCGCGGCGAAGTCCCGGGAGTTCGGGGTCCATGTCACCGTGGCGCAGCTGTTCGAGCACCAGACGGTGGCGGGACTGGCGTCGGTGGCGTCGGGTGAGAGCTCATTGGATGCCGAACAGGGCCTCGTCATCGGCGACTTCACGCCGACGCCTGTCCAGCAGAGTTTCCTGGCACGTGAGTTGCCGCAGCCCTCGCACTTCAACCAGTCGATGGTCCTGGAGGCGGGCCGCCGGGTCGACCCGGACCTGCTGCGTGCCGCGTTGGGCGTGCTGGTCGAGCACCACGACGTACTGCGCTCCCGCTTCGTGCAGGAAGAGGACGGCGCGTGGGCCGGACGAGTGGTGGCCTCGGAGCCGGTCGACCTGGTGTCGGTCATCGATGCCTCCGCCGTGGACGTCGAAGGGGAGTTCCTGGACGCGCGGGCCACGGAGGTGCAGGCCGGTCTCGGCCTCAGTGACGGACCGCTCCTTCGTGCGGCTCTCGTCGACCGGGGTGAGCGGGGCCAACTGGTCCTCCTCGTCATCCATCACCTGGTCGTGGACGCCGTCTCCTGGCCGATCCTGCTGGAGGATCTGGCGTCGGCGTACGAGCAGGCCGAGCGCGGCCCCGCGAGGGTGGAACTGCCGGCGAAGACGACGTCCTTCCCGCGCTGGGCGCAGCGGCTCGGCGAGCTGGCGGCCTCCCCGGAGGTGACAGCGGAAGCCACCTACTGGCACGAGGTCGAGACCGCCGCAGTACGCCTCCCGCGCGACCACGAGGGTCAGAACCGGAACGCCTCCGTACGCAATGCTCGGACGACCCTGGACGCGGAGCGGACCGAGCGCCTGCTGCGCGAGGTCCCCGGCGCGTTCCGGACGCAGATCAACGACGTACTCCTCAGCGTCCTGGGGGCGGTGTTCACCGAGTGGACCGGGACGCCGTCGGTCGTGGTCGATGTGGAGGGTCACGGTCGCGAGGATGTGGGCGCCGACATTGACGTGTCGCGGACGGTGGGCTGGTTCACGAGTGTGCATCCGGTCGCGTTGGGCGGCGCCGAGGACGGTGATCTCGGCGCGCTGCTGCGCCGTACGAAGGAGAACCTGCGGGCGGTCCCGCGCAAGGGCCTGGGATACGGCCTGCTCCGGCACCTCACCGACTGGACACCGAGTACGGCCTCCGCCGCCGAGGTCTCCTTCAACTACCTCGGCCAGTCCTCCCACCATCCGGCGGACACCGGCCCCGCGCCCGACCGCGCGCTGTTCAGGCCGTCCGGCCGCTCGCTCGGCGAATCCCAGTCGGCGGACGGCACGCGTGCGCACATCATCGAGGTGAACAGCCAGGTCGCCGACGGCAGCCTGGAGATGGAGTGGACGTACAGCTGCGAGGTGCACGACGAGGCGACCGTACGACGCCTCGCACAGCGCTACATCGATGTCCTCGCCGACCTGATCGAGTACTGCTGCCGTCCTGAGGTCGCCGGACACACCCCGTCGGACTTCCCCCTGGCCCGCCTCGACCAGGACGCCCTGGACCTGGTCACCGGCCGGGTCCCGACGGTGATCGAGGACATCCATCCGCTGACCGCCGTCCAGCAGGGCATGCTCTTCCACACCCAGCTGGCCACCGAGCCCGGCATGTACTGGGCCCAGAACGGCGTCCTCCTCGAAGGCCGACTGGATCTCGACGCCCTGAAGCGGGCGTGGGAGTTGGTGTTCGCGCGGCATGAGGTGCTGCGTAGTGCGGTGGTGTGGGACGGGGTGCCGGAGCCGCTGGCGGTGGTCTCCCGGTCCGTACCCCTGCCCCTCCAGGTACTGGACCTCTCACACCTCGACGAGGAGGCGCGACGGCGCGCCGTCACCGAGCATCTGGAGGCCGACTGGGCGCGGGGCGCGGACTTCTCCGCTCCGACGCTGGTACGGATCTCCCTGATCCGGCTGGCCGACGAACAGCACCAACTGGTATGGAGCTTCCACCACTTGCTGCTCGACGGGTGGAGTGTGCCCATCGTGCTGGGCGAGGTGCTGGAGGCGTACCAGGCACTCCGCGAGGGCAACCGGCCGCGGCTCGCCGCCCGTGCGCCCTTCCGGGACTTCGTCGCCTGGGCCACCGGACAGGACGCGGACGACGCGCGGGAGTACTGGCGCGAGCGGCTGGCCGGAATCACCGAGGCCACGACTCTCGGCGTGGAACACGCCACCGGGAACCAGGGGCGGGACGAGCGCCAGGTGCCGCTGCCGGCCTCGGTGGCCACGTCCGGCCTCGCCGAGTTCGCCCGCAGGCACCGGCTGACGCTGAACACCGTGGTGCAGGGCGCGTGGGCCCTGGTGCTCGGTCTGTACGCCGGCAGCGACGACATCCTGTTCGGCGTGACCTCATCGGGCCGCGGCGGTCAGATCGACGGCATGGACGAGATGGTCGGCCTGCTCATCAACACCACCCCCGTGCGGGTGAGCATCGACCGTGACCGGCCCGTCACCGACTGGCTGTCCGTACTGCAGGACGAGCAGGTGCGCGGCCGCAAGTACGAGCACACACCGCTGGTGACCATCGCCGAATGCGGTGAACTGCCGCCGGGACAGGCCCTGTTCAACACCGTCTTCGCCTTCGAGAACTACCCCGACCAGGCTTTGGTCGAGGGCGGGCAGGCCGGACAGTACGCGGGGGAGGACGACGGTCTGCGGGCCGGGACCAACTACGGACGCGACCAGTCCAACTACCCCCTCGGCGTGATCGCCTCCTCCGCGCAGGAGCTGGTCGTCCGCCTCTCCTACGACCGCGCCCACTACGACGACGCGGCTGTCGAGCGGCTCGCGGGTCACCTGGGCACGGTCCTGGAGGCCATCGCCGCGGACACCGGCCGGCGCGTCGGTGACCTGCCCGTACTGACGGCGGACGAACACGACCGGCTGCTGCGGGAGTGGAACGACACCGCCGTGCCGCTGCCCGCCGCGAGCGGTGTCCACGAGCTGATCGCCGACCACGCCGGCGTGACCGGTGACGCGGTGGCCGTCGTGGCGGGCGACCGGTCACTCACGTACGACGGGCTGCTGCGGCGCGCCGACCGGCTCGCGCAGGGCCTGCGCCGGGCGGGTGTGGGCCCCGAGTCCGTGGTGGCGCTGTGCCTGGAGCGCGGCGTGGACCTGGCGGTCGCGGTCCTGGCGGTGTGGCGGGCGGGGGCGGCGTACGTGCCGCTGGACCCGGAGTACCCGGCCGAGCGACTGGAGTTCATGCTCGGCGACAGCGGTGCGAAGGTGCTGATCGGCCACCGGAGCGCGGCCGCCGGCCTGGCGGCGCACACCACGCTGGAGACCGTGCTGTGGCTGGACGACCAGGCCACCTGGACGGATCTCGCGGCGCGCCCCGCCGCCCCTGCGCAGGTACGCGTCCTGCCCGACCAGCTCGCGTACGTGATCTACACGTCCGGCTCGACCGGTCGGCCCAAGGGCGTTCACCTGTCCCACCGCGGGCTGGTCAGCCTCGCCACCGCGCAGCAGACGGCGCTGAGCACGGGACCTGACGACGTCGTGCTCGGATTCGCGCCGCTCAGCTTCGACGCGTCGGTGTGGGAGCTGGTCATGGCGCTGGCGGTGGGTGCGACCCTGGTGGTCGCCGAGACGCCCGAGCGTTCCGACCCCGACCGGCTCGCGTCCCTGGTCGTCCGTGCCGGGGTCAGCGTGGCGACCGTACCGCCGTCCCTCCTGGACGCGCTGCGGCCGGGCGACCTGGACGGCATGGCCACCCTCGTCACGGCGGGCGAGCGGCTCGACACGACGCTCGCCGCCGCGTGGCGGGACCACCACCGGCTGCTGAACGCGTACGGGCCGACGGAGAGCACGGTGTGCGCGAGCATCGCCCCGATCGGGGCGGCTCGGACACACGACGACGTGCCCGGTGTTCCCCCCATCGGTGCCCCCGTCGCAGGCACCCGGGTGTTCGTCCTGGACGCGTTCATGAAGCCGGTGCCGGTGGGTGTGCCCGGTGAACTGCTCATCGGCGGGCCGCAGTTGGCCCGCGGCTACGGTCGCCGACCGGCGCTCAGCGCCGAGCGGTTCGTGGCCGACCCGTTCGCCGGGGACGGCTCCCGGCTGTACCGGACCGGGGACCGGGTGCGCTGGCTCGCGGACGGGCAGCTGGAGTTCCTGGGCCGCGCCGACGACCAGCTGAAGGTACATGGCTACCGCATCGAGCCCGCCGAGATCGAGACGGCGCTGGCCGCCCATCCGGGCGTCCGGACAGCGGTGGTGACGGCGTTCGGCGAGGGCAGGGACCGCCGTCTGGTGGCGTACCTGGTCCCGGCCGACCAGGCCGAGGGCACCCCCGCCACTGCCGACCTGCGGGCCTTCGCGGGCGAGCGGCTCCCGTCGTTCATGGTCCCGTCCGTGTTCGTCGAGCTGGCCGCGCTGCCGCTGACCCCGAACGGCAAGACCGACCGGACCGCCCTGCCCGAACCGGAAGGGATCCGGGCCGGTTCCGGCAATCGGTACGTCGCCCCCGGTACCGCGACCGAAGAACTCCTCGCCGGTATCTGGGAGCGGGTCCTCGGCGTGGACCGGGTCGGCGCCACGGACGGTTTCTTCGACCTCGGCGGTCACTCGCTGCTGGCCGGCCAGGTCGTCTCCAGGGTGCGGGAGATTCTCTCGGTCGAACTTCCGCTCTCCGCCCTGTTCGACCGGCCGACGGTACGTGGTCTGGCCTCGGTGATCGACAGTTCCGCCCGGGACGCCGCGCCCCCGGTGGCGGCCGTCGCCCGGGACGAGGCGCTGCCGTTGTCGTTCGCGCAGCAGCGGCTGTGGTTCTTGGACCAGTTGGAGCCGGGCTCGCCCGAATACAACATGTCGACCCGTGTGCACCTGACCGGCGACGTGGACCTCGCGGCCCTCGGCGCGGCGCTCGACGCGGTCGTCACCCGCCATGAGGTCCTGCGGACCCGGCTCGTGGTCGGCGCGGACGGTGTCGCGCACCAGGTGATCGACCTGCCGACGAGCGTTCCTCTGCCGGTCGTGGACGTCAGCGGGTGCGTCCGGCCCCAGAAGGAGGCCGACCGCCTGGTCGGCAAGGACGGGCTCACCCCGTTCGACCTGGCGCGCGGCCCTCTCGTCCGCGCCACCCTCGTCCGCCTGGCCCCGGACGAGCACGTACTCGCCCTGGCGATGCACCACGTCGTCTTCGACGAGTGGTCGGACCGCGTCCTCCGCCGCGAACTGTCGGCGCTGTACGAGGCGTTCCGCGCGGGTGAGGCGAATCCGCTGACCCCGCTCGCCGTGCAGTACGCCGACGTCGCCGCCTGGCAGCGCCGGTGGCTGTCCGGCGACGTCCTGGAGGGGCAACTGGGGTACTGGACCGAACAGTTGGCGCAGAACCTGGTGCTGGAGCTGCCGACCGACCGGCCGCGCCCCCTCGTACGGTCCACTGAAGGGGCGGTCACGAGGTTCACCGTCGCGCCCGAGACCGCCGAGGCCCTTCGCGTACTGTCCCGCGAGCACGGCAGCACCATGTTCATGACGCTGCTGGCCGGGTTCAACGTGCTGCTGGGCCGCTACGGCGACACCGACGACGTAGCCCTGGGCACACCTGTCGCGGGCCGGAGCCTCGCCGAGACCGAGGACCTGATCGGCTTCTTCGTCAACACCCTCGTCATGCGCACCGATCTGTCCGACAACCCGTCCTTCACCGAACTCCTGGGCCGGGTGCGGGAGACGGCGCTGGGCGCCTACGCCCACCAGGACCTGCCGTTCGACCGGCTCGTCGACGCCCTCGTGACGGAACGGGACCGGTCTCGCACCCCGCTGTTCGACGTCATGTTCAGCTATGTGCCCGAGGAGCCGGGCGAGGGAGGCCCCGCGAGCGGCGATACGGCCGCAGAGGTGGACACCGGCGACTCGGAGCCGATCCCCGTGAAGTTCGACCTCGTGCTGACCCTGGCGGACGAGGACGGCCTGCTGACCGGTGAACTCCAGTACAGCACCGCCCTGTTCGACGCCACGACCGCACGGCGGATGACCGGGCACCTGGTCACCCTGCTCGACGCCGTCGCCGCCGACCCGGACCGGCACATCGGCGAACTCCCGTTGCTGCCACGGGCAGAGCGCCATCAGCTCGTCCACGAGTGGAACGACACCGCCGCGGAACTGCCGCCCGCGGGCGGTCTGCACGAGCTGATCGCCGCCCAGGCGGCCGCGACCCCGGACGTGGTGGCCGTCGTGGCCGGCGAGCACTCCCTCACGTACAGCGCGTTGACGGCACGGGCGAGCCGGCTCGCCCACTACCTGCGCCAGGCGGGTGTGGGCCCCGAGTCCGTGGTGGCACTGTGCCTGGACCGCGGCGCGGACATGGCGGTCGCCACCCTGGCGGTGTGGCAGGCCGGCGCGGGCTATCTGCCCCTCGACCCCGCCTATCCGCTCGAACGGCTCCAGTTCATGGTGGCCGACTCGGGTGCGGCGGTCCTGCTGGGCCACGAGACGGTGGCCGCCGGCCTCGCGGCCGACGCAGGCCTGGAGACCGTGCTGTGGCTGGACGACCCGGCCGCCTGGACGGACCTCGCGGCGATGTCCGCCACACCTCCGCGGGTACGCGTCCTGCCCGACCAACTCGCGTACATCATCTACACCTCCGGCTCGACGGGGCGTCCCAAGGGCGTCCACGTGCCCCACCGGGGTGTGACGACTCTCGCCGAGGCGATGCGGCCGCTGCTGCACGCCGGGCCGGGCGACCGCGTGCTCGGATTCGCCTCGTTCAGCTTCGACGCCTCGGTGTGGGAGGTGGTGATGGCGCTGCCCACGGGCGCGACCCTGACCGTGGCCCAGGCCCAGGACCGCACCCCGCCCGAGCGGCTGACCTCCCTGATGCGGCGCCAGGCGGTGAGCCTGTCGTTCATGACACCTTCCGTGCTGGAGGTCCTGTCCGCTGACGAACTCCCGGACCTGGCAACGGTGTTGGTGGGAGGAGAGCGCGTGGAGGCCGGGCTCACCGAACGGTGGCGCGACCGCCTGCGGCTGCTCAATGTCTACGGCCCCACCGAGACCACCATCGCCACCACCGCAGGCGAGGTCGAGGCCGACGGCACACCGCCGATCGGCACTCCCTACGTCAACGAGCGGGTCTACGTACTCGATCAATGGCTCAACCCCGTACCCGTGGGCGTCGCGGGCGAACTGTTCATCGGCGGCGCAGGAGTCACCCGCGGCTACGGCGGCCGAGGGGCCCTCACCGCGGAGCGCTTCCTCGCCGACCCGTTCGCCGCCGACGGTTCACGCATGTACCGCTCGGGCGACCGGGCGCGCCGACTGGCCGACGGACGCCTGGAATTCATCGGCCGCGCCGACAACCAGGTGAAGGTCCGCGGGTTCCGTATCGAGCCCGGCGAGATCGAGACGGTACTCACCGATCACCCCGGCGTCCGGACAGCCGTCGTCACAGCGTACGGAAGCAGCACGGAGCGCAAGCTCGTCGCCTACCTGGTCCCCGCCGACATGGCCGAAGGCATGCCGCCCGTCGCCGAGTTGCGCGAGTTCGTGGGTGAGCACCTGCCCAAGTTCATGGTCCCGGCGGTCTTCACCGAGATGGCCGGGATGCCGATGACGCGAAGCGGAAAGATCGACCGCGGCGCCCTGCCCGCACCCGACGGAACGCGTGCCGTGGCCGCCGGCAGCTATGTGGCGCCCCGCACCGACGTGGAACGGATCCTCGCCGAGGCATGGGCCCAGGTCCTCGGTCTCGACCAGGTCGGCGTGGAGGACAACTTCTTCGACCTCGGCGGCGACTCCATCATCAGCATCCGCGTCGTGGCCCGGGCCCGCGAGTACGGCGTCCACGTCACAGCGGCACAGCTGTTCGACCATCAGACGGTGGCGGCCCTGGCATCCGTGGCATCGGGCGAGAGCACGGCGGACGCCGAACAGGGCTTGGTGGTCGGCGAGTTCCCGCTGACACCCATCCAGCACTGGTATCTGGAACGCGAGCTGCCGGCGCCGTGGCACTTCAACCAGTCCGTGGTCCTGGAAGCCGTCGGCCGGGTCGACACCGACGCGCTGCGAGCGGCGGCACATGCCGTGGTGGAGCAGCACGACGCGCTGCGCTCCCGCTTCCTCCAAGAAGAAGACGGTACGTGGGCCGGGCAGGTGGTGGCCGCCGAGCCGGCCGACCTGGTGTCGGTGATCGATGCCTCCGCCGCGGACGACGAAGAGGAGTTCCTGGAAACCCGCGCCACAGAGGTGCAGGCCGCGCTCGACCTGCACGAGGGCCCACTGCTGCGGCTGGCCCTCTTCGACCGGGGCGAGCGCGGCCAGTTGCTCCTCCTTGCCGTTCACCACTTGGTCGTGGACGCGGTCTCCTGGCCGATCCTGCTGGAAGACCTGACATCGGCGTACGAGCAGGCCGAGCGCGGTGTCGCGACAGTGGAACTGCCGGCCAAGACGACGTCCTTCCAGCGCTGGTCGCAGCGGCTCGGCGAACTGGCGGCCTCCCCGGAGGTGACGGCCGAAGTCGCCTACTGGCAGGAGATCGAGGCCTCGGCCAGGCCACTCCCGCGTGATCGGGACGGGCACAACAGCGTGGCCTCGGCCAGGGACGTCGTCACCGCGCTCGGCGCCGAGCAGACCGAGCGGCTGCTGCGCGAGGTGCCGAGCGCGTTCCGCACGCAGATCAACGACGTGCTCCTCACAGCACTCGGCATGGTCCTCGCCCCGTGGGCGCGTGTCCCGTCAGTCGTCGTGGACCTGGAGGGCCACGGCCGCGAGGACGTCGGCGCGGACGTCGACGTGTCCCGCACCGTCGGCTGGTTCACGAGCGTGTACCCGGTCGCCTTGACCGGCGCCCGGGACGGTGACCTCGGAGCGGCTCTCCGCCGCACGAAGGAGTACCTGCGGGCGGTCCCGAGGAAGGGCCTGGGACACGGCCTGCTCCGCCACCTCACGGACCGGCTCCCGCGTACGGGCACCGCGGCGGAGGTCAGCTTCAACTATCTGAGCCAGCACGACCGGCGCGCCGACACCCACGAGTCCACCCCCGGCGGCGAGACGGGACCGTTCCGCCCGGGCCGGGGATCGCTGGGCCGCGCGTGGTCGCAGGAGGGCGACCGCGCCCACCTCATCGACGTCAACTGCCGGGTGTCCGACGGTCGTCTGGAGATGGTGTGGACGTACGGCACCGAGGTGCACGACGAGGCGACGGTACAGCGGCTCGCACAGCGGTACTCCGATGTCCTGAACGACCTCATCGAGTACTGCTGCGAGCCCGACGTCCACGGACACACACCGTCGGACTTCCCGCTGGCCCGCGTCGACCAGCAGGCCCTCGACCGCGTCGGACGGCAGCTCCCCACGACGATCGAGGACATCTACCCGCTGACGGCACTGCAGCAGGGCATGCTGTTCCACACCCAGCTGTCCGCGGACCCCGGCATGTACTGGGTCCAGAACGGCATGGCGTTGGAAGGCGAACTGGACCTCGACGCCCTCAAGAGCGCCTGCGAGCTGGTGTTCGCACGTCACGAGGTGCTCCGCACCACGGTGGTGTGGGACGGCGTGCCCGAACCACTGGCCGTGGTCTCCCGGTCCGTACCCCTGCCGCTGGAGGACCTCGACCTCTCGCACTTGGCGGAGGAGGCGCAGCAGCAGGCCCTCGGAGACCACCTGTCGGCCGACTGGGCCCGCGGCGCCGACTTCTCCGCTCCCACCCTGGTGCGCCTCGCACTGATCCACATGGCCGACGGCCGGCACCAACTCATCTGGAGCTACCACCACTTGCTCCTCGACGGCTGGAGTCTGCCCATCGTCATGGGCGAGATGCTGGAGGCCTACCAGGCCTTCCGCCGGCGAAGTGTGCCGGACCTCGCATCCCGCGCGTCCTTCCGTGACTTCATCGCGTGGACCACCGCGCAGGACGGTGAGGAAGCACGGGAGTACTGGCGCGAACGGCTGTCCGGCATCACCGAGACCACGACTCTCGGCGTGGCCCACGCCACCGGCGACAGCGGCCGCGACGAACGTGTGGTCTCCTTGCCGTCGACCGCGGCCGCCGCAGGTCTGGCCGAGTTCGCCCGCAGGCACCGGCTGACGGTGAACACCGTGGTGCAGGGCGCGTGCGCGCTGGTGCTCGGTCTGTACGCCGACAGTGACGACGTGGTGTTCGGCGTGACCTCGTCGGGCCGCGGCAATCAGATCGACGGTATGGACGAGATGGTCGGCCTGCTGATCAACACCACGCCGGTACGGGTCCGCGTCGATCGGGACCGGCCGGTCGGCGACTGGCTCGCCGAGCTCCAGGACGAGCAGGTACGGGCCCGCAAGTACGAGCACACCTCGCTCGTGACCATCACGGAGTGCAGCGAACTGCCCCCTGGCCAGGCCCTGTTCGACACCCTCTTCGTATTCGAGAACTACCCCGACCAGACCCTGGCCGCAAGCCGGGAGACCTCCGCCGCCGACGGCCTCGAAGTCGGCCTCGACTACGGGCGCGAGCAGGTCAACTACCCCCTCCACATCACCGCCGGCTTCGGCCGCGAACTCAAGGTCAAGCTGTCGTACGACCGCGCGCGCCTCGACGCCGGGACCGTGGAACGGATGGCCGGACACCTGGCGACGGTGCTGGAGGCGATGGCCGAGGACGCCGGGCGGCGGGTGGGTGAGCTGCCGGTGCTGACCGCGGTCGA
The DNA here is from genome assembly GCF_044389785.1 of Streptomyces sp. NPDC019443. Taxonomy (NCBI): domain Bacteria; kingdom Bacillati; phylum Actinomycetota; class Actinomycetes; order Kitasatosporales; family Streptomycetaceae; genus Streptomyces; species Streptomyces sp. NPDC019443. The sequence continues at coordinate 12,357 of NZ_JBIRYJ010000038.1, forward strand.
GCGGGACCAGTTGGTGGGGGGGTGGAATGACACCGCGGTTTCCCTGCCGTCGGCGGGTGGGGTGCACGAGCTGATCGCCGGGTGGGCGCAGTCGATGCCGGATGCGGTGGCCGTGGTGTCAGGCGATGTGTCCTTGACGTACGGCGGGCTGGCGGGCCGGGCCAACCGCCTTGCGCATCACCTCCGTGAGGTGGGTGTGGGGCCGGAGTCGGTGGTGGCGCTGTGCCTGCCGCGTGGGGTGGATATGGTCGTGGCTGCGCTTGCGGTGTGGCAGGCAGGCGGGGCGTATCTGCCGCTGGATCCGGAGTTCCCGGGGGAGCGGCTGGAGTTCATGCTGGCCGACAGCGGTGCGTCGGTGCTGGTGGGGCACCGGTCCGTCGCGGCCGGTCTGGTGGCGGATGCGGGTGTGGGCGCGGGCGCGGGTGCGGCTGCGGCTGCGGATGTGGCATCGGTGGTCTGGCTGGACGATCCGGCGACGGTGCAGACGCTCGCCGCGTATCCCGTGACCGGTCCTGAAGTGCCCGTGCGGGGGGATCAGTTGGCGTATGTGTTGTATACGTCGGGGTCGACGGGGCGGCCGAAGGGTGTGCAGGTCGCGCATGGCAACCTGGTCAATTTCCTGACTGGGATGGCTGAGCGTCCTGGGCTGGAGGCCGGGGATGTGGTGTTGGCGGTGACGACGCTGGGCTTTGACATTGCGGGGCTGGAGTTGTGGTTGCCGTTGGTGTCGGGTGCCCGGGTGGTGGTGGCCGGTGGTGAGGTGGTGGGTGTGCCGGCTGCGCTGGCGGGTGAGTTGGAGCGCGTTGGGGCGACGGTGATGCAGGCGACGCCGGCGACGTGGCAGATGCTGGTGTCCGATGGTTGGGGTGGTGTGCCGGGTCTGCGTGCGCTGTGTGGTGGTGAGGCGCTGCCTGCCTCTCTGGCAGGGGCGCTGGTGGAGCGGACCGCGTCGGTGTGGAACATGTACGGGCCGACGGAGACCACCATCTGGTCGGCGTGCGAACCCGTGGATGGCGGCACGCCTGGTATCGGCGGGCCGATCGCAAACACGCAGGTCTACGTACTGGACGAGCGACTTGCTCCGGTCCCGATCGGGGTGGCGGGCGAGCTGTTCATCGGGGGTATCGGTGTGACCCGCGGCTACCTCGGTCGTGGGGCGCTGACCGCCGAGCGGTTTGTGGCGGACCCGTTCGCGGCTGATGGCGGCCGGTTGTATCGGACGGGTGACCGGGTGCGGTGGCTGGCCGAGGGTCGCCTGGAGTTCCTGGGCCGGGCGGACGACCAGCTCAAGGTCCGCGGCTTCCGTATCGAGCCGGGCGAGATCGAGTTCGCTCTGACCATGCATCCGCAGGTCGGTTCGGCGGTGGTCACAGCGCACGGTGAGGGAGCCGACCGACGACTGGTGGCCTACCTGGTACCGAGCGTCGAGGGCGCGAGCACTCCGCCGCCGGGAGAGCTGCGTGAGCATGTGCGGCAGACGTTGCCGGAGTACATGGTCCCGTCCCTCTTCATGGAACTGGCGGCGCTTCCTCTGACGCCGAACGGAAAGATCAACCGGTTCGCCCTGCCCGAGCCGGAGGGACTGCGCCCCGAGGGTCGTTACGTCGCGCCGGTGACCACGACCGAGGAACTCCTCGCCGGTATCTGGGCGCAGGTCCTCGGTGCGGACCGGGTCGGCACCACGGACGGCTTCTTCGACCTCGGCGGCCATTCCCTCCTGGCCACCCAGGTGATCTCGCGCATCCGGGAGGCCTTCCGGGTCGAGATACCTCTCGCCGCCCTTTTCGACGCGCCGACCGTACGGGAGCTGGCAGCGGCGGTCGACGGCGCCGGACGAGGCAACGTCCTGCCGCCGATCGCGAGCGCGGACCGCACCCGGGAGCTGCCGCTGTCCTTCGCGCAGCAGCGACTGTGGTTCCTCGACCAACTGGAGCCCGGCTCGGTCGAGTACAACCTGCCGACGCCGATGCGATGGCGCCACGCGGTGGACGTCGACGCCTTGACCGCGGCTCTGGGCTCGGTCGTCGCCCGGCACGAGGTACTGCGGACCCGGCTGAAGGCGGGCGCCGACGGAACTGTGTACCAGGTGATCGATCCGCCGTCGGACTTCCCCCTGCCGGTGGTCGACGTGTCCGGAAGTGCCAACCCCGCCTGGATTACACGGGAGTTGGTCTCGGCGGACGCCGTCGCACCCTTCGACCTGGCGAACGGCCCGATGATCCGTGCCGCGCTGATCCGGCTGGCCCCGGACGAGCACGTACTGGCTCTGTCCACGCATCACGTGGTGTCCGACGAGTGGTCGGACCGCATCCTCCAGCGTGAACTCATCGCCCTGTACGAGGCGTTCCGCGCGGCTGAGCCGGATCCGTTGCCGCCGCTGTCGGTGCAGTACGCCGACTTCGCGGTGTGGCAGCGCGCGTGGCTGACCGGCGAGGTCCTTGAAACCCAACTGGACTACTGGCGGCAGGAGCTGGCCGGAGTACCGGTACTGGAACTCCCCACGGACCGGCCGCGCCCGCCCGTCCGCTCGACCGAGGGCGCGGTACACAGGTTCTCGGTCCCGGACGGGACTGCGGAGGCCCTGCGCGCCCTTTCCGGCCGCAGCGGAACGACGATGTCGATGACGTTGCTGGCGGCGTTCAGTGTGCTGCTGGGCCGCTACGCCGGCTCGGACGATGTGGTGGTGGGTACGCCCGTCGCCAACCGGAACCGTGCCGAGACGGAGGACCTGATCGGGTTCTTCGTCAACACGCTGGTGATGCGCACGGATCTGTCCGGTGACCCGTCGTTCTCCGAAGTGCTGGGGCGGGTGCGGGAGACCGCGCTGGGTGCGTACGGACACCAGGATGTGCCCTTCGAGCAGCTGGTGGACGACCTGGTCGTGGAGCGGGACCGCTCCCGTACCCCGCTCTTCCAGGTCCTGTACACCTACGCCGCAGCAGACCCTGACGACGTTCACCACGAGGAAACGGGAGCCGAACCCGACGCCGATCCGGGCCGGAACACCGGTCCTCTGCCGGTGAAGTACGACCTGATGCTGGCACTGGCGGAATCCGGCGGTGCTCTGACCGCGGAGATCCAGTTCAGCGCTGCGTTGTTCGAGGCCGGAACGGTGGAGCGGATGGCGGGGCATCTGGTGACGCTGCTGGAGGCTGTCGCTGTTGACGCGGGCCGGCGGGTGGGCGAGGTGCCGCTGGTGGCCGCTGCGGAGTTGGATCGGCTGACGCGGGTGTGGAATGACACGGCGGTGGTTTTGCCGGCGGCGGTGGGCGGGGTGCATGAGTGGATCGCTGGGCGGGCGGCCGTGTCGCCGGATGTGGTGGCTGTTGTCTGGGGTGATGTGTCGTTGACGTATGGCGGGTTGCTGGCGCGGGCGAACGGGCTGGCGCATCACCTCCGTGAGGTGGGTGTGGGGCCGGAGTC
>NZ_JBIRYJ010000039.1:0-14338 GCF_044389785.1 Streptomyces sp. NPDC019443
GAGGAGCTGCTGGCCGGGGTATGGGCCCAGCTTCTGGGTGTGGACCGGGTGGGCGCCACCGACAACTTCTTCGAACTCGGCGGACACTCCCTGCTCGCCACGCAGGTGATCTCCCGCATCCGGGACGTGTTCGGAGCCGACGTCTCCGTGGCGACGATGTTCGATCAGGCCACCGTGCGGGACCTCGCCGACGCGGTTGAGGGCACCGCGCGGGGCCTGGTCGTACCGCCCGTGCGGGCTGTCGGCCGCGACCAGGTGCTGCCGTTGTCGTTCGCCCAGCAACGACTCTGGTTTCTGGACCACTTGGAGCCCGGCTCGACCGAGTACAACCTGCCGTTGCCCATCCGGCTGGACGGGGCGCTCGACGTGGCGGCGCTCGGGGCGGCTCTGGACGCTGTGGTGGCGCGGCACGAGGTGTTGCGCACCCGACTCTCCGACGACACGGACGGAGTGGCGTACCAGGTGATCGACCCGACCTCGGAGATCCCGATGCCGGTGGTGGATGTGTCCAGTGGCGACGATCCGCTGAGCGCGGCCGAACGGCTGATCGCGCAGGACACGACAGCCCCCTTCGATCTGGCGACCGGGCCCTTGATCCGGGCCGTGCTCATCCGACTGGCCGCCGACGAACACGTCCTGGCTCTGTCGATGCACCACGTTGTCTTCGACGAGTGGTCGGGCAGGATCCTGCGGCGCGAACTGGGCGCTCTGTACGAGGCGTTCCGGGCCAGCGAGCCGGATCCGCTGCCTCCGCTGCCCGCGCAGTACGCGGACTTCGCGGTGTGGCAGCGTGAGTGGCTGGCCGATGACGTGTTGGACAGCCAACTCGACTACTGGCACGGCAAGTTGGACGCGCTTCCGGTGCTTGAGCTGCCGACTGATCGCCCCCGGCCGCAGACGCGCTCCTCGGAGGGCGGGGCGACCGGGTTCACTGTCCCGGCGGAGACCGCGAAGGCGTTGCGGGCACTGTCGCGTGCGAGCGGCGCCACGATGTTCATGACGCTGCTGGCCGCCTTCGACGTGGTGCTCGGCCGCTACTGCGGAACGGACGACGTGGTCGTGGGCACCCCGGTCGCCAACCGGAACCGCGCCGAGACCGAGGACCTCATCGGCTTCTTCGTCAACACCCTCGTCATGCGCACCGATCTGTCCGGCGACCCGTCCTTCGTCGAACTCCTCGACCGTGTACGGGAAACCGCACTGGGCGCCTACGCCCACCAGGACCTGCCCTTCGAGCAGCTGGTGGACGCGCTGGTGACCGAACGGGATCGCTCCCGCACACCGCTCTTCCAGGTCTTCTTCAACTACGCCATGGAGGACCCGCGGGACGGCACGAATCTGCTGGAACAGGGTGACGGCCGGCCGAGGAGCGAGGTGCGGATCAAGGGCGCGGACACGGCGCCGCGGGACACCTTGTTCGACCTGACGCTGAGGTTCGGCGACGCCGGCGAGGGCGAACTCTCGGGCGAGATCGAGTACAGCACCGCACTGTTCGACCCCGCGACGGCGGAGCGGCTGGCCCGGAGCCTGGTCGCCGTACTCGACGCAGTCGCCGACGACGCGGGACAACGCGTGGCTGATGTGCCGTTGGTGTCGGTGGGTGAGGTTGAGGTGTTGGTGGGGCGGGGTCGTGGTGCGGAGTTGGTTTTGCCTGGGGTGGGTGGGGTGCATGAGCTGATTGCCGGGCGGGCGGCCGTGACTCCGGATGCGGTGGCGGTGGTGTCGGGTGATGTGGCGTTGTCGTATGGCGGGTTGATGGTGCGGGCGAGTCGGCTTGCTCGTCATTTGCGGGGGTTGGGGGTTGGGGCGGAGTCGGTGGTCGGGCTGTGCCTGGAGCGTGGTGTGGATTTGGTGGTTGCGGTGGTGGGGGTGTGGTTGTCGGGGGCGGCGTATGTGTCGCTGGATCCGGATTATCCGGTGGACCGGCTGGGGTTCATGCTCGCCGACAGCGGTGCGGGTGTGCTGGTGGGACATCGGGATGTGGCCGGGGGATTGGGGCTTGAGGGCGCTGTGGGGGCTGTGGTCTGGCTGGATGACCCGACTGTCCAGGGGGTTTTGGAGGAGCTTCCGGCTGAGGCGCCTGAGGTGTCGGTGGTTCCTGATCAGTTGGTGTCGGTGATTTATACGTCGGGGTCGACGGGGCGGCCGAAGGGTGTGTGGGTGTCGCATGGGGCGTTGGTGGGGGTGTTCGGGGGGTGGGAGGTTGCTCATTTCGGTGTGGGGGTGGGGTTGCGGTGGTTGACGGTGGCGAGTGCGAGTTTTGATGTGTTTTCGGGTGATGTGGTGCGGGCGTTGTGCTCGGGTGGGGTGTTGGTTGTGGGGCGGGTTGGTTTGCAGGTGGATGTGGGTGAGTGGGTGGGGGTGTTGGAGGGCGCGGGGGTGAATGCGCTGGAGTGTGCGCCGCGGTATGTGGATGAGCTGGTCGGTTATGTGGAGCGGGGGTGTGAGCAAGGGCTGGGGCGGGTGTGGTTGGGGGATTTGCGGTTGGTGGTGGTGACGACGGATGTGTGGCGTTGGGGTGGGGTGGTGCGGGCGCGGTCGGTGCTGGGTGGTGGGGTGCGGTTGCTGACGGGTTATGGGGTGACGGAGGCGGCGGTCGACTCGACGTTCAGTGAACTTGGTCGGGTGGGTGCGGTGGATGGGCCGGTGCCGATTGGTGGGCCGTTGCCGAATACGCGGGTGTATGTGCTGGACGAGCGCCTTGGCCCGGTGCCGGTGGGGGTTGCTGGTGAGTTGTTTATTGCGGGTGGTCAGTTGGCGCGTGGGTATGGGGGGCGTGCGGGTCTGACGGCGGAGCGGTTTGTGGCGGATCCGTTCGTGGGTGATGGTTCGCGGATGTATCGGTCGGGTGACCGGGTGCGATGGCTTGTGGACGGGGAGCTGGAGTTTCTCGGGCGGGCGGATGAACAGGTCAAGGTCCGCGGTTACCGCATCGAACCCGCCGAAATCGAAACGGTTCTGGCCGGCCACGACGGGATCCGGACCGCGATCGTGGCGGCAAGGGGCGCCGAAGCGGATCGTCGACTGGTCGCCTACCTCGTACCGGCGGCACAGGACGAGGGCATCCCGTCGGTGGGTGATCTGCGAGCGTACGTCGGTGCGCGACTGCCCGACTTCATGGTCCCGTCGGTGTTCGTCGAACTCGACGAACTGCCCCTGACCCCGAACGGGAAGGTCGACCGGGCCGCGCTGCCCGAACCCGACGGCATACGCCCGGACCTCGACGGGTTCCAAGCACCCGCCACCGCCACCGAGGAACTGCTCGCCGGAATCTGGGCACAGGTCCTCGGCGTCGACCGGGTCGGCACCCACGACAACTTCTTCGAACTCGGTGGACACTCGCTGCTCGCCACCCAGGTCGTCTCCCGCATCCGCACGGTGTTCAGGGTCGAGGTACCCCTCTCCGCGTTGTTCGACCGGCCCACGGTCCGGGACCTGGCCTCGGTGGTCGAGAACTCGACCAAGGGGATCCCGATGCCGCCCGTCACACGGGTCGGCCGCGACGAGCCCCTGCCGCTGTCGTTCGCTCAGCAGCGCCTGTGGTTCCTGAATCAACTGGATCCCGGCTCACTGGAATACAACGTGCCGCTGCTGGTGCGGTGGCCGGGCGATCTGGACGTCGAGGCACTTGTCGCCGCTCTCAGCGGAGTGCTTGCGCGGCACGAGGTGCTGCGCACCCGGCTGGTGGCCGACGCCGCCGGAGTCGTCCACCAGGTCATCGACCCGCCGGCCCCGATTCCGCTCTCGGCCACCGACGTGTCCTGGTACGCCGACCCGGTGTCGGCCGCGCGGGAACTGGTGGCGGCGGAGGTGATGACGCCGTTCGATCTGGCGGCCGGGCCCCTCATCCGCGCCACGCTCATCCGGGTCGCCCCCGACGAGCACGTGCTGACGCTGGCCATCCACCACGTGGCTTTCGACGAGTGGTCGGTGCGGATCCTTCGCCGTGAACTCACGGCACTGTACGAGGCGTTCCGCGCCGAGGAGGCGGATCCGTTGCCGCCGCTCCCGGTGCAGTACGCCGACTTCGCCGTCTGGCAACGCGAGTGGCTGACCGGAGAAGTACTCGACGAGCATCTCTCCTACTGGCGCCAGCAGTTGAGGGAACTGCCCGCACTCGAACTCCCCACGGACCGACCTCGTCCGGCCGTTCGGTCCCCCGAGGGAGCGGTCACCGAGTTCACCGTTTCAGCGCACACTGCTGACGCCTTAAGGGCGCTGTCCCGCAAGAGCGGCGCCACGATGTCCATGACCCTCCTGGCCGCCTTGAAAGTGCTCCTTGGCTGGTACGCCGGCACGGAAGATGTGGTGGTGGGCACGCCGGTGGCGAACCGGAACCGGGCCGAGACCGAGGACCTGATCGGGTTCTTCGTGAACACGCTGGTGCTGCGGACCGATCTGTCCGGCGACCCGTCCTTCAAGGAGTTGCTCGGACGAGTACGGCACGTCGCCCTGGCCGCCTACGCCCACCAGGACCTGCCCTTCGAACACCTCGTGGACGACCTGGTCGTGGAACGGGACCGGTCCCGCACCGCGCTCTTCCAGGTGTTCTTCAACTACACGCCTGACGGGAGCGCCCACGGCGCGGACCATGAGGCGCGCGACGACACCGGCGCCGACGGATCCGCGCTGGCCGCGCTGACCACGACATCGGTGAACTTCGACCTGTCACTGATGCTGGGAGACCGCGACGGCGGCTTGGCAGGGGCGATCGAGTACAGCACTGCGCTGTTCGACGCGGCGACCATGGAGCGAATGGCTGAGCATCTGGTCGCGGTGTTGGAGGCCGTGGCAGGGGATGCGGGGCGGCGTGTTGGTGAGTTGCCGGTGCTGGGTGCGGGTGAGCGGCGGCGGGTGGTCGAGGAGTGGAATGAGGTCGTCGAGCCGCTGCCGGGTGTGGGTGGGGTACATGAGCTGATTGCTGCGCGGGCGCTGGGCGGCCCGGATGCGGTGGCTGTGGTCGCTGACGGTGGGGTGTTGACGTATGGCGGGTTGATGGCCCGTGCCAACCGGCTGGCGCATCGTCTGCGGGGGCTCGGTGTCGGCGCGGAGTCGGTGGTGGGGCTGTGCCTGCCGCGTGGGGTCGACATGGTCGTGGCGATGCTGGCGGTGTGGCAGGCGGGTGGCGCGTATCTGCCGCTGGATCCCGAATACCCGGTCGAGCGGTTGGAGTTCATGCTGGCCGACAGTGGGGCGCAGGTGCTGATCAGGCACAGGTCGGTGGCCGAGGTGGCCGAGGTGGCGGGGATGGCCGACGGGCTGTCGGTGGAGTCGGTGGTGTGGCTGGACGACCCGGCTGTTACCGATGGGCTGGCGTCCACGGCGCCTGAAGTGTTGGTCCGGGGCGATCAGTTGGCGTATGTGATTTATACGTCGGGGTCGACGGGGCGGCCGAAGGGTGTGCAGGTCGCGCATCGCAGTGTGGTGGGCATGGTGACCGCCTTGGCTCCGGTGCTGGAAGCCGGTCCGGGTGGGCGGGTGCTGCAGTTCGCGTCGTTCAGTTTCGACGCGGCGGTGCTGGATGTCGCGGTGACGCTGGCCTCGGGTGGCGCGCTGGTGGTGGCGAGCAGCGCCGAGCGCACCGCTCCCGAGGTCCTGACCGGAATGATCGGGGCGCAAGGCGTCACGGCGGCCAGTGTGGTGCCCTCCCTGTTGGGCGTCCTGAGCCCGGACGAGGTGTCCGGTATCCAGACGCTGCTGCTGGGCGCGGAACGTTTGACCCAGCCGGTGGCCCGGGCCTGGGCGGCGGACCGCCGACTGGTGAACACCTACGGCCCCACCGAGGCCACGGTCATGGTCACCACCGGCGCGGTCGACCCGGACGCGGCCGTGGCCCCGCCGATCGGCGCCCCGGTGGCGAATGCCCGCCTTTATGTCCTGGACGCGCGGTTGAATCCGGTCCCGGTCGGGGTGGCGGGCGAGGTGTTCATCGCCGGCCCGCAGGTAGCCCGCGGCTACCGCGCCCAGCCCGCCCTGACCGCGGAACGCTTCCTGCCGGACCCCTTCACCGCCGACGGCACCCGCATGTACCGCTCGGGCGACCGGGCGCGCTGGCTGGCCGACGGACAGCTCGACTTCATCGGCCGCGCCGACGATCAGGTCAAGGTCCGCGGCTTCCGGATCGAACCCGGCGAGATCGAAGCCGTCCTGACCACCCACCTCCAAATCCGCAACGCCGTCGTGACGGCATTCGGCGACACCGAAGACCGTAGACTCGTGGCCTACCTGGTCCCCGCCGACGCGGCGGAGGGCATTCCGACGGTCCCTGACCTGCGAGACCACGTCCAGCGGAGTCTGCCGGCCTTCATGGTCCCGGCCGTGTTCATGGAACTGGCCGCGCTGCCTCTCACCCCCAACGGCAAACTCGACCGTGCCGCCCTGCCCGAACCAGACGGAGCGCGCCCGGAGTTGGACGAGTTCGAGGCAGTATCCGGGGACGTCGAGGAAGTGTTGGCGCGTCTGTGGGTGCAGCTGCTGGGTGTGGAGCGGGTCGGGGCCACGGACAACTTCTTCGAGCTGGGCGGGCATTCGCTGCTCGCCACTCAGGTGATCTCCCGGATCAGGGAGCTCTTCGAGCTCGACATACCGCTGGCCGTGCTGTTCGACCAACCGACCGTGCGAGGTCTGGCAGCCGTCGTCGAAGAGCGCATCTGGTACGAGGTCGAGCACATGTCAGAAGCCGAAGTGCTGCAGAGCCTGGACGTCCACGAACAGGGCGCAGAGTCTGACGAGAACGGGGTTTCCTCATGACCATGTCCCCTGCGGAGTTCCTGGAGGGGCTTGAGGGCAGAGGCGTCCGCTTCAGCGTCGTCGACGGCCGGCTCAGGTTGTTCGCGCCCAAGGGTGTGCTCACGGATGATCTCCGCGGCCGCCTTCAGGGCTTCCGCGACGAGATCATCGAGTTGCTGACCGACCGTGGGCCCGAACGGAACACCGGTCATGGACCTCAGATGACGGTCGCGGACCGGGCCGAGCAGCTGCCGTTGTCCTTCGCGCAGCAGCGGCTGTGGTTTCTGGACCAGCTCGATCCGGGCTCGGCCGAATACAACGTGCCCATGCCGGTACGCCTCGGCGGCACGCTGGACGTGGCGGCGCTGAACGCCACCCTGAGTGCGATCGTGGCACGCCACGAAGTCCTGCGGACCCGGCTCGTGGCCGACGTCGACGGCGTACCGCGTCAGGTGATCGACCTGCCCGCGCCCATTCCGCTGCCGGTGGCCGACGTGTCCGGCGAGGCGGATCTCGGGGCAGCGGCATGGGTGCTGATGGCGGCGGACGCGGCGCTCCCGTTCGACCTGGCGGGTGGCCCGCTGATCAGGGCCCTGCTGATCCGGTTGGCCCCCGACGAGCACGTATTGGCGCTGTCCATGCACCATGTGGTGTTCGACGAGTGGTCGAAGGGAATCCTCCACCGCGAACTGTCCGCCCAGTACGAGGCGTTCCGTGCGGGTGAGCCGGATCCGCTACCGCCGCTGCAGGTGCAGTACGCCGATTTCGCCGTCTGGCAGCGCAAGTGGCTGGAGGGGGAGGTCCTGGAAGGCCAACTCGCCTACTGGCGAGACAAGTTGGCAGGGGCCTCGCAGCTCGAACTGCCCTCCGACCGCCCGCGGCCCCCCGTATGGTCACCGGCGGGCGCGCAGACGCGTTTCACCGTCCCGGCACGGACCGCGGACGCGTTGCGAGAGCTGTCCCGGCGCAGCGGTGCGACGATGTTCATGACGCTGCTGGCGGCGTTCAATGTGCTGCTCAGCCGCTACGCGGACACGGACGACGTGGTCGTGGGCACGCCGGTGGCGAACCGGAACCGTGCCGAGACCGAGCACCTGATCGGCTTCTTCGTCAACACCCTGGTGATGCGCACCGATCTGTCCGGCGACCCCTCCTTCGACGAACTCCTCGTCCATGTGAGGGACATGGCACTCGACGCGTTCGCGCACCAGGATCTGCCGTTCGAGCAACTGGTCGATGCCCTTGTCACCGAGCGGGACCGATCGCGCAGCCCACTCTTCCAGGTGCTGTTCAACTACTTCACCGAGGACGGGCAGCAGCACCGGGAACGGGAGCAGGGCCGGGACGGGGAGCAGGCCGGGGAGACGGGCCGGTCGCGTGGCCGTGGGGACGCGACCGGCGAGGCCGGCGACACGCGATCGGCCGGCAGCGGGCTGTCGCTCGACAGTGTCGAAGGCGATGTGGTCGCCAAGTTCGATCTGCGGCTGATGTTCACCGATGGCGGCCGTGAGCTGACAGGGGTCCTCGAGTACAGCACCGCGTTGTTCGACGCGACGACGGTGGAACGCATGGCCCGGCATCTGGTCGCCCTGCTGGATGCCGTCGCCGGCGACGCGGGTCGACACGTCGGCGATCTGCCGGTGCTGGCGGCTGCGGAACGAGACGTCCTGGTACGTGTCTGGAACGACACGGCCGCGGCTCTGCCCGCCGTGGGCGGCGTGCACCGACTGATCGCGGAACGGGCGGCCGCCTGCCCGGACGCTCAGGCGGTCATCTTCGACGAAGTGTCGCTGACATACGGCGAGTTGATGGCACGGGCGAACCAGCTCGGCCACTATCTGCGTACCGCGGGTGTTGGTCCCGACACCCTCGTGGGCCTGTGCCTGCCGCGCGGGATCGACATGATCGTGGCGATGCTGGGGGTGTGGCAGGCCGGAGGGGCGTATCTGCCGCTGGACCCGGAATACCCGGCCGAACGCCTCGGATTCATGCTCACGGACAGCCGGGCGACCGTGCTCGTCGGCACCGGCGACATCGTCGACGAACTGCCGGTGGGACGGCTGCGGACCGTGGTCCTGGACGACCCGATGGACCATGCACGGTTGGCCGCCATGCCGACAGAGTCACCCGAAGCGCACATACGGCCGGACCAGTTGGCGTACGTGATCTACACGTCGGGATCGACGGGGCGGCCGAAGGGCGTACAGGTCGCTCACGGCGGTGTGGTGAACTTGGTGCGGGCCCAGGGACGGACATTCGGGGTCACGGCCGGGGACGCGGTCGTACAGTTCGCGCCGTTCGGTTTCGACGCCGCCGTGTCCGAGGTGTGTGTGACGCTCGCAGCCGGCGGAACGCTGGTGGTGGCGACGGCGGAGCAGCGGGCTGAGCCCGAGGCGCTGGCCGCGCTCATACGGGGGCGGAATGTGCGCGTGGCGACTTTGCCGCCGTCGCTGCTGGCCGTATTGGACCCCGGCGACCTGACGGGCCTGCACACGCTGGTGACGGCCGGAGAGCGGCTGGAGGCAGGCGTGGCCGCCGGATGGCGGACCGAACACCGGCTGCTGAACGCGTACGGGCCGACCGAGGCCACCGTGTGCGCGAGCATCGCGACCGTCGATCCCGACGGCCGGGGCGCGCCGCCGATCGGCACCCCGGTCGACAACACGCGGACGTACGTCCTGGACGAGCGGCTGAACCCGGTGCCCGTGGGCGTGGTGGGCGAGCTGTTCATCGCCGGCACGGGGGTCGCTCGCGGCTACGCCCGCCGTCCCGGGCTCACGGCCGAACGTTTCGTCGCCGACCCGTTCGCGGGTGACGGTTCCCGGATGTACCGCTCCGGCGACCGGGTGCGCTGGCTGGCGGACGGGCAACTGGAGTTCCTCGGTCGCGCCGACGACCAGATCAAGGTCCGCGGATACCGGATGGAGCTCGGCGAGATCGAAACGGTGCTCGCAGCTCATCCGGCGATCCGTACGGCCTTGGTGACCACGAACGGCGAGGACGCCGACCGTAGGCTGGTCGCCCACCTCGTGCCCGCCGACCAGGCCGAAGGCATCCCGCCCGTCACCGACCTGCGCGCCTTCGCGGGCGAACACCTGCCCGCCTTCATGATCCCCTCGGTCTTCACCGAACTGGCCGCGCTGCCCCTGACCGCGAACGGAAAGATCGACCGGGCGGCGCTCCCGGCACCCGACGCCGTCCGCCAGCACCTCACGGGCTACGTGGCACCGTCGAGCGTGACGGAAGAACTGCTCGCCGGAGTCTGGGCACAGGTCCTCGGCGTGGACCGGGTCGGCGCGACCGAGGACTTCTTCGAACTGGGCGGCCAGTCACTCCTGGCCACCCAGGTGGTCTCCCGCGTCAGAGAAGTGTTCGGGACGGAAATACCTCTGGCCGCCCTGTTCGACCACCCGACCGTGCGTGCCCTCGCGGCGCTGGTCGAGACCGCTGCGCCGCGCGCCTCGGCACCGCCGATCGTGACGGTCGGCCGGGACCAGGCGCTGCCCCTGTCGTTCGCCCAGCAACGGCTCTGGTTCCTCGACCAGATGGAACCCGGCTCCGCCGAGTACAACGTACCCACGCCCCTTCCCTTGCCCGGCGGCCTGGACGTGGAGGCCCTGGGGAGGGCACTGAGCGGGGTCGTGGCGCGCCACGAAGTCCTGCGGACCCGGTTGGTGGTGGACACCGACGGCGTACCGCACCAGGTCATCGATCCGTCCGAGCCCTTCCCCCTGACGGTCGTCGACGTGTCCGACGGCCCCGAGCCCATGGTCGCCGCCCGCGAGTTGGTACTCGCCGACGCGGTCACCCCCTTCGACCTGTCGGGCGGATCACTGATCCGCGCCACGCTGATCCGAGTCGCGGCGGACGAACACGTACTGGCGCTCGCGATGCACCACGTCGTCTCCGACGAGTGGTCGAGGCTGATCCTGCGTCGCGAACTCACCGCCTGTTACGAGGCGTTCCGCGCGGGTGAGCCGGATCCGCTGCCGCCGCTGCAGGTGCAGTACGCCGACTTCGCGGTCTGGCAGCGGGAATGGCTTACCGGAGAGGTGCTGGAGGCACAACTCGCTTACTGGCGCGCGCAGTTGCTCGACCTGCCGGTCATGGAGCTGCCGACTGACCGAGCTCGCCCGGCGGTGCGTTCCTCCGCGGGGGCGGTGGCCGGGTTCCGGATCGCGCGTGAGACCGCGGAGGCCCTGCGCGCGCTGTCGCGCGAATGCGGCGTGTCGATGTTCATGACGCTGCTGGCGGCGTTCGATGTGCTGTTGGGGCGGTATGCGGGTTCGGACGACGTGGTGGTGGGCACGCCGGTGGCGAACCGGAACCGTGCCGAGACCGAGGACCTGATCGGGTTCTTCGTCAACACGCTGGTGCTGCGGACCGACCTGTCCGGCGATCCGTCGTTCACGGAGTTGCTGGGGCGGGTGCGGGAGTCGGCGTTGGGGGCCTACGCGCATCAGGACGTGCCGTTCGAGCAGCTGGTGGACGAGCTGGTCACCGAACGGGACCGGTCCCGCAATCCACTGTTCCAAGTCCTCTTCAGCTATGTCGCCGGGGAGAACGACGGCGACGATGGCGCTGCCGGTGAGCCCCGCGGTGACGCGGACACCGCGTCCGAGGCGGGGGCCGGCGGCGATACGGGGTCCAGTGGCCTCCCGGTGAAGTTCGACCTGGCAGTGACGCTGGGCGACAGCAGCGATGGCGCGCTGACCGCGACGATCGAGTACAGCACCGCACTGTTCGATGCGGTGACGATTGAGCGGCTGGCCGAACACCTCGGGGTGCTGCTGGGTGCGGTGGCGGAGGATGCGGGGCGGCGTGTTGGTGAGTTGCCGGTGCTGGGTGCGGGTGAGCGGCGGCGGGTGGTCGAGGAGTGGAATGAGGCCGTCGAGCCGCTGCCGGGTGTGGGTGGGGTGCATGAGCTGATTGCTGCGCGGGCGCTGGGCGGCCCGGATGCGGTGGCTGTGGTCGCTGACGGTGGGGTGTTGACGTATGGCGGGTTGATGGCCCGTGCCAACCGGCTGGCGCATCGTCTGCGGGGGCTTGGTGTCGGTGCGGAGTCGGTGGTGGGGCTGTGCCTGCCGCGTGGGGTCGACATGGTTGTGGCGATGGTGGCGGTGTGGCAGGCGGGTGGCGCGTATCTGCCGCTGGATCCCGAATATCCGGTCGAGCGGTTGGAGTTCATGCTCGCCGACAGTGGTGTCGAGGTGGTGGTGGGGCACCGGTCGGTGGCGGGGGTGGCCGCCGGGCTGTCGGTGGAGTCGGTGGTGTGGCTGGACGACCCGGCTGTTACCGATGGGCTGGCGTCCACGGTGCCTGACGTACCGGTACACGGCGATCAGTTGGCGTATGTGATTTATACGTCGGGGTCGACGGGGCGGCCGAAGGGTGTGCAGGTCGCGCATCGCAGTGTGGTGGGCATGGTGACCGCCTTGGCTCCGGTGCTGGAAGCCGGTCCGGGTGGGCGGGTGCTGCAGTTCGCGTCGTTCAGTTTCGACGCGGCGGTGCTGGATGTCGCGGTGACGCTGGCCTCGGGTGGCGCGCTGGTGGTGGCGAGCAGTGCCGAGCGTACCGCTCCCGAGGTCCTGACCGGGATGATCGGGGCGCAGGGCGTCACGGCGGCCAGTGTGGTGCCCTCCCTGTTGGGCGTCTTGAACCCGGATGAGGTGTCCGGTATCCAGACGCTGCTGCTGGGCGCGGAACGTTTGAGCCAGCCGGTGGCCCGGGCGTGGGCGGCGGACCGCCGACTGGTGAACACCTACGGCCCCACCGAGGCCACGGTCATGGTCACCACTGGTGCTGTGGCCCCGGACGTGGCCGTGGCTCCGCCGATCGGTGCTCCGGTGGCGAATGCCCGCCTGTATGTCCTGGACGCGCGGTTGAATCCGGTCCCGGTCGGGGTGGCGGGCGAGGTGTTCATCGCCGGCCCGCAGGTAGCCCGCGGCTACCGCGCCCAGCCGGCATTGACGGCCGAGCGTTTCCTGCCGGACCCGTTCACCTCGGACGGCACCCGCATGTACCGCTCGGGCGACCGGGCGCGCTGGCTGGCCGACGGACAGCTCGACTTCATCGGCCGCGCCGACGACCAGGTCAAGGTCCGCGGCTTCCGGATCGAACCCGGCGAGATCGAAGCCGTCCTGACCACCCACCCCCAAATCCGCAACGCCGTCGTGACGGCATTCGGCGACACCGAAGACCGTAAACTCGTGGCCCACCTGGTCCCCGCCGACCAGGCCGACGGCATACCGGCGGTCCCTGACCTGCGGGAGCACGTCCAGCGGAGTCTGCCGGCCTTCATGGTCCCGGCCGTGTTCATGGAACTGGCCGCGCTGCCTCTCACCCCCAACGGCAAACTGGATCGGGCAGCGCTGCCGCAGCCCGACGGGGAGCGTCTGGGATCGGCGGGGGAGTATGTGGCACCCCGTACAGAGGTCGAGCAGGTACTGGCTGAGGTATGGGTGCAGGTCCTCGGTGTGGAACGGGTTGGTGCCGAGGACAACTTCTTCGAGCTTGGCGGCGACTCGATCAGCAGTATCCGTGTGGTGGCCCGGGCCCGGGAGCTCGGTGTTCACGTGACGGTGGCGCAGTTGTTCGACCACCAGACGGTGGCGGGTCTGGCGTCGGTGGCGTCGGGTGAGAGCACGACGGATGCCGAACAGGGCCTGGTGGTCGGCGACTTCCCGCTGACACCTGTCCAGCGGTGGTTCCTGGAGCGTGAGCAGCCGGAGCCCTGGCACTTCAACCAGTCGGTTGTGTTGCAGGCGACGGCTCAGGTGGACGCGGACGTGCTGCGGGTGGCGGCACGGTCGGTGGTGGAGCAGCATGACGCGCTGCGCTCTCGTTTTGTGCGGGAGGGCGGGGAGCGGGTCGGTCGTGTGGCGGCCGCGGAAGCGGCCGACCTGGTGGCGGTCATCGATGCCCTTGGGGTGGAGGCCGTGGATGAGCCGGCCTTCCTGGAGGCTCGCGCCTCGGAGGTGCAGGCGGGACTCGATCTGCATGAGGGCCCGCTGCTGCGGGTGGCGCTCTTCGACCGAGGGGAGCGGGGTCAGCTGCTGCTGGTCGTTGCCCATCACCTGGTCGTGGACACCGTCTCCTGGCCGATTCTGTTGGAGGATCTGGCGTCAGCGTATGAGCAGGTCGAGCGTGGTGTCGCCGCAGTGGAGTTCCCGGCGAAGACGACGTCTTTCCTGGGGTGGGCGAAGCGGCTCGGCGAGCTGGCGGCGTCGCCGGAGGTTGCGGCCGAGGCTGCTCACTGGCGGGAGGTCGAGGCTGCGGCCGGTCGCTTGCCGCGTGAGTACGAGGGTGCGAATACGGTCGCGTCGGCGAGGCGGGTGTTGGTGGCTTTGGACGCGGGGCGGACGGAGAGTCTGCTGCGTGAGGTGCCGAGTGCGTTCCGGACGCAGATCAATGATGTGCTGCTGAGTGCGTTGGGTGCGGTGTTCACCGAGTGGACCGGGGCGGCGTCGGTCGTGGTGGATGTGGAGGGTCACGGTCGCGAGGATGTGGGCGCTGACATTGACGTGTCGCGGACGGTGGGCTGGTTCACGAGTGTGCATCCGGTCGCGTTGGGCGGCGCCGAGGACGGTGATCTCGGCGCGCTGCTGCG
>NZ_JBIRYJ010000040.1:0-11380 GCF_044389785.1 Streptomyces sp. NPDC019443
AGCCGATCCCGGTTTCCTCCAGCGTGCGGCCGAAGCGCCCTTCCTGTCCGTAGGCGGCATCCGCGGTGACCCAGGCGATGGGCAGCGCGGAGGCCAGGACACGCAGGACCATCGCCTGGGCCCGGTCGGGTTTGATGCGAACTCCCGTCCGACGGGGACCTTCGCCGCCCGGCATCGTTCCGGGTCCTGGGTCCAGGACTTGGACAGGTACAGTTCCCGGTCGACCAGCGCCCTCCCGTCGATCCGGTCACAGCGTTGTGGGAGAGCAGCGCGGCCTGCTCACCGCCAGGTACGAACCCACAGAGCTGCTCGACCTCCTCGGAACACCGGCCGGGCTCCCCGCAACACTGGGGCGAGCGCACCAGGGCCACGTCCCCGCCCCGGGCAGGTACGCCGCGAACCACAGCTTCATGCCGTAGAAGTCCTGCGCCGCCCGCAAATCCCGGTTTAGCAGACGCCCCAGCAGGGAGCACCGGCGTTCCCGCTTGGGGCGGATCCAGCAGGCATGACTTGCTCCTTTGAGCGGGGCCGAGCCGAACTGTGGCCGCGCCTTCCCGTCCCACTTGCCGCACACGCAGCCAGGAGGCAGTCAACCTCCACAACCGGCGAACTGCCGAATCGGCAGCTGCAGAACCTCTCAGGCACACCCGGTAGCGGCGCGCTCGCGCAGTCAGCGGCCCCTCGGGTGGTCCCGCTGCCCGTCCGCCGGCTGATCGGCGCGCCGGTCTGGCTGTATGGGGCATACGGCGATACCCGACTCCAGCAGGCTGCCGAACACCAGTTCTTGGTTGCGTTCGTAGACACTCGTGATCATCCGGTATCCCGCTGCACGTCGCTGCATGTCATATAGAACGCGGCCTTGTTGATCAATTCCGAGTGCGCGCGCTGCGCTACGTGGTGGGGGACGCAAATGGGTCGCCGCGCGTGCCGCCAGGCCGGGGGGCTGTGGTGGAGCCAGTCCAGTACTGCTTCACGTGGCGAAGCCAGGGCGATCCAGATCGTCCCAAATGGGCCTCGCGAAAGGTTGTCGGGGAATCCCGGCAGTTCACCGATGAGGACGTCAGTGCGTCCCGCGCGGGGACCGGTGAGCCACAAGCGGGTCAGCTGATAAGCTCCCGTTTCCGCAACAGCGATGTACGACTCGTCGGCAGAGACTGAAGCCCCTCAAGCAGGATTTCAGTCTCACCGTTGGGCTTCATACGCACAAGCCCACCCGTGGAGGAGTTCTCCACGATGTCCGCGCGCCAGTCGTGCAGACCGTATCTGGCGCTCGAGACGGGGAAGTAGACGGAGCCGTCCGAGGCAGCCGCTGCGTTGCTGCAGAACCGCAAGGGCTCTCCAGCCAACGAGTCCACGAGCACTTCGATGGCAGCACCTGGCTCGGACGCCAGCCTCAGCAGTCCGCGCTCCGCGTCGCACACGAGCATTCGGCCGTCAGGCAAGGCCTCAAGCCCCAGTGGCGGTCCGGGCTATCTCCTCCACCCGGCCGCGGGTATTCGTGCCGGGCAGCGTGATCCGAAGAATCCTTCCGTCCGCCGTGCCAGTCTCAGGACTTGCCCCGCTGTATCCACGAGAATGTCTTCGGGCCCAGAGGCACCGATAGGGATCACTCGCAGGCGCGGCATCCGGGAAGGTGTGAACCTGCCCGCCATTCGTATCACCTCACCGCTGCCTTTCGCCGGGCGCGCAGGCAGCGGGTCATCTCCTCTGCGTAAGGCAGGATTACGCCGGCGCCGATGATGACGCCAAGGGCGGCAAGGTACTTCGCAGAAAGGGGACGGTCCTTCGGCAGCAGCTTCCAGTCCTGCGACCCGCGGCCACCACGGAGCAGTGCCCGCACTTCGTCAGCGTGGAGACAGGCTGTGAAAGCCATGGCGGAGAGAGGCAGCACTTCGAGAAAGCTGTGAATGTGCTGCTCCACTGGCCGCACTTCGCGGTCCTCCGTTGCCAGGCTCACGTCGTACAGGGCGGTAGCGCCGTGCGCCAGGGCTGCCCCTCCCATGACGGAGAGGACCAGCGGGTTGACCTTCGCGAGCAGTCCCATCGCGACGGGGATCCCGGCCTCGGTCATCATCAGCGCGTGCACAGCGGACTCTTTGGCGCCGCTCGTGTCCTCGATGCTGGTCCGTTTATGCATCCACCAGTCGGAGACGGCTGGGACCACCCACAGCGGGATGACCCCGTACAGGAGAAAGCGGCGGGTGGTGTCCTCGATGGAGGTGGATTGAAGGGGAACAGGCAGATCGCGTCCCTTGCGCCACTGCCGCCATCTGCGCATCAGCGACGCTTCGGCGAAAGCCATGGAAGTCCTCCTGAAAAGGTGGTAACAGCGGAAACAGGTTGTACCTTCCGGCCTCCCTGAGGAGCAGCGCTGCATGTGGTCGTTCAGACGCCGAGCCGGGCAGCATCTGGGTGCGGTAGAAGTCGAAGAAGCCGCGCTGGTCCTTGCCGACCTGACTGACGTATACCGTGTCGAAATCCGCGTCCGGGTACTCCCTGATTGCTTCTACTAGTGCGTCAGGGCCATCACCGCACGGCAGGGCTGCTTCGATCTGGTTCCGGGTGACCAGTTCTGAGGCCTGGTCGAGCTCGTCCGGTCCGTGCTCCTCACAGGACAGGAAGTACCCGAATTCTGGCATGCCATCTCCCCGCGTCGTCGCCTGCCTGGTCCCTGCCCTCGTGAACCGGATACCTGAGAAACACCCGCCGAAACGAAGATCCTGCATCTCGCTGACATCCTGAAGCCCGACACGCTTACTCGCCCTCCCCAGGAAGTTGCAGCGACAGCAACGGCGGCCCCCTGGTAAGGAAGTACGCGGCGCCTGCGGCAAACGCCAACCTGCTGCTCGCAGAGGCCCGGACGATTTGCGTTTTCCGCGTCGGCAATGCCGTTGCGCATGGACCGGACGCCCTCGAAGGCCTGAAAGCCCTGAACGTCCGGTGGAAAGAGGGAGCGGAGGTGGCCAGGCGAGAGTGTTGCCGGGGGACTTCAAAGCGGACGGACCCTACGAGGTGGTGCTTCCTGCCGAGCGGATGCCGCGTGGACCGGTCGCGCAGGGCTTTATGAAGCCCGGGCAGCTGAGCGACCCCGACGACAAGGCTCCTGCCGAGGAGGCGTACACCTTCGAAACCAGACGGCGGCTGCCCGAGCACCCGCGAGCGGAGCACCGGCGGTGAACGCTCCACCGTCGCGGGCGGTTTGCGGGGCCGGGCACGGAACCCGCGCACTCCGTCTACTTCGTCTCGACGCCGCGAGCGGATACAGGCGCAGGCGCACACTGCGAGTGATCACGAGGCTTGCCCCGGTGAACGGTTCCACCTGAGGCACCCGCCCTGGATCCCCTCCGTCTGCCGACCGGCGTTTCGCCGCCTCGCTACTGGACCTCGCTGCACAGGACCCCTCGCCGCCGCACGACGCGCTGCTGCGCTCGGCGGGGGTGACTGGTCCTGCTTGATCCGGGTGCCGACGGAAGGCCATGACGACATCCCACCGGCGGAGCCGCTCCGGTTTGAGCCGTCTGCCCATGGTTACCCGCTGCTGTGTCATCCGGGACAAGGAGTGTCATGACCGCATTCGGATACTTTCTGTCGTGTGAGGAGTTCGGTCCTGCCGAGCTCTTGTCGCAGGCCAAGGCTGCCGAACAGGCCGGGTTCGAAGTGCTCGCCATCTCCGATCACTACCACCCCTGGAACGATGAACAGGGGCAGAGTCCGTTCGTCTGGTCGATGATCGGGGCGTTGTCCCAGGCCTGCTCGCTGCCCGTGACCACACTCGTGACGTGCCCGACCGTACGGATGCACCCTGCGGTCAACGCGCAGGCAGCGGCCACGTCCGCCGTGCTGACCGGCGGCCGCTTCCGATTCGGAGTGGGCACCGGTGAGGCTCTCAATGAGCATGTGCTCGGGGAGGCGTGGCCCGATGCGGAGTTGCGGATGGAGATGCTCGAAGAGGCTGTGCATGTCATGCGGCACCTCTTCACGGGCAAGCAGATCACCCACCGGGGCCGGCACTACACCGTGGAGAACGCCCGCATCTACACGCTCCCCGATAAGCCGCCACCCGTCTATGTCTCGGGCTTCGGTCCCCAGGCCGCGACGCTCGCGGGCCGCATCGGAGACGGATTCGTTACGATGACGCCCGACCGGGAGCTGGTGGAGCAGTTCCGCAGCGCCGGAGGCGGCCGCAAGCCGGTCGTCGGCGGCCCGAAGGTCTGCTGGGGAACTGATCGGGATCAGGCGGTCAAGACCGTGCACCGGCTCTGGCCGAACGCGTATCTGCCAGGCGAGCTGGGTCAGATCCTGCCGACGCCGAAACACTTCGAGCAGGCGTGCGAGCTGGTCACCGAAGACATGGTCCGGGACAACGCCGTCTGCGGTGACGACGTGGATGAGCATGTGCGAGCGGTCCGCGCCTATACGGAAGCCGACTTCGACGAGGTGTACGTCAACCAGATCGGCCCGGACCAGCAGGGGTTCTTCGACTTCTACCGCACCAGCGTCCTGCCGCAGCTGCGTGATGGCTGATGAGTGCTGACTGGGAGGTGCAGGGGAGGTGTGTGCGTGGTCACCACGCGGGAGCCGTCGCCGCACGAAAGCGAGCGAGCTGACGCGTCGAACCGCCTGACCGAGTTGGATGTCCTGGCTTTGGAGGACGCGCTCCGTAAACGCGTCGACGGCGAAGTGCGGTTCGACGCGGGGAGCCGTGGCGCCTACTCAACGGACGGGTCGAACCACCGGCAGGTGCCGATCGGCGTAGTCATACCTCGGACTGTCGAGGCCGGCGTAGAGGCGGTGGCAGTGTGCGCCGAGTTCGGTGCGCCTGTGCTGTCCCGGGGTGGCGGTACGAGTCTGGGCGGTCAGTGCACTAATACTGCCGTCGTCATCGACTGGACGAAGTACTGCCATCGGGTAGTGTCGGTCGACGCCGCGCGACAGGCGTGTGTGGTGGAGCCGGGCATCGTACTGGACGAACTGAACCGGCAACTGTCCGGCTGTCAGCTGAAGTTCGGACCCAAACCGTCCACGCACAGCCACTGCTCGTGGGCGGAATGATCGGCAACAACGCGTGCGGCGCCGCGGTCCAGGAATACGGCAAGACCGTGGACAACGTACGGCGGCTGGAGATTCTTACTTACGACGGAACGCGGTGCTGGGTCGGTCCCACGTCGGATGAAGACTTCGACGACATCGCCGCCGGCGGCCGCCGTGCCGAGATCTATCGAGGTCTGCGGCAGGTCATCGACCGTAATCTGGGCGATGTCCGGCGTGGCTTTCCTCGTATTCCTAGGCGAGTTTCCGGATACAACCTGGACTCACTGCTCCCGGAGAACGGGTTCGACCTCGCCCGGGCGCTGGTCGGCAGTGAGGGCACCCTCGTCACCATCCTGCACGCCGAAATTGGATCTGGTCCCAGCGTCGATCACCACGGTGGCATAGCGGTGCCGTCGGCGCAGAGCGAAATCGTCGACGCCGATCACGCGAGGCACCCGCCCGACGGTCAACGGGATGCGCAACAGGGCGCGCAGGGCAGTGTGACGCGACAAGCCCACCGCGAGTAACGCAAGCAAACGTGCCCCCGCCCGGCCCGCTAACTCTTTGACCACGGCCTTGACTTGCCTGGTCAAACGGGCTGTGCGTCGCTGGTATCGCTCCAGCACGCCAGGCACCTGCTCGCGGAAGGTGTGGCGGCAGCCGCGCGTGGGACATACCAGGCGCCGCACCCGCACACGGACCACCACCCGCCGCCCGTCCACCGGTACGTCGGCCACGGTCCGCAGGTGAAAGCCGTGCACACGATCGGACGGCGCGCCGCAACCCGAACACGGCACCGGTTCCTCCGGCGTCCGTGCCCGCACCAGAATCCGCTCGGCCTCGTCGGTCACATCCTCGATGGCCAGCGGCGACAGACCCGAAAACACCACATCTACAAGCTCGTTGACATCACGCACGCCATGCCAACGGCCCATCACAACCCTCCGTCACCACCGAATGTGAGACAGAGCCCTTCGTTTGACAGACCCACAGATCCCGCGGTGAGTACTTCAGCGGGGCTTGGGTGCGCTGGTTTCTACTGTGTCGGGGGTGCCGTGTACCTGTACCGCCCTGGCCAGGTGGCCGGCGAGGGGTTCGGGCATGGCCTGGCCGTCAATGGCCTGCAGGAGTGCGTCGGCGATCAGGTGCAGTTTGATGTTGCTGCGCTGGGAAGCGGCCACCAGCACCTGCCAGGACTGCTGGATGGTCAGTTGGAACGATGCCATGAGGATGCCGCGGGCTATGTCGATCGCCGGGTGGGTCTGAAGTGCCCGGCGCAGCTGGGCGATCTCGGCCGCTTGATTGTCGCTGGATGAGTCTGCTGTCTGTGGCGGCTGTTCCGAGGGCGGCGTGTGATGTCCGGCTGTGGCGGTATCGGCCGCCTGTTCATCTACGGCGGAATCTGCCGGATCTGCCACCTTGGTGTGCGCGGGGTTCGATGGGATGGCCAGATGCTCGGCCGTCCCATTTCTGGTGGTGAAGAGTGGAAGGGTGCTGGTCAGGTCGAGCAGGCGTTCCACGGCCGGGCTGGTGGCACACAGGATGAGGCTCTTGGATGTCTGGAGGGCGCGGTGGCGCACTCGCAGCAGGGCGTTGAGGGCGGAGCAGTCACAGAAGTCGACCCCTGCGAGATCCAGTTCCAGGCCGCCCGCAGCGTGGTCCAGCGCGTCGCTCAGTGTCTGCTGCAGTACCTGGTCGCTCTCCAGGTCGAGCTCACCGGACACGGTCACGACAAGCCGGTCGTCGGCCGTGTCGACGCTCAGTGTCACAGGTACCGGCGTCTGCGATTGCTTGAGGGCGGTGCCGCACTCGGTGCAAGGCCCCTCGTGTCGGGGGCGGGGGAGTGTCGCGTGATGGGGCATGGGAGCTCCCGGCGCATACCGTCGTCTCTGGGCTTCCAGCTTCACCCCACCCCTCTTTCACGTCAACCGTTACACGAAATATAATTCACCCTTTTGAATGCGCGAACCAGATGTCCTATCGTGGGGGCATGGATCGAGCGCCGGAACCGCATGCAGGCTGGACGTTCCTGACCAACCACGCCCGGGTACTGGCTGCGATCTTTGAGAATCGCACCATCCGCGTCCGTGACATCGCCGTCCGCTGTCAGCTCACTGAACGCGCCGTGCAGAAGATCATCGCCGACCTCGAAGAGGGCGGATACCTCACCCACGTCCGGCACGGTCGGTCGAACGTCTACCGCATCGCCCCCGGCACGCTTCTGCGTCATCCGGCAGATACGGGCGCCACCGTCGCAGACCTGCTGTCAGTCCTGGCCAAACAGGAGGCCGCGCACGCAGCTGCCCGCGGCACTGAGTCGCACGAGGGGCGCTGACCCGACCGCCTGGCACGGCGGGGCACCAAACGAAGGAGGGCATGTCAGTAGCGGACTGAAAAATGGCGGCGGCCACCGTAGCCGGGCGAACTGCGCGACCGGGGAGCCAAGCGGCCCACCTCCGAGGCGACCGCGATGATGAGGATGATGAGCTCGGGCGTGGTGACGCTACTGCGGCGCGAGCGAGCCCGTAGACGTCGCCCGCTGCGAGCGGATGCGCGAGAGCTCCTGGAATGAGGAGCTGGCTCAGGACACCCGGGGAACCAGGAGAAGCCGGATGTCGTGGACGCTGCTGAGCTCATCGAGATCATGCACCGTAACCATTTCGCCGGCGCGCTGCGGCTGACTGGCGAACTCACACTTCACTGGTTCTGAGCCCACGTTCCGACGGAGCGTGGTTCGACGCACGATTCTCTTCCACCGGGATTCCGCGTCAAGGCCGTTCCGGCCCCGGGAGACGCCGGCGCTCCCTGCAGAGCCGGCGGCCACACCGCTGAGAGGACAAGCCCCCGGCACCCTATGCGTGCCCCGCACCAGCGCCGCCAACGGCATCGGCGGCACTCACTCGACTGGGCGGGGGCTGGCCGAGAACTTGGCCACTCATCTTCAGTACTCTCGGGGCTCCCAGGCGCGGATCTCCAGGCCCACGATGACTGCGTCCGGGTCGAGACGTCCGGTGGCGGTGAGCCAGGTGTGTACTGCGGCGGCGACGTCTCCGCCGGCGGCGTCGACCATGGCTTTGAACTGGACGCCGTCGAAGCCCTCTTCGCCTGAGCCGGGGCCTCCGAGGGTGTGGCCCGTAGGAGCGTTCCTCGGTGCTGTCGGGCCGCTTGACGACGTTGCGCCGCACGCCGGGGGAGTCGGCCAACCGGCCGACATCGTCCTTGAAGGCCTTCTTCTTGGCTCGGACCGTGAAGGCGACCGTAGCGGGCTGCGTCCTCCACTACGGGATAGTTGCGCTGGACCGGCCGACCCCGCCGGTTGCCCGCCGGCTGCGCGGCGTCATGCGACCGCCGCCCGGTCTTCGTCGTCGGCGCACTCGTGATCGGAGTACGCCGTGGTGTTTCGCCGAGCCGGTCGTCCCCCGTGGCGCCGCAGCAGCACGCCCCTCGCCCTGCGGGGCGCGGCTCTGCTTCGATGCCCGGCGTTCGCCCAACTGGTCCGACCTGCGTGTTTCGTGTTCTTTCGTGCATGGCGGGCGGGCCCGGGGGTACCGGTTGCGTGAGTTCGCGTTTGCGGGCTCCGTAGCCGCAGCGAAGAGTGATGGGGACATCCCCACTCTGGACTTGGGTGAAGGAGCGGAACATGCCTCGTGGTTCGAGTCCCAAGAGGGAACGCCAGTACGAGCACATCAAGGAGAGCGCCGAGCAGCGCGGTGAGAGCACCAAGCGTGCGAAGGAGATCGCTTCCCGCACGGTGAACAAGGAGCGGGCCCGTTCGGGTGAGTCGAAGACGGCGAGCCGGACTTCGACGCAGGACAAGTCGTCGTCGAAGCGGGGCGGGCAGCGTTCGCACAGCGGCTCGGAGGGGCCCACGTACGACCAGCTGTACGCGGAGGCCAAGAAGCGCAACATCCAGGGCCGCTCTTCGATGAACAAGGCCGAACTCAAGCAGAAGCTTGGCCGCTGACAGGAAGCGAACGCGCGCCATGGAAGCAGGAACAGCGAAGGGTCAGCGAGCCATGACCCGGATGGTTTCCATCGAGGGGTCGGCGGCGTCGGGGATCAGCATCCCCGCCCGGGCGCCGCTGCGCAGATAGTCGACGACCTCCTGGTTGATCACTTCGCCAGGGGCAATGACCGGGACGCCGGGTGGATACGGGCTGACGATTTCGGCGGCGACACGTCCTATCGCCGTCCGGGCCGGTACCTGCTCGGCGTCCGCGAAGAAGGCCCGGCGTGGCAGCACCGCTTGTTCCAGTTCGAGGGTGTTCGGGGGCGGTAGTGCGACGTCGGGTCGTCGCTCCATGGTGTGGGCAGTCTCGGTGAGCCGGTGAAAGGCGTCGATGAGGAGACGTTCGGTCGCATCGTCGTCCGCGTGCGTGATCTGGCCGTTGACCCGGAGCGTGTCCGAGGCACCGAGGTCGGCGCGGCAGTTGGTTCGCATCCATTCGGCGGCCTGCATGCCGCTGATGGCCAGCTCACGGACGTCGACCGTGATCCGTAGGGGATCCAGATCAGCTGCCTCGCCCGCCTCGGTGACCTCCGTGCCGAGTAGCCGCAGGCCGGGCAGGTCGGCGATCTCCTTCCGGATCCTGTGAGCCCGCTGTATCGCCGACGCCAGCACAGACTCTCCCTGTTCAACCATCTGGCGGCGCCAGCCGTCGAGAGAGGCGTACACCAGCGCCGATGAGCTGGTGGTGCCCAGCAGGTCCTCGCGCTGCCTGAGCAGCGTCGGTGACACCCGGTCGCCTTGAAGATGAAAGACCGAACTCTGCTCGATGGCGCCGCCCATCTTGTGCACGCTCGTGACGACGAGGTCGGCATCGGCGTCCATGCCCCACGTCGGCAGCCGGTCATGGAACGGTAGATGTGCCCCCCACGCCTCGTCGACGATGAGCGGTATGTCACGGTCGTGGACCACCCGGGCAACACCCGCGATGTCGGCGCAAGTGCCCCAGTCGGTCGGGGTGATGAGCAGCATGCCCTTGGCATCGGGATGGTCGTGCAGCGCTCGTCGTACGTCGTCCGGCTCCGGAGGGTGTGCCAGGTGGCGCTCGGCATCGAAGTGCGGGTGGACCCAGACCGGTTCGACGCCGCTGATGATCAAGGCTGCGACGACGGACTTGTGGGTGTTTCGAGAGACCAGGAGCTTCTCACCCGGACCGGCCGCGGCCAGCATCGCCGTCTTGACCGAAAGGGAACTGCCGCACGTGGAGAAGAAGGCGTGCTCCGCGCGGACCGCGTCGGCCATGAGCTCTTCGGCTTTCCGAAGCACACCGTGCGAGAGGCGACGGTCGTCGAGGCCGTTCATCATCAGCACGTCCGAACGGAAGAGGCCGTCGCCGAGTACGGCCAGTACGCGAGGGTCTACTCCGCGACCTTGTTTGTGGCCGGGCGGGCCATACACGACGTCGCCCCTGCGCCGGAACTCCTCCAGTGCGTACAGTACCGGTACCTGAGAGTGATCCATGCGTCCTTCTTGCCGTCCTCACGTCTCGCCGTCGGTGTCGCCGCTTCCAAAACAGGGCGCCCAGCAGGGCCCCTTGGCGGGCGAGTACCCAGGTGCGCCACAGGTATGGCCCAACCGGAGGCCGTCGTGACTTCCTTCCATTGCGGCCAGAGTCGGCAGGCGCGGCCTGGGAGGAGCGGACGTCAGCCCCTTCCCACATCGCTGACGTCCTGCGACCTCGCGAGTCCGGACGCTGTGGGGGACGGCTTGTGGGCGCCTATGAGCTCGTCGTCCGTTCCGTGCGTGCACGGATTGATCTCCCGTCGGGTACCGAGCACGGTCGGCTCAGTCGGCTGCCGACAGGAGCTGGGGGCTACCGCAGCAGTCCGCGCAGCAGTGGTCGAGTCGCACGGTGGATGAGCCAAGCGCTGGCCAAACCGATGGCGGCCCCGCCGACGACGTCGCTGGGGTAGTGGGCGCCGCTGTGGACGCGTTCGACGGCCACGATCGCCGTGGGGACCGCAGCGGCCGCTCCCCACCCCGGGGAGGAGGAGGCAACGGCGGCCGTGAAGCCTAGGGCGGCGGCGGTGTGGCCGGAGGGGAAGGAGGAAGTGTCCGGACGGTCTTCGACGTCGTGCGGGACCAACTGCTCCGGCGGCCTGCGCCGCTCCGAGATCTGCTTGCCCACCGCATTCGACACAAGCTCCGCGGTGAGCATGCTCAGCAGCCCTGCCGCAGCGGCCTTGATTCCGCTGCGGCCCCCGGTCGCGATCATCACGGCCGCCAAGCCCCACCACAACTTGGTGCACCCAGCCGCCCACTCCACCGCAGTCACGGCCTGCCGCGCCCAGGCCGAGTCCCAGGAGGCGGACTGACGCGTCAGCTGCCGGTCGAGGCGACGAA
>NZ_JBIRYJ010000041.1:0-10261 GCF_044389785.1 Streptomyces sp. NPDC019443
TGCGTTGTCGTCGTGGCGGCGGCAGCGGCGTGAGCGGTCGGTGGTGGACGGTTGGCGTTATCGGGTTGAGTGGAAGCCGCTGGTTGGGGCTGGGGCTGGGGCTGGGGTTGGGGTTGCCCGGTTGGGTGGGCGTTGGGTTTGTGTGGTTCCGGCGGGGGAGAGTTGGGTTTCCTCGGTGGTGGATGGGCTGGTCTCACGGGGGGTTGCACCGGTTCGGGTGGAGTGCGGTCCTGGTGTGGATCGGGCTGTGCTGGCTGGGCGGTTGGGTGAGGTGGCCGGTGATGGGCCGGTTGCTGGTGTGCTGGTGGTGGGTGCTGCGGATGTGGTGGATGCGGCTGTTGTGGTGCAGGCGTTGGGGGATGCGGGTGTTGCGGGTCGTTTGTGGGTGGTGACTCGTGGGGCTGTTTGTGTGGGCCGGTCGGATGGTGCTGCGGATCCGGTGCGGGCGGCGGTGTGGGGTCTGGGCCGGGTGGCGGCGTTGGAGGTGCCGGAGCGTTGGGGCGGTCTGGTCGATCTTCCGGAGCAGATCGATGGACGGGCGCTGGACCGGCTGGTTGGGGTGCTGGCTGGTGGTGTTGAGGATCAGGTGGCGGTGCGGGCGTCGGGTGTTTTTGGTCGTCGTCTGGTTCATGCTCCGGTTCCTGGCGGGGGTGTTGGGGGTTGGGTGCCGCGGGGGACGGTGCTGGTTACGGGTGGTACGGGTGTGTTGGGCGGGCGGGTGGCTCGTTGGGTGGCCGAGCGGGGTGCGGAGCATGTGGTGCTGACCAGCCGTCGTGGCCCGCAGGCTCCGGGGGCTCGAGAGCTTGAGGCGGAGTTGTCGGCTCTGGGTGTGCGGGTGACGGTGGCGGCGTGTGATGTCGCGGACCGGGATGCGGTGCGGGCGTTGCTGGCGGAGCATCCGGTGGATGCTGTGTTTCATGCTGCGGGTGTGGTGGATTCGGTGTCGTTGGCTGTGGTGGATGGGGTTCATTTTGCTGGGGTGATGGGGGCGAAGGCTGCGGGGGCTGCGCATTTGGATGAGTTTTTGGGTGATCGGGAGCTGGATGCGTTTGTGGTGTTCTCTTCGATTGCGGGTGTGTGGGGTAGTGGTGGTCAGGGGGCGTATGCGGCGGCGAATGCGTTTGTGGATGGGTTGGTTGAGGCGCGTCGGGTGCGGGGTCTGGCGGGGTGTTCGGTGGCGTGGGGGCCGTGGGGTGAGGGGGGTATGGCGGCTGCGGAGGGTGCGGAGGAGCATCTGCGGCGTCGTGGGTTGAGGCCGCTGGATCCGGGGCTTGCGTTGTCGGTACTGGAACAGGCTGTCGGTGGTACCGATGGTTCGGTGGTGGTGGCGGATGTGGAGTGGGAGCGGTTTGCTGCGGCGTTCACCAGTACCCGCCCCAGCCCTTTCCTGGAAGACCTGCCGGAAGCCGCTGAGGCGCTGAGTGGCGTACCCGGGAAGAGAGTTGAAGATGGGGTCCGCCCATCCCTCCTCGACAGACTCGCGGGCGTTTCCGCGGTGGAGCGCTCGCAGGCCGTTCTCGATCTCGTACGCACCCATACGGCCGCTGTACTCGGATTCCGTGATCTGAAGTCCGTGGAGGCCGCCAAGGCATTCCGGGAGCTGGGTTTCGACTCGCTCACCGCGGTCGAGCTGCGCAACGGATTGAACGCCGACACCGGAATGCGCCTACCCGCCACATTGGTCTTCGACTACCCCGCGCCGCAGCTGCTGGCAGAGCATGTGCACGACACGCTGTTCGGCGCCACGGAGGTCGAGCCGGAGGCCGCTGTCCTGGCTGACCTGGACCGCCTTGCGAGCGCGATTTCAAGAGTTTCCCCAGAGAACGACGTCAGGGGGCTCGTTGAGACCCGTCTTCGGAGCATCCTGTCCGAGTTGGGCGGGGTGGCCGAGGGCGATCCGAAGTCCGCCGTGTCTCAGCAGCTCGATGCGGCCACGGACGACGAGATCTTCGACTTCATCAATCAGGAGCTCGGCCGTTCCTGAACGCCGCAGGTGAACCGTTCCGGTCTACGACGTATGGGGCAAGTTCCACATGGCGAATGAAGAGCAGCTTCGGGACTACCTCAAGTGGGTCACCGCCGACCTGCACGACGCCCGTCGGCGGCTGCAAGAGCTGGAATCGCAGCAACAGGAGCCCATCGCGATCGTCGGGATGAGTTGCCGCTTCCCTGGCGGTGTGAGCTCGCCCGAGGATTTCTGGCGCCTGCTGGTACGCGGAGATGACGCAATCTCCGAGTGGCCGCAGGACCGTGGCTGGGATGCCGAAGCGTTGTACGACCCGGAGTCGCGTGGTTCCGGCACGAGCTACTCGCGCGAGGGCGGCTTCGTCTATGACGCCAACGAATTCGACCCTGGCTTCTTCGGAATATCACCGCGCGAGGCGCTCGCAATGGATCCGCAGCAGCGGTTGCTGCTGGAAGCCTCCTGGGGCGCCTTCGAGGGGGCCGGAATCGACCCTCTCGGGGTAAGGGGCAGCCGGAGCGGTGTCTTCGTTGGGTGCAGCGGCCAAGAATACGGCGTCGGCCTTCGCGATATTCCGGACGATGTCCGTGGCCATCTCCTGACCGGTAACTCGACCTCGGTCGTGTCGGGCCGTGTCGCGTACGCGCTTGGACTCGAGGGTCCTGCCGTGACCGTTGACACGGCATGCTCCTCTTCTCTGGTGGCGCTGCATCTGGCATCCCAAGCTCTCCGGTCGGGCGAATGCACGCTCGCCCTGGCGGGAGGGGTGACGGTGATGTCGACGCCGGGGGCGTTCATCGAGTTCAGCCGGCAGCGTGGCTTGGCGGCCGATGGCCGCTGCAAGGCATTCTCGGATGCTGCTGATGGCACAGGGTGGGCCGAAGGCGTCGGGATGCTGGTGGTGGAACGGCTGTCGGACGCCCGGCGGAACGGCCATCGCGTGCTGGCGGTCGTACGCGGCTCTGCGGTGAACCAGGACGGCGCGTCCAACGGCCTGACCGCGCCGAACGGTCCTTCCCAGCAGCGGGTGATCCGGCAGGCGTTGGCGGGCGCAGGGCTTTCCCCGTCCGATGTTGATGCGGTGGAGGCCCACGGAACCGGCACGACGCTGGGTGATCCGATCGAGGCGCAGGCGCTGCTGGCGACGTACGGGCAGGGGCGGGATGGGGACCGGCCGTTGTGGCTGGGGTCGGTGAAGTCGAACATTGGTCATACGCAGGCGGCTGCGGGTGTGGCCGGTGTGATCAAGATGGTGCTGGCGCTTCAGCATGGTGTGTTGCCGCGGACGTTGCATGTGGATGAGCCGTCGTCGCATGTGGACTGGTCGGCGGGGAATGTCCGGCTGCTGACCGAGGCTGTGGGCTGGCCGGAGAGCGACCGACCCAGTCGCGCGGCGGTCTCCGCCTTCGGCGTCAGTGGCACAAACGCGCACGCTGTGCTGGAGCAGGCACCCGAGATGGAGCCTGCAAGCGAAGAAGAGCATGCGGACGGCAAGGCTGAATCTCTCCGGCTGCCGATGTTGCCCTGGGTGCTCTCGGCACGCAGCGAGGCCGCCCTGAGGGCGCAGGCCGTGAGGCTGCTCTCCCACGTCGACGGCCATCCCGAGCAGGACGTACGCAACGTCGCCTGGTCGCTGGCCTCGACGCGAGCCGGGCTGGAGAACCGTGCCGTTGTCCTCGGCAGCAGCCGAGAGGAACTGGTCGCGGGACTCGGCGCACTTGCCCACGATGAGTACACCGAAGGTGTTGTACGGGGGACGGCCAAGTCGGGTGTGAAGTCGGCTTTCCTGTTCGCGGGGCAGGGTGCGCAGCGGGTCGGGATGGGGCGGGAGTTGTACGAAGCCTTCCCGGTTTTCGCGGAGGCGTTTGATGCGGTGTGTGCCTATTTTGATGGTGAGTTGGAGTTGCCGCTGCGGGATGTCGTGTTCGGTGATGACGCGGATGCGTTGAATCGGACGGGCTTTACGCAGCCTGCGTTGTTCGCGGTCGAAGTGGCGTTGTTCCGGCTGGTGGAGTCGTTCGGTGTCAGGCCCGATTTCCTGCTGGGTCATTCGATCGGCGAGTTGGCGGCTGCGCATGTGGCGGGGGTGTGGTCGCTGGAGGATGCGTGTCGTCTGGTGGCGGCGCGCGGTCGGTTGATGCAGGCGTTGCCGACGGGTGGGGTGATGGTCTCGCTCCAGGCGTCGGAGGCCGAGGTGCTGCCACTCCTGGACGAGGAGCGGGTGAGCATTGCGGCGGTGAACGGGCCTTCGGCGACGGTCATTGCGGGTGAGGAATCTGCCGTTGCGGAGGTCGCCGCGTATTTCGAGGCTGAGGCGCGGAAGGTGAAGCGGCTGCGGGTGAGTCACGGGTTCCACTCGCCGTTGATGGAGCCGATGCTGGCTGAGTTCCATACGGTTGCGGAGAGTGTGACGTACGAGCAGCCGCGTATTCCGGTGGTCTCGAATGTGACCGGTGAGCTCGCCACGGATCTGGCCTCTCCCGAGTACTGGGTGCGGCATGTGCGGGAAGCCGTCCGGTTCGCCGACGGTATCCGGTGGCTGGAGGAGCACAGTGTCGCTCGCTACCTCGAAATCGGTCCTGACGGCACGCTCAGCGCGATGGCACAGGCATGTGCAGAAGGCTCAGCGCCGGCGGCGGTGCCCGCACTACGAAGGGACCGGCCCGAGGCACGGAGCGTAGTGACGGCCATAGCGCAGCTGCACGCACACGGCGCCGTCCTTGACTGGACTGCGCTGCTGCCCGGAGCCCTCCCTGTTGATCTGCCGACCTATCCGTTTCAGCGTGAGCGCTACTGGCTGGAGTCGTCCGGGGCCGAAGCCGAGGGCGCTGCAGCCCAGGCGCTCGACGGGGGCGAGGCGCAGTTCTGGGACGCGGTTGAGCGCGGAGACTCGACTGCGTTGGCTGGGGATCTGGCGATCGATCGTGATGCTTCGTGGAGTGAGGCTCTGACTGCGTTGTCGTCGTGGCGGCGGCAGCGGCGTGAGCGGTCGGTGGTGGACGGTTGGCGTTATCGGGTTGAGTGGAAGCCGCTGGTTGGGGCTGGGGTTGGGGTTGCCCGGTTGGGTGGGCGTTGGGTTTGTGTGGTTCCGGCGGAGGCGGACTGGGTTTCCTCGGTGGTGGATGGGCTGGCGGGGTGTGGTGCGCTGGTTGAGCGGGTGGAGTGCGGTCCTGGTGTGGATCGGGCTGTGCTGGCTGGGCGGTTGGGTGAGGTGGCCGGTGATGGGCCGGTTGCTGGTGTGCTGGTGGTGGGTGCTGCGGATGTGGTGGATGCGGCTGTTGTGGTGCAGGCGTTGGGGGATGCGGGTGTTGCGGGTCGTTTGTGGGTGGTGACTCGTGGGGCTGTTTGTGTGGGCCGGTCGGATGGTGCTGCGGATCCGGTGCGGGCGGCGGTGTGGGGTCTGGGCCGGGTGGCGGCGTTGGAGGTGCCGGAGCGTTGGGGCGGTCTGGTCGATCTTCCGGAGCAGATCGATGGACGGGCGCTGGACCGGCTGGTTGGGGTGCTGGCTGGTGGTGTTGAGGATCAGGTGGCGGTGCGGGCGTCGGGTGTTTTTGGTCGTCGGCTGGTTCATGCTCCGGTTCCTGGCGGGGGTGTTGGGGGTTGGGTGCCGCGGGGGACGGTGCTGGTTACGGGTGGTACGGGTGCGTTGGGCGGGCGGGTGGCTCGTTGGGTGGCCGAGCGGGGTGCGGAGCATGTGGTGCTGACCAGCCGTCGTGGCCCGCGGGCTCCGGGGGCTCGAGAGCTTGAGGCGGAGTTGTCGGCTCTGGGTGTGCGGGTGACGGTGGCGGCGTGTGATGT
Organism: Streptomyces sp. NPDC019443; assembly: GCF_044389785.1. Classification (NCBI taxonomy): domain Bacteria; kingdom Bacillati; phylum Actinomycetota; class Actinomycetes; order Kitasatosporales; family Streptomycetaceae; genus Streptomyces; species Streptomyces sp. NPDC019443. Next base: position 5,762 of record NZ_JBIRYJ010000041.1, read on the forward strand.
CGCGGACCGGGATGCGGTGCGGGCGTTGCTGTCCGAGCATCCGGTGGACGCCGTTTTTCACGCCGCAGGCGTACTCGATGATGGTGTACTCGATTCGCTGTCCCCCGAGCGATTCGCGACCGTCATGCGGGCCAAGGCCACCTCGGCCGTGAACCTGCACGAGGCGACCCGGGGCCATGAGCTCTCGGCCTTCGTCCTGTTCTCGTCCTTCGCGGGCGCCATCGGCGCCGTCGGTCAGGCCAACTACGCAGCCGCCAACGCCTTCCTGGACGCTGTGGCCGAACAGCGCGCGGCCGAAGGACTGCCCGCGACCTCCATCGCCTGGGGGCCGTGGGGCGAGACCGGCATGGCGAGCGACGAAACGACGGCGCAGCGGATGCGCAGGGGCGGAGTGTCCCCGCTGCGGCCGGACCTGGCCATCGACGCCATGGAGACCGCGATCGGCTCCGGGACGCCCGGCCTTGTGATCGCCGACCTCACCTGGGCGGACTTCCTACCCGCCTTCACCACGGTCCGTCCCAGCCCACTGATCGGCGATCTTCCTGAGGTCCGTACGGCCGTCGACCTCACCAGGATGGATGGAGAGCGTGGACACTCCGAGGTGCGCCAGCGCCTTGAGGGACTGCTGCCGGCCGAACAGGAGCGAGTGCTGACGGATCTGGTCAGGTCACGTGCCGCCGGAGTGCTGCACTATTCGGGGCCCGCCGATGTGCCTCCGGACCGGGCCTTCCGGGAGCTCGGCGTCGACTCGCTGATCGCGGTGGAGCTACGTAACGCACTGGTCGTGGCATGCGGGATCGCGCTGCCCGCGACGGTGGTGTTCGACTACCCGACGCCGACCGCACTCGCCCGTTTCCTGCGCATGCGGATCGCGCCGGTCCAGGATGACGTCGAGCAACTGGTGGCCCCCTCGGCGGTTGCCGATGACCCCATTGCCATCGTGGGGATGAGCTGCCGGTTTCCCGGCGGCGTTGACGGCCCGGAGGCCTTCTGGAAACTGCTGTCGGACGGCGAGGACGCCGTCGGGGGATTCCCGGCCGACCGTGGCTGGGACCTCAGTTCGGTCTACGACCCCGACCCGGAACACTCGGGAACCAGCTACGTCAACGTCGGCGGTTTCCTGAAGAACGTGGACCAGTTCGAACCCGCTTTCTTCGGCATGAGCCCCCGGGAAGCCGTGGCGACGGATCCGCAGCAGCGTCTGCTCCTCGAGGTGTCCTGGGAGGCAGTGGAGCGGGCCGGCATCGATCCCCGCTCCCTGCGAGGCAGCCGGGCCGGCGTTTTCGTAGGAACGAACGGTCAGGACTATCCGGCTCTGCTGGCTCACTCTCCGGACGAATTCGAGGGCTATGTCGGCACTGGAAACGCCGCGAGCGTGGTGTCCGGGCGAGTGGCCTACACGCTGGGCCTCGAGGGCCCGGCGGTGACGGTGGATACGGCGTGCTCGTCGTCGCTGGTGGCCCTGCACTGGGCGGCTCAGGCACTCCGGTCGGGGGAATGCGACATGGCGCTGGTGGGCGGCGTGACGGTGATGTCCACGCCCGGAGCGTTCGTGGAGTTCAGCCGTCAGCGCGGACTCGCCCCCGACGGGCGGTGCAAGGCGTTCGCTGCGGGTGCGGATGGCACGGGCTGGGGCGAGGGCGTCGGGATGCTGCTCGTGGAGCGATTGTCGGATGCGAGGCGGAACGGTCACCGTGTGCTGGCGGTGGTGGCTGGTTCTGCGGTGAATCAGGATGGTGCGTCGAATGGTTTGACGGCGCCGAATGGTCCGTCGCAGCAGCGGGTGATCCGGCAGGCGTTGGCGGGGGCGGGGCTTTCGGCCTCGGATGTTGATGTGGTGGAGGCGCACGGTACGGGTACGTCGTTGGGTGATCCGATCGAGGCGCAGGCGCTGCTGGCGACGTACGGGCAGGACCGGGATGAGGAACGGCCGTTGTGGCTGGGATCCGTAAAATCGAATCTCGGTCACACGCAAGCGGCTGCGGGTGTCGCCGGTGTGATCAAGATGGTGCTGGCGCTTCAGCACGGTGTTCTGCCGCGGACGCTGCACGTTGATTCGCCCTCGCCACACGTGGACTGGTCGGCGGGGAATGTCCGGCTGCTGACCGAGGCCGTGGAATGGCCGGAGAGCGATCGGCTTCGTCGGGCGGGTGTCTCGTCGTTCGGAATCAGCGGCACAAATGCGCACGTAATCCTGGAACGTGCCCCGGAGCGGGCCCCCACGGCCGATGTTCCCCAGCCCTGGTCGGAGCGCCCGTCCGTCACGCCGTGGGTGATCTCCGGACGTACCGAGACCGCGCTGCGTGCGCAGGCCGCCCGCTTGATGGCGGCCTACCAGGACGACCCCGAACTGGACCTGGCGGATGTCGGCTTCTCACTCGCCACGACCCGCTCCGTATTCGACCACCGCGCGGTGGTGCTGGCGGACGACCATGCATCGGCAGTTCACCGCCTGGCCGCTCTCGCTGGGGATCGCAAGTCACCTGGTGTCATACGCGGGTCCAAGGCTGAGGGGCGGCTGGCTCTGCTGTTCGCGGGGCAGGGTGCGCAGCGGGTCGGGATGGGGCGGGAGTTGTACGAAGCCTTCCCGGTCTTTGCGGAGGCGTTTGATGCGGTGTGTGCGTATTTTGATGGTGAGTTGGAGTTGCCGCTGCGGGATGTCGTGTTCGGTGATGACGCGGATGCGTTGAATCGGACGGGCTTTACGCAGCCTGCGTTGTTCGCGGTCGAAGTGGCGTTGTTCCGGCTGGTGGAGTCGTTCGGTGTCAGGCCCGATTTCCTGCTGGGTCATTCGATCGGCGAGTTGGCGGCTGCGCATGTGGCGGGGGTGTGGTCGCTGGAGGATGCGTGTCGTCTGGTGGCGGCGCGTGGCCGGTTGATGGAGGCGTTGCCGGCGGGTGGGGTGATGGTCTCGCTCCAGGCGTCGGAGGCCGAGGTGCTGCCGCTTCTGGATGTAGAGCGGGTGAGTATCGCGGCGGTGAATGGGCCGCAGGCAGTTGTCGTCTCCGGTGAGGAAGCTTCGGTTGCGGAGATCGCCGGGAAGTTCGAGGAGCAGGGTCGGAAGGTGAAGCGGCTGCGGGTGAGTCACGGGTTCCACTCGCCGTGGATGGAGCCGATGCTGGCCGAGTTCCGTACGGTTGCGGAGAGCGTGACGTACGAGCAGCCGCGTATCCCGGTGGTCTCGAATGTGACCGGTGAACTCGCCACGGATCTGGCCTCTCCCGAGTACTGGGTGCGGCATGTGCGGGAAGCCGTCAGGTTCGCCCAAGGCATCCGCCGGCTGGAAGAGCTTGGCGCGACCGGGTTTTTGGAGATCGGCCCGGACGGCACCCTGAGTGCCATGGCGCAATCCTGCCTCGCAGAGCGGGATCTCCAACTGCTTCCTGCCATGAGGAAGGACCGCCCTGAGGCAGAAGCGCTGCTAACAGCCATATCCGGTGCCTTCGTTCACGGCATGGATGTGGACTGGCGGACGCTCTTGCCTGCTGCCCGGCGAGTCGATCTACCGACTTATCCCTTCCAACGTGAGCGCTTCTGGCCTACCCCCGCACCTGACGCTGGTCCTGCTGAGGACTGGCAGTACCGGGTTGAGTGGAAACCGGTAGCTGCCGGGGCCGGTGAGGCGTTGGGCGGCCGTTGGCTGGTTGTGGTGACGGGGGGTATGGCGGAGGCGGACTGGGTTTCCTCGGTGGTGGATGGGCTGGTCTCACGGGGGGTTGCACCGGTTCGGGTGGAGTGCGGTCCTGGTGTGGATCGGGCTGTGCTGGCTGGGCGGTTGGGTGAGGTGGCCGGTGATGGGCCGGTTGCTGGTGTGCTGACGCTGGGTGCTGCGGATGTGGTGGATGCGGCTGTTGTGGTGCAGGCGTTGGGGGATGCGGGTGTTGCGGGTCGTTTGTGGGTGGTGACTCGTGGGGCTGTTTGTGTGGGCCGGTCGGATGGTGCTCCGGATCCGGTGCGGGCGGCGGTGTGGGGTCTGGGCCGGGTGGCGGCGTTGGAGGTGCCGGAGCGTTGGGGCGGTCTGGTCGATCTTCCGGAGCAGATCGATGGACGGGCGCTGGACCGGCTGGCTGGGGTGCTGGCTGGTGGTGTTGAGGATCAGGTGGCGGTGCGGGCGTCGGGTGTTTTTGGTCGTCGGCTGGTTCATGCTCCGGTTCCTGGCGGGGGTGTTGGGGGTTGGGTGCCGCGGGGGACGGTGCTGGTTACGGGTGGTACGGGTGCGTTGGGCGGGCGGGTGGCTCGTTGGGTGGCCGAGCGGGGTGCGGAGCATGTGGTGCTGACCAGCCGTCGTGGCCCGCGGGCTCCGGGGGCTCGAGAGCTTGAGGCGGAGTTGTCGGCTCTGGGTGTGCGGGTGACGGTGGCGGCGTGTGATGTCGCGGACCGGGACGCGGTGCGGGCGTTGCTGTCCGAGCATCCGGTGGATGCTGTGTTTCATGCTGCGGGTGTGGTGGATTCGGTGTCGTTGGCTGTGGTGGATGGGGTTCATTTTGCTGGGGTGATGGG
>NZ_JBIRYJ010000042.1:0-9818 GCF_044389785.1 Streptomyces sp. NPDC019443
TATGCGGCCCCACCATCCACGCCCGAAAAGGACGACGAGAAAGGAATCGTCGACACCGTAAAGGGCTGGTTCTCGGACGACGAGGACGTAACGACTGCCAAACCTCCTGTCGGCGGCAAGCTTGAGATAGCCAGCCGGGAGAAGCTGCCGAAGGGCAAGAAGCTCCCGCCGGCGAAGCGGGTCAGGGAGCTGACGGACCGGCGTACTTCGCAGGCGCGGTTCTGGCAGATGTCGGACGGGCGGGTGGAGGCCGAGCTGTCGGCCGTGCCGGTCTCGTACCGGTCCGGCAAGTCGTGGAAGCCGATCGACACCGCGGTGCACGCCACTGGGGACAAGGGCTTCGCGTTCGCCAACACCACCAACACCGGCCGCAGCTGGTTCGGTTCGGACGCGAAGAAGCTGCTGCGTTTCGAGGCGCCGGACGGCCGGTCGGCCAGTCTGGGGCTGGTGGGCGCGAAGGCGCTGAAGCCGCAGGCCAAGGGTGACACGGTCACCTACCAGGACGCGGTTTCCGGCGCGGATCTGCAGTACAAGGTGGGCCGGGGGCAGGTCAAGGAGAACATCGTCCTGGACGCTGCTCCGGCCGGCCCTGTGTCGTTCACGTTCACGCTGAACACCGAGGGCCTGACGCCGAAGGCGCGCAAGGACGGCTCGGTTGCCCTGTTCGGTGAGGCGCCCGGTACTCCGGTGCTGGTGATTCCGGCGCCGTATATGACGGATGCGAAGAAGGACGCGCTGTCGCCGACTGGTGGTACGTACTCCACCAAGGTCAGCCAGAAGCTCACCCGTGACGGGAAGAACTGGAAGCTGACCCTCGCGCCGGACGCCAAGTGGCTGGCGGCGAAGGAGCGTCAGTATCCGGTGGTGATCGATCCGACGATCACCGTCGCGCCGTCGCCGTCGGCCTCGCAGGATGTGATGGTCCTGTCCGACCAGGCCGGGGTGAACTTCAACTCCACGTGGAAGCTGTCGGCCGGCAAGACGGACTTCGGTATCGCGCGCTCGCTGATCAAGTTCCCGCTGAGTGAGATCCCGGCGGGCGTGAAGGTCGATGCCGCGCGGCTGGGCATGTACTACGACCAGTCGCACACCACCAACGGCAACGTGGTGACCATCGAGGCGCACCGGGCCACCGGCGCGTGGACCGAGTCGACGGCGACCTGGTCCAACACCAGTGCGCTGGTGGGTGAGCTGTCCGGCACCACCGTCCAGCAGGACGACGGGGCCACCGGTACGGCCAAGGTCGGCGAGTGGCCGGGAGGCACCACTACCGGTGGGGCCGCGACCAATGACGACTTCGCCTACAACAAGAACGCGCTCACGGGCGAGACGTACACCTGGCAGCCGCAGGTCCCGGAGACCGACTCCTACCGGGTCGATGTGCACTACCCGGCGGCTGCGGACGCGGCCACGGCGGCCCCGTACACCGTGAACTACAGCGGCGGCACGAAGAACTACACGGTCAACCAGACCGGGACCGGCGGGGTCTGGAAGACGCTGGACGCCGCTGAGTACAGCTTCGCCAAGGGCAACGCCGGCAAGATCGTGCTCGGTGACACTGGCAGTTCGACGACGCGCACGCTGGCGGACTCGGTCCGTCTGGTGAACCCGGCGCAGATCGTGAAGCCGATTGGCAAGTACAACCTGTGGCACGACTTCCCGGTCACCGACACCGTCCAGAAGTGGGTGTCCGGTACCGCCACGAACCACGGGTTCGTGCTGAAGGCCGCCGATGAGTCGGGCGACGCGACGACGGGCGGTCCGCTCGGCGGTCCGCGCTACGAGGCAGGCGACGGCGACTACGGCGGTGAGACCTCGACCATTCCGCGGCTGACCGTCACCTACGGCAAGGTCGGCACCGCGCTGAACTCGCCGACCGTGGTGCACGGTACGGGTCCGGAGCTGTCCTGGCCGGCGTACGTCAACACCGGTGGCGCGGCGAACGACGCGATCGTCGAGTACCAGCTGCACCGCTCCACGCAGCAGGTCTTCACGCCGTCCGCGGCGACGCTGATCGCCCCGATCGCGTCGACGACGACCGCGTACACGGACACCACCGCGGTGCCGACCCCGGACTCCAGCTCGGCGGAGATCGGCAAGTCGTACTTCTACCAGCTCGCGGTGAAGACCAAGGGCGGTGAGCTGCTCGGTTCGCCGACCCGGGTGGTGGGCATTCCCAAGGCCGGCCGGACGATGAAGATCATCCAGTCCGGTCAGACGGACACAACGCTGTCCTCGCTGCAGCCGACCACCAACCAGGACGCCATCAAGTCCTTCAACATCGGCCAGACCTGGCTGAGCGTCGGCAACAACTCCACCACGTACGGCAAGACGCGCGCCGTGCTGAAGTTCCCCACCACCGGCATCCCCACCACCGCGACGGTGCTGGAGAACAAGATGTACATGTGGGGAGTGGAGACCACCAGCACCACCAACGGTGCGATCTACGAACTCCACGCGCTGACCCGGGACTTCACCGAGACCACCGCGACGTGGAACAACGCGAACGCGACGACGCCGTGGACCACGCCGGGCGGCGACATGTCCGCCACCGTCTCGGACACCGTCCCGCAGATCACCGACGAAGTCGGCCGGCACTGGTGGGACGCCACCGGCCTGATGCAGTCCTGGGTCAAGACCCCCACGGGCAACAAGGGCGTCGCGGTCAAGCTGAAGGACGAGACCACCACCGGCCCCCAGGAGCGCACCCTGTTCCTGTCCTCGGAGGCCTCCGACCCGCAGCTGCGTCCGTACATGCAGGTCATCTACGTCGACTCCACCACCGAGGACACGTACTACGCGCCGACCACCCCCGCCCGGATGACCCCGAACTCGCAGTACACGGTTGAGTTCACGGTCACGAACACGACCGCGACGGCGTGGGCGGCCGGTGAGCGGCAGCTGTCGTACACCTGGAAGCTGCCCGACGGCACGGACGTCACCAACGGCGGCAATCAGCTGTCGACCGCGATACCGGCGCTGCTGCCGGGCAAGTCCGCCACCATTCAGGCGCAGGTCAAGACCCCCATCAACTCCGACTCCGGCAACAAGCGCAACGAGTACGTGCTCGGCTGGGACGTCCGCAAGATCTCCGACGGCAGCTGGCTCTCCGCCGGCACCCCCGCCATCCCGCCGCTGAAGCAGAACGTGGCGGTCGAGGACCCGACCTCCAACACGCTGGGCCTGGAGAAGTTCTACTCCTACACGGGCAAGAACACCGGCGCCGGCTCGACGGTCATGAACAACCTGGCCTCGGGCAACAACGTCTGGTCGTACAACGCCTTCACCAACCCCGGCCGAGGCCTGAACACGTTCGCGCGGTTCGCCTACAACTCGCAGGACACCTCAGACACGGTGGCCGGTCACGGATGGTCGTTCCAGGCTGCGGGGCCGATCCGGTTGGGTGCGCCGCTGGACTTCCACCCGAACCCGAATCCGACGGAGATCCGTCTTCCGGACGGTGACGGCACCACGCATGTCTTCCGCAAGGAGCCCGACGGCAGCTGGAAGGCTCCGGCAGGTGTCCATTACAAGGTCACGATGAAGTCGGGCCTGGACTGCAAGCCGACCAAGGACCCGGTGCCGGACGCCTGGACGCTGACGCGTCCGGACGGCACCCGCTTCCTGTTCGGCTGCGACGGCTACATGACGTCGATCGTGGACAAGAACGGCAACACGCAGAACTACACGTACGAGGAGCGCAAGTCCAACAACAAGCCGACCAAGTTCCTCACGTACATCACGGACCCGGCCGGCCGTCAGTCGCTGACGGTGGAGTACTACAAGAAGGGCGACGCGTCCTACGAGTACATCAACGACACCGGCGCGAAGGTCACCGGCTCGAACCTGACCAACTCCAAGATCTACGACCACGTGAAGTCCATGACGGACATCTCGGGCCGCAAGATCGCCTTCTACTACACTGACAAGGGACTGCTCGGCCAGTTCACCGACGGTGTCGGCTCCAGCCAGCCCAAGGACTTCAAGTTCACCTACGACGCCACGCAGGGGAACAAGAACGTCAAGCTGGTCAAGGCCACCGACCCACGCGGAAACGCCACGAACATGGCGTACTACGCACCGCAGGCGGGCGACGACCCGAAGTACCACTGGTGGACCAAGACGATCACCGACCGTCTGCAGGGTGCCACCGGCTTCACCTACGCGGTCAATGCCGGGAACACCAAGTTCACCGACACCAAGGTCACCGACGCCGAGAACCGCGCCACGGACTACGTGACGGACGACTTCGGTCGGCCGGTACAGACCACCAACGCCAAGGCGCAGACCACGAAGACCTCGTGGGACGCGGACAACAATGTCACGTACCTGGAAGAGCACAACGGTGCCAAGACGGCCTACTGCTATGACCAGAAGACCGGCTATCCGCTCTGGGAACGCTCAGCCGAGTTCAACAAGGCGGGGGTTCCGTCGGCGGGCGACTGCGCGCCGGGCACCTTCCCCGCCGATTCGGTGAAGTACACGTACCAGACACGCGTCGACGGCTACTCGGCCGACCTCTTCACCAAGACCTCGCCCGAGGGCCGCGCCTGGCAGTTCACCTATGACTCCTTCGGCAACCTGAAGACGGTCACCGATCCCAAGGGCGTGTCAACCACCTCCGTAGCGGGCGACTACACCGTCTCGTACGACTACGACGCGTACGGTCAGCTGACCAAGGTGACCGACGCTAATGGCAACCCGACGACGAACACTGAGTTCGGTCCGACCGGTTACCCAGCCAAGATCACCGATGCCCTGTCCAAGACGACTCAGTTCGTCTACGACGAGCGGGGGAAGGTCACCGAGGTCACCGACCCACTGGGCAAGAAGACCACGCAGACGTACGACGCCGTCGGGCGCCCGATGGTCAACACCGTGCCGAAGAGCCAGGATACCGGCGACCTCATCGTGACCCCGGCGCCCGTCTACGACGCCAACGACAATGTCACACAGACGACATCACCTAATGGCGCGATCTCGACGGCGGTTCATGACGCTGCAGACCAGATCACCTCGGCTACGGCGCCGAAGGACACCGCCACTCAGGAGGACCGCCGGACGACCTACACGTACGACAAGGCGGGCAATCTCAAAACCACTACGGAGCCAAAGGGCAATGTGGCTGGTGCCGTGGCCGGTTCGCACACCACAACCAACAACTACGACGAGATCTATCAGCTGACATCCGTTGTCAACGCGGCCGGCGACAAGATCTCGTACGAGTACGACAACGTCGGCAACCCGGTCAAGACGATCGCACCGAAGAAGAACGCGACCCCGGACCCCGACGACTACACGACCAAGACCGCATACGACCTCAACCACCGGGTCACGACAGTCACGGACGCGGTGGGCAAGTCCACTTCGCGTACCTACGACAAGGACTCTCTGGTCGTCGAGTCGACCGACACGGAGAACAACACCACCTTCATCACCCACGACGAACGCGGGAAGCAGAAGGAGGTCAAGGTCCCTCACACGGGCACCGCGCCGATCACCTACCGCTCCACCAAGTACGAGTACGACCAGGTCGGCAATGTGACCAAGGTGATCACGCCGCGAGGTGTGGAGACGGCCAACGCCGACGACTTCGCCGGGCGTACCGAGTACGACGCACTTAACCGGCCGGTGAAGCAGTATCAGCCGTACGATCCGACGGACCCGCGCTACAACAAGCCGAATGTGTACTCGGAGACCACGTACGACGCTGTCGGCCGGGTTGCCAAGTCGTCGCTGCCTCCGTCCGAGGGGCAGACGGTCCGCAACGACACCACATTTGCGTACTTCGACAACGGCTGGGCGAAGTCTTCGACCGACCCGTGGGACATCGTCACCTCGTACGACTACAACCAGCTCGGTCAGCAGACGAAACGGACGCTGACCTCGGCCGGAGGCTCCTCCGACCGCACGATGAGCTGGAGTTACTTCCCTGACGGCAAGCTCCGTTCGAAGTCTGACGACGGTGTGCCGGTGGGCAAGAACGTGGTTCTTGTCGACAACACCGATACGCAGAACATCGCGTCGACGGGTACCTGGACGAAGGACAGCATCACCGGGCAGCACGGCTACGACCACCAGGTCCACGCCGCAGGCGCGGGTGCGGACGCGTTCACCTGGACGCTGAACATCCCGAAGGATGGCACGTACACCGCGTACGCGAAGTTCCCGAAGGTCAGCGGGGCGGCCACGACCGCCAAGTACACGGTCACGCACTCCACCGGTTCGACCGAGAAGACCGTTGATCAGAACAACGTCAACAACACCGGCAACTGGCTGAGCCTGGGCTCGTTCGCCTTCAAGCAGGGCAACGACGCCACAGTTCGGCTCGACCAGAACAGCGGTGGGGCTGTCGTCGCCGACGGCATCAAGCTGGTGCGCGACACCTCCGGTGACAGCGACACGGAGCAGCGGACCTTCGACTACACCTATGACGTCAACGGCAACATGACGTCGATCGCCGACACCTCTTCCGGCTCGAAGATCGACGCCTACACGGTGGCGTACACGGGCTTGAACCAGGTGCAGAAGGTCACCGAAGCGCTTGCGGGACAGGATAAGGAGTCCACCGCCTACACCTATGACGCCAACGGCCAGTTCCTGACGGTCAGCCATCCTGACCAGTACAGCGCATACACCTATGACCCGCGCGAACTGGTCAGGACCGTGTCGATCGGCGAGAGCGCGACTGACCCGACCCCGAAGGTCAGCAGCTACACCTACACCGACAGGGGCCAGCGGCTCAAGGAGACCAAGGCCAATCAGAACACGGTCGACTACGCCTACTATCTCGACGGCGCGCCGAAGAGCACGGTCGAGAAGAAGCCCAACGGCACGCTGGTGTCGGCGCACACCTACGCCTATGACGCCAACGGCAACAAGGCGCAGGACGTGGCGAAGAAGATGAACGCCGACAACCACGCGGCGTACCTCGACTCCACCACTGACTACACCTACGACCCGGCCGACCGGCTCGCCAAGTCGGTCAAGACCGGTAACGGTGCTGGCACCGAGACATACGTCCACGACGACAACGCCAACGTGGTCAGCCAGACGGTCCGAGGCGCCACCTCGACCTTCACGTACGACCGCAACCGCCTGCTGTCCGCAACTGCGTCCGGGACGTCGTTCTCGTACAACTACGATCCCTTCGGTCGGCAGGACTCCGTCACCAGCGGTGGCCGGGTGGTGGAACGCAGCGTCTACGACGGATTCGACCACGTCGTCGAGTCGTCGAAGATGGACGACGCCGGGGCGATGAAGACGGCGACGTACACGTTCGATCCGCTGGACCGCACCGCCTCCAAGACGGCGGACGGCAAGACCACCGACTTCACGTACCTCGGACTGACGGACGAGGTTCTGGACGAAGAGGTCGCGGGCCAGCTCACCAAGTCGTACCAGTACAGCCCGTGGGGCGAGCGCCTCTCGCAGGTGAAGCACAACACCGATGGGACGCGTGAGGACGGCTACTACGCGTACAACGGCCATACGGACGTCGAGGCTGTGACCACCGGAAGCGGTGACACGAAGGCGACTTACGGCTACACGGCCTACGGCAGCGACGACACCTCCGAGTTCACCGGCATCGACAAGCCGGACACAGCCGACCCGAGCAAGGAGGCCTACAACCCCTACCGCTTCAACGCCAAGCGCTGGGACGCCCAGTCCGGTACATACGACATGGGCTTCCGCGACTACAACCCGGGCCTGAACCGCTTCACCACCCGGGACATGTACAACGGTGCGCTGTCGGACATGGGACTCGGCACAGACCCTATGACGGGCAACCGCTACGCCTTCACCGGTGGCAATCCCACCAGCTTCATCGAACTCGACGGCCACATGTTCGGTTTCGATGACCTCTGGGACACCGTCCGTCAGATGGTGAGGGACGCGAAGAAGACGCGGAAGAACCTGGGGATCAAGCACGACAAGGACTTCACCTACCCGCATAACCAGGCGCAGGCAGTCGCGGCGGGTGAGATCAAGAAGCAGGCGGCTTCACTCGGGGTCGCGGACTTCGAGGTCATCCAGGGCTCCAAGCTCGACAACGCGAGCAAAAAGTGCATGCCAAATCCGACAGCCTTCTGCCCGAACCCGGGCTACATCGACATCCTGGGCCACGACAAGAGGACGGACACCTTCTTCGTCTGGGAGGTCAAGTCGGCCGGTCAGTCGGCGAAGGCCGTGCCGGAGGCCCAGTGGTACGTGGACCGACTGAAGGTCAACGGTGAGAAGGCTGTACTCGGCTGGACGATCGGCGGTCCATACGATGTGGCGACGACCGGTGACAAGGTCGTCGGTCCGGCCGAGGGGGCCGTCATTTATGGCAAGCAGCAGAACAAGAAGTTCAACAAGATTCTGACCTCCAGCCCGGCGGCGGCGGTCCAGCAGCAGTCGGCGCAACCGACACCTTCACCGAGTGCCGGTCCCGGCCCTGGTGACTATCCGGGGATCGCCTACCAGCCGGGACTCGGGCACATCCCGCAGCCGGCCGGCGGTGTGAACCACTGGCCGTTGCTCGTTCCGGTGGCTGTCCTTGCTCTTCCGGTGGCCTTGGAAGGGGGCGCCGTGGCGACCGGAACCGCGGTTACGGTGGGTGTCACGGCGGCCATGTTCGAATTGGCAGCATGATGGCGACAGCGAAAGGAGAACGATGATCTCGCAGAGCGCCTGGTGCCGTCGTCATGTCGTCCCCGTGGCCAAGGAGGCAGGACTCGTACCGGACGGCAAACAGTTCCGGCTGTTCGGGGAGCGCGGGGACTGCGCGGTGCTGGAGCTTCAGACGCACCGCGTCGATCCGCAGCGGGAGACTTTCTTCGCGCGGGTGTCGATCGTTCCGCTACCCGAACGCGCGTGGGTTCATCGGCAGCACTGGCAGCAGGCCAAGGACCAGCTTCCGAGCTCGGGTTCGGGCATGCTGCAGTGGGAGCTGAGTCCCCCGGACGCAGTCGCACTCGAGCCGCAGGGAGGCATGGACGTCACGGGCCTGTGGGCGTACAGCCCGGACATCGATCCAGTTGTGTGCGCCGAGGAACTGACCCGGATACTGCGTGATCTCACGTTCCCGCAGATGCGCCGGTTCCTGGACCGCGATGTCCTGCTCGCCGAGATGAAGCAGCGCTCCGCCGGACTCCGCCATCGGCGTCCCCCCGGATGGGCGCAGGTGCTCCTGAACGTGGACCGGGTCGCACCGGCCGCGTTGGAGCCGTTGCTCGACGAGGTCGAGACTGACTATCCGGTGGCTGACGAGTTCATTGCCTGGGCACGAGAGCAGGCAGCGGACTGGAGCCGGTCGAGCTAGCGGTTGAATAGTGCAGAACACTGGGTCCACCGGACGGATGTCCGGTGGACCCAGTGGCAATCGTTCGAAGAGGCTGGCTCTGCCGAGCCGTTTCGCGGGACGGTGGGTCGGGGCGGTCTGCCGCCCGCCGTGGAGGCTCGCGCAACTTCGCTCCCGAAGGGCCCTTCTTCCAGCCGATCGACTGACCCGAACCCATAGCGACGGCCCGCCGGCCTGCCCGGCGGGCCGTTGTCACGAGATGCGAGCACGATGACGAGGGGGCCTGAGGTGGAAGTGGCAATCGCGAGTGCCATGTTCCCCGGCCGGACTCCTACGGCAGGAGGAGCACAAGTGACGAATGACGCGTGGGCAGCCACCGAGCGACAGTTTCCGATCGGATCGACGCTGACTGGCACCGTGGAGAGCATCGCCTCCTTAGCGCTGCCGCGAGGGCGAGCCGGACGGTGCGGGCCCGCTGGTCTCCGGTGAACTGCGCCGACAGGTGCAGATCCTGGAGATCCTGGCGGACGCG
>NZ_JBIRYJ010000043.1:0-8803 GCF_044389785.1 Streptomyces sp. NPDC019443
CAGGGAAGCGCTCTCCCGCTGAGCTAATCGCGCCGGGCTTGCGAACAGATATTGACACGCCGCTGGCCTGCACTGCAAATCCGTGGACGTCCGTGGATGTCCGCCATCGTGCGCAGTGGTTGTCACGCAGTTAGTCACTCAACGCGGCCGGTCCGACCAAGGTCGGCGGAGCGGCTTTGGGCGGGAGCTGCTTTGGGGCGAGTGATCATGGCCCCTTACGCTGGCCGCGATTCGGGCAGCACCTCGCCTGCCCGCAATAGCCCGATCTGGGGCCATGATCTTAGAGGCTCGCCCCAAAGTGGCTGCCTAAAGCCGTGGAGCCGACCGGCCCCAGCCCCCGCTGGCCTTCTTGTACCTGGTCATGGTGCTCGCTCTAGTCGCGCGACCGGCGTAGCCGGGGCCCGGAGCGGGGCGGAGACAGGAGCGTCGGGCCCCGGCGGTGAGCCGGGGAGCGCGCGACGAGCGGAGCGAGGAGCCTTGATCGAGGTAGAGAAACCTGTAACAGGCCCACTGGAACTGGCTAGTTCAGGTCGTACTCCGCCGTCAGCTGGCGTCCCGCCCCCATGAAGTCGGTGGCGTACTCCGTCACAGAACCGTGCTGGTCCCAGTAGTAGTTGCTCATGGTCAGGGCGAGAGTGCCCGCCGCGACATCGAGCAAGGCGGCTGCGTCTTCGGGCACCGGCTGCACGCCCACCACCTCACGCCTCCGCACGGCACGCCGCCCGGACCGGTCCTCGATCAGACCGAACGTCATCTTCGGCAGCGACTCCGGCACGGCCAGCTCGGGGGCGCTCTCGGCCAGCTCACCCGGCAGCCACGACGTGGACAGGGTGATGACACCCTCGTCGTCCAGGTACCGCCGCTGGCGACGGACGACCTGTGCACCCTCGTCCAGCCCGAGAGCCTCGGCGACATCGGCCGGTGCGGGCACCAGACCAGCGCTCACGATCTCAACGCGCTCGCCGGGGCGGAAGCCGCTGCCCGTCGCACGCTGGAGCTGGAGGCGGTCCGAGCCGCTCGTGAGCTTCCGTCCGAGGTCCACGAACGTGCCCTGCGTCGAGGACCGCACGTACCCCTCGGCCTGGAGCTGCTTCACGCCCTTCGCTGCCGTGGCGGTGGCTACGCCCCATTCTTCGGCGATCTCTGCGATGGACGGCAGCTTGGTGTCCTGTGGCAGGGCACCGTCGACGATCTGCTGTCGGAAATGGTCCGCGATCTGGATGAACGGCGGCGCGGCCCGCTGGACTCGCGGTGTCATTTCTCCTCCTCCGAGCTCGTCTGCTAGCTCACAGAGAAGCGTACCCCGCAAAGCCCTTGCGATTTTGTACTAGCACACGTATACATGAACGTGAGCCAGTACACGTTCGCCGGGGGCGGCGGCCTACCGCCAAGCAGAATCGCCGTCCCCGGCTCCCTCGAAGGGAGCTTCCATCATGCCCGCGACGCTCTACGTCTCGCACCCCGCTCCGTTATCGGCGCCACTGTCCCGTATTGAGGACGCTCAGGTCGTCCCTTCGCCGTGCCAGGCGTGCGGGACTGCCGCCGGTTCGGACTGGATCAAGGTGGACGGCATCGGCGTCCTGGTCCACAACGAACGTGGCCGGGAGCTCTGCCCGGTTGCTGTTCCCTTCGACTGGGAGACCGGCAAGCCGCTGCCCACCCTCGTTGAGGCGGTGGCGGCATGACTGCAGCGATCCTGCCTCTCGTCGCTGGCCCGGCTCCGGTACAGCCGTCCGGGCGTCCCGTCCAGCCGCATGCGCTTCGGGCTCCGGACACTCCGCTGGGCCGTGCCCGGCTGGCTCGCGGCTGGTCGCAGATCAAGGTCGTACGGGCGCTGCTGCTCCTGGCCGAGCACTGGGGCTGGGACATCGCGGCCGAGAACTCGCTCAAGGTCTTCATCTCCCGCTGGGAGAACGACACCCACCGTCCGGGGCAGACATATCAGGTCCTGCTCTGCGCGATCTTCCGCGCCACCCCGGACGAACTCGGCTTCACCCGCCCCGCCTCCGCGACCACGCTCATTGAACGTGTGGCCGCGCTGGAATCGGTGATCGAGGGCCTTACCGGGCGGCTCGGGGAGGTGGCTGCGTGAGCCTGCCTGCTCTGTCCTCGGCGGCCGTAGCTGACACCGCGGCCGCTGTGGGCGTTGACCCCATGACCCTGGTCGACATGCTGCGGGTCGCCAATTCACCTCGCTTCGAGCGCTGGCAGGAACAGGTGAGGCGGACCGGCGGCTGTGCCCAACCAATCCACCTGAGCGGCCACTCGCGGACCGTGGACATGCGCACGGGCGAGTTCTTCGAATACTCGACCAGCAGCGAACCGGGCGGACGGCTGCGGATCGCCTGCGGCAACCGCCGTGCCTCGCGCTGCCCGTCCTGTGCCTGGACCTACGCGGGGGACACCTACCACCTGATCATGGCCGGACTGGTCGGCGGCAAGGGCATCCCCGACACTGTGGCCGAACGCCCCCGCGTCTTCGCCACGCTCACCGCCCCGTCGTTCGGCCCGGTCCACAACCGCCCCGCCTCCGGCCGCTGCCGCTGCGGCACCACCCACCCGGAGGACGATCCCGCCCTCGGTACCGCGATCAACCCGGAGCGCTACGACTACGCCGGGGCGGTGCTGTGGAACAACCACGCCGGGCAGTTGTGGCAGCGCTTCACCATCTACCTGCGCCGCGAGGTCGCCGCCCGCGCCGGACTGACACAGGCGGCCTGCAAGGAAGAGGCACGGGTCTCGTTCGGGAAGGTCGCCGAGTTCCAAAAGCGAGGCGCGGTCCACTTCCACGCGGTCATCCGCATCGATGGTCCGGACGGGCCCGACACCCCGGCCCCGCCCTGGGCCACCGTCGAACTCCTCGATGACGCGATACGGGCCGCTGCCGCCCGCGCCACCGTTCCGGTCCCCGCCGCCGGCCGATTCCCCGCCCGGACGCTGCACTGGGGAACACAGATCGACGTCCAGCCCATCGGTCAACTCGAAGGCCAGGCCGACGTCAGCGAACAGGCCGTGGGTGCCTACGTCGCCAAGTACGCCACCAAGGCAGCAGAGACCACCGGCACCCTCGACCGCCGAATCGGGGAGCTGCGGGAACTCGACCTGCACCCCGAACTGCCCGACCACACCCGGCGCCTGATTGAGGCCTGTTGGGACCTGGACGCAGACTATCCGGAACGGCTGCTCGCGCACTGGTCTCACATGCTCGGTTTCCGCGGGCACTTCTCGACCAAGACCCCCCGCTACTCGACCACCCTCGGAGCGCTGCGCGGAGCACGGGCCGACTGGCGCGCCCAGCAAGAACGCCGGGAACGGGGCCTGCCCGATCTCGGCCAGGACGACGACACCGCAGAGGGCACGACGCTTGTCCTGGCGCACTGGGAGTACGCCGGGCAGGGACATACCCCCGGTGAGTCCTGGCTCGCTGCCTCCATCGCCCGTGACCTCAAGCTCAACCGCGACACCGCCCGCGAAGCCCTCGCAGAGGGGGAGTGGTGACCATGGCTACGGCTGTCGAACACGATCCGGCGGTGGAACCCCTCCTTTATCGGATCGAAGGTGCGATGAAGCTGCTCAACCTCAGCCGCACCGTGATCTACGAGCAGATCCGTGCCGGGCGTCTTCGCGCTGTGCGGCAAGGGCGTGCTCGTCGTATCCCTGCCTCTGCCATTGGTGAGTACGTCGCGCTCCTCGAACGCGAGGCAGGAGGGGACCGATGACGAAGCGGCGTAGCAGGGGAGATGGTGGTCTCCACTGGGACGAAAGGCGTCAGCGCTGGATCGCTACGGTCAGCCTGGGGTACGACGGCAGAGGGAAGCGCTCTCCCGCTGAGCTAATCGCGCCGGGCTTGCGAACAGATATTGACACGCCGCTGGCCTGCACTGCAAATCCGTGGACGTCCGTGGATGTCCGCCATCGTGCGCAGTGGTTGTCACGCAGTTAGTCACTCAACGCGGCCGGTCCGACCAAGGTCGGCGGAGCGGCTTTGGGCGGGAGCTGCTTTGGGGCGAGTGATCATGGCCCCTTACGCTGGCCGCGATTCGGGCAGCACCTCGCCTGCCCGCAATAGCCCGATCTGGGGCCATGATCTTAGAGGCTCGCCCCAAAGTGGCTGCCTAAAGCCGTGGAGCCGACCGGCCCCAGCCCCCGCTGGCCTTCTTGTACCTGGTCATGGTGCTCGCTCTAGTCGCGCGACCGGCGTAGCCGGGGCCCGGAGCGGGGCGGAGACAGGAGCGTCGGGCCCCGGCGGTGAGCCGGGGAGCGCGCGACGAGCGGAGCGAGGAGCCTTGATCGAGGTAGAGAAACCTGTAACAGGCCCACTGGAACTGGCTAGTTCAGGTCGTACTCCGCCGTCAGCTGGCGTCCCGCCCCCATGAAGTCGGTGGCGTACTCCGTCACAGAACCGTGCTGGTCCCAGTAGTAGTTGCTCATGGTCAGGGCGAGAGTGCCCGCCTCGACATCGAGCAAGGCGGCTGCGTCTTCGGGCACAGGCTGCACGCACACCACGTCACGCCTCCGCACGGCACGCCGCCCGGTCCGGTCCTCGATCAGACCGAACGTCATCTTCGGCAGCGTCTCCGGCACGGCCAGCTCGGGGGCGCTCTCGGCCAGCTCACCCGGCAGCCACGACGTGGACAGGGTGATGACACCCTCGTCGTCCAGGTACCGCCGCTGGCGACGGACGACCTGTGCACCCTCGTCCAGCCCGAGAGCCTCGGCGACATCGGCCGGTGCGGGCACCAGACCAGCGCTCACGATCTCAACGCGCTCGCCGGGGCGGAAGCCGCTGCCCGTCGCACGCTGGAGCTGGAGGCGGTCCGAGCCGCTCGTGAGCTTCCGTCCGAGGTCCACGAACGTGCCCTGCGTCGAGGACCGCACGTACCCCTCGGCCTGGAGCTGCTTCACGCCCTTCGCTGCCGTGGCGGTGGCTACGCCCCATTCTTCGGCGATCTCTGCGATGGACGGCAGCTTGGTGTCCTGTGGCAGGGCACCGTCGACGATCTGCTGTCGGAAATGGTCCGCGATCTGGATGAACGGCGGCGCGGCCCGCTGGACTCGCGGTGTCATTTCTCCTCCTCCGAGCTCGTCTGCTAGCTCACAGAGAAGCGTACCCCGCAAAGCCCTTGCGATTTTGTACTAGCACACGTATACATGAACGTGAGCCAGTACACGTTCGCCGGGGGCGGCGGCCTACCGCCAAGCAGAATCGCCGTCCCCGGCTCCCTCGAAGGGAGCTTCCATCATGCCCGCGACGCTCTACGTCTCGCACCCCGCTCCGTTATCGGCGCCACTGTCCCGTATTGAGGACGCTCAGGTCGTCCCTTCGCCGTGCCAGGCGTGCGGGACTGCCGCCGGTTCGGACTGGATCAAGGTGGACGGCATCGGCGTCCTGGTCCACAACGAACGTGGCCGGGAGCTCTGCCCGGTTGCTGTTCCCTTCGACTGGGAGACCGGCAAGCCGCTGCCCACCCTCGTTGAGGCGGTGGCGGCATGACTGCAGCGATCCTGCCTCTCGTCGCTGGCCCGGCTCCGGTACAGCCGTCCGGGCGTCCCGTCCAGCCGCATGCGCTTCGGGCTCCGGACACTCCGCTGGGCCGTGCCCGGCTGGCTCGCGGCTGGTCGCAGATCAAGGTCGTACGGGCGCTGCTGCTCCTGGCCGAGCACTGGGGCTGGGACATCGCGGCCGAGAACTCGCTCAAGGTCTTCATCTCCCGCTGGGAGAACGACACCCACCGTCCGGGGCAGACATATCAGGTCCTGCTCTGCGCGATCTTCCGCGCCACCCCGGACGAACTCGGCTTCACCCGCCCCGCCTCCGCGACCACGCTCATTGAACGTGTGGCCGCGCTGGAATCGGTGATCGAGGGCCTTACCGGGCGGCTCGGGGAGGTGGCTGCGTGAGCCTGCCTGCTCTGTCCTCGGCGGCCGTAGCTGACACCGCGGCCGCTGTGGGCGTTGACCCCATGACCCTGGTCGACATGCTGCGGGTCGCCAATTCACCTCGCTTCGAGCGCTGGCAGGAACAGGTGAGGCGGACCGGCGGCTGTGCCCAACCAATCCACCTGAGCGGCCACTCGCGGACCGTGGACATGCGCACGGGCGAGTTCTTCGAATACTCGACCAGCAGCGAACCGGGCGGACGGCTGCGGATCGCCTGCGGCAACCGCCGTGCCTCGCGCTGCCCGTCCTGTGCCTGGACCTACGCGGGGGACACCTACCACCTGATCATGGCCGGACTGGTCGGCGGCAAGGGCATCCCCGACACTGTGGCCGAACGCCCCCGCGTCTTCGCCACGCTCACCGCCCCGTCGTTCGGCCCGGTCCACAACCGCCCCGCCTCCGGCCGCTGCCGCTGCGGCACCACCCACCCGGAGGACGATCCCGCCCTCGGTACCGCGATCAACCCGGAGCGCTACGACTACGCCGGGGCGGTGCTGTGGAACAACCACGCCGGGCAGTTGTGGCAGCGCTTCACCATCTACCTGCGCCGCGAGGTCGCCGCCCGCGCCGGACTGACACAGGCGGCCTGCAAGGAAGAGGCACGGGTCTCGTTCGGGAAGGTCGCCGAGTTCCAAAAGCGAGGCGCGGTCCACTTCCACGCGGTCATCCGCATCGATGGTCCGGACGGGCCCGACACCCCGGCCCCGCCCTGGGCCACCGTCGAACTCCTCGATGACGCGATACGGGCCGCTGCCGCCCGCGCCACCGTTCCGGTCCCCGCCGCCGGCCGATTCCCCGCCCGGACGCTGCACTGGGGAACACAGATCGACGTCCAGCCCATCGGTCAACTCGAAGGCCAGGCCGACGTCAGCGAACAGGCCGTGGGTGCCTACGTCGCCAAGTACGCCACCAAGGCAGCAGAGACCACCGGCACCCTCGACCGCCGAATCGGGGAGCTGCGGGAACTCGACCTGCACCCCGAACTGCCCGACCACACCCGGCGCCTGATTGAGGCCTGTTGGGACCTGGACGCAGACTATCCGGAACGGCTGCTCGCGCACTGGTCTCACATGCTCGGTTTCCGCGGGCACTTCTCGACCAAGACCCCCCGCTACTCGACCACCCTCGGAGCGCTGCGCGGAGCACGGGCCGACTGGCGCGCCCAGCAAGAACGCCGGGAACGGGGCCTGCCCGATCTCGGCCAGGACGACGACACCGCAGAGGGCACGACGCTTGTCCTGGCGCACTGGGAGTACGCCGGGCAGGGACATACCCCCGGTGAGTCCTGGCTCGCTGCCTCCATCGCCCGTGACCTCAAGCTCAACCGCGACACCGCCCGCGAAGCCCTCGCAGAGGGGGAGTGGTGACCATGGCTACGGCTGTCGAACACGATCCGGCGGTGGAACCCCTCCTTTATCGGATCGAAGGTGCGATGAAGCTGCTCAACCTCAGCCGCACCGTGATCTACGAGCAGATCCGTGCCGGGCGTCTTCGCGCTGTGCGGCAAGGGCGTGCTCGTCGTATCCCTGCCTCTGCCATTGGTGAGTACGTCGCGCTCCTCGAACGCGAGGCAGGAGGGGACCGATGACGAAGCGGCGTAGCAGGGGAGATGGTGGTCTCCACTGGGACGAAAGGCGTCAGCGCTGGATCGCTACGGTCAGCCTGGGGTACGACGGCAGAGGGAAGCGGATCGTCAAGCGTGGCAGCGGTCGGACCAAGACTGAGGCCAAAGCCAGGCTGAAGGAGGTACTTCGGGATTACGAGGACGGTCTTGCCATTGCGCCCTCGGGCTACACGGTCAAGCACGCTGTTGATGACTGGCTGGCCTACGGCTTGGCGGGACTGGACAGGTCAACCGAGGGCAAGTACGCGACTCTCTGCCGCAAGCACATCATCCCGGCGCTCGGCGCGCGGAAGCTCCGTGACCTGACTGCGGACGACGTCGACAAGTGGCTGGCTGACAAGGCCAAGGCGCTCAGTACGAACACTCTGCAAGTCGTCCGTTCGTGCCTGAATCGCGCGGTCAAGCGGGCCATGGTGCGGGACAAGGTGAAGCGCAACGTTGTTGAGCTGTGCTCCGTCCCGACTGGCCAGCCGGGACGACCCTCCAAGGCGCTCACCCTCGCGCAGGCTGAGACTGTGCTGCACGCTGCTGCTGGCACTCCGATGCACGCTTACATCGTGGTGTCTCTGCTCACCGGAGGCCGGACGGAGGAACTGCGTCCACTCACGTGGGATCACGTGTACCTCGAAGGGACACCGGACGCGGAGCTACCCATCCCGCCGCACATCGCTGTCTGGCGCTCGGTCCGCATCACCGGAGACACCAAGACCAGGAAGTCACGCCGTACGCTCGCGCTCCCCGCTCGCTGTGTGGAGGTGCTGAGTGAGCACCGAAAGTTGCAGGATCGGCAGCGTGAGAAGGCCGGGGAACAGTGGAAGGAACAGGGTCTCGTCTTCACCTCTGCGGCTGGCACCGAGCTCGATGCCGCCAACGTACGGCGAGCCTATCGACGTGTCCTCGGTTTGGTGGGCGGCCTCAATCCTGCGGACTGGACGCCTCGGGAGCTTCGGCACAGCTTCGTGTCCTTGCTCTCTGACAACGGCGTGCCGCTGGAGGAGATCTCCCGGCTCGTGGGCCACTCCAGCACGACGGTGACGGAGAAGGTCTACCGGAAGCAGATCCGCCCGGTGATCCAGACGGGCGCGGTGGTCATGGACCGCATTTTCGAGGGTGACGAGGGCCGGTAGTCACGCAGTTAGTCACTCACTACGCACCAGGGGCCGTCTCCCGTATCGGGAAACGGCCCCTGGCCTGTGTGGACGATACTGGGATTGAACCAGTGACCTCTTCCGTGTCAGG
>NZ_JBIRYJ010000044.1:0-8255 GCF_044389785.1 Streptomyces sp. NPDC019443
GAACACCTCCCCACCTACATGGTCCCGGCGACCTTCACCCAACTCGCCGCCCTCCCCCTCACCCCCAACGGCAAACTCGACCGCACCGCACTCCCCACCCCCGACCCCTCCGCCTCCTCGGAACTGGAGGGCTTCGTGGCCCCGGCCGGTGAGGTCGAGGAGTTGCTCGCGGGCATCTGGGCGCAGGTGCTCGGTGTGGAACGGGTCGGCGTCACCGACGGTTTCTTCGACCTCGGTGGCCACTCGTTGCTGGCCACACAGGTGATGTCGCGTATCAGGGAACTGTTCGGCGTCGAGTTGTCGCTCACCGCCTTGTTCGACCGGCGGACCGTGCGGGCGCTGGCCGTGGAGGTCGAGGGCTCGTCGCAAGGAGGCGTGCCGCCGGTGACGGCGGCGGACCGGAGCCAGGCGCTGCCCCTGTCGTTCGCCCAGCAGCGGCTGTGGTTCCTGAACCAGCTGGACCCCGGTTCGACGGAGTACAACGTCGCGTTGCCCGTCCGCCTGGACGGTGTGCTGGACGTTGCCGCGCTCGGCGCAGCACTGGACGCCGTGGTGGCGCGGCACGAGGTGCTGCGGACCCGGCTGGTGGCCGGCGGGGACGGGGCGTACCAGGTGATCGACGCGTCGGCACCGTACCCCTTGCCAGTGATCGACGTGTCCGGCAGCGACGATCCGCTGGGTGAGGCGGAGCGGCTGGTCACCCGGGACATGGCGGAGCCGTTCGACCTTGAGGCCGGGCCGCTGCTGCGTGCCGCGCTGATCCGGCTGGGACTCGGTGAGCACGTACTGGCGCTGGCCATGCATCACGTCGTATCCGACGAGTGGTCGGCGCGGATCCTCCAGCAGGAGGTGGAGACCCTCTACGAGGCGTTCCGCGCGGGTGAGCCGGATCCGTTGCCGCCGTTGCCGGTGCAGTACGCCGACTTCGCGGTCTGGCAGCGCGAATGGCTCAGCGGAGCAGTGCTGGACGAACAACTGACTTACTGGCGCGCGCAGTTGGCTGGCTCGACGGAGCTGGAGCTGCCGCTCGACCGGGCTCGGCCGCCGATCCGGTCGTCGGTCGGGGCGACGACGCGGTTCACCGTTCCTGAAGAGACCGCCCAGGAGCTGCGGGCGCTGTCGCGTGAGCACGGGTCCACGATGTTCATGACGCTGCTGGCAGCCTTCGACGTACTGCTGGGCCGCTACTGCGACGCCGACGACATCGCGGTGGGCACGGCGGTCGCGAACCGGAACCGTGCCGAGACCGAGGCCCTGATCGGCTTCTTCGTCAACACGCTCGTGCTGCGCACCGACCTCTCCGGTGACCCGACATTCACCGAGCTCCTCGGCCGTGTACGGGGCATGGCGCTCGACGCGTACGCGCACCAGGACCTGCCCTTCGAGCAACTCGTCGACGACCTGGTCACCGACCGCGACCGCTCCCGCACGGCCCTGTTCCAGGTGTACTTCAACTACGTACGGGACGGTGGGGCGGCGGGAGGTACCGCACCGGACGCGGACGGCGACGACGGCCGACAGTCGGACTCGCTCCCCGGCACCGGCATCGGTGCTGGTAAGCATGGCCACCCGGATGAGGCTCCAGACGCTCACAACGCTGAGGTCGCGATCTCGCGCGACCTCGCTCTCTCCGATCTCGCGCTGACCTTCAGGGACACCGGTGACGGAGAGCTGACCGGTGAATTCGAGTACAGCACGGCGCTGTTCGACGCGGCCACGGTGCGGCGGATGGCCGATCACCTGGTCGTCGTCCTGCGGTCCGTCCTGGACCCCGCCCGCCGGATCGGCGCGCTCGACCTGCTCTCCGAAGCCGAGCACGAGACGCTGCGCGCCCTCGGCACGGGAGCGGAGACGCACGCGGCAGTGCGCCTTGTTCACAAGCTCTTCGAGGAGCAGGCGCACCGGACCCCCGACGCCGTCGCCGTCCTGGAAGGCGGCCGCCACCTCACGTACGGTCGACTGAACGCGAAGGCCAACCAACTCGCCCATCACATCAGGGCGTTGGGTGTCAGTCGGGAGGACGTCGTCGGCGTGTGCCTGGCGCGCGGCCCGGAGGTCCTCGTCGCGCTGCTCGGCGTCATGAAGGCCGGTGCGGCGTACCTGCCCCTCAACGCCGACCAACCCGTCCAGCGCCTCGCCCACATGATCGAGTCGTCGGGTGCCTCGCTGCTCATCACGCAGGCCATGTCCGCGGAGCGGCTGGAATCCGTCTCCGCCCCGTGCCTGCTCATCGACACCGACTGGCCGACGATCGCCGCGTACGACGTCGAGAACCCGCGTACGGGAGTGACACCGCAGAACCTGGCGTACGTCATCTTCACCTCCGGCTCGACCGGTACGCCCAAGGGGGTGCTGGTCCAGCACAGTTCATGGAGCCGGGAACTCCTGGAGATGGGCCGCCGCTACGAACTGACCCCGGCGGACGTCACACTCCAGCTGGCGTCCCTCACCTTCGACGCCGCACAGGAACAGCTCTTCGCCACCCTGGTGCACGGCGGACGGCTGCTGCTGGGCGGCGCGGAGCAGTGGACCCCGGAACGCATCCTGCGCGAGATCCGTGAACAGGCCGTGACCTCGGTCGACATCACCCCCGCACTGTGGGAGATGCTCATTCCCGGCCTCGCGGAACAGGGCACTGTCGGACCGGACTTCCGCCTGCTCATCATTGGTGGCGAGGCGATGTCCGCGCAGACACTCGCCGAATGGTTCGCACACACCTCGGTGCCCGTCTACAACGTGTACGGACCGACGGAGGCGACCATCACCAGCGTCGCCGCCCTCCTGCGGCAGGCGGTGACGTCGTCCGTACCGCCGATCGGACTGCCGATCGCGGAGACGAAGGCATACGTGCTCGACGCCCGGTCCAAGCCGGTGCCGATCGGCGTCCCG
This sequence comes from Streptomyces sp. NPDC019443, assembly GCF_044389785.1. NCBI lineage: Bacteria > Bacillati > Actinomycetota > Actinomycetes > Kitasatosporales > Streptomycetaceae > Streptomyces > Streptomyces sp. NPDC019443. The sequence goes on from NZ_JBIRYJ010000044.1 coordinate 2,890, forward strand.
GGCGAGCTGTTCATCGGAGGCGCGGGTGTCGCACGCGGCTACGCCGGCCGTCCCGCGCTGACGGCCGAACGCTTCGTCGCCGACCCGTTCGCGGGTGACGGTTCCCGGATGTATCGCTCCGGCGACCGGGTGCGCTGGCCGGCGGACGGGCAGCTGGAGTTCCTCGGCCGGGCCGACGACCAGGTCAAGATACGGGGCGTCCGCATCGAGCCCGGCGAGATCGAGGCCGTTCTCACCGCCCACGCGGGAATCAGGTCGGCGGTCGTGACGGCGTTCGGGGACGGGACGGACCGCCGCCTCGTGGCACACCTGGTCCCCGCCGACCCGGCCGAAGGCATCCCCGCGGTGGCCGAACTGCGCGACCTTCTGCGGCAGACCCTGCCCGACTTCATGGTCCCCGCGGTCTTCACCGAACTGACCGAACTGCCCCTCACCCGCAACGGAAAACTCGACCGCGCCGCGCTCCCGCAGCCCGACCCGGCCACCACCCGCTCGGAGACGCACGCATGCGTGGCTCCCTCGGGCGCGACGGAAGAACTGCTCGCGGAGATCTGGGCGCATGTCCTCAGGTCGGACGTGATCGGCGTCGCCGACGACTTCTTCGCGATCGGCGGCCACTCGCTGCTCGCCACCCAGGTGGTCTCCCGCGTCCGCGAGGTGTTCGGGGTGGAGGTGCCGCTGGCGGCGCTGTTCGACCGGCCCACGGTGCGCGGCCTGGCCGCGGCGATCGACTCCTCGGGCAGGGGAGTCGACGGCTTCGGGACGGGAGCCACGGCGCCGGCGATCACACCCGTCGACCGCAACCGGCACGCGGAACAGTCGCTGCCGCAGCCGCAGCCGCAGCCGCTATCGTTCGCGCAGCAACGGCTGTGGTTTCTCGACCAGTTGGACCCGGGCGCCACGGGCTATGTCCTGCCGTCCCCGCTGCCCTGGTCCGGAGACCTGGACGTGGCGACCCTCGGTGCGGCACTGGGAGCGGTCGTGGCGCGCCACGAAGTTCTACGTACCCGACTGGTGGCTGACGCGCACGGCGTCCCGCACCAGATCATCGACCCGCCCGCTCCTTTCCCGCTCGCCGTCGTCGACGTGTCCGACGCCGTCGACCCGGTCGCGACCGCCCAGAACCTGATGACGGCGGACGCCGCCACCCCCTTCGACCTCACCAACGGGCCACTCGTCCGCGCCACCTTGATCCGACTCGCGTCCGACGAACACGTGCTGGCGCTCGCGATGCACCACGTCGTCACCGACGAATGGTCGGAGCGGATCTTCCAGCGTGAGCTTTCGGCCCTGTACGAGGCGTTCCGCGCGGGTGAGCCGGATCCGCTGCCGCCGCTGCAGGTGCAGTACGCCGACTTCGCGGTCTGGCAGCGGGAGTGGCTGACCGGAGAGGTCCTGGACGGACAACTCTCCTACTGGCAAGAGAAGTTGGCTGACCTTCCGGTGCTGGACCTGCCCACGGACCGGTCGCACCCGGCGACCCGATCCTCGGCGGGGGCGATGGCCGCGTTCACCGTCCCGGAGGAGACGGCCGAAGCGCTGCGGGCACTCTCGCGCGCACATGGCTCCACGATGTTCATGACGCTGCTGGCGGCGTTCGATGTGCTGTTGGGGCGGTATGCGGGTTCGGACGACGTGGTGGTGGGCACGCCGGTGGCGAACCGGAACCGTGCCGAGACCGAGGACCTGATCGGGTTCTTCGTCAACACGCTGGTGCTGCGGACCGACCTGTCCGGCGATCCGTCGTTCACGGAGTTGCTGGGGCGGGTGCGGGAGTCGGCGCTGGGTGCGTACGCGCATCAGGACGTGCCGTTCGAACAACTGGTGGATGAACTGGCAACCGAACGGGACCGGTCCCGCACGCCGTTGTTCCAGGTCTACTTCAGCTACGACACAGGGGGAGCTCCGGAGCCGAGCGGGCCCTCCATGGAGGATCTCGCACACGTCTCACGCACGGTCCAGTTCGACTTGGCGCTGCGGCTCGGCGACAGGGAAGACGGCGGACTCTCGGGGCAGATCGAGTACAGCACCGCACTGTTCGAAGCCGTGACGGTGGAGCGGATGGTGGGGCATGTCGTCAACGTGTTGGAGAGCATCGCGGAGGATGCGGGGCGGCGTGTTGGTGAGTTGCCGGTGCTGGGTGCGGGTGAGCGGCGGCGGGTGGTCGAGGAGTGGAATGAGGCCGTCGAGCCGCTGCCGGGTGTAGGTGGGGTGCATGAGCTGATTGCTGCGCGGGCGCTGGCGGGCCCGGACGCGGTGGCTGTCGTGTCGGACGCTGAGGTGTTGACGTATGGCGGGTTGATGGCCCGTGCCAACCGGCTGGCGCATCGTCTGCGGGGGCTTGGTGTCGGTGCGGAGTCGGTGGTGGGCTTGTGCCTGCCGCGTGGGGTCGACATGGTCGTGGCGATGGTGGCGGTGTGGCAGGCGGGTGGCGCGTATCTGCCGCTGGATCCCGAATATCCGGTCGAGCGGTTGGAGTTCATGCTCGCCGACAGTGGTGTCGAGGTGGTGGTGGGGCACCGGTCGGTGGCGGGGGTGGCCGCCGGGCTGTCGGTGGAGTCGGTGGTGTGGTTTGACGACCCGGCTGTCACCGGCAGGCTGCCGTCCACGGCGCCTGAAGTACCGGTACACGGCGATCAGTTGGCGTATGTGATTTATACGTCGGGGTCGACGGGGCGGCCGAAGGGTGTGCAGGTCGCGCATCGCAGTGTGGTGGGCATGGTGACCGCCTTGGCTCCGGTGCTGGAAGCCGGTCCGGGTGGGCGGGTGCTGCAGTTCGCGTCGTTCAGTTTCGACGCGGCGGTGCTGGATGTCGCGGTGACGCTGGCCTCGGGTGGCGCGCTGGTGGTGGCGAGCAGCGCCGAGCGCACCGCTCCCGAGGTCCTGACCGGGATGATCGGGGCGCAGGGCGTGGGCGCGGCCAGTGTGGTGCCCTCCCTGTTGGGCGTCTTGAACCCGGATGAGGTGTCCGGTATCCAGACGCTGCTGCTGGGCGCGGAACGTTTGACGCAGCCGGTGGCCCGGGCGTGGGCGGCGGACCGCCGACTGGTGAACACCTACGGCCCCACCGAGGCCACGGTCATGGTCACCACCGGGGCGGTCGACCCGGACGTGGCCGTGGCCCCGCCGATCGGCGCCCCGGTGGCGAATGCCCGCTTGTATGTCCTGGACGCGCGGTTGAATCCGGTTCCGGTCGGGGTGGCTGGGGAGGTGTTCATCGCGGGCCCGCAGGTAGCCCGCGGCTACCGCGCTCAGCCCGCCCTGACCGCGGAACGCTTCCTGCCGGACCCGTTCACCGCCGACGGCACCCGCATGTACCGCTCGGGCGACCGGGCCCGCTGGCTGGCCGACGGACAGCTCGACTTCATCGGCCGCGCCGACGACCAGGTCAAGGTCCGCGGCTTCCGGATCGAACCCGGCGAGATCGAAGCCGTCCTGACCACCCACCCCCAAATCCGCAACGCCGTCGTGACGGCATTCGGCGACACCGAAGAACGCAAGCTCGTGGCCTACCTCGTCCCCGCCGACGCGGCGGAGGGCATTCCGGCGGTCCCTGACCTGCGGGAGCACGTCCAGCGGAGTCTGCCGGCCTTCATGGTCCCGGCCGTGTTCGTCGAGCTGGCTGCCCTGCCACTGTCGCCGAACGGAAAGCTGGACAGGTCCGCCCTGCCCGAACCAGACGGTGTGCGACCGGAGCTGGATCGCCTCGTGGCTCCGGCCACTGCCTCCGAGGAGCTTCTGGCGGGCATCTGGCAGCACCTGCTGGACGTGGACCGGGTCGGATCCACGGACAACTTCTTCGAGCTGGGCGGGCATTCGCTGCTCGCCACCCAGGCGGTCTCCCGTGTCAGGGAGGTATTCGGCGTCGAGCTGGCCCTCGCGACCCTGTTCGATCACCCTACGATTGCCGGACTGGGAGCGGCACTCGATTCCGTGGCACCGGGTGGGGCGGAGCCGGAGTGGACGGTCGTCAGCAGGGACGAACCGTTGCCGCTGTCGTTCGCGCAGCAGCGGTTGTGGTTCCTGGACCAGCTCGAACCGGGCTCGGTCGAGTACAACCTGCCGCTGTACGTGCCCTGGGACGGAGAGCTGGACGTTGCCGCCTTGGGGGCGTCCCTGGACGCGGTGGTGGCGCGGCACGAAGTGCTGCGGACTCGCCTTGTGGCCGGTCCCGACGGCACGCCGTACCAGGCGATCGACCCGGCGACAGCGTTCCCGCTGCCGGTGGTGGACGTGTCCGGCTGCCTCGACCCCGTACGTGAGGCCGAGCGGCTGGCGCTGGCGGATGCAACGGCACCCTTTGACCTGGCGGCAGGCCCCCTGATCCGGGGCACGCTGATCCGGCTCGATGAGGAACAGCACCTGCTCGCCCTGATGACGCACCACGTGGTGTCCGACGAGTGGTCGGCACGGATCCTGCGACGTGAGCTGTCCGCGTTGTACGAGGCCTTCCGCGCGGGTGAGCCGGATCCGTTGCCACCGCTGTCGGTGCAGTACGCCGACTTCGCGGCATGGCAGCGTCGGTGGCTGGACGGCGAGGTGCTGGAAAATCAACTCGCGTATTGGAGTGCCCAGTTGGTCGACGCTCCCGTGCTGGAGCTGCCCACTGACCGACCGCGCCCGCCGGTACGGTCCGCCGAAGGAGGGATGGCTCCGTTCACTGTCTCGGCCGAGACGGCCGACGCGCTGCGGGCGCTGTCCCGCGAGCGCGGCACGACGATGTTCATGACGCTGCTCGCCGCGCTCGATGTCCTGCTGGGCCGGTACGCGGATACGAACGACGTGGTGGTGGGCACGCCGGTGGCCAACCGGAACCGTGCCGAGACGGAGGACCTGATCGGGTTCTTCGTCAACACGCTGGTGATGCGCACGGATCTGTCCGGTGATCCTTCGTTCGGGGACGTACTGGGGCGGGTGCGGGAGACGGCGTTGGGTGCGTACGCGCATCAGGATCTGCCGTTCGAGCAGCTCGTCGACGAACTGGTCACCGAGCGGGACCGCTCCCGCACCCCGCTGTTCCAGGTGTTCTTCAGTTACGGCGCTGGAGACGGTGAGGCCGTTCGAGGCGCCGCCGATGTCGATGGGGAACCTGGCACACAGGTCGGTCAAGTCGGCCAGGTCGCCGTGCCGTTCGACCTGTGGGTGATGGTTGAGGAAGCCGGCGACGGCACGCTCAAGGCAGGTATCCAGTTCAGCGCTGCGTTGTTCGAGGCCGGAACGGTGGAGCGGATGGCGGGGCACCTGGTGACGCTGCTGGAGGCTGTCGCTGTCGACGCGGGCCGGCGGGTGGGCGAGGTGCCGCTGGTGGCCGCTGCGGAGTTGGATCGGCTGACGCGGGTGTGGAATGACACGGCGGTGGTTTTGCC
>NZ_JBIRYJ010000045.1:0-6563 GCF_044389785.1 Streptomyces sp. NPDC019443
CGGCCTTGGACGCGATCGTGGCCCGCCACGAGGTGCTGCGCACCCGTCTGGTGGCCGATGCCGAGGGCGTACCGCACCAGCTCATCGACCCGCCGACCCCCGTTCCCCTGCCGCTGCTGGACCTGTCCGGCAGCGAAGATCCACAGGGGGAGGCGGACGGCCTGATCGTCAAGGACGGTCTGACGCCCTTCGATCTCGCCGCCGGCCCTCTCCTCCGCGCCACCCTCGTCCGCCTGGCCCCGGGCGACCACGTACTCGTCCTCGCGATGCATCACGTCGTCTTCGACGAGTGGTCGGACGGCGTCCTCCAGCGCGAGTTCTCCGTCCTGTACCGGGCGTTCAAGGCCGGTGAGCCGAATCCGCTGCCGCCCCTCGCGGTCCAGTACGCCGATGTCGCGGCGTGGCAGCGGAGTTGGCTCTCAGGGGACGTGCGTGACGCGCAGATCGCCTACTGGCGTGAGAAGTTGACGGGAGCGAAGAACCTGGAGCTGCCGACCGACCGGCCCCGGCCGACGGTCCGCTCCACGGAGGGGTCGGTGGCGAGGTTCACCGTCCCGGCGGAGACCGCCGCGGCGCTGCGGGCGCTGTCGCGCGAGCACGGCACGACGATGTTCATGACCCTGCTCGCCGCCTTCGACATCCTCATGGGCCGCTACACCGAGTCGGACGACGTCGTCGTGAGCACGCCGGTCGCGAACCGGAACCGGGCCGAGACCGAGGACCTCATCGGGTTCTTCGTCAACACCCTGGTCATGCGGACGGACCTGTCCGGCACCCCGTCCTTCACCGAGGTGCTGCGCCGCGTACGGGAGACGGCGCTGGGGGCGTACGCACACCAGGACCTGCCGTTCGAGCAGGTGGTGGACGCCCTGGCGGATGTGCGGGACCGTACTCGTAGCCCTCTCACCCGCGTGTCCTTCAACTACACGGCGGGAGCCGCCCGGACGTCCTATTCCGGCGGGGACGGGGCGGGCGCGGCCGACACCCCTGACAGGGACAGCGGCAACGACAGCGACGCGGCACGCGGCGCGGTCGGCATGCGCGTCGAGACCGGCACGGGTCTGCTGCCGGTGCAGTTCGACATGGTTGTGGCGCTGGGGGAGGACAACGGCGTCCTGACCGGCGAGATCCAATACAGCACCGCTCTGTTCGACGCGGTGACGGTCGAGCGGATTGCGGGGCACATGGTGACGTTGCTGGGAGTTGTGGGCGAGAACGCCGAGCGGCCGGTGGGTGAGCTGCCGATGCTCACCGAGGTCGAATACCGGCGTCTGGTGCACGAGTGGAACGACACGGTCGAGGAACTGCCCGAGGCGAGCGGAGTGCACGAGCTGATCGCCGAGCGGGCGGCCGAGACCCCGGGCGCCGTGGCCGTCGTGTCGGGCGAACTGGCCCTGACATACGCCGAGTTGATGGAGCGGGCGAACCGGCTCGCGCACTACCTGCGCGGAGCGGGTGTGGGCTCCGAGTCGGTGGTCGGGCTGTGCCTGCCGCGCGGGATCGACATGGTCGTGGCCATCCTCGCGGTGTGGCAGGCCGGCGGCGCCTATCTGCCGCTGGACCCGGAGTACCCGGCGGACCGGCTCGGCTTCATGCTGACCGACAGCCGGGCGACGCTGCTGCTGGGAACCGGGGAACTGGTGGACGAGCTGCCGGTGGGCCGCCTGCGGACGGTGGTCGTGGATGCCCCGGACGTCGTGGCGGAGCTCGCCGCACAGCCGTCGAAGGCGCCTGAAGTCCCCGTACAGGCAGGTCAGTTGGCGTATGTCATCTATACGTCGGGGTCGACGGGGCGGCCGAAGGGTGTGCAGATCGCGCACGGCGGTGTGGTGAACCTGGTGCAGGCCCAGGCGAAGACGTTCGGTGTCGGGGCCGGGGACGCGGTCCTGCAGTTCGCGCCGTTCGGGTTCGACGCGTCGGTGTGGGAACTGCTGATGGCGCTCGCGGCCGGGGGCACCCTGGTCGTCGCTGAGGCGGAGGACCGCGCCGACCCCGGCCGCCTGGCAGCGCTCGCCGCCCGTACCGGAGTGAGCGTGGCCACCGTACCCCCGTCCCTGCTGGACGCCCTGAGCCCGGCCGACTTCGGCGGTGTGTCCACCCTGATCACGGCGGGCGAGCGGCTCGACGGGCAGGTGGCCGCCCAGTGGTCCGACGGCCGTCGGCTGTTCAACGCGTACGGTCCGACCGAGACGACGGTGTGCGCAAGCATCGCCACCCTCGACACCTTCCATGTCGAGGCGGGAAACCCTGACCCCAGTGGGCCGCCCATCGGTTCCCCGATCTCCAACACCCGCGTCTACGTGCTCGACGAGCAACTCCGCCCGGTGCCTGTCGGCACGACCGGCGAACTGTTCATCGGCGGCGCGGGCGTCGCGCGGGGATACCTGGGCCGTGCCGCGCTGAGTGCGGAGCGGTTCGTGGCCGACCCGTTCGCCGGGGACGGCGCGCGCATGTACCGGTCCGGCGACCAGGTGCGCTGGCTGGTCGACGGACAGCTCGAATACATCGCCCGCACCGACGACCAGGTCAAGGTGCGCGGGTTCCGGGTCGAGCCCGGCGAGATCGAGGCGGTGCTCGCCGCCCACCCGGCGGTACGGACGGCGGTCGTGACGGCGTACGGGCAGAGCGCGGACCGCAAGTTTGCTGCCTACCTGGTGCCGGCCGATCACAGCGAGGGCATCCCCGAGGCCGCCGACCTGCGCGAGGCGCTGCTGCGCAGCATCCCGGACTACATGGTCCCGGCGGCCTTCATGGAGATGTCCCGGCTGCCGCTCACGACGAATGGCAAGGTCGACAGGGCGGCACTGCCGGAACCCGAGACGGTCCGCTCCACCAGTACCGAGTACGTCGCCCCGTCCGGCGCGGCCGAGGAACTGCTCGCGGAGGTGTGGTCCGAGATCCTCGGCATCGAACGCATCGGAGCCCACGACAACTTCTTCGAGTTGGGCGGCAACTCGCTGCTGGTTACCCAGATCGTCGGCCGCATCCGCAGCGCCGGGCACGACGTCAGCGTCGGCGACCTCTTCGACCACCCGACGATCGCAGCCGCAGCGCCGCTCATCCAGATCCACGCCGAGGACCCCGAGGTGCGCTCGGCGGTGACCATCCGCGCCGGCAGGGTCCTGCCGGCCGTGTTCGCCGTCCACACCCTCACCGGCGAGGTCGCGGCGTTCGCCGAGGTCGCCGGGCACCTCGCCGAGGGCCAGCAGTTCTACGGCCTGCAGGAACGCGGACTGACCGGCGAGGACGCGCAGCCCTCCTCGGTCGAGGAGATGGCGACCACGTACATCGGGGAGGTGCTGCGCATCCAGAAGGACGGGCCGTACGTCCTCACCGCCCAGTCCGGCAGCTCCTATGTCGCCTTCGAGATGGCCCGCCAGCTGACGGCCATGGGCAAGGATGTCGCCGGCGTCTACCTCATGGCACCGGCCCGCCAGCACTTCGCCCGCCGCCTGCCCAGCCAGGCCTTCAGCAAGTCCGACCGTAAACTCCTCGACAGCATCGAGGCGGCGCTGGCCGGCGACCCCGGCACGACACTCGACCGCAGGACCGAGAAGCGGCTCCTGAAGTACGGCGCACCGGACGAGGAGATCGCCCGGGGCGTCCGCGACGGCGACAAGCACGCCCTGCGCATCATGCGCGCCCTCGTCACCAACCGGCTGGCCTACTCGTACTACGGCGAGCTCATGCACCGCGGCATGCGCAACTACGACGGCCGCGTCGTACTGCTGATGCCGCGCGACGACCAGCCCAAGCCGTACCAGTGGACGCTCGAACAGTGGAAGATCCCGGTCACCCGCGGCCCCGAGGTCATCGACGTGCCCGGCAAGCACTCCAACGTCTTCTACGACGAGGGCGCACAGGCCGTGGGCGCCTATCTGAGCGCCGAGATCGAACGCCTGAGGAACGGCAACGCCGGAGGAGCGTCCGCATGACCGAGCCGACGGAGCCGCGGACGACCACGCCCACGGCCACCAGCCCGTACGAGCTTCCCAACGGACGAGGAATCAGCTGCGTCAGCGCGGCCGAGGCCAAGGTCCTCTGGGCGGAGGCGACGGGCCAAGGGCTCTACCGGTCGGCCGCGGACGCGCTGCGGCCTGGCGACACCGTGCTCGACATCGGCGCCAACATCGGCATCGTGTCCCTGATGTTTGGTTGGCGAGTCCCCGATCTGCGGATCATCTCCGTGGAACCCGCGCCGACGACGTACGCGTGTCTCGAGACGAATCTCCGCAGCCATCTGCCGGGAGCCGTGGCCGTACGCAGCGCCGTCAGCGATCGCGCAGGAGAGAGCACCTTCACCTACTACCCGAAGTCGACGGGGAACTCGGGACTGTTCGCCGACCCGCAGGCAGACGACGCGAACACCAAGATATTCCTGCGCAACTCAGGAATTCCCGAGGACTACATCGGGGAAATCGTCAAGGACCTGCACCGCGGAATAGAGTTGACAGTTCCCACACTCACCGTCTCGGATCTGGTCAGGCGCCACGAGCTGCGCGAGATCGGCCTGCTGAAGATCGACGTCGAGCGCGCCGAGCACCTGGTCCTGGCCGGCGTCGAGGACGAGCACTGGCCGCTGATCGGTCGCGTCGTCACCGAAGTGCACGACGAGGAAGGCCGGTTGAAGAGCATCACTGGACTCCTCGAAGGGCACGGCTTCACCGTCTCCGCCGCCCAGCAGCCCAAGCTGGCGGGCACGGACCTGTACGAACTCGACGCCACGCGCTAGCGCCCGGCGTTCAAACGCCGCCGCGCAGCAGTTGAACATTCCCCTCTGACACCCGTCACCGCTCGGCCGACCCGCCGAGCGGTGACCGGTCATCCACTCACTGGATCAATGATCCAGTGGTGTGCCATGGTGAGACGGAGAATCGATTCTTGCCGTCGCGTTCCCTTTCGGTGTCGTGACGGATTCGCCAGGGCCGAGCAGCGCACCGTCATGCACTAATTCAGCTTTCTCATTTGCAGGGGACAACTGATGCTTTCTGACGCCAAGCGGGAATTGCTGAAGCGACGCCTCAAGGGAGAGCAGGCATCGCGCCGCGAATGGGGACCGCGCCCCGACGGTCCGATCCCCCTGTCGTTCGCACAGCAGCGCCTCTGGTTCCTGGACCAGTTGGAACCGTCGTCGACCGAGTACAACCTGTCGATGCGGGTGCGCTGGGACGCCGCCCTGGATGTCGCTGCCCTGGGGGCGGCGTTGTCCGGTGTGGTGGCGCGGCATGAGGTGTTGCGGACGCGGTTGGTGGCGGATGCGGATGGTGTGCCGCGTCAGGTGATCGATGCGCCGGCGTCGTTCGCGCTGCCGGTGGTGGATGTGTCGGGGGAGATGGATCCTCGGGCGGCTGTGCGGGCTCTGGTGGCGGCGGACGCCGCTGTCCCCTTCGACCTCGCGGCCGGACCGCTGATCCGCGCCACGCTTCTCTGCCTGGCACCGGAGGAGCACGTCCTCGTGGTCGCCATGCACCACGTGGTCTTCGACGAGTGGTCCGACCAGGTCTTCCACCGCGAGCTGATGGCCCTGTACGAGGCATTCCGGGCGGGTGACCCCGACCCGCTGCCGCCGCTTGAGGCGCAGTACGCGGACTTTGCTGTGTGGCAGCGGCAGTGGTTGGACGGTGAGGTCCTGGACCAGCAACTGTCCTACTGGCGCGAGCGGTTGGCCGAAGCCCCGGAGCTGGAACTCCCCACCGACCGCCCCCGGCCGCCGATCCGCTCCTCCGCGGGCGCATCCGTACGCTTCACCGTCCCCGACGAGGCCGCCGAGGCGCTGCGGGCGTTGTCCCGTGAGTGCGGTGTGTCGATGTTCATGACGTTGCTGTCGGTGTATGCGGTGTTGTTGGGGCGGTATGCGGGTTCGGAGGATGTGGTGGTGGGCACGCCGGTGGCGAACCGGAACCGTGCCGAGACCGAGGACTTGATCGGGTTCTTTGTCAACACTCTGGTGATGCGGGCGGATCTGTCGGGTGATCCGTCGTTCCGTGAGGTGTTGGGGCGTGTTCGGGAGACGGCGCTGGGTGCGTACGCGCATCAGGATGTGCCGTTCGAGCAGTTGGTGGAGGCGTTGGTCACCGACCGGGACCGGTCGCGTACCCCGCTGTTCCAGGCCCTCTTCAACTACGACTCCGTCGGACCCTCCACCGGTGCTGGTGCCGGTGACCTCGCCACGGCCGATACGGCGGACGGCACGATCGTCGCCAAGTTCGACTTGCGGTTGATCTTCAGCGACAGCGACGCGGGGCTGGCGGGGGAGTTCGAGTACAGCACTGCGTTGTTCGACGCGGTGACGGTGGAGCGGATGGCGGGCCACCTGGTCACGCTGCTGGAAGCCGTGGCCGAGGACACGGGACGGGAACTGTCACGGCTGCCGGTGTTGACGGCGGACGAGTGGCGGCAGGTGGTGGAGGAGTGGAATGACACTCCGACTCCGACTCCGGCTTCGACTCCTGTGCCTGGTGTGGGTGCGGGTGGGGTGCATGAGTTGATTGCTGGGCGGGCGTTGTCGGTGCCGGATGCGGTGGCGGTGGTGTCGGGTGATGTGGTGTTGTCGTATGGGGGGT
>NZ_JBIRYJ010000046.1:0-6517 GCF_044389785.1 Streptomyces sp. NPDC019443
CGGTTTCCGCCGCCGCCCAGCAACTGCACTGGAGGCCGCTGGCGGCTGCAGACCCAGGCGCACCCCGACGGCTGATCCGACCGGCCAGCAGATGAGCACCATCGCATCAGGTCGGGTTCGCTCTGGGGCAAGCAGGTCTTCCTGTCTCGCTGGCCCGTCTATCTGACCTCGCGGTGGGTAAGACCCGCGTCCTGGCCCTGCGCGACGCAGCCCGCAATGTGCAGCGCTTCGGGAAGAGCCAGCACCGTTGACGTCGCCTCGATCCGCATCTGGCTCCAAGACCCCGTCACATGATCACGGGGCAGGCCCTGGTGGAGACTGCCCAGACGCACACGCAGCAAGTCATCGATGCTGTTGGAGAGATCGACGACCTTGCTGCCCGCCTGCAACAGCCGCCAGCCTCCACAGAAGCGGCGCAGTTCGTGCTGCAAGCCGTCCGCGCGTTCCGTGAGCGTCGTCGCACCGCCGTTCCCGCGCCCAGGCGTCAGCAAGATGCTGACGCATCCGCCTGACCAGCGAACTGGGTGACCGGTCGCAGCGAAGGCTGAGCGTTCTCACCGAAGATTGGTTGGTTCCGTCGCCGTCGTTACGCAGTTCCTCGCAGCCGCTGTAGAACGGCCCGGAGGACAGCTCGCACAGGCCGACACCTTCAAGGGGAAGGCAATCGGGGAACTTCGACGGTTTGACGAAGAAACCGAAACCGTAGTTGTGACCCACCCACAGGCTGTTCGGAGATGGGATCTCAGGGCGGCGGTCGGCGGTGACGGTCATCTGCACCGTCAGCGTCACCTGCACATCGCCGGGCCTGTCGTACTGCCCCCCGGAGCCCTTGACGTCCGTGGAGTAGCCCCGCCAGGCGTACCCGTAGCGCCAGTCGTGGCAGTTCCTGCTTGAACGTGTCGGCCCCGGGCAGCTCAAGGCGATCGAGAGCGGCCGGAGCGTCGGGGTTCCCTGGCATCACTTCGCAGAGGCGCTGTGCGTGACGTCGAAGCAGGGCGCCTATCAGAAGGCGCGCCGGTTGAAGGGCCGACCAGGTCCGCGAACCGGGCGAGCGCCGCATGCCCGAGGTGGCCAGGGAACACGAGGAACGTGCCGCGGCTGAGGAACGGGCCGAGCGCGCCCAGGTCCTCGTGCAGGAACGGCGCTTCCCGCTCGCCCAGCGGATCGGCCAGCTGCTCCTGGAGCACCGTGACGGCTTGGTCATGGACAGTTGGTCGGAGTACTGGCTGGGCGAGGTCGCCGAGACCATCGACAACCGGGACACCGCCACCAAACGTGCTCGCTTCACCGGCTGGGTCGAAAGCTTCGTGCGCGCAGTCCACGGGCACGCGCGGGAACGCAATCGGCCCTCCACAACGACCGAGGAAGCCTGCCGAGCGCTCGCGCTGGCCACCGAGTTCACGTATCAGCAGCGGCCCGAGATTCCACGGCAGGTCCAGCGTTCCCAGACTGGGAACCGACCAGAGCGCGAACGGCGACGGACGCGCAGCGGTCGCCGCTCTGCCTGAGCCCCGCCCTTTTCGTCACCCCGCGCTCCGCATTTCGTCGCTTCCCCTCACTGGGCGGGGCCGCGCCGCCCTCCCCGCCTCCCCACGGGAGGTCCGACGCCTGCCACCACGTCCCCCCTCATCAGTACTCTCGGGGCTTCCAGGCACGGACCTCCAGGCCCAAAATGAGAGCGTCAGGCGCGAGACGACCGGTGGCGGTGAGCCATGTGTGTCGCCGCTCGCCAGCGGCGCCGGCTTGATGAGGCGGGCGCCCGGCGAGGCGAGGATGACTCAGGTACTCAGTCCGGCGATGCAGCTCAGGCGTGATCCACGAGTTGCGCGACGCCCTGCTGGCGCGCGCAGTGCGCGCAGCAGAAGAACTGTCCGTCCGATTGAAGACCATGGCCGAGGATGCGGCACTGGCAGTTGTCGCAGATCGGCGCCATCTTCTGGGCGGCGCACTCGATGCTGTCGAAGGTGTGCACGGCTCCTGCGGCATGCACCTCGAACGCCATCTCGTAGTCGTTGTTGCAGACCTCGCACACGGCCATGAATGATCAGCTCCTCCGTGCTGCGCGGAAAGGCGGGGGATTTGGTCGGCGCTTCAGGAAGTTAGCGAGAAGCTGCGTCAATTCTCCGGCGACACGTGGGCCGGACCCCGACTGGCACAGCGGAACCACTCAGGTGGGCGGTGGGTCTCTCCTCCTCCGGCTCACCCGGCGGCTCGGCGGCTCACCCGGCTCCGGCTCACCGTTCCGCCGTTCTGTTCCTCGGGCTGAGCGTCCCTTCCGGCCCGCTGTGCAGCGGGCGGGCTGCCGCGCCCAGGCCGCCCTTGCGCGGCCCCTGCTGGGAGGCCTACGGGCCGTCAAACGAGGGCTGGCCCTGCTCGGGCAGCTGAGGCTACTCGGCGTCCTCGTCGTACCGGGCAGCCAGCCGCAGCCCGAGATCGGTGGCCCAGTCCTGGACCCATTGGCGCAGCTCGGCGATCTCTTCGGGTGTCATGCCGTAGGCGGCGAACTCGCGGTCGGAGGTGAAATCGGCGGCCTCGAGCCGTGCGTGGAGTTCTTCGAGGTCGAAGTCCTCGTCATGCTGGCTGCCAAGCTGTTCCATCTCGGCCGTGCTGTACAGATGCCGGGCGCTGAAGACGTCGAGCAGGTCACGGGGGAAGCCGCGGTCATGGACAGCCCGGGTCTTGAGCCCGACGGTGTCGTCGACCGACAGAACCGGGCCGGCACTCGTGTGTGCCGGAGGCCGGTGAAGATCTCTTTGAGGATGTCCAGCTCGCACGACTGACCGGTGCCCGGGTCGAGGGCCGTGAGCCGGGCCATGCGGGGAGCCACCTCGATGACGGTGACCTGCCAGCCCTTGCCGGTCAGCGCCTCGACGAGATGGCTGGTGATGACGTCCAGCCCTGCCTGGTGGGTGGTGGCGAAGTCCAGGTCCTGGCTGAGCCGCGACACCAGATCATGGGCCTGCACCGCATAGCCGCCGGCCAGGACCAGGCCGTACGCGGCACCCGCGTCGAGGGCATCGGCCAGCAGACGCTGATGCAGAGCGGGAAGCCTCACGCCGCGGCGGCAGGGGCCAGCGCCGGGAAGTGCTGTTCCCAGCAGGTGCGCAGCGGTTTGCCCACCACGCGGCGCAGCAGGGGCCAGTGCTGATGCAGCAGGTCGCTGTTCAGGTAGGTCACCAGGTCCTCGCGCTGGCCGTTGTTCAGCACGATGCGGTACAGGCCGATCACCAGCCGCTCATCGGCGAGGTCGAACTCGGTCAGCCCGGACCAGGCCAGGTGCTGCGGCAAGTGCACCACGCCGGTTGCCGGCCCGCGCAGATCCTCCAGGGATGGGGGCAGCCGGTCAGCCAGGTGGCTCCACCGGGGGTGCAACGGCACGTCTCGACTCACCCCCTCAGTATCCCCTGTTCCCGCGTGCCGCGTGGCGCTCCCACGCAGCTCGCAGCCGGGACGCCCACCATGAATTCGCTCCCGTCGCAACGGAGGGCGACATCCAGCCCTCAACACGCTCAGTGGTTGGGGCCAGTGTCCTGGTCGGTCAGCGCAGCGCGGACGTGGCCCTTTAAATCCTGCACGCCCACCTCACCAGGCCCTTCGCGCATCCGGCCCCGAGACCGAAGATCGCAGCCGGTCAGGACGGGTGATCCGGCAGGTAACCGCCGTGGCGGATGTCGTCAGTGGGCGGGGACGCGCGTGAGGCGTTCGTGCAGGGTGGCGGCGAACTCCTCGGCCCGCGCCAGCTGGGTACGCAGTTTCTCCACCTGCTCGGATGCGCCTTGTTCGTATCCGCGGACGCGCTCCAGCAGAGCTTCCCGTTCGTCCGCCGGCAGCTCCTCATCGGAGTCGAGGCGGTCAGTTGCGTCCAGCAGGTCCCGCATCTCGTCCAGAGTGAAGCCGAGCGGCTTCATGCGACGGATCACCATCAGGCGCGCGACGTCGGCCTCGGTGTAGAGGCGGAACCCGCCCTGGGAGCGGGCGGAGGGGATGACCAGGCCCGTCTCCTCGTAGTGCCGGATGGTGCGCAGCGACAGCTCGGTCCGTGCGGCGACCTCGCCGATCTGCATGTGCTCGCTCTCGGCTCCATGCCGTCCCCGCTCTCATGGTGCGGGACGGATTGATCCCGTGACCGTCAGCCGTGTCGGGGCCGATGACGCCCCCGGCGAAGACCGATGTCTGCAGGAGAGAGCGTGCGCATGCCCATGACGCCCAGCGCCGCCGCCTGCCCGCCGTGATCCTTCGCCCCTGAGCAGCGCCCGCGGAGTTCTCGCCCGTGCCTGCTGCCTTCTGACGTCAGCCCGCCGTACGTGGGCTTCGCGGATGGCCACCCCAGTCTTCCCGCGCCTTCCTGCACGCCCTCATGACGCCGGGTGTTCCCGAGCACGACAGGTAGCTCATCTTGTCTACGTCCGCACTGTCCCCCGCCGCGTCACGGGCCGGTGGTGCCAGCATTTTCACGGCCGCCCTGGGGCATGTCATCCGCCCGCGGCGTCCTCGGCCTCCCAGCGCAGCAGGTCGCCCGGCTGGCACCTGAGCACCTCGCAGAGCGCGGCGAGCGTCGCAAAGCGGACCGCCTTGGCGCGGCCGTTCTTGAGTACCGCCAGGTTGGCGGGCGTGATCCCTACGCGGTCCGCGAGCTCGCCCACGGACATCTTCCGCCTGGCCAGCATCACGTCGATGTCCACGGCGATCGGCATCAGATCACCTCGTCCAACTCGGCCTGCATCTGCGCCGCTTCGACGTCGCGCGCGACGGCCTGGGCGAGCAGCATCCGCAGCACGAGCACGATGAGCGCGACCCCCAGGATGGCCACGCCAACCCCGCCCATGATGACGGTGACGCCCGGGTCGTCCCGCTGGCCCGGCGCATTGATGGCAGTGACCGCGAACCACACGAGGGCAGCGGCCACGATCGCGCCGATCACGCCGTCCACGTACCGGAAGGCGGCGTGGGAGAACACGGTTTCGCGTCGCACCATCGCCGCCAGCCGCCATACGCAGACCAGGGCCACCTGGACCGACACCATGCCCAGGATCGTGATCACGCGCAGCGGGGTCAGCGGGAGCGACCCGTCCTCCGGGTCAGTGGCCAACGCCCACACCATCAATGCCTGCACGAACACGGTGCCGGCGAGCACCAACACGAGCACGGTGCGCAGCGCACCCACTGTCAGCCTTCCCATGGCCCATCCCTCCATCGAGTCGCGATGGGAATCTATCGAATTTCGATAGATGGAGCAAGGGCTGGGACGGAGGATGGGCGGCGGTTTCGCATCGTGGCGGGACGCCGCCGCCTCCCATGGCATGGCGGTTGCCCGAACCGTCTTGGCCCTGTGGAAGTCGGCCCTGCTTGAGTACAAATCGGACACCACCCGACTACGCCGAAGCCCTGGCTGCGGTAGTGGTGGGAGCGCTCCTCGGTGCGCTCACCTATTTCAGTGCTGGCAACACTTCCGGCGCCCTGCTCGCAGGCGTGACAGGCATGGGCATCAGTGCGCTCGTCCTGCGCAAGCTCATCAGCCTCTGAGCAGGCAGCTGCCCTTCAGGCATCAACCCGGCAACCCCCACGATCAATTCAAGTCACGACCCTGTTGTGTGGCTGAATCCAGTGCAATGCTGTGACGGCGGTGATCCTCCAGCCCCCCGCGGAGGCCCCCCACCCCTGGCCCCACCCGTGCGCTGTCACTGGGCGGGGCCGCGCCGTCCCTCCCGGCCTCCCCACGGGAGAGCCGACGGCTGCGCCCTGGCCCAGTGGCAGATCCGGTACTGCGGACGTACGTTCGGCGACGAGCGGCGGATTCTCGTATCTGTTATGCACCGAGAGGCAGTGCTGTGAGTGAAGACATCTGGGGCTATCGACCCACCGCGGATCCATCCCGTGCCTGCCCAGTTTTTCGCCTCAGAGTCGTGACGGGGCCGGCCGCATGGTCACCTGCGTTTGGGAATCGGATCAGCCGCAGTCGTTGCGGTTGATCTTCAAAGACCGGGTCTGGTCGTTGAGGTTGTAGGAGCGCAGGTCGTGGATGGAGCCGCCGCTGCGGGTCACGCATACCCAGCGTCCCGAGTAGTTCCGCTTCTCGTAAACCCGTGCGGTGCGGTCGGAGTTGTTGCGGATCGAGCTGCCGCGGTCACGGATCGCGGCGGGCAGGTCTTTCACGCCGCCGTCGGCCGCGCGGCGCACCCAGGGCTGGCCCCGAAGTTGACCTCCGGGTAGATGCACACATAGCCGCCAGGGCACTTGATAGCGGCCTGCGCGGCACGCGTCTCTGCGGGAGCCGACGTGGGCACGGTAAGAGGAAGGGCGGCCAGAGCGGCGACCACCGCGGCACGCATCACGTTTCTGATCATGTCTACAGACATAGTCCGCACCACCCGCTCGCGGGGGCAGGATCATGCTCCGGTTCACCCCGTCGGCGCAGCAACAAGGCCTAGTGCTGGATTCCGCTTTGGTTGGGTATATGTCCTGGTGGCGGGGTGATTAGGGTACTCGGGGGCGGGTGCTGGTCGGTGGTGTTACGGGC
>NZ_JBIRYJ010000047.1:0-4967 GCF_044389785.1 Streptomyces sp. NPDC019443
GAACCCGCATACCGCCCCAACAACACCGCATACACCGACAGCAACGTCATGAACATCGACACACCGCACTCACGGGACAACGCCCGCAGCGCCTCCGCCGTCTCCCGGGGGATGTCGAAGTCGGTCACCGCGCCGGCCGAGGAGCGGACCGGCGGCCGGGGCCTGTCCGTAGGCAGTTCCAGGGTCGGCGCATCTGCCAACTGGGTGCGCCAGTAGGCGAGTTGGTCGTCGAGCAGGTCGCCCGTCAGCCACTCACGCTGCCAGACAGCGAAGTCGGCGTACTGGACAGGCAGCGGGGGCAGCGGGTCCGGCTCGCCCGCCCGGAATGCCTCGTACAGGGCCATCAGTTCACGGTGGAAGACCTGGTCGGACCACTCGTCGAAGACCACGTGGTGCATGGCCAACGCCAGTACGTGCTCGTCGGGCGCGAGCCGGAGAAGCGTCGCCCGTACGAGCGGTCCGGCCGCGAGGTCGAAGGGGACAGCGGCGTCCGCCGCCACCAGAGCCCGCACAGCCACCCGAGGATCCATCTCCCCCGACACATCCACCACCGGCAGCGCGAACGACGCCGGCGCATCGATCACCTGACGCGGCACACCATCCGCATCCGCCACCAACCGCGTCCGCAACACCTCATGCCGCGCCACCACACCGGACAACGCCGCACCCAGGGCAGCGACATCCAGGGGGCCGTTCCAGCCCACAGGTGACAGGAGGGCGTACTCCACCGCGCCGGGCGCGAGTTGGTCCAGGAACCACAGCCGCTGCTGTGCGAACGACAGCGGAAGCGCCTGGTCGCGGTCGGCCGGTGTCACCGGGGGAACGACGGCGGGGCCGGTGACCGACTCGTCCAGGGTCGCCGCGAGTTGGCGTACGGTCGGTTGGTCGAAGAGGGCGGCGAGGGGGGTCTCGACCGCGAACGCCTCACGGATGCGGGAGACCACCTGGGTGGCGAGCAGCGAGTGGCCGCCGAGCTCGAAGAAGTTGTCGTTGGCGCCCACGCGTTCCACGTCGAGCACCTGGGCCCAGATGTCGGCGAGGAGTTCCTCCGTCGCCCCGGCCGGTGCCGCGAAGTCGTCCTGCAGGGGCAGTTGGTCCGGCCGGGGCAGCGCGGCCCGGTCCAGCTTGCCGTTGGGGGTCAGGGGCAGTGCGGCCAACTCGACGAAGGCAGCGGGGACCATGAAGTCGGGGAGGTTCTGCTGCAGGAGGTCGCGCAGTTCGGCCGGCGAGGGGATGCCCTCGCCGGGATCGGCGGGAACCAGATAGGCCAACAGTCTGCGTTCCGGGCCGTCCCCGACGGCCTCCACCACGGCGGACCGTACTCCCGTGTGTGCGGTCAGCAGGGACTCGATCTCACCCGGCTCGATACGGAAGCCGCGGACCTTGACCTGTTTGTCGGCGCGTCCGAGGAACTCCAGGACACCGCCGGGCAGTCGGCGTGCCCGGTCGCCCGACCGGTAGAGCCGGGAGCCGCCCTCGGCGAACGGGTCGGCCACGAACCGCCCGGCCGTCAGCGCCGGCCGGCCTCCATAGCCCCGGGCCACACCGGCGCCCCCGATGTACAACTCACCCGGTACGCCCACCGGGGTCGGCCTCAGATGCTCGTCCAGGACGTACACCTGCCACCCGGGCAGGGGAAGGCCGATGGGCACCTTCAGGTCGGCGTCGAGGTCAGTGGCGTCGATCCGGTGGTGAGTGACATGGACCGTGGTCTCGGTGATGCCGTACATGTTCACCAGGGCGGGGGCGTCGAGTCCCCGCGCGTCGGCCCACCGTGCCACGTGCGCCTGTTGCAGTGCGTCGCCGCCGAACACGACGAACCGTAGGTCAGTGGGCGTGCGGCCGGACTCGCCGACGTCCGCCAGCTGGCGGAAGAGCTCCGGTGTGGCACTGAGTACGGTGACACCCTCGGCGGCGAGCGCGTCGTACAGCAGCCACGGCTCCCGCACGGTCTGTGTCGGTACGACCATGCAGCGGGCCCCGTGCGTCAGCGCGCCCCAGATCTCCCATACCGAGAAGTCGAACGCGGAGGAGTGACTCACGCTCCACACGTCGTCCGGGCCGAGTTCGAAGGTGCCCGTGCTGTCGGCGGCCTCGAACAGGCTGTGCACATTCGCGTGCGGAACCAGCACACCCTTGGGGCGCCCGGTCGAGCCCGACGTGTAGATCACGTAGGCAAGCTGCCCCGGGTCGGTGGTGGCCATCGTGGGGGCGGTCGCCGGTTGGGCGGCGATCGCGGCGGCTGTCTCGGGATGGTCCACGACCACGAGCGCGGCCGGATCGGTGTACGGCGCCTCGGCCCGCACGTCGGTCAAGGCATGGGCCATGGCATCGGACAGGTGCGACTGAGTCACCACGACCGTCGCGCGACTGTCGGTGAGCATGAAGCCGAGCCGCTCGGGCGGGTAGTTCAGGTCGAGCGAGAGATAGGCGCCGCCCGCCTGCCACACCGCCAGCATGGCCGTCACGAGGTCGAGGCCACGCTCCAGGTACAGCCCCACCACCGTCTCGCGGCTCACACCGGCTGCGCGCAGCTGGTGCGCCAGCCGGTTCGCGCGCTCCATGAGTCCCGCATAGGTCAGCCGGTGCTCGCCGCAGACCACGGCCACGGCGTCGAGTCGTTCGGCCGCGCGTGCCGCGATCGTCTCGTGTACGCCCTGGGGGGCGTGGGTGGAGGGCAGCGCCGCGGTGGCGTTCCACTCCTCCACCAGCAGGTTCCACTCGTCCGCCGACAGCATGGGCACCTGTGACAGCGGCCGCTGGGCATTGGCGGCGACCGTCTCCAGCAGCGCCACGAAATGCCCGATCATCCGCTCGATCGTGGTGGCGTCGAACAGAGTGGTGCTGTACTGCACCTCACCGGTCAGGCAGCCGCCACCAACGCCAGTGCTGCTGGCACTGGCGCTGTCGCCCAGCGTGAACAGCAGGTCGTACTTCGCGGGAAGGCTGTCGGCGAGCACGTCCGCGGCCAGCGCGCCCGCGTCGGTGTAGTCCCCGAGGCCCGGGCTCGTGCCTCGGTCCGTCTCGGCGGGCCCACGGGTGTGGTCGGCGTCCCAGGCGGCGTAGTTGAACATGACCTGGAACAGCGGCGTACGGGAGCGGTCCCGATCGGTGGCCAGTTCGTCGACGAGCTGCTCGAACGGCGCATCCTGGTGGGAGAAGGCGCCGAGCGCGGTCTCACGTACGCGGCCCAGCAGCTCGGCGAAGGAGGGGTCGCCGGACAAGTCGGTGCGCAGTACCAGGGTGTTGACGAAGAAGCCGATCAGGTCTTCGGTCTCGGTCCGGTTCCGGTTGGCGACGGGTGTGCCCACGACCACGTCGTCCGACCCCGCGTACCGGCTCAGCAGGACGCCGAGCCCGGCCAGCAGCGTCATGAACATCGTCACGCCGCTCCGGCGCGACAGCTCCCTGAGCTTCCGAGCCGTCCGCTCCGCAACGGTGAAGCGCATCGCCGCGCCCTCGCTGGACCGAACCGGCGGACGCGGCCGGTCGGTGGGCAGCTCCAACACCGGAGCCCCCGCCAACCGTCCCTTCCAGTAGTCGAGTTGAAGGTCGAGCACATCACCGGTGAGCCACTGGCGCTGCCAAGCGGCGAAGTCCGCGTACTGCACGGACAGCGGCGGCAACGGATCCGGCTCACCCTCCCGGAACGCCTCGTACAAGGCCGAAAGCTCACGCCGGAAGACACGGTCCGACCACTCGTCGAAGACGGCATGGTGCACCGACAGGGCCAGTACGTGCTCGTCGGGCGCCAGCCGGACGAGCGTGGCACGGATCAGCGGACCGCAGGTCAGATCGAACGGCACCGTCGCGTCCACCGCCACCAGATCACGAGCCGCCGCCACCGGATCCGGCTCGCCGGACACGTCCACCAGCGGCAGCGAGAACTCCGTGGGCGGGTCGATCAGTTGGTGCGGAACACCGTCCGAGCCGGCCACCAGCCGGGTCCGCAGCACCTCGTGCCGCGCCACGAGCGCACTCAGAGCCGCGTTGAGCGCCTCCACGTCCGGCTTCTCGCCCCGCAGCCACACCGGCAGCGCGATGTTGTACTCCGCCGAGCCGGGTTCGAGCTGGTCCAGGAACCACAAACGCTGCTGGGCGAACGACAGCGGCAGCGCCCCGTCCCGGTCCACCGCCACCACCGGCGGGACGGCAATCGACTGACCTGCTCCGTCGATGACGACAGCCAGCTCGCGCACGGTCGGGTGGTCGAACAGCGCGGACAGCGGTACGTCGACCGCCAGCAGTTCCCGGATACGGGAGTTGACGCGAGTTGCAAGGAGCGAATGCCCGCCCAGCTCGAAGAAGTTGTCCGTGACCCCGACCCGCTCCACACCCAGCAGCTGCTCCCACAAGCCGGCCAGCAGTTCCTCAGTCGTGGTGGCCGGAGCCACGAACCCACCCGACTCCACCCGCCATCCGCCGTCCGGGAGCGGGAGCGCGGAGCGGTCGAGTTTGCCGTTGGGGGTGAGGGGGACGTCCGTGAGCGGCAGGAAGACTGCCGGGATCATGTAGGTGGGGAGGTGTTCGCTCGCGAAGGAGCGCAGGTCCGTGACGGAGGGGAGGCCGTCGGCCTGGTCGGCGGGGATGAGATAGGCCACGAGTCTACGGTCTTCGGTGTCGCCGAATGCCGTCACGACGGCGTTGCGGATCTGGGGGTGGGTGGTCAGGACGGCTTCGATCTCACCGGGTTCGATCCGGAAGCCGCGGACCTTGACCTGATCGTCGGCGCGGCCGACGAAGTCGAGCTGTCCGTCGGCCAGCCAGCGCGCCCGGTCACCCGACCTGTACATGCGCGAGCCGTCGGCGGCGAACGGGTCCGGCAGGAAACGCTCGGCCGTCAACACCGGCTGGGCGCGGTACCCGCGGGCCACCTGCGGGCCCGCGATGAACACCTCCCCAGCCACCCCGACCGGAACCGGATTCAACCGCGCGTCCAGGACATACAAGCGGGCATTCGCCACCGG
>NZ_JBIRYJ010000048.1:0-3243 GCF_044389785.1 Streptomyces sp. NPDC019443
ACACAGTGGACGCGAGCAACTGAGGACAAGCCCTCGGCCTATTAGTACCAGTCAGCTTCACCGGTTGCCCGGCTTCCACATCTGGCCTATCAACCCAGTCGTCTACTGGGAGCCTTACCCTCTCAAGGAGGTGGGAGTCCTCATCTCGAAGCAGGCTTCCCGCTTAGATGCTTTCAGCGGTTATCCTTTCCGAACGTAGCCAACCAGCCATGCCCTTGGCAGGACAACTGGCACACCAGAGGTTCGTCCGTCCCGGTCCTCTCGTACTAGGGACAGCCCTTCTCAAGACTCCTACGCGCACAGCGGATAGGGACCGAACTGTCTCACGACGTTCTAAACCCAGCTCGCGTACCGCTTTAATGGGCGAACAGCCCAACCCTTGGGACCGACTCCAGCCCCAGGATGCGACGAGCCGACATCGAGGTGCCAAACCATCCCGTCGATATGGACTCTTGGGGAAGATCAGCCTGTTATCCCCGGGGTACCTTTTATCCGTTGAGCGACGGCGCTTCCACAAGCCACCGCCGGATCACTAGTCCCGACTTTCGTCCCTGCTCGACCCGTCGGTCTCACAGTCAAGCTCCCTTGTGCACTTACACTCAACACCTGATTGCCAACCAGGCTGAGGGAACCTTTGGGCGCCTCCGTTACCCTTTGGGAGGCAACCGCCCCAGTTAAACTACCCATCAGACACTGTCCCTGATCCGGATCACGGACCCAGGTTAGACATCCAGCACGACCAGAGTGGTATTTCAACGACGACTCCCCCTGAACTGGCGTCCAGAGTTCACAGTCTCCCACCTATCCTACACAAGCCGAACCGAACACCAATATCAAACTGTAGTAAAGGTCCCGGGGTCTTTCCGTCCTGCTGCGCGAAACGAGCATCTTTACTCGTAGTGCAATTTCACCGGGCCTATGGTTGAGACAGTCGAGAAGTCGTTACGCCATTCGTGCAGGTCGGAACTTACCCGACAAGGAATTTCGCTACCTTAGGATGGTTATAGTTACCACCGCCGTTTACTGGCGCTTAAGTTCTCAGCTTCGCCACACCGAAATGTGACTAACCGGTCCCCTTAACGTTCCAGCACCGGGCAGGCGTCAGTCCGTATACATCGCCTTACGGCTTCGCACGGACCTGTGTTTTTAGTAAACAGTCGCTTCTCGCTGGTCTCTGCGGCCACCCCCAGCTCACGGAGTAAATCCGATCACCAGTGATGGCCCCCCTTCTCCCGAAGTTACGGGGGCATTTTGCCGAGTTCCTTAACCATAGTTCACCCGAACGCCTCGGTATTCTCTACCTGACCACCTGAGTCGGTTTAGGGTACGGGCCGCCATGAAACTCGCTAGAGGCTTTTCTCGACAGCATAGGATCATCCACTTCACCACAATCGGCTCGGCATCAGGTCTCAGCCTTAATGTGTGACGGATTTGCCTGCCACACGGCCTACACCCTTACCCCGGGACAACCACCGCCCGGGCTGGACTACCTTCCTGCGTCACCCCATCGCTTACCTACTACCACCTTGGGCCGGCGGCTCCACCACTCCCCTTCACCCGAAGGATCCAGGGCGGCTTCACGGCCTTAGCATTAATGGGCTCGATACTGGGCGTTTCAAAGCGGGTACCGGAATATCAACCGGTTGTCCATCGACTACGCCTGTCGGCCTCGCCTTAGGTCCCGACTTACCCTGGGCAGATCAGCTTGACCCAGGAACCCTTAGTCAATCGGCGCACACGTTTCCCACGTGTGTATCGCTACTCATGCCTGCATTCTCACTCGTGAACCGTCCACCACTCGCTTACGCGGCGGCTTCACCCGGCACACGACGCTCCCCTACCCATCCGCACTCCCGTTGGGGATATATGTACGAATGACACGACTTCGGCGGTACGCTTGAGCCCCGCTACATTGTCGGCGCGGAATCACTTGACCAGTGAGCTATTACGCACTCTTTCAAGGGTGGCTGCTTCTAAGCCAACCTCCTGGTTGTCTCTGCGACTCCACATCCTTTCCCACTTAGCGTACGCTTAGGGGCCTTAGTCGATGCTCTGGGCTGTTTCCCTCTCGACCATGGAGCTTATCCCCCACAGTCTCACTGCCGCGCTCTCACTTACCGGCATTCGGAGTTTGGCTAAGGTCAGTAACCCGGTAGGGCCCATCGCCTATCCAGTGCTCTACCTCCGGCAAGAAACACACGACGCTGCACCTAAATGCATTTCGGGGAGAACCAGCTATCACGGAGTTTGATTGGCCTTTCACCCCTAACCACAGGTCATCCCCCAGGTTTTCAACCCTGGTGGGTTCGGTCCTCCACGAAGTCTTACCTCCGCTTCAACCTGCCCATGGCTAGATCACTCCGCTTCGGGTCTTGAGCGCGCTACTATACCGCCCTGTTCGGACTCGCTTTCGCTACGGCTTCCCCACACGGGTTAACCTCGCAACACACCGCAAACTCGCAGGCTCATTCTTCAAAAGGCACGCAGTCACGACTGTTGCTCCGAAGAACAACAGCGACGCTCCCACGGCTTGTAGGCACACGGTTTCAGGTACTATTTCACTCCGCTCCCGCGGTACTTTTCACCATTCCCTCACGGTACTATCCGCTATCGGTCACCAGGGAATATTTAGGCTTAACGGGTGGTCCCGCCAGATTCACACGGGATTTCTCGGGCCCCGTGCTACTTGGGTGTTGCACAAGCAAGCCGCTGATGTTTCAGCTACGGGGGTCTTACCCTCTACGCCGGACCTTTCGCATGTCCTTCGCCTACATCAACGGTTTCTGACTCGCCTCATGGCCGGCAGACCATGAAAGTGCAATCCCACAACCCCGTATGCGCAACCCCTGCCGGGTATCACACGCATACGGTTTGGCCTCATCCGGTTTCGCTCGCCACTACTCCCGGAATCACGGTTGTTTTCTCTTCCTGAGGGTACTGAGATGTTTCACTTCCCCTCGTTCCCTCCACACTGCCTATGTGTTCAGCAGCGGGTGACAGCCCATGACGACTGCCGGGTTTCCCCATTCGGAAACCCCCGGATCAAAGCCTGGTTGACGGCTCCCCGGGGACTATCGTGGCCTCCCACGTCCTTCATCGGTTCCTGGTGCCAAGGCATCCACCGTGCGCCCTTAAAAACTTGGCCACAGATGCTCGCGTCCACTGTGCAGTTCTCAAGCAACGACCAGCCACCCACCACCCCGCCCACACGGGCGAGTTCACTGGGGCCGGCATCGCGAAGGA
>NZ_JBIRYJ010000049.1:0-4078 GCF_044389785.1 Streptomyces sp. NPDC019443
CCGGATCCGGTGTTGGCGGCGGTGTGGGGTCTGGTGAGGGCGGCGAGGGCGGAGAATCCTGGCCGGTTCGTGCTGGTGGATGTGGATGGCACGGCCGAGTCCTGGTCTGGGCTCGGGGGTGCGCTGGCCTCGGACGAGCCCGAGTTCGCGCTGCGTGGCGGCACCGTACGCGCTCCGCGGGTTGCTCGTGTGACGAGCGATGGACCCATGGCGATTCCGGCAGCTGCCGAGGGCGGGTGGCGGTTGGACATTGCGGAGAAGGGCACGTTGGAGGGCTTGTGCCTGACAGCTTGCCCAGAGGTTGCGAGTGAGTTGCTCGAAGGTCAGGTTCGGATCGCGGTGCGGGCTGCCGGGGTGAATTTCCGCGATGTGCTGAACGTCCTCGGTATGTATCCGGGCGAGGCGGGTCTGCTGGGTCTGGAAGGTGCGGGCGTGGTCACCGAGGTCGGCCCCGGGGTCTCGGGGTTGGCCGTCGGTGATCGCGTGATGGGGATGCTGTCGGGGGCGTTCGGTCCGGTGGTCGTGGCGGATGCACGGTTGGTGGTGCGGGTTCCGGAGGGGTGGTCGTTCGCGCAGGCGGCGGCCGCGCCGGTGGTGTTCCTGACGGCGTATTACGCGTTGGTGGATCTGGGCGGGTTGCAGGCGGGTGAGTCGGTGCTGATTCATGCTGCCGCGGGTGGGGTTGGTATGGCTGCGGTGCAGTTGGCGCGGCATCTGGGTGCTGAGGTGTTCGGTACGGCGAGTCCCGGCAAGTGGGGAACATTGCGCGGGTCGGGTCTGGATGAGGCGCATATCGCGTCCTCGCGTGATCTGGGCTTCGAGCGGTCGTTCCTGGAATCGACCGGTGGCCGGGGCATGGACGTGGTCCTGGACTCCCTGGCGCGGGAGTTCGTTGACGCGTCACTGCGATTGCTGCCGCGGGGCGGCCGGTTCCTGGAGATGGGCAAGACCGACATCCGTGAGCCCGGGCAGGTGGCCGCTGATCACGCGGGCGTGCGCTACCAGGCGTTCGACCTGATCGAGGCGGGGCCCGACCGGATCAAGGAGATGCTGAGCGTGCTCCTCGATCTGTTCGAGCGGGGTGTGCTGGAGCCGTTGCCGGTTACGGTCTGGGACGTGGGGCGGGCACCGGATGCGTTCCGATTCCTGAGTCAGGCCAGGCATGTGGGCAAGGTCGTCCTCACGATGCCGGTCGCTCTCGACCCGCAGGGCACGGTACTGATCACCGGCGGTACGGGTGGTCTGGGTGCTCTGGTGGCTCGGCGTCTGGTGGTTGAGCACGGGGTGCGGCATCTGGTGCTGGCGAGTCGGCGTGGGGTGGATGCGCCGGGGGCGGGTGAGTTGGTGGCGGAGCTGGCCGTTCTGGGTGCTCAGGTGGAGGTTGCGGCGGTTGATGTCGGTGATCGGGAGGCTGTGAGGGGGCTGTTGGCGGCGGTTCCGGTTGCGCATCCGTTGACTGCGGTGGTGCATACGGCGGGTGTGCTGGATGACGGTGTTGTTTTGTCGCTGACGCCGGAGCGGTTTGATGCGGTGCTGCGTCCGAAGGCGGATGCGGCCGTGTATTTGCATGAGTTGACGGGTGGGCTGGATCTGGCGGCGTTTGTGGTGTTCTCGTCGGTGGCGGGGACGTTCGGCAGTGCGGGTCAGGCCAACTACGGGGCGGCGAATGCGTTCTTGGATGCTCTGGCGGAGTCCCGGCGTGCGGGGGGTCTGCCGGCGGCGTCGTTGGCGTGGGGTCCGTGGGCGCCGGGTGCGGGGATGACCAGTGAGTTGAGTGAGGCGGACCTGCGGCGTATGGCCAGGTCGGGCATGCTCCCGCTCTCCGCCGAACAAGGACTGGGACTCCTGGACGGCATTCTGGACAGCGGCCGCCCGGCACTGTGCAAGCCCGCCGTATTGCCGGTGAACCTGGACACCGCCACGCTGCGCAGGTCAGGCAGGGAAGTGCCGTCGCTGCTGCGCAACCTGGTCCGTGGCTCGGTCCGCCGCAGCGTCGAGGCTCACGCTCCGAGCGCCAAGGAAGGCGACCTCGTACGGCGGTTGGCGGCACTGGCACCGGACGAGCGGGAGAGCCTGGTGCTGGAGTTGATCCGTGCTGGGACCGCCGCGGCGCTGGGATATGCCTCCTCGGCGGAGGTCGACGCGGATCAGTCGTTCAAGGTCCTGGGATTTGACTCGCTGACGTCGGTGGAGTTGCGCAACAGGGTGAACGCGGTGACGGGGCTGCGGTTCTCGGCGACCTTGGTGTTCGACTATCCGACTCCGGCGGCGCTGGCTCGGTATGTGCTGGGCGAGTTGGTGGGGGGCGAGTTGGTCGGGGGCGAGAAAGAGCTCTCCGATTCTGCCCTGCCTGCGTTGGTGGCGGGGGACGAGGATCCGGTGGTGATCGTGGGGATGGCATGCCGGTTCCCGGGCGGGGTGGAGTCTCCTGAGGATCTGTGGCAGTTGGTCGTTGACGGCGGTGAGGGAATCGGCGGGTTCCCGGCCGACCGTGGGTGGGATCTGGAGGAGCTGTTCGACCCGGATCCCGAAAAGCTCGGTACTTCGTATGTGCGGGAGGGCGGGTTCCTCTACGACGCGGCGTCGTTCGATGCGGGGTTGTTCGGGATTTCGCCGCGGGAGGCGCTGGCGATGGATCCGCAGCAGCGGCTGTTGCTGGAGACCTCCTGGGAGGTCTTCGAGCGGGTCGGGATCGGTCTGGAGTCGCTGCGGGGCAGTCGGACCGGTGTCTTCGCGGGAGCGATGGGCCAGGACTACGGGTCGTGTCTGCGGGAGGCTTCGGACGGTGCCGACGGGTACGTGCTGACTGGGAATACGGGCAGTGTCGCGTCGGGCCGGATCTCCTACACCTTCGGTCTTGAGGGGCCGGCGGTGACGGTGGACACCGCGTGCTCGTCATCGTTGGTGGCGTTGCATCTGGCTGTGCAGTCGTTGCGGTCGGGTGAGTGCGATCTGGCGCTGGCCGGTGGTGTGACCGTGATGTCGACGCCCGACACCTTTGTGGAATTCAGTCGGCAGCGCGGGTTGGCTGTGGACGGTCGGTGCAAGGCGTTCGCGGATGCCGCGGATGGTACGGCGTGGTCCGAGGGTGTGGGTGTGCTGCTGGTGGAGCGTTTGTCGGACGCCCGGCGCAACGGGCATCGGGTGTGGGCGGTGGTGCGTGGCAGTGCGGTGAATCAGGACGGTGCGTCGAATGGTCTGACGGCGCCGAACGGTCCGTCGCAGCAGCGGGTGATCCGGCAGGCGCTGGCTGGTGCGGGCCTGTCGGCGGCGGATGTGGACGCGGTGGAGGGCCATGGGACCGGCACGCCGCTCGGGGATCCGATCGAGGCGCAAGCGTTGCTGGCCACG
The DNA here is from genome assembly GCF_044389785.1 of Streptomyces sp. NPDC019443. Classification (NCBI taxonomy): domain Bacteria; kingdom Bacillati; phylum Actinomycetota; class Actinomycetes; order Kitasatosporales; family Streptomycetaceae; genus Streptomyces; species Streptomyces sp. NPDC019443. The sequence goes on from NZ_JBIRYJ010000049.1 coordinate 3,352, forward strand.
TACGGGCAGGGCCGGCCTGAGAATCGGCCGTTGTGGCTGGGGTCGTTGAAGTCGAACGTCGGTCACACGCAGGCGGCCGCGGGTGTGGGCGGCGTAATCAAGATGATCATGGCGATAGAGCATGGCATGCTGCCGCGCACCCTCCACGTGGATGAGCCGTCCTCGCATGTGGACTGGTCAGTGGGCGACATCCGGTTGCTGACGGAGAACACGGGGTGGCCGGAGGTGGATCGGCCGCGCAGGGCGGGTGTGTCGTCGTTCGGGATCAGCGGGACGAACGCGCACGTGATCCTGGAGCAGGCCCTGCCGGTGGAGGCAGCTCTTGCGGACGAGGACGGTGGGTCCGGCGAGGGTGAGGGGCGCGAGCTGACGGTGGTGCCGGTGGTGGTTTCGGCGGTGAGCCCTGATGGTCTTCGGGGGCAGGCGGAGCGGTTGCTGTCGTTCGTGGAGGCCGACCCCGAACTGGCGCTGGGCGACCTGGCCTTGTCGTTGGCGACGACGCGGTCGGCGTTGGAGCACCGGGCAGTCGTGCTCGCCTCGGAGCGAGAAGGACTCTTGCGGGGGCTACGGGCTCTCGCTGTTGGGGAGTCCGAGGCGAGTGTGGTCCTGGGCTCCGTGGAAGCCGGCGGTCATACGGCGTTTTTGTTTGCGGGTCAGGGTTCGCAGCGGTTGGGGATGGGGCGGGAGTTGTACGGGGTGTTCCCCGCGTTTGCCCGGTCGTTCGATG
>NZ_JBIRYJ010000050.1:0-3826 GCF_044389785.1 Streptomyces sp. NPDC019443
ACACGGTCCACTTCCATCAGCTGCAGCGCGGCACCGCCGACCGGGTCCGCAACAAACGGGTCAACGAGCGCACCGGTGAGGAGGTGCCGCTCGAGAAGACCGTCAAGAGCTATGCGGGCGGCAAGCGCTCCGCACGCGCGACTGATCTGCCCGCGACTCCCACTCGCCGTTGTCTGCTGCCGTTGGGACCCCTCTCATGGGTCCGGCAAGCCCGCGCAGGGATCAGCCGGTGAGATTCCCGCAGGTCGCCGACGTGGGGCCTTAGCGATGGCGACGATGCCGACTCTGTCGTGGCCGTCGATGGCGGGAGCCGTCGTACCTTGTGCTCGCGGCCTGCCGGGACCTCGAGGAGGTTGCGCACAACATCCGGGCATTCTCCGAGGCCTGAAGGCCAACCGCGCCCGCGGGGCACCTTGAGCGTGCGCTTCACGGGGCGGGTGATCTGGCCTAGGTCTGCCACGGTTGCCCAGGTCCCCTTGGCCAGCGACCACACCCCACCTGCGGGTTCAGATCGGGTGCATCGGTGGGCGGCTGGAAACACAATGAGCCAGGCGGCGTTCGTGGCCATGAACTCGCGCAGCGGGGCGGGCACCTCAGCGAAAGCCCCGTCGGAGCGCGAGGCCCCCCAGGTCGCTCTCATGGTCAGCCTCTCCCGCGGCCGGAGAGGAGGTCGCGGATCCGGTCGACCATACCCAGGCCAGGGGCCAAGAGTTTGCTGAGTGGCGGGGTGTCAGGGGCGGCCGGATGCGGGCGGGTGGGAGCGGTTTCCTTGGCGCGGCGGATGAACTCGCCCAGTTCCTGAAGTTTTTCGCGGCTGCAGGAGTTGGCCAGGAGGGGAAACAGCCGGTTCTCTTCGTCGGTCACGTGCGTGGTGACTGACCTCTTCAGCTCGGCCACGAGGGTGTCGAAGCGGCTGTCACCGGGCTCGAGGTCTTCCAGTTCTTTGAGCATGCGCTCTACTTCGCCGTGATCGGAGAGCTCTTTGTCGGCGATGTCGTCTCCGCCATCCACGTAGCGGCGCACTGCCGGATATAGGTGTTCTTCTTCGGCGACCGCGTGCCGGACAAGTTCCATCGTCAGAGTGTCGGCCAGTCTCCGGCGCTGTGAATCGCCGGTCGGCAGAGCTTGGATCCGCGCGAAGAGCGAGTCGATCTCGCGGTGATCCGCAGTCAGCTCGTTGATGACGTCTCCACCATGACCCATGATTGGCTGCTTTCTGTCGGAGAGCTGGCACGCGTCGTGCGTGTGGAGTGCTGGTTCGTCCCTTGGCGCGAGGAGCAGGAGCCTGTGAGGTCTGCGGAACCAAAACGGACTCTCCCAGCTGACCAGGCTCATAGCCGGGCAGTGAGGGGACACGCCGCCGTATCCCGGATGTGGGCTCATTGCGTGCCCGGAACGGCTTCATGCGGTGGGCCGGCCTGCGCACGTAGGGGATCGCGAGAGGAGCACCTGCAGCCGCCTTGACTTGCCAGTTGTACTGGCAGATCAGGGTGATCCCGGGTTCTGGGGCCAGGGTGTGACGCGCTGCTGGGCCCGTGCGGCGCCCCCCCCAGGCCGCCCAGCGGCCCGCACGTGACCGATCCGCCGCCGCTCTGGACAGGCCGGGCGGCCGGTCCGACTCTTCCAAGAGCTGCCGGCTCAGGGCTTTTGGACTGGGATCAGAACGTTGGTGGAAGGGGGCTGAGGCCTGCAGCTTCCTCCGAAAGCGTGCTACGGCGGGCCACCATGCCGGGTGACGGGTTCTGGGGCCCGGCGCTGGCCCAGCGGGCCGGGCTGAGGATCGGGCCGGGCTGAGGATGTGGATCGGGCTCGGGTTCCGGGACAGGACCTCGTTGTGGACCGGGCCCGGTCCGGGTGCCGATGTGGGACTGGGAGGTGGTGACTCCATCTCAGGCGGGTGGTCACAACGGCATCCTCGCCAGAGCGGCTACCCGGTTGGTGCAGAGTGACACGGTCGGCAGGCGCACCGGAGGATGCCACTCGCCTCAGCGGAGGCCTCTCAGCCGCCGCGGGCGACGGGCCCTCCGCGGGTAGACACCTGATACGGGTCCCGGGTCGGGAGGTGAGCACGGTGGCCCCGCACCTGCGGATGACGCTGATGGGCGTGGGCGCGATGAAATCGCCGCGCTCTTCGCACCCGCCGGTCTACTGTCCGCTACCGCGGCCAACGGATCGCGTTCGATGCGGGCCGGAGTCAGAACCGCCGCAGCGCCTGGATGCCTATGTGGTCACGGACGAGCAGGTCGAATTCCGCTCCGCCCTGAAAACAAATGGCGGCGGACCGTGGTGTCGTGCCCGGCAGGGGTGACATCGAGTTCGATGGACTGGAGATCTGTGCGTGTCCGGTCGTGCACACCTCGCACCCGACTTGCGGCAACCGGATCGAGGCCGATGGTGTGGTGGCAGCGTGGCGCCGGAGTTCTGGGAGTTCCCGTCGTGGGCAACGGGCGCGGATGTGATGTTCGCGGAGGCGACAGGCTGGAAGCGGCGGATCCGGTTTCAAGGGCGGTGTCGGCGGCCACGCTCACGTACGGGAGGTCGGCCGAGAAGCTGTGCACCGCCACGTACGGCTCCTGGTCTACGCGCACATCGGTCGACCGTGTCTGCGCGCGCGCGCTTTCGCTCGGCCTGACCAGCAGGATCTTGACCTGGCGGTCGCCTACCCGGGCAACTTCCGGCAAACGGCCCCTACTCACTCTCTGACGCCGACGTCATCACCCGCCAGTCGATGGACAGCTCAAGGGCGAGCCTCTGCCGGACTACCTCTAACGCCTGCCGCTCGGCCAACAGGGGTCGCGAGCGAGTGCGGAAGCGCTCGCCGCCCTCGGTCGGCAAACGACACCATGCCGCGCCGCTGCTTCGGGTTGTTCTCCGTCGCCGGCGCAGAAGCTCCCTCAAGGGCGTTGGCGCGACCGCGACATTCTCATGGCGAAACCCTTTGTTGTGTTCGTGCCCGTCGTTCTTGGGTAAATCGATGGGGGTGAGTTCCGTGAACCCGGGCAGGGAGTACTCGCGCGACAGCCGGTACATCACCACCCGGATCACCGCCGACGGACGCGAGGGCTTCCGCGTGGAGCCTGGCCGCTACCGTTTGGTGGTCAGTCGCGCCTGTCCGTGGGCAAGCTGCGCGGTGATCGTGCGGCGGCTCCTCGGGCTGGAGAGTGCGCTGCCCATGGCCATCGCCGGGCCCACGCACGACGAGCGCAGCTGGTCGTTCGACCTCGCCCCGGGCGGCCGCGACCCGGTGCTTGGCATCGCCAGGAGGCGTACTTCGCCCGCGACCCCGGCTACGACCGGGGCTTCACGGTGCCGGCCATCGTGGACGTGCCGACCGGCCGCACCTCGGGTCACCTGTCTGGGCGAGAACCGTGTGCGGGCTGCCTCAGCCGCTCGATAGTGCCGGTGAAGGCGCCTGTCCAGACCCGGCTGCCATGTGCTCCACCATGGGCATGGTCGCCTGTCGCATTGCACGGCGTGGCTTGCATACACCGAGCCGGTCGCCTTCCGTGGGCAAAAAGTACGGTCAACACAGGCTGAGTCGAAGGCGGACAAAGGAAAACGCCTGAGCGTGAAATGAGCGCACAAACCGGGTACCCGGTGAATTCCACCCCGGTGCCACTTCCGGGCGGCCTGTTCGCCCACAACGACGGGACACTGTGATGCACACTCCCTCGGACAACACACCATCCGCTGCTCAGCAGGCCTTGCACACTCTGGCCGAGAATGCTCAGGACGAGGCTGCACTCGAGACCCTGGCCGACAGCGACGTGCTGATTCCCGTTCCTGATGATCTGGGCCCGGAGCCGGACCTGGATCCCGGAGCCGT
>NZ_JBIRYJ010000051.1:0-3569 GCF_044389785.1 Streptomyces sp. NPDC019443
CGAGCGGAGGGGTGGACTTCGACATGTGGATCTCCGTAGTGATCGGAGACCCAGGTGTCAACGATGATCGTCAGTTTTAGAGCCGCTGCGGAGGCTGTCGAGTCTCAGTTGATGGTTGACGGGTTGGCGTCGGGTGATGCTTGACGTCTGCCCTAGACGATCTTCCGGCGGTTGTGTTCGCCGGACTTGCGGACCACCACCTCCTTCCTGGTCACGCGGGGGACGGTGGTGATCAGCTCGGTGCCCTGGAAGATGCGGATGGTGTCCTCGGCCAGGTGGGCGGTGACGACCTGGTGGGCATGGCCGCGGCCAAGTTGGATGCGTTGTCCGGCGACCATGAAGCCGCCGGTGCTGCTGACGGTCCGCTCGGCGATCTGTTCGGCGGGCGGAGGCAGCTGCGGTGGCGGTCCGGCCGGACGGCCTCCTTGCAGACGACCGCAGGTCGACGGGGGCAGCGGGCTGGGCAGGGTGGCCTGCAGGACACGCTGTTCGTCGAGGACCTGCAGCACTCGGCCGTCCAGCCGCAGGGTGACCCGCTGTCCGGCGAACGGCCAGCCGATCAGGACCTTGTCGCCGCCCAGGCCGACGTAGCCGACCGCGTTGACGGTGCGATCCACCTCCACGACGCCGCCGGCGTAGTCGGCCGGACCGGGATCGTCCGGCCACGGCCCGGCAGGCCGCGCTTGTCCTCCCGCCAGCAGGGCTTTCAGATCCCGGCCGGACAGCTTCGAAGGCAGCGTCTTGTGGCGTGCGCCGCCGATGAGCACGTGCAGCCGGTTCACGTCGATGCGCAGGGTCACCGCGGTGCCGGCCAGGGCAGGGCCGAACCAGATCTGCTGCCCGCGCAGGCTCAGGTTGCCCGAGGCGGGGACCACTCGGTCCAACTCGATCGCACCAACCTCACCCTCGGCCAACGGCCAGGTCACGGCCACCGGTTCAGGCGGCGGGGGATCTGGCGGTGCCGCAGTCGCGACGGGGTCGAGGCGGGCGGGCAGGACCACTGGCAGTGCATCCTGCTCGGTTCGCGGCCTGGGGACGAATCTGCTCGCCGGGACGGCCATGTCCAGGGCCTGATGCGGCCGTATCCGGTTGTAGTCCTCCAGCCAGCTGTCCACCGCCGACTGCGCCGCCACCGCATCGGCGAACGGCGCGGACTCATCCAGGAGTTCACGCCGCAGCGTCTGATGGAACCGCTCGATCTTCCCGGTAGTCGTTGGGGACTGCGGGCGGGTGAGCCGGTGGGTGTGCAGCTGCTCCGCTGGGGGTGAGCAGAACTGCCGACTCCGTCAGTAGGCAACGTCAATCTCGGCAAGCGTGGGCCGTGACTTCCGCTCGCCTCAATGGCTAAGATCCCTGCGACCTGCGGAAAGTCCGCACAGGCGGGCCTCCCGGAGGTACGGAATGTGTGGAAATGCGGCGTCGCCAGCCGGGCTCACCCGGTGGACGTGCGGCATGCTCGCTTGCTTCGCGTTGGTGACGGTGGCGACCGAGGTAGCAGGCTGGCACCGGTACCAGGTGCTACTGGCACTACCGCTGAAGCCGTCGGATAACGGCGAGGCGTTGGTCAGGGCCGACATGTGGTTGGGGAACCTGACTGGGTGGTGGCAGGCGACGTTCCTCGCGACCATGCTGCTGTTCGTCCTCTGGCTCGACAGCATGCGCTCACTCGCAGACACGGTTTGGCCCCAAGGGCAGCGCCGCCACCGTGCTTGGGTGCTCTTCGGCTGGCTGGTTCCACTGGGACAGCTGTTCATACCGAAGATGTTCATCAACGACCTGTGGGCTGCCACCCAGCCAGCGATGCGACGCCGTCGCGGCAACCCTCTGCTCACCGCGTGGTGGCTCACCGTACTCGCCGCAGGCGCCTGGGCCACGGGCGGCTACTCGGCTCTGAAGCAGGCTGCAACAGCGGGCGAGGCCAGCCAGGCGCTGCGGCATGTGATGCTCAGCGACGGTCTGCGCATCGGAGCCGCCGCGCTAACCATCGCCGTCGTCTGGCGGCTGAGCGGCATGCTGCACCACGCGAGGGGCAGCGAGGCCTCGGCGGATACGAACAGTGGCTAGGCGCGTGCCCCTTGCGTGCCCGATCGAGTGGACGCAAGCGAGGAAGCCCGGCAAGCACGCCAGGAAGGCACGGGTCAGCGTCTTGCCAGCTCAAGCGTCAACCACGTACGCGATCTTCCGAACTGGGGCCGGTCATCCGCGCAACCGCCACCAGGGATAGCCTTCCCGTCCGTTCGAAGGCACCTGGAGGCTCCCTGTGCAGACCACCGTTTTCCTGCTGCGGGACGCGCTGGGTCTGGGTGGCGGTCTTGTGGGCGCCTGGGAGCTGACCCGCCAGGCTTCAGGACCGGGCTGGAGGAAGCCGCGGGTCTTCTCTGCGATAGCGGCTTTGATTCTTGCCGCGCTGCTCGCCGTCGGCTGACGGGGTCAAGCACAGCGGCTCTCGCTGACATCAGTGCCTGACACCAACAGCAGCGAACACCGGCGGTTATGGCCGATCATCCACGACCACCGAGGCCGGTGAACCGGCTGCATCCCTGGTCGCAACTGGGATCCCGGACCGACCTGATAAGGATGACGCCAGACCTCAAAGCCCGTGTCCAGCGCGAGCGTGAGCCGGAAACGCATAGGTCAGTGACTTGCCAGGTCAGACCGCATCCGGTTACGCGATCTTCCAAACTGGAGCCGGTTGGCTCTGTGCATGAGAAGGGGTTCTGGCTCAACTTCTGTGGACCCGTTGCAGAGCGTTACTGGTGACGCCCCTGGTGGTGTCCGCGTGTGGGTGATCGTGCAGGCTGGGCACATGGCCAGTCGCGTAGAGAACTACCTTGCCCACCTTGATCGGCTTTCCGGGGGAAGGGAGCCCCGGTTCTTCCCTGTTGAGTCGACCAAGCAGGGCTTGAGTCGCGTGACGGAGATCGTATACGACGACCTGCCGGATGGACTTCTCACGACGCTCACCTACGGCTTGTCGCTGGCGGAGCATCCGGATTGGCAGCACGGCTTGCCGGAGCTCTGCCTCAGCGTGAACTCGACCAACGTGATCTGGGCCCACGCGGTGGGCTTTCTCGCCGAGCACCTTCGCGGCACCTGTCCCTTCAGCTACGGCAGCACCATCAACTTTGGCGAGCGAATCGTGCCCGAGTCAGAGATGACAGCATTCTGTATTTTCGCGCCGATCGTGCTCGACAGTGACGACTACCTGGGCATCGATGTCGGTGTTCCGGGACACGAGGGTCACGACGTGATCAACATCCAGGGGATGTACCCCATCCACGAGGTGGAGCGGCAGTTCGTCAACGAGCACGGGCTTGAAGCCTTCTTCAAGCGCGACTGGGAGCCGACTGACGTGTTGCGCCGCCCCGCAGTCTGACCAAGGCAGGTGTCGGCGGCGCCGCGCGTGCCAGATCCGTGCTCAGCGCTGTTGTGTGCCTGTTGACCAGCCAAGAGCGGCTTATGATCGGCGCCAGGCTTACAAAGCAGATGTCGGCGGTTCGAAACCGTCCGCGCCCACCAGTGCAAAGGCCCCCAGCCGATCATGGCTGGGGGCCTTTGACATCCACTTT
>NZ_JBIRYJ010000052.1:0-2677 GCF_044389785.1 Streptomyces sp. NPDC019443
CCTACGCCCATCAAGACCTCCCCTTCGAGCAACTCGTCGACGAGCTCGTCACGGAACGGGACCGCTCCCGCAGCCCCCTCTTCCAGGTCCTCTTCGATTACGACAACGGGCAGTCGGGTGAGGAACCCCGGGACACCGACGCCCGCGCTGAGGCCCACACCGACACCGCGGCCGAAGCGGCCCACCGGGACCCCGACGCCGGACCGGCGGACGCCGACGAGTTGCCGGTCAGGTTCGACCTGGTGGTCACGCTGGGGGAGTCCGACGGCGAGCTCTCGGGAGAGTTCCAGTTCAGCACCGCGCTGTTCGACACCTCCACGATCGAGAGGATGGCAGGGCACCTTGTCACGCTGCTGGAGGCGATCGCGGCTGACGCCGAGCAGCGGGTGACCGAACTGCCGGTTCTGAGTGCTGTTGAGCGGCGTCGCGTGGTCGAGGAGTGGAATGACACCGCGGCGCCGATGCTTTCGGCGGCCGGGGTCCACGAGCTGATCGCGGCCCGGGCGGACGCGTACCCCGATGCCGTGGCCGTGGCCTGCGGCGAGACGGTCCTGAAGTACGGGGAGCTGATGGCCCGCGCCAACCGACTGGCGCATCACCTGCGCGGATCCGGCCTGGGTGCGGAGTCGATCGTGGGGCTGTGCCTGCCGCGTGGGGTCGACATGGTTGTGGCGATGGTGGCGGTCTGGCAGGCGGGTGGCGCGTATCTGCCGCTGGATCCGGAATATCCGGTCGAGCGGCTGGAGTTCATGCTGGCTGACAGTGCGGCGCAGGTGCTGATCGGGCACAGGTCGGTGGCCGAGGTGGCGAGGGTGGCCGGCGGACTACCGGTGGAGTCGGTGGTGTGGCTGGACGACCCGGCTGTTACCGATGGCCTGCCGTCCACGGCGCCTGAAGTACCCGTACGGGCAGACCAGCTGGCGTATGTAATTTATACGTCGGGGTCGACGGGGCGGCCGAAGGGTGTGCAGGTCGCTCATCGTGGTGTGGTGAATCTGGTGGGCGCGCAGGGCCGGGCCTTCGGCGTCGGAGCCGGGGATGCCGTGTTGCAGTTCGCGCCGTTCGGGTTCGACGCAGCCGTCTCCGAGATGTGTGTGACGCTGGCATCGGGTGGGACGCTGGTGGTGGCTACGGTCGAACAGCGCGCCGAGCCCGAGGCGTTGGCCGCGCTCATGCGGGGGCGGAATGTGCGGGTGGCGACCTTGCCGCCGTCGCTGCTGGCCGTACTGAACCCCGGCGACCTGGACGGTATGGCCACCCTGGTCACTGCGGGCGAACGCCTCGACGCCGCAACAGCGGCCGTATGGCGGGAACACCACCGGCTGCTGAACGCGTACGGCCCGACCGAGGCCACGGTCTGCGCGAGCATCGCGACCGTCGATCCCGACGGCCGGGGCGCGCCGCCGATCGGCGCCCCGATCGACAACACGCGGACATACGTCCTGGACGAGCGGCTGAACCCGGTCCCGGTCGGCGTGGCAGGCGAGCTGTACATCGCCGGCACCGGTGTGGCCCGTGGCTACGGCGGGCGCCCTGCCCTGACCGCCGAGCGCTTCGTGCCCGACCCGTACACGGGCGACGGTTCGCGCATGTACCGCTCGGGTGACCGGGCCCGCTGGCTGGCGGACGGACAGCTCGACTTCATCGGCCGCGCCGACGACCAGGTCAAAGTCCGCGGCTTCCGGATCGAACCCGGCGAGATCGAGGCCGTACTCGCCGCCCACCCGCAGATCCGCTCGGCCGTCGTGACGGCCCATGGGGACACCGAGGACCGTCGCCTCGTCGCCTACCTCGTTCCGGCCGACCAGGCCGAGGGCATACCGTCGGTCAATGACATACGGGACCACGTCCAGCGGAGTCTGCCGGCCTTCATGGTCCCGGCCGTGTTCATGGAACTGGCCGCGCTGCCGCTGACCGCGAACGGCAAGATCGACCGGGCCGCACTGCCGATGCCGGATGCCGCAGCCCGTGTGGGTTCGCCAGAGGCTTACGTTCCACCACGCATCGGCGTCGAGCAGGTGCTGGCCGGGGTGTGGGCGCAGGTCCTCGGTGTGGAACGGGTTGGTGCCGAGGACAACTTCTTCGAGCTTGGCGGCGACTCGATCAGCAGTATCCGTGTGGTGGCCCGGGCCCGGGAGCTCGGTGTTCACGTGACGGTGGCGCAGTTGTTCGACCACCAGACGGTGGCGGGTCTGGCGTCGGTGGCGTCGGGTGAGAGCTCATTGGATGCCGAACAGGGCCTGGTGGTCGGAGACTTCCCGCTGACTCCGATCCAGCGGTGGTTCCTGGAGCGTGAGCAGCCGGAGCCCTGGCACTTCAACCAGTCGACGGTGCTGGAGATCAACGGTCGGGTCGAACCCGACCTGCTGCGGCTGGCGTTGGGCGTGCTGGTCGAACAGCACGACGTACTGCGCTCCCGCTTCGTGCAGGAAGACGGGAAGTGGGTCGGCCGTGTGATGGCGGCCGTCGAACCGGCCGACCTGGTGTCGGTCATCGATGCCTCCGCCTCGGACGTCGAAGGGGAGTTCCTGGAGGCGCGGGCCACGGAGGTGCAGGCCGGTCTCGGCCTCAGTGACGGACCACTCCTTCGTGCGGCTCTCGTCGACCGGGGTGAGCGGGGCCAACTGGTCCTCCTCGTCATCCATCACCTGGTCGTGGACGCCGTCTCCTGGCCGAT
>NZ_JBIRYJ010000053.1:0-2075 GCF_044389785.1 Streptomyces sp. NPDC019443
GGGGTCGGGAACTGCTCGGGATTGAGTCAACTCTAGTTTGCATTAAAGCCTCTGAGTAGGTGTTATATGATCGCTTCATGAACCTCAAGGAATGGGCGATAGCGAACGGTGTGCATCCGCATACCGCCTATCGATGGTTTCGTGAGGGCACGCTCCCGGTCCCCGCTGAGCGGGTCGGACCGCGCACGATCCTGGTCAACATCGAGGCAAACTCCTCACCGTCCGTGACCAGTGGCGTGGGCCTGTACGCCCGCGTCTCTTCGCACGACCAGAAGGACGATCTGGAGCGTCAGACCGCTCGGCTGTCGCAGTGGGCAGCCAAGGCCGGGCATCGCGTAGTGCGGATCGAATCCGAGATCGCCTCTGGCATGAACGGAGGACGGACCAAGGCCAGACGGCTGCTCGCCGACTCGGCCGTGACCACTGTGGTGGTGGAACACAAAGACCGGCTCGGCCGCATGAACGTCGAACTGGTCGAAGCCGCGCTGTCCGCGACTGGGCGTCGTCTGGTGGTGCTGGATGACGGTGAAGCCGAAGACGATCTGGTGCGGGACATGGTTGAGGTGCTGACGTCGTTGTGCGCCCGCTTGTACGGCCGCCGCTCGGCGAAGAACAGGGCGAAGAAGGCTCTGGAAGCGGCGGCTGCCGATGACTGAACCCAAGAAGAAGCTCCGCGCCATCGATGCGCCGTTCGTTGCGCTCGGTCCGTCCGGGGTGGCGATTCGCGACCGGCTCAAGGGACTCACGCCCGAGGACGAGAAGATTCTGCGCATGGCTGGCGGCCTGCTCGGTTCGCTGGCCTCCCGCGACCTCAAGCAGCGGTGCGCTGACGGCATGGAGCACTCCACGGACACGTGGGCGGCCCGCAAGCGTGACCTGACCGCCGAGTCCTCGTCCCGCTGGGCGGGGAGTATCACCAAGGCCACGCATGATCAGTGGGCGCTGTCCCGGCGCTGTCAGCTCGCGCACATCCAGTCCCTTGAGGCCGGTGTGCGGACGCTGATGCACCGCCTGTCCCAGCCGATCGGGGGGAAGGGCACCAAGCGCGCTCCTGGCGGGTACCGGTCCGAACACGAGTGGTTCATGAAGTCCCGCCGCCTGGCCACGCTGGAGGCCCGGCTGGAGCAGGAGCGGGCCGACCGTCAGGCCGGGCGCGTGCACGTCGTGCGCGGCGGCAGGCGCCTGCTGGGCACCCGGCACAACCTTGCCGCCGCGCAGATCACCAAGGACCAGTGGCGGGAACGCTGGGAGGCGGAGCGCTGGTTCCTGGCTGCCGACGGGGAGTCGGGTAAGCGGTACGGGAACGAGACGATCCGCGTCACCCCGGACGGGGAAGTCTCGATCAAACTGCCCGCGCCCATGGCGCACCTGGCGAATGCGAAGCATGGCCGGTACGTCCTCGCCGCCCGCGTGGAATTCAAGCACCGGGGCACCGAATGGGCCGACCGTATCGCCGCCAACCGGGCCGTGGCCCACCGCATCCACCTGGACGTTCCGCGAGACCGCTGGTACCTCACCGCATCCTGGCAACGCCCACCCGTCAAGACGATCCCGCTGGACGCCGCCCGAGCCAAGGGCATGATCGGCGTGGACACCAACGCCGACCACCTCGCCGCCTACCGGCTCGACCCGCACGGCAACCCCCTCGGCGAACCCATGCGGTTCTTCTACGACCTGTCCGGGACATCCCCGCATCGGGACGCGCAAGTCCGGCACGCCATCACCCAGTTGCTGCACTGGGCCACACGCTGTGGTGTGGCTGCGATCGGGATTGAGGACCTGGACTTCGCGCAGGAGAAGACCCGCGAGAAACACGGCCGCAAGAAGCGGTTCCGGCAGCTCATCTCCGGCATGCCCACCGGCAAACTTCGCGCCCGGCTCGTGAGCATGGCCGCCGAACTCGGCCTCGCCATTGTCGCGGTCGATCCCGCCTACACCTCCCAGTGGGGCGACCAGCACTGGCGCAAGCCGCTGACCAGCAGCAAACGAACCATGACTCGCCATGACGCGGCCTCGGTCGCGATTGGCAGGCGCGCCCTCGGGTACCCGATCCGGCGACGGACGACACCGCCCCC
>NZ_JBIRYJ010000054.1:0-1866 GCF_044389785.1 Streptomyces sp. NPDC019443
GGCAGGGGACAAGCCTGCCCGAGTAGCTGGCAAGCGTACGGCCCCCTGATCATGCTCGACCCCAAACCGGGCAGGACACCGGCCAAAGCCCCTCCGCCGACCTCTACGCGTGCACAGCTGTCACGAAACGAGGATCCCGAGGTTGATAAGCCGATAGCCCATAGCCTCCACGCTTACGTCGAACTCGCGTGAAAGCTCGGAAATCAGAGATTCTCTGCTCATAGGGCGCTCTCGGAGATGGGTGGAAACTCTCTGCCGGATGGCTACCTCCGGCATCAAGATCGCGGCCGCGAATGCGTTTGCCTCGATCTCCTCAGCATCAGTAGCCATGCTCGACTTCTCATCCCGCCAGTTGACGCGCATGGTGTGATCGACAATCAACTTGCCCTGATGCATGACCAGATGCCCTAGTTCATGGGCAATGGTGAACCGCTGACGTCGAGGGCTAGTCGACGCATTTACCCCAATGATCCACGTCTCGCCATCACGCAGAGCAAACCCCGATTGGGTTCCATCGAAGGATTTGCGCGCGATCAAAGCACCTTCGGATCGAGCGATTTCTTCAATAGGAATCGGCAGCGTCAAAACTCCGTGCTTTTCAAGGAGTTCATGCGCGTTCTGGGTCGGCTTAGTCACGGTCACTCCTTTGCGTCTGGGTTGTCGATCAATTGAGCCAAGGTGCTTTCAATGAAATCGCGCGAACTCTCCTCAACGACGGAGAGTTGTTCATCAAGAGCGCTTAGTTCAGGGGTCTTAGTGGACATGAGCCCGCCAGGTAGCAGCTTGTGAGGCTCTACGTCGAGCACGTCAGCCACCAGTGCAAACACATGGAGCGGGATGCGCTGCCGCCCCGCTTCGAGGTTGGCAACCGACGAGCGCGTCAAGCCGAGCTGCGCGGCGAGGCCGGCCTGAGTCATACGGGCCGCAGTTCGCGCTCCCCGCACGCGCTCACCAACCGCCATGTAAAAGCGGTCAATCTTGGGGTCGTCGGACTGAGCCATGCCTTCTCCCTGGGTTGACCGCATGCTATCAGGGTGGGTTTGCAGAGTAAACCTTACTTGCAGGTAGCAAATCCGATGATTGACAATCGTTGACGGGGCGGCGTAGGGTTTGCGCTGGTGTCACTGAGGTGAGCGTGACACTGATTGCCGCATGGTGCTCGTGCGGCATGCCGGAGACGAGCCGATCGGAGTAACACATGGCCAAGAACACCGGCGCTGGATATCGGCGCGGTGCCGTTAAAGGGCGCAGCCAGAGCCACAGCCCCCGCGGGGGCTGGACGCTGCGCGATGCCATCAGCGGCAAGTTCCTGAACGTGAAGAGCGACAGCAAGCCCTTCAAGGGCGTACGCAAGGAGAAGTGACGCAACGATGAGCCGCACTAAATACCGAGTTCTCCCCAACCGAGGTGACTGGGTCCTGCGCCGGGAACAGACGCTTCTGTCGACGCACACGCACAAGAGTGACGCGGTCAAGGAAGGGCAGCGCAGGGCGTCGGCCGATCGACCGAGCCAGCTCGTTGTTCATAAGGCTGACGGGACGATCGAGTACGAGTACACGTACGGCGACGACCCCTACCCTCCGCAGGGTTGAGGAGGGACCAAGGCGGATGTAGGACGGCGAATCCAGCGCCTTGGTCCCCATTGACTCAGTAGTAAGGCTATCGAGCCCTTGCGCTTACCCGGCTCCGGGGGTGCAGGGGCTCGGTGCACGACAGGCCCGGTGCATTGACCGGATCCCTCCTTGTACAGCAGCGAAGTACCGCAACCACAGCAACCGACCCCGTTCGATAAAGTCCCTCCGAGGCCTCGAAGTAGCCAATATGACCGCTGCTGACCGTTCTGGATAGAGCTACGGATCAGAAGGT
>NZ_JBIRYJ010000055.1:0-1814 GCF_044389785.1 Streptomyces sp. NPDC019443
CAGGCCATGTACGGCAGGAACGGTGAGGCTCCCGTCCCGATCGTCGCGCCGCGCACGCCCGCCGACTGCTTCGACGCGGCCATCGACGCGGCCCGCATCGCGCTCGCCTACCGCACTCCCGTCTTTGTTCTCAGTGACGGCTATCTGGCCAACGGCTCCGAGCCGTGGCGTATCCCGGAGATCGACGAACTCCCGGATCTGCGGGTGCAGTTCGCGACCGGGCCCAACCACGAGCTGGCGGACGGGACGGAGGTGTTCTGGCCCTACAAGCGTGATCCGCAGACCCTGGCGCGTCCCTGGGCGGTTCCGGGGACGCCCGGACTCGAGCACCGGATCGGCGGGATCGAGAAGCAGGACGGCACCGGCAACATCTCCTACGACCCGGCCAACCACGACTTCATGGTCCGTATCCGCCAGGCCAAGATCGACGGCATCGAGGTCCCGGACCTCGAGGCCGACGATCCGCACCACGCGAGGACCCTGGTCCTGGGCTGGGGATCGACGTACGGGCCGATCACCGCCGCCGTCCGCCGTCTGCGAGCCGCCAAGATCCCCATCGCGCAGGCCCATCTGCGCAACCTCAACCCCCTCCCGAGGAATCTCGGGGAGGTTCTGGGGCGTTACGAAAAGGTAGTGGTACCCGAGATGAACCTCGGCCAGCTCGCCACCCTGATCCGGGCGAGGTATCTGGTCGACGCGCACTCCTATACCCAGGTCAACGGCATGCCGTTCAAGGCCGAGCAGCTCGCCACAGCTCTCAAGGAGGCCATCAATGACTGAGGCGCTCTCGCTGGTGCCCAAGGCCGAGGCCAAGCAGTCCATGAAGGACTTCAAGTCCGATCAGGAAGTGCGCTGGTGCCCAGGCTGCGGTGACTACGCGATCCTCGCCGCCGTGCAGGGCTTCATGCCCGAGCTCGGTCTGGCGAAGGAGAACATCGTCTTCGTCTCCGGAATCGGCTGCTCCTCCCGCTTCCCGTACTACATGAACACCTACGGGATGCACTCCATCCACGGCCGCGCGCCCGCCATCGCCACCGGCCTCGCCTCCTCCCGCCGCGACCTGTCCGTCTGGGTCGTCACCGGCGACGGCGACGCCCTGTCCATCGGCGGCAACCACCTGATCCACGCACTGCGCCGCAACGTGAACCTGAAGATCCTGCTCTTCAACAACCGGATCTACGGACTCACCAAAGGCCAGTACAGCCCGACCTCCGAGGTCGGCAAAATCACCAAGTCGACGCCCATGGGCTCACTGGACGCGCCCTTCAACCCGGTATCCCTGGCAATCGGCGCGGAGGCATCCTTCGTCGCCCGCACCATCGACTCCGACCGCAAACACCTCACCGAGGTACTGCGCCAGGCCGCCGACCACCAGGGCACCGCACTGGTGGAGATCTACCAGAACTGCAACATCTTCAACGACGGCGCCTTCGACGCACTCAAGGACAAACAGCAGGCCCAGGAAGCGGTCATCCGCCTCGAACACGGCCGGCCGATCCGTTTCGGCACCGACAGCGACAAAGGCGTCGTACGAGACACCGCGACCGGCGACCTGAAGGTCGTGCAGATCACACCGGAGAACGAGAGCCGGATCCTGATCCACGACGCCCACAGCGCCAGCCCCACCACGGCCTTCGCACTCTCCCGGCTCGCCGACCCCGACACCCTGCACCACACCCCCATCGGAGTACTGCGCAGTGTCGAGCGGCCCGTCTACGACACGATGATGGCCGACCAACTCGACACCGCCATCGAACAGAACGGCAAGGGCGACCTCGCCGCCCTCCTCACCGGCAACGACACCTGGACCGTCG
>NZ_JBIRYJ010000056.1:0-1746 GCF_044389785.1 Streptomyces sp. NPDC019443
TGATTTCGCAGATGGTGGCGCCGGAGGAGATGGACGCGCCGACTTCGGCGGTCAGGCCCTTGATGGTGCCGGAGCGGTGGGCGTTGAGGGGCTGTTCCATCTTCATCGCTTCGAGGACGACGACGAGGTCGCCCTCACTGACCTCCTGGCCCTCCTCGACCGCGATCTTGACGATGGTGCCCTGCATCGGGGAGGCGAGGGTGTCGCCGGAGGCCGCCGAGGCGGACTTCTTCGTGGCGCGCCGCTTGGGCTTGGCTCCGGCGGCCAGGCCGGTACGGGCCAGGCTCATGCCCAGTGAGGAGGGCAGCGAGACCTCCAGGCGCTTGCCGCCGACCTCGACGATGACGGTCTCGCGGCCCGGCTCCTCCTCCGTGTCCGTCTCCGCCGGAGCGACGAACGCCTTGATGTCGTTGACGAACTCCGTCTCGATCCACCGGGTGTGCACGCGGAACGGGCCGGCGGTGAACGCCGGGTCGGCGACCACCGCACGGTGGAAGGGAATCGCGGTGGCCATGCCCTCGACGTCGAATTCCGCCAGCGCACGCGCCGCACGCTGCAGCGCCTGCTCACGGCTGGCACCGGTGACGATCAGCTTGGCCAGCAGCGAGTCCCAGGCCGGACCGATGACGCTGCCGGACTCCACGCCCGCATCCAGCCGCACCCCGGGACCGGACGGCGGGGCGAAAGTGGTCACGGTGCCCGGCGCGGGCAAAAAGCCCCGGCCCGGGTCCTCACCGTTGATCCGGAACTCGAAGGAATGCCCCCGCACCGCCGGGTCGTCGTAGCCGAGCTCCTCGCCGTCCGCGATCCGGAACATCTCACGGACCAGATCGATGCCGGTGACCTCCTCGGTGACCGGGTGCTCGACCTGCAGACGGGTGTTGACCTCCAGGAAGGAGATCGTGCCGTCGGTGCCGACGAGGAACTCGACGGTGCCCGCACCCACATAGCCCGCCTCACGCAGGATGGCCTTGGACGCGGCATACAGCTCGGCGTTCTGCGCCTGGGACAGGAACGGCGCCGGGGCCTCCTCCACCAGCTTCTGATGGCGGCGCTGCAGCGAGCAGTCCCGGGTCGATACGACCACCACATTGCCGTGCGAGTCGGCCAGACACTGCGTCTCCACATGCCGCGGCCTGTCCAGGTACCGCTCGACGAAGCACTCCCCGCGCCCGAACGCCGCAACAGCCTCACGCACGGCCGAGTCGTACAGCTCCGGCACCTCCTCCAGGGTGCGGGCAACCTTCAGACCCCGCCCGCCACCGCCGAACGCCGCCTTGATCGCGATCGGCAGCCCGTGCTCCCGGGCGAAGGCGACGACCTCATCGGCACCGGAAACCGGATCCGCAGTGCCGGCGACCAGCGGCGCGCCCGCACGCTGCGCGATATGACGGGCGGCGACCTTGTCACCCAGATCGCGGATCGCCTGCGGCGGCGGGCCGATCCAGGTCAGACCCGCATCGATGACCGCCTGGGCGAACTCGGCGTTCTCGGACAGGAAGCCGTAACCGGGATGGATGGCATCGGCCCCCGAATCCTTCGCCGCCTGGAGCACCTTGGCCATGTCCAGATAGCTGGCGGCCGGGGTGTCACCGCCCAGAGCGAACGCCTCGTCGGCCGCGCGGACATGCAGAGCATCCCGGTCCGGATCGGCGTAGACGGCTACGCTCCCGATCCCGGCGTCCCGGCATGCACGGGCAACGCGAACAGCGATTTCGCCACGGTTGGCGATGAGCACCTTGCGCA
>NZ_JBIRYJ010000057.1:0-1679 GCF_044389785.1 Streptomyces sp. NPDC019443
GAGGAGCTGCTGGCCGGGGTATGGGCCCAGCTTCTGGGTGTGGACCGGGTGGGCGCCACCGACAACTTCTTCGAACTCGGCGGACACTCCCTGCTGGCGACTCGGGTGCTGTTCCGTATCCGAGAAGTGCTCGAGGTCGAGTTGCCTCTCGCCGCCCTGTTCGATCAGCCGACCGTGCGGGACCTCGCCGGAGTGATCGAGAGGTTGGGCAGCGGCGGTGCGTTCGTGGCGCCGATGGCCGTGGTCGGCAGGGACGAGGCGTTGCCGTTGTCCTTCGCTCAGCAGCGGGTGTGGTTCCTGGATCGCTTGGAGCCAGGATCCGCGGAGTACAACCTGCCGTTGCCCATCCGCTGGGACGGGGACCTGGACGTCGACGTGCTGGGTGCGGCCCTTGGCGGGGTGGTGGCGCGGCACGAGGTCCTGCGGACCCGGCTGGTCGCGGGCGAGGACGGGGTCGCGTATCAGGCGATTGATCCGCCGGCGCCGTTCGTGCTGCCGGTGGTCGATGTGTCCGGCGACGCCGATCCGCTGAGCGCGGCCGAACGGCTGATCGCGCAGGACGCGTCGACGCCCTTCGATCTGGCCGCCGGTCCGCTGGTCCGGGCCGTGCTCATCCGGCTGGCTGCCGACGCGCATGTACTGGCCCTGTCGGTGCATCACGCGGTCTTCGACGAGTGGTCGGATCACATCTTCCAGCGTGAGCTGTCTGCCTTGTACGAGGCGTTCCGCGCGGGTGAGCCGGATCCGTTGCCGCCGCTGCCGGTGCAGTACGCGGACTTCTCGGTGTGGCAGCGAGAGCAGCTGGCCGGGGTGGTGCTGGAAGAACAACTCGACTACTGGCGACAGCAGTTGGCGGGCGCTCCGACCCTGGAGATGCCCACGGATCGGCCCCGACCGGCGGTGCGGTCGTCCGCGGGAGCGGTGGCCGGATTCGCGGTTTCGCCGGAGACGACGGTGGCACTGAGAGTGCTGTCCCGTGAGCGCGGTGTGTCGATGTTCATGACGCTGCTGACGGCGTTCGATGTGCTGTTGGGGCGGTATACGGGTTCGGACGACGTGGTGGTGGGCACGCCGGTGGCCAACCGGAACCGTGCCGAGACCGAGGATCTGATCGGCTTCCTGGTCAACACCCTCGTGATGCGTACCGACTTGTCCGGCGATCCGCCGTTCACGGAGTTGCTGGGGCGGGTGCGGGAGTCGGCGCTGGGTGCGTACGCGCATCAGGATGTGCCGTTCGAGCAGTTGGTGGAGGCGTTGGTCACCGACCGGGACCGGTCGCGTAATCCGCTGTTCCAGGTGCTCTTCAGCTATGTGGCTGAGCGCGGCGCGTACGTGAATCCGGGTGCACTGCCCGTCAAGTTCGATCTGGCGGTGAAGCTCGGGGACAGCGACGGTGGACTGTCGGGGGAGATCGAGTACAGCACCGCGCTGTTCGACGCGGTGACGGTGGAGCGGTTGGCGGCGCATCTCGTCGCGGTGTTGGAGGCTGTCGCCGCGGATGCGGATCGGCGTGTTGGCGACCTGGCCGTGTTGGGGGCTGAGGAGCGCGATCGGCTGGTGCGGCAGTGGGGTGGTGCGGTTGACCCGCTGCCGGGTGTGGGTGGGGTGCATGAGCTGATTGCTGCGCGGGCGCTGGGCGGCCCGGATGCGGTGGCTGTGGTCGCTGACGGTGGGGTGTT
>NZ_JBIRYJ010000058.1:0-1303 GCF_044389785.1 Streptomyces sp. NPDC019443
CACCTGATCGAGGTCAACAGCCAGGTTGTCGACGGTCGGTTGGAGATGGTGTGGACGTATGGGGGTGAGGTGTATGACGAGGCGACGGTGGAGCGGCTGGCGCAGCGGTATGTGGATGTCCTGGCCGATCTGATCGCGTTCTGCTGCCGTCCGGGGGTGGGTGGTTGTACCCCGTCGGACTTTCCGCTGGCCGGGCTGGATCAGGCCGGTGTGGATGGTGTCGCGCGTCGGGTGGGGACGGTGATCGACGAGATTTATCCGTTGACGGCGTTGCAGCAGGGGATGGTGTTCCACAGTCAGTTGTCTTCGGATGCGGGGATGTACTGGGTGCAGAACGGTCTGCTTCTGGAGGGGGAGCTGGATCTTGATGCTCTGAAGCGGGCGTGGGAGTTGGTGTTTGCGCGGCATGAGGTGCTGCGTAGTGCGGTGGTGTGGGATGGCGTGCCGGAGCCGCTGGCGGTGGTGTCCCGGTCGGTGCCGCTGCCCCTGCGGGTGATGGACTTCTCGCGGCTGGAGGAGGATGCCCGGCGGCAGCGGATGGATGCTTTCCTGGCGGAGGACTGGGCGCGGGGTGCGGACTTCTCGGCTCCCACGCTGGTGCGGCTGGCTCTGATCCGGCTGGCCGGTGACCGGCATCAGCTCGTGTGGAGTTACCACCACCTCCTCCTGGATGGGTGGAGTGTGCCCATTGTGCTGGGGGAGGTGCTGGAGGCGTATCACGCTTTCCGTGACGGGAATCGGCCGCAGTTGTTGGCGCGTGCGCCGTTCCGGGAGTTCGCTGGGTGGGTGGCGGGTCAGGATTTGGTGGAGGCGCGGGGGTATTGGGGTGGTCGGCTTGCGGGGTTTGTGGAGCCGACGGTGTTGGGTGTGGAGCGGGTTACGGGGGATCAGGGGCAGGCGGATCTGCATGTGGAGTTGCCGCCGGGTCTGGCGGGTGCGGGTCTGGCGGAGTTTGCGCGGCGGCATCGGTTGACGTTGAACACGGTGGTGCAGGGTGCGTGGGCGTTGGTGTTGTCGTTGTATGCGGGTTCGGATGATGTGGTGTTCGGTGTGACGTCGTCGGGTCGTGGTGGCCAGATCGACGGTATGGACTCGATGGTGGGTCTGTTGTTGAACACGACGCCGGTGCGGGTGCGGGTGGAGCGGGACCGGCCGGTGGCCCAGTGGCTGGCGGGGTTGCAGGACGAGCAGGTGCGGGCGCGTAAGTACGAGCACACGCCGTTGGTCACGATTACCGAGAGCAGTGAACTCCCGGCGGGCCAGGCTCTGTTCAACACCCTCTTCGTCTTCGAGAACTACCCGG
>NZ_JBIRYJ010000059.1:0-1162 GCF_044389785.1 Streptomyces sp. NPDC019443
CTAGTGTCCTGCGTCAGTAGTTGATCGTTAGTTGTTGTGTGACTTCTGCTGCTGGTGCGTCAGTTCCTCGTCGGGGCCCGAAGTTGGAGCCGCTGCTGCTGTCCGATGAGGAACGGGCGGTGTTGGAGCGGTGGACGCGTAGGGCGACATCGGCTCAGGCGTTGGCGTTGCGGGCACGTATTGTGCTGGCGTGCGCAGGGCCTGAGGTGCCGCCGATCGTGGCGGTCGCCCGGGATCTGCGGGTGGCGGCGGACACGGTCCGCAAGTGGCGGCGGCGGTTCCTGGCCGACCGGCTGGACGGGCTCGTTGACGAGCCCCGGCCTGGGCGGCCGCCCACCATCAGCGTCGATCAGGTGGAGGCGGTCGTGGTCACGACGCTGGAGGAGATCCCGAAGAACGCCACCCACTGGTCTCGCACGTCGATGGCACAGCACAGCGGCCTGTCCAAGTCCACCGTCGGCAGGATCTGGCGGAAGTTCCAGCTCAAGCCGCACCTGACGGACACTTTCAAGCTGTCGACGGACCCGTTGTTCGTCGAGAAGGTCTACGACGTCGTCGGCCTGTACTTCAACCCGCCCGAGGGTGCGGTGGTCCTCTCGGTGGACGAGAAGTCCCAGATCCAGGCCCTGGACCGGTCCCAGCCGGTCCTGCCGATAATGCCGGGCATGCCCGAACGCCGCACCCACGACTACGTCCGCAACGGTCTGACCACCTTGTTCGCGGCGTTCGATGTCGCCACCGGCGAGGTCATCAGTGCCCTGCACCGCCGGCACCGGGCAGCGGAGTTCAAGAAGTTCCTGATCCGCATCGACAAGGAGGTGCCCGCGCACCTGCAGGTCCACCTGATCGTGGACAACTACGGCACCCACAAGACTCCCGCGATCAAAACATGGCTGGGCAAACACCCGCGGTTCCAACTGCACTTCACCCCGACCGGCTCCTCCTGGATCAACCAGGTGGAGCGGTGGTTCGGCTTCCTGGCCGACCAGATGATCCGCCGGGGCACACACAAGAACGTCCAGGTCCTCGAAGCCGACATCCGCGCCTGGGTCAAGAACTGGAACGAAGACCCCAAGCCGTTCATCTGGACCAAGACGGCCGAGGAGATCCTCGACTCCCTCGCCCGTTTCTGCCGACGGATCTCCGGCGCAGGACACTAGTG
>NZ_JBIRYJ010000060.1:0-1024 GCF_044389785.1 Streptomyces sp. NPDC019443
TTGCGGATGTCCTTCTCCAGGGCCTGGACGGACTTGTGGACGCCTCGCCGTATCTGCTTGTTGGTGAGTTCGGCGAACCACCGCTCGACGAGGTTCAGCCAGGACGATCCTGTGGGTGTGAAGTGCAGGTGGAAGCGGGGGTGGGCCAGCAGCCATTTCTTGATGGCGGGCGTCTTGTGGGTGGCGTAGTTGTCGCAGACGAGGTGGATGTCCAGGCCGGCTGGCACCTCGTTGTCGAGCTTGGTCAGGAACTTCCTGAACTCCTCGGCCCGGTGCCGGCGGTGCAGGGAGCCGATTACCTTGCCTGTGGCGACCTCGAGAGCGGCAAAGAGTGTGGTGGTACCGGCGCGGACGTAGTCGTGGGTGGCCCGCTCGGGAACCCCGGGCATCATCGGCAGCACGGGCTGGGACCGGTCCAGGGCCTGGATCTGCGACTTCTCGTCCATGCAGAACACCAGGGCCCGCTCCGGCGGGTCCAGGTAGAGGCCCACGACATCGTGGACCTTGTCGACGAAGTACGGATCGGTCGACAGCTTGAAGGTCTCCGACCGGTGCGGCTGCAGGCCGAAGGCCCGCCAGATCCGGGACACCGACGACTGCGAAAGGCCCGTCTCTTTCGCCATGGCCCGTGTCGACCAGTGCGTCGCGTTCTTCGGAGTGGATTCCAGCGTCTTGGTGACCACCGCGGCCACCTGCTCGTCGGTCACCGTCCTGGGACCACCCGGACGTGGCATGTCACCCAGGCCGGCGATCCGGTACTGCACGAACCGGGCACGCCACCGCCCCACCGCATGAGGCGTGGAACCGAGTTGGGCCGCCACGTCCTTGTTCGAGGCACCCCCGGCGCAGGCCAGGATGATCCGACAGCGCAGTGCCCACGCCTGCGGCGTGGAACGACGCCGCACCCACCCCTCCAGTGCGGCCCGTTCCTCATCCGACAGCGTCAACTCGGCCTTCGGCCGCCCCATCCCCGCCATAGAGCAAGCCTACACATCTCAACAGAATTCCTGACTCAGAAGACTAG
>NZ_JBIRYJ010000061.1:0-1010 GCF_044389785.1 Streptomyces sp. NPDC019443
TACATGGTGCCGTCGGTGTTTGTGGAGCTGGCGGAGCTGCCGCTGACCGGGAACGGCAAACTCGACCGCGCCGCCCTCCCCGAACCACAGGGAGTCCAGGCCAGTGGAGTGGACGGATTCGTGGCCCCGGCCACCGAGACCGAGGAACTACTGACAGGGATCCTGTCCGAGGTACTCGGCCTGGACCGCGTCGGTGCAGCCGACGACTTCTTCGAACTCGGTGGGCATTCGCTGCTCGCCACCCAGGTCATCTCCCGGGTCCGCGAGGTGTTCGGCGTCGAGGCCGCACTGTCGGCCCTCTTCGACCAGCCGACAGCACGAGGCCTGGCATCGGTTATTGAAGGAGCTGCCCGGGCAAGCGCACCTTCGGTGACACCCGCTGACCGGGGTCAGGCACTGCCGCTCTCGTTCGCACAGCAACGCCTTTGGTTCCTCGACCAGTTCGACCCCGGCTCCACGGAATACATCGCCCCGGCACACGTACGCCTGCGGGGGCACTTGAACGTCGAGGCCCTGGGCGCGGCGCTCTCCGGTGTGGTGGCGCGGCATGAGGTCTTGCGTACGCGGTTGGTGGCGGGCTCGAACGGCGTGGCCTACCAGGTGATCGACGAGCCGGCATCCGTCCCGTTGCCGGTGCGGGATGTGTCCGATGCGGTGGATCCGCGGGCGGCCGCACGGGCGTTGGTGGCGGCGGATGCGGGGCGGGCCTTTGACCTGTCGGAGGGTCCGTTGGTGCGGGCGACGTTGGTCCGGCTGGCGGCGGATGAGCATGTGCTGGCGCTGGTGATGCACCACGTCGTGTCGGACGAGTGGTCCGGGCGGATCCTGCGGCGTGAACTGTCGGACCTGTATGAGGCTTATCGGGATGGTGAGGCGGATCCGTTGGCGCCGCTGGAGGTGCAGTACGCGGACTTTGCGGTGTGGCAGCGACAGTGGCTGACCGGTGAGGTACTGGAAGAGCAACTGAACTACTGGCGGGCGGCGTTGGCGGGGGCTCCGGTGCTGGAGCT